>JAEYOQ010000057.1 GCA_023411555.1 Bacillota bacterium
TGTGGTTGGAGCCTTTTAATAACCATCAAGTGGTAGGAGAAATCAACCAATCCACAGTATCTTAAAATAGCATAGTCTAACCTATAGAAAAGGTAAAGAATGACTATGACAATATAATAGTAGGAGGAATGAGTATGTCAGAACATCTTATGATTAAGTCCTTATTTGATTTAAGGGAAACAATAGCGGCAGATCTTTTTACAGGTTATACCTATCCATGGGAAGTGCTTGGAAGAATAAAGGACGAGATTCTTAAAATCGGAGCAAGCTTATCACCTGAAGAATACAACAGGATAGGGGAGGATGTATGGATTGCCAAATCGGCTAAGATAGCTCCTACTGCTTTTATCAATGGACCGGCCATAATCGGTAAGGATGCAGAGGTAAGACATTGTGCTTATATCCGCGGAAGCGCAATTGTCGGTGAAGGTGTTGTAGTCGGTAATTCTACAGAGCTTAAGAATGTAATATTATTCAATAAAGTTCAGGTACCTCATTATAATTATGTGGGAGATTCGATTCTTGGTTATAAGGCTCATATGGGAGCCGGATCTATCACCTCCAATGTAAAATCCGATAAGAGTCTGGTGGTAGTGAATGCCGGAGAGCTGAGAATAGAAACCGGTCTGAAGAAGTTCGGTGCAATCCTTGGGGATTATGTGGAGGTAGGCTGCAACAGTGTACTAAATCCCGGTACCGTAATCGGACGAAATGCCAATGTCTATCCTCTTTCCATGGTACGTGGATGTGTACCAGAGGCTTCCATCTATAAAAAAGCCGGAGAGATTGTTGAAAAATACTAGCGAGGATGAGATATAGTTGGAAATATGCTACAGTCGTGTTCTGCAAGAATTTAGCCATGGTGTTAGTAGGCAGGAAACAAAAGCAGGTAAAGAGTACTACATCTCACTTAGGCAGAGCACCTTATAAAGTTCCAATACGATATGTTTAGATAAGAAAGCTTCTCTATCCTATCGTGTTGGAACTTTTGCATGGCTTAACTGTTATAAAAATATGAAAAAGGTGTAGACTTATTTAGCTTTTTATGCGAAAATATGATACGTAAACAAGATAAAATTTTAACAAGGATTTACAATGGTATGTTAAAGTTTCTCTTGACTAATGAAAGCATTGTATTCTAATACATAATTAACGAAAAGCAGGCAAGGGGCTTTTCGTTAGGTAAGAAGTGAAATGCGATACTATGTATATTGAAAGGAGTTTCAAAACATGATTTATTCACATGAAGTTCAATTGATGTGTCCAGTAACCCAGGGTGTTCATCATGGAGCAGCACCAATTCCGGAAGAAGCAAAATGGGTAAAGGCGAAGGAAATCAAAGACATCTCCGGCTTAACTCATGGCGTGGGCTGGTGCGCACCTCAGCAGGGTACCTGTAAATTAACTCTTAACGTAAAGGACGGTATTATTCAAGAAGCTTTAGTAGAGACAATCGGTTGCTCCGGTATGACTCATTCTGCTGCTATGGCATCCGAAATTTTACCCGGATTGACTATCTTAGAGGCTTTAAATACTGACTTAGTATGTGACGCGATCAATACAGCAATGAGAGAGTTATTCTTACAGATCGTATATGGTAGAACTCAGAGTGCTTTCTCCGAGGACGGGCTTCCGATCGGTGCAGGTCTTGAAGATTTAGGTAAGGGCCTTAGAAGTATGGTTGGTACTATGTATGGTACTCTAGCTAAGGGACCTCGTTATCTTGAGATGACTGACGGTTATGTAACTGGCATAGCTTTGGATGAGAACAATGAGATTATCGGTTATCAGTTCGTTAACTTTGGTAAGATGATGGATTTCATCAAAAAGGGTGACGATGCGAATACTGCATTAGAGAAATCCAAGGGTCAGTATGGCCGTGTTGCCGATGCTGTAAAGATCATCGACCCGAGACACGAATAGGAAAAGGAGGATACATACAATGGCTTTATTTGAATCATATGATAGAAGAATCAATCAAATCAACGCTGCATTAAACAGCTACGGCATTGCTTCCATCGAAGAAGCTGAGAAGATCACTAAAGATGCTGGACTTGATGTTTACAATATGGTTAAGGGTATTCAGCCCATTTGTTTTGAAAACGCTTGCTGGGCATATATCGTAGGTGCAGCAATCGCAATCAAAAAAGGCTCAAGAAAAGCAGCGGATGCCGCTGCAGCAATCGGCGAAGGCTTACAGTCTTTCTGTATCCCCGGCTCCGTTGCAGATCAGAGAAAAGTTGGCTTAGGTCATGGTAACCTTGGTAAGATGTTACTGGAAGAGACAACCGAGTGCTTCTGCTTCTTAGCAGGACATGAGTCCTTTGCAGCTGCAGAGGGTGCTATCGGTATCGCTCAGTCCGCTAACAAGGTTAGACAAAAGCCCTTAAGAGTAATCTTAAACGGTCTTGGTAAGGATGCAGCTCAGATCATCTCCCGTATCAACGGCTTTACTCATGTTGAGACTGAGATGGATTATTACACAGGAGAAGTGAAGGAAGTTTCCCGTAAAGCTTACTCCAAGGGTCTTAGAGCAGCAGTTAACTGCTATGGTGCTAACGATGTAACAGAAGGTGTTGCTATCATGCACAAGGAAGGGGTAGACGTATCCATTACCGGTAACTCTACTAACCCCACCAGATTCCAGCATCCTGTAGCAGGTACCTACAAGAAGGAATGTATTGATCTGGGTAAGAAGTACTTCTCCGTAGCAAGCGGTGGCGGTACTGGTAGAACACTTCATCCTGATAACATGGCAGCAGGTCCTGCTTCCTATGGTATGACTGATACTATGGGTAGAATGCACTCTGACGCTCAGTTCGCAGGCTCCTCCTCCGTACCGGCTCACGTTGAGATGATGGGCTTAATCGGTGCTGGTAACAACCCGATGGTAGGTATGACGGTTGCTGTAGCGGTAGCGATCCAGGAAGCAGCAGACGCTGGTAAGTTCTAAGAAACGATAGTAAGTTCTAAGAAAAGTAACGATTGTAAGTTCAAATAAGACACTTTATAATGGAGGATTACGTAGGTCGTGAAACGGCTTGCGAAATCCTCTTTTTATGCAATGGGAAGATTATCCAGCAAACAAAATTACCAATCTCCAATCGTGGAGGATTCAATTAAATGAGCCTTTTTTTGCTTCAGAATTGATAGTTGTATGTCTTTTTAATATAATAGAATTAGTAATACGAAAGTGGTGACTTTATATTTGACAATGCGATTGCCTTTTTTTATGAGATAATAAACCTTATTCCATTCAAAATAAAAAGAACAAAAGGATAGTGTAACTTAGTCCTCATAACGTGCAACTTACTCCTGATTTTAACAAATTTTTTCTGACTTGTATTATAGTTCATATAATAAAACAAATAAAAAAGAAGTAGGGGGAAGAGAAAATGACTAGGATGGAAGTAAATAGCAAAAAGAAAAAAGTAAAGAAAGTTGTAACAACAGTAGTAATTGCGCTTTTGATATTTATTGCTTTGGGGAGTGCAATCGGGAGTTTTATCGTAGGTAAAATGGTAAGAGATGGTGTGTTATATCAGAACAAAGATAAAGATACAAAAGATAACAGTTTCAAACAAATGGAGATTTGGGGATACGATTATAGCAAATTCTTAAAGGAACATAAAGGAACAGACTTCAATGTTAGAGGAAAAGACGGAGTAAACATTCATGGCACATATTATATGGCACATGAAGCAAATGACAGATATGCTATTATCGCACATGGTGCAGGAGGAGAAAGAAACAGCGTACTTCCTATTGTTGAGATATTCTTAAGTAACAATATTAATGCAGTTACATATGATCAACGTGGATCGGGCGATAGTGAAGATCCGTGTGTAACATTTGGTATCAAAGAAAAGAGTGATGTTGAGTGCCTTGTAGATTATGTAAAAAAAGAGTTGTATGCGAAAGAAGTTTATGTACTTGGTCAGTCTATGGGTGGCGCAACAGTAGCTTTATATGCGGCAACAGAGCATGCAAAGGAAAATGTTGATGCAATTATTCTTGATTCACCTGTTCCTGGTATGGAATTAACACTTAAATATATGTTTATAGAAAATTACGAAATGGATGAAATTTCTGCAGAGTACTTCATTGGTTGTGGAAGCTTATACAGTAAGATTTTCGACAAGATGAGTTTCAAGGAAGGCGATACAATTGAGAAGATGAAGGATAATAACTGCAAGACACTGGTAATTCTTTCAGAGCAGGATGAAGTGTGTTTACCATCTGACGTAGAATATCTTTATTATAATATAGCAAGTGATGAAAAAGAACTTGTACGTTTTGATATTCCTCATATTGAAGGAAGCATAAGTCATGCAGAAGAATATGAATCAGCAATAATGAATTTTATCAATAAATAAATACTGTAACGGAGTAAAAATGATAAAGCTTAATCTGTATAAACAAAGCGAAGATAAGGAAGAGCATGTTGATATATATTATTCAAAAATGAATCCTTCGATAAAGAAGGTAATAAACTTTTTTAATCATGAGCAGCGAATCCTATGGGGAAAATTTGATGATGAAACTGTAAGTATACCAATAATCAAAATATATTATATTGAAAGTGTTGATAGGAAAACATTTGCCTATATGAAAGATAATGTTCTGGAAATCGATAATACACTTATTGAGTTGGAAGATATGCTAACCGACTATGGTTTTGTACGAGTGAGCAAATCCTATATTGTCAATATATATAAAATTATTAAATTGAAGCCCGAAGTAAATATGAAAATATGTGCAACCTTTGAGAATGGTGAGAAGATTTATATTAATCGAAGCTACAAAAAGAGTTTTAATGATTATCTTATTAAGATGAAACGTTAAAAAGATGAAAGGTAAAAAGAAGGTATCGTCAAATGAAAGCTAAATTGAAAGAACTTGGAATAATGATAGGATGTGCATATACTTGCATATCGATAGGGGGTGCCATTGTCAATATTATTGTTGGAACCGAGACCAATAATGTAAATGTGCTGATAATGTTCTGGTTTGTAACAATATCCTGCAGTGTGCTTTCACTGTATAAGTTCATCAGCAATTTCAGTCCGCTGCTGGTAATTATTTTTCAATATATTATTACCATTGTGCTGGTAATGGGAACCGCTACGGTAATAAATATATTCAGCCCCCTATCACCTGGAGGATTTAAGAGTTATTTTTTGAGTTTTACAATCCCGTATATAATTCTTGTTCCAGCTTATTATGTCGATATATTCAGAAGTACCAAAAAGCAGAATGAAATATTAAAAGAAATACAGAAAACAATGTAGAAAATATGTATGAAATAGAATTGCTTGTGCTAAGATCGTGCACACCACTAACATTAGAGCCAGAACCGACTTCAGAAGAAGGTGTATAAGCGCCACATTTATATTGGGTGGTATGATTGCTTCTGTGCAATCATTGCCATTATCCTCCAGTGTATCTGCCGAATATTCATGCTATAATGGCACCCGGAGGAGATGAGAATATGAGAAAAAAGAAGAGAACAGGTATTTTAGTCACGTTTCTATTAGCTTTTATATTAATTGCATGTACGCAGGATACATCCAATAATAATTCAAAGAATGACACTGTAATCGTGACCGAAATACCGACCACCACTATGCCGCCAGCCGAAACGATAACAGGTTCGTCCGAAATCATTACACCGACGGCTGCACTAACCCAGGAGCCTGTTGAAGATGACAGCTCCAAGTCAGTCTTCGAATATCACGATAATACATTCGAATATGACGGTAATACATATGATATTATTGAAGTAGACGGCGGAAGTCTATCGGGTGAAAGACAGCCTAAGGTTGCAGTTGATATTGGATTTGGCGATAGAGAATACTGGGCTTTAACAAACGATTATGGCCAATTGGTATATGTAATAGCAGATAAGATCATTCTTCAGGATGACAGTTCGGAACCAGTCAATTCGAATGGAAGATACTATGCAGATGAAGCTAAGGTTCCCGGTGTGGAACGGAAAGATCTAGATGAAGGTCATGTTATAGCAGATTCTTTGGGTGGAGTATCCAATGCTTATAATATCACACCCCAGAACAGCACCCTAAACAGGCATGGCAATCAGGCTTACATGGAGAAGGTGATACGGGATGCCGGAGGGGCTGAAGAATTTGTCGCAACAATTACTTATCCTGATACCGATACACAGATCCCATCTAGGTACAGATATGAATATGTGCTGAAAGGGAATAAGATAGTTGATGAATTTGACAATGTAGATCCAGATGAAGTCAACGCATCCATAACACAGGCACCTACAAAGGCTCCTACAGAGGAAGCAACAATGGCACCAACAAAGGAATCAACAAAAGCAGTAACAAAGGAATCATCAAAAGAATCAACAAAAGCACCTAGTAAGAATGATAATAAGAATGCAGGTAAAGAGAAAAATGATCTCTCGAAGGTTGATACTAACGGTAATGGCAAGGTGACGATAGCGGAAGCGAAAGCTGCCGGATATAAAATGCCGATTTATTCAGACCATTGGTTATATCAATATATGGATGACCGAGACGGTGATGGAATGGTTGGAGAATAATGATTAGAATTTAATATCATGTAGAAAAGCATAGTCAATCAGCTATGCTTTTTATTTGCAGAAATTTATAGGCCCTGATAAACGAAAAGGACCCATGCAGGTGGATATTTGACAAATTGATCCAAGTATGGTAAAATCCTCCAACCTGATGTGTCGTAGAAATGTAAAGGCTTTTGCGTATTTGCAACTTGAAGTTAACAAAGTGTATTTCATGAGAGATAGAAGATAACATCGTGATTTGATAATATCTGTATATCAAATTACAGGAGGAGTTAATCATGAATTTTGGAGAAAAAATATTTAAGCTGAGGAAGGAAAAAGGACTGTCACAAGAAGCACTGGCTGAACAGCTAGGAACAACCAGGCAGGCAATTAGTAAGTGGGAGAATAATCAAGGATTTCCAGAAACAGAGAAGCTTTTACAATTATCCAATATTTTTGAAGTATCAACTGATTTTTTATTAAAAGATGATAGTCTAGTAAAGGGGACAAATGAAAAGGGATATTATGTAAGCAAGGAACTGGCAAGAGGATATCTTAGTAATATGAAAAGAGTAAACAAATATCTAAGCTTGGGTTATCTGTTTTGGGCATTAGGGGGTATTCCCTATGTTATGTTCCAGGCTAATACAAGTTGGAGAGTTTTAGGAATCTTAGGATGTGTTGCCTTGGGGATTGGTGTGATGATATTGGGGATGTTTGCAGAGCAAGAAGACTATAAAATAATGAGAGAAGAACCCTTGCTATTTGATTATGAATTTATGAAAGAACTAATAAATGAGTATCGATCAGTCAAGAAAAAATATCAAGTGGTTGCTATTCCCTGTACCATTTTAATGGTGGTTGCTATCCTTATTATTGGTATTACTGTGAAAGGACATATCGAATGGACGGAATATCATTCATTTGTCTTTCTGGGCTTAGCACTAGGAGTGTTTGGTTTTACCCAATTTATTGGCACGATAGGAGCCTATGAGATGTTGGTAAAAAATGACAAGCATCATGACTGTTTATCGCTTAAGCTAAAGAAGAAAATTAAGAATAAAATTGAGAATTAAAATAGGAAAGAAATCATAGCCTCGTTTTCTCTCGACTTATTCCATATTTTGTGCTAGACTTTTACTCATAATCTTTATCCATAGGTTTCCTGCTGACTAGACGATAATTATCATCAATGAATTATATCGGATTCCTGTGCTACTATACAGCGGCAGTTGTTAAGAAGTGTTGATACGGGCAATACTTGACGTAAAGCGTTGATTGGAGGTCTGGAATGGGAGAGAGATATAAAGGGCTGTCTTTTGTTGTGGCCTTACTTGGTCTTAGCATGCTTTTATTAGGTTGTAGCAGACAGAAATATTTAGTTACTTCTGAGGGAGAAGCTAAATCTCCTATGGTATCTGTAACGCCTGAAGAAGATACAGGTACAGAAATGGTTGATTTAGCGGAGGATGCTTTGGCCGAGGAGGCCTTGTTGATGACCGAAGATACCTCGTCCGATCCGGTAGACGAAATCGAGTATATGTATATTACCGGAGATGGAGTGCGAATGAGGGAAGCTCCATCAACCCAAGCAGAGATACTTGTATCCCTGAAGTATGGAATAGAGGTGATATTCTTGGCAGAAGAAGGGGCTTGGAGCAAGGTTGAATACGAGAATCATAAAGGCTATATACGGAATGATCTATTGAGTGCTTCCCCGCCGCAACCGAGGGAGTCACAGTTACTGACAGCTTCTTCCAATGTGGAGGAGTTAATCGCTCCGAAGATTATCGTGAAGAAAAGTGAGCGGCTTCTTGAACTGTGGGACGGTGATAGGCTATATGCCACCTATCCTGTAGGATTAGGCTGGTCACCGGAAGGACACAAGCATTCAGAGGGTGACGGGCGAACTCCGGAGGGGACTTATTATGTCTGTACCAGAAATAGCTATAGCAGGTTCTATCTTTCCCTTGGCGTATCTTATCCTAATGAAGAGGATGCAGCTACTGCACTGGAGGAAGGGCTCATTGATACGGATACCTACCGACAGATAGCGAATGCGATTAATCGCTCTGCACAGCCTCCCTGGAATACTCCTATGGGCGGTGAGATTATGATACATGGTATGGGAAGTGGTTCCGATTGGACAGCCGGTTGTGTTGCTGTTGACAATGAGGTGATGGATATTCTATGGAAGCATTGCCCCATAGGGACCCCCATTATTATCCAGCCTTAGCATGCGGTTTCAATGAAGCTGCTGATTAGAAACTGAGGAGTGCTTATAGCAATTAGGGAATTACATGTACGAATGAATAAAGAAAGGAAGGAAATGAGAGATGATAAAAGTGGTAGCGAAAAACATAGTAAAGAGTGAGAAGATAGAAGAGGTTATCGCAATGTATCAAGAGTTAGTGGACAAGACAAGAGAAGAGGACGGATGCATTGCATACGAACTTTACCAGGATGAACAGGATGCTACTGTATTGACGATGATTGAAGAATGGGAAGACAGGGCAGCTCTGGACAGGCATATGAAGACAGAGCACTTTTTAAGAATTGTTCCATTAGTAGGAGTCCATGTGACTGAGAGCTCTCTTAACATATATCATAAGGTACTTTAGCAGGAAGAAGCTCCCGCTTTAATAGTGATGGGAGCAGATCACAAATGAAGTACATTAGAATATAACGGCGAACCTTTTGTATCCCGTATATTCAGATTAATAAGAATTGAGATGAAAATATGAAATTTAAGTTTAGACTATTTGACACTTATAAGGGACTCCCGAAGAACATGTATATTATGTTCGGAACGACAGTGATTAACCGGTTCGGTGACTTTGTAGTACCATTTTTAACCATGTATCTTACTATAAAAATTGGTCTTTCCGTAGAAAAAGCTGGTTTTATAGTTATGGTGTGCTCCTTACTTGGAATTCCGTCTTCCTTGATTGGAGGTAAGCTGGCCGATGAATGGGGGCGTAAGAGAACCTATTTGGTTGCCCAGGCAGGAACAGCATTGTCATTATTACCCTGTGCCTTTCTTAAGGATCCGGAGCTACTTGTGGCGTTTTTGTTAATATCAACCTTTTTTCGTGGTGCTGTAAGGCCCTCGATGAATGCGATTATTACAGATATTCTTCCACCTGATCAAAGACAGGCAGGCTTCTCCCTGCAATATCTGGGCATTAATATCGGTGTGGCTTTAGGTCCCATTGTAGCTGGTTATCTGTTCAATAATTTCCTTCCTCTGCTTTTCATCGGCGATGCCCTAACCTCATTCATTGCTCTATTTCTAATCTGGAGAAATATTAAGGAGGTCAAATCGGATGAGCTGAAGAAAACCGCTTATACGGAACAGGAGCAGGAGGAGAAGGGGAATATTCTTACGGCATTGCTTAAGCGACCTATCATTGCTCTATTTATGATCGTATATATCATATATAGCTTTATCTATACTCAGCACCGTTTTGCTCTGCCCTTAACTGCAGATGATGTCTTCGGTAGTAGTGGTGCGAGTAAGTTCGGGGTATTAATGAGTATCAATGCCTTTACGGTACTATTCTGTACGGTGGGGGTTACTGCCCTCACAAACCGCTTTCGACCACTGATTAACATGGGAATTGCCGGATTATTTTACGCGGTTGGCTTCGGTATGTTGGGCTTTATTCATTCCTATCCCCTATTCATCGTGTCGACGATTATCTGGACGCTAGGCGAGATACTGATGGTAACGAATTTTGGAGTATATCTGGCAGATAACAGTCCCAGTAATTTCCGTGCTAGATTTAATGCAATCGGATCACTGAGTTCGTCCATTGGAGGTGCTCTAGGTACCTATATTGCAGGAGCTTTCATTGAGAAGCTTGGATTAAATTATATATGGACCCTTATCTTCCTACTTTCCCTATTCGGTGCAGTAGGAATGTATGGACTATACATAAGCGGACAACGGAAAAAAGTACAGCTCGGCGAGACGACCGAGCAGTAAATTAAAGCATAATTAAACCTATAGTGGATGTGTCTCGTAACTTCCCACTGAAAGTATTGTTATTTCATGATAAATATAAAAGCCGGTGGCTTTGTCGATACAGTTTACCAAACTGTATGACAAGCCACCGGCTTTTTACTTGGCAATCCTTTGTTCTGTTTGTGCCTACTTCTCATGAATACCGGGGTTTAATAACTTAGGGTTTGCATCACAGTATCCTTGATTAACGCTAGCTTATCAGGACAAAGCGTAATATCCCCAGATACTGGTGGCATGTAGGAGTTATGTCGGATGCTCTGCCCAAACAAGTGAGCAAACCAGGTTACGCCTAGTGCATATCTTCCATAGATTAGATTCATATGAAAACCATCCCGGCATAAGCTTTCCCCACCCTTTTCATAATCAAAGAGAGGATGGGAACGAAGGGCCTGGATCACATCACCGCAAGGGATGACACGAAGGGATAATTCCTTGGATAGTCTTTGATACACCTCGACAATTGCCTGATACATTTTCTTTTGGTCATTGTCGTAATGTACAAAATGAGGATGTTGGGAATCTATCTCATAGGCCCAGGTTTGATGTAGCAGCTGGGTGACCTTGGGTGCATGCTGCCTAACATAGTCCGATAGCTGTATGATATAAGGATAATAGGTCTCCAACATACCACTGTAACCGCTGGCCTGTTGCATGGTTACATAATCCCATTCTTCCTCCTGTAATGCCTCTTTCATTGAGACCATCTGCCCGGTATTGGAGCCGTTCAGCTCATATGCATATAGGGAGGAATCATTTATAACATTATTCCAATGTGTTTCCAGAGAGCAGCCTCCAATATAAAGATTAACTATCTTGCATACCTTACCATCTGCTTTTGCTATATCATGCAAATATGTAGTTGCATCCTCAGAAAAGCTATTTCCTATAGCAAGTATCTTCATCATAATACAGTATCCTTTCTTGCTCAGCATGATCCACTTGTGATTTCGAGTATATCATTGTGCCATAGGTATAGCACCACAAGTTTTTTATTATTTTAGCATATTGATGAGTGGAAGTACATGACAAAAAATATAGCATAACCCCATGAAAATATTCTATACGACAAAAAAACATAGCGGTTGACAAATATTAAGGAAAAACTATATAATATTTCCAGATGAGTGAGTTACAACTCACGGTGTAGTAAAATTATGTAAATCAAAAGTTAAAGGTGCTATTACAACATTATGAGAAGAAGGAGACATAGTATGGCGGACGTAGTCGAACCGAATGAAACAGAACAGGAAGATACACAGAAAGGAAAGTTTTTGACTTTCGCCTTGAATGACGAATTTTATGGCATTGAGATCAAGCATGTGACAGAAATAATCGGCATTCAACAGATAGTAGAGCTGCCTGAGCTTCCGGTATATTTTCGTGGTATCATTAATCTGAGAGGAAAGATCATTCCCGTGATGGATGTCAGGCTCAGATTCAACAAAGAATTCCGTGAATACAATGAACGTACCTGTATCATTGTAATAGATATCAAGGAGGTATCTATGGGGTTGATTGTTGACAGCGTATCAGAGGTAATCAGTATACCGGAGGATGATATTGTACCCCCTCCGGAGGTCAGTAAACAAAGCAATCGGTACATATATGGAATTGGTAAGGTCGGGCACGAGGTAAAGCTATTGCTTGACTGTGAGAAGCTTCTTTATGATGATGTGGCAGAACATATTTTAGGTATACTTTAAGTAGATAAGGGAGGAACAGTATGAAGTGGTTTAAGAATATGAAAATCGGTTCAAAGCTTATTTTGTGTTTTGTATTGGTGGCCTTCATTGCAGGAATCGTTGGTGGTATAGGAATCAGAAATATTAGTATTATAGATGACAATGATACGTTCTTATATAAGGATATTACAATACCGATTGCTAAGGCGTCTGAGATGTCAAGGACCTTTCAGGATGTACGAGTAATCAACCGAGACATGATTTTATCTTCGGACCAGGAGGAAATTAAACTGCTATATCAGGGGATTCAAGAGGATATTAAGATATTGAATACCTTATGTGATGCCTTTGTGACAAGTATCAATACAAAGGAGATTCAAGATGCTTATGATCACTTTTTAAGTACCAGAGCCGCCTATGCAGCTGACCTCGAGCTATTGCTTCAGTTATGTCTTGAGAATAGGGATGGGGAGGCTTATGAACTGTTAACCAATCAGATGCAGGTTAGCGCTGATAACGAACAGGGAGCAATTGATAATCTGGTAAACCTAAAGGTAGCGGAGGCAGAACTTCAATCAGTGCAAAATTCCGCTACGGCTCAAAGATCAATATTAATTATGATTATTGTGATTGCAGCAGGAATGCTGGTTGCAGTTATATTAGGAATTGTGATTAGCAGAGTGATCGGTGGGCCGATACGGAAGCTATCCTGTGCTGCTGAGCTGATTGCGGACGGTAATCTAAATATTGATCTGGATATTAGCTCAAAGGATGAGATTGGCGCTTTGGCAGGAGCATTCCAAAGAATGTCGGATAATCTGAACAGTATCATGACCAATATCAATATTGCGGCTGATCAAGTAGCATCCGGCTCAAGACAGGTATCCGAAGCCAGCATCGCCCTATCTCAGGGAGCTACAGAACAGGCCAGTGCTATTGAAGAGTTGTCTTCCTCACTGGAAGAAATCTCTGTGCAGACGGTGAAGAATGCTGAGAATGCAAATCAGGCGAATTCCCTGGCAGAAGCAGCAAAGGAGAATGCCAATACGGGTAATGAGCAAATGAAGGAAATGCTCAAGGCCATGGATGAGATCAATGAGTCCTCCAATAATATCTCAAAGATTATTAAGGTGATAGATGATATTGCCTTTCAGACGAATATACTTGCACTGAATGCAGCGGTAGAGGCGGCAAGGGCAGGACAGCACGGAAAAGGCTTTGCTGTCGTAGCAGAAGAGGTAAGAAATCTTGCGGCCCGCTCTGCAAAAGCTGCAAAGGAAACAACGGGTATGATTGAAGGTTCCATTAAGAAGGTGGATGGTGGTACAAAGATAGCGAATCAAACTGCCAATGCACTTTCTAAGATTGTAGGTGACATCTCCAAGGTGGCTGATCTGGTGGCTAATATATCCAATGCCTCCAATGAACAAGCAACAGGAATTGCTCAGGTAAATCAAGGAGTTATTCAGGTTTCCAATGTTGTTCAGACAAACTCAGCTACCTCGCAGGAAAGTGCTGCGGCCAGTGAAGAATTATCTAGTCAGGCTGAGCTTTTAAAGGAGCAGGTTTACCGCTTTAAACTAAAAAGACAAGGAGCAGAGAGCAATTATAAACTGGAAGATAATTTAAATCCGGAAGTAATTAGGATGCTGGAGCGTAGAAGCAAAGGGAGTAATAAGAGCTTAATGGAAGACAGTCTTGACAACCACACAGCTGGCAGAATTAAGTTAAATGATAATGAATTCGGAAAATATTTATAGAGGATATGGAGGAGGACAATCCTCCTCCAAGTACCACCCTTGGAATTCTGACAGCTTTATGCATTCGTTGACAGTCAATGATAGGAATTATATAATCAACCATATAAAATATTTTTAACGGAGATTATTATATGGAACTGGATGCAAGTCAAAGAAAAGAATACATTATCATGCATGCAATTGAATTGATCAATGAGAACGGAATACACAATGTATCTACAAAGGAAATAGCGAAAAGACTTAACATATCGGAAGGGTTAATCTACAAGCTGTATCCGAAAAAAACTGACTTGATTTATGCGGTTTTAGAGCGATTTTCCCTCTATGATAAGGATATGTTCTATACTGCATTAGATAAAAATGAAAATGCGCTGGAAGCAATCCGGTTTTACATCAAGTCCTTTATGGTCTATTATGAGAATTATCCTGAGATTACATCTGTTTACCAGGTTTATGATACTATAAATGGAGATTCTGTATTAGAGCAAAGAGCAAAGGACATCTATTTCAACCGAGTTGGCTACTTGAATATGATGTTAGTAAAAGCGCAAGAGGATGGCTTAGTGAGGGAAACGTTAAATGCAGAGGATATCGCTACGATAATAACTTCGATTATTCGCGGTATATGCTTAAAGTGGAGGTTATCCCGATTTAGCTTCTCTTTGAGGGAGAAGGCTGTAGAAGCAGTTGACCTTGTACTGGAAGGAATAAAAAAGTAGACAGGAAGGCTGATTGGAGGAGGAATATGTTAGAGAATAGTGGCAATGAACAGATGCTGGAGATGTATTTGTTTGAAACACTACACAACATTGAGCAATTAGAAAATTGTATCCTGGATATAGAGAAAACAGAACATTGTTCTGATAATTCGATGAATGAAATTTTTCGCATCATGCATACGATAAAGGGATCGTCCGCAATGATGCTTTTTAACAATATAGCAAATTTGTCACATGCGATGGAGGATTTGTTTTATTTTATCCGGGAACAGAAGCCAGTGAAAATCGATACCCGGGTACTGTCGGATTTACTTCTAGGCGGAGTGGATTATATTAAGCTCGAGCTGGAGAAAATTCAAAATCATGACATGGAGGCAGAAGATTGTGAAGCTCTACTTACATCAATCAAGGCTTTTCTAGGAGACCTAAAGAAACAGTATAATGGGGAAACCATTGTAGAACCAGCATCTGCCACACAGGAGAAGCTTCAATACTACATTATCCCGGACAAGCCATTATCCGATTCCTCTTTACATTATTATAAAGCTGTACTATTCTTTGAAGACGGTTGCGAGATGGAGAATATAAGAGCTTATTCGGTGATTCATAATCTCAAGCAATTCACGGATAATATTAAATATATTCCATATGATATTATCGATAATCCAGAGACGATAACGATGATTCGGGAGAAGGGCTTTACGATATATCTTAAGATTAACAAATCTTATCAGGACATGGAGGAGTATTTTCAAAAGACTATCTTTCTTGAGAGGATGGAGTTGTCCGAATTATCGGAGGATAGTGATTATGAGGGGACAGACCAGGCTGCTCTATCACCTCATATGTGTGAAATTAAGGTACCCGAAATAAAAAGTAATACCGGTGTCAGAAAAAAGGATGTTTCTACTTATAATACTGCTGTCCAGAACATCGTCAGCGTGAATGTTGCTAAGCTCGACAGACTAATGGATCTGGTTGGTGAGCTTGTAATATCAGAAGCTTTGGTAACACAGAACCCAGAGTTAGAGAGCTTGGAGCTAGATGAATTTTATAAAGCGGCCAGCCAATTACATAAGAATATAACCGAGTTGCAGGATATTGTTATGTCGATTCGGATGGTTCCTTTGGCGGCCTCCTTCCAGAAGATGCATCGTCTTGTTCGTGATATGTGTAAGAATCTGAATAAGGAAGCAGAGCTGGAGCTGATTGGAGAAGAAACAGAGGTAGATAAAAACATTATTGAGCATATATCAGATCCTTTGATGCATCTGGTACGTAATTCTATTGATCATGGAATTGAGACGGCGGAAATCCGTGAAGCTGCGGGTAAGTCGCGAGTAGCAAAGATTACTCTGGAGGCTAAAAATTCTGGTAGTGAAGTACTGATAACGATAAAGGATGACGGACGTGGCTTGAATAAGCAAAGGATACTCTCAAAGGCAATTGAGAAGGGGCTTTTGACTAGGCCACAGGAGGAAATGACAGATCGGGAAATCTACAATCTGATATTCCTTCCTGGATTTTCGACTAAGGATAATGTAAGTGAATATAGCGGTCGTGGTGTCGGTATGGATGTTGTTACAAAGAATATCGAAGCGATTGGGGGGAGTGTTTTCGTAGATAGTAAGGAAGGGATAGGAACTGCGATTACCCTGAAGCTTCCGCTAACCTTAGCAATCATTGATGGTATGAATGTAAAGGTAGGCAAAGCCAGATACACCATACCTACGATGACAATCAAGGAATCCTTCCGTCCGATGGCCTCCGATATTATCGTTGATCCGGATGGAAATGAGATGCTCATGGTACGCGGTAATTGCTATCCCATCCTAAGACTGCATCGTGTCTATCAGGTTGAGACAGAGATAGCTGATATCACTCAGGGGATCATTATAATGGTTGAGCAGGATGACAAAATGTCGTGTATCTTTGCGGATGAGTTAATAGGCCAACAGCAGGTGGTAATAAAAGCCTTGCCGGATTATATTAAAAAAATCCGAAAAATTCATGGAATTTCTGGATGTACCCTCCTCGGTGATGGCAACATCAGTTTGATTATCAATGTGGCAGACTTCATTATATAAATAGTTAACAGGTAGCCATGTAATTGGCTTTAAGAGTAAAGAATAAGCAACAGGAAGGAATGAGATTAGAGTGCCGGATAGAAATAGGATCTTGAAAGATCAGGAGTATATGGTCACAGCTTTAAATTGCATTGGTGATGGAGTTATCATCACTAATTTAGCCGGATGCATAAGCTATATGAATGCTGCTGCCGAGGAACTGACTGAGTGGAGTGACCAGGAGGCCTATGGCAAGCATATTGACAGCATTCTTTCCTTAGTGAATCATCTTACTTTACAGCCAATTAATAATCCAATCGGTGAGGTTATTAAGCTGCTGGATAAGGTGGGTCTAAAGAATCACACTGCCACAAGGACAAGGAATGGGAATACCCGTGTATTGTCAGCCAGCTATTCACCGATACTGGACTCTAAAGAGGAGTTATCCGGAGTGATTATTGTATTTCGTGATATTACTAGAATAAAATCACTGGAGGATGAGATCACCAACGAGAGAAATAATCTGGCAGTGGCTTTTGATGCAATTCCCATTGGGGTCGTATTGATTAATGAAGAGCGAAGAATCAGGCAGACAAACAGAGCTATAAAAGATATGCTACATATTAAGGAGGATGTTGTAGGAAAGAGGTTTGGAGAAGGGCTATTTTGTATAAATAGCTTAGAAAAGGGCTGTGGTTATAGTGCCAACTGTGCGATGTGTGAAATATGGAGAAGAGTCTGGAAGGTTATATTAAATGATGAGCCCTGTAATGATATTATTCTTCAGCATACCTTCATCGTTGATAATAAGGAAATATCACCCTGGTTCAAGATCAATTTTGTTCCTATTGTTATTGATGGAAAAAAGCATGTCATTTTAGCTGTGGATGACATCACTGAGATGATTCATCGGGAAATAGCCCTGAAGGACAGTGAAGAAAAATACCGACAGCTTTTTGAAAATGCAACAGATAGTATTATTCTCCATCGTTATGAGAAGGGGATTAATAAATGTGTGATTATTGAAGCAAATGAAGCGGCTTGTAAGGTGCTAGGCTATACAAAGGATGAGTTAGTCCAGCTTACGATCAATGATATTGTATCTGAGGAGATGTATGACAAGCTGGAGGAAATCGGATATAATCTAATGACTAGAGAGCACTATGTCCATGATTCTGTTCATGTTGCCAAGGATGGAAGGAGAATTCCGGTAGAGGTTAATAGTCAGCTTTTTGAATTGAACGGTTCAAAGGTAATGCTATCTATATGCAGAGATATGACGGAGCGTTTGAACACAGAACGCTTAATCCGTGAAAGCCAGAAGAAGTATCACAGCTTATTTGTGAATATGTCAGATGCCTTCATATTACTAAAGTCTATTACCGATAGGAACCAGATTATTGATTTAGAGTTAGTAGAGGCGAATCATTCCGCAGAGCGGATGCTGAATTTTTCAGTGGCAACTTTGATCGGTCACAGGGTATCCGAGGTGTATCCTGAGTTTATGCTTGATCTACTAAAGAGAATTAATTCGGTAATTGAGAGGAGAAGAAGCTTTGATCATCTACCAGTTTATGAGTATGAGAATACGGCTACCGGTAGATGGTTTAATATTTCAGTATTTGCTCCGCTCGATGAGATGTGCGCTATCATAATCGCAGAGATTACCGATCGCAAATTGGCAGAGCTTACCTTGTTTGAAAGCCAGAAAAAGCTGATAAAGGCTAAGGAAGAAGCGGAAGCAGCGAATAAGGCCAAATCAGAATTTCTTGCCAATATGAGTCATGAGATTCGTACACCGATTAACGGTTTGACGGGAATGATTGATCTGACTATGATGACCAGCTTAAGCGAGGAGCAACGCAATAATCTTAATACAGCAAGGAACTGTGCCGATTCCTTGTTGAATATTATCAATGATGTCCTTGATTTTTCCAAGATGGAAGCTGGCAAGATTCAGATTAACAATACCTATTTTGATCTGCATTCCTTGGTTGAGGAAGTGTATAAAATTCATCGAATCAGAGCCATGGAGAAGAAGATAGAGCTGATAAATGATTTTACCAGTGAGCTACCGAGCTATCTATACGGAGATCCCAATCGCTTACGTCAGATACTAAATAATCTAATTCATAATGCGATTAAATTTACTGAAAGAGGAGAGGTTACCTTCCAGATTAAGAAAAACTCCGAGACGCCTGAGAGTATTTGGCTAGAATTTATCATCAAGGATACAGGAATTGGTATATCCGAGAAAGATCGAGACAAGCTGTTTAAAAGCTTTAGCCAGATTGATGCCTCCTATACAAGAAAACATGGTGGGACAGGACTGGGACTGGTAATCAGTAAACAGCTAGTTGAGATGATGGGGGGGAAGATCTGGTTTGAGAGCCAAATGGGAAAAGGCACGACCTTCTCCTTCTGTCTCCCTTTTATGATTGGTAAAGGATTGGAAATGAAAGCGTCCTCTTTGGTAAATTCATGGCAGGAGCTCGAGCTTCGTATTCTTATAGCAGAAGATGACCCGGTTAATCAGGAGGTACTTTCACGGATGCTAGAGAAGAAGGGTTACAAGGTTACGGTTGTAGGTAATGGTCTGGAAGCTCTGAAGGCATATCAAAGTCAACACTTTGATGTTATCTTAATGGATATTCAGATGCCGGTCATGGACGGTGTCGAGGCAGTAAAGAAAATTCGTGAGCTTGAACGTCAAACCTCCCTTAAAGATGCAGTTTATCATGTACCAATCATTGCAGTTACAGCATTCTCTCTTCTGGGTGACCGGGAACGCTTCCTAAATTGTGGTATGAATGAATATATAGCTAAACCTTTTGATATAGAGGAATTGCAGCAGCTGATCAATAATGTCTATGAGAAAAATAGTAACGATGACTTCAGTGAAATTCCGGTCATCAATGAAAAGGGCGAGGTGGAATTTGTTCGTAATTATGGCACCAAGCCTAGGGATGATGTTAGGACAGTAATAAAGAGAGTAGATAAACTACTGAATGAACTAGTATTATTGATTATGAATGATAATTATATGGAAGTTGAGGATATGATTCATTCTATCAAGGAGCAATTTGGATTAATGGAGGCTCAGGAGCTGAAGGATATCGCATTTAGGATAGAGCTTAATGCGCGTAAGGGTGCTTATCAGACTATTTGGGAGGATATTAATCATTTAATCTTTCAGTTCGAATTATTTCTGAAGGATATCGATTGTAAGGAGGATAAACGATGTTAAAAATACTAATCGCAGAGGATGACTTTGCATGTCGGAAGTTTTTATGTACATTCTTATCTCAGTATGGTGATTGCGATGTTGTTGTAGATGGACTAGAGGCAATTGATGCATACATGATTTCTATGAGGGAGAAGAAGCCTTACGATCTAATCTGCCTTGATATCATGATGCCCAAGATTGATGGTGTCAAGGTTCTAAAAGCAATACGTGAAATTGAGACGAAGAAATTTATTCTTCCTGAGAAACGGGTTAAGATAATCATTACTACTGCCTTATCTGAGGCAGAGCTAGTTCATGAGGCCTTTCAGCTGGGGTGTGAGGCATATGCATCAAAGCCCATTAAGACCGATAAATTTATTGAGGTAATGCATAAGATTGGATTGCTGACCGACGAGGCCTAAAAAGAGTTTGACAACAAATTACGATAAAATTTGACATTCTTATACTGCATATCGTATAATAATTACATAATCTGGACTATCATATTCGTTTAATGGGTAGTAACTAGAAGTGCGAAGGCAGGTGAGTGTGTTATGCACAGGGAAAAGCTGGGACGTCATAACGTTGTTAAGAAAATGTATGATGTACTTAGGTCTGGGCTTAGTAATGAAGCGGTGTCAATTTCTACCATTTACGCAATCTTCGGCATCCTATGGGTGTTATTATCGGACAGACTATTAGCTCGAATTATACAGGATGAGGAGGGATATAAGATCTTTCAAACCTACAAAGGTTGGTTTTTTATCCTTATTATGACCTTTATAGTATATATCCTGATTTATAACCGAATGCTTCTTTTAAAAGCGGAGATGCAAAAGACGGTTATGGCATATGATGAGCTTCAGATCGCTCATGAGGAGCAGAAAAACACAGAAGCCAAGCTTATTAGTCAAAAAAAGCTGACAGAAAAGATCTTAACAGAGGCACCCGTGTTCATTATTACTCACGATGAGCATAGTATTTTTAGCTTTAACCCCTATTCTACCAGGATAAGCGGTTATACGCCTGAGGATATACAGAATACACCTTGGATGGACCTTATGGTAGATCCGGAAAACCATCCTAAACTGAGAAGGATACTTGAAGAAGTTAGAGAGAAAAAGCAGATTAGTAATTATGAAATTCCAATTATTGCAAAGAATGGATCCGTTATAAATATTCTGTGGAACAGTAATTATATTACTCCTATGGAAGATATAGATACCGGATACTTTATAACCTTTGGAACAGATATCAATGATAGAAAGCGTTGTGAAGAAAAGGTTAGGCGCCTAGCCTTTTATGATACTCTGACCGGTCTCCCTAACCGAACTATGTTCGAAAGTGAAATTAATCGTTGCATTATGCAGGAGCGATTAAGAAGCTTTATGATTACCTATATTGATATCGATAATTTTAAAGCAATCAACGACTCTCTGGGCCATCAGATGGGGGATTTCTTTTTAAGTTATTTTGCCGATTGCCTGCGAGCGGAGATTAAAGAGCCAAACCTCGTAGCAAGGCTCGGAGGTGATGAGTTTGCAATCCTATCCTATCATCAGACCAAGGAGGATTTACAAGAATACATAGAAGCAATTCGGAATAGAATTAGCAATTCCTGGTCCATAGAGAATTATCAATTCTTTATCTCCATGAGCATTGGATCTGTTTCCTATCCAAATGATGGTAAGGATTCTAATCTCCTGTTAAAGCATGCGGATATTGCCATGTATGAAGCAAAGAGGGAAGGTAAGAATCGCCTTGTGTTCTACCAGGAGAAGATTAGTGAACAGAATTTCAAGCACATGAACTTGATCAACAATCTTCAATATGCAATCGATAAGGAGCAATTTGTACTATATTATCAGCCACAATATGATTTAGAGAAGGAAGAAATTATTGGATTGGAGGCGTTGATTCGTTGGGTCCATTCTCAGGAGGGATTTATCCCACCCTGTGATTTCATTCCTGTAGCCGAAGAATCCGGTCAGATCTATAAGCTTGAGCGGTGGATTATGACAAAAGCTTTGGAGCAGAAAAGGAGCCTGGAGCAAAGAGGCTTTTCTGATATCATTATGTCGATCAATCTTTCGGGAAAAACACTTACCAGCGAGATTAATTTTATAGAGCTAGAGCAGATAATAGCAAATGCAGAGGTGGATTATAGCAAGGTGGTAATCGAGATTACAGAAACTGCGAATATAGCAGATGTAGATACGGTTATAAAGCACCTTGATCGTCTGAAACGTTTGGGAATACGTGTTGCTTTGGATGATTTCGGAACGGGTTATTCCTCTTTGAATTACCTTAAGAAATTCCCGATTAATATAATTAAGCTTGATAAGAGCTTTATTAAGGCTATTAACGAGGATGGAATGGATACTTTATTAATCCAGAATATTCTGAGGCTTGCTCATGATTTGAAATTTGAGGTCGTCGCAGAGGGCATTGAGACGAAGGATCAGCTTGAGTTTTTGAAGGCTCATGACTGTAGTTCAGGGCAGGGCTACCTTCTGAGTAGACCCGCACCTGAAGACACAATTTATGATTTGCTAGAAAAGCAATTTAGTTGAGAACGATAACCCCTATTGTTTAATTATCCTCGTTCTCTGCTTCTTTTACAATATCATCAAGCACGTTAATAAGATCATGAATCGTATAAAGCTTAACATCCCGTTCTAGTATTGTGTTCTTTAGATCAACGGACAGGGTTTCGAATTTTTCTTTTATAGCCGGAGCTACATATGACATACTAACCTCCATTCTACCGCAAAGCCGCGACCCAGCGGTAACACATAATAAACGATTAATTATCTTAAGGAAGCTCGTAATGCAAGTGAGAAGCAATACGAGCTTCCTTTTTTAGTATGCCTCCTATGATTAAAAACTATGTATGAATAAAATAATTGCAAACGCAGAACTGCCCGCAGATTCTATGAGAAGGAGAATAATCAGAAACTATCTATGAGTAAGAGTAGCAAAGATCTGTAATAAGAATACAAGTAAGGTAACTTTATAATTTTTTTACAGATTATTTATGAATAGTATATTGATTAATTGTTATATAAGATGTATAACATATATTACAAACAGATCAGATATAGCAAGATCTAAGGATGGTACATAGCCATAAGCTATGTTCCGGGTAAAAGCAAACAATAAAATAATATTAGAAGGAGTGGTTATTATGTTAAGACCAGCATTATTTGAAGCAACAAGCCCTTTGTTTTTTGACAGAGTATTTCATGACTTCTTTGGAAACGGACTTAACCGTTTTGATAGCTTTAGTACCGATGTGATTGATAAGGGTGACAGCTATCTACTGCAGGCAGATTTACCTGGTTTTAATAAGGATGAAATCAGACTCGATCTTGACAAGGATACCCTTAGCATCACTGCAACTCATAACGAAGAGAAAAGAGAAAATAGGGACAACTATGTAAGGCAGGAGAGGCGTTATCAATCCTATTGCAGAAGCTTTCATATTCCTGGAATCAAAAAAGACAACATCACAGCAAGCTATCATAATGGTGTTTTAGAGGTTAACTTACCGAAGGACAATGTGATAGTGGATGAACCGAAACGAATAGAAATCAAGTAAGTAATCCGGTATGTTGACTGCTAATCAAGCAAAGTTATAGATAATATTCCTCATAGGTTGGGCCCTTTGTGCAGATAATAGGTATTGAATATGATGTCTATATGTGGTAGGATTAATTTAACATACAAGGCATATATATACTGATATATGGCTATATATACATCAAGCAAAGGGGAATAGACATGGGAGACTATAATAATCCATACGACAATAACAACCAATCTAATGATGGGAATCCAGATCAACAACAGAACGGGCAACCGGGATATCAGCAATACAACCAGGACCCATATCAAAACAATCAATATCAATACGGTCAGTATCAGCAGTACCAGACACCGGACCAACCTCAGAGCAATGGTATGGCTGTAGGTTCACTGATATGTGGTATCCTTGGTATACTCCTCAGTTGTTGCCTTTGGTACATCGCTATTCCGCTTGCTATCGCAGGTTTGGTATTAGGTATTCTAGTAGTAAAGAATAGAAAAGGTGGTAGAAACCTGGCTATTGCCGGAATCGTTCTCAGCTCAATTTCCATTGTCTTAGCTATTATTGTAGTGATTTGTGTTATTATAGTATTCACAAATCCAGAGTTTTCATCACTGTATCAGGAGTTGCTGCAGAATTTTGATACTACCTTTTAAGATTAGACATTAAATATTCAATGGCTGTAGTCATATGAAAACGATAACAGGCTGTACACTTCCATAGGAAGGTACAGCCTGTTTGAATACATGCTTCACAACATTGTAACATAGCTGAGAAGCTGATATTATTGCATAAATCCTAAATCGCCAGAACAGGAGATAAATTGCGGGCTATATAGTAAATAACCAAGAGACCTATCAGGACCATATAAAACCAAAGCTTTCTTGGAAGCAGCTTAATAGGCTTCCCAAAGCTTGCGAAGGCAAATTCAAAATAAGCTGCAGCCATTAGGAGAAGTAGGAGCACAGGTGTAATATTGTAGTGCAAGGAGGCAATGAGGTCACCTTGCAGTAAAGAGGATATGCTTCTGGTATTTCCGCAGGCAGGACAGTATATATGAAAATTACTGTAAACAAAGCAGGATGGAAAATAATGTGTCAGAGCTAGTATCCTGTCTCTTTCCAACAGTACCAGGATACCTGTAAGTGGAAGTGCAAGGGTTATTAATATATTTTGCTTTTGCTTCGTCATGGTTACTCCGTTTTTCTTGAGATAGTTATGAGGCATTATCAAAAACAATTCTCATCCTTGTCAGTATAGCATATGGATTGTATTGTGAAAAGCAATCGAGATAAAAATCATTGGTCAAATTCGTCCTGCTGTTACTCTTCACGGCTAGCTATACATAATGTAGGATTTCGGGGAAGGCTCCCGGTCGTTTTGCAGATAACTAAGGCGAAAAAGTTCTTAAAAGACTTGTGATAGGAAAAGGAATGATATATAATAGTGAAAATTGCACTTTAATACAATAAAGTATAAAACTGGTATAAGATTTTGCTCGGGAGGGATACAAAAGGTTCATGGAATTAAGAGAGTATTTAAAGACACATAGGGTATTTCCGGACGGTTCGATGGGTACCTATTATTGCAGTGTTATGAATCAGACCAATGCCATATCAGAGAAGGCAAACCTAACTTCTCCGGATATTATCAAGTCGATCCATATAGATTATATCAAGGCAGGAGCTCAAATACTTAGAACCAATACCTTTGCGGCCAATCGAGGGGTATTGCAATGCGCAGAGGAAGAGCAAATCCGAGTCGTTAAGGCAGCCTGTTCTATTGCTCGAGAGGCGGTCAAATCTGTTCCTGCGACCTGTGAGAAGCCTATCTGGATATTCGGGGATGTTGGCCCGATTACAGAGAATGCCCAAACGAAGGAAGAAGAGGTTCTGGAAGAATATAAGCTTCTATGTGATCTCTTTATTGAGGAGGGGATGGATGGAATACATTTTGAAACCTTTCCCAATACCTATTATATCGAAAAATTAGTCCCCTACATTAAGGAGAAAAAGGCATCCATATTTATTCTGGCATCCTTTTCTGTAAACAAAAACGGATACAGCACTTCAGGGATTCACGCCAACCGTTTGCTGGACAAGGTCAGTCAGCTTAATGGTGTCGATGCCTGCGGTCTGAACTGCGGAGTAGGCTCGGGACATATGCATCAGCTGCTTACGAAATTGAAGCTTCCTGAAAATATGTATTTGTATGTAGCACCAAACGCTGGATATCCGGAACAGCTTCAAAACCGCATGGTATTCATGGATAATGCCAAATACTTTGCGAGTAATATGAAGAAAATTGCGGAGTTGGGAATTACCATAACCGGAGGCTGCTGCGGTACAACACCGGAATATATCGCAATGCTGGTAGAATTGATTGGGGACAATCAGTATTCCCTGACAACAAGGGATGGAGCCAGAGGATATGATGTTAAACCTGGGGTAAAGGAAAATGAGTTCCTTCAACTTCTTTGCAGCGGTAAGAAGGTGATTGCGGTTGAACTGGATCCGCCCTACGATGCGGATATTGACCGGGTTATGGAATGCGCCCATGTATTGAAAAACAACGGAGCAGATATCCTAACCTTTGCCGATTCTCCCATGGGAAGAAGTAGGGTAGATTCCGTATTAATGAGTATTAAGATTGCAGAGGAGACAGGGCTAAGAGTAATGCCTCATATGTGCTGCCGTGACCGGAATATGATTTCCATGCGTTCTACCCTACTGGGTGCCTATATCCATGGAATTCGTAATCTGCTTTTAGTTACCGGGGACCCGGTACCCGGTGAAAGCAGGGTATCCACCACCGGTGTCTTCGACCATAATTCCATTCAGCTGATGGAATATGTAAAAGAAATGAATGTGGAGCATTTTGAGAAGGACCCGATCAGCTTCGGCGGAGCTTTGAATCATAATCGAGGGACTCCCCAGAAGGTGGTTGAACGGATGAAACGAAAGATAGAAGCAGGAGCAGAATTCTTTCTTACCCAACCGATCTATTCAAAAGAGGATGTAGAAAGGGTTAAATATTTCAAAGAGCAGCTAGATACTAAGATATTATGTGGTATTATGCCTTTGGTAAGCTATAAAAATGCCCGTTTCATTAAGAATGAGATGCCACAAATTAATGTACCGGAGGAGATTATGAACCGCTATCACCCGGATATGACCAGAGACGAAGCAGAGGAGGTCGGAGCTGAAATCGCCAGGGAGATGATTAAGCTACTAGAGCCTGTTGCGGATGGTTATTATATAATGTTACCATTTAATAGAGTGAGTCTGATGGAAAAGATATTTTAGAATAAACAGCTTGATAGTAAGAAAGGGATGGATATATGACAAGGCAGGAATTCATGGCTTTAACAAGCTCTAAGATTACAATTGTAGATGGTGCTACGGGAAGCAATTTACAAAAGCGTGGAATGCCCACGGGGGTGAGCCCGGAGGCTTGGATGCTTGAAAATCCCCAGGTTCTCATTGACCTTCAGCGAGAATTTCTTGAGGCTGGCTCCGATATTCTATTTGCACCTACATTTACTGCAAATCGCATTAAGCTTACCGAATACGGCCTTCAAGGGCGTATGGAAGAGATAAATCATGGGTTGGTTGATTTGTCGAAGAAGGCTGTGGAGGAATACCGAAAGATTACAGGCAGTACCAGAAGGGTTTATATTGCAGCGGATATCACCATGACCGGTGAGCAGCTTTATCCGGTGGGGTCCATGTCCTTTGAAGAGCTGGTGGAGGTATATAAGGAACAGCTTAAATATATAATTCCTATGGGTATTGACCTTATTGTAGTGGAGACCATGATGAGCTTGCAGGAATGTAGAGCGGCCCTGCTTGCTGTGAAAGAAACCTGTGATTTGCCGGTCATTATCTCCTTAACCTATAATGAGAATCATAGGACCCTATATGGCACAGACCCTAAGACCGCCGTTATCGTGCTTCAAGGCATGGGTGCGGATGCCATTGGAATCAATTGCTCCACCGGACCGGACAAGATGCTTGAAATAATTCGTGAGATGAAGGAGTATGCCTATGTGCCGATTATGGCAAAACCCAATGCCGGGATTCCTAAGCTGGTGGACGGAGTAACACATTTCCCAATGGATGAAATGGAATTTGCTGACCATATGGAACGGTTGATTGACGCTGGCGCAGATATCGTCGGTGGATGCTGCGGAACGACACCCGGGCATATGAAGCAGCTTGTGGATAGAACCATCGATAAATTGCCCAGAAAGAGGAGAACAGACCATGTCAGGGCATTGACAACGGAGCAGAATACAGTGGAGATCCCTCTTGATGGACCATTCCTGCTTGTAGGAGAGCGAATTAATCCGACCGGTAAGAAAGCACTACAGGCAGAGCTTCGCACGGGCAGGCTTGATATCGTGACACAGATGGCAACAGAGCAGGCGGAGCTTGGAGCAGCGATTCTGGATGTTAATGTCGGAATGAACGGAATTGATGAGCAGGAGGTTATGCTTTCGGTGATGCAGGAGGCTCTTGCAGCCTCCAAACTACCACTTTGCATTGATTCTAGCCATGTGTCAGTGATCGAAGCGGCACTAAGGGTATATCCCGGACGGGCCTTAATCAATTCAATCTCTTTAGAGAAGGAAAAGTTTGAAAGGCTAATTCCAATCGCGAAAAAATACGGTGCGATGTTCATTCTGCTCCCTTTATCCGATCAGGGGCTGCCTAAGGATATTCAGGAGAAGAAAGAGATTATTCAGAAGATTATAGACAGAGCCTATGAGCTTGGGTTAACGAAAGAGGATATTATCATCGATGGTCTGGTTACTACAGTCGGAGCGAACAAGAATGCTGCCTTAGAGACCTTAGAGACAATCCGCTATTGTAAAGAGGAGCTGGGAATTGCAACAATTATCGGCTTATCTAATATCTCCTTTGGACTTCCGGAGCGACAGTTCATTAACAGTACCTTTTTAGCCTTTGCGATACAGGCAGGACTTACGATGGCAATCGCCAATCCCTCTCAGGATT
The DNA here is from genome assembly GCA_023411555.1 of Bacillota bacterium. Lineage (GTDB taxonomy): Bacteria > Bacillota > Clostridia > Lachnospirales > Lachnospiraceae > Mobilitalea. The sequence goes on from JAEYOQ010000057.1 coordinate 28,644, forward strand.
TGTTGGTGAATACTGCCTTGGCAGCAGATCTATTAAGAGCCGTAGAGGATGCGCCAGGACGGTATATTGAACGTGCTGCAAGTCGGCCAACCACCATATCAGCTGGTCCACAAGCCTTAGAAAGCGCAGGAGCAACGAAGACAGAAAGGCATGCCTCGATTTCAAAGCAGGAAGGCAACGCATCAAGTCAGCCTTCGGATAACAGACAGGCGATCTATACAGCTGTTGTGAAGGGGAATAGGAAGAATATCCTTGCACTGGTTAAGCAGGAGTTAGGAGCTGCGACCCCCGAGAAGCTGATTGAAGAGACCCTGATTCCGGCAATCAATGAAGTAGGTAACCTTTTCGATAAGCAGATATACTTCCTCCCCCAGTTGATAGCCGGAGCGGAGACCATGAAGCTTTCCATTGATTATCTTGAGCCACTACTTAAGAAGGATGAGAAGGAGAGCACTAAGGGAACAATCGTAATCGCAACCGTTGCTGGAGATATCCATGACATCGGAAAGAATCTGGTCACCCTGATGCTTAAAAACTATGGCTATCGAGTAATTGATCTTGGCAAGGATGTGCCTACACAGGTAATCATTCAGACTGCAATTAAGGAGAAGGCTGATATTATTGCACTGTCAGCCTTGATGACTACTACTATGGTTGAGATGAAGCGCGTGGTCCAGGAAGTAAAATCTCAAGGTCTTACGGCTAAAGTGATTATAGGAGGAGCAGTGATTACGGATAGCTATGCTGAGGAGATTGGAGCAGACGGCTATTCCGAGGATGCCAGGTCTGCGGTTGCCTTGGTAAGGAAGCTGCTAGGCTAATCTTGCACAAGATACGATGCAACAGTAGAAAATATATATCACAACTTAGGAAGAATGAGAGCTTACTGAAAGGATATTATATCCGATAAGTTGATCGCTCTCATTTCTTCTGTCTTATCTTTATCTGTCCAAGTAACAAATATTTGCCGATCCCTAAACATGTCTTTTATTTCTTCTTCCCTTAAGTCCTTAGATAAAAACATAATATCATAGATGTATTCAGCATCTTCAGCAGGGGAGTCCATGGTAGTATATTGGCCGTACCAATATCGTTTCATATCATAGGAGTTCATAGCATCTTTTATATCAGGAATGCTTATTTTTCTAGCAGGTAGGTTTGCACTATTTTTTACAGTGAGGGAAAAAGACACTTTTCTAAAATCTTCTTTTGCTACATTACTGGTTCCAATATAAGAAAAATCATCATCCGTTAAGTTTGAAAAAGTAAATACTGCTTTTATCTCCGGAGTGTTATTCTTATCCTGTGAGTTACAAGCGATTAATAAAAAGGCTATTAATATGATAAAGGAAAACATAAAAGCTTTTTTGGCATTCATAATCAAAGTCCTTTCGAACATTATTTTTTTTTATAATTTGCGAATAAGCTAGAGTGCTTTAAATTGATATATGAAATTATAGCACAATGAGATGGAAGAATATAGCACTGAATGTCAATAATTATTTATCGAAAAACAATAAATAATTATTGACATTCATTTTTTGCTGTGCTATATTAGCCTCAGGATAATAATGTGAATTATTGAAAGGCATAATTCACACCTCCAAGTTTGTGCCTGCGTCTTCCTCGGCACAAACTAACAAAAAGGAGGTATATTGTTGAAGATTGAGAATTTGTGAACGCGTAGGAGGTTATAACCATTATGAGTAAGAATCCATTGGTCAGGCTAACGAAATTAATACTGGATTTTATGTTTTATGCCGGGATTGTTACCTGTGCCACAGTACCATTGTTATTTAAACAGGCAGGAAAATACTTCAAGGTCTTTCGGGAGTTTTATCTTCCCTTTTGCATTATTTTCTTCATTGCCGGAGTTTTTGCCCTAATCATTGTATGGGAGCTTCGCACAATTTTTAAGACAGTTATTAAAGAGGATCCCTTTGTAAGAGAGAATGTCAGGTCACTTAAACGAATGGGAGTAAGCTCCTTCTGTATTGCTTTAATGATGCTTACAAGGCTGTTATTTGTTGTTACACCGGCGGCTCTCGTCCTGGTTGCAGTATTTGCAATTGCCGGATTATTTTCCTTTGTTCTATCCCAGGTCTTTGACCAAGCAGTAACCTATAAACAAGAAAACGATCTAACCATTTAGGAGGTGCCACACATGATAATTGTTAATCTAGACGTAGTAATGGCACAGAGAAAAATTGGTTTGACAGAGCTGGCAGAGCAAGTGGATATTACTATGGCGAATCTCTCGATTCTAAAGAATAATAAGGCAAAGGCTGTCCGATTTAGTACATTGGAGGCAATTTGTAAAGCCTTAAACTGTCAGCCCGGTGATATTCTTCAATATGTCGATGAAGAGGGGTAAGGTCTATGGCCTTTAGGCAGAGCATTCAATGGATTTAAGTTTTATGAAAAGAAAACGAATTAACCATAATCTTAATCAGGAAATGAAAGGAGAATGAATTAATAATGGAAAAACAAAATATCGTTTCTTTTGAAGAGGAGCAGAATGCAATGCTTCAGGAGAAGATCCAAACAGCAGTCGTGAGTGTCAATCTCAGTACGAAATCACCCCTGCTTGATAAAGTGCGCCAAAAATTCGAGATAACAGGTCTTGTGAGCCTGATTTTCGGAGCTTTCTTTACCCTGAGTTTTTATAAGGCAGGTACAGGAATTAATGTTATATTCTTTACTACGGTGATGATTAGTATATTAGAGTTAGTGATGAAGAAATTCGAGCTTCCGATGAAGAAGGGGACATATCTTTACTATCTAGGCGCATTGCTTGCGGGTCTTTCCTCGGCAATGACCTCCAGCGGTAAGCTGCAGTCTATCAATTATATATTAAGTATCTGTCTTCTTAACCTATCCCTGCTGCATCAGTTACATCAGGTGAGTGGCTGGGATATACAGAAGTATCTTGGCAAAATGTTCGGTATGCTCTTTCAGGGCATCGCCTCCATCGGAATGCCCTTTATTGATGGAATAGGCTTCATGAAGCGAACAAAGCTGTTCCGTAACGATAAGACTCGCAATATCCTTGTCGGAGTTCTAATATCGCTTCCTATACTTTGGATACTTATAGCGCTACTTTCCCAAGCAGATATGATATTCGGTGACATGACAAAGAAATTTACGGATCATATCTTCTCTGCAGACATAATAGAGGTTTTAATCTTGGCTCTGTTTGGCTTCTTCTCCTGCTATTGTATCCTGTGTGGAGCAGCTGCACAGGTCGGAAGGGAAGATAAGCTTAGAAGGAAGGGAGCTTCCTCTATTGCTGTAACTGTCATACTGCTGATTACTTTATTATATGTCATTTTCTGCGGACTACAGATCATGTATCTGTTTAGTAACGGATTATTTTCATTACCAGAGGGGTATACCTTTGCAGAGTATGCCAGACGAGGATTTTTTGAGTTACTTGCGGTAGCCGTGATAAATGTGACCCTAATGTTAATTGCAACAACGTATTTTGAGGAGAGTACATTGCTTCGACGTCTCTTAACTCTTATGACAATCTGCACCTATATTATGATAGGCTCAGCTGGATATCGTATGCTGCTATACATTGGGGCATACCATTTAACATTTTTGAGAATGTTCGTTTTACTGGCACTGGTAATTCTCACCTTCATCCTGGCAGGGATAATTATAACGGTTTATCGAAAGAGCTTTCCCTTGTTTCGTTATTGTGTTGCAGTTATTACTGTCTGTTATCTTGCCTTTGCATTTTCAACGCCGGATTATTTTATCGCCTCCTATCTGAAGGAGAACAAAGAGATTTTGACATCTGAGGATGCAGCTTTCTTAACGGAAGAATTATCTCTTGATGCGGCCCCTATCGTACTGCCTTTGTTATCGGATGAAAGCAGATGGAACGATACAAGTGTGCAGTATAAGTCGGTTCCTGGTTTTAATGAGGAGTCTTGGATGGAATCGTTCCAATCAGTGGATTATTATGGAAGAACGTATTACGAGGATATCAGTAGGGTGAATAAGAATAGAGATATACGAGACTATAACTTTTCCTTAGCTAAGGCGAAAAAATTAACAGGAATATATCCTTCCATGTTCGGTAAATAGGGTGGGAAATATTTCCTGATAAAAAGTGAAGATATTTAAACCCCTTGTTAGTTGTAATTACTGTAGGTGCTTATACCTATGTAACAAGGACCATATACCGGGGATAGTGTGAGGGATAGATCATCTTCACACTCATCCTCTGTAGTGTTTAGCAAAGGGAGGTTTTTATTATTATGAATTTAAAGGTTAGATTATATTTACTGGGTTATTACGATTTGCTACTGGCAATCGGAGCTGTCTACTTGGGACGTGAACTGGTTTGCAAGGAGCACGGAGTCTTGATACAATCTTCTCACGCCTGGTTATCAAACCAATCAGTTGACAGGGGATTTTTATACGGAATAACCGCGATCTTAATTTTCGGAGTTGGCAATATGATCGCTTCCATGTTATGTTTCCTTAAGAAGAATCACTTATCCTGGATTCTGTCTGCTGCATTGGGGAGTATTCTGTATGTGCTATTAATAATCAAGGTACTAGGAACAGGGGACTGGCAGCTGTCAACAGCTATTTTCTTTGCGATTAGTATACTTCAGCTGTTCTTTAGCAGGATAGTATATCTTGGGTACAAGAGAAGGGTCCACCGCTACTCAGGAGTCAGAAGCTATATTTAATGGTAAGATATCTAAAAAATATCTTAAGTAATTCTTATCTTTATATTTTGGGAGTTTAATTTTTTGAAATTTATGGTATAATCTGCTTATTAAGTGCTTCAATAATCTTCACTGAGGAAGGACATGAGAATGGAACCTAAGACAACAACGGAAAAAATAGATAATATTAATATAGATTACACGGTAGATGTAATTATTCCTACTTATCACTCGGATGCTAAGCTTGACCGTATTTTGACGATGCTGTATCGTCAGACGGTAAGACCAAACCGGGTTATCCTTCTTCATACCATTGACCAGGAAGGGGAAGAGCAGAAGCTTCCTTCCATTGAAGGCTCTAATATTACGGTGATACCGGTGGATAAGAAGGATTTTGACCATGGTGGGACAAGAAAGCTCGGGGCATCCCTATCTAGTGCAGATATTCTGATGTTTATGACTCAGGATGCTATTCCAGTGGATGAACATCTGATTGAGAGATTGCTGGAGCCATATTCGGATCCCTGGGTCGCTGCGACCTACGCTAGGCAGCTGGCGGATGAGAGTGTAGGATTGGTAGAACGATATACCAGACATTTTAATTATCCTAAGCAAAGCAGGGTGAAATCACTGGAGGACATAGAGGAACTGGGTATAAAAACCTTTTTCTGCTCTGATGTATGTGCAACCTATCGAAATTCGGTTTACACCAAGCTGGGTGGCTTTGTGGATAAGACAATCTTTAATGAAGATATGATAATGGCTTCTTCGATGATTCGGGCGGATTATCGGGTTGCTTATGTGGCAGAAGCAAAGGTATTACATTGCCATAATTATTCTTATATCCAGCAATTCACCCGCAATTTTGACCTTGGAGTATCTCATAAGGAATATGAGGAGGTATTTAAGGGAGTGAAATCGGAATCGGAAGGAATTCGACTGGTTAAGAACACCTTAAATTATCTAATCGAGAAGAAGGAGTTCCTATTGATCCCTGACCTGATTTTAAGTAGCGGCTTTAAATTCCTGGGTTATCAATTTGGTCTTCGTTACCGGCTTCTGTCGATGAAAATGGTAAAGCATTTTAGCATGAATAAGAGTTACTGGACGAATGCATAATATTCATGGCACACGGATAAGTGAGGTACGATATGAGCACTATAGCAATTATAATGGCTACTTATAACGGTGAAAAATACGTGGGTGAACAGATAGATTCTATCCTTGCTTCCAATTATCAGGATGTGGAGCTGTTTATCTATGATGATGGCTCTAAGGACAACACAGTGTCTATTCTTAGAAGCTATGAGGGTAGGTATCCTGAAAGGGTTCATGTATATCAAAATGCGTCTAATCTGGGACATCTGATGAACTTCATGCATGCACTATCGAAAACTACAGCGGACTATGTTATGTTCAGCGATCAGGACGATGTCTGGAATAGTAATAAGGCGGCTATCACCATTAAGCGGATGAAGCATATGGAGGTGCAATTTGGCAAGGAGACACCTCTTGCAGTCTTTACAGATGCTATTGTTGTGGATCAGGATTTAAATGTCCTAAATCGCTCCTTCTTCTGCTCCGGCCACCTCAATCCATATCGTACGGATCTGGGGCACCTGTTAATGGAGAATAAGCTGATTGGCTGCACCGTTATGTTAAATGCTGCACTTCGGAGAATACTCTTAAGCAGACCGTTACCAAGGAAGGCGAGATTTCATGATTGGTGGATTGCATTAATAGCAGCCTCCTATGGCAAAATAGGTTTTGTAAAGGAAGGGACTTTGCTATACCGGCAGCATGGAGGAAATGTGGTCGGAGACGTAGGATTTACTGCTTATGTGAAGAACCGGATCCTAGAGTTATCACGACAGAGAGAAGCATTGGAAGCACTGTATCTACAGGCAGAGGAGTTTTTAGAGCTGTACGGAGATACACTTTCTGAACATAATAAAGAGATTATAAGCAATTTTGCCAGATTGCCGGAGAAGAGCTTTCTGGAACGTCGCATAACTCTTCTGCACTATGGTTTCTTAAAAACAGGATTGATTCGGAATATTGGATTGTTCATCATTATATAATGGACTAGGGGCTTATATAAGTACCGTATTCAAACGGTATTGATATAAATTCCTAGTCATTTTTTGTGTATTTTTATGCATGCGCTTTAATGATTTAAACCAATAAAAATTTTCTGCAAAGAGCCAGTCGGCGGTACTTGACAAATGGAAATGTAGTTGATACAATAACATACAACTTAATAAACTTACTTTTTATACAGCAACAGCAGCCCCATTACAGAGTGTCCTGTGGTGACGGGCTTTTCTTATAAAATCAGGGACACAGGAGAGGAGCATGCAATGAAGAGAGCAGTATTTTCGGTTCTGGTTGATAACACTGCCGGTGTTCTAAGCCGGGTAGCGGGATTATTCAGCAGAAGAGGGTATAACATCGATAGTCTTACAGTTGGAGAGACGCAAGACCCTGCCATCTCAAGAATGACAATTTTAGCGCATGGTGATGATCAGATCTTGGAGCAGATCAGAAAGCAGCTGTTAAAGCTGGAGGATGTGATCGAGATCAAGGAGCTGACGCCTGGAGAATCAGTAACAAGAGAACTAATTTTGGTTAAGGTTACTGCAACTGAGGGGGACCGTCAGGCCATTATGTCCATTGCTGATATCTTCCGTGCAAAGATTGTGGATGTAGCCTTAGAATCCCTGATGATAGAGCTGACCGGTAATCAGGAGAAGATAAATGCCTTTATCAACCTGCTTGGACCCTATAGCATCAAGGAATTGGTAAGAACAGGTATCACAGGTCTTGCCAGAGGTTCTGGTGATATCGCTGATTTTTCCGATTAATCGGATCATATTACATACAACAGCTTCGATCAAGTAGGGAACCTAACGAAGCAACTTACGTTTTAAGAGTACTTTTCAATTCATACTACATAAAATGCGAAAAACCTGCAAGGCAGGCTAAATAATGGAGGACCAATAGCCTCCATAACATATAAGGAGGATTTAGAAATGGCTAAGATTTATTATCAACAGGATTGTAATCTTTCATTATTAGAAGGAAAGACAATCGCCGTGATCGGCTACGGCAGCCAGGGACATGCACATGCACTGAATGCAAAGGAATCAGGAGCTCATGTAATTATCGGCCTTTATGAAGGCAGCAAATCATGGGCTAAGGCAGAAGCAGCTGGCTTTGAAGTATATACAGCAGCAGAGGCTGCAAAGAAGGCTGATATCATCATGATCTTAATCAATGATGAGAAGCAGGCTAAGATGTATAAGGAATCCATCGCTCCGAACCTGGAGCCAGGTAATGCGTTAATGTTTGCACATGGCTTTAGCATTCATTTCGGTCAGATTATACCTCCCGCAGATGTAGACGTATTAATGATTGCTCCGAAGGGACCCGGCCATACTGTAAGAAGCCAATATCAGGAGGGACGCGGTGTTCCTTGCCTCATCGCTGTTCATCAGAATGCAACAGGCAAAGCACATGAATTGGGTCTTGCTTATTCACTCGCCATAGGCGGTGCAAGAGCCGGTGTGCTTCAGACAACCTTCCGTGAGGAGACTGAGACCGACCTCTTTGGAGAGCAGGCTGTTCTCTGTGGAGGTGTTACCGCTCTTATGAAGGCAGGCTTTGAGACCTTGGTAGAAGCAGGCTATGAACCAGAGAGTGCTTACTTTGAGTGTATCCATGAGATGAAGCTGATTGTAGACTTAATCAATGAAAGCGGCTTTGCAGGAATGAGATACTCCATCTCTAATACAGCGGAGTATGGTGATTATATGACCGGCTCCAGGATTGTTACTGCTGAGACTAAGGCTACTATGAAGCAGATTCTAACCGAAATCCAGGACGGTACCTTTGCTCGCAACTGGTTATTAGAGAACCAGGTGGGCTGCCCTAACTTTAATGCCAAGAGAAGAATTGAAGCAGAGCATCAGTTAGAGAAGGTCGGAACCGAGCTTCGTAAGATGATGAGCTGGACCAATAAGCCAAAATTACTTAATAACTAATATGAAAAGAAATTATTAACCAAGAGGTATTCATTTGATTTGAATTGTCTTTCTTTATGACACTTCAATCAAGTGAATACCTTTTATTGATTCGCAATGGATAACGTGCTATAAGCAATTATTCTATCTGTGATCAGAAAGTGTCAGCAGGCTGTACCAAGTTATCGATCAAGATTAAGAAGATAAAAGATGAAAAAAGAATTGATATTATATGTAAAATGTATTATTATGGGAATAGAACACACATTCGACATTGGGAGGTAGGAATATGGTTAATCGACTGCTTCAGGAGACTTCTTCACATGGAAACCGGTTATTATTAATTCCGGTGGAACGGCTGAACACCCTGAAAGAGGAGCTGGATAGGTTTCAGAAGGAGGAGGAGCTGAATGGATTTCAGCGCTGGATTGTTGAGGAGTTATATCATTATGACATTCCTGAGACAGGTTTTGAGGTAAAATCCATTATATTGGTTGCTTTGGCGCATCCGCCTTATGCAGAGGTAGAGCTGACCTGGAAAGGATCGATACATAAGGTCATAAGTCTGATCATGCCAGACTTTGATGAAACCAGAGACCGAATTAATAGCCTGCTTAAGGAAGAAGGCTATCACTGCTGTCCAGCCGATAATCTGCCGCTAAAAAGGCTGGCTGTACAGAGTGGACTTTCTGAGTATGGAAGGAATAATATTACATATATTGAGGGGATGGGTAGCAATTTCTCCTATGATGCCCTCTTTACTGATCTACCCTGTGAGGAGAAGCATTGGCGCCCTCTAACCATCAACGAGTCCTGTATGAATTGCAGGCGTTGCATTCGAAGCTGCCCTACCGGAGCAATCCGTCCAGAGAGGTTTCTGATTGATAATCAGAGATGCCTTTCCGCTATGAATGAGATGCCTGGGGAGTTTCCGGAATGGCTTCCAATCTCCGTACATCATACCATGTATGATTGCCTCAGATGTCAAGAGGTCTGTCCTATGAATAAAGAGGCTATGAGTATAGTACCACCAACTATCTCTTTTAGTGAGGAAGAGACAGAGCAGCTTCTGGAGGGTGCTCCTTACGAGTCTCTATCAGCCTTCATGAAATCTAAGACGAAATTACTGGGTCTTGATCCCTGGATGTCCGCTATCCCAAGAAATCTGAGGATTTTACTGGAGCAGACAGCAGATAGGACGAATGCTATATGCGGAGTTTGAGTACCGTCAGAGGACGGATTGGGATTCTCATTCGTGGAGTGATGATGTAATCAACTAGAAAGGAGTACTTATGGCAGAACGCTTTAATCTAAATAATGACTGGTATTATAGCAGCCATTATGAGGAGGAAATGCTGGCAAAGGATTACGATGATAGTAGTTTTGAGCAGGTTCGTATCCCTCATACCAATGTCCTTACCCCTCTCAATTATTTTGATGAAGAGATCTATCAATTCGTCAGCTGCTATCGAAGGCATATCGATGGTAAGGAGGAGTGGCAGAACAAAACCATATTATTAACCTTTGAAGCAGTTGGGCATATAGCAAGGGTCTATCTGAATGGTGAGTACCTGATGACCCACGAGGGTGGCTATACTGCATTTACAATCAATCTGACTCCCTACCTGAGAATTGGTGAGGACAATGTTCTTGCTGTTGTTGTTGATAGCAGAGAATGCAATAACCTGCCGCCCTTTGGCAATGTGATTGATTATATGACCTACGGGGGAATCTACCGGGAGGTAGCCCTTGAGGTCAAGAATAGCTCATATATTGATGATGTATATATAATCACAAGAGATATGCATACCTTACCGGAAGCATCTAAGGAAATGGAGCTATGGATTACCCTGGGCGGAGCTTTGAACGTCGAAGCTAGGACTCAAAAGGGACTCCGGCTGAGGTACTCTGTTCTTGAACTGTCGGGCAAGACTATCCTTACCCATACAACCGCGGTAACTGGTCCCTCCATGAAATTAAAAGCCCGGGTTAGCGAAGTGAAGAATTGGGAGCTGGATAATCCGATGCTGTACCTGCTCAAGCTGGAGCTATTATCGGAGGACGATGAATGGAAAAAGTTAGTACCAGAGGATGTTAAAATTGTTCGATTTGGCTTTCGCACCTGTGAATTCCGAAGGGACGGTTTTTACCTAAATCATCGTAAGGTAAAGCTGATGGGATTAAATCGCCACCAAAGCTATCCTTATGTTGGTTATGCCATGCCAAAAAGGCAGCAGAAAAGGGATGCCTTGTTGCTTAAGAAAGAATTAGGGGTAAATGCGGTACGTACCTCTCATTATCCGCAGTCCAGGCATTTTTTAGATGCCTGCGATGAGCTGGGACTTTTGGTATTTACGGAGATTCCAGGTTGGCAGCATATCGGTGACCAGGAATGGAAGGAAAAAGCGATTTGTCAAGTGGGTGATATGGTGCTGCAATACCGCAATCATCCATCCATTATTCTCTGGGGGGTTCGAATCAATGAATCGCAGGATGATGATGAATTCTATACCAGGACCAACCAACTGGCTAGAGAACTGGATCCGGTAAGACAGACCGGAGGCGTTCGCTATCTTCAAAATAGCAGGCTGCTGGAGGACGTCTATACCTATAATGATTTTATACACCAGGGGAATAATCCGGGGCTCAGCCCGAAGAAGGAGGTGACCTCTGTAAAGGAGGCTCCTTATCTTGTATCGGAATTCAATGGTCATATGTATCCTACGAAAACCTTCGATGATGAGGCTCATCGTTTAGAGCATGCCCTTAGACATGCCACAGTTCTTGATGCTCTATTCGAACATAAGGATATCTGTGGCGGCTTCGGCTGGTGTATGTTCGATTATAATACCCATAAGGATTTTGGTAGCGGGGATCGAATCTGCTATCATGGAGTGATGGATATGTTCCGAAATCCCAAGCTGGCAGCCTATGTATATGCCAGTCAAGGAGAGGAAAGTACAGTTTTTGAGTTAAGTACAACTCTGGACATAGGAGATCATCCGGCAGGCAATATCCGTAAGGTTTATGCTTTTACCAATGCTGATTCCATCCGGGTATATAAAAATAATACCTTTATTAAGGAGTTTTATCCTTCTAAGAAGCATTTCGGCTATCTACCTCATCCACCCATATTGCTTGATGATTTCATCGGTGAGCTGTTGGAGAGGGAGGAGCATTTCAATCATAGAACAGCCAAGACCATGAAGCAGATACTTTACGCTGTGAAGGAGCATGGAGCAAATAACCTGCCCTTACTCTATAAGCTTAAGATGGGGTGGGTAATGCTTAAGGAGCATCTGACTCTACAGGATGGAGCAAGACTCTATTATAAATATGTCGGAAGCTGGGGAGGTCAGGCAACTAGCTTTCGTTTTGAGGCAATCCGTGATGGTAATATTGTAAAAACAATAGTGAAAGCCCCCAGCAGCAAAGCGAGGCTTCTCCTTGAGCCGGATACAACAGAGCTTACCGAGGAGGATACCTATGACGTGGCTGCAGTACGAATCAGGGTAGTGGATGAAAGGGGAAATATTTTGCCATATTATCAGGAACCTATTGTTCTTAAGGCAGAGGGAGCAATCGAGCTCCTAGGCCCAGAGATAATCAGTCTCAAGGGAGGAATGGGGGGAACCTATATCCGATCCTTAGGCAGGAGTGGAACAGGAACTCTCACCATAAGTCAATCGGAGCTTGGAGAGATAAGCAGCAATTTTACCATAAAGATAATGGAAGAATAAGAATTAGGTACTGACTATCATAGAGAAATATGCTAGATATAGTCAGACCATAAGGAGAGGAAAAGCTATCATGATAAGAAGAGTTAAGGATTTATTCATACTGGATACATTAAATACCACCTATTGCTTTCGGGTAATGCCCTCCGGTCATCTGGAGCATCTCTATTATGGTCGGACCATCGATCTATCCTGCGGATATGAACCGTTAATTCAGAAGACAAGCTTCATCTCCGGGTCCTCCCTGGGGTACTCCAAGGAGTATCCCCAGCTCGGTCTGGAGGATGTCTGCCTTGAGATGTCCTCCTATGGAAAGGGAGATATCAGGGAAGCCTTTCTCGAGCTGATCCATGAAGATGGTAATGCAACCTGTGATTTTCTATTTAAGGAAGCGAGGCTATTAAGACACAAGAAGCCCCTGGAGACCTTGCCCTCAGCTTATCAGGAGATATCTGAGGATGAGAATATGAATGCCTATACCAGTCTCGAGGTGGAACTGTGGGAAAAGCAATATAATATCACATTAATACTTACCTATAGTGTATTTGATCAGTGTAATGTGATTACCAGAAGTGTTAAGGTAATCAATCACTCCGATACAACGGTCAAGCTAAAGCGAATTATGAGTACCCAGTTGGATCTGGATCCCGGCGATTACAGGATTAGTTCCTTCCATGGAACCTGGGGCAGAGAGATGGAGAGACATGATACGAAAGCAATTCCCGGAATATATATTAATGATTCAAAAGCAGGTATATCAAGTAATCGAAGTAACCCCTTCTTCTTCATCAGCGAAGCGAAAACGGACGAGGACCAGGGCAGTTGCTATGGCTTTAACCTGATCTACAGTGGCAATCACTATGCAGCTATGGAGGTGAACTGCATGGGCAAGCTTCGGATGCAGCAGGGAATTCATCCTCATAATTTCACATTTCACTTAGAGCCCACCCAAAGCTTTGAAGCACCGGAGGCTGTAATGACCTATGCCTATGAGGGGTGGAATGCAATGAGTCATAATATGCATTCCTTTATCCGCAACCATATTGTACGTGGAGAATGGAGAGATAAGGAACGCCCCGTCTTACTGAACAGCTGGGAAGCTAATTATTTCAAATTTAACGAAGGTAAGCTGCTTTATCAGGCAAAGGCGGCAAAGGAGGCAGGAATTGAACTGTTTGTTCTGGATGATGGATGGTTTGGAAAAAGAAATGATGACACCTCCTCTCTTGGTGATTGGTATGAGAACAGAGAGAAGCTGACCAATGGCCTGAAGGGCTTAGCTGAAAAAATAAATGAACTGGGCTTGGAGTTTGGTATCTGGGTGGAGCCTGAGATGGTGAATGAGGTAAGTGACCTTTATCTGGCTCACCCGGACTGGGCAGTGAGGGTACCTGGACAGGACCATTCTCTGGGAAGAAACCAGATGATTTTGGATTTAACCAGAGAAGAGGTATGTAACTATCTGATTGAGACGATGAGTCGAGTGTTCTCTAGTGCGAACATCACCTATGTCAAATGGGATATGAATCGGATTTTTTCTGATTATTATTCCTCCACCCTTCCCCCAGAGAGACAGCAGGAATTTAGTCATCGATATATGCTGGGACTGTATCGGGTTTTAAAAGAGCTGACAAAGCGGTTTCCGAGGATATTATTTGAAAGCTGTTCCTCAGGCGGAAATCGTTTTGATCTAGGGATGCTATGCTATATGCCGCAGGTATGGGCAAGTGACAATACAGATTCCATATGCAGGGCGGCCATTCAGACCGGTTACAGCTATGGGTATCCTATGTCGGTAATCGGAGCACATGTATCGAGCTGCCCCAATCATCAGACTCTTCGCAACACCTCCTTGGAGACACGATTTGAGGTCGCAGCATACGGTCTTCTTGGCTACGAACTTAATTTGACAGAGCTGAGTTCTGAGGAGAAGAAGCGGGTGCAGGAGCAAATATCCTTCTATAAGAAACATCGTAGGAAGCTTCAATATGGAACCTTCTACCGAATCAAGACCGGAGAAGGTGGTATCTATCAATGGATGACTGTAGCCAGGGATCAAACCTCTGCTTACGGCCTGTTCCTTCAAAAGGAAGTAAAAGCAAATTACTCCTATGGATGCTTTAGAACAAGAGGACTGGCTCCGAAGCAATGCTATCATATGACGAATCGGCAACACATATTCAACATTAAGGAATTCGGAGATTTGATTAATATGATATCACCGATTCATATAAAGAAGGATTCCCTTACACATGATATCATAGCAAAGCTTAAGAAAATGCCCGGTGAGGTCGAGGATTGTAAAGCCTTCGGTGAAGTATTTAATTACGGGGGTGTTAAGCTGAAGCAGGGCTTTGCTGGCACAGGCTATAATGAGGAGGTAAGACTGTTCCAGGATTATGCCTCAAGATTTTATCTATGGGAAGTTATCCGAAGCATTTAAATTGTTGATTGACAGATTGGAAAAGGAATGTTAATATAGCTGTTGTTAGGATTTGTAAAGATGAAATGAGGTAGAGAGAATGATTATTACTTGCTAATCAGATATTTTGAATATGCGATGAGATACAGCCAGGTGGCTTTATTTCCTGCGGGCAAGTAATGATGATTCGATTATTGACAATAGAATATTCTTCGGGATATCTATTGTCTAATAAATGATGCAGAGACTATGTAATTGTGGCGGATATGATATCCGTTAGGATTACTGGATTTTTGGTAGTTAATTCTGCTCTTTCATACTGCGTTAATCAGCCCACAGGAAGGATTATTCTTGTGGGCCTTATTCACGCCCCGAGTGATATAGCCCTCCGATCGAGAACCTAGGCTGTCAGGAAAGGAGAGAATATATATGTCACAGATTATTGTAAATGATTTAACCTTTAGCTATGATACCAGCCATGAGAATGTTTTTGAGCATGTCAGCTTTATGATTGATACGGATTGGAGACTTGGCTTCATTGGCAGAAATGGAAGGGGAAAGACTACCTTTCTTAATCTGCTGCTTGGTAGATATGAATATAAAGGAACGATAACAGCCGCAGTCGATTTCAGTTATTTCCCCTTTGAGGTTAAGGATATGACCTTGAATACCCGAACTGTGATCAAAGATACGATAGCCCCCTATACCCTGTGGGAGAAGGAGATGGAGAACTGCCTATCCGCAGAGAGTGATGAAACACAGCTGGAGACTTATGGAAAGCTTTTAGAGTTGTATCAAGCTCATAACGGATATATGATTGATGACATGCTTGAGAAGGAGTTAAGCAAGCTTCAAGTCGGTGAAGAGGTCCTCGATAGACCCTTTGAGACACTAAGCTTTGGAGAGAGAACAAAGGTAATGCTGGCAGCCCTGTTCCTAAAGGAAAATAATTTCCTGCTGATCGATGAGCCGACCAATCACCTGGATAGGGAGGGGAGACAGATTCTGGCAGAGTATCTTCAGACTAAGAAGGGCTTTATTCTTGTGTCCCATGACCGAAGCTTTCTGGATCAGTGTATCGATCATGTATTAAGCATCAACAGAGCCAATATTGAGATTCAAAAGGGAACTTATTCTTCCTGGTATCTGAATAAGGAACGACAGGATAATTACGAGCTGGAGAAGAATGAGCAATTGAAAAAGGATATTGTAGCATTGTCCGAGGCGGCCCAAAGAGCAAAGGGGTGGTCAGATCAGATTGAGGCATCGAGGATAGGTACTCATCCGGCTGATCGAGGAGCAATCGGGCATAAATCGGCGAAGATGATGAAGCGGGCTAAGTCAATCGAGAACCGTAAGCTGGAGGCTATTGATGAGAAAAAAAGCTTACTAAAAAATGTCGAGAAGGCAGACGCTTTGAAAATTAATACCTTGGATTTCCGTGGAAGACGATTGATGGAAGCAGAGGAATTAAACCTATTCTATGAAGACCATATGATAGCACAAAATATTAATTTTCACTTACAAAAAGGGGATCGTCTAGCAATTCGAGGTCGAAACGGCTCGGGAAAGACTACTCTACTAAAGCTATTGCTTGGTGAAAGGATAGACTATTCTGGCCGTTACTATGTAGCACCCGGACTGAAGGTATCCTACGTATCACAGGATACCTCTTATCTAAAGGGAAATCTTAAGGATTTTGCTGTCAACTACGGTTTGGATGAGACGATATTTAAGACGGTACTTCGCCAGTTAGACTTCTCAAGAACTCAATTTGAAAAGGACATCAGTGAATTCAGCGGTGGTCAGAAGAAAAAGGTCCTACTAGCAAAAAGTTTGGCTGAACCAGCTCATGTATTCGTATGGGATGAACCACTTAACTTTGTGGATGTATTCTCAAGAATTCAGATAGAGGAGCTTATTCTTAAGCATCAGCCTACTCTTGTCTTTGTAGAGCATGACCATATGTTTAGCGATAGAATAGCAACTGATTTAGTAGAAATGTAGGAGATATAGGAGAAAAGAAAATTAATAAAGTAAAAAAAACACCCTATATGTGTCACTTAATGCTATACTTAAATTAATAAAAGTTTATTTGAAAGAGAACAGTACTGCTATGAAACGAATTCGTATCAATAAGTGGATCATAAGAGTCTTTATAGTAATCCTTTGTAGTGGCCTACTGGGAGGCGGGCTTCTGATTTTGCTGAATCATCATGTTAAAGAATCAGTGAGAGAACATATCCTTACGCCGGAAGAGGCTGTAGATTTAAAGGATGTAGATTGTATTCTTATATTGGGGGCCGGTATCTGGAGCAATAACCGACCAAGTGCAATGCTTGAGGATCGACTGATGGAAGGAATTAATTTATATCAAAAAGGGGTTAGTAACCGACTATTGATGAGTGGAGATCATGGTCGCCTAGAGTATGATGAGGTTAATGTTATGAAAGATTTTGCATCAGATGCAGGCATTCCCACATCGGATATCTTCATGGATCATGCCGGTTTCTCTACCTATGAAAGCATATATCGTGCTAGAGATATCTTTGAAGCAGATAAGCTTATTATTGTGACTCAGGGATATCATCTCTATCGGGCATTATATATTGCAGACCGTCTAGGGATCGAAGCTTATGGAGTTGCCTCCGATCCACGGGTATATGCAGGTCAGAATTACCGAGAGCTTCGGGAGCTTCTGGCAAGAGTTAAGGATTATTTCTATTGTCTAATCCAACCGGAGCCAACCTATCTGGGGGACTCCATTCCAGTGAGCGGTAACGGTGATTTAACAAATGACAAATAAGTTGTCGAGGATAACATTTAGGAGGATAATATTATGGAGAATTCAGTATTATTAGTAGTTGATGTTCAGAACGGTCTGATTAAGAATCATCCCTACAATGAATTACAGGCTATCACAAACATTCGAAGACTCCTAGGTGTTGCCAGAGAACAAGGTTTGGAACAATCGTTTTGCTAAAGTACTTTCTGTCGAGGAAGTCATTGCATTATTTGAGTAAACTTTCAAAGAATAAATTCATGTACTTCGGACATGCTAAAGTCATATATAAGCAGTAGACAAAGGATAGAGCTTATAAGTGTTGTCTTTAAATGGTAATAAATACTATGGTCATAAATTCTGATTGCACATTTTGACAAATAGGTTCATAATATACTTATAATAAAATTTACCATTCGTACAGCAATCCGGAAATATCATGCAATATGTAGTAGTAAACAGCAACTGCAATCAAAATGCTAATGATTAGGAGATGTGATACGATGAAACAATGGAGGATATTGTTGTCATTGGAATTTGAATGGAGAATGTTTAAGCTTTATCGTAAGTTGGTTAATTGGTTGGTTAAGAGAGGGATTAAGTTATCCTCACCTATTTTATGCCTGGTCAACAATATGCTTGATAACTATGGTGTATCACTGGCAGAACACAGAAGAAGGTATGAAAGCCTGACTGGAGAGATAATCCGGTATTACAAGAGGGATGAGTTTTAACGCTTGTTCCGCATCATAGAACAATTATTAAAGAAAAACTACCTGTCCAGTTTTAGTATGGATCTACATGACGTAGATTACTAAGAACTGAACAGGTAGTTGTGTTTTTATATACATGTCTTACCTCGTATATGGAAGAATAAAATCACGTAACAAGATTAGTTCTTCTTTGTCTTCTTTACAATTTCTGGCTCCGGCATAATCGGCTTTAAGGAAGGTAATACACCAGTATCTGCCTTTTTCTTCTTCTTTACCTCTTTCTTAATATCTCTATTAGCCATTAATATCACCCCTTATATAATATTCAAATAATTAATACAGTATAAAGGAAAGCGCATCAGGCTTACTTTATTTACATGTATTATAATCAATATATATTATAATAAGTTAAGTTGATTTAGTCCAGAGAAATTTTATCATAAATCATAGTCTTCCAAGTTTGTGCCTGCATCTTCCTCGGCACAAACGAATGCATTGGGCAGACATATATTAATAAAGAATCTTTCAATATCTTTTGCATGGATTTTCTCATACCGTCCATAATACATAGGTAAGAAACAGGATGCTAGGAGAAGACAGGTATGAGAAAATGTAAGCTTGGAATAGATATTGGTTCTACAACGATAAAACTGGCTTTGCTCGATGACGATAATCAATTGATCTATAGCGATTATCGGAGGCATCGATCGGACATCAGGACGACACTAAGACAGCTGATGAAGGAATGCTATGGAAGAATCGGTGATATACCAATATACGCCTGCGTGACCGGTTCCGGTGGCTTGTCCGTATCAAAATGGTTAAATCTCAGTTTTGTACAGGAGGTTATTGCCTGTAGTAAGGCAGTTCAAACATATATCCCTGAGACCGATGTGGCAATTGAGCTGGGTGGAGAGGATGCTAAGATTACTTATTTCAGTAGTGGAATAGAGCAAAGAATGAACGGGAGCTGTGCCGGTGGAACCGGAGCCTTTATTGATCAGATGGCGGTCTTATTGGATACCGATGCCCTGGGATTGAACGACTATGCTGTTAAGCATAGTATGATTTATCCCATAGCATCCCGGTGTGGGGTGTTTGCCAAGACGGATGTACAGCCACTTATCAATGACGGAGTCCGTAAGGAGGATATTGCTGCCTCCATATTACAAGCAGTGGTAAACCAGACCATCGGAGGTCTTGCCTGTGGAAAGCCAATTCGAGGAAAGGTTGCATTTCTCGGTGGTCCACTCTACTTTCTGTCTCAGCTTCGGGATCGATTTTGTGACAGTCTTAAGTTGGAGCAAAGTCAGGCGATATCACCGGAGAACTCCCATTTCTATGTTGCTATAGGAGCAGCCCTTTCTACAGCTAAGGAGAAGGAGTTGGACTTAAGTCACTTGGTGAAACGCGTCGACCAAATATCGGAGGAGACAAAGGATGAGATGAAATTCCTGGAACCGTTATTTACTGATACAAAGCAGTATGAGGGTTTTTTATCTCGTCACAACCTAGCGCAGGTGGAGAAGGAGAACCTATGTGAATATACCGGAAATGCTTATCTAGGCATTGATGCAGGCTCGACCACCACGAAGGTGGCGGTGATCGGAGAGAGGGGGCAGCTATTATACTCCCATTATTGCAGTAATGAGGGGGAACCCCTTAAGAAGTTGCTTCCGATTTTACTTGAATTATATGATAATCTTCCAGCCGGGGTTCAGCTTAGAAAATGTGCGGTGACGGGTTACGGAGAAGCATTGATAAAGGCAGCTCTGCACGCAGATATCGGGGAGATTGAGACGATTGCACATTATAAAGCAGCCAAGCATTTTCTGCCGGAGGTGGATTTTATTATTGATATCGGTGGACAGGATATGAAGTGCTTAAAGATTAAGAACGGAACCATCGATAGTATCTTATTGAATGAAGCTTGCTCCTCCGGCTGCGGGTCCTTCTTAGAGGGATTTGCAAAGTCATTGGATATGACCATCGAGCAATTTGCCAAGGAAGCACTCTATGCAAGAACACCGGTGGATCTGGGAACAAAATGTACCGTCTTTATGAATTCCAAAGTGAAGCAGGCACAAAAGGAAGGGGCAAGCCTGGCTGATCTTTCAGCGGGGTTATCCTATTCTGTTATTAAGAATGCCCTATTCAAGGTGATTAAGGTACGAACGGAGAAGGATTTGGGCACGAAAATCCTTGTCCAGGGAGGTACCTTCTATAACGATGCTGTTCTGCGCTGCTTTGAATTGATTACGGGAAGAGAGGTAATCAGACCGGATATAGCCGGAATTATGGGAGCTTATGGTGCGGCATTAATCGCTAAGGAGAGATATGTGGAGGGAGAGGAGACCACTCTGTTACCCAGAGCCGCTCTGGATGAGTTCACGATGCAATCAGATAATCGACGCTGTGATAAGTGTACAAACCATTGCCTCCTAACCATTAATACCTTTCGGGACGGTGGGAGCTTTTTAGCAGGCAATCGGTGCGAACGGGGGGCCGGTATAGAACAGAATTCATCAGAACAGCTGCCGAATCTGTATGACTATAAGTATAACAGAACCTTTTCCTATGAGCCCCTTTCATTAGAGAGAGCTTACCGGGGAGTAATAGGAATTCCAAGGGTACTGAATCAGTTTGAGAATTATCCCTTCTGGTTTACCTTTTTTACCCATCTGGGTTTTCGAGTCATTCTTTCAAGCCCATCCTCAAAGAGGCTATACGAAAAAGGGCTGGAAACAATACCCTCTGAATCTGCCTGTTATCCGGCAAAGCTTTGTCATGGTCATATCATTAATCTGATCGAAAAAGGTATTGATACGATTTTCTATCCTTCCGTAGTATATGAGAAGAAGGAATATCAGGAAGCCAGTAATCATTATAACTGTCCAATCGTGATTTCGTATTCAGAGGTAGTACGTTGCAATATTGATGAATTGAAGGAACGAAATATCAGGCTGATGAATCCCTTTTTATCACTAGACAACTCGGAGAAGTTGGTCGATCGAATGCTGGAGGTGCTCGAGAGCTATCAGGTCACAAGAGGAGAGGTAAAGCAAGCGGTACAAGCTGCTTGTAAGGAACGGGAGCAGTATAAAAGAGATATTCAAAGGAAAGGGGAAGAGACCTTAAGCTTCCTTAGAAAATACAACAAGAAGGGGATTGTATTGTGTGGTAAGCCCTATCATGTGGATCCTGAGATTAATCATGGGATTGCGAAACTGATACAGTCCTATGGCATGGCTGTATTGACTGAGGACAGTATCGCTCATTTGTCGACCCTACAGAACAAGCTTCGTGTCGTGGACCAATGGGTATATAATTCCAGATTATATCGGGCTGCCTCACTGGTTGCTTCAGAGCCCTGCCTTGAGATGATCCAGCTGAATTCCTTTGGATGCGGCCTAGATGCGGTAACCTCGGATCAGATTTCAGAAATACTGGAGGCAGGTGGTAAGCTGTATACTATGTTGAAAATCGACGAAGGCAATAATCTCGGTGCAGCAAAGATTAGAATACGGTCTCTAAAGGCTGCGGTGGAAGAGCGGGATAAGCTAAGCCATAGGCTTCTGCCAATGACGGAGGATGATAAGAGACCTATATTCACCAAGAAGATGAAGCAGGTACACACGATTCTAGCACCACAGATGGCACCAATCCATTTTGACTTGGTACAGGCTGCGGCAAGGGCCTGCGGCTATCAGATGGAGGTATTGCCTGCCAACGATAAGACAGCTGTGGACGAAGGACTGAAATATGTGAATAATGATGCCTGTTATCCGGCGGTTCTTATGATTGGTCAGATCGTTCAGGCGTTGAAGTCAGGAAAGTATGATGTGAATAATACATCGGTTATTATTACACAGAGCGGAGGTGGCTGCAGAGCCACTAATTATATCGCATTCTTGAAGCTTGGACTGAAACAAGCAGGCTTTTCAAGTGTTCCTGTGATTTCCCTTAATACGCTTGGTCTGGACAAGCAGCCGGGCTTTAAACTATCCGTCGGTTTGATCAATCGATGTATCAGGGCAATCGTATATGGTGACCTGTTTATGCGGTTAATGAATCATACCAGACCCTACGAATGCTTTCCGGGATCTACAGAGGTGCTTTATGAGAGATGGATGAAGAAAGCCAAGCAGAATCTGATAAAGGGTAGCAGAAGAGAGTTTCAGGAGAATATCAGAGGAATTGTACAAGATTTTGATAACCTAGCGGTCGTAAATGTACTAAAGCCAAGAGTCGGTGTCGTAGGTGAAATACTACTGAAATACCATCCTACAGCCAATAATGATATTGTGACGATTATTGAACAAGGAGGAGCAGAGGCTGTTGTACCTGATCTTATGGATTATTTCTTATATTCTACTTTTAATTCGCGCTTCCGATTCCGATATCTGGCCGGGTCGAAACTGAATAGTCGTGTCAGTGATATCGCACGAGCTTATATTGAGAGTTACCGAAATATTGTGCTGGAGGAGCTTGCAAAGAGCAAGCACTTTTTGACACCGACTCCAATTGAGGAATTAGCACACATGGCCTCTTCTGTGCTTTCACTGGGTAATCAGACTGGAGAAGGATGGCTGGTGACTGCCGAAATGATGGAATTCTTAGAGCAGGGAACCAAGAATATCTTATGTATT
Organism: Bacillota bacterium; assembly: GCA_023411555.1. Lineage (GTDB taxonomy): Bacteria > Bacillota > Clostridia > Lachnospirales > Lachnospiraceae > Mobilitalea. Next base: position 51,657 of record JAEYOQ010000057.1, read on the forward strand.
CAGCCTATGGCATGCCTACCTAATCATATCACCGGCAAGGGTATGATTAAGCCTTTAAAAGAACGCTTCCCACAGGCGAATATAATGCCAATTGATTATGATCCGGGAATATCGAGTGTTAATCAATTAAACCGTATAAAGCTTATGCTGTCAGTTGCTTTAAAGGAGTTCACAGCTGAAGAGCGCTGATCATAACGTAATAAATAAGTGCATCCACGTGTTTTCTATCGATGGATGCACTTCATCCATTTAATCATCTGCTTTACTTTATTGACGAGGGGGGAGTGAAGTGCTAAAATAATTGTTGTGCTTTCCGGTTGCACATATTTGGCAAACCGAAAGCTGATACAGGAGGAAGTTGCTTTGAAGAAAGTAATGATGTATCTTAAACCATATTCTATACGCATGCTTTTTGGTTTTACTATTAAGGTACTTGGAACCTTTATGGATCTGGGGCTGCCTTGGGTATTAGCCTTTATTATTGACGAGGTGATACCTTATCGAAAAATATCTTATATACTTTTATGGGGCCTGGTTATGATTGCCCTATCTATTGGTGCCAGAACCTTCAATATTATTGCCAATCGTATGGCATCCAGAGTAGCACGTAATACTACAGAACAGCTAAGACATGATTTGTTTCTTAAGATTCTGAGTCTCTCTGGTAAGCAGCTGGATCATTTTTCTATCCCTTCCCTGGAATCGCGAATGACTTCAGATACCTACAATATACATAATATGATCGGCATGATGCAGCGGATCGGTGTTCGTGCGCCTATTATAATCATTGGTGGAATTGTAATCACAAGTACTCTGGAGCCGGTACTCACATTGGTGTTGGTTGGAGTCTTGCCTTTTCTGGCTTTAGTAGTATATCTGGTCTCTAAAAAAGGGATTCCCTTGTATCTCGGTTTACAGGTATCCGTCGATCAGATGATCCGTATAGTTAGAGAAAATATCACCGGAGTTCGGGTAATCAAAGCCTTATCAAAATCAGATTATGAGAAAGGTCGTTTCACTGATATTAATTTTGAGGTGTCAGAAAAGGAGCAGAAGGCAGGTACCACAATGGCATCTACCAATCCTATTATGAACCTTATTTTTAATATAGGCCTAACCATGGTGGTAATTATAGGAGCCTTTCGAGTGAATAGTGGGGCTTCGGAACCAGGTAAGATAGTGGCTTTTCTATCTTATTTTACGATAATGCTTCATGCTGTTATGGCAATCCAACGTATCTTTGTAGTATATTCCAAAGCAACCGCTTCAGCCACCCGTATCGGTGAAGTACTGAATACGCCGGAGGATCTTATGGTAGATGAGAAGGAATTGAAGCAAGGGGAGCAGAATTCAGAGGAACATATTGCATTTCATAAGGTTAGCTTCTCCTATACCAAGGAGCCTTGTATTATAGATATGGATTTTAGTATCAAGAAGGGCGGAAGCCTTGGAATTATCGGGTCCACCGGCTCTGGTAAAACAACACTGATTAATCTGCTTATGCGATTTTATGATGTAGAGGAAGGAAGCATTACGATAGACGGTCAAGATATTCGCAGTATCGATAAATTAGAGCTTCGTAAAAAATTCGGCGTCGTCTTTCAAAATGATGTCTTATTTGCAGATACAGTCTATGAAAATATAAGTTTGGGAAGAGACCTTACCAAAGAGAGAGTAAAAGAAGCTACAGAGCATGCACAGGCAGCTGCATTTATTGAGGAGCTGGAGGAGCAGCTTGATTTCAGGCTTGCGATAAAAGGAAGTAATCTGAGCGGCGGTCAAAAACAGCGCTTGCTTGTTGCCAGAGCGTTGGCTGGAAGACCGGAGATCTTAATATTGGACGATTCCTCCAGTGCACTTGACTATAAGACAGATTCCATGCTGCGTAAGGCAATTCGTGAACACTATACCGATACGACTACCATTGTAATCGCCCAGAGAATTAGCTCCGTAATGAAGTTAGACCATGTGTTGGTATTGGAGGATGGGCAGATGGCAGGCTACGGAACCCACGAGGAGTTGTTAAAGAATTGTGAAGTATATAAAGAGATTTATCAATCCCAGCTGATGTCCTAGATGCTTTTCATTACGAAGCAGCATCTGCAAGGATAATTAGGAAGGAGAGGAGGTGTCATATGCAACGAACCGGTGGCAAAGCAATGATTAGTGATAAAACAGATAGACCCAGAGATACCAAATATGTAATCAGACGCCTCTGGAAGTATGTATTTCTAAATCGATGGATGCTATGTGCAGCAGTTTTGCTTACACTTGTCAGTAATCTGCTTGCATTAGTCGGACCGATGTTGTCCGGCTATGCAATTGATGCAATTGAGCCGGGGAAGGGCTTGGTGGTATTTCAGAAGGTATTCTATTATGCTTCGTGGATGATTGCTTTTTATGTTGTTTCATCCCTATTATCTTACCTGCTCTCGGTTCTTATGATCCGCTTTAGTCAGAGAATCATCAAGCAGATGAGAGAAGAGGTATTTACTAAGCTGGTGGAGCTACCGGTGGGGTATTTTGACCGAAACCAGGCAGGCGATATCATCAGCCGTATTTCCTATGATATTGATACGGTGAACACCTCCTTGTCCACTGATGTAGTTCAGGTATGTGCCAGCATTATCACGGTAGCCGGATCACTAATCATGATGCTTGTAATCTCACCAGTATTGGTACTGATCACACTGGTCACAATTCCTCTCTCTATCCTGTATACCAGATATATGGCAAAAAAGATCCGTCCTCTCTTTCGAAAGCGTTCAGCAAAGCTTGGTGAGATGAATGGCTTTGTAGAGGAGATGGTATCCGGGCAAAAGACCATCAAGGCATATGCTGCTGAAGAGGCTGTTATGGAACGGTTTGATCGTCTGAATACAGAGACGGTAGAGGCTTATTATATGTCAGAGTATTATGGTAGCATCACCGGTCCTACCGTCAATTTTATTAATAATTTGTCCTTATCTCTAATTACGGTATTTGGGGCAATTCTCTATCTGCTTGGAAGAATGTCCCTAGGAAATATATCCTCCTTTGTACAATACAGCAGGAAATTCTCCGGGCCCATTAATGAGGCAGCCAATATCATCAGTGAGCTTCAATCAGCTGCGGCCGCAGCTGAGCGTGTATTTAAGCTAATAGATGAAGAGCCTGAGATAAAGGATATAGCTGGAGCAAAGGAGTTAGCGGAGGTTAAGGGAGATGTAGTAATGAAGGGAGTCACCTTCGGATATCTACCGGATAAGCCTGTTATAAAAAATCTCTTCATGCATGCCCACCCTGGTAGCCTAACTGCCATTGTGGGACCGACCGGTGCCGGTAAGACGACAATCATAAATCTATTAATGAGATTTTATGATGTATGGGATGGGAATAGCTTTGTGGATCAGCAGGAACTGCGTGATCTGACCAGAGAGAGCCTACGAAAGGCTTATGCCATGGTACTTCAGGACACATGGTTGTTTCAGGGGACAATCTTTGAGAACATTGCCTATGGTAAAGAAAATGCAACTAGGGAAGAAGTGGTTGAGGCGGCTAAGATGGCCGGAATGCATTCCTATATCACACGATTACCCCAAGGCTATGATACCATCATTAATGAAGACGGAATGAATATATCCAAGGGTCAGAAGCAGCTGTTGACCATCGCCCGCGCGATGCTGTTGGATGCCAAGATGCTGATACTGGATGAAGCCACCTCGAATGTAGATACCAGAACAGAGATTAAGATACAGAAGGCAATGAGAAAGCTAATGGAGAAGAAGACCTGCTTTGTGATCGCCCATCGCTTATCCACTATTCAGGGGGCTGATAATATCCTAGTAGTAGACCAGGGAAATATTGTTGAGCAAGGCACTCACCAAGAGCTCATGGAGAAGAGAGGCTTTTATTATAAACTATATCAATCGCAGTTCGAATAAAGGAACGAATTAGAAAAGACAATAGGATAATTAAAGACCTAAGGGGTTGTTTCAATAATTTATGGATAGCTGGTATTGAAACAACCCCTTAGTATGAGAGACGACGACCTTGAGTGTTTGGGTGCCGATATTGCTTAATTTTGTGTCTCGGATAGCTTGGCTCTAAATTTCTCTATATCTAACTCCTCGCGAAGGCTGATTCTAATCTCGCCGATATCCATACCACCTTGGGCAAAGTATAGCTTTAGGTAACAGCTAGGATGAAACATCAGACCTAAATCCCTTGTTTCTTCGATCCATTCTCCGTTTGTTCCATTGATGGTAATCGTAGAGTGAATCTTCCCACCTAAGAATATGGTAATAGGAATTTGAGCCAGATCACCGGAGCAGGATCTCATCTTTAGGGTAATATCGTAAAAGCCTTTTTTGTTGAAGATAAGAGCAAATAGATTGGTAGCACCTCTCTCCGTACTCATACCTGTTATGTCTAGAAGGAGGTGTTCATCTACGGACTGATAAACCAGATCAAAATCGAGGTTGTCTTCAGCAGGTTTATTAACCTCAGATGCTTTTTCCTCTTCACTCAGCTTGCCAAGATGACGCTGCATTGTCGGGGATTTCATGCAGAGATAACAGATGTTTTTAGCATTACGCAGGAGCTCTGCTCTTGTTACGATACCATTCTCAAGACTTTCTTTTAGTAAATCGTTATTGGTGTTTTTCTCTGAACTTTCTACCACCATATACAGATCATTCTGCGCTCTTACCATATACTGTGTATTCTTGTTGGAGGCGGTTTCTTCACCGTCCTCATTCATATCAGCCCACCAGTCAGTCATGACAGCACCCTGAAAACCCCATTCATTTCGTAGAATTGTGGTTAGTAGATCATAATTTCCTGCAGACCAGATACCGTTGATTGCTCCATAGCTCGTCATGACAGAATATGCCTTACCTTCCTTTATGGCAATTTCGAAGCCCTTAAGATATATTTCACGAAGAGCTCGCTCCGATATTACACTGTCCACCAGTCGGCGGTGAAACTCTTGGTTATTACATGCAAAATGCTTAATTGTACCGGTTACACCATATTCGTGCATTCCGATTAAACAAGCGGCTGCCATCATCCCTGTTAGAATTGGATCCTCTGAAAAATATTCAAAGTTTCGACCATTCAACGGATTTCTATGAATATTCAATCCAGGTCCCAGCAGAGTATCAATTCGGTTTCTCCTTAATTCCAAGCCCTCCATAATATATAGCTCTTTTACTAATTCTGTATTAAAGGAGCAGGCAAGACAGGTTCCGTTTGGCATACTGAAGCCATATGCACCGCAGTCCATTCGAATACCGGAGGGACCATCCGCACAGCATCCTGTCGGTATGCCAAAGTCTAATAATCGGTCGGTTACTCCACCAAAGGCGCCGGCAGTACCGGGTGTTACCTTGGGGGAACTCATTCCTTCCCCTCTGGAAAGATGAATTAGGTCATCATCGGTAAGCTGTGCCAGGAACTCATCCATGGAGACTCTTTGCTCCATTACATCCTCTAGTTTATATCCCTTGTCACCGGTATATGGAATATCCTTAGGGAGACCTTCTTCAATTCGTTTCTGCGGTGTCACGGTGCGTAGTGGAGCCTTTTCTTGGAGCATTTCTAATGTCCCTTGATTATTTGACACATGGAATCTTTGAAGCTCTCGCTTCGGCGCAAGTGCTTCGTCTAATTGCTGTACGATAACCAATTCAGGGATTTCGAAACTACCTGCCAAATAAGCGCTCCTGACATCAGATCCAATATATATTTCATAAGTTCCTGCTTCTAATACATAACAGGATTTATGGCCGGTTATTCCGCTGTCATCATAGGAAGCGAGGTTACTTAAGGGAATATTTAATGTTGTGACTTCATAAGCTCCTGGTGTAAGCTCTGCGGTCTTTGTAAAGGCCTTTAATTCTCTGGATGGCTTACCTAAGAGTCCTTGTGGAGCAGAAGAGTAAGCCTGAATTACTTCTTTTCCCTTTATATTTCCGGTATTTGTGACTTTCACCTTGCATACAATATTGCCTAGGTTTCCAGACATATGCGGACCGGTTGGAGGGCAAAAGGAGGTGTGATCAATGGCAAAGGTGGTATAAGAGAGACCATATCCAAAGGGATATAAGACCTTGTCCTTAGCCACAGTTTCAAAGTAGCGATAGCCGACATAGATATCCTCTGTGTAATAATTTCGTAAACCATCTCCAAAATATGGGGTAGAAGGGTAGTCTTTTATATCCTTGGCAATGGTATCACTCAATTTGCCACAGGGAGTGACTGCTCCGGTAAGAACATCTACCACAGCGTTACCGCCTTCCTGACCACCATGCCAAGTATACAGGACAGCACTGGGATTATATTGATCCACCCATTTCATGTCTATAATATTTCCAACATTTAATATGACACAGACACGTTGAAATACTTTGCATACCTTACTTATCATATCTTCTTCCAAATCAGACAGTAGGTAGCTTCCCTTACCGGCAAAATTATCCTTATCCTCACCTGCTGTACGTCCTATAATAACGAGAGCTATATCAGATAAAGCTGCGGCTTTGGTGACAAGCTCATCAGAAAGCGGCATTTCTTCCTGAGACCAGGGCTCCCCTGCCCAACCTACTCCGTAGTTGAAAGGATGTTCCCTGATCCAATTTTCATAAACGGATAATAGATCTTTGTTTAGTACAATATTTTTATTTGCCTTCAAGGCATCGAGAATTCCTATTACGTATTTTGTATTAACCATTCCTCCGGACCCGGTACCACTTTTATAGTAATCTAATTGGATCCTGCCAAATACGGACACGGTTTCTCCGGCTTGTATAGGCAATGTATGATTTTCGTTCCTTAACAGCACAGCTCCTTCTGCCGCAGCTTGCCTTGACAGGCTAGCATATTGTTCCCAATTGATATCGTATTTCCCCATGCGTTATCTCCTTCGTGAATATGTTCTAGTTAATGAAGAGTTAGCTTGTTTTAAGTAATGCGTTGTACTTTCGTTATTGCTAATATTAAAGGATGTTTAATAAAGAACATAGTACAACGTGATATTATACAGTATATCATTGACTCTTGATTTAAGTCAATCATGTTTTATTGTGTTTTAATTCATATATTTAAAATAAATACAAGCCCATAGGAAGAAGCTTTTCCAATGGACTTGATTTTTATATATGTTGTAATGAGATATATCGATATGTTATTTTGCACAAGCTTATATTACCATATAGACAGAGCAAGTCAATTGCATGAGGAACGGGGAGTGTAGTTAAAATCCATAACTTTTGATTCAATCTGATAATACTTACCGTTCAGCTTATCGGTGACTATTCTCATGCACTCGGTACCCATCTGCTCTATAGGAATTTCAATCACAGATAGTGGAATATGAAGACTTTCATAGGTATTGTTATCACGAACCCCTATACTGATAACCTCTTGTGTATCGGGGACATTAGTTATCTTATTATCTCGTAGATAATTAATATAGCTGATTGCCAGAAGGTCCTGTAGACAGAATACGCAATCGGCATCCGCAAAGGCACTTTCCATAGCTGCTATTGTATTATGAGCCGATCGGATCGAATTATCGGCTGAGTTTATGATGGTGGTTATTCCACCGGAACTATTAAAAGAATTAATAAAACCGGACATACGTTTTTCATAATAATAGGAGTGATTGTTCTGCGCTGCAAAAATAATTGCTCTTTTCTTGCCATGTAAAGAAAAAATTTCAGCTGCTTTGGCACCGACTTCTTCATTAATTACTAGAACATTACTGTATTTTTGTGAATAGCGGTTATAAAGAACGATTGGAGTAGAAAATTCCATTTCCTCTAAATATTCCAAATCTGTTTTGGATGCAGTACAAATGACGGTTGCAGAATACATTGTTAATTGATCAGGATCGATTGCCTTACTGAGAAAATCAGGTGTAAATAAACGCAGGACTATTTCTATATCCTCCATCGTACTTTCTATATGCTTTTGCATTCCGTTTATAAATTCAAAAAGGAGAGGAGCTCTATAATCATTAGCCCAGAAAACTGCGACGTATTTTTTTGAATTATTATTTCTTAATCTACGTGCGGAAATATTTGGAGAATAACCCAACTCCTTTGCTGCATCAAGTACTTTCTTTACAGTATTCTCAGAAATATTACGGGTTTTTGCTTTTCCACTCAATACGATCGAAACTGTACTGGGAGATAATTGAGTATATTCAGATATCTCGCGTATTGTAGCCATGCTGTATTTCCTCCCTAATTGGTGATTTAAGGAGAGTGTAGCATAGTATAGAATATAAAGCAATACTAAAAATATAAGAAGATTACTAAACAAAATTCAGTTAAATTACTATAGAATATTACATATTGCACAAAATAAGTACAGAGTATTTGGAGGATTTGATGAAATAGCCATTCTATTTAGTTGAATTATTGACAAAGGAGTTAAATGCAAGTATAATATGCTCATCGCTGGTTAGTACAACGTTACACCAATTGATATTTTCAAGGAATATCAAATTGTTAAAACATGGTAAACTAAAACGTAGTAATGTGATCAAGCAATCTAAGATTTAGGAGGAGGATACCATTGGCGAAAAAGACGAAAAGAAAAGCAATGGTGGTTAATGCAGGTTATATTGAAAATGGTGGCTTAAAAGCTCTAACTCATAACATTGCTACTGACTTTAAGAGAAATAAGACAATATACTTTTTAAGCATTCCCATCGTATTGTGGTATGCTATATTCTGCTATTGGCCTATGGAAGGGTTGATTATGGCCTTTCAGAGATATAATATCGCAAAAGGAATTACAGGAAGTCCCTTCGTCGGTTTTGATAACTTTATCCAGTTTTTCTCGGGTCCATACTTCGGAAGAATAATGAGAAATACAGCAGCAATCGGATTATTGGATCTGGTTCTGGGGTTCCCGGCACCGATAATCTTCGCATTACTTTTGAATGAAGTAAAAAATAAGTATTTTAAGAAAACAGTACAGACCATCAGTTATATGCCTTACTTTATATCAATGGTGGTTATCGCAGGGCTTATTAAGGATTTTACTCAGAGCGGCGGAGTGATCTCAGATATTGTTGCAACCTTGACGAATTCATCTGCGGTTAACTTACTTGGGGAATCAAAATATTTCTGGTGGATTTATGTATTATCAGGAATTTGGCAGGGCTTTGGGTATGGAAGTATTATTTATATGGCGTCGCTTAGTTCAATTGATCAGCAGCTTTATGAGGCTGCAGTCATGGACGGGGCGAATCGTTGGAAGCAGACGTTACATATAACACTTCCAGGACTGGCTCCTACCATTACAATTATTCTAATCATGAGAATGGGAAGTCTTTTTGCAGTCGGAAGTGATAAGATCCTTCTATTATATTCACCTGCCATATACGAGACAGCAGATGTTATTAACACTTATGTTTACCGAGTTGGTTTAGTAGAGATGAATTATGGATTTAGTACTGCAGTAGGATTATTTAACTCAGTGGTAGGCACCGCATTTCTATTGATTACGAATGCAATTTGTCGCAAATACTCAGAGACTAGCTTGTTTTAGGGGGTGAATATTATGAAAATAAGACGAAGTTTTTCGCAATTGCTTTTTACATTATTTAATACTGCCTTCATGGTTTTTCTCTGTGCGATATGTATCGTACCCCTGTGGCATGTTATTATGGCATCCATTAGTGAGCCTGCACTTGTTGATATGGCTCCGGGATTTATCCTTCGTCCGTTAGGCGATGTGTCATTAAAGGCTTTCTCCTTGATCATGAAATATAAGGGGATATGGACAGGCTATGGCAATACACTGTTTTATGTTGTCGCTCAGTGCATTATCACTAGTTTCTTATCGGTTATTGCAGGCTATGTCTTGTCAAGAAAACGCTTCCGTTACCGTGGGGTATTAATGGGTATGATTACATTTACCATGCTGTTTAATGGAGGAATGATTCCGACTTATATGGTAGTCAAAAAGCTTGGTTTTTTGGATCAATATTCTGCCTTATTAATTCCTGGTGCTCTACAGGTATTTTACATAATCATTATGAGGACAGCAATTGCCGGGATACCGGATAGCTTGGAGGAATCTGCAAGAATCGATGGAGCAGGTGAAATGACAGTAATGTGGAAGATAATTCTTCCGTTATGTAAAGCGACCTTTGCAGTCATTATCCTATTTGTAGCAGTAGGGAAGTGGAATGAATGGTTTTCAGCCTTATTATATCTTCCTACAGCAAAGGATAAATATCCACTTCAGATGTTTTTGAGAGAGATTCTTATCAAATCTACGACAATAACCAATGCCGCTGATGCAATGGAGGGTGCGGCACTCTATAAAACGCTGGCAAAATACGCATCAATAGTAGTTACAACATTACCAATCTTATGTATCTATCCCTTTGTACAGAAGCATTTTGTGAGTGGTGTCATGGTGGGTTCTGTCAAGGGCTAAATAAAAAAATCAACTTAAGGAGGAGCATGATGAAAAGAAGATGTGTAGCGTTATTATTATGTATGGTGTTTATTCTATCAACTTTGAGCGGTTGTAAGAAAACGTCAGAGAACAACACCTCTGATCTCAAGGATAGTTCGAACACAGTGGCAGGGGGCGATACTGAGTCAACGAAAGAGTGGAGCTGGCCATTGGCAGAAAAGAAGGAACTAAGTATCTGGATCGTATGGGAGAATCAATATTTGGGGAACCCCAATGAGCTGCTGGGAGTACAGAAAATTGAAGAGAATACCAATGTTCACGTGAATTGGAACATTGTATCATCAGCAGAAGCTGCTGAAAAGTTCTCATTGATGATCGCATCAGGAGAATATCCTGATATCATTCGTGGAGCCGAAACATATTATAGTGGTGGTTTGACGAAAATGATGAACGATGGGGTTACCATTGATCTGACAGATAAGGTTGAAAAATATATGCCGAATTATACCAATCTTAGAAAGAGCAATGACAAGCTGATGAAGGATACCATGTCAGACACCGGACAAATCGTATCACTTTATTCCATTGCATCAAAGACTGGTGAGGTAAAAGGGGAAAGAGTCTGGGGAGGTCCATCCATTAGACAGGACTGGCTTGATGAAGCGGGACTCAGTATTCCGGTAACAATTAACGACTGGCATGAGGCATTGACCGCAATTAAAGCAAACCATCCTGAGTGCGAGGCACCCCTTATGTTAGGACTATCAGCAACTAACTATTATGGAGCCTTTACTTCGGCATTTGGTGTACTTCCGGAATTTTATAACGACAATGGTACCGTAAAATTTGGACCGGCTGAGCCTGGCTATAAGCAATGGGTTGAAACCTTCAGACAGTGGTATGCAGAAGGTTTGATTGATCCAAACTTTGTTAGTAATGATGCCAGCTTTATCTCCAGTGGTGATTTTATTGGCTCCGGTAGAGCAGCGGCAGGACCGAATGTATGGGGTATGACGGCTGATGTTTATAAGCAGATGGGTTATAATAATGATGAGAATTATTGGTTGTCGGGAGCTCCTTATCCGGTTCTGAATGAAGGAGATGCTCCTCAGGCTGGCGCACCGATGAGTGAACTTGTTAAAGAGACTCTTGTCGTTACAAGTGCATGTAAAGATGTAGAATTAGCCTTAAGATATCTGGACTATTATTATACAAAGGAAAGTATGATGCTTAGCAGCCTTGGTGTTGAAGGTGTTTCCTATGTTGACAATGGTGATGGTACTTACTCAATCACAGATTCTTTACTCGCTAAGGTAGCCGACGGTACTTATCCTACTGTATCAGAAGCTGTTTATACCTATAGTATTGGTGCAGCATCCTTCGGTCTTTATAATTGGGAGATGTATGATGCAATTTACGAAGGTAATAAAGCCACTGATGCTTACGATGTTTGGGAAAATACAAAGTATGATTTGTTGATTCCGGCAACAGTGACAATGAATGAGGAAGAATCACAGGAATACGCATCTTTATATACGAGTATTCAAACTCTGGTTCAGGAATATACAGTTAAATTTATTATGGGCACGGCATCAATGGATGAATATGATGGCTTTGTAGAAAATTTACATACCTACGGTGTTGACAGGTGTATTGAATTAAAGCAGGCGGCATTTGACCGTTATAACACAAGAGGCAACTAATTCCCCCACAACCTTTCATGAGCCCATAGGAAATTCAATTTCCTGTGGGCTTATGAATTACTGGTAAAGCAATTGCATTATTAATAAGGAGTTTTTGAATATATCAAAGGTTTCTTTAAAAAAACTTATGCTACACTTCCTTGAGCATGGAGGATATGATGCCTCCTATAGATACGCAAAGGATAATTGAATGCAAATAAACATTGTCGTTAGATCACGAATTCAAATAGAATATTCGGATGCTTGAGCAGAAACAGTATGCTTTATGGTACAACGATGTACAAATAAAAAAGGATATTACTCTGTTTACCTTATATAATAGATACTTTAACGTGCTAATTAATGAAAAGCAGATCTAGTGTACTTATAACTGGACATACCTGTTTATTTAGACAGAAGTAACGGAGTCTGCTAAGAAATAAAGATGGATTAGAATGATAATTAATTATGGATAGATTGTGAAAGAAGCTAAGATGCATGATAGGACAATTGAATGGAGGAAGAAAATGAACAAAGTAGTTATTGGCGGAGGTCAAGGCTTCTGGGGTGATAGTAATGATGCGGCGATTCATATGGTGAGACATGGTGGTCTTAATTATATGGCATGTGATTATCTTGCAGAATTAACACTTTCCATTATGGCAAGACAAAGACTTAAGAATCCGCAAGCCGGATATGCAAGAGATTTCATCGGTTTATTGAACGAATGCATTATGGATGCACAAGAAAACGGAGTCCGTATCCTGACGAATGCCGGAGGTATGAATATCAAAGGGTGCGTGGATGAAATTGCAAAGATATACAAGAGCAAAGGCTTGTCAGGACGAAAAATCGGATATGTCCTGGGAGATGATATGACCGGTGAAATCGATCGAATGTTAGCAGAGGGAATCACCTTTGACAATATTGATGGGGTAGGGAGTTTTAAAGAGATCAAAGATAAAATAGTAAATGCTAATGTTTACTTTGGTCATGAACCTGTCATAGAGTGCTTAGCTGCCGATGCAGATGTAATAGTTACCGGTCGTGCAACTGATTCCACACTCTTTTTGTCCCCGCTTATGTACGAATTGGGGATAAAAGAGGATGATTGGACGAATATGGCACGTGGTATCATGGCAGGACATCTTCTGGAATGTGGAGGCCAAGGAGCGGGTGGAAACTTTGATTATGGATGGCGAGATGTACCGGACATGGATCAATTAGGATTTCCAATCGCAGAGTTTTCTCTTAATGATTTGATCATCACGAAAGCACCGAACTGTGGTGGTTTGATTACAGAGCAATCCTGTAAGGAACAGTTCTTATATGAAATACATAACCCAGCTAGCTATGTTACGCCGGATGTCATAGCGGATGTATCCAATGCAACCCTAACACAGGTTGGTAATAATCGTGTTGCTGTAGGTGGGATAAAGGGTAAGAAACGACCTGACACCTTAAAACTCTCTATCGGGTATCATGCCGGCTATAAGGTTGCTACCATGTTAAGCTTTGCTTGGCCAGATGCCTATGAAAAGGCGCAAAAGGCAGCGGATATCCTTATGAAGAAAATGGCACGAAAAAATCTGAGATCGGAGGATATTCGAATTGATTATATTGGTTTGAATTCACTTCATTTGGGAGTGGCCAATATGGATCCGGCTCATGTTAAGGATTTAAACGAGGTAGTGCTTAGAATAGCAATAAGAACAAAGGATAAGCTTGAGGCAGAAAAAATTATCCCTGAGGTAGCTCCGCTTCAGCTGAATGGCCCCCCGGGAGCAAGCTTCTTCGGTGGCAGAGCAAAGGTACAAGAGGTTATTGGGCTTTGGCCAACCTTGATTCCGAGAGATTCGGTAAAGCTATCATCGAATATCATAACGATTGACTAAAGGAGGAACGAGAATATGGCTGAGATTTATCTAAATCAAATCGCTCATGGAAGGTCTGGAGATAAAGGCGATACCAGTAATGTTTGCATTTTTGCCAGAAGACCTGAGTACTACGAGGTGATTAGAAGGGAAGTCACCGTTCAAAGAGTGAAGGAGCACTTTGGAGATATGGTCCAGGGAGAGATAGTCAGATATGAGGTTCCCAGCCTACAAGGCTTTAATTATGTGATGCAGCATGCATTAGGTGGTGGTGCTACTCATTCCTTACGATTAGACAGTCTTGGAAAATCTATGGGCTCAGCATTTTTGAGAATGAAGATAAACTGTGACGAATTACTAGAGAACTAACAGGATACTAGAGAATTAGCAGGAGGAAATATTATGTCAGAGCGTATGGCATTGGAAAATATAGTTGTTCTTGACTTGACCAGAGTATTGGCCGGACCTTATTGTGGATCTATACTGGCGGATTTTGGTGCGACCGTAATTAAAATAGAACAACCCGGAGTAGGGGATGATAGCAGGCTTTACGGCCCTCATATCAATGGGGAGAGCCTCTACTATGGTAACCTAAACCGAAATAAATATGGTATCACTCTCAACCTGAAGACAGAGGATGGGAAGAAAATCTTTCGGAAGCTAGTGGAAGAAGCGGATGTGGTGATTGAAAATTACCGGTTTGGTGTAATGGATCGCCTTGGGCTAGGATACCAGCAGCTGAAGGAGATTAATCCAAGATTGATATATGGTGCCATTACCGGGTTTGGTGCAAATGGACCCTATCGTGATCGTCCGGGCTATGACATTATTTCTCAAGCTATGGGTGGATTGATGAGTGTTACAGGGCAAGAAGGGAATCCTCCGACACGCTGTGGTAGTGCGATGGGAGATGTTTTAGGCGGACTTAATTTAGCAATTGGTGTATTAGTCGCCTTGAATGCAAGGAATATTACAGGAAAAGGACAGTATGTTGATGTTTCCATCGCTGATTCTGTAGTATTAAGTCTGGAACAAGCATGGCAGAGATATTTTGTTACCGGGGATGTACCAATTCCACACGGTAATTCATATGATGCGATTGCTCCTTACGATTCATATCAAGCAAAGGATGGATGGATTGTAATCGGCTGTGGAAATCAGAAGCTATTTGAGGTGTTATGTACCCGAATACTTCAGCAGCCGGAGTTGATTGCGGATGAGAGATTTACAACAGTACCTCTTCGTGTTAAAAATAATAAAGCATTTAAGCAAATTATGGAGGAATGGCTAAAAGATTATTCTGTTGATGAAGCAGTAGAAATAATTTTGGGAGCAGGTATCCCCTCCGGTCCCATAATGAACGTGGAGCAGATCGCAAAGGATGAGCACTTTACAAAAGCAAGAGAGTTATTTGTTCCGGTTAATCATCCTGTCTGCGGTGAAGTATTGGTGAACGGACATGCAGTGAAGATGAGTGATACCAAGGCGAGCATAAGAATGCCTTCGCCAACCCTTGGTCAGCATACCTCCATGATACTTCAGAAATATGGCTATTCTCAGGAAGAGGTTGAAAAATTGGCTCTTGAGGGTGTAGTATAAGGTAATATAGTTCTTGAATCAAGAAGGGATGAGAAGAATTATGGCAAGGAAAGTGGTACTGGCTGGAGCATGTCGAACGGCGATCGGTAATATGGGTGGTTCTTTAAGTACGGTTCCGGCGGCTGAGCTGGGGGCAGCGGTGATTAGTGAGGCAGTAAAGAGAACAGGGATATCACCTGAGATGATTGATCATGTCTTCATGGGCTGTGTGCTTCAGGCAGGTCTTGGTCAGAATGTAGCACGTCAAGCAGCGATTAAGGCGGGGTTACCAGTGGAGGTACCAGCAGTAACGGTAAACGTGGTATGCGGCTCTGGACTATATTCAGTACATATGGCAGCACAGATGATATTATCCGGTGAAGCGGATATTGTAGTAGCCGGTGGTATGGAGAATATGTCGATGGCACCTTATGCTTTAATGCAAGCTCGGTTTGGTTATCGGATGAATCATGCGCCTATGAAGGATACTATGGTGACAGATGCACTATGGGATGCTTTTTATGACTATCACATGGGAATCACTGCAGAGAATATCGTCGAACAGTGGGGGCTTACAAGGGAAGAGCTAGATCAGTTTGCTGCTGATAGCCAGAGAAAGGCATGTAAGGCGCAAATGGCCGGAGCCTTCGATAAGGAAATTGTTCCAATTAAGGTGAAGAAGAAAAACGATATAATTCTTTTCGATGAGGATGAAGCTTTGCGACCCGGAACAACAGCGGACAGTATTGCCAGGCTCCGACCCTCCTTCAAAGAAGACGGAAAGGTAACAGCGGCGAATTCTTCCTCCATCAATGATGGTGCAGCTGCAATCGTTCTCTTAAGTGAAGAAAAGGCTAATGAGTTAGGCGTTACCCCTATGGGAGAATGGTTAGCAGGCGCACTGGCGGGTGTGGAACCCTCGATCATGGGAATTGGACCGGTCGCATCTACTAGACAAGTTATGAAAAAGGCGGGCTTAACCATATCGGACTTTGATATCATAGAAGCGAATGAAGCCTTTGCTTCTCAATCCATAGCAGTTAGGAAAGAATTAGGGATTAATCCGGAGCGGCTCAATCCCAGTGGAGGTGCCATTGCTTTGGGACATCCCGTCGGTGCATCAGGATGTAGAATCCTTGTTACACTACTATATGAGCTGGAGGCTGCGAATGCAACTATGGGATTAGCCACCCTCTGCGTTGGTGGAGGAATGGGATGCTCCGCAGTGGTAAAAAGAATCTAGAATCGATTAAAGTATTGAGAGATAGTGATGTTAATTTAGAGATTATCATATAAAAAAGATGGAGGTTTCCGAGTAATGGCAAGAAAATTTGTTTGTTCAAAAACTGAGCCGATCGTTACAACCAAGGCTGGAAAACTACGTGGATTTATTATTGACGGTACTTATACTTTTCATGGTATTAAGTATGCCGATGCAAAGCGCTTCCAGATGCCAACCGAGGTTGAACCATGGGAAGGGGTAAAAGATGCCCTGTCCTATGGATATGTATGCCCGATGATGACACAGGATGTTCCTCAGGGTGAGATAATGGTTCCCCACCGTCATTGGCCTAAGAATGAGAATTGCCAGTATTTAAATATCTGGACCCAAAGCATCAGCACTGAAGCAAAAAAACCGGTTATGGTTTGGCTTCACGGAGGCGGTTTTACAGCGGGATCATCCATTGAGCAAGTATCCTATGATGGTGAGAATATGAGTAAAAACGGAGATGTTGTTGTTGTCACTCTCAATCACCGCTTGAATATTCTCGGGTATATGGATTTATCTCCCTTCGGTGAAAGGTTTAAAAACTCTGCAAATGCCGGTAATGCAGATATTGTAGCGGCCCTTCAGTGGGTTCGCGATAATATTGCGGGCTTTGGAGGAGATCCGAATAATGTGACTATCTTTGGACAATCCGGAGGTGGAATGAAGGTATGGACCCTGATGCAGACACCCAGTGCGGATGGTCTTTTCCATAAAGGTATCATTCAGAGTGGTCTCATTGATCACTTCCTTTATACACCGGATAATGACGGTACGAGAATTGTAAATGCTATGCTTAAGGAGTTAGGCTATGAGGAAGGTGACGTAGAAAAGCTAGAAACAGTTCCCTATGATCTGATGGCAGCTGCTTATCTTAAAGTATATCCTGATCTTACACGTGCAGGAGCCTATGTGGGTTGTATTCCGATTGCCAATGACTTCTATGTTGGTGATCCACGAATGGTCGGATTTACAGAGCACGCAAAGACAATTCCTGTATTAATCGGCTCTGTAATGTGTGAATTTGCTTTTGGACCAGGGGTTGCGAATAAACATAATCTTCCTGAGGAAGAGATGAGGCAAATGATTGAGAAGAAATACAAGGATGCCTCCGATGAATTAATCGACTTATATAAGAAAGCTTATCCGGACAAAAATCTTACGGATCTGCTTGTATTAGATTCATTGTTCCGCTCTCCGACCATTGATTTTATAAAGAAGAAAGCGGTGCATACAGAAGCACCGACCTACTCCTACATGTTCGCCTTTGAATTCCCCTTTGATGACGGAAAGCCTTCCTGGCACTGTTCTGAAATACCCTTTATATTCCATAATACAGACAAAGTACTTGTTTGTAATAAACCTGGGGTTTCGGATAAACTGGAGGACCAGATGCTAGGGGCATGGGTAAACTTTGCTACCTATGGTAATCCTAATCTACCCGCTTTGCCTGAGTGGCCGGCCTGTGTAGATGGCGACGAGGCAACCATGATATTTGATGAGAATTGTATGATAAGACATAACTATGATCATGAGCTGGTTGAGTTACACAGAAAAGCCGCTCCGAAATTCCCCTTCGGTGAAGAAACGATTCTTCACTAATAAATAATAGCTAAGAATGTCCTCAGGCCTTCGTGTATGAGGACATTTTTAGAAAATCCGCTCCCATATCGAAAAGAAAGCAATGGATGGAATGGGATAAGAAGGGGATTTCACTCAATCCAGCATAAAGGAAGGATTAGGAAGGAATGCGATTGAAGACAGTAGTGAATGAAATAGATGCTTATGCATATGTTGGCGATAATGGTCGTTTAATTAATCGAATTGTTTATGGAATGGCCGATCCACAGAAGGGGGTAGCCTTAACAAAGGAAGATTTTACAATCAAGATAGGAGAAAAAAAGTATACGATAAAAGAAAAGCATATGGAAGGGGATAAGCTGTGTCTGGAGACAGAGGATTTTCCATACGACGGAATAGATACCTATGGCCAGAATTTTTCCGTTACACATGATGATTTTTCCGTAAATTGCATCTATCAGGAAATGAACTTTAATAAAAACAATTGTAATATCCATACCAAAACTCTGGATGAGTTTACCGAGGGGGTATATAAAGCCAGTAACGGGATTGAGTTACCCTATTGGTTGTATCTTCCGGAAGGGGCTGACCATGTTCCATTAATGTTATGGGAACACGGAGGAGGAGAAGTCCTGAAAACCAGCTACAAGGGTGCGAATCTTACCAAAAACAGAGGAGCCACAGTTTGGATAGAAAGTGGTATGAATACAGCTGTTCTTTCCTTTCAATATCCTGAAAACTATTCCTTTGGTATATCCTCTAAACTGGGAGAGCTTAAGAGGATGGAAGAATATAACATGGTCAAATATGAATTAATACAGAGTCTCATTGCTGCAGGACAAGTGGATGCAGACCGGGTATATCTATGTGGTGCCTCCTCCGGTGGCGGAGCGGTACTGCGATTTTTAATGCAATATCCCAACCTGTTTGCAGCAGCTCTGCCTATATGCGCCAAGGATACACTGATTCCGATTTCTGAACCCTATAGGCTGGCTTACAAGATGGAGGGAAGCTTGGTTATTGGTGATGAGGATTATGAACAGTGCTATTTGGATATCCAAAGATTAGTGAATGAGAATAATATCACTTCCATACCCATATGGTTCGTTCAAGCTGATGAGGATCCGGTTTGTACCAGCTACACCTCCAAAATATTATTTGATGTTTTGGAAAAATTGGGGGCTGTAAAAAATAAGATTACGATGTATACTAAAGATGAGATGTTAGCATGTAATATATCCTCTCTCCATGCCTCTTGGATCATGGCTTTCCATGACAAGAGTATGATCAAATGGATTTATGAACAAAGGAAGCAATCATAAGCAAAAGAAAAGGAGAACTTATATGAAAACAGATGATATTAAGGCAATCATTGCTAAGATGACACTGGAAGAAAAAGCAGGTATGTGCTCCGGTGCAGACTTCTGGCACACAAAAGCAGTGGAACGATTAGGGGTACCGGCGGTTATGGTATCAGACGGACCTCATGGACTGAGAAAGCAATCGGACGAAGGAGACCATCTGGGGATTAACGATAGTATCAAAGCGGTTTGCTTTCCGGCCGGTTGCAGTACAGCAGCATCCTTTAATCGAGAGTTGATTACCCTTATGGGGGAGGCAATTGGTAATGAATGTCAGGCAGAGGGAGTAAGTGTTATTCTAGGTCCGGCAGTTAATATTAAACGTTCCCCTCTTTGTGGCAGAAACTTTGAGTATTATTCCGAGGATCCTTACTTAACAACGGAGATGGCCGGAGCCTTGATCAAAGGGGTACAGAGTAAAAATGTAGGAACCAGTATCAAGCATTTTCTTGCCAATAATCAGGAAACCAGAAGAATGTCCTCCTCCTCCGAAGTAGACGAGAGAACACTTCGTGAGATATATCTTGCAGCCTTTGAAGGGGCGATTCGTAAAGAGAAGCCCTGGACGGTGATGTGCTCCTATAATAAGATCAATGGAGTCTATGCAGCAGAGAACAAAGAGTATCTGACCAAGGTATTACGGGATGAATGGGGATTTGATGGATATGTGGTTAGTGACTGGGGCGCTGTGAATGCCAGAGTAGAGGATCTGGAAGCGGGTATGGATTTGGAGATGCCATCCTCCAATGGAATGAATGATAGGCTAATCGTCGATGCTGTGAAGAAGGGTACCTTAGCTGAGTCGGTATTAGACCAGGCCTGTGAGAGAATCCTGAATATTGTTTTCCGTTTTGTTGAACACCGGGATGAGGCAGCTGTCTTTGACCGAGATAAGGATCATGAGATTGCTAGAAAGGTAGCAGAGGAGACCATTGTTTTATTAAAGAATGACGGTATTCTTCCACTGAATGAGAAGGACGAGATTGCTTTCATTGGTAAATATGCAAAGAAACCCAGGTATCAGGGAGGTGGTAGCTCCCATATCAACAGTCATAAGGTAACCTCGGCTTGGGATGCGGTGGCGCATCTTGGCAGTATTACCTATGCACAGGGCTTCAACGATGATATAGATGAAACCGATGAAGTTCTACTTGCAGAAGCGATAGAAGCAGCAAAGAAGGCAAAGGTAGCAGTTATCTTTGCAGGCTTACCGGATGCCTTTGAATCTGAGGGCTTTGATCGCAGCCATATGCGTATTCCCAATTGTCAGAATGAACTGATCACAAGAGTAACCGAGGTTCAGCCCAATACGGTAGTGGTGCTTCATAATGGATCTCCGGTGGAGATGCCTTGGGTGAATGAGGTTAAGGGAATCATAGAAGCATATCTTGGAGGACAGGCTGTTGGTGGGGCTTGTGCGGATATTCTATTCGGTAAGGTGAATCCCAGTGGAAAGCTCCCCGAGACCTTCCCCTTAAAGCTAGAGGACAATCCATCCTATCTCTTTTATTTTGGCGAAAAAGATAAAGTAGAGTATCGTGAGGGTATCTTTGTAGGTTATCGTTATTACGACACCAAGAAGATGCAGGTATTATTCCCCTTCGGACACGGACTGAGCTATACTTCCTTTGAATATTCCAATCTACAGGTGAGTCAATCAACCATAACGGATCAAGATACAGTAACCGTATCCATCGATGTTACGAATACCGGAAGCAGAGTGGGTAAGGAGGTCGTACAGCTATATGTCAGAGATAAAGATGGTTCCATCATCCGACCGGAGAAGGAGCTGAAAGGCTTTGACAAGGTTGAGCTACAGCCAGGCGAAACCAAGACGGTAGCCTTTACTTTAGGAAAAAGAGCCTTTGCATATTGGAATACTCAGCTGCATGATTGGCATGTGGAAACCGGTGAGTTTGAAATCCTTATTGGTGGGTCTTCTAGGAATATAGCAAGTTCAAAGACAATCACAGTACAATCCACTGTGAAGCTGCCGATTACGTATACATTAGATACTACCATCGGTGACTTGATGGAGGATGAGTATGCAAAGCAGTATATCGGTGAATTGATGAAGGGAAGTCTCTTTGCCTCCGGCGATATGGAGACAGAATCAGAGGAAGAGGGAGCCTTATCCAAGGAAATGATGCTAGCGATGATTAAATATATGCCGATTCGAGGAACGCTTAGCTTTGGAGACGGATCCGTCAGCAGGGAAGACCTTCTAAAAATTCTTGATCAATTAAATGAGAGAAAATAGAAGCCAGAGATGGACCAGGCAGTCTCTACCATATGGACCTTGTAAATAAGGTAGAGCCGGAAGAAGGTATCATTCGATAAGGCATCTTAGGGCTGTTACATAACATATGGAAATAGTATGGGGAAAAATACATGCTTATAAGTTAGCTTATAAGTTACATGCTTATAAAATATTTTTCTCTTGACAATTTCCATGAGAATGACTATACTAGCCAGTAATATATATAAGAAAAGCGTTGATAAGAAAGAGTAAGAATGAAGCTGACTTACAGAAAGCTACCGGTTGATGAGAGGAGCAAGAAGGCACATTCCGAATACATCTTTGAGCATCTCACCGAACGGAGATTTCCAAGTAGGCTGTTGACGGTCCCCTGCACCCGTTATCGTGCTAGAGTATAACCAGAGCTGATATTCAGACTTTGACGTACTCAAAGAGGTTGGCTATGAGAGTAGCCGATAAATAAGAGGTGGTACCGCGTGAGTAATCCCGCCCTCTAAGCAATTAGAGGAGCGGGTTTTTTGATTCCTTGTGCCAATTATTGAGCATTCAAACATAAAAAATAAAAGGAGAATCAGTATGAGAACAATTAATAAGGAAGAACAGCAAAGAATTGAGGAACAAATTAGAATAATAAGAAAGGGTACTTTAGAAATCATATCGGAGGAGGAGCTGAGAGAGAAGCTGATCTTCTCACTGGTGAAAAACAAGCCACTGATTGTAAAGCTTGGCTTAGATCCAAGTGCTCCTGATATCCATCTGGGTCATACGGTAGTTCTTCGTAAGATAAAGCAGCTTCAGGATTTAGGTCATCATGCAGTAATCATAATCGGAGATTTTACTGCGAAGATTGGAGATCCTACCGGCAAGTCCAAAACTCGTAGGCCACTCAGTGAAGAAGAGGTTCGAAGAAATGCTGCAACCTATACAGAGCAGATCTTTAAGGTGATTGATCCTAATAAAACTACGGTCCGCTTTAATAGCGAATGGCTATCGAAGCTGAATTTTGAGGAGGTAATCCAATTAGCAGCAAGTACTACAGTAGCAAGACTTTTAGAACGAGATGATTTCCAGGGACGTTTTCGAAGAAATGAATCCATCGGACTACACGAGTTCTTCTACCCACTGATGCAGGCTTATGATTCCGTTGAGATCGATGCTGACATCGAAATGGGAGGTACTGATCAGACCTTTAATATTCTGATGGGCAGAAATCTTCAGAGCAGTATGGGGAAAAGTAAGCAAATCGCCTTATTCATGCCAATACTGGAGGGACTGGATGGAGTAGAGAAGATGAGTAAGAGCCTTGGTAATTACATTGGAATCTTTGAGCCTGCCGAAGTCATGTTTAAAAAGGTGATGGAGATACCGGATCAACTGATACTGCGCTACTTTGAGCTTGTTACCGATGAGCATCCGGACCTTATTGACGAACGGAAGAGGGAGATGGAAGCCGGAAGGAATCCCAGGGACTTAAAGCTTGAGCTAGCGCAAATCATAACAAGGCTATACCATACAGAACAAGAGGCTGTGCAAGCAGAGGAATACTTCCATACTGTATTTCAGATGGGAGAGCTTCCTGAAAATATGCCCGAGCTATGTATTCCTAAAGGAAGTAATACCTTAATGGATATTATTCCTCATCTGCTGAAATCTGGAATTATCCCTTCCGGCAGCGAGTTTCGCCGTCTTGTGAAGCAGGGGGGAGTACAGGTCAACCAGAAGAAGCTGGATCAGCTTGAGGTATCCTTTACAGAGGACCAGCTGGTTATGCGAATTGGCAAGAAGAAATTTGTAAGAATAATATTTGCTTCAGAGGCAGAATAGGTCTGAGAGAGGTAAGGGAGTATTACATGACCAAGGAGGCAGCAAGTAATACTCCATACCATTATTCAATTACGTATCATTAAGGTACTGTAAATATACGGATCATCTTGGGTAGAGGCACCTGCTCTGAGAAAGCGATTACGAGATGGCCAGGTTACTCAGACTATAAGGAAAGCATGCTGCTGATCAATTCTATGATTACAGGTACAATCTGTGATGACTCAACCCGTTTATTAATAGCCTTATCTCTAGTGACAAGCTCAACACAATTCTCCTGAAGATTTCTAGGGCTAACGATAATGCGGATTGGTACACCAAGGAGGTCAGCATCCGAGAACATAACGCCGGCGCGGACGTCCCGATCATCATAGATTACCTCCACCTGCCTCTTTTGTAATTCTTCATAAAGATGATCTGCATATTCTTTCGTCTTGGCATCATCAACACGCAGACAGCATAGGTGAACCTGCCAGGGTGAGATGGCCATTGGCCAGATTGGTCCGTATTCATCATGATGGACTTCGCATACGGAGGCAGCAAGCCTACCGATACCGATTCCATAGCAGCCCATGATCGGATAGTGTAGTTCACCCTTATTGTCCAGATACTGCATGTTCATGGATTTTGTATATTTGGTTCCGAGCTGGAAGATGTTGCCCACCTCAATTCCCCTGGAAAGGGTTATAGAGGATTTACCGCAATGAGGGCAGATTCCGCCATCCTTAATCTTTGACAGATCGTAATATTCTACTTCACCAATATCTCGAAGAAGGTTTAAGCCGGTATAATGGTAATCAGTCTGATTGCCGCCACATACCAAATGGTCTATACCACGCAATGATTGGTCATAAAGTACAGTACATTGCTCACAATCAAGCTGATAGGGACCGATAAAACCGGCAACCAAAGGAGAAGTCTCATCCAATAAAGCAGGATGAACATTGTCTCCAAGATAATTGGTTAGCTTAGCCTCACTGACATCCATATCTCCACGAAGGAAGACAGCAACATATTCTCCTGTCAGATCCTTCTGATAAACGACTGCCTTACAGGTATTCTCTACAGGAACCTTTAAGAGGGTTGCAATCTCTTCGATGGTAGAGGCATTGGGAGTCGGAACTAATTGAAGGGGCTTCACAGGCAGAGTATTCATATTATGCACAATATTTTCTGCGGCTTCAATATTGGCTTTGTAATCACATTCTGAGCAGATGGCCAGAGAGTCTTCCCCCACAGGAGTAAGCAGCATAAATTCATGAGAGATACTGCCTCCCATCATGCCTGAGTCGGAAGCAACGGAGATAACCTCCGGAATACCAGCTCTTGCAAAGATACGCTCATATGCCTTATGACACCTATCATAATATTGCTCCAGATCTTCCTGTGAGGTATGGAAGGAGTAAGCATCCTTCATCGTGAATTCTCGTACCCTGATTAATCCGGCCCGTGGGCGGGCTTCATCGCGGAATTTTGTCTGGATTTGGTATATCATAAAGGGATATTTGGCATAGCTTCCGGCATACTCTCGAACCAGCTGCACCGCAGCTTCCTCGTGGGTCATACCTAGGACCATCGGGCTGCCGTTTCTATCTTTAAAACGGAGCAGCTCTGCTCCGACATTCTCATACCGTCCGGATTCCTCCCACAAGGAACCGGGTAAAGCGACCGGAAAGGAGACCTCCTGTCCATCGATACGATCCATCTCCTCACGGATGATTTGCTCAATTTTCTTTGCAATTCTCTTAAGGGGAGGATAGGAGGAATAGATACCGTTGGCAACATATTTCATGTATCCGCCACGTATCATCAGAGCATGACTGTCAATAATACAATCCGCCGGCCTTTCCTTAAAACGATCTCCAACTAAATTTTTTAATTTCATGTAAAACCTCCATAATTAGTTTTGATTTAACCTACTTCATCCAAGCGAAAGCGTGTTGCGAATAAACTAAAAAAGCCCTAAGCTGAAGAACAGCTTAGGGCGAACCATCGGTCCGTGTTACCACCTAAATTCAGAGTAATCTCTGCGCTTATTAAGTACAAGGCTTATTTGCCTGATACCTATTCCAGTTAACGGTGGAAGTCCGGTGAAGCCTACTTAAAATTGTTCGGTTCACGGCTCTAAGATGGGTTCTATATTTTGTCCTTGAAGATTTGCACCAACCATCTTCTCTCTGTGAATTCCAAAATATATACTATTTCTTTTCATAGCCTTTTCTACTATATTTTTGCTTATGCTACCATAAGAATTTCCGATTGTCAATCAATTTCTTAGATTAGATACCTGATCTAACATATCTTGCTACTGTTCACAGCTGATCATCTTACCAGACTCTTTAGGTCGGAATAGAAGTTCGGATAGGAGATATTCACGCATTCTGCACCTGTTATGTAGGTTTCTCCCTCCGCTAGCAAAGCAGCAATAGCAAAGGACATAGCGATACGATGATCGAATTTGCTGTCAATGGTTGCTCCATGAAGGGGGCTGCCGCCATTGATAATCATACCATCCGGGGTGGCTGTAATATCAGCGCCCATTCGGGTTAGATTATCAACCATAACATCGATGCGGTTCGATTCCTTGACCTTAAGCTCTGCGGCATCCTTAATCACCGTCTGTCCCTGTGCAAAGCAGGCTAATACAGCAATCATCGGAAGCTCATCTATCAGAGTAGGAATAAGTTCACCGCCTATCTGCACAGCAGACAGCTCGCTAGAGCGAACCACCAGATCGGCGACCGGCTCTCCGCCATTGTCAATCCGATTCTCTAAGGTGATGTCAGCGCCCATTTGCTTACATACCTGTAGAATTCCGTCTCGGGTCGGATTGATGCCCACATTCTTAATGATAATCTCTGAATTAGGAACCAATAATCCGGCAGCTATAAAATAGGCAGCAGAAGAGATATCACCGGGTACATTGATTTGCTGTCCGGTTAGGTTTGGGTTGGGCTTAACGGTAGCAGTATTTCCTGAGCTCGTTACTGACGCGCCAAAGGTGGAGAGCATCCGCTCGGTATGATTTCTGGAGAGAGAGGGCTCTGAGACTGAGGTTTCGCCTTCGCCGTAAAGTCCCGCCAGTAGGATACAGGATTTAATCTGTGCTGAAGCCACCGGAGAATTATAATGGATTCCTGTTAATCCTTTTCTGTTGCCTGCAGTTGCATTGATGGCAAGTGGGGCACAGCCATTATCCTTAATGCTCTTAATATCTGCCCCCATCATGGCTAAGGGTGTCATAATTCGCCCCATGGGTCTACGCCTTATTGATTCGTCACCGATTAAGGTGGCTTCAAAGTGTTGACCACATAGAATACCGGAGATCAGGCGAATGGTCGTGCCGCTATTACCGACATCCAGAATATCTGCCGGTTTGGACAACCCATACAAGCCTTTGCCTTTGATCATGACATGGTTAGAGACAGGGTTATTCTCGATTTCGATACCAAGCTGTCGAAAGCAGCTTATGGTAGAGAGGCAGTCTGCGCCTTGAAGGAAATTAGTTACCTCAGTGGTACCTTGTGCCAAGGCACCTAACATAACAGATCGATGGGAGACGGATTTGTCTCCGGGTACCTGTATCACCCCTTTTAGGGGGCCGCTTTTCTGAAATTTCATTGCATAGGTCTCCTTATCTATGTTATTGTCATTATCATTATGATGGATGCATCATTACAGCTGAAATTATGTTCATTCATAATAAACGGCTACTCTGAATGCAAAGGTTTATTTTCGTTCATAGATGCGGTAATTATATCTTCCAAGTAGGACAGTAGCTTTCTGCTGAGCCTCCTCGTCATAGAATTCGATACGAAGAACACCCTCCTCGAATTCTCGGTTATGAATAATTCCTATATTCTTTATACTGATTTGGTTGCTGGCAAGAAGGGTCGCAATGGTAGCGATCGCTCCGGCTTCATCCACGATATCCAGATACACCTCAAAGAGCTTCTTTAACATCCCGATGGATTTGTTCGGAATAGCACTACGGTATTCACCTGCAGTATCAAACATCTGATACAGAAAATCTCCGTCTCTCCTAGATAATGCCTCAGAAGCAACACGAAGAGCCTCTATGTAAGTATCGAGGCATTTCTTGATCTCATCCGTATTGGTAAGACAGATATTTTGCCACATGATAGGAGAGGAGGAGGCAATTCTGGTGATGTCCTTAAAGCCACCGGCGGCTAGAGCCCTCATCTTTTCTTCTTCATCATCGGATTCACGAACCAGATTCACTAGTTGAGCAGCTATGATATGAGGAACGTGACTGATTGTAGCTGTAATCTTATCATGCTCTCCGGCATCGAGAATAATCGGTAAGGAACCCATTCGTTTAACCAATTCATACATGGTCTCGGTCATATGCTTGGGAGTTTTATCAGTGGGAGTAAGGATATAGTACGCATTTTCCAGAAGAAGAGCATAGGAGTTGGTATATCCTGTCTTCTCGGAGCCTGTCATAGGGTGACCACCTATGAACTGGGCTTCCAGTTCCAATGCTCTCACTGCTTCATGTATGTTTGATTTAACACTTCCGACATCAGTAAGGATACAGTTCGGTTTAAGTATGGGTTTCAGCTGCTTGAGATACTCGATATTGGATAGAACCGGTGCACATAAGAACACCAGATCACATTCGGAAAAGCCATTCATAAGCTTGTTTGTTACCTGATCCAGAATCTGATCCTTAAGAGCAGCCGCTAGATCATCACTGGGCTTATTCTGATGATAATCATAAGCAATCAGATAATAGTCTGGATTAAGCTTCTTTAATGCCCGGGCAATGGAACCGCCAATTAATCCAAACCCTATAAACCCAATTCTAATGTCGCTCATAAAATCACTTTCAAAATCGCTCATGAATGCCTCCTGTAGGATATCTATAATTATTATGCTATAAGTTTCTGATAATCATCTCAAAATTTCTTACCCATTAATGTAGCTAAGGGTTTAAGATCTTTTGTAAGATCCTCGAATTGCTCAAAAGTAAGAGACTGAGGTCCGTCTGACAAGGCGCAGGAAGGGTTAGGGTGAGTTTCAATCATAAGACCGTCTGCTCCGACAGCAACTGCACTCATAGCAAGAGGCTTTACATAAGCTCTAACACCGGTTGCATGACTTGGATCTACGATAATAGGAAGATGGCTCTTTTCTTTAATAACAGGTACGGCACTGATATCCAATGTGTTACGGGTAGCTGTCTCAAAGGTACGGATACCACGCTCACAGAGTACCACATTCGGATTACCTTCAGCAATAATGTATTCGGAGGCATTCAGCCATTCGTCGATGGTAGCAGATAGACCCCTTTTTAACAATACCGGTAGACCGGATTTACCGGCTTCCTTAAGAAGATAGAAGTTCTGCATGTTTCGAGCTCCTATCTGAAGCATATCGACATACTTTACGGCAGCCTCAATGGCATTCAGACTTGTCACCTCGCAGATGACAGGAAGACCGGTAGCTTCTCTGGCCTCCTTCATGTATTTCAGGCCCTCCTCTTCTAAGCCCTGAAATGCATAGGGTGAGGTTCTCGGCTTATAAGCACCACCACGTAGTATCTGTGCTCCGGCCTTCTTAATGGAGATTGCTGTCTGCATTAATTGCTCCTGACTCTCAACAGCACAGGGGCCGGACATGATCACAAGCTCATCCCCGCCGATTACCACATTACCGACTTTAACTCTTGATGGTTCAGGATGGAACTTACGGTTCGCCAGCTTATAGCTTTCAGTAACGGATACTATTTTATCTACATCCTCATAAATCTCTAGATTCTGGTCCGAGAGCTTTGACTTATCTCCGACAACACCGATAATCGTTACCTCCTTGCCGGCAGAGATATGTGCATCTAATCCTTTTGATTCAATCAAATTCTTAATCCGCTCTATCGATTCCTTTTTTGCCTGAGGCTTCATTACAATAATCATGAATATTAACTCCCTTTCTAGCTTTTGTTTTCTTGTTTTTGTCGTTACCCATCATATATTAAATGCAATACGATTGTATTAATTTCTATTAGTTTGCTTTCTGTTTTGCCATTATACTCTGTATTTTTTGTGGTGTCAATACTATAGTACTTTAAAGCGTTACGGTTCAACGTGCAAAAGAAAGAAGTTTGTTGATATTTCCATAAAACTATTGTAAAAGTTAAGCTTGTCTAGTAAAATATACTAAGAGGTATCTATGGGTGTCACAAATCGATCCCTACTCATGCAACTGAATAACTAAAGCTAAACTCCTACTGAGTGAATCACTGGATTAGATGTGTGATAACGAACATTTTGCATACTTTTGCAAAATGCGATTGACCCTACTACTTACTATAAGCGTATTGGAGGAAATCAAGATGAATGTTTACACTTCGGAAAAGATTCGCAATGTTGTTTTGTTAGGCCACGGTGGCTGTGGCAAGACTACTTTAGTCGAAGCCATAGCGTATACAACAGGAATACTCAAACGTCAGGGAAAAGTGGAAGAGGGAAGTACAATTAGTGATTATGATAAAGAAGAGCAGAAGAGACTCTTCTCTATCAGTACGACAGTAGTGCCTATAATTTTTGAGAATATTAAGATTAATTTTTTGGACACTCCAGGATATTTCGATTTCGCCGGTGAGGTGGAAGAAGCTCTGCAGGTTGCAGATGCCGCAGTTATTGTTATTTCAGCTAAGGCTGGAGTAGAAGTTGGAACACTCAAGGCTTGGGATTATTGTGAAAAGTATCATTTGCCTAGAATTTTCTTTGTAACAGATATGGATGATGACAATGCAAGTTATCGTGAAGTAGTTGAGAGATTAACCGAGCTCTATGGTAAGAAGATAGCACCCTTTCATATTCCGATTAGAGAGAATGAGAAATTTGTGGGATTTGTCAACGTGGTTAAGATGGCCGGCAGAAGATTTACGACAGCAAGTAATTATGTTGAGTGTGAAATCCCTGAGTATAGTATGGAAAATCTTTCGAAGTTCAGAGAGGTACTCTTGGATGCAGTAGCCGAGACTAGTGAAGAATTAATGGATAAGTATTTTTCCGGTGAAGAATTCACACAAGAAGAAATCTCCATGGCACTTCGAAATAATGTAATAGATGGTACTGTAGTTCCTGTATTGATGGGCTCTGGTGTCTATGCACAGGGTACAACGATGTTATTGCAGGCGATTGATAAGTATTTCCCGGATCCGGGCAGAATGAGCATTAGTGGTAAGAATACGAAGACCGGTGAAGAATTTATAGCAAATTATGATGAGAAGAAACCCTTCTCCGCCAGAGTATTTAAGACAATTGCCGATCCGTTCATCGGTAAATTCTCTTTATTCAAAGTATGCTCTGGTGTGTTAAAATCAGATGTAATCGTTTATAATGTGGACAAGGAGACAGAGGAAAAGGTAAACCGTATCTATGTTCTACGCGGTAAGGAGCAGATTGAGGTTGATGAGCTTCATGCAGGAGATATCGGTGCGCTTGGTAAGCTCTCCGAGACTGTTACCGGAGATACCTTATCCACTAAGGCGAATCCGATTGTATATGACAGGATTGAGGTTTCTACCCCTTATACCTATCTACGCTTTAAGACCAAGAATAAGGGCGATGATGATAAGGTATCCCAGGCTCTCCAGAAGCTGATGGATGAAGATCTTACTTTGAAGATGGTGAATGACAAAGAGAACAGACAAACCTTGTTATATGGAATAGGTGATCAACAGCTTGATGTTGTTGTTAATAAATTAGCGAATAAATATAAAGTAGAAATTGAGCTGATGAAGCCCAGAGTACCCTTCCGTGAGACTCTTCGCAAGAAGGTACGGGTTCAGGGCAGACACAAGAAGCAATCCGGCGGACATGGACAATTCGGTGATGTTCATATTGAATTTGAGCCTTCCGGCGATATGGAGACTCCTTATATCTTTGAAGAGAAGATATTCGGTGGTGCTGTTCCGAAGAACTTCTTCCCGGCAGTTGAAAAGGGAATTGCGGAATGTGTATTGAAGGGACCTGTTGCCGGATATCCGGTAGTTGGATTAAAGGCAACCCTGGTAGACGGATCCTATCACCCGGTAGACTCCTCCGAAATGGCCTTTAAATTGGCGACCATCAATGCCTTCAAGCAGGGCTTTATGGATGCGTCTCCTGTATTACTTGAGCCAATCGCTTCTCTTAAGGTAGTGGTTCCGGATAAGTTCACTGGCGATATTATGGGTGATTTGAACAAACGCCGTGGTAGAGTACTTGGTATGAATCCTGTAGCAGGAAATAAGCAGGAGATTCAGGCAGACATCCCGATGTCAGAGCTGTTTGGATACTCTACGGATCTTCGCTCCATGACCGGAGGCATCGGCGATTATTCTTATGAATTTGCACGTTATGAACAGGCACCTTCCGATGTACAGCAAAAGGTAATGGAGGAGAATGCTAAGGAAGAAGCAGAAGCAAATTAGTAATGGAGTCGATTTCGTTAATAATTAATGAATAAATATTAATAATTGAAGCATGTTTTGAATGAAGCATGCTTCAATTATTTTAATGGTTTTCATATTAGGGAAGTTATGTAAATGATTTATCAATATCAAAATTTGGTTATTATGCCGGAATAATTTTATTACATGAAAAATAATTGTAAAGTTTGACTTTTATGTTAAACTTTGATAATATTTTATTGTTACATAATATCTCTTTGGGAGGATACAATATGTTAGAGAAATTATTCAAGCTAAAAGAAAACAAGACGAACGTAAAAACAGAGGTTTTGGCCGGATTAACGACGTTTATGACCATGGCGTATATTCTGGCAGTTAACCCAAGCACCATGACAGCATTCAATGATATTCTGGGCCTTCAAGGGGCTGATAGAATGAATCCAAATGGTGTTTTCATTGCTACAGCTATTGCTTCCGCTATAGCAACTTTATTAATGGCTTTTGTAGCTAATTATCCTTTTGCATTGGCTCCTGGTATGGGATTAAATGCATACTTTGCCTATACGGTAGTCCTTACTATGGGTTATTCCTGGAAGGTTGCATTAGCAGCAGTTTTAGTTGAAGGTATTATTTTTATAGCTCTTTCTTTAACGAACGTTCGTGAAGCAATTTTTAATTCAATCCCTCATACGTTAAAGCTTGCAGTTAGTTGCGGTATCGGTTTATTTATTGCCTTTATCGGTTTACAGAATTCAGGGATTGTATGTGATAATGCAGCTACATTAGTTCAATTTCATTCCTTCCATGCTGATGGTGTTCATCAGTCAGAAAATGTAGGCGTTATTCTCGCGATTATTGGTGTCCTTATTACTGCTATATTATTAATCAAGAAAGTAAAAGGCGGTATTTTATTCGGTATATTGGCAACATGGATTCTCGGTATCATTTGCCAGTTGACAGGTATTTATGTAGTAGATCCAGCTGCTGGATTTTACTCTTTACTTCCTGATTTTTCAGCAGGATTTAATTTTGCAGCACTTGGTGATGTAGCATTTAAAGTTGATTTTTCAGGTATATTCTCACTTGATTTCCTAGTTGTTGTATTTGCATTCTTGTTCGTAGATATGTTTGATACTCTGGGAACCTTAATCGGTGTTTCAGCAAAAGCAGATATGTTGGACAAGGATGGCAAGCTTCCCAGAATTAAAGGAGCTCTTCTTGCAGATGCAGTAGGTACAACTGCAGGTGCATTACTTGGTACCTCTACAGTTACAACTTATGTAGAAAGTGCTACTGGTGTTTCAGAAGGTGGTAGAACTGGTCTGACAGCATTTACAGCAGCAATCCTCTTTGCATTGTCTGTATTCTTATCACCTCTGTTCTTAGCAATACCTTCCTTTGCAACAGCACCTGCTCTTATTATTGTAGGTTTCTACATGATTGGTTCTATTGTAAAGATTAATTTTGAAGATATGACTGAAGCTATTCCTGCATTCATTTGTATCATTGCAATGCCTTTCACTTATAGTATTTCTGAGGGTATTTCATTTGGTGTAATCTCTTATGTACTTGTTAACATAATTACAGGCAAGGCAAAAGAGAAGAAGATCAGCATTATGATGTATGTTTTAGCAGTATTATTTATCTTAAAGTATATTTTATTATAAATAACTGTTGATTCAGTTTTGTAGATGAAATAATCGATGTATAAGAACAGTAGAAAGATGCTTCTCGCGCTCTCTATTGTTATGAATAAAGAGAAGGAGTGGGTTCGAAGGATCCACTCCTTCTCTTTATCCTCTGATTGATGGTTGGTACGAGGATCATGTTTATTAAGAACCCTAGGCCTGACAAATATAGATATAACGATAGAAAGCACACCAAGTACTTTCTATTGTCATGAAAGAACAAAGAGTCAGCTTGCTAACTCTTTCGATGCTTACATAGCAAGCATTGCTTGACTAAAGGGTGCGAATACAACTTCTGAACGTATTCATGTTTTGTCCGCAGAAGTGCGTCATCTCAAAGTGAACTTAGGAGGACTTTTATTCATGACAATTGTATCATAGGACGACTTTTCTATGAAATTAAGAAGGGGTGACACACATGATGTATGTCACCCCTTCTAGATATAACTTATCTCAATTTTTACTATAGATCAATCGATATTATAGGATATCAGTATGATTTAATTCTCCTCGATGATGTTATCCTTGCCTTCTGGAAGAACTAAAGCCAATACCATACCAACGATGGCTGCTAAAGCAAGACCGGAGATTGTAACAGTGCCAGAGACAGGAATACTGTCGCAGCCAATACCTAATACAAGAATTAATGCGGCTATCACTAGATTTCTGCTATTACCAAAGTTTAATCTTGAATTGATAAGTATACGAACACCTACGGAAGAAATCATACCGTATAAGATAATACTAATACCACCGATTACAGGACCTGGAATACTAGATACAAATCCACCAAATTTACCGATGACACCTAATACGATTGCGAAACCAGCAGCGATTCTAATTACGGACGGATCATAATTCTTGGTTACCGCTAAAACGCCAGTATTTTCACCATAGGTTGTATTTGCAGGACCGCCAAGTAGTCCGGCGAATGCGGTAGCAATACCGTCGCCTAAGATAGTTCTGTGAATACCAGGGTCTGATATAAAATCGCAGCCTACTACTGCGCTGTTTGTTGTAATATCTCCAACATGCTCTACTAAGGTAACAAGGGCAATCGGAGCGATTGCTAAGATAGCATCTAACCGGAAGGTAGGTATTACTAATAACTGTGAGCTGATATTAGGATCCATGAAGGATATCCATTCTGCACTGTGTATCGATGACAAATCAACAAATCCAAATAAATAACTTACAACATACCCGATAATAATTGCAAAGAGGATAGGCATTAGATTATATATACCCTTAGCAAATACGGAGATACCGATTACAGTTAAAAGTACAATTACAGTTACTGCGAGAGCCTTTAAATTAAATTCACCATTATAATAGAACGCATTTCCAACAGCAGATGAACTAAGTCGTAAACCTATAACGATAATTATTGGCCCCGTAACAATGGGTGGCAGTAATTTATTGACTTTGTCATATCCAATAATCTTAATGAGTAGAGCGAATAATGAATATACTAAACCGGCAATGATTAATGCTCCCTTTACAGCGGCAAGTTTATCCATGAAATCAGCATCACCTATTCTCGAATCTCCTATAATTGATATGATACCACCCATAAATGCGAAACTTGAACCCAAAAAAACAGGAACCTTTCTTTTCGTAATGAAATGAAATAATAAGGTTCCTGCCCCTGCACAAAATAATGTAATTGAAGTATCAAGCCCTGTCAATGCAGGAACTAATACCGTAGCACCAAACATCGCTAAAACATGTTGGATGCCTAAAATAAGTTTTTGACTAAATGACTTCTCTCGCATTTTTTTCTCCTTCTACTTGTATTTTTTTAGGTTAGCACATTAACCTTATAAATAATATTTCATAATTATGAAAAAATCAAGTGTTTTTTTAAAAATATTTTAAAATAGTATTCCTTTGAAATAGTTAAAGTAATTCACCACAACTTTTTTTCTTTCGGAATTACTTATAAACCTGATCTAAGGGACTAAGGAGGAGTAAATTCTGTTAATACTCATACAGATGTGTTATAATATTTATAAATAGGAAAAACTTAAGCCTTAAGAAGTTTGACCTTTTAAACGTTATGAATTTGTGTGTCTACTCAAATTCACGGGATTTTAACAGAATGGAGGCTTGATATGAATACAAGAATTAATTTTAGAGAAAAGTGGCAGGGGCTGACTGACACTGTGATGCGCTTTCCTTTGACCGTGTTATTACTTATTGCATCTGTGGTTACCAATCTCATTGCTGTCGAATCAGCGTACGAGATAATCTATTCTAAATTACTGGTAACGTTCCTGCTAGGCGCCTTTCTCTTTGTCATTCTACAATTAATATACGAGCGATTTATGGAAAATCCGATTTTCAGGATTATATTTATGCTGGTTACTGTACTCTGTTCAGCTATCTATTATATTCTGATCCGGAATAGGGAATGGAGTGTTGATGTAACGGTACGTACCTGCGTTGTTTTCTTTATATTTCTAATCGCTTTATTATGGATACCATCGATTCAAAGCAGAATCAGTATCAATGAATGTATTATGGCCGTATTCAAAGGCTCTTTTACTGCGTTGTTCATCAATGGAGCACTGTTCCTAGGAACAGTCATCATTATTGCCGCTACAGATCAATTGATTTTTAGGGTTAATGATGAGGCTTACTTGCATTCAGCCAATATTATCTTTCTGTTGCTGACACCCATTTATTTTCTTACCATGATACCCTTGTACCCGAGTAGAAGGGATGCGCAATACCAGATATCCTCTGGGGAACAGAGTACTGTATTTCAAGGGGAAGAATTTATTAAAAAGGAACAGGAGCAAAATAGCTATCAAAATGATTTAGTAAGAATGACATCCCCTTCAAAATTCTTAGAGACTTTAATTCTATTTGTAGTTATTCCGATAACGGTGATATTCACTATCATTTTATTACTCTATGTGATTATTAACATCAGAGGTGAGTTTTGGAGTGACAATCTTATGGAACCGATGCTTGTGAGCTATTCTATAACTGTAATTATCGTATATCTACTCTCAAGTACGATACAGAAGCCCTTTGCAAAGTATTTCCGGCTTATCTTTCCTAAGGTACTAATCCCTGTTGTTTTATTCCAGACTCTGTCTTCCATCCTTAAGATAGGAGATGCAGGTGTTACCTATGGACGGTATTATGTAATCTTATTTGGTGTGTTTGCAACCGCGGCAGGTGTTCTATTCAGTTTTCTTCCGATTCGCAAGAATGGGATTATTGCACCGATCTTGATTGTACTGTCGATCATTTCGATTCTACCGCCAGTAGACGCCTTTACCATCAGCAAAGTAAATCAAACAGGGCGATTGGAAAAGGTATTAGTTAAAAACAATATGTTAAATCAAGATATTATTATACCCAACTCAAAGTTATCCGAGGAAGATAGATCAGAGATTATCTCAGCTGTTGAGTATCTGGATAGAATGAATTATACCAAGGATATTGATTACCTTAGAGACTATCAGGCATCCTATAACTTCGAGAAGACCTTTGGTTTTAACAGGTATGGCTATAATGATAAGGAATACAGGAACTATTATTATGGTAGAAATACCAGTGAGCCTATTCCGGTCTCGGGCTATGACTTCATGGCACAGATGAGTATCTACAATATGGCTGATACCCCTGAAATCAGCTTTGAGATGAACGGTTCCCAGTACTACTTACGAGTAGAAAGTACCGATATGGAGAAGCAGGCCTTACTACTCCAGGATTCCCAGGGCGTGCAGCTACTGAGCTACGATATTAATAATCTATTCACCAGATTTACAGGGGATGATGGCGGTAAGGAGCTTATGTCTACAGAGGACTTAACCTTCCGCCAGGAAAATGATAAGGCAGCATTGACTATTATCGCAAATCATATCAATGTAAATGAATGGGGGGATGGAAAGGATACCTCAACCGAGCTGATTGTATTAATTGATATTCGTTAGTCTGAAAGGCTAGTTTTTATTAAAAGGATGGTATTGACAAAGGAAAAAAATTAGGTAAATTATAATTAATATTATTAAATCATCATACTATTCATATTGAGAAAGGTTGGAATAATTCATATGAGGAAAGTAAGTTGTCTCTTGCTAAGTATACTAATGGTTATATCTTTGATGACAGGCTGTAATAAGTCAGGAGCGAATGGAGAGCCAGGAGCAGATAACGTCATTGATGTATCGGAAATGGCACAGTTTAAGGGACCGAAAAAGGGTGATACGGTAGCAGAAATCGTAATTCGTGATTATGGGTCAATCTACGTCCGCTTCTTCAGTGATGCCGCACCAAAAGCAGTTGAGAATTTTATTACCCATGCGAACGAAGGCTACTATGATGGAGTGGTTTTTCATCGTATCATAAAGGATTTCATGATTCAAGGTGGAGATCCCACCGGTACAGGAAGGGGTGGTGAAAGTATCTGGGGCAAGAGCTTTGAAGATGAATTCTCAGAAGAGCTTCAACCATACCGAGGAGCACTTTGCATGGCCAATGCCGGACCGGGAACGAATGGTAGTCAGTTCTTTCTGGTTCAATCCGGTCAAACCTATGATAAGGCCATGCTGGATCAGATAACGGCAAGATATAAAGTGGAATTTGATGCTCAATCACAAAAAGCCTACAGTGAGGTAGGCGGCACTCCCTGGTTATATCGGATGCATACGGTTTTCGGACAGATTTATCAGGGCTATGAAGTACTGGATGCAGTGGCCAATGTGGACATGAAGGATGCCAACAGTGGAATTCCTGCGAAGGAAGTTGTAATAGAGACAGTGAAAGTGTCAGAATATGAATAGAGAAAGACTTTGAATGATAAATATTTGTAAAAGTTAATTATTGCCTACTTTTTTGAATTGACATATCAAAGATGTTGTTGTAATATAATAGCGTAATTTCATAAGACCTCATCTTCACGGATGGGGTAGAGGCGCGATATTTAATAGTCTGTAGAGGAGCCTAGGGAGCATTGATCCTATGGAGAAGGAAATATCGCCGAAGTTTATAGTACCCCCCGGTACTATATGCTGGGTCTGCAGTTAAGAGCTGCAGGACTGTCTTGGTGAGCTACCCGGCTTGCCAAGTTGTGCTATCTCATTAGGGATTTTGGGGACTTAGGCGTAAGCGCATTTATTAACCTGAGTGAACCTCAGGTTTTTTTATTACTTAATTATACATATCTGAAATATCATTTATGTAATAAAAATTCCGCTTAGTTTATTACCCAAAAACAAAGGCATCTGTTCTTTGATGGAATAGCAGATGGAGATTTATATCACAATAATATTATTTAGAAACGGGAGGAATTTTTATGAAGAAGAGAATTGCAATACTAATGATTCTTGCTATGACAGTTGTTATGATGGCAGGTTGTGCAAAGAAGGATGACGGAAAATTCCGTGTAGGAATGGAAGCAGGTTATGCCCCCTTTAACTGGACTCAGTCTGATAGTTCAAAGGGTGGGGTGCCGATAGAAGGAAGCAAGGAATTCGCAGGTGGTTATGATGTTGAGATTGCTAAGAAGATTGCAGAGAGCTTAGGAAAAGAGTTGGTTATTGTTAAGACTGAGTGGGATGGTTTGGTACCTGCATTAACCTCTGGTAAGATTGATGCAATCATCGCAGGTATGTCTCCTACTGCTGAGCGTAAGGAAACAATTGATTTCTCAGACAATTACTATAAATCTGATTTGGTAATGGTAGTGAAGAAGGGCGGAGCCTTTGAAGGCGCTACTTCTATTCAGGATTTCTCAGGAGCAAAGATTACCGCACAGCTGAATACCTTCCACTATTCCGTAATTGAGCAAATCAACGGTGTAAATATGCAGCCGGCGATGGACAGCTTCCCAGCAATGAGAGTTGCTCTGGAATCCGGTGTGATAGATGGATATGTATCTGAGCGTCCGGAGGGCGTAAGCGCTTCAACAGCAAATGAGAACTTTGCTATGGTAGTGTTTACAGATGGATTTGTTACCTCCGAAGATGATACGGCAATTGCTGTAGGTATCAAAAAGGGTAGTGAGTTAACTTCAAAAATAAATGAAACTTTAGCTGGTATATCAGAAGAGGAACGTATCAGCATTATGGACACTGCTATAGCAAATCAACCTGCAGCAGAATAGAAATGAACTTAGAGGCTGTCCAAATATTATTATTAAGTTTTGGGCAGCCTTTAATCATGAATGACACATAAAGCCTGAATAAAGCTGACATTTCTAGATACATGATACATAAAAGTTGACGAGGCTGTGTTGTCTTAACGAGGATAGAAGGCTGATATGGCTGGATTCCTTCAAAATTTTTGAATACTGGCGATTACTAGTCTATGTGGTAATACTACTTAAGACAGTAATGCTATGTGATAAGTAAATATAAAATCACCCATATGGTAATGAATATAGTAGGAGTGCTTCTCCAAATATTCAGAGATATGCTTAGGTGAAGGAAAGGCTTGGTGCAATATGACTTGGGAATGGTTTGCAAGAATCGTCTCCGAAAATTACCCTATGTTCCTAAGAGGAGCAGGTGTAACTCTGTTAATCTCCATTATAGGCACGATACTTGGTGCGATCATTGGTTTACTGATCGGCACGATTCGTACAATACCTACGCCGGAT
This sequence comes from Bacillota bacterium, assembly GCA_023411555.1. GTDB lineage: Bacteria > Bacillota > Clostridia > Lachnospirales > Lachnospiraceae > Mobilitalea. Next base: position 92,229 of record JAEYOQ010000057.1, read on the forward strand.
AAGGGAGCGAAAAGAATATTATTGAATATTATAAATGCTATTCTTACTGCGTATGTGGAATTTTTCCGCGGAACTCCCATGATTGTGCAGGCAATGGTTATTTATTACGGTTCTGCAATGGCCCTCGGTATCGATATGGATCGTACAGCAGCAGCTATATTTATCGTATCCATCAATACAGGTGCATATACGGCGGAGATTGTTCGTGGTGGTATTATCTCTATCGACAAAGGTCAATTCGAGGCAGCTCACGCAATTGGTATGAATCATATCAAGACTATGCTTAATGTTGTATTACCCCAGGTTCTTCGTAATATTCTACCTGCAATCGGTAACGAATTTGTTATTAATATTAAGGATACCTCAGTTCTTAACGTAATCTCCGTATCAGAATTATTCTTCCAGGCGAAGTCTGTTGCGGGCAATAACTTTAGATACTTTGAGACCATGACAGTAGCATGTATTATTTATCTGGTAATGACTTTGACCGTAACCAGAATTCTTCGTTTGATCGAGAGAAAGCTGGAGGGACCAGAGAATTTTATCGTTATCCCGGGTAACCAGATGCAGGTCGAACGACCGGAAGATCATGTGAAGAAGCTTCGTGGCTAAGAAATGGAGGCAAAGATGGATAGAGTTATTGAGGTTCAACATTTAAAAAAATCCTTTGGTGAGAATGAGATCCTTAAGGATATCGATTTCTCCGTTAATAAGGGAGAAGTAGTATGCATCATCGGTTCTTCCGGTTCCGGTAAGTCTACGTTACTGCGTTGTATTAACCTGCTGGAGAAGCCCACGGATGGTGCCATAATCTATAACGGTGAGAATATTCTGGATGATAAGCATGATATTTATGAGTACCGTACCAAGCTGGGTATGGTGTTCCAGCAGTTTAATCTATTTAATAACCATAATGTACTAAGTAACTGTACTGTAGGGCAGATAAAGGTATTGAAGCGTTCAAAGGAAGAGGCTGAAAAGGTTGCATTAAAGTACTTAAAGATTGTAGGTATGGACCAGTATGTGAATGCAAAGCCAAAACAGCTCTCCGGCGGACAGAAGCAGAGAGTGGCCATAGCAAGAGCCTTGTCGATGGAGCCGGATGTATTATTATTCGATGAGCCAACATCAGCACTAGATCCTGAGATGGTCGGTGAGGTCCTAGCCGTAATGAAGGAGCTGGCAAAGACCGGACTTACCATGCTAGTTGTAACTCATGAGATGGGCTTTGCAAAAGAGGTTTCTAATCGTGTCGTATTCATGGACAAGGGAGTTATTGCAGAGGAGGGTACTCCGGAGCAGATCTTCAACCATCCGACGCAGGATAGAACGAAAGAGTTCTTAAAGAGAGTATTAAAGGAGCAATAGTATATAAGATTAAGACGTATTTTACGAGCTCTAGTGTCATAAACATAACGCGTTCAAAATAACTTTAAGTTAAATTGGACGCGTTTTTTGCTATATGCTGACTGTAATATATCATAAGAGGGAGGACTCTTGGCAGGATTGATTTTTTGATGGTATAATGGTGATAATTGGTATAGTGTGAAAATAAAAAGCTATTTTCACACTTAGAAGTTTGTGCCTGCGTCTTCCTCGGCACAAACTAACAAAAAGGGCAGGCATGTTTAGTTAGTATGTATAAAGGAGACGATAACATGACGAAATTGAATGAAATTACAATAGTTAGATTGCAGGCTATGTATCAGAATAAGACATTAGCTGTAAAGGAAGTGGTGATGACCTATCTTGATCGGATTAAGAGGTATGACCAGGGGGAGGATGGACTCAACAGTGTGCTTGAGATTAATCCGGATGCACTTAAGATAGCAGAGGAGCTTGACACGATCGGATATCAGGAGGATATGCTACTTTACGGTGTTCCGGTCTTGATCAAGGATAATATCGATACAGCAGATCAGATGCATACCTCAGCAGGGTCACTTGCCTTAGCTGATTCGATTGCATCTGTGGATGCGGAGCTTGTGAAACGATTACGAGCCTGTGGTGCGGTCATACTTGGTAAAACCAATATGACGGAATTTGCGAATTACATGACAGATAATATGCCCAATGGTTACAGTTCAAGGGGAGGTAAGGTTAAGCATGCCTATAGCAGAGAGGAGGATCCATCCGGCTCCAGTACCGGTTCTGGTGTTGCTGTTACAGCTAATCTGTGTCTAGCCTCCATCGGAACAGATACCTGTAATTCCATCGTAGGTCCCGGTATTGCCAGTGGTATCGTGGGCTTTCGTCCTAGCACCAGTGCCATCAGCCAGCAGGGGATCATCCCGATTAGCTTTACACTGGATACTGCGGGACCATTTACCAGAACAGTGGAGGATGCAGCAATTCTCTTTGCCGCCTTATCAGGTCAAGAGGTTGTAAGAGATACGGGGGCGAGTATTCAGGGTAAAGTCATCGCTTATAATACCTGGAGGGCGAAGCAATCGGAGGAGTGGCTTGAATATACGGAGAAAGCAGTTCAGAAGCTGGAGGAAGCAGGTGCTGTTATAAAGAGGATGGAGATTCCTGAGACTCCTTATATTGAGGATGTTATGAAATATGAATTTAAGCATGCTATGAATCAGTATCTGAAAGGTCTACCAGCCAATTATCCGATAAAGACACTCAAGGATATCATCGATTATAATAACCGACATGCACAAGATGCCCTCCGATATGGACAGACCTTACTGGTGGATGCGGAAGAGAATACTTCAGGGAACTTAGATGATGCACCTTATCAGATTATTCTGAAGGACCGGAAGGAATGGATGAAGAGGATCAGGGAGCAGCTCAAGGGCACAGACTTCTGTATCATGTATAGCTTTAACAATATCCTTCAGTATACCGAGCTGCCTGCAATCACGATACCCTATGGGGTGAAGGCGGATGGTACGCCGGAAGTACTACAGCTGACAGCATTGACGGATAAGGGGTTGTTGGAGTATGCTTATATGGTAGAGAGGACCATCGGCAATCGAATTGAGCCGAAATTGGACTAGTATAATAGTTATTTAATATGGGAGGTAAGTAAGGATGGGTAAATTATTGTATCAGGGACATGGAAGCTATCGTATAATAAGCAACGATCAAGTAGTAATCTATGTTGATCCATATGCAGGGAAGGGATATGAGGTTCCGGCGGATCTCATTCTTGTAACTCATCAGCATGGAGATCATAATCAAGTACAGCTCGTTGCTAAGAAACCCGGCTGCATAGTCATTCAGGAGAAGGAGGCTCTTGTAGCAGGACAATATCAGAGCTTCGATGTTCAAGGTATTCACATTCAAGCAGTACCAGCCTATAATCAAAATCACAGAAGAGAGGAGTCTGTCGGCTATATTATTACTGTGGATAATAGAAAGCTTTACTGCTCCGGGGACACCTCCACCACTGAAGAAATGAAGGATATGGCAGCCTTGCAATTAGATTATGCCTTGCTACCGATCGACGGTATCTATAATATGGATGCGAGAGAAGCGACAGACTGTGCCGAACTGATTGGGGCTAAGCATTCTATCCCGATTCATATGAAGCCCGGCGCCTTATTCGATCGTAGTATGGCAGAGGAGTTTACTGCCAAGAGTCGGCTGATTGTGAAGGATGGGGAAGAAATTCAATTGAAGTAAATCGGATACGAAGATATTTTAGATAATAGAGATAATATTGATTCATGAAAGATGGTTATCCCAGAGACTACAAGCTTGTGGATAACTATCTTTTTTATTCATGACAAACAATGTGCGCGAAGTGTGTTTCTTCCGGTTTCGAGGAAATTACGTTCTATGAAATAAAAGCCCTCCAGGTATGTATATTTTATTCACTTTGGGATGAGACTCTCGTGCATATGGAAATTGAAATTTCCTTAACTCAAACAATTTAGTAATATCATATATAGATTTTAAATTAATTAATAGGAGGATAAAGGAGAGTTAGATGAGCTGCAATAAAACAATAATAGTTAATAATATACATAAAATCCCAAAAAGTTTGTTGCTTTTTTTGACAATAAAGCTATTTACAAATAATGTATTCTGGATTATTATAAAAATATCTTTTTAATTCTTATTGTAAACATCTATCGATCAATTTTATTTTCCCAACTTTAAAAATTTCATAAGGAGGTTTTAATGTGAAGGTTTCTTTCTGGAGCAATGCTAAGGAGATGTGTAACGTTTCAGCAAATTTAGCTGCTGTTAGTATAGCCTGTGCAATTCGAAGCTCATATTCCATTCTATCTATGGAGAATCATTTGTGTGGCCATAACCTCGGAAAAGCATATAACGGAGGGGCAAGAGTAAATATATTGGATGACGTAGGGACTAATTATTACGACGGAAACGGTTTAGAAGGCTTACTTCGTAAGATTTATCGCGGAGACGCTCGTCCTGAAATATTGAAATCTTATATTACGGAGATCATAAATCAGCATCTGTATTACATCCCACAGAGTAGAATACTACATAATGAAATATTTGATTATGAATTGGACCATTGCATTGAACCTCTATTTCATATGATAGAGGATAATACCGACCTGTGTTTCATTGATACAGCCAGTAATAATAATTTAAGTACCAAAATCATTCTTGAAGAAGCAGATCTCATCGTCGTTAATCTATGCCAAAAATCAAGTGTTCTAGAGGACTTCTTTCTTAATTATTCTTCTCTTATCTCAAAATCTATTTTTATAATCAGCCATTACCATCAGCATTTTTTACATACTCTTAGGAAAATTTCCAATCATTATAAAATCTCACCAGAATACATAATACCTTTCCCGGATAACGAAGGCTATGAAGATGCATATTATAACGGATACGTTCATGAATTTATATCCAGAAATATCAAGTGTACCAATGAAAATCCAAATTATTTATTTACTCAAGCGGTAAAAAAGGCATCCCACATAATATTAAGAAAGACGGAAGCACTGACAAAGCAGAAGGAGATATTAATGTGTGGCAAATAACTTTAAAGCATATTCTCTTAATTGGTTCAATCGGAAGCCTTCTCTTTTGTATTCTTTTATACTGTATTGGATTTTTTCAGGAAAGGTACATTAAGAAAAGACGGTCAAAGCGATTATTAATTAGACGAGATTATGCCCAGTGGAGGATTACCAGATATTATTTTTTTATACTATTTATTTTTATTATCTTATGTTTTTTAGTGATTAAATTGCTTATTAGAGGTGAAAGATGAAGATTAATTTAAGAATGCGGCGAACGACAAAGCAGTATATTGTTGTTGCTATAATCTGTATCGTCATAATTGGGGGTGCATCCTTATTGACTACCATATTTGTTGCCAGACAGATAAGAAATGAGTATGATACATTGCTTACAGAGGTAGAGAATGATAAGAGGCAGAACCAGAGATTTGCTTATGTGGCAATGAATGATATTGCAGCGGGAGAAGTAATTACGGATCAGAATGTAAAAAGGATTACGGTATACTCTTCTCAGCCACAGGGCAGCTTTATTACAGGGAGCGAAATAGGACAACTGGCCTTAATCGATATTCCATCGGATACGCAGCTGATAAAAACAATGCTAACAGAAAAGAAAGTGTCCTCAGAGCTAAGGGAGATTGAATATCAGGTACTGCATATTAGTGCCAATATTGTCAGTAACGACACGATTGATGTAAGAATCGTTTTTCCAAATGGAGAAAGTATGGTTGTGCTATCGAAAAAGGTTATAAAGGGAATAACAGAAGGTTCGGTGGTGTGCTATCTATGGCTTGATCCCCAAGAGATACTAAGAATGTCAGCCGCTATTGTAGATGCAGCCTTGTATCCGGGAACCCAGCTTATCACAACTAAGTATATTGAGCCTTCCATCCAGGAGGCCTCAGCGATAACTTATATACCTGGGCTTTCCATCCTGGAGCTTCTGGAGACAGATCCTAATATACTAGAGAGAAGCTCGCAGGAATTAGCAAGAGAAGTAAGAAAGGCATTGGAAAATCGCTTAGCAAACAGCATGTCTACTGACGTCTCAGAGATTAATTGGGATATAAACCCTTATAAGCAAAAAGAGTTATCACTTGATAGCGATAAGAAAAAGACAGAGACAGATAATTCGGAGGAAGTTAATACTAGAAAAGATAAATCAAAAGAAAGCATGGAAGGGGCGGACGCAGAGGAGGATGTCGGAGAAGCGGAAGAATTGGGTAGTGTACACTCAGATTACTTCTATTACGTAGAAGAGCAGGAGGCAAAGGATGGTGTAGTGGAGTATGGCGAATAATATAGTGGCATATGTTGGAATCGAAAGCTTTGATACGATATTATATCTGTCAAGAATAATGCAGAAGCTAGGTCGTAGAGTTCTCCTGGTTGATAACTCAGATACCCTGGCCTTGACCTTCTCGATACCACGAATATCTGACATCAATACTTTTGAAACTACGATCTATTATCGAAGAGTTGATTTTACTAACATGCCTGTAACAAAGGAACTGGCAAAAAGCTATGATGACATATTGATTTATTGTGGTATGAAGAAACCGATTACTTCCACAGAACTATTCACGAGGATTGTCTATGTGACAGATTTGTTTGATTATAATATACGACGCATCGCTAATAGGAAGGAATATGATACATGTAATTGTGAAAAGGTACTTCTAATACGGAATGCAGTTTATACCAAAATATTCATAGAGCATATCTCTAAGCAAATCAGTAGTACCATCGCAGTAGATAAGACCAAGGTTCTATATAGAGATGATTCTGATTACATAAATTGCCTAAACAGCCACATGAATCAAGTATTTACTCTTAATCTGTCGAGGCATTATAGAAAATACCTGGTTGATCAGGTGGAGGTGATGTGTAACGATTTTACTAGGAAGGAAATAAATAAGGCTTATAGAAGGGCCAGGAATGGAGACTAGGATATGAAAGCTTTATATTGGGCACCGGTTCATGGTCAGACAGGAACTACCAGTAATCTTCTGGCAACAGCACTGATTGCCGGGCAGTACTTTAATAAAACGGGGCTCTTAACGCAAACTCATTTTAATTACAATAACCTTGAGGCTCCCTTACTGGAAGCCAATGCAGATAATAATAAGTACAGGAATTTCTTTCGAGAGATTGGCATCGATGCATTGGCACGAAATTTTAAGGTGGAAAGACTTACGAAAGAGTGGCTGGATTATTGTTGTATTGAAGTACCAAACACTAATATGAAGCTATTACCGGGAACTACCCAAACAGTTAGGGAATCCTTTGATTATGAAATGAATATCGTTATGACCCCCCTGCTAAAAGCCATAGAAGCATATTGTGACAATATATTCGTCGATATAAGCTCAGGTAATAACCCTTTGTCTATGAAGCTTATGGCAGAAGCAGACATTGTAATAGTGAATCTGTGCCAGAACCTGAATGTAATTAACCTGTTTTTCGAACAATTTAAGGACAAGCTCCCAGATAAGGTGTTCTATCTTATCGGAAATTATGATTATAGGTCCAAATATAATCTGAGTAACATACGTAAAAAATATCATAATTACATAAATTCAAAGAATTCAGACGTGATTCCTTATAATACAGGGTACCATGATGCTCAGGTAGATGGAAAAGTAGTAGATTTTATACGAAATAACCTGCAGTGTAAGGAGAAGGATCCTAATTACTATTTCATCCGCAAGGCAATCAGTTCAACAGAAAAGCTACTGAGACTGGCCGGTGTTGAGGTGGAAAAGGAGCGGCCGAATGACATTTAACGAATATAATATTATCCTGATAACTTTCATTATAGCAATCATTCTCATCATATTATATTTCATATTTAAGAAGGAAATCGAAGAGGATGGGAATAGGAAGGTAGACGTTTATTCCATAGAATATCTGAGAGAGGCTGTCAAATTAAAAATCACGGAGATTACGGATGATAATATCTACGAGCTTAAGATTAACAAAAAGGAGACGAAGAAAAGGGAGTATCAGAAAGCGAGGCTAAGTAAAGCAACCAGGAGCTGCTCTCAGGGTAACGCCGGCGAGCGAGAGTATATGAAGGACATGATTAAGAGAATTCTTCAGGATGATTACGGTATCAATGAAAGAACAATCGACATGGTAATTCCTTTTAATAAAGCGAGTGATTTGGATGCCCAGGATAAATTTGAGATCCTTTATGTTCTATATAACAAAGATAGGGATAATTCAGCCTTCTCCGTCTTGAATGATGCATGCAATTTTGATCGGGAGAAGCGTAATGAATTTGGCACCTACTATGAAATCTCATCGGAGGATATCCATGTTGCGTATTCAGTCATGGCTGCTTCATTACGATTTGTTGACAAGCTGGAGGTTGTCACTCAACGAATTTATCAAGAGGAATACGGTAATTCTGTAGCAGACATTCTAAGATATGACAAGAAAATCGATGGTATATCAGGCGGTGTATCCGGGGCTTCTTCAGAGCAATATAACTTTATGGAGGAGGCGATGGAGTCAGGTAATACAAAAAAGGCAATGGCCTATAATAGTCTCTGGATATTCTATCGGGGAAAGGCAATCCATCTGTCCTTCTTAAGCTTTAAGAATGATAAGGATTTAATCAGAGTCTGTAAGAATCTGTATCGGTTTGGTTCAGTAGGACATCTTACCTCAAAGGTTGGATATAAATTATCTTATCAGGCGGATGGCTGCCGTGTTGTGGTGATACGTCCGATCATTGCGACCCACTGGGCATTCTTTTTAAGAAAATTCGATAGTGCCAAAAGTCTATCAATTGAGGAACTATTAATTGATGAGGGAAAGGAATATGTCATAACCTTATCCAAGTGGGCTGCAAGGGGATGCCTGAATTTGGTGATATCCGGTGATCAGAATTCGGGCAAGACAACATTCTTTAAGGCTCTCGCTGTCTTCTTTGATCGAAGAAATCCCATTCGAACGATGGAGCAGGAATTCGAGATTTGGCTTAACAGTGCATACACCAGCATGAATGCAGTATGTCTTCGGGCATCTGAGGATGCTCCCTTATTCGATGTAATAGCAATTGCAAAGAAGATGGATGCGGCAATTATGATGTTGGGCGAAATTGGTAATTTTGAGTATGCGGGAGGGTATCTTTCCTTGTGTCAGGCAGGGACAAGATCTACCGTAGCGACAATTCATACCACTACGACACCGGATTTAATCGATTATATGAAGAATGGAGGGATGTATACCAATCTATTTCGAAGTGAGATTGCAGCAGAGGAGCAGATTGCAAAATCCATTCAGATGGATATTCATTGGGCTAAAACACCTGAGGGAAAAAGATATATCAGTTATATTAATGAGATAGTACCTCTCTCAGAAGAGGTCAATGATGATACCGAGCCCCTTGCTAAAATTGCCAATGCATTACAGCTAATGTCAAGGAAGAGAGCATATCAGGTAAGACCCTTAGTGGTCTATGAGGATGAACGGTATGTGATTAAGAACATTTTTAGCAATGGTTCAGTGAACAGAATACTCAGAAACCTTTCTCAAGGTGATGTGGTCGATTTTCAGAGGGATATGGACGAACTTAGAACTCATATCAAGATGACGAAGGGAGAGGAATATGCCGGTTAAGCTGTATCTGATTATGGGTATTCTTTATATCACCATTGTGGCAATATTTGGCGTATATATTACGAGAAGGGATAAAAAGGAAAGACGAAAAAGAAACAGTGGTGTGGCGCTATATAAGAGTCAGCTAAAAAGAAACTACAGCGAAAGCATATATCAATATATGCTAAGGTTCCCATTAACCCGTGGCTATATAGAGAAGATAAGCAGAAGATATGAGATGCTATGTCCGGGTAGACCCGTTGATATCGCCCGAAAGACAATGACTCTTACCGGAATTACCTTTGGTTTGTGCTTGGCTGTATTAGCCTTTATCTATCTATTGCAGCCTAGTACAGAGCACTTTATATTAGCAGTCTATCTAGCATTTGTGATAAATAATGAGATCATAAATTACTATGTGAATGGTGCAGAGATACGACTCAGAATGGAGCAGGAAAGGTTCGTCTCCAATGTAGGCAGAAACTTCTTCAATAATTATTACATCGATGACGCAATTCTAAAATCTATGGATTCTCCAATGAGTAAGGAGATGAGAGTTCATGCTCAGGCATTGTATGATATTACAATCTCAGACAACCTGAAGGAAGCAGTGGAGTGTTACAATGCAACATCCCATGATAAGTTCATGAAAATGCTATTATCCTTGTGTGTCAATGTACTTGAGAGAAGTAATGGCAGCGAGAAAGAAAATAATATACTTGCAGCCAATCTGATTAATCTGAAAAAGGAAATCAACCTAGATTATCTAAAAATGAAAAAGCTTCAATTCGTATTCTCTGGTAGCATATTTGCTGCAGTTGTCGTATGTATCCCCCTATCGGCAATCCAGGAATTTGGATTATATATTTCTCCCGAGCTAGTTACATTCTATAAAGGCTTACTTGGAATACTCTATATAGGCCTGATCTATCTTTGCTCTGTTATTGTCTATCTACTTACCAATAGTGCGAAAGAGGTTAAACGACCGACTGTGAGCAATCATAGACTTCTCGAGGTCATTGAAAAAAATAAAGCTGTAAAGTTGGTTCTTGATAATTTTAATAACAAGTATTATAGCCGGATGCAGCGTCTTAAGATCACACTAAAAAGGCTTGGGGATAATATCACGCCCAATCAGCTTCTCATTAAATGCTCCTTGCTTGCCCTATGCACCTTTTCTTTCGGTATCATTTTTATATTTATGATGCATAGCAATACGAGAAACCTGTTACTTAAGAACGCCGATGATGTGGGGACCCTTTCGACCGCTGCTACAGAGGACCAGCTGAAAACAGTGAAGGAGACCATTCTTTACTATTCTGATAAATACAAAGGAGAGGTAATATCTGAGAAGGAACTAAAGAATGAGATATCCAAGGAAAAGAGTTTTAGAAATGAACTTATTACCGAGAAGATCATTGAGGAGGTTATCAAACGAAGCAATCAATACGCCAATGAATACTTTAAATATTACGAGCTACTCCTATGTATTGCAGTCTCAGTAATCGCCTTTTTTACTCCCTACTGGCTTATATTATATAGAAAGAAGCTGATGCTTGGGGTAATGGATGATGAAGTAGTTCAATTTAATTCAATTATATACATGATGATGCATTCGGATTATATTACGGTTGCAGATATTCTGGAGCAAATGGAAATATTCGCAGTGGTTTTTAAGGCCTCGATCCGAGAATGTCTCAATGAGTATAATAGCGGAGATATTGAGGCTCTGGAAAGAATGAGGGAGCGAGAGACCAATGAAGACTTCAGACATCTGGTATCAAATCTGATCCGTTGCGATGATATGCCCATAAGCAAAGCCTTTAGCGAGATAGCAGCAGACAGGGAGAATTATTTCGAACGGCGTAAGCAAGAGGATGAATTCTCCATCCAACGTAAAGCAGACGGTATTAAGCCACTGGCTTTCCTACCGGGTATTTTGGTAATGATCTATCTCATATTACCGGTTGTGGTTATGTCTTTGAAGGCACTCCAGGATGTATTACGACTATTAAAGGAAACTGGTATGTACTAAAAATAAATAAAAAAAGAGAGGATAAAAATATGTCAACAGCACAAAAAATCTTATTATTTGCAGTAGGAGCTCTTATATTAGCTTTTTTCGTTGTAATCGGTATTACAACGGCAACAGAGGGACAAAAAATCGCAAATTCCGGAACAGCACAAGCAAAGGAAGTGTCAAATGAGTATTCGGAGATTGATCGCGGCGTATATGATGGTACAGATGTTTTAGGTAGTACTGTTTCTGACCTTATCAATACGGCAATCGACAAGAAGGAAGAATTATCAATCTGGGTAAAAACGAATGCAAACAAAACAACAGGTGCTTTTTATAACTACACAATGAGTACAACGGCTCCTTACAAATTAACATCAATTGCTACGCCAACGCCGGCTCCTACTACGGTTACTGAGTCAAATTTTATTAATCCGGATGCACAGTTTCGCGGCAAGATCTATAAGGATGAGAATAATAATATTATCGGAATCGAGTTCACGCAGCATAAATAAACTAATACAGTGAAAGGGAAGAGAATGAATACAGGGCTAAAGATATTTCTTTTTGCAGTCGGTGCAGTTATGATTGTTCTTTTTATTGCATTAGGCATAAGTACGGGGTCAGCCGGAAAAGCAATCGCTGAGATGGGGACTTCTCAGGTGAAGGAAACAACAGAAGATAAGATTAGTTTACTGAAGGCAAAATATGATGGTAATTCCATCATAGGGAGTGAACTGGTAACTCTGATTGAGGAGGCGATTGAGGACAAGGAGGTTCTTTCTATCGTAGTACGAACACTGGATGGCTCTCGAACGGATTATAATTATACCTTCGATGCGGTAAATAAAACGATCGATAAAACAGCAAGTACAACCACTATTGTTTCAGATAAAAAGGCTAGTAATTCCTATATCAATCGGAATTCACTATACACATGCACGGTTGAAACGAATCCTAATGGTAGTATAATCTGCCTTTGGTTTGAACAAGAAAAATAAATGATAAAAAGGAGATGTGACAGACAATATGAATACCGGGTTAAAAATATTCTTGTTTGGTGTAGGAGCATTAATCACAGCTTTGTTTGCTGTTCTCCTTTTCATGACTGCTAAAGAGAGTAGACAAGTTGGATTTGCAGCAACAAATCAAATGAGCAAGATAAATGATGACCTTAAAAATAGTGGGATTATGAAATACGATCGCATTGATGTATATGGCAGTGATGTAGTTAACTGTATCAAAGAGCATTTAGGTGACTACAGCGCAACGGAGACAGCTCCAATCTATGTGTATGTCAAAACTGCCACAGCGATTAATACATATACGAACGGTTCCTTCCTTGAGGCCATAAAGGATTTTACAAATTTACGATATATAAAACCAACCTCTGTCTTTCGGGGAGAGGTGATAAAGAATACCAATGATGTCATCGTAGGGATAAATTTCATCCAGAAATAACTGTATCAGGCTCAGGCAGCAGGATAAATCTGCTGCCTGATTATAAAGTGAGGTTCAGAATGGAAGCAGGTCAGAAGCTATTCATAGGTGCAGCATCGGCATTGGTACTTTGTATTGGTCTTTCTCTATTATTATTTCAGACCCGAATAGTATCCGATTTGTTCGATACAGTACGAGACCAAATGAAGGATAAGGAATTATATCAACAATACTATTCTGAGGATATAGAGGAGGTTTCCTATGCAGAACTCGTGGCTACTTTATGCAATGACTTAGAATATGACATCGTAATCGATGGCAATTTGATAAAAAGGAATGTGCATGATATAGATATGATTTCAGAATACCACCTTAGAGAAGGAGACTATCGGAAGCAATATCAATATGATGAGGGCGGAACTATCATCTTAATCACTTATACCAGTAATGAATAAGTAGGTGTTAACGATATAGAGGATATGTGCTTCCGCCCAAATTCACAGTGCTTTGGCGGCATGTAGGATAAATGTAGAGGAGGAATGAGAGAATGGATCTAAGCCCATTTGGAAAAACCATATCGATAATTCTGGTGGTTGTACTTATCTTTCTATTCCCATTACCATACATAGCAAAGGCAGTTAACAAGACAGTAGAGGATCTGGTCACAACTAATATGACGGAGTTAACCGATGCCATGCGACAGCAAGGTAAGATTACCAAGGAGATGTATGAAGATATGATCCGTGAGCTGGATCGTACCGGAGAGCTGTATGATATCGATATTGAGGTCTCTCATCCGGTATCCGGAGCTGAAATCAAGGTGACGAAACTTGGAGATGATATGCCTGACCGAAGGGCTACAAATATTTCCCATAACAAGGAAAGGCTAGTGGTGGAAGAAATAAGTGAAGAAGAACATCATGAAGGCCATAATCATGAGGAAGAGATAAAATCTTTTGCAGCAAATGAAGAACTTGAAGGTCATAATCTTGAGGAAGAAATAAGGTCTTTTGCAGCAAATACCCATACTGAAGACTGCTATGCAGGACATAGGCATACTAGTAGTTGTAATTATGTATATAATGTACCTGCTGAAGGAGTTAGTGTTTTCTATCTCCGCGCTACTGGATACTATTGGCAGTTATATTCTACAATGGAATTGAGACATAGTAGTCAAGGACTAGTTTTTAAATTCTTGGACAATCATGATACGAACGTTTTTTCTGTCACAGAGTATCGTAATGGCTCGATATATTATCATAAAGAACTCTCATACGGAACTGGTACTTATGGAGATCCTGTATATATTAAAACTCGTAAACAGCTTTATGATTGTTTTCTTTGGTATGAGGCTTCACGTCGTACGAATATCCCAGACGACCGTGGAGTAGGTTCATATGTTTACCCTGGTATTGAGATACCTTCGCAGTTCACGGTTTCGTCCTGTACTCTTGCACAAGATGAAACTCCAATCTGCAACCGGGTAGTAACCTCAATTACACCAACAAATCCTAATCAGACGGTTAATAGGGGAGCCAATATAGTTACTACAGCTACCGCAACCTATTTGGATGGTCATACTGCGACAATCAGCTGTACCAGTAATTTTAACCCGAATCAGGTAGGAGCCCAAACCGTTACGTTGACTTATAATGGCCTTGTTAATAATGCAAGGACTACAGGGATCAAGACTTGTACGGTTAATGTGACTGTAAGGGATACTCTCAGCAGAATTACTGCTTCTCCTGCAAGCCAGGAGATTAATCGAAATCAATCTCCTAGTTTCGTTGTAACCGCTTATTATGACAGTGGAGCCTCCAAACAGGTAACAGGCTATAGTATCAGTAATTTAAACAATACCATCCTTGGAACACAGACAGTTACGATTTCCTATACGGAGAACGGTATTACAAAGACAACTACAGCTATTGTAATTGTTAAAGATCCCTTTAAGCTCAGTAGTCTATCGGTATCACCTGCAAGCCAGGAGGTGACAAGATATCAGGCGCCAAGCTTCACTGTTACGGCTCATTATGATAATGGTACCTCCAAGCCGGTGACAGGTTATAGTGTCAGTAATTATAACAGTAGCCTTTTGGGAAGCCAATCGGTTACGATTTCATACACGGAAGGAGGTATCACAAAAACAGCTACGGTAAATGTAGTCGTTAAGAACCTTGCTAGAGTCTGTCCAGTATGCCATACAAGCTATTATCTGGATAATAATGATATAGACCGGGGTTGCCCATCCTGCAATAGTACCATCATAAGTATATCGGCCAGTCCGGATAATATTGTCCTAAATAAGGGAACGCCACTAGCGATTACGGTTGAAGCACTTTATCGGAATGGCAAACGTAGCATAGTAACCGGTTGGACAAGCGATTATGATCCATCGCAGATTGGAATACAAGATGTAACGATCACCTATCAGACCTTTACCACAGGTATCACGGTGGAGGTAAGAAATCAGTTGAAGACCTGCAGCATATGTTCTCTTGAATATGAATTGAATAACGACGGTACAGATCCCGGCTGCCCGGTATGCAAAACCACGGTAGTAAGGATCGAAGCTACCCCTAAGGTATTGACAATCCATAAGCATCAGGCTTTGCCGATTACTGTTAAAGCAACCTTTAAAGATGGTCACACGGAGATTATCAATGACTGGGCATCGAATTTTATGGCAGATACAGCCGGTATCTTCGAGGTTATGATAGTGTATAAGAATGTCATGGACCTCATCACGGTTACTGTGAAGGAAGACGGAGAGGTTGTATGTCCCTATTGCGGCTTAACCTATCTGTTCAATGATAGCCCCAAGGGGTGTCCCACCTGTTATGTAACGTTAACCGGAATCGAAGCTTACCTGCGGGGAGGCGGAACGAAGGTGCCCTATAACAGCAAACTTAACCTAGAGATTGTTAAGATATTCAAGGATGAGCATAGGGAGCTGACTTATACCGGCTGGACCGTGAGTGGTTATAATCCGAGCCAATTGGGGCACCAGACAATTACCGCTCATTATAGCGGCTTCAGCGACCAACTGGATATTGAAGTGGTAGATGAGCTACCAGAGGTGACCTGTCCCAATGGACACACCTATTATCTGAACCCGGATGGCAGTGACCCAGGCTGTCCCTACTGCAACGGAGCAGGGGATAAAGCGGAGTCCTTATTCTACTTTAATACCACTTATACTGGCTTTATCATGAATGAGTTATATACGAAGGGAGAATATCCACTTCAAAAAGGAGATTACTTAAAGATAAGGATTAAACCAAGGAATGTATCTATCTTATCCAAGTTATTAAAACTGTTCATCGGTATCATAAAAACAGAGTATACATTTGGCGGGGAGGTTTCTTAGGTGCAGGATGCATTGGACCATTTAACAGATATCTTAATCGGGTTAGCGATTCTTTTCCTCGTACCATTAATCTATATAGGTCTTAAGCAGGATGATCTCATAAGATCAGTAGTGTCGGAGCAGACAGCGCAAATCGTGGATGAAACCCAAAGCCATGGCTATCTATCAAAAGATATGTATGAACAGTTCCAACAGTCGTTATCAAAGACAGGCCAGCTCTATGACATTAAGCTGGAGCATAAAGAAAAAATACTGGAACCAGAATACCGCTTTCGGACAATTGAGGAAATACTGGAGGAGCAGAATAAGTCCTTCACCGGGTCGAATGTATATCATTACTATCCGGTCAGTACCAATATACCGGTTGTTACTGATCCGATTGATAACAGTGGCTTGACGATGAACACAGAGACCAATGCGAGTGTACTTGCAAGATCTACGAATACTCCTTCCACCGGTCATATACATACGGATGCTTGTTTTGACCATAAGCATATCGAGCCTTATGGTACAGTAAACATGACGAATATTCCGGTGATTATGACACAGGAATCTACCAGTGGGTCATTGTATGATGATAGTAATAATTATATAGGTTACTACACTTGGGGAGCCAATATAAGATGTGGCGTATGTAATGAGTATCTATATTCCTTTTACATGTCACAGAGCGCTAATACATATGATCCACAATATATTTATCTTCGTACTTACACCTACACCGGCCAGTATAGAACAAGAAGCACAAATACAGTAAAAGTTACCCTTCCAGGTTATAATAGTAGCGATGATTGGTGGTCAACGGCAAAGTATAGAGCCTCAGCATCTTTTAACAATCATTTAAATCTTGCTTATACTACTGGTGGAGGTAGAATAAATTTCCCTTGGCCGGGGTTCCCCAAATGGGATGCCTCCGGAAATGTGTCATACACACCTTTTACTGGGTGTACTAATGCAAACCATGAAAAACACTTCAATCCAGAAGCATGTTATCCAATGGGTAAGCAGACAAAGGTACATATCAATGCAGGCTATTTGATCAGTAATGAATACTTTTTTATAGGCGATATAGACAGTAATATTAGCTTTAGGTGCGCTGAGTGTGATAGACAGATAGGGTATATATCTGCACATGGAAGTAGCATGTTGTCTATTGGTACGAGTGATGATGATTGGAGAAAAGCTAGTGTATCAGCAAGTTTTTATGGCTTTGATGACAGTGGAAACATAAAAGAATATAATACTTATCTTGATTCAAACATTTACTATAATAAGACGCAAGCACAAGTTGACGAATTTAATAAGATAAATTATATGGCACATGATATAAATTGGGCAATACAAGCCACAAAGGACAAGATCCCTTTTGGTACTGGGGGCGGAACTGATAGTGGCAGGGGAAGCACATGGTGGACAACCACTATACCAATCGATTATCCTCTTCCAGGTATACCACAAGTAAGATTAGCTGACCTTAGTAAACTTATGAGCTGGGCAACCTATAGAGGATGTCCCTATTGTGGAACCTTCGGGACAGCATATACTTGTGGCAAATCAGGAGTATCTAATTGTGATAAGGTAATTGCTAGTATTACACCGACTCATCCCGTCCAGGCCGTATTTACTGGAGAAGCGTTAATTACGACGGTGACGGTTACTTATCTGGACGGAAGTACGAAGGTAGCAGTTGCTAGTACGGATTTTAATACGAATACACCGATTGTCAATAAGATAGTCACCTTAAGTTTGAGTGATACCTATGGAAACACGAAGACCTGTACGATTACCGTAACTGTAGTCCCCAGAACGAAGACTTGCATCCATGGTCATACCTATAACCTTAGGAACGATGGTAGTGATCCGGGCTGTCCGTTCTGCAGGGCATGGTTGGCCAGCCTGGTGATAGAATATCCCACCATCCCTACATTCACCATATATCGGGGGACCACTCTTTCAGGGAATGGGGTTACGTTAATTGCTACCTATCTTGATGGTCGTACAGAACGGCTTGAAACAGAGTATATTGATAATCTCGATAAGTACTATGTAGGATCACAGAATGTAACCATAAGCTATAAAGGGCATTATGTGTATCTAACCGTAATAACAAAAAGGAATCTAAAGCTGTGTCCGGTATGCCATAGACATTATGAGCTACATCCGGATGATAGCGATCCTGGGTGTCCATGGTGTGCTGCCCGTACCCCCATATTTACGGGAAATGTGATGTACTATTATAGGAAGAAATATACCAAAGACATTCTTGAGGCTCTTTATGAGGGGGGAGGAATCTATCGGTTCACCAATGAGGATTTCTTTAAAATCTCAGTAAAGAGTCGAAGAGGGAGTACAGGAACACGTTTGATATCTGCCATGTATCTAAATAATAATCTGGATACGATTCATGTGATTGAAGGTGGCTATATCAGAGAGGATGGGTATTACTATAAGTAACTAGTGTGAATGATTGAAAAATAATTCACACTCCCAAGTTTGTGCCGGCGTAATCCTCGGCAAAAATTAACTCAAAGAGTAGGTATGTAAAGATATTGTGATTTCTAGAAAAGCATAATTTACACATCTAAGTTTGTATCTGAGTCATCAGAGAGTAAACCCTCTTGTATATGAGACGTTACGCACATGTCATAAACTATATCAGAGGGGCTTTGGCAGTATGTAAGATTATTGTGACGAGGAGGGGGAGGGTGCGAATACATAACTATATTATCATTTTTGTAATAATTGCTATCGGTACCTTTTTAATCATGGATATCCAATCAAATAGTATGGAAGTGGTCGCAAATAACAGAGAGCAAATCAATCGAAATATGAATACTGCAATCGATGATGGTGTCGGAAGCCTTGTGCAGCTGGATGAGAGTAATAAATTAGCCATTAATAAAGAGGCAGCAGTAAACAGCTTTTTCGCTTCTATTTATACCTCCTTTGGTATTATTGATGATAGGGATCGTATTGAGAAGCTGAATCAATACATACCGATTATAACCATCACAATGGAGGATGGATATTACGTATTGTACTCAGACGAATACCGTACTAGTGATGGCTACAGGAACATCTCGAAAAGATGGACTGAGAAATTGCCCTATTTTTATGAGGATGAGAATTTTATCTACAGTTTTACCTTGGGTGAAGTAGTGACACTTTACGATAAAAGGAATTGTCTGGGAGGGGGAGCAAATCAAAGTGTTTATAGTATGAATTATCATGATATTCAAAACAAGGACGAGTATTTAGCTTTTCGAAGCTCCAATCCAGATAGCATACTATTGAATGATAGTAAATTTGAGGTGGTACGAAAAGAAGCCATACTTAATAGTATTGAAAATACAATGGCTTACTACACAAGTCATCATAACCATATCGCCAGGCAGTATGGAATTACCTACAATTTTTCATTGCCGGTCATGAGAGAAGATGAGTGGGCACCCTATTTGGATGATGTAAGTATGTTTGTCGTATTCCAGGGATATCCTTATGGCGATCAGGTGGGGGAAGTGTACAACCGTATTGCGTCAGCCGGTGCAAAAATCTCAAAGAACAGATTATTTTACCTGGAGCAAATCGGTTGGTACTATGTCTATCATAGGGATAATTGCCCTGAATTAGAAGAAGGAGGAATCATCCTATTCGATGAGCCTTTCTATGATATAGAGAGCTGCGCTAAGAAGGGAGCATATGCATGTCCAGTATGTAATGAGGGAGCAGGAGTAAACGCCCCAGACTATATGCCCTGAAGGGATGATAATAAGGATCAGTACATGTTTATGTAATGATTAGTTATACAGGGAGAATTTTTATATTCAAGGAACATTTTTTACATGGATAATTTATACATAAGGATAATCTATCACAAAAATAATTTATAAGAAGGGTAAATTATTAATAGTATATTTTATACATAAGGCATTTTACTCATAAGGATTTTATACATGAGGAATAAGGAACATTAAAAGAAAGGCATGACAATAGTACGTAGTTTGAGTATTAGACCGTTTCAATCATATTGTAAAATTACAGAATAATATGGGAAATAATTGAATATTTGATAAATAAATGCTACACTTTGATTATTAGGATTCCTACATATTTCCAACTGTATTTGGGTGTTACTAAGAATAACTTACTAGGGGGTAAGCAAATGATGAAGGTATTAACAAGATTGTTTTCGACTGTATTGATTATGGCATTATGTATTTCAGTGTTCCCAAGTTCAAGTGTAAAAGCGGCTGAAAAATCCACCACTTATATTTCGGTAGAGACTTTTGCAGAATATCTAGCCAAGGAGATTGATGTAGAGCCTGTCAATGGGAGTTACGCTGAGGGACTGAAGGGTGCCGGCATCATTAAGGCTGGTGAATTATCATCCTATGATGCAAATATTACCCGTGGTGATTCAATGGTATTATTAAACCGTGCGGATGAGTTCTTGTACGGTAATCAGTTGGAGGAAAAGCTGGTCCAGCTGGCCATCGATAAGCGAATCTCCGACATCAAAAAGGTGACTGAGGATAAGCGGGCTGATGTGGCAAAGGCTTATCTGAAGGGGTTTATGAAAGGATATTCCAACGGAGCTTATTGTACTGATCGTAATATGAAGGTTACGGGCAAGCTTACAAAGAAGGGTGCCATATCCTGTATTGAGATGTTAAAGGATAAGAGCAAACGAGCAAAGATTAGTCCGGATGGACAGCTGATTAGAACAACCAATCTACCTAAGACAGCGAAGAACTATCCGTATATTCTGGAGAGCTTTCCTAATGAATATTATGATTGGAAGTTATTGTATGAAGGGGCTGTAATTACCGGAGAAAATGGCAAGGAAATAAAACAGACCTATCTAGTCGATTATGCATCCCCTGCGGATATAGACAAGCTGAAAACAGAAGAATATCCTGATTTTCAAGAAGTAAAGAAAGAATATTTGGATGAATGGGTTGAAAAGGCAAGAAATCACATCGAGCAAATTTTTAATGTCAACTATAGGACATTGAATGATTCATGGATTGAAGAGATAATGAAGAACCATTTCTCTGACAATACACCATACGATGTTTTACCTAGAAGACAATTGAAAAATTATGTCAGGAGAGCTACTGAAAACAAAACAATAATAGAGTCCGGTAAAGTAGCAGTGGATGGTTCTACATTATACCGATATGCAGGAAACTTTTACATGCGATTTTATGTAAAATACAGAATTACTTCGTCTAATATCCGAATAAGTGCAGCGGATGAATTTTCGGTAAAGGAAAATCCGTATGGAGCATTAGTATATAGTTTTTTTCCTATATACTTAGATGGATTTACGATGAACCAATGGAAGGAAGGCTTTTTTGATATTGAACTCGATGAGGCAACCGGATCAATAAAAGATATGGGTGTAGCAGGTACCTATCTTTTACCAGGGGAGAGGCGATGAGATGAAGAATAAGCAACATCAGAAATGGGTCTCCTTATTAATGACTCTTTGCCTCCTGTTACAGTTAACAGGGGGCACTTTTCAATATAATGCATTTGCAGCGAGTGATGTTACCTGGGCAATTGGAGATTATTTTGATAATGAGGACCTTATTTTCTATAATGTCGAACCATCAGAAATTGTGCTATGGGGATATCACAACAAAAAAACCAATCAGAATTATTACAAAACAGACGGTTTTGTACTTTCTACATATTCATATAATACAGGTGGAGCATGTCCGTACAGAGCAGATGAAAACAGGATAAGAGTCAGAAAGCTAGCTGAGAGAACAGCCGGTGGTAATACTATTATCACACCTTATGTTATAGATTTTGAAGATATAGTAGGAGCAGCAGGTAAATTAGGGATAACAGGAGATAGTATTGGCAATGGAACCGTTCCTATCTATTTAAATGTGGTTTATGACATTTATAAAGGAGATAATTTAGTCGTAGATGATGTAATAGGTGCTCAGGAAATGATAAATGCACCTGTAAAATATAGGCTTGGTTATACTTCTTGGGATCCGGCTACGGTTAGAAAAATACCTAGTTATTATAATCTCAGGATAGACTTAAGCGCTGCTTGTACCTACGATGTCAAAATTGTACCTGTAGATGAGAATTACAATGAAATCAAGGGTGCGGTAAACAAGAACGGAACTTCGTTAACCTTTGCAGGTTACCCAAAAAAAGTAATATATAATAATCCAATTCAGTACACACTACCAGCGGGTAATAAAGATATCAAAAAGGGTAGTATTGATTATACTTATCAGAATGTATGGTTCTATAAATATCATGATAGGAAATTAAATAAATGGATAACGACTAATCAATACCCAGGCTCTGAATTGAATACTACTGCTCCGGATGCTAAGCCCGGATCAGAGTTGACAATATATGTGGTATACAAACCGGTTAAGGGGAAGCCTTATAAAGTGAAGGTTGTCGCTGAGAAAAAAGATGGTACCCATCTGAAGGACCTTCAAAGCGAGAGAGATACCTACGGGGGAGATTCTTTTAATTATGATATGAAAGAGAAAGACAAGCTCCTAAGTAGTAAATATATTTATCAAAACCAATATAAATTAACTTATACGGACCCGAATGGAGTACAAAAAACTGACCCGTTTATTTATGAGGAAGACATAGAGGATTACCCTATGCCAGCTGCTAAAAAGGATAGCACCGCTGTATTTCATATGATTTACGATACCAAACCAACACCTTCTACTTCTCCGACACCGAAGCCTACAGCTACCCCGACACCCGTACCTAACGTATTTGATCCACCGATTGTTACAGCTCCTCTTCCTGAAACCCACGATATGGAGTTTACCATTCCGGTGAATACCGGTGTAATACGTGCAGATAATCGGGGAGCGGAAAAGTTTACAGCTGTTCAGGGTGTTCCTACGACAGAAAGCTTATATGGTCAAGTAACGGCTAAGGATTATCTTGTTGGATATAAATTTGTGAAGAAGACAGGAGTGAAATATTATCCGATTCAAGTCAAGAAAAACTATAATTTAACTTGGATGAAAGACACCCCAACAACTGCTCCCAGTAGTGCACCTGAGCAAGTTAATGATACGATTACAGTAACGCAGACCATAACCGTGGCCAGAGCCTATGCTTATTGGGAGATACAGAATTTTGAGTGCTATAAGATAGGAAGTGCAGTGCTCAGAAACTATGCGCTACCTGATGAAGCAATTACCATCTATCCGAATTATTCTTATTATCATCCTCCAACAATCTCAATCAATCATTCCGGTGATGAGTCTTATCACGTCATACCTCCAGCAGAATATACCAATGGAATAACCCTACCCCCAGAGAATATCTCCTCCAGTGGGACATCCATGCCTTCTATCCCGAAAGAGGATTTTACACGTAAAGCCTGGGAAATGACCGGCAATATTAGTGTTAAAAATGATTATCTCTCCTTTAACGGAACAACCGTTATGAGTGACACGGTTACACAGATGCTTCCCCCGGACATTAATCGGAACGGGGTTCCACAGTGTGAAACCTTTATTAATGAAAATGTCTTATATAAGCCAAACAATATAATAGAAGCAACCAAGGTGAACGGAACGTTTGCATCCTCCGGTACAATAACCTACACTGCCATAGCGACGGTTAACCCGACCCGACCAGCAAATCCACAGTATAGCATCGATGGTATTAATAAAGTAGTGATACATACACCAGTTGTATGTATTCCCTCTATTACGGATGATAATGATAAGCATAGTCAGCTGATCAATCCGACAGAAGGGTGTAATCAGCTTGTGCTTGATCCGAATCCTACCTTATCTGATTTTGTTGTGTCTATCTCGAATACCGGATCGCACAGCGATAAGCAGGGCTATTACTCTCGTGATTTTTCTAGATCTCTACGAGATCCAAATGTATCATATATCGCAGAGGATAAGGGAGTATTGATGAACCAGGTCAAGTTTCCCTTCGATGTTTATATGGATGTGGGAGCTAACTATGACCAAAGGGATGATAAATTCATAAAAGCCCATACTTGGCTAACCATAGGGAGGGCAGCACCTAGGTTTTACCTTCCGATGACAGTCAACGAAGGAGTTTATACGGTACAATTCAGGACCGTGGCAGTGAATGGGTTACCATACATTAATAAAGCCGAAGAATATGCGAATAAAAATCTTATTAATTACGTTGCAACCAATACATTAGATGTAGAGGTTTCAGGGCGTATCTATGGCTTAACCATATACGACCTTACGGATTACCCAATCTGGGAAGAGGTCTTTCGAGTCAAAGACTCTATGGATTTTAAGAAGGACTTCTCCAAGTACCTACCTGGAACAGGATCATTAACCTATAGTAAGAACAGGTCCTATACCTATACGCTTGGAACCAATGATCAGTATGGGGTGGATACCGGCAGAAATGCGAAATATACCTTTCCCCTCGTGAATGGAAGCCATCCCTATTATAAGAACATGGGCATCTTAAAAACGGGATATATGGTTCGGTTTTTACTGGATACCACCGGCAATATGTTCTCAGATAAGTGCAAGATATTAATCAAGCCCAAATTCTATCATGTTGATAAGGATGGGAAGAACCGGGTAGCAGTAGACCTTTACTACACAGAAGAAATCAATGGAAAGACAAAACACCTGGTTAAGGTAGGGAGTCCCTTGGATCAGACGAATCTGAAGACAGTTAGAACGGGCGATATTTTTCTGGGTATACCAGAAACAGAATTAAGACAAACAGCAAAGCTTAGGGGTATGACATATGGTAAATTTACTGCCAAGAGTTCTTCTATGTTCAATTTCTCGGAAATTCGTCTCAATTGGGCATTCCGGACTTATATTAATAATGCCTACACAAGTAGAGTGAAAGGCTATGATTCCTTTGAGGCTATGAAGGATACCGGGATCAAGGAATCCGACCTGCTTGAGCGAATGCAAAGATGGTATGGTCAATATTACATTCCGAATGAGGTCCACGTTGTAGAGAAGGATTTCGATGTTATGGATTATGCGGATAAATACGGTGTAGACTACAGCGAGAGCTTTTGGAAGAAGAATGGATATATCATTGTCAACTTCTCAATCGAAACCATCGGAGAGGATGGAAGTAGGAGGCTTAGCTATATCAATGCGGCAAATTATAGAGATAAGGGTAATTGCAGTATGTGGATTCAGGAAGGACCGGTGCTGACAAAGAAGAGCTCAGATGGAGCAAACTTTCAATTCTATGCTGGTGACTTTGCTATTTTCTATGTAGGCAAAAATGCAAGTTCAGATTATACGCCAGGTGCAATCTATTAGACTTGAGTTACCATATATCTATCCCAATATTAGTTTTTAATATGGATAATGTGGCAGGCTGAACTAAATTATGACTTAGCACAGTGATCAACATTGGAAACGTAATATTTTTAAGTTGGTAGAAAAAAGGTAGAATGATTACGAGAATTACTTTGTCGATCAGTATTTAACAACGGATTATTTGTTATTGGAGGAAATACATATAAGATATCAAGGTGATTGTATTGCATAAAGGATATAAGTCTTTCCAAAAAGCTTTATCAGGATTTATTAGGAGTAGATATTAAGGTGATAGTTAAGGAAGCGGAAGGGGGGTGTTTAATGCTTACTGAAGCACAGAAGAGATATCGTAAAGAAATGAAAGAAGTTAGAAGAGAAAACCCAGAATATTTCATCAATCTCGATAAATATCAGAGAGGAGCCAGCTCTGTAAAGAGAAGAACGATATATGGGGTTGGTTTGACTGGATTTATTGTGATATTTATTAGACTTTTCCTATTTATTTATTCTTTTGTATCGCCAGAACAAGTCATAAATGGGTATAGGTTTCCGATTGTGAGTAAGTTTGAAGCGGAACATGTCATTGAAGAGATAAGCAGTATTTTAGATATATACAATGACTATGCCGGTAATTCAAGTGAACATCTTCCCGATGATTATTATAATGCCCTAAGTGAGAAAAAATTTATCTATGCAACACAGTTAAAAGATGTGGTGATGCTTTACTTCCAGCTAGTCATTGAATATAGAATGGAAGGAGATCCTATAAAGATAAATAATATCAATAGTGAAATCGAAAACTGTTATTTAAACATTCAAAATGCTATCGGTGACATATGCAATGACCATGCAATACAAGTAAGTTTCACACGAGAGGATTCGAATCAAACTATCAATATAAATTTTTGGTATAAATCACTGTGAAGTACCCGTAAGAATACAGTCATTATTCAATAGTGGTAATTTTTTTGATCAACGGAATGTAACTGTTTCATAGGGTATTGTTAGATAACTTCTCGGATATAACCCCTTCTGTTAAATAGTAATCGGGAATAGTTAACTTATCGCATCCATCAATCCCTTGGTGGATGCGTTTTTGCACTGTTTTTTGTACTGTTGAATTATGTAAATCGGCTTTATATATATGGAAATATAGTATATAATGTAAATAGCAAATTCTGGTGGAGCATTAATTCTTGTTATGTTTATTTAGGAGAACTATTGCGATCTAAATATACTTAGTGATTTATAATCCGTATTTGTTGAATTACATAAAAGTTAAAAATGAGATGACATGGAGCTGATATAGTGAACCAAAGGAGAAAAGAGATGATTAATAAAATAATAGATAAAATCAAAGAGATTATCTCAGTAAAATCATTTTGCTTAGTCGCTATTGATGGGTGCGGTGGATCAGGAAAGAGTACTCTGGCAGAGCATATAGTTTCAAGTTATGGCGGTGGTCATATAATACATATGGATGATTTCTACAAACCATCTAATGATCGATTACAACTGGATATAAGTAAGAAGGAATCAGGAGCAGATTATGATATCAGGAGACTTAAGCAGGATGTTATTCATCCTATCATTAATGGAGTGAAAGCAAGGTACCAAAGATATGATTGGAATGAGGATACATTGGCTGAATGGCACACGGTTGAGCCGAAGGGATTAATAATAGTTGAAGGTGTTTATTGTTTATGTGACCTGTTGATTGACAATTATGATATAAAAAAATTCGTAGAATGTAATAGAGAAGTACGTTTGAAGAGGGGATTAATGAGGGATGGTGAAAAAGCTCTTTCTCTGTGGGAGCAATGGATGATAGGAGAGGACAAATACCTTCAAGAGCAGAAGCCGAGAGATAGGTCAGACTATATTATTTTAGGAGGAGAATAATCATGAAAATAGGTTTGATTTACAAATCAAAGACTGGATTTACGAAAAGATACGCAGAGTGGATTGCAGAAGAGCTGAAATGCGACTGTCTTGAATATGAGAAGTTTTCTGAGTCCATTGCTAAAAAATATGATTATATTATTTATGGCAGTCGTGTTCATGCTGGTAGAATAGATGGGTTGAAAAAATTCATGTCTAGCGTAGGATCCTGTAAACTAGTTGTATTCGCTATAGGAGCCACGCCTCAAACGGAGAAGGACGTTATTAATTCGATCTGGACAGCAAGTTTATCAGAAACAGAGCTGGAGAAGATTCCTCATTTTTATATGCAAGGTGGATTGAATTATGAAAAGATGCAATTTACAGACCGAATGATTATGAAAGTATTGGCGATAATGCTAAAAGGGAAAGCGAATAAAACCTCTACGGAACAAGGTACAGAACAGGCAATTAGTAGTTCATATGATAACTCATCTAGAGAGCAAATTACTCCTTTAATACAATATATAAAGGAACTATGAAATATTCACTTATCAAAGAGAAAGCAAGTATGATAGAAAGAAGCTACAATACGAAAGAAGCTATAATACGAAAGTAGCGAAATTGTATGATTGAATTGAATGAGTTATTGGTTTTAGTAATTGCTAAGTGGTAAGGAGGTTTAAATTGGAATCAAAAGCAAAGAGTAATCCTTTACACCAGACAAAGAAATTAAGATACATTATCATCGGGATTGGGATATTATGTGCCCTAATAATCACAATTGTAAGTATTTATGTGGTTAACTACAGCCCAAGGAGCAAAGATGAAAGAGCAATTAAGGCTGTGATGACATCCTTGTTAACATGCCCAGATGTTGAGTTGACTCAATTAATGGAGTTAAATGCCCTAAAAGTTGGACCTGGATTTGTAGAAGAGCCAAGCCCTGATAATGTAGAACGGTTTAATAGCAAAATGAAGGCTATGTTTGGTGCCTATTTATCCGAGAATGCATTAGATTATATTAAAACGAGTGCTCTTCGATATCATTCTATCGCTGAAGAAAATGGATACAAAATGCTGGTAGACGATATAAAGATTAATCAGGATGATAAGGAATCTCGGAATTATACCTTTACGCTTCATCTACAGTATACAAGTCCCAATATAGAAGAGAAGCAGCTGGTTGTTAGCGGAAGAGCTCAGTGCTTAGAGGTAGGGAAGATAACATTTCTAAGCTTCTCGGATGATTTTTTTATGAATGAAATCATGTATAGTAGTTGAATTATTAGAAGGAGTCGGGATTATTTGTTTCTGCAAAGTAGTTTCAGCTCATATACGATCCCGTATGCAGGGATTACCCGTTGCCTACTATAACCTACAAATTCTTGCAATTATTATCGGGTATTGGTAAAAATACTATATTATACTTATCTCGAAGGGAGATACATATGGATACACTTGAGAATATGAAAAATGCGATTGATTATATTGAAGATAATCTGGATGATGAAATCGAATATGTAAAGATTGCGCAGATAGCACTATGTTCCCAATACCACTTTCAGCGCATGTTTGCCTTTCTTATCGGAATACCGCTATCCGAATATATTCGCCGTCGTCGGTTAACGCTAGCAGCCTTTGATTTGCAGAATAGCACTGAAAAGATTATCGACATTGCTTTGAAGTATGGTTATAATTCTCCTGACTCGTTTTCTCGTGCATTTATGGCAATGCATGAAGTTACACCTTCAAAAGCAAGAGAAAAAGGCATATCGCTAAAAGCGTATCCTCGTGTAACATTCTCCTTATCAATAAAAGGAGTGGTAGAGATGAAGTACAGAATTGAGCAAAAAGCATCATTTGCAGTTGTAGGTGTAAAACAGAGGTTTTCAACGGTTGATGGTTTGGGTGTAAGCGTCGGGAAGATGTGGGCTGAAACACCGAGAGAAACTATTTCACAAATTGCTGGACTTGGAGACGGGTTGGTAGGCGTATACAGTGGAATGTATGAAGATAATACAACGGATTACTATATTGGTGCAATAACGGAAAAAGCAACCCCTGAAACCTTGTGCAGACTTGATATACCATCTTTTACATGGGCTATTTTTGAGATTACCGGCCCTATGCCTACTGCAATGGCAGAAATATGGGGACGAATTTTTTCTGAATGGTTCCCTACCTCTGGTTATGAGCATGGAGAAGCACCAGAACTAGAATGGTACTCAAACGGTGACATGAGTGCGTCTGATTACAGAAGCGAAATATGGATACCTGTTGTTAAAAGGTAAGATCGAAACATTGTACGGAGTAAGAGAAGTTTTGTATGATCCATAATAAGAAGCAAAGCATATAGGAAATTAGTAATATAATAGAAAAATGTGAAATGTCTATCAACGATTAATAATAGTTGGTAGGCATTTTTTCTTATCTCTCTTGTAAAGTGGAATTACATAGTAAAATGTTACTAGTTCTATAAATCGACATTATATCCTAGGCATAGTGCTTTGTGCCCAAGGGAAAAATTGGATAATTTACATAAATTTGAAAAATATAGTTGACTTTTACAATATTGTGATATTACAATGTGATTCAAGGAGCATAACTCACAAGAAATAGTACTTATTAATCCATATAATAAATGGTGATGTAGACAATCAAATCTAAAAATCTATGAAAATCTATTTATTCTAATTTTTACTCTAGAAATCTGTATTACATTCAGCCACCCTGTCTCAACCTTTTATTATTATGGCATCCAGATGCTACCCATAATAAAAAGACGAAGCTATCGGAAAGGATGCTAGCTTCGTCTTTTTATTCATGACAAAATAAAGTTCGTGAAGAGTGCTTTCTTCTGTATATGACAATAGATAGATAGTCAAGTGCACTTTCTATTGCTCGCACATACAAGAGAGATAGTATCTAAACATTTGCGATACATATCAGAAGGTAGGAGAGGGTGCTTTAATAAATTGACTTATAATAGCTCCTTTATCTTTTCTTCAACTAGGAACATATCAGCCGTAGGCTCGAAGCGTTCTACAACATTGCCCTGGCGGTCGATTAGGAATTTGGTAAAGTTCCATTTGATGCTGGGTTTACTTGCGTAATCGGGATCATCCGCTTCAAGCTTAGGAATTAATTTAGGTGCTATGGGATGAGAAGTATCAAAGCCTGCAAATCCCTTTTGGCTCGTTAAGTACTTATAGAGTGGGTGTGCGTTCTCTCCATTTACCTCAATCTTAGAGAAGGTGGGGAAGGAGATACCATAGTTAGACTCGCAGAAGGTGTAAATCTCATCATCTGTTCCGGGAGCTTGGTTACCGAATTGATTACAGGGGAAATCGAGAACAGCAAAACCATCCTCAGAATACTTCTCATACAGATCCTGAAGGTCATCATATTGGGGAGTAAAACCACACTGTGTAGCGGTATTCACAACTAATAGTACCTTCCCTTCGTATTCGGATAAGGCAACCTCTTCACCATGTTTATTCTTTACTTTAAATTCATATATACTCATAATGCTCATTCCTTTCTATTATTAGTATTATTTATAGGTTAATATGCTCTTTTTATTTCGGAAATATCACAGGTGTACTTTTTCTTTTCTAAATTATTCACTTTGCGTTCAACAGCTTTTCGATGTCCTTCTCGATGTTTTCTGGTGTATCAGCTGGAGCGTAGCGCTTTACAACCTTACCGTCTTGGTCAACTAGAAATTTGGTGAAATTCCATTTGATGCTACTGCCTAAGGTGCCACTTTTTTCTTTCTTCAGGTATTTGAATAAGGGGTCGGCTTCTTTCCCATTTACCTTAACTTTGGAGAACAGCCCATGTGGCTTCCCCTTTTGGTTGAAATATTATTTACAATTAAATTGTAAACCATTTAAAATGTTTTGTCAACACATGATATATATAATTTGTATCTCTTGGAAGTACTTGCAATTACTGGTAGGTTAATATATGATGATACAATTATAGGTAAAAGATATTTAATAATGAATTGAAAATTTCTACCTCTGGGTGACAAAGTTCAACCGTTACTTGGTAGATATAAGATATAATAACTCATATGCTTTGATCTGGAGGTGAGATGATGTCATTAGGAATGAAAATCCAAGACAATGAAAATTATCACGGATCTAATGATACCCCTAAGAAACAGAAAAAGACGATAAAGCAAAGGATGCGTTCGCTACCTATAAGAGGGAGGCTATTCATGTTTTTTGGGGGTGCCTTACTGTTTTTTGGTGTATCTTACTCGATTGGAGATTATTCTGCA
Source organism: Bacillota bacterium (assembly GCA_023411555.1). Lineage (GTDB taxonomy): Bacteria > Bacillota > Clostridia > Lachnospirales > Lachnospiraceae > Mobilitalea. Next base: position 124,105 of record JAEYOQ010000057.1, read on the forward strand.
TTTATAGCGTATTTGTCTAGTGAATTGATTGTATCTATTGTTCGAAGATTGAAGGGGGAGTATGTTGAAAGGTAAAGACAATAAAAAGCACGCTTTGCGAGCTATCTATCGTCATATATAAAAGGAACGTCGCTAGTTACAGCAGACGTTCCATGGTTGATTATATTTTTAATTTTCTTCGCTCTTATTATTTGTCTCTGTATCAGAGTCCTTACCCTTCAGAAGAATATGAACCTTATCTACACGGTTCTTAACGACTTCAGCAACAGTGAACACTACATTGTTGTCAGTTACCGTCTCGCCTTCCTCAGGTAGATGATCCAGAAGGTATATAATATGACCAGCGATTGAGTCATAATCATCAGACTCAAGCTTCAGTCCAAGTGCTTCATTAATCTCATCAAGCTTTGTAAATCCATCGACCAGATATTCATTTTCCGATATTGCTTGAATACTATCCTCCTCATCATCGTCGTATTCATCCCGAATATCACCGACGATCTCTTCGAGTAAATCCTCAATGGTTATGAGTCCGACGGTTGCACCATATTCATCAAGTACGATGGCAAGTGAGATGGAATTTCTTCTCATCTCGATTAATAGCTCTGAGGTCTTCTTGTACTCATAGGTAAAGTATGGTTCTCTAATGATATTTGATATGCAGAATTCTTCCTTATTACCGTTATAGAAGAAAACATCCTTCAGATTCACGATACCAATTACATTATCCCGTGTTTCTGAATATACAGGCATTCTTGTATATTTTTCCTCTGAAAAGGCTTGTACCAGCTCATCATAGGTTAATTCAACATTTGCAAATGCCATATCGGTACGAGGTACCATAACATCCTTCGCTAATGCATCACCGAAATCAACTACATTGGTTATCATCCTACGTTCTTCGCTTTCGATGACACCCTCTTCATGACTATATTCAAGTAGGGTTCGAAGCTCATTCTCTGTAATAGCAGAGGTTTTTGCTTTGACATCGATATGAAACAGCATCATTATTCCGTTGCAAAATTGGTTCAGAACAAGTACCAGGGGTGTTAACAGCTTCGTTAGTAAGTAAATTGGGCCTGCAATTGCGAACGCCACCCTCTCAGGGAAGATGGTTGCTATCGTCTTAGGCAATATCGAGCCAAAGGTTAAATAGAGAAGAATAAGTACAGCGATGGATAAACCTACCCATTCGTTACCCCAGTACCGGATCGCCATAGTTGTTGCCAAGGCAGAAGCGGTTAGCTTCGTTATATTCTTGCAAATCAGTATGGAACTTAGCATCTTTCGTGGTTCTTCAATTAGTTTACTAACAGTTTTTGCACCTCTTACATCATCGTCCTCAAAAGAGCGGATGCGTAGCTTATTCACACCATTTAATGCTGCTTCTGAACAAGTAAAGAAAGCGGAAAGTAAAAATAGAATAATCAATATAATCGGTTGCGTGGCGTCACCGAGGTCCAAAGTATCATCTCCTAAATCATTTTATTGAAAAATTTGTACTTTTTCAATTTCTCATCTTACAGTAAGTGTGACACAATGTCAAGTTTTTGGGCTGCTTTTATAGTTATTTTATACATAATGATGACTCTGGAGGAGACTATCGTCCTTGAAATAGACGAATATCTGAATGGATAATCAGCTTCTTAGTGAGTTGGATAGAGGTACTAAAATATGCTATGCGGTATCTGTTGATTCCTATTGAGAAATTCTTGAAATTGTTGTATGATTGAAAGCAGAGTTGTGTTAATATTGTTCGCTGTTGCTGTAACACCCTAGGAGGAAATAAATTGAGGAAGAAGTCCCATATATCACTTGCGAAGTACCTGATGAATAACTTGAATGTACAGGATCTATGTGAACATAAGAAAGCCTTTTACATTGGAAGTATTCTACCGGATATTAAGCCGTCGTTCCTAACGAAGAGACATACAATTGAGGAGACCTTTGACATTCTTATTAATGAGATTAAGAAGATTACAATAGATTATGATATCAATAAAGGCATCAATAGCTATTACGCCAGACATCTGGGGGTTATCACCCACTATCTGTCTGATTATTGTACCTTTCCTCATAATTCTATTTTTACAGGTACCTTATCAGAGCACTGCTATTACGAGAAGGAGCTTAAGTTTTCTCTCAAAGAGTATGTTCAAAGTGCTTCTGCTCAGAGACAGCGTACGGAATGCAAGAAGTCCCAAACCATCGAGGAGATTAGTCTTTTCATTCAAAAAACTCATCAGGAATATCTGAGAGCAATCAAGACGGTTAAGGGCGATATTCAATATATCATAGAGCTTTGCTTCAAGGTGGTCGATGCGATATTGATGTTCTTTGAATTGGAATGGAAGCATTTTAAGAGTGAACTTGCTATGGAGAATAATCTACAGATCGATTGCTAGTATATATAACATGAATCATTTCTAACCCTGTCAGATCATACTGTACAGGGTTTTTTTATGCATAAGTGTATATGAGGAGGCTGTATTTAATATTGAAATTCGAGAGATCTTATTATATCATAGCATAAAGCATATTCATGAGCTTCAGCACCAATCGAATAATTACAAGCAGGTTTGATTGCATTATGCTTACTACGCATTATCATATCTACAGGTTATCGTAATAAAACCATGGTTCCTAAAAGGGGATATCTGATATGGAGAACAGTTTATACAAGGGAAAGCTGATATGTACCTATGATCTGAAGGATGAGAATGGCATCTATTATGAAGATATGGTCCTAGAATGGAAGGAAGCAGCCGCTGGCCGCTGCTTACATTGTGTGGATTGCGGGGCGCCGGTTTATCTGGCGGCAGGTCCAATTAAGGAGCCATATTTTGCACATTACGATGTTGAGGAATGTAATTATGATAGCGGGCAGGAATCCGAGGAGCTGAAAAAGGGCAAGAGACTCCTGTATCATTTATTGAGACGAAGCTTTCCAGACAGCAATATTCAAGCCAGATATCGATTGGAGAATGGGATGTATAGCACTCTATTCTGTGATTATAATAGTAAACTAATTGCAATAGATTATCGCTTAGTCAATAATAGCCTTGAGAAATTTCGTCTGCGAGATGAGTATTATCAGAGCCACCGAATTAAGGTTATTTATATTCTTGGGAAACGAAAGGAGAATAATACCAAGCAGCCTGATTGGTACCAGAATTTAATCCAGCATGCTATGGGATATCTGGCCTTCTTAGACCCAGAGAAAGAGCAGCTGATCTTGAAGAGATACTTTGGTTATCGTCTGGGTAGGGAGAGACACTTTAAGAATTGTCGTAAGGTTTATCCCATCAAGGAGCTGACCATAGACATTACTGGAACGATGCTCTGTGATTTTGATGCTTTGTGCCGTGAGACAGAACAGCAGATTGAGGCTGAGAAGTCAAGCTATGAACGTATGCAGGATAAGCTTCGAAGACTTCGCGAGGAGAAGCTAAGATATGAGCAGGAAGAGCGAATGCGTATGGAAGCATATCGAAGACAGCAGGAATGTCTGGCAGACAAGGATAAGCAATATGGGTTAGAGGAAGCTCACCATGATAGTCAGAGAGAGACTCCGATACTTATAATTGAGCGTAGTAAGGAGGAGATCCTGGCACTTGGTTTGAATGTCAGCCTTTATCATAAATGTGTAGCAATGATAAGGCAGGGAGAGGGACATCTGGTATCAAAGAAATATTATGACCTGATAATGGCCAATGATGAACAGGAGGAATAAAATACTATGGCTATAGAAAATGTTAGAGAATATATGAAGAGATGGGGAAGAGATAAGGATATTCTTGAGTTTGATACCTCTAGTGCGACGGTTGAATTAGCCGCCAATGCCCTTGGAGTTACTCCCGGTAGAATTGCCAAGACCTTATCCTTTCGGACGGAGGAAGGGGCCCTATTAATCGTAGCGGCAGGAGATGCCAGGATTGATAATGCCAAGTTTAAGACTGAGTTTAATAGAAAAGCTAAGATGCTAACGCCCGAGGAGGTTATGGAATATACAGGGCATGCAATTGGTGGTGTTTGTCCCTTCGCACTCAAAGAAGAACTTCCTGTGTATATGGACATTTCTTTGAAACGATTTGCTACTGTATTTCCTGCCTGTGGGAGCAGTAATTCAGCCATTGAGCTTACCTGCGAGGAGCTAGAGGAATATTCGGGCAGCAGCCGTTGGGTCGATGTCTGCAAATAAGTAATAAATAATGCACCTTACCATAGACTGCTGCTGTCAGGGAGCTTGTGATTGCAGCATTGCGATGGTAAGGTGTTTGAAATTAATCCTCTATAGTTTTCTTGTTTATGGCTTTAAAGGCCTTTGTAATCTCTGCGATATATAGATAATGATAATCGTCATTTTGATAGAAGTTTGTTTTAAATCGTTCTTCCAGAATACAATCACCACTCATCTGCTGTACATAGAGCTTTTTACAGATTAGCACATTGGAAGCCTCTAAGAAGAAGGGAGTATTATTATAACGATCCAGGGTTAAACCACTATTGGTAATCTTGTCCTCATTACGGCCAGATACCGATCCAAGATAGTTGAGTCTATCCTTATACTCCTTATCCAGAAAGCTAAGGGAGAAGGTATCCTCCCGATCTAAAAATTCCTTCGTATAACGTTGTGGACGTACTACAATAAAGGCCACATTCTTACCATACATAACTCCAAGACCGCCCCAGGAGGCAGTCATTGTATTTACCTTATTCTCATCACCGGCAGTTATTAACATCCATTCCTTACCAATCAATTGGAAGGGATTTCTTCGTATCATATCCGGTGAAAGCTCTTTGAATTCATTCATATGCATTTATCTCCTTTTGCATTTATTCCCGCCTCGCATGAAGCAGTAATCGACAATAACGAATACCTTGGCAGTTCGGTATCCTTAAATTGCCATATCAGAATCGATATTAGTATTATACGATAAGACAATCAGGGATGCAACGATACATTAAAAATTTCACAAACATAGAAGGGTAGCATATACTAATTACATAGCCTTGATAAATAAAGGATGTTATATATGATTATTCATGTAGTGCAGGCCGGAGATACACTAAGCTCAATCGCAAATCAATACGGAGTGTCTTCAGAGCGAATAATAATAGAAAATGAACTTCCGAATCCAGATAATTTAGTCGTAGGTCAGAGCTTAGGAATTCGGGTACCTGAGGTGGTGCATACTGTAGCGGAGGGAGATACCTTATATAGTATAGCGGAGCAATATGATGTACCCCCTAATCGTATACTCCAGAACAATCCCAGAGTTGCCGTTAATGAATTTCTAAGCGTTGGTGAGGAGCTTGTGATAACCTATGAAGGAGATCAAGTGGAGGATACGCTTGTTATCAATGGATACGCATATCCATTCATAGATAGAGAAGTACTTAGAAGCACCCTTCCTTTTCTGACTTACTTATCTATCTTTACCTATGGCTTCACACCGGAAGGTGAGTTAGTAACCATAGATGATGAAGAGCTGATTGCATTAGCGATCGAGTTCGGTGTTGGTCCGGTTATGATGCTGGCTCCAATGAATGCTGAGCAGACCTTTGACAGTAGTATAGCCCATGCTATGTTTATTAATCCAACAGGGCAGGCAAATTTGATTAATAATATTGTGACTACTATGCAAGCAAAGGGCTATGTAGGTTTGGATATCGATTTTGAGTTTGTGCTTCCTGAGGATAAGCAAAATTTCTTGAATTTTATAACAGCAGTCAATGAAAGGCTGAATGAGGAAGGCTTAATTACCTTTGTTGCACTAGCCCCGAAAACCTCAGGTGAGATGACCGGATTACTTTATGAAGCCCATGATTATCCGACCATTGGTGCAGTAGCTGATATGATTCTACTGATGACCTATGAGTGGGGTTATACATAAACCCATACAGCTTATAGGTGATGATTAAAATTTCTCGATTTTAGGATCAATAACAAGCTCAAAGTTTTTATTATCTCGATTGCCTTTCCTATTTGGTTCATTCTTGGTATAAGTAATCTTTTCAATCAATTCCTTCAAAGCTTCATTTCTCATGGAAGCCTCTTCTATATTAAAATACTCACTTAGTATTTGCTCAGCTCTGGGGATATATATATCATGATAGGCTGATTGCCTATATAGGTTTTCCAGTTCTTTCTTATTATTAGCTATGGATTTCTCAAGGGTCTCAATCTCAGAAGATAACCTTTTGTTACGCATATCAAATATATTAGGAGAGTAGACCCCCTGTTCTAAAAAATCATGGAGCTTATCACGCTGACCGATTAATTTGCAGAGCTCTAGCTGCATCTGATTGATAGCAGACTTTGCTGTTGTGATAGAATCTGAGTAGGGATTTTCTATTCTCCAGGTATTCCACTTGACCTTAAAGTCATTCAACCACACACCCATAGCTTGTAGCACTACATTCTCAACCAGATACATCGGAGAAGATATATTATCACATCTGGTATTTGGACATTTTATAATATCATATGGTGTTTTGCTCGTCTTGGAAAGTCTAGTCATAAGCCCTCCACATTTACCGCAATAGATAAGACCAGACAAAGGATTTTTAAGAGTTTCATTACCGGGTACCGGAGCGTGACCTCTGGAAGCCATAAGCTGCTGAGCCGAATTATATGTGCTTATATCGATTATCGCTTCATGGATACCATCCTTTATCATGTAATCAGAGCTTCTGCTTCGTGCTCTCCGTACATGATTGCATTCATTGAATTTATTCTCCTTCTTATATCCCCACCGGATTTTACCTGCATAAATAGGGTTTTTAAGAATATCGGTTACAGATGATTTCGTCCAAGAGGAGTTGACAAGAGGCTTATAGCCCATGTTATTTAATTCATCTGCGATTCGTGCTGCTCCCATTTTCTTTGTGACACCATCTGATTGAGTAAAACCATTCACATACCAATCATATATTAATCTTACGACATTCGCCTGCTCAGGAATAATCGCAAGAGTATAACCTTTATCATGTTTCATCTTGACTTTTTGGTACCCATAAGGAGCGACAGCTCCGATAAATTTACCCTCATCTAAGGAAGCGATTCTACCGCGTTGGAGGCGACGGTTGATAGTCTTAAATTCGCGCCGACTCATAAAAAGGGAGAACTCAAAGTACTCCTCATCAAATTCATCCTCTGGATTATAGGTCTTGGTTGGGGTGATAATCTTAGTGGAACTCCGTTTGAAAGCCTTTGCAACCATCCCTTGATCACTGGTATCACCTCTGGCCAGACGTTCCACTTCTACAACAAGGACTCCTTTCCATCTACCACGTTCAACGTCCGCAAGTAACCGTTGCATCTCAGGGCGTGCAGCAATCGTTTCTCCGGAGACAATCTCACGATATATATTTTCTGGGCGTATTGTTAACTTAAGTCTGGTTGCAAGATCCATAAGTATATTCTCATGTCTGGCAAGTGTCTCACCTTCGCCTCTAGCCTCTGCTTCTTGATCTTTCCTAGACTTACGAAGGTAAAGACAATATTCATCATCGAAATATGTATCCATAGAAGCCCCTCCTTTTCTTTTTTCAGATTCGAAAAGCCTTAGCATCAAGTACAACCAGAACGACATAATTTATATAAAGATACAGCTAGGTGATCATGTGGCAGTAGTATTAGAACTTAATGTTGATGGAGCAAAAGTTAAGTTCCGGGATGTTGCTATACGGAGCAGTGAAGAGTCAGAAGAGATACTTCAGCGAGTAGCGGATAAGATGCTTCGATATCTCAATATGCAACATAATGCCAAAGGATGTAAGGAACTTGAACATCATAAAGAGGACACCGTCCAATAGGCAGTACTGATGAAGCCAATGTCGGTCCTCAGCTTGTATTAAATCAGATGATAAAGTCTTAATATCACCATATGAACGAATGTACAATTAATTACATTTTCTTTTAACATTTTTTTATTGAAATAGGTACTAATAGATTAACATAGTATAAAGGAAAGATAGTAATACTATTAATGCATATTGATATCAAGTGCATAAAAAGGGGATGAAGTAAAGATTATGATTTCAAATGATGAACATTATGACGATGATCTTGAACAGGCGCAGTATATTCTTGATTGGATCGAGCGAAAAGAAGATAAGAAAAGAACAAGAAGAATGCATAAGGATGAATTTAAAGAAGAATCTAAAGAAAATACCAAGAATTAGATGAGGAGGCTGTCTTAAAATGTAAGCTATCAATGCTGTCCTGCGCTGTAGCGTAAGTTTATATTTTGAGACAGCCAAAACAGGGAATCACAATATATATCCGATCACTAAAAGGAAGGATTAGCTGCTATAAAATATATTAGTGAATGATATTAATATGGATATCATAGGAGATTAATATATTTTCAGGCGCATAAAGATGAGAAGAAATTTCATTATAATATCTATATTTATTATTTTTTTATTGACGTATATCTTCTTGATTGATCAGAAATATAGTGTCTTTAAACACATACTGGAAAATAAGTATGATAATGTTGTTGTAGTGATTGATGCAGGCCATGGTGGCTTTGACCCAGGTAAAGTAGGGATTAATAATATCTTAGAAAAAGATATTAATTTAAATGTAGCGATGAAACTAAAAGCTTTACTGGAGTTTCATGATATAAAAGTAATAATGACACGTGAGGAGGACATAGATTTAACGTCAAGCAAGAAGGCAATCCAAGACATGAAGAAAGAGGATTTGAATAACAGATTAAGAATAATTAACACAAGCGATGCAGTACTAGTGATAAGTATCCATCAAAATAGTTTTACTCAAAGTTCTGCGAAGGGAGCGCAAGTATTTTATTACGAAAAATCCGACAAAGGACGTGTTCTTGCAGAAATCATTCAGGAATGCTTAAAGTTAACTCTGAACGATAATAATCATAGACTTGTTAAGCCAAATAGTACATATTATCTGCTGAAACACTCCAAGCCTCCTCTTATAATAGTTGAATGTGGTTTTCTATCCAATAGAGTAGAAGCAGAGCTTTTAAGTCATGACGAATACCAAAATCAAATTGCCTGGGCAATTCAGCTGGGGGTTATGGAATATCTTGAAGCGTTTCATGATATGGATCAAGAACAATTAATTAAAAAATAATGATTATTTATAAGCTTTTGCTTTCTAAATTACCTGCAACAAGTATGGGCCTATACTTATGGTCCGCCTATGGCCACAGCACCTCTGAATAATGTGCGTAGAGTTTTAGAATACGGAGTAACTGTTATAGATCCGAATAAGATACTTATGGGGATTCCCAATTATGCATACGACTGGCCCTTACCCTTTGTGCGGGGAGAGACAGCAGCGGAATCCATCAGCAATCAGGAGGCAATTGAACGAGCTGCTCAATATGGTGTGACTATACAGTTTGATGAATTGGCGCAAGCCCCTTTTTATAATTACACAACAGCAGAGGGAGTAGAGCATATAGTGTGGTTTGATGATGTCAGAAGTATGAATGCTAAGTTCAATCTGATACCGGAATTAGGCTTGCATGGTGCGGGTGTATGGCAGATTATGAACTTCTTCCCCGGACTATGGTTAGTTGTTGGGTCTCGGTTTGCTGTGACTAAGATATAGATTCCGCAATCGTACTGTTGGAGCCTATATTGGAATTTCTTGTTGGATGTTGTTGGAAACCTTATTTACAAAATGCAAACCAAAGGGTATAATTGCATATAAGTTCTGCATTCTATTACTAAAGGGGTTTAACATGAGTAATAAGGTTATAAGGGAAGTTGTTAGCTGGATTCTGGTTTTCGTAATTGCAATCGTTGCAGCAACCTTAATGAAGAGGTTCATCATATATAATGTAGAGGTACCAACCGGCTCCATGGAGAATACGATTGAGATCAATGACAGGGTTGTCACCTCCAGATTATCCTATCTAACAAAGGAACCCAGTAGAGGAGATATTATTGTCTTTTCCTACCCGGATGATGAAGAACTGGATTATATAAAGCGAATTATCGGCTTGCCGGGAGAGACTATTGAAGGTAAGGATGGTCTCGTATATATTGATGGAGAACTCTTGGAGGAGCCTTACGTCACAGAAGCCTTGGATAGTGACTTTGGACCCTATGAGGTTCCGGAAGACAGTTACTTTATGATGGGAGATAACCGTAATAATTCTCTTGACTCAAGGTTTTGGGGGAATAAATTTGTGGCCAGAGATAAGATTGAGGGAAGGGCTGTTTTGAAATATCCGAAGTTCCGTTGGTTTGGTCATATAGATTATAAATAGCGAATTTCAAATGAGGAGACAAATAGTATGGATAAAAAAGTGTTGAAAGAGTTACTAAGCTGGGTACTGGTGATAGCTGCTGCTCTCGCCCTAGCAATGGCCATTAATAAATGGGTTTATTATGCGATTAGTTCACCTACTCCATCCATGGAGAAGACCTTTCTAGTTGATGAGAAGGTAGGAATCTTCCGACTGGCCTATCTGTTTGATGAACCGGAGCGCGGTGATATTGTTGTATTTAAAAATCCATTAGAAGAAGATGGGGATGATTATATCAAGAGAATTATCGGCTTACCCGGTGAGACCATAGAAGGCAGGGATGGAGTCGTTTATATCAATGGTCAGCCCTTAAAAGAGGATTATCTATGGGAATACATGGAGGGAGCTTTTGGTCCTTATGAAATTCCGGAGGGACACTACTGGATGATGGGAGATAATCGAAATATATCAGGAGATGCAAGGCTCTGGCCGGATAAGTACATCCCGCTGGAGGATATCCGTGGTAAGGCACTCTTTAAGTATCCGAAGTTCAAATGGTTTGGAAATGTTAATTATGGTCTAGAATAAATATAAGGCTGTATCACAAATTATGCTACAGATGTAGAAAAGGACAACATGCATGTTGTCCTTTTCTATAGGATTAGCTTACGAAGTGAAACAGCTTTTTTAGTATTTTAAAAATAACTAACATTAATCCGCTTTCCGATTTTACGGAGGCAGTCTGCCAGCTCATCCACCAGTCGCATCTTGATGCTAAAATTAATGGGTAGCTTCGGATTCTGATGGGCTGGATTAATTGCCCGTCCAACATAGAAGTTGATATCAGTTGCTTCTTCAAAGAGAAGCTGCGTAATCAGGGAGGCTCCATCCTTCTTGCTACTCCATTGCAGATAATATGCATTATCCAGCAGATAGCTCTTAGCGTATTCAAGAACTCTACTCATAGTGATGACTCCCTCAGTAATCAGATCAATCCCTTCTACCTTGGAGATAGGAGGAATCGTAGGATCTGGGTAATCAATGCAGGTTACAATATCCTTTCCCAGAAACTCCGCAGCTAGGGACGAGGTGGTTCCTCCGCAGACGATATGCTTTCCTTCCTTCGCAAAGAATAGGGACATCATCTTATGCAAATCCTTTGGATCGGAGGGTGGTCCAATCATTAGATTGATTGGTTGGCGATTACGGATCTTGACAGCTGCTATGGTAGTGTCGTCTCCGGGGAGGCCGCCATATAGCTGATTGCATTGATCCAGTAATATTGTTGCTACTGTTTTAGCGGAATAGCTGCTTTCATACACCGCCTCCAGAAACTCTATGATATTATCTCTCTGCCATCCAAAATTCAAGGTCTTTCCCACACCGGCATATACGGCTCCGTCACTCAAAGCTACAAGAACATCACCAGGAAGTAGCTCGATTTTGGATTTGAAGATATTCTTATCGCCAATTTTCATACTGACCTTTTCATAATCATTATGAGTTCCATTTCTTAACAAGATAACATGTGGATTATCATATTGTATAACTTCGGCTGACTTATTATCTACAACTCGAATAATTGTAAAAGTGGAATAAGCTATGCCCCGTTTTTCGCAAACGGGTAGAGTAGAGGCAACGGTAGTAACACAGTCTTCTATGGACATATGGTTTGCCATCATCGTCGAGATTATTTTTGAGGTTAGGGTAGAGAGGATATTCGCTTTCACTCCGCTTCCCAGTCCATCAGCCAAGACCATAACTACAGAGCCGTCCACACTTTCCACTACCTCTACGCGATCACCGCATAATTGTTCACCATTCTTATTCAAGCTATAATAGCCAATATCGGTACATAGATTATTCATTACGTAGCGTCTCCTTCAGGTTCGTAAGGGCGATTTTTGTCTCGGCAGTCGTCTCACCAAGCAATGAGGCAATTTCCTGAACGACACGCATCTGCTTTTCAATAACCTTATCAGTTATTTCCATGGCTTGCTTACTAATCTCTTCTTTTTTGAGACGTGCTTTTTCTTCTGCCGTAATATCCCTCATTATACTGATAATGATGTGATAGGTCTTATCATATATTATAGTTTCCTCTACATATTTCTCATAATCGGCTAGATAACACAGTTTATCATGAATGTTGCGACCACTGGTCATAACCTCCATATAATTGGAGGGATTCATGATACGCACCACCGGTGCTCCCAGAATATCACTTTTATGTTGGATGTTCAGAATCTGTCTTGCCGCACGGTTGATTTGCTGTACCTCTAGTTCTTCATTAAGAACAAGCACACCGTTTGGCATATTGTAGATTATGTTATCCGAAAAATTTTCGGCCTTTTCTTTAAGGAAGGGAAGGCACATGGTTAAGTCGGCTTTTCCGTGTAGAACTGCGACCGCTTTTTCGCGGCAGGTATTGTAACCGCAGCTTCCACAGTTCAGCTCAAGCTCCGGACGAGACTTGCCCATCTTATGAAGTATTTCCTCGATGGCATTGCTTCCCGGCATCTGATGTTGACAGCCCAGATAGTTAAAATGCTTAGTTAGCCGGTCTGGTTCGGGATATTGAAGGATAAAATCCTTCTCCCTTGCAAAACGGTTTACGCGAATAAAGTCTGTGATTGGTAATCGTTTTTCCTTGTCCATTGCAGGGCCACCAATACAACTCCCGGAGCAGGCGCTCATCTCGATGAAGCAGTTTTGAAGCTCGTTTTTTGCGATATTAGTGAGAGCTCGCATGCAATTATCAATTCCGTCTATGGTAATAAAATCATATTCCAGGTCATCGGTGAACATAGAACGGATGATACCGCCTGGGATAGGGAATAGTCTGGCTCTACCCTGATCGGATGATGGGCTGGCTGTGGCTGTAGCTGTAGCTACCTCGATTTCTTCTTCATTAAACCAGGAGGAAAGCTCTTCGAAGGTCAGGGCGCAGTCGACGATTCCCGGATAAAGCTCGGCTTCCTCCTTCTTAGAGATGCAGGGACCAATAAATACGGTAAAAGCTTCGGGATGATCCTCCTTCAGCTTCATACAGTGAGCCTGCATCGGTGACAATACTGGTGCCAGGTAAGGGAGTGCCTCTGGATAATACTTCTGAATCAATATATTAACAGTATGGCAGCAGGAGGAGATAATCGCTTTACCATTTCCATGGCGTATCATTTCCTCATATTGAGACTTTACAATTGTGGCACCAAGAGCGGTTTCTTCCACACCAGCAAAGCCAAGCTTGTATAGGGCAGCTGCTAGGGAGGATAGATCCGAACCGGTAAAATTGGCAATAAAGGAAGGCGCTATACTGGCATATACAGGTCTACCGGTAGCCAGCATTTCTTTCACAATGCTGATATCACTACGGATCTGCTTGGCGTTTTGTGGACAGGCAACAAAGCATTCCCCGCATAAGATACATTGCTCCTTAACGATATGAGCCTGATGATCCGAGAAACGGATCGATTTTACAGGACAATGACGAATACACTTATAACAGTTTTTACAATTTGATTTTTTTAGTTGTATGTAATGATTCATAATGTTTGACCTTTAACCTAGTATTGTTGGTCAGCGGAGCTCATTAGTATCAATTTAGCTGTCATGAGCTCTGCTGTATCATCGTGTTACATTTTTGCAAGTACATGTTGATTAAAGAATTCAGGAAAACGTTCCTCAGACACACCGCATATTATCTCATCATTGATCTTAACAGTAACGCCATCTGTACAGCGACCTAAGCAGAAAGCAGCAGACAATTTGACCTTCTCCTCCAGATGATGCCTTTCTATTGCATCCTTCATAAGTTGAATGATGTTATACGAGCCTTTAATGTGACAGGAACTACCGACACAGATATAAATATTCATGGTAAAGCTCCCTTCCTGTGATTAATCGATATCATTTGTATTTAAGATTAATTCTTAAGTTTTAACTTTAAAGATTAGAAAGCTCAAGTTCAATTTATGATCCATATAATTATATTACATTGTTAAAAAAATGTCAATCTAAAACCCGAATTATTCAGGCTTAACACTATATAAATTATTGCATAAAAATAGGTCAAAGATTGGTAGATATTATAACCGATATGAGCAGATAGGACCTGAGCAGAACCTCTCTGAGCAGAATTAGATATATCGAAAATGATTCATGTCGAAAAAACCGTATTTCATGTAATGGTTGGTTTTTGTGGTAGATTTTTGATAAAATAATCATAGGTTGAAAATAGTTTACACTTAATTTAATGAAGGAGAAACAAGGTTATGAAAAAACGATTTATGAGCATATTACTTATTCTTTGTATGTCATTGACGATGCTGCCTAGGACAGCATATGCGCTCACGGTGGACGAAATGGACAATGGCTGGTATAGCATCCGTATCGGTAATCGAGAACATGACACTTATATCAATGTGGACTCTGCAGGTGATGCGGTAATACGTGCAGGAGGGAGAGATACATTGTTTTATCTTGAGAAAAAGCGTAACGCTGAAGAGAACAGAGTTGAGATTACCCTGAAATTGGAGGACGGACGATATTTGGGAGTCGATGGGAAGATAGCGGATAATATGTATCAGGTTGGTACAAATCCTGTCTACAGATCGAGTCCGAATGGTGAGGTAATAGGGGAGTTACCGGCAGACACAATTCTTGAGGTTATCGAGATAAAGGGCGATTGGGCAAGGGTAAAGTACGATAATAAAGAGTATTATATGTGGGCGGAAAGGCTGAAAAAAGTAAGTGAGACTCGTGTCACGGCTGTGAATAGTCCTTATTTATGGCTTTTAGATGATTCTATCTCCTTGCGTCCGTCCGAGAATCCGGATATGGTGGCAAATGTTTTGGAGTATACAAACGGAACCTACGTTACATTACGCCATCACCCGAGTCATGCTGCTTCCAATGCCATTTTGAGCTTTGAGGATTGGGCAAGACCGATTAACAACTCAGAAATGGCGGAACTAATTTTTGACGTGATGGTAGAGGTACATGGAGCATGGATAGTGCAGTTTTCCTCAAACTTTGCGAAGGCAAGCCCGATAAATTGGACAAACGATAAAGATGATACCTCTTGGTTTGCAAAAGACAGGCTTTATGGTTGGCGTGTCTTTACTGATCCAAAGATGAAGTGGAATGCAAATCCGACCTATGGAGAATTTACATCATATCTAATTAAACTCATGAACTTTAATAAAGGTGTGAGTGATCCGAGGATGGCAGCTTTCACCAAGGACACCATTAAAAGCTTTGGTATCGGCGGAGATACGAGCGCTAATGCAAAAATTACATGGGAGCAGGCGTCAACTCTCAATGCAAAAACCATCTATTGGTTGACGAAGGAGCTGGTAAGGATAGATAATCTTGTCTTGCCAGGTGATGTAAAGATGCAGCAGCTGAGTACCCCTCCGAACCTGGTATCTTCCGGGAAAGCACCTGATGTCACTCCTGCCACACCAGCTTCTTTGACGGTCGGAAAGGCATCAGCAACTAGCGCAAAATGTACATGGAAGGCGGTCTTAGGTGCAAGCGGTTATGAGATTTACTTTGCAACCTCAGAGAAGGGAACCTATGAGAAGGCAGGTTCTACCACAAAGGAGCTTAAGTTTACGAAAAAATCCCTAAAAGCAGGGAAGAAATATTTCTTTAAAGTAAGGGCCTATAAAACGGTAAGTGGCAAGAAAGTGTATGGGAAGTTTTCAAAGGTTAAGAGCATTCAAATGTGATTTTAAAGGTGTGTGAAAATAATTGTAGAAAAGATTTCATGACAAAAAAATCATGTTTCATGCAAAAATCGGTTTTTTAGATTGCTTTTTGATAAGCTGAGAATAGGGGGGGCTATGCGATGTCTCATCATATAATTTTCTCAAGGGAGGAAACGATACAATGAAAAAGAAGCTTTTAAGCATCCTGCTCGTCTTGAGCATAGTGATTACATTACTACCACCGAAGATGGCAAATGCAGGATATGAAATGTACAAAGTAATGTCATACCCGACGAAAACCACCTATCAAATTGGTGAAACCTTTGATACTTCAGGTCTAAGTGTAATGTACGTGCTTCCTGACGGTAGTATGTTGGATTACACTCGGTTTATATCGCATTTTGTTCCAAAAGATAAGATGACATTGAAACACGGTGATAAGTTAACGAAGGCAGGGACAGTGGAGATTGATCTCAAATTCAGTGGTGATACCGCAGGGAAGTATACAATTACCATAATCGATCCCAATAACCCGACACCCACTGATAGCCAGTCTAACTCTGGTACAGTGATAAACCCTGAAGACTGGCCCTTTGTGCCAAGCCAAGAGCACATGACGGATGGTATGGTCAAATCCGGATGGAAGTATATCATTACGAACGGTCAAAGCGTATTAAGTAGCAAGGACGACAAGGACGACAAGAGCGTCCAGGCATCCAAACGGTTTAACTATGCATTTTACTTTGAACATTTGGGTAATAACATATATTACATTCGCGGTGCCTATGGTGACTATCTTTCCTATGCGGGTAAAGCGAGCAAGGGTGCATCAGTATTCCTCAGTGACACGCCCTGCAAATGGATGCTGCAGTCTGAATATGTCAAGCCGGCAGTCTATTATTTTATTAGCCCGGATGAGGACCACAAACTCTCCCTCTCTGCATCATATTCTGCTTATCTTGACAGATACGCGCAGCTTGACAAGAATCAAAAGTTTGATATTATGACCGCTGTGGGCGAAGACTCCATACCGCAGTGGTGGTTTGATTTGCAAGATGGCAAACCCGCACCGAAAGGTGATCCAAGGGGCTTAGACGACAAAAAGGAATTAGAATATATGTACTATGATAAGCAGAGCTTTGCAGAGGAGACAAAACTTCCTGTTAAGGGTACTGCTTACAACTACAATATTGAGCTTAAAAGTTACGATAGCAATGAATATCCCAAATTAGGATCTGTAATTAAATCAGTGCTTTTATCAAGAAATGAAAGAGGAACGTACCTAAAAGCATATGCCGATGGAGAATACGTAACCATAACAAAGCATTCCGCTTCCGGTGAGCAGTTAGGCGCTATGCCTATAGAGTATGAGCTGCCGTTATTTGGCGCTATATATAGCGGCAAAGAATACAACTACATCGCATTTGGAAAAACAGACAAGGAAGAAGACAACAGCAAGGAAAGCATCCGTATCGTCAAGTATGACAAAGAGTGGAAACGTATTTCCAGTGTAGCTTTGAAGGGTGGGCAGACTAAGGCGACCATTCCCTTTAACGCGACCTCAGCCCGTTTCACGGAGAATGGGAACCAACTTATTCTGCATACAGGGCGTACAAGATTCAAGTCAAGCGATGGGGTCAATCACCAAAGCAATCTGAGTATATATGTGGACACAAAGGAAATGAAGGTAACCTATATTAGTCCTTTGTTCCCTGACAATCATGTGAGCCATTCCTTCGACGCCTATGTGAAGTTTGACGGCAACAATCCGGTATTCCTTGACCTTGGTGATGGCTCCCCTCGTTCTGTCGTTCTGCAT
Organism: Bacillota bacterium; assembly: GCA_023411555.1. Lineage (GTDB taxonomy): Bacteria > Bacillota > Clostridia > Lachnospirales > Lachnospiraceae > Mobilitalea. The sequence goes on from JAEYOQ010000057.1 coordinate 141,885, forward strand.
AAAGCATCAGGGTCAACCTTTACCAAGGCCACAATGTTTGGGATAAAGGGATTAAAGGGTGCTAACTATACAGGCGTAACGGTAGGCGGCTTTGAGGTATCCAAAAAGAATTATCTGACCGTGGTTGCATCAATCGACCAATCGGCGGCGAAATGGGGAAAAGGAAATTCAGACCCTGTAAAAAACGCCGGCCTAAGTCCGAGTAATTCCAGTAGCCTTGGACGTGATATTATAGTATGCGTTCTGCCACGTAACTTTGATAATGGGGCGAAGGCAAAGCAGATTACGATTGGCGAGTACAGAAAGACAAAAATAACCCCACTTTCGCCGCAGCTGTTGAAAATCAATGATAACAAATTTGCAGTCCTATGGGGAGAGTATAGCGGAAAAATCGTCTCAGATACTTGGACCGAACAAGACTGGTTAGAAGAACCGGACGATTATGATAAGATCTTGATCGACAGATACCTCGTTCAATACATTGATGGAGACGGAAAAAAAATTGGCTCACCAAAGGAATATAAATCAGTCGATGATTTTTACAATGAATACGCAATCAGCGCAGCGAATGGTAAATAATCTGCTGGCATTACAGGTATAGATAATCGAAGAAAGACCTAAGAAATTGCCTCATCAGAGAAATCTGAAGTTGACAATTGTCTTAGGTCTTTTTTGTACACCCACCGGGCACTTCCATGTACGATGGACTGTAATTAAAACAGTATTACTGCTTGAGGTACTCATCGTTTAATTGAATAACCCTCTCCATAGCCTCCTGGCCGGGAGCGCCGATGATATTCCGGTTGTTGACACAGGTAATCAGGCTTATGGCATCATAGATATCTGCTTCAAAGACAGGGCTGATTAGTTTGAATTCCTCAAGGCTCATCTGTTCCAGAGAGATATCCTTTTCGATGCAATAAAGTACCAGCTGGCCTACTATGCCATGGGCATCGCGGAAGGGAATTCCTTTGTTTACAAGATAATCGGCGGCATCCGTTGCATTGGTAAAGCCGTTCTTCGCACTCTGCGCCATATTATCCTTCTGAAATTTCATGGTTGCTACCATTCCGTTGAATAAGGCAAGACAGCCCTTAACGGTATCAATTGCATCAAAGGTGAGCTCCTTGTCCTCCTGTATATCCTTATTGTATGCTAAGGGGAGGCCCTTCATCACGGTAAGCAAGGACATCAAAGCTCCATAGACACGTCCGGTCTTACCTCGTACTAACTCAGCAATATCGGGATTCTTCTTCTGGGGCATGATGCTAGAGCCGGTGGAATAAGCATCATCAAGTTCAACAAAACGGTATTCATTGCTGTTCCATATAATAATCTCTTCACTAAAGCGACTTAAGTGCATCATTATTGTAGAAAGAGCGCTAAGCAATTCAATTAAGTAATCACGATCGGAGACGCTGTCCATACTATTCAAAGTCGGTCCGTCGAAGCCGAGGAGAGCAGCAGTATATTCTCGGTCAAGGGGATAAGTGGTTCCTGCAAGAGCCCCGGAACCGAGAGGTGACAGATTAAGTCTCTTAGAGATATCCATCAATCTCTGGCGGTCGCGCTTGAACATCTCAAAGTATGCACCGATATGATGGGAAAGAGTTACCGGCTGTGCCTTCTGAAGATGGGTAAAGCCAGGCATAAAGGTCTGGGTATTCTCGGTCATGATATGATGAAGAGAGAAGAGGAGATCCTTCACCAGACCATCAATCACAGCAATTTCATCTCTGGTGTACAGCTTCATATCCAGTGAAACCTGGTCATTACGGCTTCGTCCCGTATGTAGCTTCTTACCGACCTCACCGATCCGTTCTATCAGATGAGCCTCTACAAAGGTGTGAATATCTTCATGCTCCATCGTAATCTCAAGTCTTCCATTTTGAATATCCTTCAAAATACCGGACAATCCGTCTGTGATCTGATCACGTTCAGCATCAGAGATGATTCCTTGCTTCGCTAACATTGTGACATGAGCAATACTGCCTTCGATATCCTGCTTGAAGAATTTCTGATCAAAGGAGATCGATGCATTAAAATTATGAACTAACTGATTTGTTTCCTTTGTAAAGCGTCCGCCCCAAAGCTTCATATATTACCTCCTATATAGCGCTTTGCGCTATCTTAATTCATGACAATAGACAGTTCGCGGAGCGTGCTATCTATTGTTTCTTAGTTGATGCTATTTGCCAAATCAAATCCGATATGCTGCTAACGACCATTGTTGGACGGTAGCGTATATTAGTCGACTGTGAATAGGCAATGTTTGTGTACAAGCTTGTATCATTCAAAGAGTAATGGTCATTCATCAAGTATTTATAACAATAGAGAGTTCACAAAACGAGCTCTCTATTGCATGCTCAAGACTAATATCACCCTTTGCTATATTGCTATCATCATACATCGGTTCAAGAAATAATGCAATAGCAAAATTATAAATATGCATAAAAATGTTATATTAATACATATGTGATTATCTTTTATGCGAACTTATAGCAGTATTATACATGGTATGTCATATTAGAATGAGTTAATATTCATTTCAATGATAAATTAGGAGGTAATTGCCGTTAAATTATAGATTATAAAGCTTTGTATACTTTTCCTTTAAATAGGATATATAGTAATCGGCATTAAATTCTTCACCACAAACATCCTTTAGCAACTGATTTGTATTTTTCACTGCGCCATACTTGTGGATATTATCTCTTAAAAACTCACGAATTGGAGTTAAATTACCATCTCTTAGATATTGCTCTATGGGCATTTTCTCTTTCATGCAGGCATAAAGCTGGGAGGCTACCGCAGTACCGATCGCATAGGAGGGGAAATAGCCAAAATCACCGCAGGACCAATGAGTATCCTGTAGGATTCCTTCTGCATCAGTAGAAGGCTCAATTCCCATGTATTCCTGATACTTTTGGTTCCAGATCTTGGGAAGCTCATCGATATCAACCTTTTCGTTAAACAGCATCTTCTCAATTTCATAACGTATAATTATGTGGATACAGTAGGACAGCTCATCCGCTTCGGTACGAATTAAGCTGGGTGCCGCCTTATTAATACCCTTGATAAAATGATCTAAGCTGATATCCTTCAGATTCTCAGGATAGGTGCTGACCAGCTTATCATAGATAGGCTCCCAGAATTCCTTGCTTCTTCCCAGGACATTCTCATAGAAGCGAGATTGCGATTCATGCATACCCATAGATGCACCGCCGCCAACCAGGGTCTGGGTAATCGCATCATCGATATTCATTTCGTACAAAGCATGTCCGCTCTCGTGAATGATTGAGAACATAGCACTTTCAAGATTATTCTCTATATATCGGTCCGTAATTCGAACGTCATGATTATGGAGCTGAAGCGTAAAGGGATGGGCACTCTCAGCTATTACACCACGGTTAAAGTCAAAGCCCACATAACCAGCTAAAAAGCGGCAGAACTCCTTTTGCTTAGCGGTATCATAGGATAGAAAGTTATAGCTTTTATCCACTGTTTCTGCCTTCTTAGCAACCTCCTTAAGCAAGGGAATGATTTCATTTTTTACTTTATCAAAGAAAATATCTAGTTCCTTAATCATGAAGCATTCATCATAATCGCTCAGTAGAACCTCGTATGGCTTTTTATCACCTTTTATGCGATAGCCGGCGAATTTCTTTTTGTATTCGATGATTTTCTTTAAATAAGGTGCAAAATCTTCATATTTATTATCCTTCTTCGCCTTAGTCCATTTACGATTGGCGATGGAGGTATATTCGTTAAAGGCACGATATTCCTCAGGAGGAATACTTTCCAGCTGTTCATAGGTTTTTGCCAACTCCTTTACGATGGCCTTCTGTGTAACAGTCAGCTCCTCCTGTTCCTTCTCCTCCTGAAGTTTTTTTAGAAGCTTTCGGATGTCATCGTTGATCATACTTTTCATGTATTCATCAGACAGGATACCAATTACCTTCGAGGTGTAATCAGCTGCTTCGAAGGGAGCTACTGTTTGATCATCCCATTCAAACAGATTGCGGGCTGTCTGCAATGCCATGGATTTTTCCAGTAGGGGCTGTAATTTTTCAAATGCTTTACTCATTTTAACCTCCAATCTGCCGTATGGCAGTACAATATTCGCTTTGTATCATCATAAAAACACTCTTTAGATAGTATATCAATTTCTGAACAGTATAACAATATAAAGTAAACCAATAAATACTAATTAGAGCTTGCAGGGCTTCTATCAACGAGTTAAAATATAAGGGATTGATACCACAAAATACCTATTTTGTGATTCAAATCACTTTTTATTTATTGTTTAGTTGCTATACTTAAAGTACATAGATTGTACTAAAGAACAAAAGGAACTAGAATACAAAAGGTACTATAATGTACTAGAGTTCAAATTCTACCAAAGGTACAAGATGTAAAAAGTATATAGTACTTAGTATATAGATCGTCCAATCTATATACTAAGATAGGAATAGTATCCATGTGAATGTCAATAATATAATAAAGTAGAATAGAATGAATGCTGGAAAGGATGGAATGATATGAAAAATTTAACGATTGAAAAGGTAATAGGAAGAGAAGTACTAGATTCTAGAGGCAACCCGACAGTAGAAGCAGAGGTAACCTTAGCTGATGGCAGTATCGGAAGAGCTGCAGTTCCTTCAGGTGCTTCCACAGGTGCTTTCGAAGCCGTAGAGCTTAGAGATGGCGATAAGAGCAGATACTTAGGAACCGGTGTTAAGAAGGCGGTAGACAATGTGAATACAATCATTGGACCTAAGCTCATTGGCATGTGTGCTCTGGAGCAGGGAGATATTGATGCTACGATGATTGCGCTGGATGGTACTCCGAACAAGGGTAAGCTTGGTGCCAATGCAATTCTTGGTGTATCCCTTGCTGTAGCAAAGGCCGCGGCAGCTTCCTTACGTTTACCTTTATACAGATATCTGGGTGGTGTCAATGCTAAGACTCTTCCTGTTCCGATGATGAATATCATCAACGGAGGAAAGCATGCTGACTCCAGTCTTAATATACAAGAATTTATGATTATGCCTGTTGGTGCGAAGACCTTCTCTGAGGCTCTTGAGCATAGTGCTACGGTATTCCATACCTTGAAGAAGCTTCTTAAGAATGATGGATATGTTACTGCAGTCGGTGATGAAGGTGGCTTTGCTCCGAAGTTCGACAGTGATACTCAGGCTCTTGATTATATCGTGAAGGCAATCGAAGCAGCCGGTTATCGTCCCGGTGAGGATTTCTATATTGCGATCGATGCTGCGGCTACTGAGATGTATGACGAAGCAGCAAAGGCTGGAAGAAAAGGAGATTATCTCTTCTGGAAGTCAGGCGAATATAAGACTGTCGAAGAAATGGTGGATTTCTGGGATCAGGTATGTTCAAAATATCCGGTAATATCCTTAGAGGATGGTCTGGCAGAAGAAGATTGGGAGGGTTGGAAGCTCTTAACCGAGCGCCTTGGTAAGAAGATTCAGCTGGTAGGTGATGACTTATTCGTTACCAACACAGACCGTATTACTGACGGTATCGCTAAGGGTGTATCCAATTCCGTATTAATAAAGTTTAATCAGATTGGTTCTCTTACAGAGACTCTGGATGCAATCGAGATGGCTAAGAATAATCGATGGACCGCAGTGGTTTCCCACCGTTCCGGTGAGACAGAGGATGTTACCCTTGCCGATATTGCAGTAGCAACCAATGCAGGTCAGATAAAGACCGGCGCTCCCTCCAGAACAGACCGTGTAGCAAAGTATAATCAGCTGCTCCGTATTGAGCAGGAGCTTGGTAGCTCAGCAAGATATCTTGGAAAGGATGCCTTCCGTGTGTTCTAATTGAGAGGAAGGAAAGAAGCTCTATAGACTGCCCATAATATGCATTAAATAACTTAATATAATTTAATTAATAGACGTATCCAGCCGAAGATAGACCAGGCATTGGATACGTCTTTTTGTTGTGTATAGTAGATAAGAAAACAAGGCCTTTTCATGGATTTCTATTGTAATTATGATGAATGATATAGTAATAAATAGCAATAATATGTTGTTTTTGTATAAAAATTTGCAATATTAAAGCAAGAATTTGTGGTATAATTAGTAAAAACAATGAAAAGGTGGTATAGAATGAAGAGCTTTGAACAAAAGGTATTTCCATACCTGCTCCTATTACCGACCATGATAATCTTCGGATTGTTTTTATTTTATCCGGCTTTGTCTGGTTTGTGGATTTCATTTACAAAATGGGACGGACTAAATCCCCAGGTATTTATTGGACTAAAGAATTACATAAAACTAATAGAAGATAAAAGCTTTTTATTAGCCTTCTTTGGAACCATATTTTATACTTTACTGACAGTTCCGTCTGTCTTTGCAGCAGCATTGATGCTGGCTCTATTATTAACAAGAGGAATCAAAGGAAGTACCTTCTTTCGGGCAGTATTTTATTGGCCGACGATGATTTCCAGTATCATTGTAGGTCTTACCTGGAGATTCTTATTAGGAGAAGATTTCGGAGTAGTTAATTATCTTTTGACTACATTGGGTAAGGCACCGGTAAAATGGTTGACCAATCCAAGGATTGCAATGGGTGTAGTGATTTTTGTAACAGCCTGGAGTTTGGTAGGCTATTATATGGTGATGTTTATCTCTGGAATACAAGCGATATCCGATACCTATTATGAGGCTGCTGATATAGATGGGGCTAGCTTCTGGCAGCAATTCTGGTATATTACATTACCCCTTCTAAAGCCTACAAGCTTGCTCGTACTAGTCTTATCTACGGTGACAGTCATTAAATCCTATCCTTTAATATATGCGTTGACCCAGGGAGGACCGGCAGGAGCGACGAAATTCATGGTACAGATCATTCAGGAGACAGGCTTTGAGAGAGGTCAGATGGGATATGCCTCAGCGATGACAGTGGTCCTTTTTGTGATTTTGGCGCTTCTTACGATCATTCAATTCCGTCTTAATCGTGGAGGTGAACAGGATGTATACTAAAACTAAAAAGCATAAGATCCGCGGATTACTAGTCGGAGTACTATTAATATTTTTAACGTTTTTATTCCTTATGCCGATTATATGGGTAATCGGGTCCTCTTTTAAAAGCACAGGAGAATTGTTCTCTTGGCCTCCTACGCTGTTTGGTAAAAATCCTACCCTGAGTAATTATCTGACTGCAATGAATGAGGGTGACTTCGTCAGGTATTTTCTTAATACAGTATTTGTTACGCTTATGGCTACACTTCTAACGGTATTTGTCAATGTTTTATCCGGCTATGCCTTTGCAAAATATAAGTTTAGGGGTCAAAATATACTGTTCGGAATTGTGCTTGCTACCCTGATGATACCTCTTGAGGTTATCATGATTCCGATCTTTAAGGTAATCGTTGCAACCAATCTTTATAACAGTCTTTGGGGGCTGATCATTCCGGCGGTTGCTTCACCAACGGCAGTTTTTCTCGTGAAGCAGTATTATATCGGTATTCCAGATGCTTATATGGAGGCAGCTCGAATCGATGGAGCCTCTGAACGTAATATATTAATGAAGATAATGCTTCCCTTGGCCAAACCGGTTATCTCGGTTCTATGTATCTTCTCCTTTATGTGGCGATGGAATGATTATCTTTGGCCGAAGTTAGTTATTAACAGTAAAGCAAAATACACAATCCAGCTTGCGTTGGCCAACTTCTCAGGAGAATATTCGGTAGACTGGAATAATCTTTTGGCCATGTCAGTTATCTCCATGATTCCGGTAATAATCGTGTTTGTTTCGTTGCAGAAGTATATCATAGGTGGCATTACGGCCGGCGGTGTGAAGGGATAAAGAAAAGAGGAAAAGAAGCAATGAAATATGTGGAATATCCGTTATATGCAGAAGGCTATATTAACCGGTTTATGACGACCGGAATATTTACAAAGGCTCAGAAATTCACAAAAGCGACCTTGACCGGCAAGGTTAACGAATGGCTAAAATACGGCTTTTCCATTCATGAAAATCCTTGCAGAAAGGAATTTATTGCAAGGAGGAAAGAAGAGCTTCCCCCTTATATTGATCTAAGTACCATTGGTCCGGAGGAAGAAGTATGTACATTCGGGGAGAGTAGAAGACTTCATATGTATTTTCCCTTTGGTAATATTGGTATGGAGGAAGCAGGATTTTATTATACGCCTACCTACTTACGGTCCTATAGCTATGCCATAATTAAGGCGGAGAAGGAGGGGAAGGTTGAGTTTGAGCTCTCAACCTGCGGTGGTTTGACTCTATGGGTGAATGACCAGCTGATTACAGATTTTACACCCTTTACAAGAAATATGGTGAAAAGTACTAAGGTTTCCATAAGCCTTAAAAAGGGGGAGAACCGATTTGTCATCTGCCTGGATGATCTGGCTGAGCGTGATACGGATTATTATTTCAGAATCAGAAGAATTGGGTCCAACAGGCTTAGTATTTTACTTCCGCTAAAGGACGAGGTTCCGGTAAAACAGCTTAAGAACCTGGAGGCGATGCTGGAACAGATATGCTTCGAGAAGGAAGCCTATGTCAGCGAACCGGTTAAGCTTCAGATAAGGAACAATACGGATCACACCCTGGATGTCAAGGTGACCACTACTCCTGGTGATTTTGTTGAGAAGATGATTAACAGCGGAGAGCTTTGTACAAGCAGGGCTTATCACTTGCTAAGGCATCAGAAGTTTTTAGAGCTGTTTCATTCGGATGAATTACTTCCGGGATATTACTATTTTACAGTGAAGCTTGATTTGTGCGGAATTGAGCTTAAACGTAAGATAGGCAACCAGCTTGTACGGAGAGACTTTCAGGAATATCAGGAGGAGCAGCTGTCAGCAAGGAAGCAGCATGCACTAGAGATGGTTAAGGAATACGGCATCGACAATGTATTTAAAGCAGCTGTATTATTTAAGCTTGGAAGGGGCCACGAGAAGGCGGAGCAGATTATACTAGAAGAATTAGAGGGGGTAAGGCTCCGAAGGGATTGCTCTGATTTTCATCTGGTAATGATATTATATATTTATCACACCTTCTTTAATCAGCTCTCTGATGGTTTAAAGGCCGAGATAGAGGATACCTTACTTGGCTACCGATACTGGATCGATGAACCTGGCGATGATGTTATGTGGTTCTTTAGCGAAAATCATGCTCTTTTATTCCACATCTGTCAGTACCTGGCAGGCCAATATCTACCGGAGCAGATTTTTGTTAACAGCGGGCTTACAGGAAAGCAAATACATAAGAAGGCGGCTGGCCTTCTGGAGGAATGGTTTAAAAACTTTTTTGAGGAGTTTATGACTGAATGGAATTCCAACGCTTACATCCCGATTGATGTATTGGGATTGGGGACCTTATATAATGTAACCGAGCCGGATAGTGATCTGCATCAAAAGGCGAAAAAAGCGCTGGATATGATTTTCTATACCTTAAGCATCAATGAGCATAAAGGGGTGATTATGACCAGCTTTGGCCGGTCCTATGAAAAGGAGCTGAAGGGCAATTATAATGCCGGTACTACAGGGTTGCTGCACATAGCTTATAATACCGGTTCCCTGACGCGTGGGTCCATGGGTTATCTGCCATTAATCTTGGGAGATTATGAAGCTCCCGAAGAATATCGGCAATATATACAGTTATCAGGTACCAAGGAATTAATCCACCAGAATACCCAAGGCTTTGAAAAGCATGTGAATCTATATCTATATAAGAATGCGGAGGTACTTCTATCAACAGCGGTAGGCTTTAAACCATATGCTAACGGCTATCAGGAGCATATTGTACAGGCAACCATCGATGCCTTGGCCCAGGTATTTATCAATCATCCGGGAGAAGCCCACCCATATGGAAGCGGAAGACCTAATTTTTGGGCAGGAAATGGCTGTTTGCCGATGGCAATGCAGTATCGTAACCTCAGCATTCTGGTCTTCGACATTTCGGATGCTCATCGGATTGATTATACCCATGCTTATGTTCCTTTATCGGAATTTGATGGGTATATTGGGGAAAGTCAAGCAATTGTACTAGGGAGGGCCGGAGGCTTCATCGGAGTGAAAGCAATGAACGGTCTCAGGATGCAGGAGAGTGGACCCTGCAAGCATCGTGAATTTGTAAGCCGTGGTAGACAAAATGTATGGGTGATTAAGGTGGCGCGAAGCAGTGAATATCAGAATCTGGAGGAGTTCTTCCATGCTTTTAATCAGATTGATATTGAGATGACTGAGGAGAGAGAGGTTACCGTTACAGACCAATCAACGAGTTACCGTATCGATAAAGAGAATACATGTTATGTCAATGGAGTAAAAATCTATCAGTATCCTCTTTCTGTGGAAGGGATACTGGAAATAGAAGGAGAATGAAAATGATGATTAACCGTAGTAAGCTAGAGGAAACATTGAAGCTTGTTGCAAACAGAATGATGACCTTAAAAAATAATGGTATGGAAGAGAAATTCCCGGTTAGTCTGATTGATATTGATTGCTGGGAATGGCCTCAGGGGGTCGGACTCTTTGGCTTGTATAAGTATTATACAATTAGTAAGAATCAGGAAATACTAGACTTTTTGTTTCAATGGTTTGATCATCGTATCGAGGAGGGGATATCAGAAAAGAATGTAAATACAACGGCTCCCATGCTCACTCTGGCATATCTTTATGAGATTAGTGGTAAGGAAAGCTATCTTCGTCTTATTGAAGAATGGGTTGACTGGATTATGGTGGACAAGCAACTCATTCGTACCGGTGATGACTGTTTTCAGCATATGATTACCGGTGATCCCAATGATGGTGAGATCCTAATTGATACAATCTTTATGACCCTGTTGTTTCTTGCAAAGGCCGGTAATATTCTTAATAGAAAAGAATGTATCAATGAAGTGAATTATCAGATCTTGAATCATATTAAATATCTCTTCGACAAAAAAGCCGGACTATTTTACCATGGTTATAATTTTAACTTTAATCATAACTACGGGGAAGTTCATTGGGGACGGGGGAATAGCTGGTTTACGGTTGCTGTTATGGAATTGTTGTCTGAGGTAACATTGGACCCTGCCTTGAAAAGATATTTCCTAAGTGTCTTTAAAGCACAGGCTAAGGCCTTGAAGCAATATGCAGATCCGGAAACGGGTCTCTGGCATACCGTTATTGATGATGAGACCTCTTACATTGAGATATCAGGAAGTGCAGCATTTTTGTGTGGCATCATGCAAGGCGTCAGAGCAGGGATACTGGACAGCGGGGATTATGGTGAATTGATAGATAAAGCTGTGGTACATATCATGAATTATATAGCAGAGGATGGAACGATTCTTAATGTATCCTATGGAACTCCGATTGGAAGCTCGAAGGATTTTTATAAGGAGATACCTTGCTGTCCCATGACCTATGGGCAAGCGCTCATGATTTTATTTTTGCAGGAAGCAATGACGGAATACTGGTATTAGAAAGAAGGGCTGTTATGAATGTAAAAGAACGTGTCTTTTTTGAGAAATTCGAATCTTTATACTACTTCCATGGAAGTACACAAAACTGGATGATGCAGGATTTTCATTTTCATAATCAGTATGAAATTATGTTGTTTTTAAATGATGGGGCGACACTGGAAGTGGGAAGCCGTATCTATAATGTCAAAGCAGGTGACTTATTTCTTCTTAATAATAAAGAGTATCATAGGACGACAGGTGCGGCAGGTAAACCTCATGACCGATATGTGCTTATGTTTGAACCTGAGCTGCTCCAAAGCATGTCAAGCGCTTTTGGTTATGCTTTTGACATATTCTTTGAAAATCGTCCGGCGGATTTTATACATAGGCTTCATCTGACAAAGGCAAACCGGGCAAAGGTGGAGAAGCTTCTGTGTAAGGTAGAGGAACTCATCAATGCAGGGGTTGATGATTGTACTAAGGTAAAACTGAAGCTGGCGATCTTGGCGTTGATTACAACAATCAATGAAATGTATGAATTCTTTATAAAGGAGCAGGAGACTCAGGAGGACTATATCGGAACCTCCTCAGAGATTAGGAATGAGGATAAGAATAGTGTAGTTTTCAAGAAGCCTGTTCTGAATCGTGAGAGAATTGATCAGATCAAAAAGTACATTAGTACTCATGTAGAAGAAAAGATGGAATTGGATGATATTGCCAAGAAATTCTATATCAGCCGTTATTATCTTAGCCACTATTTCAAAAGAGAAACCGGATTTACCCTTGCGCAGTACATAACCAATCAGAAAATTGCCGCAGCAAAGGCCCTGTTAAAGAAAGGCTATTCCGTTACCGATGTAGCCATTAATCTTTCCTATAACAGTGACAGCCATTTTATATCAGTATTTAAAAAGAGCAGTGGAATTACACCAAAGCAATACTCTAAAGAGCAAAAAGACAATATTGCTTGATTTTTTAATTGATATTTGTAATTTTTTGTGCAAATTATCTGATAAAATAGTGCTATCAAGAGAAAAGGAGAGGTAACTTATGAAAAAATGGATAGCGTTGTTACTAATTGTAGTCATGTCTATGGGGTTAATGACTGGTTGCTCAGGTACAGCAGCAAATAAGACCAAAACTCTGGATGTTGTTTGGTTCAGCGATGGCAAAGAGGGCGAATCCTTTATGCGCCTGGCAGAAAAGTATATGGAGGAGCATAAAAACATAAAAATTGAACTAATTGAAGTTCCTTATGCAGACCTTGAAAGCAAGCTAAAAAACATGATCAACGGTAAAGAAGCCCCTGCATTAGCACGTCTGACTAATCTCGGACCCTTCCAAAATCAACTTTTGGATTTATCAGAGCATGTATCAAATAAGGACGCCTTTGTGAATAGCTTTGGGGAAGGCTTGAAATTCGTATATGACAATAAGATCCTTGCAGCTCCGATGGATGTTACCGCTAATGGCCTAATCTATAATAAGACGGCTTTCGATAAGGCCGGAGTGAAGGTACCTGAGACTCCAGATGATGTCTGGACCTGGGATGAGTGGAAGGAAGCCATGAAGACAGTTATGGAAAAGGGCGGTGTGAAATATGGCTTAGTATTTGACAAGTCCCCCCACAGATTTACCACTCTTTTGTATGAAGCAGGCGGAAGCATGCTGACTGAGGATTTAAAGGCATCTAATTTTAATACCCCTCAAACAAAGAGAGCGGTTACCTTCTTTAAAGAATTACATGACGAAAAGATTATTCCCGATTCTGTATGGCTCGGTTCTGAGAATCCCAATAATATGTTCCGTACCGGTCAGGTAGCGATGCATTTTGCAGGAAGCTGGATGGTTGCTAACTATAAGGATGAGATTACAGATTTTGAATGGGGAGTTACCTACCTTCCCAAGGAAGCACAGCGCTCAAGTGTTCCCGGAGGAAAATATCTGGCTGCGTTCCAGAATACCGGTGTAGAAAAAGAAGCTGCAGAATTTATCGAATGGATATCAAAGGCTGAGAACAATGCAGTTTATTGTACAGAAAATAGTTATCTTTCTCAGGTGAAGGGAAATGAGAAGCTTTTCTACGATTATGGTTTTGAATTATTCTCAGTCTTTTCAAACGATCTGTCATCAACTGGTAAACAGCCTGGAGCAGAATGGGGTTATCAAGCATTTACAGGCGCAGTTCAGGGTGAGATCAGAGACCGACTGATTGATGTACTAGCAGGAAAACTTAGTGTGGATGATTATCTGGTACATATAGACACATTTATCACGGATACTTTGAAAGACCTTCAATAATCATTACTTTGTGAGGGGACGGTAATGCCGTCTCCTTTTTATATGATTAGCCGATCTTACAGAACTAAAATTCTGACAATATGAATACACACACAGCGATATTCACATTCATAAGTTAAGATTGCCTTTTGACACCCTAATCTATGATTGTAAAGTAATCGGGCTTTGTTAAGCAAGCTGATACTTTGTTCACCTATTTTATAATAACAGGAGGAGTTACTTCATGAAAATATGTACAAGGATAGAAAGAGTGGAGAAAATAGATAATTATTTCTCTGTTATGACTGACGGAACAGAATTGAGAATCTGGTTTTTGACGGACTCCATTGTACGTATTCGAGCTGGCTTTGATGGAGACTTTGCTGAAGAATCATATAGTCTGGTTATGACAGCGTGGGACGACAGGATGGATGAGTTACTGAAGCAGGAACGAAGAAGAATTATCGCAGCGGATGCAGTTCTGATGGATTATCCGGACTCTACAGTACTTCAGGGAGGTCTTTTAAAGGTTGTTCTGCAAAAGGACCCCTTCTGTATTCAGATCTATGATCAGGAGGGGACAAAACTCCATGCGGACATCACTGATCTGGCTTATATGGAGGATAGTAATCATCGTCGTATCCATACTAGTGAGATTTCCCCCTCCGATTGCTTCTATGGTTTTGGAGAAAAAACCGGTAAGATTAATAAGACCGGTGAATATATGTCCATGAGTCCTAAGGATGCGATGGGATACGATCCTATAAAGACGGATTCTCTCTACAAACACATTCCCTTCTATATTAAACTGAATCGTGAAACTAAGAAGGCGGTCGGATATTTTTATCACAATACTTACGAATGTGATTTTGATATGGGACGTGCGAAAAGTAACTATTGGAAACCTCATAGTCGCTACCGTACCGATGGTGGCGATATTGACCTCTTCTTCATCGCCGGTCCTACAATACGCGAGGTAATTAAGCGTTACACTGATCTAACCGGTAAATCGGCTATGTTGCCGCGCTACGCATTGGGATATCTAGGCTCTTCTATGTATTATCCAGAGTTGGAGATGGACTGTGATACTGCAATCATAGACTTCATAGATACCACAAAGGAGGAAAGAATCCCGGTAGACGGTTTTCATCTGTCCTCCGGTTATACTGTACAGGAAACCTCAGAGGGCAATAAACGTTGTGTCTTTACCTGGAATTATAAGCGCTTTTCTGATCCGGAGAAATTCTTCTCTGAGATGAGGAAGAGAGGGATATGCGTTACGCCCAATGTGAAACCCGGTATTTTATTGCTGCATCCTGATTTAGTAAAGATGAAGGACATGGATATCTTTGTTAAGGACAGTCAAGGGAAAGATCCTGGGATTGGAACCTGGTGGGGGGGAAAGGGAGTTTTCGCGGATTTTACAAAGCCCGTAACCCGTAAGGTTTGGAAAACCATGCTACAGCAGAATGTGCTTGAGATGGGTACCAGTTCCGTGTGGAATGATAACTGTGAATATGACAGTCTGATCGATAAAGACTGTATCTGTGATTTTGAGGGTAAAAAGGGAACAATCGGACAGTTAAAAGCAGTGATGGCAAATCTAATGTGTCAGGTTACGGAGGAAGCCATTAGCGAGACATTTCCCAATACTCGTCCTTATATTGTATGTCGTTCCGGTCATGCTGGTATCCAACGATATGCACAGACCTGGGCAGGGGATAATTTGACTTGTTGGGAAGCCTTAAAATATAACATTGCAACGATACTCGGTATGAGTTTGTCCGGAGTAGCGAATCAAGGCTGTGATGTAGGAGGATTTTTTGGTCCCTCACCGGAGGCTGAGCTCCTTGTGAGATGGGTTCAAAATGGTATCTTTCAACCCAGATTTTCGGTACACTCGGTTAACACAGATAATACGGTGACAGAGCCATGGATGTATAGCGACTGTACTAATTACATAAGGAAAGCGATTCAGTTCCGCTACCGCTTAATACCATATCTATATTCCTTAATGGAGCATGCCTATGAGACCGGATTGCCAATGATGGAGCCTTTATTCTCTGTATTTCAACAGGATGAGGCCTGCTATGACGAGGGAGTAGATTTTATGGTGGGTGATTCCCTACTAGTGGCCAATGTTGTAGAGAAAGGAGCACAATACAGGACGGTATACTTACCCAAAGGGGAATGTTTCTATGACTTTTATACCAGAACACCCTATCAAGGCGGACAGACAATTACGGTTCCGGTCAATCTGGGGAGCATTCCTCTGTTCCTTCGCGGAGGTTCCATTCTACCTATGGCATTACATCAGCTGGATAACCTGCAGACTCAACAGGTTGATAGTATACATCTGCTATGTGCAGATGATCATGATGGTTATTTCTGCCTCTATGAGGACGACGGACACTCATTGGAATACCAAGAGAAGAATTATCTCAAAACACATATTAGGATGACAACCGGTCTTCATACGGTGCTTAAGTTTGAAGGTGAGGGACGGTATAGAACGAAGGTTGAAAATATGTATATTGATATGGTTCATCCGGATAAAGCACCTTACTGGGTAAAGGTGAATGGTAACCTGCTCCCTCATCATCTTTACCGGCCTAGATTTGAGGAGGCGGATTATGGCTGGTATTATAGTCAGAGATTGAAATCCATTCAGATTAAATATCCGAATCCAAAGAAGGATTACAGCGTAGATATCTCCTATGAAAAATTCGATATGATCGGTATGTAAGGGAATATATTAAAATTGTTGCTAATAAAGGGGATGTTTCAAAATATAAGTTAGTACTGCAGGAAAGGATGACATGCGTGTTGTCCTTTCCTGCTTCTATACTATACATTTTGAAACAGCCCCTTAATAATTCATTCAGCCATCTCTGTACGCTATTCATATTTTGTCTCATAGGGTTCATCCTGCTGGAAACGATAATATTTGATTATATTGCCGCTGATACACTTGAAGACTCTATCAACATTCAAATCCGGGTCCCAAACATATGGCATAGAATCATACATCGACCAGCGTTCCCCCAACGTCTCGTCGTAGGGATTCACCTTTGGAGTATTCTCGGTTATTCTGGTATCCACGTCAACACCTCTCAAAATAGTTGTCCTAGTAATAGTATAATTATATACTATATAACGATTCTTGAGGGATTTCAAGTGGTTCTATGGACTAAACAATAAAAACCTTGAGAATACTCACAACTAATAGCAATTACTTATTTCTTTTTCCTTCCGAATAGGTCGGAAACCTTCTTCTGTAGCTCTACCACAATAATTGGTACAAATGCAAGCAGGAGGGTTATAGCCCATTGTCTCATAGACAGGGGAACAACCTGGAAAATTGCTGCTAGAGCAGGAATTGTTAATACGATAACCTGTAAAAAAGCACATATTAAAAAGGAATAGACTAGCTTACGGTTTGTAAATACCCCAATCTGGGAGAGAGAATGCTCACTTCTCATATTAAAGGAGTGAAATAGCTGTGATAAGCTGAGTACTGCAAAGGACATGGATCTGCCTACCCAGGGAATATAGGTGGTTGGAGTACCAGCATTGTTTGATTCCGGAAGCAGGGATTGGTAGAAAGCTGGGGTATCATAAAAATGATGTCCAATCACAAAGGCTAATAAGGCTAAGGAACCGATCATAACACCTTCAAGGACTATCTGTATTGCCAGACCATCAGCGAACATCCCTTTCTTTGGAGAGATAGGTTTCTTCAGCATGATATCCTTAGCAGCCGGTTCAACTCCGAGGGAGATAGCAGGAAGAGAGTCGGTGACCAGATTAACCCATAACAGTTGAACAGCAACCAGGGGAGTCGGTAGTCCCATCAGTATCGCTACAAAGATGTTAAGTATCTCTCCAATATTACTGGAAAGAAGAAAATGAACAGCCTTCTTTATATTCTCATAGATGCCGCGGCCTTCCTTAACTGCGGATACTATTGTTGCAAAATTATCATCAGTGAGAATCATATCAGCTGCATTTTTAGCCACATCAGTACCGGTGATACCCATCGCGCAACCGATATCGGCCGCATTTAATGCAGGGGCATCGTTCACGCCGTCACCGGTCATAGCTACTACCTCACCCCTGGCTTGGAAGGCTTTTACAATACGGACCTTATGCTCCGGGGAAACTCTGGCAAATACGCTGTAGCGATAGATGTTATTCACGAGCTCCTCATTGCTCATAGCGTTTAGTTGCTCCCCGCTTATGGCTTCTTCTCCTTCCGCCAGAATACCAAGCTCTCTGGCAATGGCCTGAGCGGTTAGTACATGGTCACCGGTGATCATAATCGGTTTAATTCCAGCCTGGCGACAGGTAGCTACGGCGGATTTTACCTCGTCTCTGGGTGGATCGATCATTCCGATTAAGCCGATCAGAGTAAGACCATCCTCTAGCTCATCCTTCTTGATATTCTTAAAATTATCGGGTAGGTTCTTATAAGCCACCGCAATGACACGAAGGGCCTTTTCGGTCATTGAGTTATTGACAGAAATTAGTTTCTTCTTATCTCTTGATGTCAGTGGATATTGTTTGCCGTCATGATAATAGTGGGTGCATCGACCCAGCATGAAATCAAAGGCTCCTTTGGTGACACTTCTGTATCCCTTTTCGGGAGAAGCGTGTACCGTAGTCATCAGCTTTCTGGCTGAATCGAAAGGAATCTCAAACACACGTGGATATGTAATATCGAGATCGTTTTTGTTCAAACCTGATTGATATGCTGCTAGAACCAGGGCTTTCTCTGTGGGTTCTCCAGTTAGGGAGAGGGTGTTATTATTAGTTGAAAGGATCGTATCATTACAGAGGGCAGCATGAGATAATAGAAAACTGCCAAAGCTATTGTTCGGATTCTCCTTGCCAAAGATGGAGCAAACCTGGGTGACGGTCATAACATTCTGGGTCAGAGTGCCTGTTTTGTCCGAGCAGATTACCGTAGCGCTCCCCAGGGTTTCTACCGCTGGAAGCTTTCGAATTACCGCATTCTTTTTTGCCATCCTTTGTACACCCAAGGAAAGCATAATGGTTACAATAGCAGGAAGCCCCTCTGGGATTGCGGCTACCGCTAAGCTTACGGAGGTCATAAACATATCAAACACAGGCAGATGCTTCATTAAACCAAGGACAAATATGATTCCACAGATGACAAGAGCAGCAATTCCCAGAACCTTACCGGTATCTGCAAGCCGTTTTTGCAGAGGAGTCATAGGGGTCTCTTCGTTCATGATCAGCTTTGCAATATGCCCAACCTGGGTATTCATACCTGTCTCAGTAACGACTGCCAGACCTCTGCCGTAGGTTATCGTACTGGTGGCCAGAACCATATTGACACGGTCTCCCAGATTGGTCTCCGGTCTCAGCTCCACCTCGGCTATCTTATCCACTGCATTAGATTCACCGGTAAGAGATGCTTCCTCGGCTTTAAGGTTTATTGCGGATAAAAGCCTTGCATCTGCCGGAACAAAGCAACCTGTTTCCAGCAATATGATGTCACCCGGTACTAATTCAGCGGAATCAATGGAAGTGATTTTGCCCTCTCTTAAAACATGAGCGGTAGGGGCTGACATTTTCTTCAAAGCTTCCAAGGCTTTCTCGGCTCTTGCTTCCTGAAGAACCCCAAGCGTTGCATTTATCATTATGATACATAATATTATAACCGGATCCACATAGTCCGGATCGCCATCAAGATAAGATACAACGAAGGATAAAATTGCTGCTAGTATCAGTATGATAATCATAAAATCTGAAAACTGGGACAAGAATTTAATAATAATGCTTTTTGGCTTCTTCGCTTCAAGAATATTGTAGCCAAAGGTTTCTTGCCTCTTCTTTACTTCTTTCGCTGATAAGCCTTGATTATGGGTTACCCCTAATTCCTCAAGGACTTCGCTGATTGGTGTACTATGCCATTGCATGTGGATTCACTCCCGCTGTCCTAAATCTTCTCTTAAGTATATGATAAGAGCGTAGTGAACATGCATCAAGCTTGCTTGAATGCATGCGAGCGGAGCGAAGAGGTCATGAACCGCTCTTGTTCATGACATGATAAGAGCGTAGTGAACATAATGCGAGAAGAACACTCGCATGTCAAGCTTGCTTGAATGCATGCGAGCGGAACAGCGGGGCTGTCGCACTAGGATTTACCTCGGAAGAAAGGCGAAATAGCTCCCCTCACACACAGATTGCCGGACATCTTCCCGTTTTGTATGCTTAAATCGAACATAAATGTTCGCTTTTTAAAGCATACAAAATCGCAAATCTGTCCGTCAAACAGTGCATTTGCGCGTAAGCAAAGTGAGCATATACAAGCTTGCTTGTATATATGCGAGCGCGCTCGCGAACTGGATAATCTCAATGATTGAGATTATCCAGTATGGGGAGCTATTCCGCCTTTCGTCCAAGTGAAGTACATTTATGACAGCCCCATGAGCGTAGCGTAGTGAACATAACACGAGAAGCTAGAGGTCATGTATGGTAATATATACCTGGTATTATAAATATTAAAAAAACATTTACTTTAGAGAAAAATAGAGTATAATACATCGAGTATCTAAAATTTAAACTGATAGTAATCTGTATACAAGATAGAAAGGTATCCTATGACAAAATCATTTACTCGTGACATGACGAATGGCTCACCGGCCAGATTAATCATTCAGTTCTCAATTCCTATGCTCATCGGTAACCTGTTCCAGCAGATTTATAGTATGGTGGATTCCATTGTTGTCGGTAAGTTCGTTGACAGCAATGCCTTGGCAGCAGTAGGGGCAACCGGCTCATTGGTTTATTTAATCATCGGCTTATGCTTTGGCTTATCGGCCGGTATCTCAATAGTGGTCTCCCAGTATTTTGGGGCAAAGGATTACGATAATGTAAAAAAAGCCTTTGCAACTGCAACCTATGTAGTAATAGGTGCAGCTGTGATACTGGGTATCGTAGGCTTTTGCTCCAGCAGATGGCTTCTGGAGGTTCTTAATACTCCAGCTTCTATCATCAATCAGTCGGATATTTATATGAAGATCACCTTCGCCGGAATTCTCGGCACAGCCTGTTACAATGGAATTTCTGCAATTCTAAGGGCTTTGGGAGATTCTGTTACTCCATTGATTTTCCTAATCGTTGCCAGTGTTCTTAATGTGATACTTGATTTATTATTTGTTATTGTCTTCCACTGGGATGTTCCAGGTGTCGCCCTTGCAACGATCATTTCTCAATTTGTATCCGCTACTGGCTGTATTCTTTATGCAATGGCAAAGGTTAAGATATTAAGAATGCCGCTTAAAGAGTTCCGATTGGATCGAGTCATCCTTAGAAAATGTATCCGCTTGGGAGTTCCGGTAGCCATACAGAATGCTCTGATTTCTGTATCACTTATTCTGCTTCAGGGAGTAATCAATGTATATAGTGAAGTTGTAATTGCAGCTCATTCTGTCGTAACAAGAATTGAGCAGTTGGTTCTTCAGCCGGGAATGTCTGTAGGTACAGCTTTATCTGCCTTTGCCGGGCAGAATGTTGGAGCGGGTAAATTCGAACGTGCAAAGAAGGGATATCAAATCTCATCAGTAATTATGGTTGTTTTTAGTCTATGCATGCTTCCTGTTATGTATTATGGTAGCGAGTTCATCATGACATGGTTTACGAATAAGGAGAATGCCGAGATTGTTACAACCGGTGTTATGGCAATCCGAATTACCTGTTTCTTCTATGTTCCAGTAGGTCTGATCTTTGTCAGCCGAAACTTCTTAAGTGGGACCGGGGACATCAAGGTTCCTATGGCAATGGGAATTACCGAGGTTATCTGTAGGGTACTGTTAGCCAATGTACTTACTCATATGATTGGATTTACAGGAATATGGTGGGCCACCGGTTTAAATTGGCTGATTACCTCTCTGGTAGGTATCTTCAGTGTGGCTTCGGGGAGATGGGAGAAAAAATCAATTGTCCCTGTCTAATAATTAAGCTTGGTTCGTTCCCTTCTTACACTTTTGATAGATAAAATTCAATAATAAAGCAAAGAGACAGAGGCCGGCTATGGGATGAAGGTACAATTTATACCTTTCATAATAGCTGGCCACTTTTTGATAGTTCTCCTGTAGAGTATAGCCTAGCCCGATTAAGAGGGTATTCCATACGGTAATCCCTAAAAAGGTGTAGGTAAAATAGGTAACCGGTGAAAGCTTAGCAGCACCGGCCACCAAGGAGATATAGGTACGTATAATTGGTATGACTCTTCCAATACATACAGTAGCCCCTCCGTGAAGACGGAACTTCTCGTTCGCATGATCAATACCCTTTTGCGCTTTCGGAAATCGTGTAATAATAGCGTGTAGAATAGCACCTCCGCCAAACCAACCGACACCATAGCAGATACCGGTACCGATTAGACCTGCGAGAATACTAAGCATCAGGATAACAAGAAAGTCTGTATGATTGGCGGAAGCAATCGCTCCGGAGAAGGGAAGGACAATTTCACTGGATACAGGAAAGCAAGCATATTCCAAAAGGATTATGATAAACATGGCTAGCGTTCCGTATTCAGCAATGAATTCTTGAATAAGGTTCATAAATCCACCTGATGAATGTAGTTACAGAATGTATATGCAAAATAAAGCGATTATTTACTATAAATGGATAGAAACCATAGAATACATGCTGTTTTTAAGGAAATTCTAATGTAAAATTGGAAAATTAACCTATGAAAGAAGAAATTCTTGTGTTAGAATTGTCTTAAATAAGTGAACAATATAAGAGAGATATAAGATAGAAGCCTATCGCAGGTAGGTGCAATAGGGTAGCAGCAATCGTATACGAATCTCTATATTAATAGTATATACTAGGGGGGACTGGCATGAAGATAGTAACGAAATTTTCTAAAAAGGATCTCTGGAGTATTCCGAACATCCTATGTTATATTCGCTTTTTTCTGATACCGGTATTTGTGATCACATATATCAGAGCGAATGAGCCAAAGCAATACGTTCAGGCGGCTGCTGTAGTTTTTATTTCGGGATTAACGGATTTTCTGGATGGTTTCATAGCACGTAAATTTGACATGGTGACGGAGCTAGGGAAGTTAATTGATCCCTTGGCAGATAAGCTTACACAAGCTTCCTTGATATTTATCCTGGTGGTAAAAATCAAATGGATGTTCTTGCTGTTAATTTTATTTGTTGTTATGCAGCTGTTTTTATTAGTTGCAGGCATTGTAATGTTGAAAAAGGGAACTAAATTGAACGGTGCCAAATGGTTCGGAAAGGTATCAACCACAGTTTTTTACGCAACAATGCTGGTGCTGGTTGCAGTACCTACTTTGAAGGTTGATATTACCAATATACTGATGATGGTTTGTGGTGCATTCTTACTCCTATCCTTTCTGCTTTATATTAACGAATATATCAAGATGTATCATAACCTAAAGAAAAAAGAGGAATTAAAGAATGGAATTGAATAAAAGTAACATTAAGAAAATTCTCGGTATCATTACCTTCACAGTCTTTCTCTACGTAGGACTGCAGCGTTTAGATATTGTGATAGGAGCACTGTATTTTTGCATCAATTTAGCCTTCCCTTTTATTTTGGGAGCAGCGATTGCTTTTATTCTTAATGTACCGATGAGAGCAATAGAGAATCGTCTTTTTGAAGCAAATAGCAAGAAAAGAGGTCTTCAAAGGAAATTGAAACGGCCTCTTAGCCTGATTATTACCCTTATACTGGTGTTTGGCGTTATTGTACTAGTTACTCTACTGGTCGTACCGGAAATTGTGAATACCATCAGAAACATCAGTGAGAGCAACCTATTACCGAATTTCTTTTATCGGGCTGAAAGTAATTATCTTAAGCTGATTCAGGATTATCCATATCTAGCGGAATATATTAATTTTGATAATATTAATTGGCAGGGCTTTATTAAGGGAATCTATAACTTTATTATCAATAGTGGAGCTGACATGCTTCAATCCACATTTAGTACAGCCTTTAGTATCTTTGGTGGCATGATTGATTTCTTACTGGGCTTTATTTTCTCCATCTATATACTGGTACAGAAGGAAAAGCTGGGACAGCAGACGAGGAAGCTGATGTATGCTTTTCTCCCAGAAAAGGTCGTCACCAAGATTTTATCCATATGCTCTTTGTCGGAGGCTACCTTTTCTAAATTCCTCTCCGGCCAGTGCTTAGAGGCAGTAATTCTGGGATTAATGTTCTTTATTGTAATGAGTATATTCCGGTTTCCTTATGCGCTAATGATTAGTGTGTTAATCAGCTTTACTGCATTAATTCCGATTTTTGGTGCATTTATCGGATGTGGTATCGGGGCGTTCTTAATTCTTATGTTGGATCCCCTGAAAGCCTTGTTATTTATTTTAATGTTCGTGATACTGCAACAGATTGAGGGTAACTTTATTTATCCTCAAGTAGTCGGAGGCTCCATAGGCCTGCCTTCCATGTGGGTATTGGTTGCAGTGACCATAGGTGGAAGTACCATGGGTGTAGCTGGAATGTTAATCTTTATCCCCATGTTCTCTGTGCTCTATGCCTTATTAAG
Organism: Bacillota bacterium; assembly: GCA_023411555.1. Taxonomy (GTDB): domain Bacteria; phylum Bacillota; class Clostridia; order Lachnospirales; family Lachnospiraceae; genus Mobilitalea. The sequence continues at coordinate 166,181 of JAEYOQ010000057.1, forward strand.
AGAAGCAACGAATCGAAGACTTAAAATGCGTAAGATATCCTCAAGCAAGTTAGGCTAAAAAACCGCTCCCGGGTTGAGACAGTATATGAAAAACTGTCACAAGCGTTGGGAGCGGTTTCTTCCTTCAATTCTTTATTTTCTGGTTGCCATTATTTTTCGTATCATCTCGAATTGCTGTTTTTCCTTTGGTGTCATGTTCTTGGATAGGATCTCTATCATTAAGTCGCTTTCATCCTTAGTAAAGGCAAGGTTTTGCTCTTGAAGGCGTTTGTTCGTAGTCATTAACAGGGGTAGCAGCTTATCCATTGGTTTGCCCTCGGCTTCCTTTACTAAATCCAAGAGTATGGCAAGCTTTCTGGGGTCAACACTGTTTAACCTGGGGTTATTGGTCCAAGACGTATCAGCCATTTTCATGCTCCTTACTATCATCAGATTTGCTATTATTATCATATGACATAGTACTTAAAAGCATTCTTAAGTTTTCGAAGGTGCTCTGTTGCTCCGGTGGCATCATCGTCTTCAGCATTTCGAACATTGGATTATCATTGGTAAAACTATTCTCATTCCCTTGAGTATGGCTTTGATTATCCTGGGAAGCAGTATCCTCTGATCTTGTATCCCCGAAACCGCTATCCCGAAAGATAGATTCAAAATTTGATCCGGTAAAGTTGCCTGTGACCGTATCCGTATCATCCTTATTATCTTCGCCAGAGAAAGAAAAATCTCCGAATTCCTGCATGGTCTTCATAGCGTTCATTAGGTTATTGTACATCTCAAACATTCTCTTCATGTTGAATATATTAAGGATTCGGTCTATGATATCCCGCTCCTTTTTGTTACATAAAGGGCGGATGCCATTTAAAAGGCCTTCCATATCGATACTTTTATTTTCGTAGCCACAGGCAACCATACTATTACGGCCGGATAAGGCACTTAGACTTCCCATAAGATCCAGAGCCTTAGCGAAAAATTCCACTCGGATTTTAGTCATGGAATCGAAGTAGGGTAAGGCGGCTTTCATTATCTCAGCTGTGTGTAGATAGTTTTGGTCTGCCATAGCTTCTCCCATTATACATACTCAATACAGTATATTCATGTAAACACGAAAAATGCACTAAACTGCCGATGGTTCTCACCTAATTCACGGAGCTAGTGCATGGAATAGCTATGATAACTATTTAATCGTGTGTTACAAGCTAATTGGGATAAATAAGATTAGCATCTGCTGCCTGATAGAGAATCTCATCAAGGAACTGCTTTGCATAAAACTTAGCCTTATCGAGATTCATGTCGGAATAATTTCCGCAATTTTCGGGAGTAGCACCAGGTATATCTCCGGTAAAATCTCGAATAAACTCATAGGTTTCGATGATCAGAGGTAATATTTCTCTAGATTCATAGTCTCCACCTAACAATAGATAAAAGCCAGTACGGCAGCCCATAGGACCAAAGTATATTATTCGTTCCCCGTACTCACTATGATTTCGCAGATAGGTTGCAGCCAGATGCTCTATAGTGTGCATCTCACCGGTCATCATAACCGGATCAAAGTTTGGACGGGTCATACGAATATCGAAGGTAGTAATGGTTTCATTGCCAAGCCTATCCTTTCTGGAGACATATAAGCCTCGGAGTAATTTCATATGATCAATGGTAAAGCTAGCGATTTGCTTCATGATGTTACCTGCCTCTCTAAAATTTATAATACGGAAGTGCGTATCTTCGTGGGCAAAAGGATAAACGGATTTTGCCCATATCAAGATTATAGCATAGACGAGAGCTTTTGTGGATTCTATATTTGATTCCAACTTACACCAAGCTATGTTAAATAGTATAATACACTTAAGTAATTTTTTGATTAATCCGACTATATAGTTATGCAGATATCCTAATTATTAATATAGCTGTTAACAGTAACATGCCGGAGTACTCTGGAAATAGATGTGGTATGAATTTTGGTTGTAAGGATATGCTTAATATGTTAGAATAACATAATCTGAACGGTACGGTTCACAATATAGATGAAACTAATAAGGATAAAGGATAACAACATGATAGACAGTATTATTTTTGACATGGACGGGACCTTGTGGAATTCGACAAAGGAGATAACAATAGCGTATAATAAGGTGCTAAGGGAGAAGTATCCGGAGGTTAAAGATGAGGTTACTCCAGAGCGCCTTGAAGGATTGTTTGGGCTACCAATGGATGTAATTACAGTTAAGCTTTTTCAAAGCGTGCCAAAGGATAAGGCCATTCAGGTGATGAAGGATTGCAGTGATTATCAATTACTTTATTTGGCAGAGCATGGTGCTCCCCTTTATGAGGGCTTGGAACAGGTGCTGAAGGAATTATCCAAGAATCATAAGCTCTTCATTGTAAGCAACTGTCAGGAAGGGTATATCCAGTGCTTCTTCCGTGCCAATCCTCATTTAGAACAGTATTTTACTGATTTTGAATATCCCGGTCGTTCCGGTAAGCTGAAGGCGGATAATATAGGTCTAGTAATTAATCGAAACAACCTAAAAAACCCGATATATGTGGGCGATACCCAGGGGGATGCAAATGCATCTAAGGAAGCCGGTATTCCCTTTATCTTTGCCAGATATGGCTTTGGTGATGTAAGGGAGTATGACGGAGTAGTGGATTCTCTTATGGAGCTTACCAAATTAGTTGACGGTAAGCATTGACATTTTATTGCATTCTTTATATATTGGAAGAGATAGATTGACTGATCCTCGCAGGGCTCTCCTGATTAAATTATTATGCAGAGACTTGACTAATGAATAGGAAGTGATTGTATGTTAGATGGAAAAAAATCATTATTTAGCGGAATGCAAGCGACAGGTACTCTTACCTTAGGGAATTATCTGGGAGCATTAAAGAATTGGGTAGATTTTGAAGATGAGTATGAGACCTTTTACTGTGTGGTTGATATGCACTCCATTACTGTTCGCCAGGATCCGGCTGAACTAAGGAGAAGAGCACGGGCTCTACTTACCCTGTATATCGCTGCAGGCTTAAATCCTGAGAAGAATTGTATCTATTATCAATCCCATGTATCGGCACATGCGGAGCTTGGATGGATATTGAATTGCTTTACTTATATGGGTGAATTAAATCGCATGACTCAGTTTAAGGATAAATCAGCGAAGCATGCAGATAACATTAATGCGGGCTTATACACCTATCCTGTATTGATGGCTGCAGATATCTTATTATTCCAGTCTGATATCGTTCCGGTAGGAATTGATCAGAAGCAGCATATTGAGCTTACCCGTGATGTAGCAGAGCGCTTTAATGGTATCTACGGAGATGTATTTACGATTCCCGAGCCTTACTTAGGTAAGCATGGAGCAAAGATTATGAGCCTTCAGGAGCCGGAGAAGAAGATGTCTAAGTCAGATGAGAACCAGAATGCAACCATCTTCCTCATGGACGATTCAGATACGATTATTCGTAAGTTTAAGAGAGCTGTGACTGATTCTGATAACAGCATCCGTTACAGTGATGAAAAGCCAGGAATCAAGAACCTGATAGAGATCTATTGCATAGCTACCGGAAAGACAGTTGCTGATACGGAGAAAGAATTTGCAGGCTCTGGTTATGGTGACTTTAAGTTGGCGGTAGGGGAAGCAGTTGCTACCATGCTTAAACCAATTCAGGATGAGTTCTATCGTCTGGAGAAGGATAAAGCATATATTGATGGTATCATAAAGACGAATGCGGAAAAAGCGAATTACTATGCGACAAAGACGCTCCGTAAGGTTCAGAAAAAGGTTGGATTCCCGGAAAGAATTCGATAAGTTGAACAGATAGATTATATTTTCAAGTTGAATTGTTCGTTTCAGTCTGGGCTTAAACCAATCTGAAACGGACAATTACTATTTTATATAAGAAAAATACTCCGATGATACCGGAGGAGATGATAGATCATTACCCCTATCATGAATGGAATATGATGGGACTTCAGGATAACCTAAAAGTGAAAGGATGTAACCTTAGCAATTAAGCTTGGATATAGAATAGAAATGACAGGTTTTCGGGACAGTATGAATGTAGAGGAAAGGAAGGTAACATTATGAAGATAGTATTTCTAGAGACGGATACGCTGGGAGATGATGTGGATTTAAGTAGCTTTGACAGTCTTGGAGAGGTGGTAAAATATCCTTGCTCTGACCCTTCTGAGAATGCAAAACGCTGTGAGGATGCGGATGTCCTTATCGTGAATAAGATTCCAATGAATGAGGCAAACTTACAGTCGGCTAAGAAACTAAAATTAATTTGCATCACAGGAACAGGAACGAACATAGTGGATTTTGGCTATACCAACGGGCGTGGTATCGCAGTTGCAAATGTTAAGGGGTATTCCACTCAGTCCGTGGTTCAGCATACCTTTGCTATGTTCTTTTATTTATATGAAAAGCTCAGCTATTACGATCAATTTGTTAAGAGCGGTGACTATATCCGTTCCGATATTTTCAGTCATTTTACAATGAAGTTCCATGAGCTTTCGGGAAAGACTTGGGGTATAATCGGACTTGGTGAAATCGGAAGAGGAGTAGCTGAGGTAGCCAAGCTCTTTGGCTGTCATATCATATACTATTCAACCTCCGGAAGGAATCAGAACCCGGCTTACGAGCAGGTGGATTTAGATACCTTACTTCGACAGTCTGATGTGATTTCTATTCATGCTCCCTTGAATGACAGGACCAACAACCTTATTGGGGAGATGGAGTTAGGTAAGATGAAGAAGTCGGCTATTCTGCTTAATCTGGGACGTGGTCCGATTGTGAATGAGGATGCTCTGGCAAAGGCCTTGAAGGAGGACTTGATCGGCGGTGCGGGACTTGATGTACTTAAAGTAGAGCCTATGAGCCCGGATAATCCCTTATATGAGATTCAGGATAGTACGAAGCTGATTATCACCCCTCATATCGCATGGGCAACAGTAGAAGCAAGACAGAGAGTGACAGAAGAGGTATACAAGAATATTGTGGCCTTTCACAATCACGAAGATAGGAATATTGTTAGACAGTAATTACAACTAGAGAGTCTGTCATAACTGTCAATTTGCACTTACACAATAGATTAATGAAAGCTAGGCTTGCAGGCTTTCATTAATCGGGTATTAAAAAGTGATGCAGGACATAATTTGATGAGCAACTGTATGAAGCGTGTTGCAATTAAATTATGCCCTGCATCACTTTTATATAAAAATGACTTGTGCAGTATTGACGTTTTTTGCTTTTATCAATTTGCTTGGGACTTTACCTGATTCCACTTATCGATATATAAGGATTCCAATTCTTCGCCCAGGTAGCTATAGGTACGGCAGCGATCCAGAACGGATTGGTCAGGAAAGGCAACCTCGCTGTTTTTGATATCCTCATCGGTTATCATCTCTCTGGCAGCGGCATTTGGCGTTGAGTAGGTAATGTATTCAAAGTTTTTCAGAGCAATTTCAGGAGAACACATATAATTGATAAAGATCTCTGCATTCTTCTTATTTCTGCAGTTCTTCGGGATTACCCAGCCGTCAATCCATACATTAGAGCCTTCTTTTGGTACGACATATTCCAGATCCGGGTTTTCCCTCTGAGTAAAGATCGCTTCACCGGAATAGATAACGCCGAGTGCTGCTTCTCCACCTATCATTTTGTCACGTACCTGGTCTACAACATAAGCCTGAACCAGTGGATATTGTTGCAGAAGTAAAGCTTTTGCTTCATCCAATTGTCCCAGATCCGTGCTGTTCAAATCATAGCCCAGATAGGAGAGAGCAATACCAAAGGCATCACGGACGCTGTCGATCATCAGAATATTACCGGAATATTTCTCATCAAAGATAGCACTCCAGCTGTCGATTGGTCCATCTACCATGGTCTTGTTATACAAAATACCAACGGTACCCCAGCAATAAGGGACACTGTATTTGTTTTCGGGATCAAAGCTTTTAGAGCTATTTAGATAAGCAGGATCAATATTTTTGATGTTCGGAACATTATTAAAATCGATCTCTGCAAGCAGATTCTCTTCAATCATCTTCTGAATCATATAATCAGAAGGACATACAACATCATATTGAACGGCACCGGATTTAATCTTGGGATACATCTCCTCATTCTGCTCGAATTCATCATAGACAACCGTTATACCGGTCTCTTCCTCAAACATATCGATGGTATCCTGGTCAATGTATTCACCCCAGTTATATACATAGACCTTTTCTCCTGTACTCTTGCTGCAGCCGGTCATAAGTCCAAAGCTCACGGCAAGTAAAGAAACACCTAATAATAATCTCTTCATTACACAAAATCTCCTTAATATTATTCAAGGACTATAGGTCCTTCTAATTATTGTATACGAAATATCATTCTAAAATAACATGCCTACCCTTTGAGTTAGTTTGTGCCGAGGAAGACGCAGGCACAAACTTGGAAGTGTGAATTATGCTTTTCAATAATTCACACTAATCTGCCCCTAAGTTCACATAAGTGACATTTGGGTGTAATACTTTGATTACAGCTTTCTCATCGGTGCATTTTTGTCCGCATTTCTTCTATTGATAAAGATCAACAATAAAAGTACCGTTACGAACATGATGGTGGATAAGGCATACATCTCTGGTTTGATACCCTTTCGAACTTCTGTATAAATCTTAGTAGATAGGGTATTAATCTCAGGACCCTTTGTAAAATGAGTGATTACAAAGTCATCCAACGACATGGTAAAAGCCAGAAAGAAACCGGATAATACACCGGGGAAGATATCCGGTAATATTACCTTGAAAAAGGCATACGCCGGAGAAGCACCCAGATCCTGCGCGGCTTCGAAGGTATTGGGATTTATTTGCTTTAGCTTTGGCATGACGCTGAGAATGACATAGGGAATGTTAAAGGTTATGTGAGCTATGAGTACACTGGTAAATCCAAGTGTAAAATTCATTGCCACAAAGATTAACATCAATGAAATACCGGTCACGATATCAGCGTTCAGCATCGGAATATTAGTAATTGCCATGAGTATAGTTCTCGGCGTTTTCTTCATGCTGTTAATAGCGATGGAGGCTGCGGTTCCCAGTAGGGTAGCTATTAATGCAGAAGAGAAGGCAATAATCAGGGTAGTAGAGAGAGCGGACATAATATCCTCGTTCTGAAATAGCTCAAAGTACCACTTTAAGGTGAAGCCTCCCCACTTTGCTCTTGATTTAGAGGCATTAAAGGAGAGTACAATCAATACAATAATTGGTGCATACAAAAACAGTAGGATGATTCCAATATAAAAACGGCTTAAGAATTTCTTTACCATATATTACTTCCCTCGCCTTCTTTATCATATTTTGAGATGATAGCCATACTGAACAGAATGAATATCATCAAAACCAGAGATAATCCGGAACCGGAGTTCCAGTTACCGAGGCGAAACTGCTGTTCAATGATATTGCCAATTAGTACAATCTTACTTCCCCCAAGTATGGTTGAGATTACGAAGGTGGTCAGTGAGGGTACAAATACCATGGTGATACCACTGACTACACCTGGAATGCTTAAAGGAAGAATTATCTTCAGGAAAGTCTGTAGGCCGTTGGCACCCAGATCTCTGGCGGCATTGATCACATTCTTATCAATCTTCACTAATACATTATAGATTGGTAATACCATAAAGGGAAGGAAGTTATAAACCATACCCAGAATAATAGCTGCCGGTGTGTTAATGATATTCAAGGTAGGAAGGTGTAGGAATTCCAGTATGGTATTCAGTACACCTGTCTTCTCTAAAATATTTTGCCAAGCGATGGTTCGTAACAGGAAGTTCATCCACATGGGCAGAATAATTACGAGCACTATAAAGCTATTACTTTTTAATTTCGTATTATTTAAAATAAGTGCTAAAGGGTAAGCAAGGAGCAGACATATCAGCGTACTTAAAATGGAAAGATCCAGAGCGAGGATCAAAGCATTTCGGTTGATAGGGTCTGTAATCAGAGTGATGTTCGAAAGGGTTACACTCTTCTCAGCATTGGTGAGACCATAATACACAATCATAATTAAAGGGATGATAATAAAACCGATCATCCATATAAGGTAAGGGAAGGAAAGCCATTTTACCTTTTTTACACGGGAGAACTCTAGACCGTTCTCCGGTTTCTTCTCAGCTAGGAGTTTTAATTTATCTGAAACTGCCATAGGATTCATCTCCTGATTTTACTATTCTTCGATTAATACTGCCTCTTCGTCCTCAGATTCTGGCTTATTCATGATTTGGATATCAAAGGGATCCACATGAATTCCGACCTCACTGCCTACAGGGAAGAGATCAGTAGAATGTACAAGCCATTCTCGTCCGTTTGCCATAACATCCATCTCATAATGAACACCCTTGAAGAGAAGAGAGGTTACTCGGCCTGTAATAATTCCGTTTTCCGGTCGAACAAGATCGATATCCTCCGGACGGATTACCACGTCGACCGGCTTATTCTTTCCAAAGCCGACATCGACACAAGGGAAATTCGCACCCAGAATATTCACCAATTTGTCTTCGACCATAATAGAGGGAATGATATTGCTTTCCCCGATAAAGTCTGCCACAAAGGCATTCTTGGGCTCATTATAAATATCCTCAGGTGTTCCTACCTGTTGGATATAGCCTTGGTTCATGACTACAATGGTATCGGACATGGTTAAGGCTTCTTCCTGGTCATGGGTAACATAGATGAAAGTAATACCCAATTCATTCTTTAAGCGGATTAACTCATATTGCATATCTTGTCGAAGCTTTAAATCCAGTGCACCAAGGGGCTCATCCAGTAATAAGACCTTGGGTTCATTTACGATTGCTCGTGCGATAGCGATACGTTGCTGCTGACCGCCGCTTAAGGAATCAGGCATACGATTCTCGTAGCCCTCAAGATTTACCAGCTTTAGAGCATACTTGATTTTATCCTGAATATAAGCCTTGCTCTTTCTCTTGATCTTAAGACCGAAGGCGATGTTCTCGGAGATGGTCATATGACTAAATAAGGCATATTTCTGGAACACAGTATTTAATTGTCGCTCATTGGGTGGAAGCTTGGTTATATCCTTCCCTTCAAAGATAACCTGCCCCTTATCCGGAGTCTCAAAACCGCCGATAATTCGCAGTGTGGTTGTCTTGCCACAGCCGGAAGGACCGAGCAGGGTTAGAAACTCATTTTCACGGATGTATAGATTTAACTCATCTAACACTACGTTATCACCGTAGGTCTTCGTTATATTCATAAGATTAATTAATTTATTATCAGTCATCTTGTGTTCCCCCTATCGATTAAAAGCTTGGCGGAGTAGATACCCATAGAAGGGTAGCGCCTGTTTTTTCGGAAGCTGTAATATAATGCTGTTTATTGGCAGTAAAGTAGAAGGATTCACCCTTTTTCACTTTATAGCTACGGTTGCCGATGTGTAAGGTGATGCTTCCGTTTAAGATATAGCCGAATTCTTCGCCCTCATGGGGATTGTCAGGATAGGTAGAACCACCGATATCCAGAGTCAGCAGGATGGGCTCCATTATGTTTTTTTGTGCATTCGGAATGATCCATTTCACTTCATTCTTTAATTCGGTATCATATTTTTCAAAGTAATCAGATTTCTTGAATACGACTTGCTCTGCGGTGGTACCGCTGAAAAATTCTTCAAGATTAGTGCCCAGACACTGTAATATATCCACTAAGGTAGCAATCGAGGGAGAGGTCAGATCTCGTTCCAGCTGAGAGATGAAGCCCTTTGAAAGCTCAGCTCTGTCTGCCAGCTCTTCCTGTGTTAGGCTTTTTTGAATACGTAATTCTTTGATTTTTGACCCGATATTCATGAGGCTCTTCCTTTCACATTCTTAATGACAATAAACTTAAAGTTTAGTTACGCTAAACAGCAACACTATAGATTATACTAGCATAATTTGTCTTGTCAATAACTTTTATCAAAAAATCATCATAACTTTATAAAAATAATAGCCTTCTATTAAAAATGAGCGGTGATACCCACTTTATGGAGAAAAACGCTCATTTATGGATAGGAAAAATGTTGCAAATTCAATCAATTTAAGGTCATTTATGTAAAATAATCATATATTAAAATGACAACAAAAATTGAGGCAATGCATGAATTGGCAGAAGTATCCGACCGGAAGACCCTCCGGTTCTCAATATGAAAAGCATAAGACGGCTACGAATGAGAATTACAATGTTCATAATACGTTAAATTCAGGTAAGGAAATGGAGGATGATTTGATTATCGAAGAAAACACGGTATATGAAATTGACAGAGAATGTTTTGAACGCTTAAAAAGACAGAAAAAGAAAAGATAATATATTAACGCATAAAGCAGAATATTAAATAGAGACGGAGGGGTTGTTGCAAAATGTATGTGGATATATGTTTTGCGACAACCCCTCTATGGATTGTTCTTCTGTGTATTGGACAATAGGAGGGATAAAAAAGAAATAAGAAGGCCAGCTGTAGCCTTCTTATTTCTTCTAAATTAGAAGCTAATATCTGTGAGAGCTTCAGCTTTTAGAAAAAGCCGTTACCACCACAGCAGCAGCAGAGGATAAGGATGATCCAGATAATACTTCCACAACCATCGCCTCCGAAACCGCCTCCTAAGAAACCATTGTTGCCACCACAGCAGAATAATAAGAGGATGATGATAAGACACATATTATTGTTCTCAAAACCTCTGCCGCCTTCGCAACCTGTTGCTGCTAAATCACTCATTGAATGTTCCTCCTAATATTAATTACAATGTATCATATGTAACAGTGCTTGACTGATTTCCTATTTTTAGAAAAAATAATAGTAATTTTTGTAGATTTTACGACAAAAACACTCAGAAGAGTCTTCGGACTCTCTTAATTTAATAAAGTTCCTGAGGAAAAGAAAAGAATTCAAATCAAAAAGAGTTCAATTGTTGCTTGGGCTACACCACGGATAGAAAAATATGGTATAATGCAAGTAAAGCTTACATAGCAAGCTTTCTGTGTGTATGTAAAATATATAACAGATTATTGGATATTATAGTAAGAGAAAAGAGTCTATATATGAAGGGAGTATTACAATGAATGAAATGCAGTATAAGTTAAAGAATATTGAGGTATCGAAGGTTCTGAAGCTGGAGGATGAGATTAGTTATCAAAAGGGACAGGTTGTGAGTAAAACCTTAGTACAGAATAAAAATGTGAGTATGACCCTGTTCTCCTTCGACAAGGGTGAAGAAATCAGCACCCACTCTTCAGAGGGGGATGCAATGGTAACTGTGTTGGATGGTACTGGTAAATTCACAGTAGGTGAGGAAGAGTTTATTCTTAATAAAGGAGAAACCTTAATAATGCCCAATCAGGTACCCCATGCGGTGTATGGTGAGGAACAGTTTAAAATGCTGCTTACGGTAGTGTTTTAATGACTTATAGATAAGGAAGAAATGTCTGATTTTATAAGATAATTCAAGTATGCAATAGTACGTATATTGGCTAAGCCCACAGAATAGGATAATACAAAATGATGGAGCGATTGAACGGATGGTCAAGAAGCAAAAAATCCAAATCATAGTGTATTGCGCAGAATATGAAAAACGTCTGCAAACCATAGAAAAGCTGGGCTATATCAAATATAAACTGCCTATGATAGGTGCCTGTGTCGTGGAGATTGAAGCAGATAGACTGGATGATATCAAGTCGATGGAGGGAACGATCAGCTATGAGCTGGATACCCAAATAACTGCCCAGATGAACAGGGTCAGCGATATCATCGAATGTGGATGGGCTCACGAAAAAGGGTATTTTGGGAAAGGAGTAGGGGTTGCAGTAGTCGATACAGGAATTGCTTTGCATAAAGACTTCGTGGAGGGGGGTAACCGGGTAATTGCCTTTGCAGATTTTATAAGCCATAGGAAGGAGCCTTATGATGATAATGGTCATGGTACCCATGTGGCTGGTATTATCGGTGGTAATGGCTTTTCCTCCAAAGGAAAGTATAAAGGAATCGCTCCGGAGTGTAATTTTATAGGAGTAAAGGTACTGGATAAGCGGGGAGACGGGAATATTTCCGATGTATTGGCAGGACTGCAATGGATTATAAATAATAAAAGTCGCTATAATATTCGAGTGGTTAATATATCCGTGGGTACTGCCGCCAAGGAGAGTCTGGACGAGAATTCGCTTCTGGTTCAGGGAGTGAATGCGGTATGGGATAGCGGTATTGTTGTGGTAGTTGCTGCAGGTAATAACGGACCCGGTCCAATGTCTATCTCGACACCTGGTATTAGTAGAAAAGTAATCACAGTCGGTTCTTCCGATGATAATGTTGCAGTTGAGGTCTATGGAAGCGGACGTTCTAAGGACTACTCGGGACGTGGGCCGACACCCTTCTGTATCAAGAAACCGGATATCGTAGCTCCCGGATCTAATATCATATCATGTAATATCAGTCGTTATCCACCAAGATCCAAGAATGAGGAAGCCAGGTATTTGGATGTGCCCATGATGTATACGATAAAAAGTGGAACCTCAATGGCCACACCTGTGGTGGCGGGTGCGATAGCATTATTACTTGGAGCACGTCCGGAGCTAACCAATCGAGAGGTAAAGCTAAGATTACGCAGCAGTGCAACCAATCTAGGCCAGCATTGGGAAAAGCAGGGCTGGGGACTTTTGAATGTGCGTAAATTGTTGGAGCAGTAAATATAAAGAATTGAAGGGCTGTTGCACAGATTATTTATGCAACAGCCCTTCATAGATTTATTTGCTTCCTACTTTTCGCTCCAATGTTTTAAAGAATTTCGTAAATTCATACCGACTATTATATTTTACTGTTTTCACAATAATTGTAATCGTCTCTAGCAGGTAAAGGATTACAAGGAAAATGACTAAATTATTTGCAATCAGCTCCCAGACAGATAGAGCAGAGGCATTAAAATTAAGGTGGAAGGCTTCATTTATCTCAGTTGCGAAGTTCGGGTTCCAGATCTCGAATCTGGTAAAAATGATGACAACCAGAATGGTACTGATTGTATTTATAATAATAGAGAAAATTGCATGAGGGATGGAATATCTGCGATCAATCAGCTCCCAGATGTCCTTGAGAAGTTCTAATCCCATAGTGATTAAAAAGAGAGGAAGAACAACCCGGAAGGTATCCATGTTAAAGATGGGAATGGCTGTTAAGCCAGAATCATAATGATAGGCACCCAGTAGTTGCGGGGCAGAAGTAAATATAACCATGCCTATAATTGTGAAGATAATACCGGCTATCGGTTCTCCAATCGGGATACTTGCTTCCTTCACCGGGACCGGAGGAAGCTCCTCTGCCTCCCAGTTGGGAAGGAACCCTTTGAGATTTACGCCATTCCGTTCAAAAATGGCAAATAATATAGTAATGGATGCAAAAGCCATGCCTAAGCTTCCTACCATATCGCCGATCCAAGTGCCGATGTAATCATACCAGATATGAGGATAGGAGGTAATCAGCTCCAGTACGGAGGCGATACACGTTCCGAAGAGAGTAGCACCAGTCACAAGCTTTAGGATAAATACATAGAGCGGAAAAATCTCAGGACTGATAAGATATCTGGAGGTGTCACGATATTTCTCAGCAAGCTCCGAGGGATTTCCAAGCTCCTTAAGTACATCCAGAATATCCTCCTTCGTGGCATCTTTGCCTTGAGTTCTAGTTTCCAGCATATCATAGATCAACGTACGTAGTTCATTTTCGATATCATTTTTGTTCATTGGATTCAAATGCTTGGTTACCTGATAGATATATCGGTTTATCATGTCTTCTACATAATTGTTTTGCTGACTATTCATTATTCTTATCCTCCTTCATTAATCGATTCATATTCTCTACCATCTTATACCACTGTTCCTTTAGGTCTTGATACACCTCATTGCCCAGATCCGTCAGCATATAGTATTTTCGCGGCTTTGCTCCTGAGGTTTCCCATTCGCTCTTTAGAAGTCCTTGCTTCTCAAGCCGTCTTAGTAATGGGTATAGGGTATTGGCTTCGATTGGTATATTGTTATCGCTAAATTCCTGTACCAAAGAGTAGCCGTAGGTTGGTGCGGATAGTTGGCATAATACACTAAGTACGATGGTTCCGCGTTTAAGCTCAAGTAAAAGACCGGAAAGTATTTCTTCCTTTTTTATCATGTGAACCTCCAAATCTATAATAATGTGCAATGTTATATTACTGTTGAAATTATTATAGTGTATGATACACACTATTGTCAAGCGAATTTGTATGCTTTTTCCACTGTCGATAAAATTGGGAGAAATTACTGCATATTTGCATAGTGATTAGGCATAATATACAAAAAGTGTAGAATGGATTCCAAGTAGACAGGTTAAATCGCTAAAAATATTAAGTTAGTTTAATTAATTTACAAATTGTTATTGTAAATTTTAAAAATAAGATTTATAATATGCTTAGGAATTACGTACCTGTACTTTCTCATAAGAAAGGGAGTGTTTGCGACTCCTAATTAAGTGAGAAGAGATATATATTAATAAGGAGGATATTAAGATGTCATATTTTAACGTTGGAAAAATTCAATATGAAGGACCTCAGAGTAAAAATCAACTGGCATTCAAGTACTACAATCCTGATGAAGTAGTAATGGGCAAGACCATGAAGGAGCAGCTTCGCTTCGCAATGTCTTACTGGCATACCTTAACCTATATGGGTAACGATCCCTTTGGTGGCGCTACCATGCACCGTGATTGGGATAACACAGAGGATGCAATGAACAAAGCGAAGGAAAGAGTTCATGCCGCATTCGAATTCATGGAGAAAATGCAGATTCCCTTCTTCTGCTTCCACGATCAGGATATTGCTCCCAGAGCAGAAACCCTTGAGGAGACAAACAGAAGACTGGATGAAATTGTTGCAGTAATCAAGGAGGAGATGGCTCGTACAGGAATCAAGTGCTTATGGGGTACAACCAATGCATTTGGCGATGATCGATTTGTTCATGGTGCTAGCACATCCTGTAATGCAACTGTATTCGCATATACCGCAGCTCAGATCAAGAAAGCTATGGAAATCACCAAAGAATTAGGTGGTGTTAATTATGTATTCTGGGGTGGTCGTGAAGGCTATGAAACTTTATTAAATACAGATACAGGTTTAGAGTTAGATAACCTTGCAAGATTACTTCAGATGGCTGTTGACTACGCAAAGGAGATCGGCTTTACCGGTCAGCTCTTAATCGAGCCTAAGCCGAAGGAGCCTACAAAGCATCAGTATGATTTTGATGCTGCTACTGTACTTGCATTCTTAAGAAAGTACAATCTACAGGATTATTATAAGATGAATATCGAAGCAAACCATGCAACCTTAGCACAGCACACCTTCCAGCATGAACTCAACATGTCAAGAATTAATGGTGTACTTGGTAGTGTGGATGCGAATACCGGTGATCCGATGTTAGGTTGGGATACCGATCAATTCCCTACCAATCTTTATGATACAACCTTAGCAATGTATGAAATCTTATTAAACGGTGGTTTGCATAGCGGTGGTTTGAATTTCGACTCTAAGGTTCGTCGTGCATCCTTCCAGGATGATGACTTATTCTATGCTTATATTGCGGGTATGGATGCATTTGCCAGAGGATTAAAGGTTGCTGCAAAGCTGCTTGAGGATGGTGTATTCGAGAGCTTCAAGGCTGAGCGTTACGCAAGCTATAAGGAAGGCATTGGTAAGGATATCGTTGAAGGTAAGGTTGGTTTCAAGGAGCTTGAGGCATATGCTATGAAGCATGGCACTACACCCAACAAGTCCGGTAGACAGGAAATGCTGGAGAATATCTTGAACCAGTATATCGTTGAGACAAAATAATCTAATATAGACATAATAAAAGCTGCCCGATATAGGCAGCTTTTATTATGTCTATTGAAATACGTGCTTTATAAGTAACTATTTCTTATTAAGATAAATATTAGATCTTCTGAAGGGATTATTCCAGAACCAAGGATGGAGCAGTATATACACGAGCCTTCATTTCATTGTCCAGCATATATAAGCCCTTGGGTTCACCACCAAACAGGTCGTACTTTTTGATATTATCATCGGCATTTTTCTCTTCTTCACCCTGTTCCTTAATGAACCAATCAAGGAATTGCATGGTACGGAAGTCCTTATTATTATATGCAGCTTCATAGATATTATTAATTGATGCTGTAACCAGCTGCTCGTGCTCAAGGGCCATAACAAGGGGATCGCGGAAATTCTCATAGGTCTTATCAGGAGCTTCAATAGCAGCAAGCTTTACAATCTCTCCGTTGTTCAATAAATACTGACGGAATAAAAGAGCATGATCTCTTTCCTCCTGCATTTGGATATAAAACCAATTTTCATAACCATTTAAGCTGTTATCAGCATAATAATTTGCCATATCCATATAAAGATAAGCGGAATAGAATTCTTTCGTAATTTGCTCGTTTAGTAATTTAGCAACTTCTTTATTTAGCATATTATATCTTCCTTTCTTGTACGTATGTACCTCTTATTCTTCAATCATAATCACAGATACAGGGCAGCCTTCTTCTGCTTCCTTTGCGGTTGCTTCCACTTCAGAAGGAATTGGAGAGATATATACCTCAGCAAGCCCATCTGCATCCATTCTAAATACTTCCGGACAAGTATCGGAGCATAGACCACAGCCTATACAACCATTACGTTCTACGTATGCCTTCATAAAATACCTCCATTTCTTAAGATAAATCCTTGTTAAAATAGAATGTTCTGATTTCTGATTTATATGTTAACAATATTATTATAACATAGAAAATTGTGTTTGTAATGGCCAAATTTTCTTTTTATTGTTGAGATTTCCATTGATTTATGATAAGATGATTTTGTGTACGTAGCTTACAAAAGTATTGTAAGAATATACATATTATTACAAAGACATGTATAAACTACTTATTGAAATGGAGGTTATAATATGAAAAAATACGAATGCACAGCTTGCGGCTATATTTATGACGAGGCTTTAGGCGATCCTGATGGCGGTATTGCACCTGGAACAAAGTGGGAAGATATTCCGGATGATTGGGTATGTCCTGTATGTGGCGTTGGCAAGGACGGATTTGAAGAGATCTAAAGAATAATACACAAAGCTGTCTCACAGGTACTCCTCCTTGGAGCCTGCAGAGACAGCTTTTTTCTGCGCATATTAAGGATGATTAATATAAATTCCATTGACATAGTGGGAATTACAAACTATGATATTCAAGAAACGAGATGGTTATTAACAAGGAGTGAAATTACAATGAATCAGTTTTCCAGAACAGAGCTTCTATTAGGAAAAGAAGGAATAGACAAGCTGAAGAATGCAAGGGTAGCAGTCTTTGGTATAGGAGGAGTCGGAGGGTTTACTGTAGAGGCACTTGCCCGCAGCGGTGTTGGCAACTTCGACCTGATTGATGATGATAAGGTATGTCTTACGAATATTAACCGTCAGCTTATTGCTACGATTAAGACGGTAGGTAAATATAAAGTTGATGTTATGAAGGAGCGAATTCTGGAGATCAATCCAAGAGCCAAGGTAGAGGTGTATCAGTGCTTTTATTTACCTGATACGGCGAATCAATTCGATTTTTCTCAGTATGATTATATCGTTGATGCGATAGATACAGTTTCAGCGAAGCTAGATCTGGTGGTGAGAGCACAGGAACTGAACGTCCCGATTATCAGCTGTATGGGTGCAGGAAACAAGCTAGATCCTACCCGTTTTGAGGTGACGGATATCTATAAAACCTCTGTATGTCCGTTGGCTAAGGTAATGCGCAGGGAGCTGAAGAACAGAGGGGTAAAGAAGCTAAAGGTTGTATATTCCAAGGAGCCGGCCAGAAAACCTCTGGAGGATATGTCTCTTAGCTGTAAGACAAATTGTGTCTGCCCACCGGGCTCCGAACATAGATGTACCGTAAAGCGTCAAATCCCGGGAAGTATCGCCTTCGTACCCTCCGTAGCAGGCTTAATTATAGCGGGAGAGGTTATAAAGGATATTACAGGGATAAGCTAGCATATGTTCACAGCTTGAGAAATGACGATAGGATATCAATAAAGGTTACTAATTATTAATATAGCTGTGAACAGTAACTATGTTACCGTACATATGCAGATAATACCTGTTGAGCAGAGTCAGAGAAGCTAACAAGGTATACAGTTTGTAGATTAAAGCTAAGGAAAGGAATGAATGTGATGGGAAAGATACCGACCAGAGAAGAAGCATGGGAACTACTGACAGAATATAATAAGGACGATTTTCATTTGAAGCATGCCCGTATTGTTGAGGGTACCATGAGGTATTTCGCAAGAGAGCTGGGATATGATCAAGAGATTGAATTTTGGGGAATTGTTGGATTACTGCATGATTTGGACTTTGGAATGTATCCCGAGGAGCATTGTATAAAGAGCCAGGAAATCATGAGAGAGAGGCAGCTGGATGAAAGAATCATCCGTGCAACTGCAAGTCATGGCTATGGGATCTGTGTCGATATTAAGCCGGAGCATATGATGGAAAAGGTGTTGTATGCAGTAGATGAGCTGACCGGGTTAATCGGAGCCGTTGCCATCATGAGGCCATCCCATAGTACATTGGATCTGGAACTTAGTTCTGTGAAGAAGAAATTTAAGACGCCAAAGTTTGCAGCAGGATGCTCCAGAGAGGTTATAGAGCAAGGAGCTAAGCTGCTTGGATGGGAGCTTGAGGATTTAATACAGAGAACAATTCTGGCTTTACGAGAAGTGGAAGAGACAACCGGACTGGTATAATAACAGTGAAAAGGAAAGTAAGCCGGAAAGCGATAGAATGGAGTTGGATATGATAGGCTTAGGAACACTTGCGAATATGGCAGCAATTCTGTTCGGGTCAGCGATCGGTATATTGCTACAGGGAGGGCTAAGACAGAGATTTCAAACGACAATTATGAATGCCCTCGGTCTGGCAGTAATGTTTATTGGAATCAGCGGAGCTCTGCAGGGAATGTTTGTGGTGAAGGGAGAAGGACTGGAGACAGCAAATGTAATGCTGATGATTGTATCGCTGGCGGTAGGTGCCTTCTTTGGAGAGCTGATTGATATTGAAACCAGATTGGATCATCTTGGCGAATGGATCAAAGCCACCTTGAAGGTAAAAGGAGAGAAGGGGCAGAATTTTGTGGAGGGTTTTGTGAGCAGCACCCTGCTATTTTGCATTGGAGCCATGGCGATCATCGGCTCCTTGCAGGATGGGTTATCAGGAGATGCTTCTATGCTTTATGCAAAAGCCTTCATCGATGGAACAGTAGCCATATTCTTTGCTTCTACCCTGGGAATAGGAGTGTTTTTCTCGATCCTCCCACTGGGTATCTATCAAGGGGGAATAACCCTGTCTGCTAAATACATAGAACCCTATCTGAGCGATCAGATGATAGCGAACCTATCCTTTCTCGGTTCCATTCTGATCTTTGGTATTGGTATTAATATGATATTTGGAAAGAAAATTAAATGTGGTAACCTTTTACCGGCAGTTTTGGTGCCGATTATATATGAGTTAATATTGAAATTGCTTTAATATGACCCTTCTGTTACATAGCCTCATGGTCGGATTTTGACCGAGCATTTGTGACGGAAGGGTCTTTTTGTATTTTTATGCGATAAAAACTTATATTACACATATGTAATAATATGGATATTGATTGACAATTAGCTCTTCCAATTTATAATAAATGTTAAAATATGTAAAATTGGTGAAGGGAGAGTCAAGAATGAATAGATATTTACTACACAAAGTGGGTAAGGTTCTTAAATCGTTATTCATAGTCTCAGTATTATTGTATATTGCCATGTTTCTTTTCATAAACCCGATTCCTACAGGTAAAAATCAATATTTTGACATCAGGACGGCTATCCTTATCTCCCTTGGTTTTGCAGGAAGCTTTCGTGCGATGCTGTGCTGCAGAAAAAAAGTGTAAAATCCTATTGACAATACAAGTATAATTGTATACAATAAAGCAAATTTACTTATTATGAGATAGGAGAGTATAAATATGAATGAAAGAAAAGTCTTTATCGACCCTCATAACAATCTATTAAGGTTAGAGGAACCAATCTATACACTGGTAGATGTAAATGAGCCTAATACTTTTCGCGGACTGTTCCCTTACGATGAGATTCCTAAGATAGCATTTAATGATCGAATTGTACCACATAATCTTCCAGATGATATCTTTATTACAGACACAACCTTTCGAGATGGTCAACAGTCCAGAGCTCCCTATACTACAGAACAGATTGTAACGATGTTTGATTATTTTCATCGTTTGGGCGGACCTAAGGGTTTAATCCGTCAGAGTGAATTCTTCCTATATAGTAAGAAGGATAGAGATGCAGTTTATAAATGCATGGAGAGAGGATATGAATTCCCTGAGGTTACTTCTTGGATCAGAGCCAGTAAGAGTGATTTTCAATTGGTAAAGGATATCGGAATGAAAGAGACTGGTATCTTAGTAAGCTGCTCCGATTATCATATCTTCTATAAGATGAAGATGACAAGAAAGGAAGCGATGAACCACTATCTAAGTGTGGTCAGAGAGTGTCTGGAGACAGGCATTGCTGCTAGATGTCATCTAGAGGACATTACCCGTTCCGATATTCATGGCTTTGTAATTCCTTTCTGCAGCGAACTAATGAAGCTGAGTAAGGAGTATAATATTCCGGTTAAGATCAGGGCGTGTGATACTATGGGCTATGGTGTGAATTTCGCCGGTGCTGTTATTCCCAGGTCGGTTCAGGGTATTATATACGGTATTATGACTCATGCAGGTGTTCCTTCCAAGTGGTTGGAGTGGCATGGTCATAATGATTTCTATAAGGCAGTATCTAATTCGACCACTGCCTGGTTATACGGTGCAAGTGGTGTAAACTGTTCCTTATTCGGTATCGGCGAACGTACCGGTAACACACCGTTAGAGGCAATGGTGTTTGAGTATGCTCAGTTAAAGGGAACCTTGGATGGTATGGATACTACGGTGATTACAGATCTGGCGCAGTGGTACGAGAAGGAGATAGGTTATCGGGTTCCTTCCAGAACTCCCTTTGTCGGCAAGAATTTCAATGTTACCCGTGCCGGAATTCATGCGGACGGCTTACTTAAGAATGAAGAGATCTATAATATATTTGATACGGAGAAGTTTTTAAATCGTCCTGTATTGGTGGCAGTATCTAATACCTCCGGTCTCGCAGGAATAGCACACTGGATTAATACATACTATAAGTTGAAGGGCGAGAAAGCAATTACGAAGGACAATCCGGTAGTTCTAAGAATCAAGGAATGGGTTGACAAGGAGTACGAGGAAGGTCGTGTGACGGTTATCACCGATGATGAGTTGATTGCTATAATTCAGGAGGCCGAGCAGGAGCTTGGAATGAAAATAGTCGATGATTCACTTATAATTTGACAAGTTAAATAATCAATAATAGAATATAGATAACTATAATAAATGCATTGCATTCTATAGAAGCAAACTTAGACCCTGCAAATCGATTAAGGATTATAAATGGAGGATATAATGATATCAGCAGAGAAAATTGAAGTTGCAAAGGAACGATTCGGTAAATTGCTTGAGGAGCAGTTAAAAAGAGTTGAGGAAATGAAGGCACAAGGTGACTTTCTTGATTATAAAGCCTTGGATAAGATTATTGTTGGCGTATGCGGTGGTGACGGTATCGGACCTGCCATAACAGGTCAGGCTCAGAGGGTTCTGGAATTTTTGTTAAAGGATGATATTCAGGCAGGAAAGATTGAATTTCGTATCATTGATGGTCTTACCATTGAACGCAGAGCAGAAGAGAATGCAGCAATTCCCCCGGCTGTTCTTGAGGAAATAAAAAAGTGTCATGTAATTCTGAAGGGACCTACCACGACACCTAGAAAAGGCGATCCATGGCCTAATGTAGAGAGTGCGAATGTAGCAATGAGAAAGGAACTGGATCTTTTTGCTAATGTCAGACCGGTACGAATTCCAGATCAGGGGATTGATTGGACCTTCTATCGTGAGAACACAGAAGGAGCTTATGCGGTAGGAAGCAAAGGACTTCATGTGACTGAGGATCTTGGTGTTGATTTTACAGTAACAACAACTCAAGGAACTGAGAGAATTATCCGTGCGGCCTTCGAATTTGCAAAGGCAAACGGGAAGACGAGAGTAACGGCTGTAACAAAAGCGAATATTATTAAGACTACCGATGGTAAATTCCTTGACATCTTCCGTGAAATCGCTAAGGAATATCCGGACATCACAGCGGATGACTGGTACATTGATATTATGACCGCTAAGCTGGTTGATGAAAAGAGAAGAAAAGACTTCCAGGTGGTTGTTCTTCCTAATCTTTACGGTGATATTATTACGGACGAAGCGGCTGAATTCCAGGGTGGTGTCGGTACGGCCGGCAGTGCCAACATCGGTAAGAGATATGCTATGTTTGAAGCAATTCATGGCTCAGCTCCTCGTATGGTGGAGGAGGGTAGAGATATCTATGCAGATCCCTGCAGTATGATACGTGCAGGTGCGATGCTCCTGGCTCATATCGGCTATACGAAGGAGGCAGATAAAATATATCGCGCCCTTGATGTTTGTACAGTTACAGAGCGTAAGGTATTTACAACCGGAAGGTCAACAGGTGCAACCGGAGCTCAGTTTGCTGATTATCTAATGGAAACCATTGAAAATATGTAACTATTCAGAACAGTAGAATATATGGATAATAGAACAGGAAGGATAACATTCTGACACTATTTATAACTATTTCTACTGGAATGATTCGAAACAGCTCGAAATACCTTAGGGTTTTCGAGCCTGTTCTGATTATGAAATCATTTTTGATAGTAAGGATTAAGGAGGGAGTTATTTGGAGGATTTTGAACTTCACAAAGAAATGACAGATAAATATTCTTTGCGAGGTCGTGTGTTCAATAAGCTTAGAGAAGATATCCTCTCCGGAGTTTACCAGGAAAATGAGGAGTTGAAGGAGAATACAATCGGTACCGAACTTGGAGTTAGCCGGACGCCGGTCAGAGAAGCTTTAAGACAGCTTGAACTGGAGGGTCTGGTTACTATGATACCGAATAAGGGAGCCTATGTAACCGGGATAACCCAGAAGGATATACATGATATCTATGTAATCCGGTCTTATCTTGAAGGGCTATGTGCCAGATGGGCTTGCGAGCATATTACAGATGCTCAGATTGAGGCCTTGGAAGAGGTTCTGTACCTGTCCGAGTTCCATGCACGAAGAAGTCACTACGAGCAATTAGTCGAGCTGGATAATAAATTTCATGAGTTGATCTATCGGGCCAGTGGCAGTAAAATTTTAGATCATGTGCTCTCTGATTTTCATCATTATGTTGAAAGGGTTCGCAAGATTACGCTTGCCGCCCCGGACAGAGCGAAGAAGTCAAGCCAGGAGCATGCAGCGATACTGGATGCAATCCGTCAGCGTGACGGACAGCTGGCAGAAGCCTTAGCCCATGAGCATATCATAAATACAATTAAGAATATCAGTGAAAAAGGACTGTACAAGGGAAACTAATCATAGCAAATAGAAAAGCACATTCATTAGTTCGATACATTTAGAAATAATGGATGTGTTTTTTTATTACTTATAAAATTTTTTATATAGGAAGGATTATGTTCCTATTAATTTAATGTTATATGATCTGGGGAGTTATTATTCGGTAGACAAAGATATTGATATTAAGCAAATATAAGATGTATAATATTACCATACTGATGATTCGCAAAAGTTATATATTGTGAACTATTGATCATTTATATAATCTACCACAACAAACATGACATACTATTGTCGTGTTGTTGTGGTAGAATAGTAAAATAAAGAGAGCCAAAATCTAAAAATATTAGGAGAGAATAGTATTATGAAAAAGGATTTTTCTATAAGACCAGAAACAATATCTGAACAATACTGTGAAGTTTGCGGTGGGTTTTCATGGTATGATTTTGTGACAGCCATACCCTCATTAGTATTCGTTGTCACAGGTTGGAAATCTAACGGAAAAGAAAACGCCTGCCTGCAATCTTGGTCGTCCTTTGCAGGAGGCGGAACAGATGACTTTATCTGTATTATGAGCAAAGTCAATAAAGACGGGCATATGTATCAATCACTAAAAGAAACCGGCGTTTGTGTGCTGAATTTCCCCTCAAATGATGTATATGACCGTTGTGTAAAAACGATTGGTAATAATGAGTTTGAAACTGATGAAATTACCGCCGCCGGTCTAACGGCAGAAAGATCCGTTAAGGTTAATGCACCACGAATTAAAGAGTGTTTTCTTAATATCGAATGTGAGTTTTTATGGGAACATGAACTTTGCAAAGGGAGCCATGATATGACGGTTGCGCTCAAAGCCGTCAATATTTGCATGGATAGTGACCGCTATGACCAAAGCAAGCTCGGCAGATACGGAAAGACCGGATATTTGTATCAAATCGACCAGCCTACCAATCCGGAAACAGGAGATGGACTTAAATATGGTCCCGGAGGAACAGTAGTAGAAACGGGATTGGGCCCCGGAACAATAGAGCCAGGCGACCCCATTGAGTGGATTACAAAATAAGCATTATGCGTATTTGAGTTATTTCACCTTCTTTATGAATAA
Source organism: Bacillota bacterium (assembly GCA_023411555.1). Lineage (GTDB taxonomy): Bacteria > Bacillota > Clostridia > Lachnospirales > Lachnospiraceae > Mobilitalea. Next base: position 190,878 of record JAEYOQ010000057.1, read on the forward strand.
AGGAGGGAAAAAATCACATCCCTCCTTTAGGTATATCCATATCAATATTATTATCTAACAGAGCTAATGAGCCAGTCTATAGATAATAGGCTGTTATTCTTCGGAGGCAAGCTGCTCCCATTGCTCTAAAAGCTCCTCTAATCGACCCTCGATATTTTTCTTTTCATCGTTTAATTCAATGAGCTTTTGCACATTTGTAAAGATTTCTTCCTGTGTCAGCAGAGTATCGATTTCTTCATTTCGAAGCTCCAGCTTATTGATTTCTTCCTCTGTTTTCTTTAGATCGCTTTTGCGTTTTCTACTTCTTGCCTGCTCTTCCTTTTGCTGTTGCCAGCTCTGTTTATTCTCACTTTCTGTATCAGGGGTGTTACCGGATACTTGGGAGGTCGGGAAGGCGGCCGGAAATACACCGGGTCTGCTACTGGGTTGGACTGTGGTATTGGCTGGCCTCTTCAGATAAGCTGCTTCTACCTCCGGCTTTTTCTCCAGATAATAATCATAGTTACCAATATAGTTAAGTAAAGTTTGCTCCGTCAAATCCAGAATTCTGGTAGCTGTCTTGTTGATAAAGTAACGATCATGGGAGACATAAAGTACGGTTCCACTATAATGATTGATGGCATTCTCTAAGATTTCCTTCGAGGTGATATCCAAATGGTTTGTAGGCTCGTCGAGGATTAGGAGATTTGCCTCTGAGAGCATTAGCTTTGCTAAGGATACACGTCCGCGTTCGCCACCGCTGATATCCTTAATCCGTTTAAAGACATCGTCTTCTGTGAATAAAAAAGCAGCTAATATGTTACGGACAGCAGTATTATCCAGGTTAGGATATTCATCCTGTAATTCATCGAATAAGGTTTTTTCAGGATTTAGTACCTGATGCTCCTGGTCGTAATAACCGACCTTGACCTTAGCACCAAGCTTAACTTCACCGTTATCTGCATTAACCTGACCGTTGATAATCTTTAAGATGGTTGTCTTGCCAGTACCATTATTACCGATGATTGCAACCTTCTCGCCACGCTTGATTTCGAAATTTAGATCGGTAAAGAGTGTCAGCCTATCATAAGCCTTGGCAAGGCCGTGGATGGATAGGACATCATTGCCACTGGTGATTCTGGGTTCAAGACTAAAATGCATCTGTGCATGATCGGTTGGACGTTCGACACGTTCAATTTTCTCCAGCATTTTTTCACGGCTTTCTGCCCGTTTAATCGATTTTTCGCGGTTGAAGGAACGCAGCCTTGCAATTACCTCCTCCTGATGCTTGATTTCCTGCTGCTGATTCATATATTGCTTCAGCATGGCGTTCCGAAGCATAGATTTCTTGGTGGCATATTCCGAATAATTTCCTTCAAAGGTGGTACACTTGGTATTATCAAGTTCAATCACTTTAGAAACCACCTTATCTAAGAAATATCGATCATGTGCTACTACGATGACTGCACCGTTATAGTTGAGCAGGAAGGTTTCCAGCCATGCGATGGAGATTAAGTCCAGATGGTTGGTCGGCTCATCCAGTAAAATGATATCCGGTTTTGAGAGAAGAAGTTTACCTAAAGCGATACGTGTCTTCTGTCCGCCGGATAAGGTATTTACCTTTTTTTCAAAATCCTCTTCACTAAAGCCTAAGCCTTTAAGAATACCAATCACTTCACTTTGATAAGCATAACCGTTCTTGATCTCGAACTCATGAGTGAGCCTGGTATAGGTGGTAAGCATTTGATTCAGCTGTCCCCCCTCGGCATGCTTCATTTCCTGCTCCAGGGTACGAATGCTCTTATCAAGGTCAATGACATCCTGTTTCACCGTCATCATCTCAGCTAGAATTGAATTGTCTGAGGCTAGATTTTGATGCTGAGCCAGATATCCTATGGTGCTACCCTTGGATAGAATTACTTCACCATCATCCGAAGCCATTTCTTTCATAATTATTTTTAATAAAGTAGTCTTACCGGCACCATTAATACCGACAATAGCAGCCTTTTCCCGCTCATTTACATGAAAGGAGACGCCAGACAGTATCTGTGTTGTACCAAAAGCCTTACTTATATTGTTACAAGCAAGTATCATAATATCCTCCGTGCTGTAGATAATCCAAAAGAGCAGGCAGGAGCTGTTCGCCAGAATAACCACCTGTTCCTTCTATGGTTTTCCGCTTTGGAAAACCGTTGCGCTGCTGTTTATTTTAGCATATCAAACTTTACAAGTAAAGTTCGGTTTATTGGCATGTATAGTTAGTACGGTTTATAAGTAAACAGTGGATGCAATTGACTTATTCTTAACAATCAAATATAATTAATATAAAGCAGTGTGAAATGAAAAGCTATTCCCAGAGCGAATTTGCATTCGCTTTCGGGTTTTGCGTTGTACAGAAGATGTAGTATGAGGACACACTTACCATAGCTAGCACTAAGGATAACCGTTAGATGATAAAAGGATTCGAGAAGGAGGAGAACCATTGTATAAAAAAGAAATTTCTAAAGCAGTTATTAATAGATTACCTAGATATTATAGATATTTAGGAGACCTGTTAGAGAAGGATGTCGTACGTATTTCTTCAAAGGAATTAAGTGAGAAGATGAAGGTTACTGCATCTCAAATCAGACAGGATCTGAATAATTTTGGTGGCTTTGGTCAACAGGGCTATGGCTATAATGTAGAGTATCTACATTCCGAGATAGGGAAGATTTTAGGGCTTGATACGAAATATAATATTATTATCATAGGTGCCGGTAATTTAGGACAGGCATTAGCTAATTATGTGGATTTTGAACGAAGAGGGTTTTTTGTCAGGGCGATTTTTGACGTTAGTCCTAAGCTGATAGGAACACAAATTCGTGGAAATATTGTAAGGTCTTCTGATGAGTTAGAGGATTATATCAAGAATAATCAAGTGGATATAGCAGCTATTACAGTACCGAAGACTAAGGCACCGGTACTTGCGGCTGATCTTGTAAAATGGGGTGTAAAGGGTATCTGGAATTTTGCACCTACTGATTTAAATCTTCCGAAGGATGTAACCGTTGAAAATGTTCATCTGGCAGAAAGCCTTATGAAGTTATCCTATCGCTTATCTGGTAAGGATGATAATTAATTATAGTATTGTTAAGAGGGTAGAATGTGATGGGAAAAAAAGGGAAGAAAATTGATTTTATTAGTATCGTAAAAGATAAGAAATTGCCGATACTTACACTGGATTCTAGATGGCATGAGCTTTTTCCGGATGATTCAAAGACCACCGCTATCAGGGATTTGGAGCAAAAGGTCAATGGTCTTCTTAAAAAACAGGGAAAACTGGTCAATGATATTAAGGACATGAAACGGCTTAAGAGCAGCTTACTTAAGGATATTGTCGATAATATGGATATCAGTAAGGATGCGAAAGGTAAAGCAAAAGAGAAGAAGCTAGAGAAGAATAAGCAATATATTAATGAATTAAATCAAAAAATTGATGAGTCCATGGACGAATTAGCTGATATACCATATCAGATTAAATTAGTGAATGAAGAGCTATTAGCAGAAAGTATCAATGTTTTTTATCAGGAGCTGGAGGACAGTAGGCAGGAGATCAAAGAAGTAACGGAATGGATTGCCAATATGAGAGAAGAGCTTAAGAAAAAGATTTTGATGAAGCAGGATTTGGAAACTAAAAATTCATTGATTTATACATATATGCACGACATTCTGGGTGCTGAGATCATGGAACTATTTGACAGAGAACAGAATGGACGATAACAATAGAACTGAAACAAAGGATGATGGAGCTTCTCCCATACACGGCATGATTGGCCAGTTGGTATCAATATAGCTTGTGGAAGGCGGGAGGCTCTTATAGCATGATAATTATCCTCTTCCTTCGTCCGGGATGTTACTCTGAGGATTTTATCTATTTGGATAGGAGGCAGGCTATGATAATCGGAATAGGTGTGGATTTAATCGAAGTAGCCCGTGTTACGACAGCATGCGACAAGGAAGGGTTTGTAAAACGGTGTTTTACCCCTGAAGAAATAAGGCTGATCGACCAAGATGTCTTGAAAGCAGCCGATAATTTTGCTGTAAAGGAAGCAGTAGCAAAGGTCTTTGGAACCGGCTTTCGGACCTTCTTTCCAATCGATATTGAAGTATTGCGTAACTCTGAAGGTAAGCCCTTTGTTAATCTATATGGGAAAGCGGAGGAGTTGGCCAAGGAGCTTGGGATAACCTCAATTCATGTATCCATTTCAAATACCAAGGAATATACAACTGCTTTTGCGGTTGGTGAAAGGACATAGATTGTAACATCAAAGATATTTCAATGGGTAATTTGTGCTGATGTCTAAATTCGCGGATTTGCAGCAGAATGGAGGCGTAGTGGGAAGGGCAGGTATATAGAGTACATTTAGGTTGTTCAATGATGTAGTATAGGAGGAGTATACGATGATGTATGCTGTAGATTCAAAAAGAATGAAAATGATTGATGACTATACCATCAATACAATAGGAATTCCTGCATTGGAACTAATGGAACGGGCTGCCGGTAAGCTTGTATCTACGATGCTGGAAAGGATAACAAAGGAGGACCGGATCTTAGCGGTCTGTGGACCGGGTAATAATGGCGGAGACGGAGTTGCAGCCGGTAGAATCCTGTATTTGCAGGGCTATCATGTTGCAATTCTTTTTATAGGAGAAGAAGCTAAGTGTACGCCCCAGATGAAGGTACAGCTGGAGTTGGCTAAGAATTTAGGAATCCCACGGGAAAACAGTAACAAGCTCTCTGAATATAATATTATTATCGATGCTGTATTTGGAGTGGGACTATCAAAGCCGGTGACCGGAGTATTTGAGGAGATAATTAGAAGGTTGAATGAGAGTCAAAGTATCGTATATTCTGTAGATATCCCCTCAGGAATTTCGGCAGATAATGGCGCAGTCATGAATATTGCCGTTAAGGCTGATGAGACTGTTACCTTCGGACACAATAAGGTCGGCCTCTTGCTGTATCCCGGTGCGGAATATGCGGGAAAGATAACTGTGGCTGATATCGGCTTTCCCATGGAGGCTACGGAACTGTCACGACCAGATGCCTTCTACTATCAAAAGGAAGATTTAAACCTGCTTCCTAAGAGAAGAAACTATAGTAACAAGGGCACTTATGGTAAGGTTTTAATTATTGCCGGCAGCAAGGGTATGGCAGGTGCGGCATATTTAAGCGCTCGGGCCGCTTATCGAAGCGGAGCGGGTCTAGTCAAGGTGCTTACCTCAGAAGCAAACAGAATCATTCTCCAATCACAGCTTCCGGAAGCTTTGTTTTCGGCCTATGATGAGGATAATCTGGATGCTGACAAGAGAATGGAACAATTACTTGCTGATCTTGCTTGGGCAACGGTAATTGTTGTAGGACCAGGTTTGGGACTATCTAAGACCTCGGCAGACCTGGTGGAGCTGGTAATTAGGAATGCTACTGTACCGGTTATTATAGATGGGGATGCAATTACCATATTATCTAGAAGGTTGGAGGAGCCTGGTATGGCTGTAGCTTCACAGCTACCTGACCAAAGGCTTATCAGGCTGAGTGAGCTTCTTTCTACCAACACAATACTTACTCCTCATCTGTTGGAACTATCCAGACTAATCGGTCTTCCAGTTTCTGAGATAACGAATAATCTAATTGACACTGCTCGTCAATGTTCCTATAATAATAAGTTGATATATGCAATTAAGGATGCGAGAACGATCGTAGCCCATAACAATCGTTATTATATTAATGTATCTGGCAATCATGGCATGGCAACCGGTGGCAGTGGTGATGTGTTAACCGGCATCATTGCAGCAATGGTGGCTCAGGGGATGGAGCCTTATGATGCTACCTGTCTGGCAGTGTATATTCATGGAATGGCTGGTGACGAGGCTGTAAGTGATAAAGGGGCCTATTCTATGATGGCAAGTGATATTGTAGATTCTATTGAAAAGGTGCTCATTGATTATGAATAATTGAACAAAAATGAAGTAGGGTTACTGTTCTGACTCATGTTAAAGTCGATATAAGAGTTGACAAATATACCTAAAATCGGAGACGCTTTCGCTTCGTTGCATTACGTAGCGGTACGTAAGGTTCTAAAGAACAGAACCTAAGTACCGACGAATGCAAAGACTCCGATGTCAGATATATTTGTCAACTCATACATCTCATTCTAGCAGGGGTCAGAACAGTACCGATGTGTACTACATTTTTGCAAGCTGAGGAGTGACGAGGAAATGTCGAGTGAGGGATCTAGTATACAGGATAAGAATATTTACTATAGAGTTCAGGCAAACGTAAACCTAGATGCAGTTTTGCATAACCTGCTTGAGATAAGAAAGAAACTGCCTACCGATACAAAGCTGATGGCTATCGTTAAGGCTGACGCCTATGGCCATGGAGCGGTTGCGCTGGCAAAGGCTGTCGGTGATAGTGGTAAAATTGATTGCTACGGAGTAGCCATCATTGAAGAGGCGGTGCAGCTTCGGGAAGCAGGGATTCGCAAGCCGATACTTATTCTGGGATATACGGCGAAAGAGCAGTATGATCTGGTTGTTGCACACGAGGTAACGCAAACTGTTTTTCGGTATGATATGGCTAAGGCTTTATCCGATGAAGCGATTCGTCAGGGTAAGACTGCCAGGATACATATTAAGGTAGATACCGGTATGACGAGACTAGGCTTTTCAGACAACAAAGAAAGCATAGAGGAGATTAAACGTATTGCAGCTCTTGACAATATAGAGATAGGAGGGCTGTTTTCTCATTTTGCAAAAGCAGATGAAACCGATAGGGCAGACTCCATAAAGCAACTGCAACGGTATATTGCTTTTGTTGACATGCTGGAGCAGGAGGGGATTCATATTCCGATTAAGCATATGGCAAACAGTGCAGGGATTATTGAATATCCTGATGCTTATTTTAATATGGTGCGTTGCGGTATTGCAACCTACGGAATCTATCCTTCCGATATGGTGAACAGGGAAGAATTTAAATTAATCCCTGCCATGGAGCTTAAGACACATATAATTAACCTTAGGGATGTTGAACCGGGAGTGGGTATTAGTTACGGAGGAACTTACATTACTGATAGGCCTACGAAGGTTGCTACGATTCCTGTGGGTTATGCAGATGGCTATTCGCGTAATCTGTCCAATCGTGGAAAAGTCATTGTTAACGGACAATTCGCTCCAATTTTAGGACGAATCTGCATGGATCAGTTTATGGTGGATGTTACAGATATCAAGGATGTGAAGCAGGGAGATATCGTAACATTACTTGGGAGAGACGGATCAAATTATATATCTGCTGAGGAGCTTGCCGAATGGTCTCATTCCTTTGCTTATGAGTTATTATGTATGGTAGGTAAGCGTATTCCTAGAGTTTACCACGGGAATACATGATTTATGAAGGACTGCAGGGCTGGCTTTCATTAATACATAATTCACAAACTATCTGTGAAGCAGATTAGTTTTGAATACCTGATACACAATTTATCTGTGAAACAGATTGTTTTAAATACTTGATTCATATAAATATTTGTGAAGCAGATTTTTTAAATACTTGATTCATAAAACATTTACACTTTATGGAATACACACGAAGAAAGTGGCAATAATAGCAGTATGAATTAGTATTACATAATTCGTACTTGAAACCTGTGTTTGCGTGAAATATACGCGAACTTAACATCGGGTAGATTTAATTACCTAATTTTGGAGTGTGAATAAAGTGGTTATCAAACGAGGAGATATTTTTTATGCTGATCTACGACCTGTGGTAGGATCTGAGCAGGGTGGTGTCAGACCAGTGTTGATTATTCAGAATGATACAGGAAATAAACATAGTCCTACCGTGATATGTGCTGCAATTACATCGAAGATGAATAAAGCAAAGCTCCCCACTCATGTGGAATTGGATGCTGAAAAATATGGAATTGTAAAGGATTCGGTAATATTGTTGGAACAGGTTCGAACGATTGACAAATCGAGATTAAAAGAAAAGGTGTGTCATCTGGACCGGGATGTATTAAAGAAAATTGATAAGGCGCTTATCATCAGTTTTTCTTTAGATACATATTTTAGATAACGAAAAAGGGAACCCATTGGGGTTCCCTTTTTGTCATACAGCAGGGGAGCTGTATAACCATAGCGTATAATAGGGTGGGAGTAGAAAGTGTTTAATCACTGTCTATATATGTTATTATAGAAGCAAAATGTGTTCACATTGTGATGATTTTATAAATTTTAGCTAAAATAGATAAACATTATATTACCTTACTCTGCAATCTGATATAACGTATGCTGGTAATGTAGACCACTTCAAAATAGCAAAAATACAGTATAATAAAGCAAAATAGAAATTCTCCTATAGCATTTATCAAGAAATTATGAAGCATATCAGGAAATACCATATTCAACTTATAATTTATGAATGGTGTGCCAACCAACAGCAAAGCAAAACACATCATGGTTGGGATCATCAGTTTTATCATGACTTGAGCTTTTATTAAAGACTTAATTTGTTTTTGACTTTTACCTATGTAGTATAATATACGAAAATTATTTGATTGCCGCTTTAACTCGATAATATGCTGTAAAGAGAGAATCGAGAAATATATAGTGCCAAATATAATTGATATACTAATCTGTAGAAAGCCCATCCATTGCTGATTTTCAGTATCGAAAATAGCAAAATTTTCATTGAAGAGGAGCATTCCAAATACAAATGCAAGAATTGAAAAAAGTAGGCAGATAGAAAAAATAGAACTCATTATTGCGCTCGTTTTAGTTCCTGTTGTTATTTCTGCGCTACTGTAAAGTCTATTTCCTTGATATAAATCTTCTGATTGTGTAATCCGTTTGAACGAGAAATATGCGTACAACCATTTATAAAATGTAAATATACAACAGATCAAAGGCATTGATACAAATGAGATAATAATGTATGCGATACTTTCGGGACAAAAAGCAATTCCACATAGCAGTACAAGGAAGAGAAACAAACTGATCAAAAACAAAAGTCCCCATAATTTATGCTTGTTACAGCCTAATGATTGGTTACGGCGATTTTCATTCATCAACTCACAAATTTGTAATTTATATATTTTTCTTTGCATACGAATGGCAGATAGAATTTCTGCAATGCAGAAGAAAAAAAGTGTTTGTAGGATTGTTTGAAACGTAAGTATGAGCTGAATTTTAGTACCGGGAGGATTGTTAGAGAAAAATTTGAGATTAACAACTGCCCCTATTAGCCCACCCAAGATAAAGCAGAAGATTCCGATGATGCAAAATTCTAAGAGTAGCATTTGTGATAATTTGCTTTTTTCCATACCAAGCAATAAATAGTTGGCAAATTCTTTTGCCCTTTGCTTCATCATAAAAGTATTGATATAGTTGACTAGCACTACCATAATGATACCAATAAGCAAGGGTAAAGAAGCGGTTTGAAAGCCTGCCTGCATATTTCCAAAGACTGCAATACCGTTAGATACATACATTACTGCAATAAGAATTGTCATGGTAGTAATGTAAAGCAAGTAGTCGAAGATAGAGCGTTTTACATTGCGTAAAGCTAATTTAGTATACATAGCTTCCTCCTTCAGTAACCTTTGCCATTACTTCTAGGATATTGGAAAAAAAAGTATGTTTATTTTCTTCTTCTCTTTCCAGCACCGCCTTAATTTCTCCGTCCTTCATAAACAATATTTTATCACAATAGCTTGCCGAAAAAGCATCATGTGTCACCATTAAAATTGTAGCGGAGTACTCCCGTCGCAACATGACCAGTGTTTCTAACAGTTGCTTTGAGGAGTGGCTATCCAATGCACCGGTAGGCTCATCTGCCAAAATAAGACTAGGATTGACGGCAATTGCTCTTGCGCAGGCACAGCGTTGCCGTTGACCTCCTGATACTTCATAGGGGAATTTATCTAATATGTCAGATATTTTAAGCTTTTCAGCCAAATCATAAATGGTGGGCTTCACTCTTTCCTTAGGAAACTGCTTAATTGTCAGTGCTAAAGCAATATTCTCATAAATGGTCAATGTATCTAGCAAATTATATTCTTGAAAAATGAAGCCTAAATGCTCTCGACGAAAAGCAGATAAATCTTCCTCTGATACCTCTGCTATATTCTGTCCACTAATCTCAATGATCCCACTTGTCGCTTTGTCTATGGTAGCAATCATATTTAATAACGTAGATTTTCCAGACCCGGAAGCTCCCATAATCCCAACGAAGCTCCCTTTTGAAACCTCTAAGCTAACCTTGTTTACAGCTAAAGTAGAAGTATTTTGTGTATGATATTTTTTTGTAAGGTTTTGCAGTTTTAATATAATATGAGGATTATGAAGCTGTGTGTGATCTTCCCATTGATCTTTACCAAGCCAGCTTGTAATGACCTCAAAAAGAAGCTGATTAGATTTTTCTTTCAACTTATCATCGGAAATAAGCTCACCTAGAAGAAGTTCATTTAAGGTAATTTCCAACAGGTCGCATAGAGGGGTGAATAATGATAGGTCAGGCATAGATTTTCCGGTTTCCCATTTTGATACAGCTTTATCTGTAATTCCTAACATCTCTGCTAATTGACTTTGGGTCATGCCATGCGCCTTTCGGCGTGTTGCGATAAAGTTTCCTATTTTTATTTGATTCATATAATTAAGACCTCCTACTGAAGTTAATCATACAATATTAGAGAAAAATTTACACCTACTAAAAGTAGAGTTGCTGCAGAAGCAGGAAATAAAGAAACCAGAGGCATCATAAAGGGATGTTTCAAAACGTAAGTTTTCATACTATACATTTTGAAACATCCCCTCAAAGAAAGGGGCTGTTTCTCCACTAATTTATTATTAGTTTTGAAACAGCCCCTTGTATATAAAAAATGTAGGGAGGAGGAGAGTGAAAATAATTATCACTTTCTAGTTTCTAGTATAGATGGTAGATGTGATATAAATATGGATAGAATAAAGACTTTTTGTGAACAAAATGGTACATAAATATGGCAGAAGAGACAGAGCAAACTGGAGTGAATGAGATTATTCAATACCTTTTACTTGAAAAATATCATGAAAGTAGGTAAAATAGGCATAGAGTTTGTCCGGCTGACGCAAAGAGCAGGAATGCTATATGGTGTCAATTAGTTCTTGGTTACATACTTATGACAGAAATCGGGAGAAAACTATGCGCATTGGATTGTTACGGCATTTTAAGGTTAATTGCCCCCATAAAAAAATGATGACCTCTAAAGAGTTCCGCGAATGGTCGGAAAAGTACGAGGTTTCTAAGGTGATAAAGAAAAAGGTTGAAATGTATGGAATCGAATGGGATATTTGTTATGTGAGTGATTTACCGAGAGCTATTACTACTGCAAAGGAAGTATACAGCGGGAATCTAAAAATAGATAAATTACTGCGTGAGGTTGACAATGCTCCATTCATACATACGGAGCGTATTCGACTACCCTTTGAATTATGGCATGTTTGCGGTCGTTTGGCTTGGTATTTCAAATCAAAAAGCCAGCCTGAGACGATTGAAGATACAAGGAGACGCATCAATGCATTTCTTGATCGTATAGACTGGTCTAAAGAGAATATATTAATCGTATTTCATGGCTTTATGTTATATAACTTCCAAAAGGAGCTTCGTAGAAGGGGCTTTGTCGGCGAGAAGCTGAAGGTAGTCAAAAATGGTGTCTTGTACGAGTACATACGGGAAGAAATACAGAAGGAAGTAGACGAGAATGAAGGTAACGCTGATTTGTGTGGGTAAATTGAAGGAGAAATATCTAGCACAGGGAGTAGAAGAGTATACTAAGCGCCTGAGCAGGTATTGTAACCTGGAAATAATAGAATTGGTGGATGAGAAGACACCGGATAATGCCAGTATCGTCATGGAGGATTTGATAAAGAAGAAGGAAGGGGAGCGGATTCTGAAAGCCCTAAAGGAGGATTCCTTTTGTATTGCATTGGCGATTGAGGGAGTCATGCTTTCATCAACGGAGCTGGCAGAGAAGATTGATTCCTTGGGTATCTCAGGAACCAGTCATATCAGCTTTATCATTGGAGGCTCCCTTGGATTATCAGAAGAAGTGATTAAGAGAGCGGACTATAAGCTGAGCTTTTCGAAAATGACTTTTCCCCATCAATTGATGAGAATGATATTATTGGAACAGGTATATCGGGCTTACAGAATTATTCATAATCAGCCATATCATAAGTAAAGCAATAAAGTCAGCCCCTAAGCCATTTGATAACAGTATATGATATAATAAAAAGCTTCTGCTATGGAATTACATGATATAGCAGAAGCTTTTTTAAACCTAAGGCTTTATTATTAGCTGAAGCCGATTCTTTATTTTTTGATTTGTGTTAATAATTCTATTGGGGCTAGTGATATTACCTTCAGCGATCAGAGCTTTAATCTGTTGCCTGGATAAGCCTAGCTGCCTTACAAGTAACCGGTCAAGTCGAAGCTCAAAGGGATAGGGACAAAGGATGTCAACCTGACAGGTCGAGGTAAGATCCCGGTTAGCAAGGTTATCACCTCTTACCTCGTAGCTTACCTGCTCGTAAGAGACCGTTACTTTATTTTTTACAAGAGTTGCTATATCAAAAGCATAGTATTTAGCCAGCTCTTTATCATTTGCCAGGAAGCTTTGATATAAGTCTTTCTTGATTGCTTTCACGAAGGTTCGGGAGAATATATCCAGATTAAAGGTGTTATTACATTTATTACATTGATAGATCAGCCATACATCAATGTAATTGTGGTTAGCATTGACCCGAAAATTATTGCTGCATTCATAAACAGAGGAACTGCCACATTTAGGGCAATTACGGATGATTGTAGGCAGGGTTGAGGGGACGATTTCCCATTTATAAGTGTTGTGCATTTCCATACGCTCCTTATCAGAGCTGTATAGAATCAAAGAAGTAACTTTTAATAATCCTTATATATGTAATATAAGTTTCCTGTGATAGTTTAAGTAGACAGGAGGCTTCTAGTTCTACACAGCTCACACTAATTCATGACAATAGAAAGCTCAAAAGCTGCTTACTGCTGTCTTCAACTTGTTTCATATAAAATCACATGAAAAGACCCCCCCTATTGTAACTACGGGTTTATCATGCATTTTTAATACCTTTTTTTAGAATTAGTTGTGATAGGGTGTAGTCATAGCATATCCTCCTTATTAATAATGTTAGATTATCACAGGTAGGAGAATTATCAAACCTCATACTCCTTTCAGAAAAGGAATTGAGATAAGGTATTGTAACGAAAAAAGAGCTGCTATAGCCAACCATAGATAGGATTGCAGCAGCTCATATTGAATACTATTTAATTCGATAATGGTAATTCTTTGTTCTTTTCCTTTAATATTATCCTCTGGATACTTTTTAAGGACAAATAATACTCAGATGCTAAGGTGCTTGGACTGTCACCCGCCTTATACTTACGATAGATCTCTTCGTCTCTGAGACGCAGCTGCATCCTGGTATCGGTATTTTCTCCCCATTCCTTATGGTTTTCGGCTTTTTTAGGGATGTAGAGGTACTGACCCTGGGCATATTCCTGAATGATAGCCAGTAGCTCTTGAGGTAGTATAAGTTCTGCTTTTATATAGCTCATTTTGCTCCTCCTAAGGAGGCTGTTGCTTACAAACAACAATCTGTCCTGCAAACAGTACATTATGGGATACATGTTGCCATTTTCTTTAGCTATAATATATATTTAGCAACAGCCCTTATCATATATTTATTCTCAGGATTGGGCAAAGGCTATTTCAATATTGTATAATAATAATGCGATAGCCTTTGCTACGCATTCTTAACGATCTCCATCATATAAAGACTATCCTCCTTTCAAATTCCGAAGGACCTAAGTTATCATAGTAAGAAACAGATCCTTATCAGGGTTTACATAATATCTATGCCACCGGAAGAAACTCGTTGATGAGAGTACCCCTGGAGTGCTTGTATAATAGATAAGCTGGTAAGATATGAATTAAAATAGAATATACTTAAAGATTCAGCAAATCAACTATAAAAAGAGGATGTGTTACCTACAAGCCGGAGCTGTCTGTAACACATCCTCATGGTTAATCCACTAGGGATATATAGTCGCTTTCCTTACATTTATGCAAGAGTTACGTTAACTGCCTGCATACCACGTTGACCCTTCTCTAAGTCAAATGTAACTTTTTGGCCTTCTTCTAAAGTCTTGAAGCCGTTGGAAGCGATACCAGAGAAATGTACAAATACATCTTCTCCACCGTTGTCGTTAGTGATGAAACCAAACCCCTTTTGTGCGTTAAACCATTTTACTGTACCCTTGTTCATGAAAGATACCTCCTAAATAATGTTATTAATGTATTTCATGTTTAAAAAAATCACATATTTTTGTAAGTCATCAAAGGTGTAATGACTTACAAAAATATGTGAGATCATACATGACTATTTAATACTATTAAAGAATAACACATTATTATAGCTTTGTAAAGCATAAGTTTGTTGAAATTGTAAAAATATTCAATCAAAATATTCAATCAATTATATTAAATAGTTGCTTTTTTAACTAAAATAGTTTGATAGCCGACTACTCTGTGAATTCTCGCATAGCAGCCGGCTTTTTATACTAATTATGTTACCTGCTAAGCAAATCCAAAGTATTCTAGGATACCCCGGTATATTCCCTGAGCAAACTGATATTGGTTATTTCTCAGCTTTTCGGCATCGGAGGAGTTGGTCAGGTAGCCAAGTTCAATGAGCAGGGAGGGCATTTGAGTCCTACGCAGTACATATAAGCTTGGATTCAACCTTATGCCATTATTTCTGGTCCCAACTGCTGTTGTTATACCAGTCATTATCCTTTGTGCTAGCCACTGGGCTTGGGTACCATATTGATAGAGATAGATTTCGGTACCGTTGACGGCTGGGTTGGGGTTGGAATTGCAATGAATACTGATAAAGTAATCTGCAGGCCATTCATTGGCCAGACGAACTCTTTCGGCCAGACTCGAAGCATTACTGGTACCGAGGACAGTTGTTGGTGTCGGTCTGGATAAGCGAGCTTCAAATCGTGGGTCGCTATTTAACATATCAGCTAGATATACACCTACCTGATAGTTAATATCTTGTTCCAACAGTCCATTGCCGGTAGCACCTGTATTGTGATATCCGGTAGGATTGTGGCCTTGATCTATAAAAATTTTAATAGGCAAAGAAACACTTCCTTTCCATATTACTATTAATATCATATTCGATAATAATAAAGATGTTACATATTGTATTTGGCAATACTGCATTCTACGTGCTATAATTATTCTAAATATTGGAACAGTGTGAATTATAAAAATCATAATTCGCACAGGAAGAAGCTACAGAACTCGCACAGTGGTGCTCATTCCTTGCTTCTTCCGGACATCGTCTCATTTTTAGGAACAGTGTGAATTATAAAAATCATAATTCGCACAGGAAGAAGCTGCAGAATTCGCACAGTGGTGCTCATTCAACAGTGGTGCTAGTTGTTATGGAGGTAGTTATGGTTAAGCAACAGAAGAGATTAAAAAGAAGCCGAGTGATATCAATTGCTTCCGTCAGTAGTATTGCGGTGGGAATCATATTGATTGTAATCGGTATGACTTATTATAAATATCAGATATCAGAGCTTGGTATTACAGAGACATCACAGAATCAAGAATATAAGTATCATTATGCGCTGATTTCTGAGGAGAAGGACTCTGAGCTTTGGGAGGAAATCTATCAGGGGGCCTTGGAAAGGGGAAAGCAAGAGGATGCTTTTGTGGAACGCTTTGGGAAGAAACTGTCGGTATCCTATTCCGTTGAGGATTTAATGAAGATTGCCATTGCGGCCAAGGTGGATGGAATCATCCTAGAACCCAACGGGAATGAGAGTATCAATCAATTGATTAATACTGCATACGAGGAAGGGATTCCTGTGGTAACTCTGCTTAGGGATACCTATCAAAGTGCCAGTAACACCCAACAGAACTATACGAACACCAGCAAACGTATCAGCTTTGTAGATATTAACAGCTATAGCCAGGGCCAAGCTTACGGTAAACAGGTTGCAGAACTGATTGATCAAGGAAAGCGGAATGTTGTCGTTCTTCTAAATGATGATTATGAAGACTCAGGGCAAAATGTAATTTATACCAGTATACTGGAGATGGTGGACTCCAGAAGGGCAACAGTCCGATCGGTTACGATTAATACTAAGAGTGCATTCAGCTCGGAGGAGGATATTCGTAATATCATTATGGACAAGGATAATCCGGTGGATGTATTAGTATGCCTGACCGCTGAGGATACGATTAGTGCAAATCAAGCCGTAGTGGATTACTATAAGGTAGGACAGATTGACATCATCGGATATTATGATTCGGATATTATTCTCAGAGCGATTGATAAGAACATTATACACTCTACTATGACGACGGACGCCAGTCTTATGGGCGCCTATTGTGTGGAAGCTTTAGCAGAATACCGTAAGAACAATAAGGTTAATGATTATTATTCGGTAGGCATTACGGTTATTGACAAAAGCAATGTGAGACAATACATTGAAGCGAATACCACTAAAGATGAGGTTGAGTAATGAATGAGGATAACGCTATGAAGCAGATAAACAGAAAGAGCTCTATAAGAAGAAGACTAGTGTTGGTATTTGCCTTTTCCTCAACCGTTGTATTCTTTGTAAATATGTTCATGTACTCCAATATCAATAAGTCAATCGGGACCATTGATGAGGTATACAAGAGCAACGTTGAATTCAATGAGCTGCTGGAGGCGTTGACGGATGTTCATAATTATGTCTATGAATATCTGAATACAAAGAGCTCAGAATCACTGGAGAATTATTATCGATGTGAGGAGAATTACAGGAGCTTGATCAATGGGTTGAATGGCATGACCTATGATAATGATGTTATTCTGATGCAGAAGAATATAAAGAATATGTCAGAAACTTATCTAGATATTATGGCAGAGTCTGTGGATGCCAAACGTGGCCGTAACATCGAGAAATATATGGTGAATTATGAGAAAGGTACTGAAATGTATGATTATATCAGCACCTACATCAACAGTCTGAATAACAAACAGTTCATGTACAACTCCGTTAATTACGAGCGTTTACGGATTGCACTTCGTTATCTGGAAGTAATCAGTACAGTGGTACTATTAGTCATCACGTCCTTTAACGTTGTTTTAATTATCGTTGTTACCAGAAGTATTACAGATCCCTTGATGAAGCTAACAAAGGTAGCACATGAAGTGGCAGGCGGTAATTTCGAGGTGGATCTGGTGCAGGTGGCTTCCTCCGACGAGGTGGAGGTTGTTACCAAGGCTTTTAATAACATGATTGTAAGCATTCATCAGTATATCATCCAGATCAAGGAGAATATGGAGTTGGAAAGTAAGATGATGGAAAAGGAGCTCCTAATGACCAACCACTTGAAGGATGCCCAATTAAAATATCTTCAAGCACAGATTAATCCTCATTTCTTATTTAATACCTTGAATGCAGGGGCCCAGCTTGCTATGATGGAGGGAGCAGATAAAACCTGTCTATTCATAGAAAATATGGCGGATTTCTTTCGATCCAATATGAAAAGCTTTGATCAGGATTCTACCATTCGTGATGAAATCAAATTGGTGGACAATTACATCTATATCTTGAATGTTAGATTCTCAGGCAGCATTCACTTTTATAAGGATGTTGATGAAGGGGTACTTGATGTTAGGGTTCCAAGCATGATTCTCCAGCCTGTCGTTGAAAACGCTGTGAATTACGGTATTCGTGATGTTGAGTATGAGGGTAAAATATTTCTGTCAGTTTATCGGACGGAGGATCAAATAGAGATAACAATCGAGGATAACGGTGCTGGAATGGATCGGGGGACCATCGAGCGAGTCATGAATGCAAAGCTTGAGGATGATACCACTCTAAGGGAACGGAATATAACAAAGGATTCCAATGGTATCGGACTTGGTAATGTAATCAACCGTTTGCGCTTGTATTACAATAGGGAAGAGATATTTACCATCGAGAGTGAAGGCAGATTTAGAGGAACCAAGGTGACAATTCATATTCCCTTCCATGCGAATAAACAGACAATTGATAAAGGGTTAGTAGAATAGGAGAAGATATGTATAAAATAATGTTGGCGGATGATGAGGGAATTGTAATTGATTCTCTACGATTTATTATTGAAAAAAATTTCAGTGACACTTGTATTGTTGAGCATGCCACCACCGGGAGAAGTGTCATCGAGCTTGCTGAGAAGTTTAAGCCTGATATTGCCTTTATGGATATCCAAATGCCTGGGATCAACGGCATTGAAGCTATGAAGGAAATCAGAAATACGAACTCATCCGTTCTTTTTATAGTAATGACCGCTTATGATAAATTCAATTATGCTAAGGAAGCGATTAATCTCGGGGTATTGGAGTATCTGACAAAGCCAGTGAATCATACCGTTATTGTAAAGGTACTCCAAAAGGCTATGGATATTATCGAAGAAAATCGGAAGAAAAGAAGTAATGATCTGTTAATTCGTGAGAAGCTGGAGATTGTAGTCCCCATTATTGAAAGTGACTTTATTTATGCTGCTATTTCCGGAGATGATTTTGCCCAGTCAGAGGTTAACTTTAGAAATCTTCTTAGTATAAAGGAAGAAAATGGCATGATGCTGGTGATGGAATTTGGTGATTCAATTGAGGAGGGAATACTTACTAATCCAGTGGGTGTCAGCGTAAAAGCCCAAACCTTTTATCCGGTCATTCGGGAGAATTTGAAGGAGGAGTTTCCCTGCATTGTTGGGCCGATTATGGCAAATAAACTTGCAATATTTCTTCCTAGTCCTAAGACACAGCTTGAATATGATGACAGAACCATACTAATCGAAACAATGCGAAGAGTGATCAGAGATTTGACCAAGCGCCTTGATGTTCAGTTCAAGGTGGGAATTGGTTCGGTAACACCGTTATCGAGACTCAGTGACTCTTATAAAGAAGCCTTGACAGCAATTCGTAATGGAAAAGGGAGAGTTGTACATGTAAAGGATCTTCCTGTGGGGTGCGAATATGATGAAGATTACCCAATTGATATTGAGCGAACTCTATTTGAACGAATCGAGAAGGGGGATTTAGAGGGTACGAAGGAGGAGGCTAACCGGTTCTTTGACTGGATGATTGAGTATTATCCGGATTGTGAGATGGATATTAAGCTTAAGGTATTGGAGTTCATCTTGTTTGCAGAGCAGAGAGCTTTCTTAAGTGGAGGAATGACCTATTATTTTAGGTATCGCAAGGACTATCTTCCGACACTCATTCAGATCGATAATTATGATCATCTAAGAAAATGGTATATTGATAAGGTGACAGAGGCTTGCCGAAACATCATAAGCAAGAGAGAGGAGCAGACCAGCGGTGTAATTGCTAGAGCCAAAGCCTTTATCGAGGATAATTACAATAAGGATATCTCACTTGATGACGTTTCAAGAATTGTAGATATCAGCTCCTACTATTTCAGCAAGCTGTTTAAAGAGGAGACAGGAGAAAATTTTATAGAATATCTAACCAGTGTGAGAATTGAGAGGGCAAAGCAGCTTTTACAGAACAAAGAGATAAGCATCAAAAACATCTGTGTTGAAACAGGCTATAGCGATCCGAATTATTTCAGCAGGATATTTAAGAAGCAGGTAGGAATCACGCCGACGGAGTATCGTGACAGAATAGGATAACAGTTGAAAGCAGTACGAGTTAGTCATACCAGAAAATGAATTGGGGGAATGGTTATGATGAAAAAATGGCTGGTATTTATTGTGGTATTATTAACTGCAGCCTTATCTATGACCGGATGTAATGACAGGAAGGAAGACACGAAGGATACTAATATTATGGAAGATAAGATACAGATCGGATTATCCTTTGATTCCTATGTGATCGAAAGATGGCAGAGGGACAGGGAGGTTTTTGTATCTACCGCTCAGGAGCTCGGGGCAGAGGTAAATGTCCAGAATGCCAATGGTAGTGTGGAGGAGCAGATCTCACAGATCGAGTATCTTATTGATAAGAAGATGGATGTCCTCGTAATTATAGCAGTTGACTCTGAGGCATTAAGCGATGTACTTGTAAAGGCGAAGGAAGCAGGTATCATCATTGTTGCCTATGACCGTTTGGTAAGAAATTCGAATGTAGACCTATACATCTCCTTCGACAATGAACAGGTGGGAAGGCTTATGGCCGAAGCTTTACTGAAGGGAGTCCCGGAGGGCGGTAATATTGTCACCATATTCGGACCAACGACTGATCATAATGTTACGTTAGTAGAGCAGGGGTATCAGGATGTTATGGAGGGACATGATATTAATGTAATCCATACTGTCTATGCCAAGGGTTGGCTTGCGGAGGAGGCCTATACTGCAATTAATGAAGCTTTGGAGCTGACGGATAAGATAGACGGCGTCCTTTGTGGAAATGATAATTTGGCAACCCAGGCGGTGCTTGCTCTGTCGGAGAATCGTCTAGCAGGCAAGGTGGTTGTAACTGGACAGGATGCCGACCTAGTGGCCTGTCAGCGAATTGTTGAAGGAAGTCAGACTATGACCGTATATAAACCGGTGGATAAGCTGGCGAAGGCTGCAGCGGAGTATGCAGTCAAGCTGGCTAAGGGTGAGCATATCCGTTATTCCTATACCATAAATGATGGCAAACATGAGGTTCCCTATATTAAGCTGGAACCGGTTGCCGTCACCAAGGATAATATCCGTGAGGTCATTATCGAGGGAGGCTTTCAGCAGGAGGAGGACATCTACTTAAATGTCCCCCCCCAATGAGAGAGACTAATAGAGGGGTAGAGGTAGATAATCATTAAGTCTCTATCTATATAGTTAGCTTTTGGCGGTAGGAGAAGGGAAACTAAAAGTCAATCAATATTATTCAATTGACAGAAAGAACTAGGCGATAGAGATAAACATAAAAAGAATTTGAAAGGGGCTTCAGATGTACCATAATGCACTGTTTGCCGAACCGATTTCCGGTTTGTATGATGAAAAGCGAACATTTATGTTCGATTTAAGCATACAAAGCGGGAAGCTGTACGGCAATCTGTGTGTGAGGTACACCTGCAGCCCCTTTCAAATTCCCATCATGGACATCCAGGGTCTCCTTCGATAGCATTATTTTGCTCAATAGAATAGGACATATTTGCTTTTTTAGTAGCATTTTTTTGTGATACTTTTCTAGAAAATGATAAGTATACCCATTTGAAATCAAAAATATTCAGTTCTTCGCAAGTTAATCCTATATTATCTATGATACTATTTATCTGTAGCAATAAACAATATATTTATTTGGGAGGATTGAGTTATGAAGAAAAAGTTATTAGGTTTACTTATGTGCCTCGTTATTGTTTCCTCAATGCTTGTAGGTTGCCAGGGTGGAGACGGTGGCAAGAAAGTCGGCGTAGCAATGCCTACTAAGGATTTACAGAGATGGAACCAAGACGGTGCAAACATGAAGTCTGCGCTTGAGAAAGCAGGCTATACCGTAGACTTACAGTATGCAAATAATGATATTGCAACCCAGGTTTCTCAGATTGAGAACATGATTACCGGCGGATGTGATGTATTAGTTATCGCTTCCATCGATGGTGGCTCCTTAGGAACAGTACTTAAGGAAGCAAAAGAGAAGAAAATCCCTGTTATCGCATACGATCGTTTGATCATGGATACTGATGCTGTTTCCTACTATGCTACCTTTGATAACTATAAGGTTGGAACGATTCAGGGTCAGTATATCGTTGATACCTTAGATCTTGAGAATCAGGCAGGTCCCTTCAATATTGAGTTATTCACAGGTTCTCCTGATGACAATAATGCTCGTTTCTTCTTTGGCGGTGCAATTGATATCTTAACACCCTACATCGAGAGCGGTAAGTTAAATATTGTTTCCGGACAGAAGGCATTTGAAGAGGTTGCTACACTGAACTGGTCTACAGAAGAAGCTCAGAAGAGAATGGAAAACCTCATCACAGCTTACTATGCAAACGGAACTAAGCTTGACGCTGTTTTGTCCTCTAATGACTCATGCGCAATCGGTATCACCAACGCATTAGTGAATGCTGGTTACACAAGTGGCAACTTCCCGATCTTAACCGGTCAGGACTGCGACATTACCTCTGTTAAGAACATTAAAGCCGGAACACAGTCTATGTCCATCTTCAAGGATACCCGTACCTTAGCAGATAAGGTTGTTGAGATGGTTAATGCAATCTTAGCTGGCAAAGAGGTTCCTGTTAACGATACAGATACATATGATAATGGAACAGGCAAGATACCTTCCTTCCTTTGTGACCCGGTATTTGCTGATATTAACAACTATGAGAAGTTATTAATTGATTCTGGTTACTATACTGCAGATCAATTAAAGTAAGGCACTCAATAATAGGGTGTTGTGGCAGATAATACTGCAACACCCTTTTTTCCATGTAAAGATATGGTTAAGTCTTAG
Organism: Bacillota bacterium; assembly: GCA_023411555.1. Lineage (GTDB taxonomy): Bacteria > Bacillota > Clostridia > Lachnospirales > Lachnospiraceae > Mobilitalea. Next base: position 213,423 of record JAEYOQ010000057.1, read on the forward strand.
CTTAGCTCGCTAATGTTAGACAGGATAACCACATAGATATAGGAGGGGTCAAATTGGCAAGAGTATTATTGGAAATGAAAAATATAACCAAACGCTTCCCCGGAGTCAAAGCATTAGATAATGTAAACCTTCAAGTTGAAGAAGGTGAAATTCATGCACTTGTCGGCGAAAATGGAGCTGGTAAATCAACGCTAATGAACGTATTAAGCGGAATTTATCCTTATGGGAGCTACGAAGGTGACATTCTTTATCAGAATGAAGTGTGTAAATTCAATGTGATAAGGGATAGTGAAGCAAAAGGAATCGTAATCATTCATCAAGAGCTTGCTCTTGTTCCATATATGACGATAGGTGAGAATATGTTCCTTGGCAACGAACGTGGTAAATCGGTTCGTATCGATTGGGAAGAGACCTATCGTAAGGCAGATGAATTGCTCGCTACCGTAGGACTACATGAATCCTCCAAGACCTTGATCAAGGATATCGGTGTAGGTAAGCAGCAATTAGTAGAAATCGCCAAGGCGTTGGCTAAGAATGTAAAGCTGTTAATTCTTGACGAGCCGACTGCATCCTTAAATGAAGCAGATTCACGAAAGTTATTGGATTTACTCCTTAAGTTTAAGAAAGAAGGACTTACTTCGATAATAATATCTCATAAGCTGAATGAGATTTCATATGTTGCAGACAAGATTACCATCATTCGAGATGGGGCCACCATCGAGACGCTGGATAACAAAGCAGAGGAAATCAGCGAAGAGCGAATCATTAAAGGAATGGTTGGACGTACCTTAACCGACCGTTTCCCGAAGAGAGAAAATGTTCCTTTCGGTGACACTAGCTTGGAGGTTAAGAATTGGACGGTATTCCATCCTCTCTACGCAGGACGTAAGGTGGTTGATAATGTGTCACTTCATGTTCGTAAGGGTGAAGTGGTAGGTATCGCCGGACTTATGGGTGCCGGACGTACCGAATTGGCACTATCTATCTTTGGTAGAAGCTATGGTGTTGATATTACCGGTACTTTGTTAGTCAATGGTGAGGAGGTTAGGCTACATAACTCCCGCCAGGCGATTGATAAGAAGATTGCATATATTACAGAGGATCGAAAGGGAGATGGATTAGTTTTAACGAATCCAATCCGTGTCAATACAACACTGGCTAATATGGCAGGGGTTAGTAATAATGGAATCATTGATCGAAATCTTGAGTCTGATGCAACGAATAAATATATAGAAAAACTTAGAACGAAATGTACTTCCGGCGAGCAGATGGTTGGTAACCTGAGTGGTGGTAACCAGCAGAAGGTATTAATCAGTAAATGGATGTTTGCAAATCCCGATATTATGATACTTGATGAGCCGACTCGTGGAATAGATGTCGGAGCAAAATATGAGATCTATTGCATTATTAATCAATTAGTTGCTGAGGGTAAATCAATTCTGATGATATCCTCCGAACTGCCGGAGCTTCTCGGTATGTGCGATCGTATCTATATTATGAACGAGGGTAGAATGGTCGGCGAGGTAAGCCGAGAGGAAGCAACTCAGGAACTGATCATGGGACAAATATTGAAATCAAGTAAAGGAGTATAGCGATGGATAAAGCAAAGGAACTCTTAAAAAAGAATACAATGATTATTGCGCTTATCGTAGTGACCATATTTTTTACAATAACAACGAATGGAACACTGCTTGTTCCGCAGAACGTAACGAACCTCATTGCTCAGAACGGCTATGTCGTTATACTTGCAGTTGGTATGTTAATCTGTATTTTAACTGGTGGTAATATAGACCTATCCGTTGGATCCATCGTATGTCTTATTGGTTCCATAGCCGGTACCTTAATCGTTAATAAAGGGATGAGCAATTGGGTAGCAATTATTATCTGTCTTGTTATCGGAATTGTAATCGGTGTTATTCAGGGATATTGGATCGCATATTTACGAATCCCTGCCTTCATAGTAACTCTGGCAGGTATGCTATTATGGAGAGGTGTTGCTCTTATCGTACTGGATGGACTTACTGTATCACCTTTCCCAGAGAGCTATTTAAATCTGTTTAATAGCTATGTTCCTGACATATTCGAGGGTAGTATCAATATCCTAGCAATCTTGATCGGTATTGTAGTTTGCGTAATATATGTAGCGGTTATGCTCCTATCCAGAGTAAATAAAAGAAAAAAAGGCTATCAGCTTAACTCACTCTTATCAGAAATTAGTCAGATAATCATTATCTGTGTTATCGTTATGGCACTGGCCTTTTCCATGGCTAACCATAAGGGTGTACCGATGATACTGGTATTACTTGCAATCATTGTATTTGCATATACCTATTACACAACAAAAACAGTTCCCGGACGTTATCTATACGCTATGGGTGGGAATGAAAAGGCAGCTAAGCTGTCCGGTATTAATACGAACCGCGTACTCTTCTTTGCTTATGTTAACATGGCATTCTTAAGTGCGGTTGCTGCCCTTGTCTGTGTTGCACGTTTTAACTCAGCAGCCCCCACAGCCGGAATGAATTATGAGATGGATGCTATCGGTTCCTGTTATATCGGTGGTGCTTCCGCTTACGGTGGAATCGGTTCTGTACCTCGAGTTGTAATCGGTGCTATCTTTATGGGCGTTATCAACAATGGTATGTCCATTATGGGTATTGACAGTAACATACAGAAGGTTGTAAAGGGTGTTGTATTACTGGCAGCAGTAACCTTCGATGTCCTTTCTAAGAAGAGGGGAAATAAATAACAAAGCGTACAAGTATCGACTTAGACTCCTATATGTAGTGTAGAGCAGTGGGCCTTGGTTTTATGAAGTATTTCATATTACCAGGCCCTCTGTTCTATTTATCACATGTGTATCCTATGTAAAAGCCCTTAACTTCATTAACTAATTTTTGGATATTGAATTATTTTCTGGAAATGTGGTAATAATTTAGTCATCATAATGTGAGTTCATTATTATTAAGGAGGAGTTTTTATGAAGTTAAGAATTGTTATAGTCTTGATAGCTTTACTTATGCTGGTTATGACTGGCTGTGGTAAGAAGAAGGAAGATGACACAGCGACATCACCCACGACTGCACCAACAACAGCAGCAACAACTGCACCGACGACTGAGCCTACAGCAGATGCAACCATGGCACCGACAACAGGAGCAGGAGAGACACCGGATGCAGTTACAACTGCATCGATTGTGGATAACGAGGAAGCCTTCTTGAAGGCAATCAGCAAGGATGGTACATGGATCATAGCGATAACCAAGGATCTTAATATCGATAAAGAGCTACTTTTGGAAGGTGAATTCAAAAACGGTAAGAAGGATGATGCCGGTAATGATATTATCCAACGTAAGATTGCACTTTATGCTCAGGATGAAAACCGCAATATTACAGCAAGATATAACTTGACTGCGCCAAAGCTGACAATAAGCAGTCCTAAGGCAAGTATCCAGAGGGGAACCTTTAAGGGTGATGTATATGTATCGGGAACAGATTTTGAACTGGTAGATGCAACAGTGGATGGGAATATATATTTTATGACAAAAGAGGCCCAAGATTCTTTTAAGATGGATGATACCAGTAAGGTAACAGGAAAGCAAGAAATGGTGAAGGAACAACAATAAGTAGAATATGTAGCTTACATGGGGTGGCAAAGCCTAAGAAGATTATCTTCTTTGGGGTGTCACCCCAGTTTCTTTGGACAATTATTAATCTGCGTGATACAATGAGAAAAGTATATATGGCTAAGAAATGGAGGTAAAGGATATGACAGAGGAGATGGGTCAATTAGATTTGGAGTTAAAGGGATTATTTGTTGCATCTAAGCTGGACGAGCTGGTAGAGCTATTAAATAAGCAATCTGAAAGTACAGTGAAAGAGATGAGTGACTATAATTGGAATATCGTTAAGACCTATTATGATACGGAACGCTTTGATTTGTTGTTCCAGCATTTAAAATTCGTGGCATATACCTGCTTTATCGTAGAATATGCACACCAGATCGGAGTCATCGGAGATGATGTCTTTGGTATCATGATGATGATCTATAATGATATTTATGAGCTGAAGAGACAACAGAACTGATTGAGCATTTAAGTATCATCAGACAGCTGTACCTTTTCATAATGTTGACAAAGTATGAATAAAAATGTAAAATGTGCTAATAGCATGAGATAATACTATAATCAGTGATAGAAGGTACTCGGACTCATTGCAATTCACTTGAAATGACCATTCAGTGTGATGAGACAACAGCGCTGACACTGGTTTTATCGGAGGAGAAAACCATGAAGTTAATGATACCGGATGGGTATAAAGCAGATATCGATATTAAAGAGACAGAAATCGGTATCAAGTATTGTAAGGATTTTTTTGAAAGAGAGTTAGCAAAACAGTTAAATCTTACCCGTGTTTCTGCGCCCTTATTTGTTAAGCCGGAAACAGGACTCAATGATAACCTGAACGGTGTAGAAAGGCCTGTTAGTTTTGGGGTGAAGGAACAGGATGACGCTCAGGTAGAAATCGTACACTCATTAGCAAAATGGAAGAGACAGGCACTTAAGAGATACGGCTTTAGTAAAGATGAAGGTTTATATACCGATATGAGCGCAATCCGAAGAGACGAAGAGACAGATAATATTCATTCCATTTATGTCGATCAATGGGATTGGGAAAAAATCATTGATAAAAGCGACAGAAACATTGATAAGCTTAAGGAAATCGTCTGCAAGGTATATGCTGCACTTAAAAATACAGAGAGCTATATGGCTACCAAGTATGACTATATTGAAGAGATTTTACCAGAGGAGATTACTTTCATTACTTCTCAGGAATTAGAAGACAGGTTTCCTAATCTGACTCCCAAGGAAAGGGAGCATGTGATTGCGAAGGAGAAGGGTGCCGTTTTCATTATGCAAATCGGTGGAGCCCTCAATTCTGGAGAACGTCATGATGGAAGAGCTCCCGATTATGATGATTGGAAGCTTAACGGAGATATAATTGTATATTATCCGGTTCTTGATATTGCATTGGAGCTATCCTCCATGGGAATTCGCGTTGACGAGGATTCATTGGTGGAGCAGCTAAGGATAAGCGGATGTATGGATCGTGCTGAGTTGCCTTTCCAGAAAGCCTTAATTAATAAAGAACTTCCTTATACGATTGGAGGAGGTATTGGTCAGTCGAGAATCTGCATGTTTTATTTACGAAAGGCCCATATCGGTGAGGTTCAATCTTCTATATGGCCACAGGATGTGATGGAGGAAGCGGAAAGAAGAGAGCTGCATCTATTATAAGGTTCAGGCTATAGCGGGGACACTTCCTCATACCGGTAAAATAATTTATCTCAGGCCTTCATATGCATGTTTATGCTTTAAGTGCTTAGGGAAAAGGCGGTGACTATCGATATGGTTAATTTATATCTCATTCGGCATGGACGACAAAACAGTACCTTATGTAACGTTGATGTGGAACTCTCGGAAGCCGGGAAGCAGCAAGCCATACTGCTACGGGAGAGACTGAAGAACTATAATATAGATGCATTATACTCAAGTAATCTAAAACGAGCAAAGCAGACAGCTGAGATCATTAATGAGGGGTTAGCGTTACCACATATCGTTCGAGAAGAACTACGTGAGATTTCCTTCGGATTGTTAACAGGTCAATCCGAATATTACATTAATGAGCATTTCGCAGAATTTAGGGCAGAGCAGAAGAAGCTCATTGAGGATATTCCATATCCAGAGGGGGAAAACGGAACCTCCGTTTATGAACGAGCTATGCCGGTGATTCAGGAAATTGTACAAAGCGGGAATAAGAATATTGCTGTGGTAACCCATGGTGGTACTATTCGAGTTCTGCTTGCGGCTCTTTTTGGCAAGAACCAGGCGAGGCGATTTCTGTTCGGCCTTTCCTTAGAGAATACAGGAATTACTCAGTTGATTTATAACCCAGACCAGGATCGTTTCTATTTGGAGCGCTTTAATGATTATGCTCACCTGGAGGGTCATGTACAGCTACACCGGAGGAATCGGAACTAGGGATGGAGGACATATGTACAGACATATTATTTGGGACTTTGACGGTACCTTGTTTGATACTTATGAGGTAATGGGGAGAGCGCTACAGCTGTCATTTCATAAGATTGGTGTAAATGAGCCCTTGGAGAATATAATACAACTAATGAAGGTGTCCATCTCTAAGGCATTGAAGCATTATATTGATCAATACCATATTGATGAAGACTTCATAAAGAATTATGAAACCTTACGTAGGGAAATGGAGCTAGAGACGTGTAAGCCATATCCGGGAGTCCTAGATTTGCTGAAGTATATTAAGGAAACCGGAAGGAATAATTATCTCTTTACTCATCGTGGAAGCTCCTCTATCGATTTCTTGCAGAAGCATAAGATTTATGATCATTTTACAGAATGTATTACCTCACAGAATTCTTTTGAACGAAAGCCCAGCCCTGCTGGTATCCTGTATCTTATTAATAAGTATCAGATAGACCTGCAGGAGGCGATTATGATTGGTGACCGGGACCTGGATATCTTATCCGGAAAGAATGCCGGTATTCGGGCTTGCTTCTTTGATGATACCGGTGCTGAGTGTAGGGTAGCAGATTATAACATAAAGCATATTAACCAACTATACGAGATCATATAATAAGGCTAAGCTGTTGAAGAGATGATTAAGTGAAATCATGGGAGGAGTCTATGTTAAAATGTGAGTATACGGATGGAAGTAATAGTGATTTTGTCGAGCTTTGTCGGCTGTTGGACGATAACCTGGACCAGTTGGTTGGCGGGGCTGAGCAAAGGAAAAACTATGTACAGTATAATACACTAGAGAATATCCATGATGTAGTTTTGTTCTATGATGAGGATAAGCCCTGTGCATGTGCCAGCTTTAAGCATTATGAAGAGGGTACTGCTGAAATGAAGCGTGTTTTTATTCGGCAAGAGTATCGTGGTAAGGGAGTTTCTAAGGAATTGATTCAAGCAATCGAAGCACTTGCGAGAGAGAAGGGCTATCGGAAGATGATCTTAGAGACCGGAAAACCGTTGATTGCAGCCACCAAGCTATATCTGAGAATGGGGTATCAAATCATTGATAATTATGGTCAATATAAGAACATGCCTTTATCCATATGCATGAGTAAGGAACTGTAAGTAATGAATGAAATAGTATCAGGCTGTAATAGGCCAGGTACAATATATAAGGGCAGCGACTTCGTACTTTATGATATCCATAATGAAACGAAGAGCTGCCATTTTTAGTGAGTTTACACATTATTCCCATAGGAAGTGTTTAAAATGGTGCCGAATCTGGATGATGGCCTGTGAGACCATAAACCTCCAAAGCTCTTAATGCATCGATATCATCAGAAGAAAGCTCAAAATCAAAGATATCAGCATTTTCCAGCATACGATCTCTAGAGTTGGTCTTGGGGAGGGGAAGATGACCATGCTGAATGCTCCAGCGAAGCAGAACCTGAGCTGTTGTTTTGTTGTATTTTGAAGCAATAGAAATCAAGACCGGATGATCCATCTGACCTTTGATCAGAGGACTCCAGGCTTCTACTATCATCCGCTTCTCCTTGCAATAATTCACTGTTTCACGTTGGGTGTACTGAGGATGTATCTCCAGTTGATCTACCATAGGTGCAATCTTGGCAGTTTCCAGTAGGGCGTCGATATGATGCTCTAAAAAATTACTTACTCCGATGGCCTTTATTTTACCTTCGCTGTATAGCTCCTCAAAGGCTGTCCATGTTCCCTCGTTAACTTCCTTCCAACAGTCTCTGTAGGCCAATGGAATAGGCCAGTGTATCAGGTACAGATCTAGATAATCCAACCCAAGGTTATCCATGGTTATCTCAAAGGCCTTCAAGGTCTTTTCATAACCATGATCCGGATTATCTAATTTACTTGTGACGAATAATTCACTTCGCTTTAGACCGGATTCTCTTACTGCTCTGCCGACTGACTTTTCATTTTGATATGCAAAGGCTGTATCAATGTGGCGATAGCCACATTCAATTGCAGTTTTCACGATGTCCGTTGTGATATCCTCCTTTGGAAGCATCCAGGTTCCAAAGCCGACGCAGGGGATTTTTACTCCGTTTGAGAGAACATAACAGTCTTGTATGCTATACATATAGAAAACTCCTTCCATCATATCAAACATATATTTATTCTGTGTAATAATCTTCTTTAAAATTCATTTATTAAAAGAATATCCAAATAATAATAATAGGAAAGCCATCAGAATATAGAAGCATTTTCGCTGCATCATTCCAGGAACACTTGCTGCCAGAAAGCCCTTGTTTAGCACAATAATCTATATTATAATGAAAGCGTAGTGAGCATACTACAAGCAAGATGCGCAGCAAGCTTGTTTGTAAGTATGCGATCGGAGCTGGAGATCATGAACACGCTTTATGTTCATGATATAATGAAAGCGTAGTGAGCATACTACAAGCAAGGTTGCGCAGCAAGCTTGTTTGTAAGTATGCCAAATTAATGCAAGCAAAAGATCAGAAGTAATTACGTGGAGGATAAGCCCTTGAATAAGAAAAAAGCAGTCATCTTTGATGTCGATGGAACTTTGGTTGATCGTAAGGATGCATTTTTACGATTTTGTAGCTACCTTATAGACCGATATAGTAAGGATAATCCTTATGATTGTACAAGAGAAGCCTTGATCGAATATATGATTGAGATTGATGAGAATGGATACAGTGGATTGGAGAAATTTTATGTCAGACTGAATAAGCTTTGGAGGCTGCCTATTACGGTTGAGGAATTTATAACGGAGCGGAATGAAGTGTTCGGTAAGCTGACAACCGCATATCCGGAGCTATATGAGGTTTTGGAGACACTAAGGGGAAGATATAAACTGGGGATTATTACAAACGGATTTTCCTCTGTACAGAGAGAAAAGATCAATACGGTAAAGATTGCAGAGTATTTTGATGATATTATTGTATCAGGAGAACATGATTTTGCAAAACCGGATTCCCGGATATTCGCTTTGTCCTGTGAACGGCTTGGTGTAACACCGGAGGAAGCAGTCTATGTAGGTGATTATTATAAGAATGACATTGCAGGAGCAATCGGTGCAGGGATAATGCCCATCTGGATTAGTGAGGACCCAGAGGAACATAAAGACTATGAGGGAATCCGAGTAAGCAGATTGAGGGATATCCTCACCTATTTAGAATAGCAGATGAATGGAACTTCGTTTCCCTCGTATTCATATGGATAAGGGCTAACGAAGCATATTTTATTATTTATAAAGCAAGGACAGCAGCATTTATCCTTGCTTTATTTCGTTGGATTTTACGTCCCATGAAATAAAAAGCCCACTGGGCTCCCATTCTAGAGCCTACGCTTCAATCTGAGACATAAAATCACGTGGTGAAATACCGGTTACTTTTTTGAAGACACGACTAAAATAAAAAGCACTTTCGAAACCAAGAACATCGGAAATCTCGTATATCTTAAGTCTGTGCTCTGTCATTAACTTCTTAGCGGCATCTATCTTACAATGATTTATATAATCCGTAAAACCGACCTCATTATATTTAGAAAAAAGAATACTTAGATAATTGGGGCTGATATTAAAGGCATCCGCAACCTTATTCAAGGTCAGCTTTTCCTCTACATGATCGTTAATATATTTCTTTACATTAATTACAATATGGTTCTTATAATCCTTATTATGCCGGGTGAAGCTATCGCAAAGACCGTCGCGTAGCTGTGTCAGCCACTGGGTAATTTGGACGACACTGGTCAGTTCGTAAAGAGACCGATAGCCGTTATTCCTATTCTCAAATATCTCGGATACAATCTTTTCTCCATTGTTAAGCAGGGAAAGGGATAGGTAGAGTATGTTCCCCGCAGCATCCAGAGCCTGTACATAATGAGTTGTGTGGTTCTTAAATAGATGTATAACAGAAGTAAATATATCGTAAAGAGCCTTTTCATCAAATTCAGTATAGGCTTTCCGGATATCTTCTTTAAACAAGGAGATGTTAAATACATTTTTATGCTGCTTAAGGTAGGAGATATCATCAGCAAACAGGATAGGCTTTTCCTGATTGACCTGGGTGAATATCTGTTTCGCATCCTGAAAGGAGGCGGCTATCTGAAGTGGTGATTTAACCACCATTCCTATGCTTGCGTATACAATAACGCTATAATAATTAAAAAGCATGGTAGAAACCTGGTCCACCGCATTCTTGATCAGTGCTTTATAATCCGGTGATATCTTTTTATCAAGAAAAAAGATGATTACAAAGTGTTTCATATCCAAAGATAGGACATGACAAGGGATGTATTTGGCGGCCAACTCGCTAGCAATCTGCAGACTGCTGGTATAAAGGCTGAGACGCTTATCCGCAGACATTTCATTGGATTTTTCGCTGTTGAATTCTACATAGCATGCAGTAAAGGCTTCATAGTCGAAGCTGATATTAAGATGATTCGATTGGATATTAAAATGCTGTTCGGATTCAAAGAGGTTGAAGATTAGTCTGGTATAAAATTGTTCTCTAAGTATGTAGATACTGTTAAGTGAAGTAGTGGTCGGATTATTAGCATGGTTAAGCTCTGATACTTTTGCGATGGCACGCTTTATTACTTCTTCAAGTATCTTCGGTGTTAGCTCCAGCTTTATCAGATAGTCGACCACCTGATAGACTATCGCTTCCTTCACGAACTGAAACTCCTCATAGCTCGTCAGAATAATAAAGACAGGTAGAGTTCTTCCTTCCTCATAACACTTTTTGGTTAGCTCAAGCCCACTCATAACAGGCATCTTAATGTCTGCTATGACGATATCTGGGGAATATTCATTGATCATTTCGTAGGCGATTGCTCCGTTTGCAGCAGTTCCGACTATGTTGATATTGTAGCTTCCCCAATTTAACATAGACTTGATTCCTGCCTGAACCAAAGGTTCATCATCGACTATTAATAAATTAATCATACTTACCCTCCATTATGCCGCAAACCCGCGAGTTTAGGCGGTAGCACAAATTCAATCTTATTTAAGTCTACTTCGGTCATTCTCACGATACTTCCGGATTATGTGTTTCTCCTTGTGTATAATTGATTTGAAATGGTAGGAGAATGGACACCCTTGTGAATTCACCGGGTTTACTTGCTATGGACAGACCATATTTGCTTCCAAATTGGTATTGAAGCCGTTTGTGAACATTGCTGATTCCGATTTCCTTGAAAAAGGAGGATTCCGTCGGTCCCTCACTATGAAGCAAGTTTGCTGCAACGCTAGGATCCATACCTACCCCGTCATCCGTAACATCAATGTGTATATCCCTGTTTTCATCCTTATAAAGGTGAATGTCAATGGTCCCGGCATTGCCTTTTGGTCCAATCCCATGAAAGATAGCATTTTCCACAATTGGTTGTAACGTAAAATTAAGTATGTAGCAGGAGGTTAATGCTTCCTCCTCTATATTATAACGAAGGGTAATCGTCCCGCCATAGCGGTATTGCTGTATGGTGAAGTAATCATTCAGTAAGGAGATTTCATGCTTTATCTCTACCAGATTGGTCGTTCCGTTGGAGATATCCTTTAATAATCTGGATAAGGATGTTGTCATTTCTGCAATCCCGGGAGCGTTTTGAATGGTTGCCATCCACTTAATCGAATTCAATGTATTATATAGGAAATGCGGGTTTATCTGGCTTTGTAGCATTTTATATTCATAATCCTTCTTCTGCCTTTCGTCTTCAATTCGCTGATTCATTAATATTCGAACATTCTCTGATAAATCGTTAATATTCTTACCGATATCACCAAGCTCGTGTTCCCATTCTGTGGAGGGATCCCGTTCGAAATCGCCGTTCTCGATCTGTTTCATACGTTCCTTTAGTTTTTTCACCGGAACGTTAACGGTCTTTGATAAGAACCAGGATAAAAGAATACTGATAAAACTCGAGGCAGCTAGGATATACAGGGCAATCAGAAAAAAAGCCCTGAATATATTCTTGGATAATGCGGTTTCATCCAGGCATTCTGTCACATACCAGCCATCTGTATCAAGAGGGCGGGATATCAGGATGAAAACCTTTTCCCCTTCTGTATCCGGATTACGGACCTTTTGAATTATTGTATTGTTACTTAATGCAATGTCGGAGAGATCCTCTATGACCTCAAAAGTACCTGAGTAGGGGACTAAGGCTTCTTCTATGTACTGATACTGATAATCGCCAATTCGGAAGAATAGATAGCTGTCTGTCTCAGAGAGATAATTATGGATGGGAGCGGTAATAACACTCAGTGACATTTCTGTAAATATGTAACCGATTTCACCGGCTTTGTAGGGATGACCAATGGAGTGTACAAAGGGAATCATGGGAACTTCTTTTGTAGTGAAGAATGGATCTCGCAGGATTCCGGTTGTAACCTCACCGGGGCTATCTTGGAGTGTTTTAAAAAAGGGAAGTGATAGGATGGCGTCAGCGGATACGGCTATGGTGGAATAGGGAGATTCAACAACCTGTATGATGTCACTTCTATTTTTACCGATAATGACGAGACGGATTAACTGAGATCGGAGAGAAGCATTTGACGAGTAGATTTCTCTTATGAAATCATTGGCTTCTCGCTTGATGCTGTTATTATCTGTCTCTCCTTCTAATACAAAATTCTTAATCTTACTACTGATCAGGCAGGATCGTATAAAACCCTTCATAACATTTATGTTAGAGTCAATAGAGGAGCAGAGGAAGGAAAGCTTGGTCTCTGATGTCTGGATCATATTTTGTCTGAGGTTCGTAGATACAACAATATAACTGATTGAGGCTATAATGGCACTTATGATAACAATTACTGAAATGGTACTTAATAGGATACGGGCCCGTATAGTACGTAAGAATCGGATTCGTGTTTTTTTCATATTAATTATCATGCCTTCCCAAGGATAATTATGTATTGTGTGACATTTCCAGTTATGAGAGTATTTTAGCACATGGAGAGCTACTTTGAAAGGTAAAAAGCATAATGAGACGCACTAGCAGGTAAAGTAAAAGAAATAATGCATCTTTATCAAAAAAAATATATCTTTTGCTCAGTCTAAAATAATTTACGTAAATATTTTGAATGAAATATTTAAATAAGCCATGTAAAAATGGCAGAAAAGACTTTATACTAGAGACACAGTGATCCTTGTGGATTACGCAAGAACTATTTTAATCAAATGTAAAAGGGAGGATTATTTTATGAAGAAGCTTTTAACTGTTCTACTCGCAGTGGTAATGTTGACTTCACTATTATCAGGATGTGCAAAAAAGGCGGAGCCAGCGGATAATAATGTAGCAACGGTAGCACCTACAACAGCTCCCGCCGAAGCTGCTCCTGTAGCAACGACGGAACCAGAGCCGGAAGCAGAACCGATCACGTTAAAGTGGGCAATATGGGATAAAGATATTACTGCATATTGGGTGGCAATAAAGGAAGCTTATGAAGCAGCGAACCCGAATGTTACCATCGAAATGGTTGATCTGGGTTCTACTGATTATATGACCGTACTTGCAACGGAGCTTTCCGGGAGTGGTTCTGATTTTGACGTAGTAACGATTAAGGACGTTCCTGGTTATGCAACCCTGGTTTCCAAAAACACACTGGAATCCTTGGAAAGCTACATAACCGCAGCCGGTATTGATTTAAGCCAGTATGGCGGTGTTGATAGCCAGATCAGAGTGAACGGTAATCTCTACGAGCTTCCTTTCCGTAATGATTTCTGGGTAGTATATTATAATAAAGACATATTCGATGCAGCAGGAGTTGCCTATCCTACTAACGACATGACCTTTGAGGAGTATGATGCTCTTGCAAGAAAGGTAGCTAATCCAACCTTTGGTTCTCAGGTTTACGGAACACACTATCATACCTGGAGAAGTGCGGTTCAGTTATTCGGAGTGCTTGATGGAAAGAACTCTGTCTTAAGTGGAAAGTATGATTACTTTAAACCCTATTATGAGATGGTATTAAAACAGGAGGATGACCAGATTTGCAGAAATTATGCAGATTTAAGTGCTGAAGGATTACATTACTCTGCAGCTTTCTCCGGTGGTGATGTGGCTCTAATGAACATGGGCTCCTGGTTTATATCCACCTTGATTAAAAATATCGGTAGCGGTGAATACGATGCTTCCCTATGCGGCAACTGGGGTATGGTAAAATATCCTCATGCTCAGGGAGTGGAAGCGGGTTCAACCCTTGGAACCATTACAGGGCTTGCCGTAACCAGCGTATCCGATCAGAAGCAGGCAGCCTTTGATTTCGTAAGTTGGGTAGCCGGTGCAGAAGGAGCAAAGATTATGGCGGAGACAGGTAACTTCCCTGCACTGATGAATGATGAGGTTTCTAGTATTATTGCAGGCTTAACGGGCTTCCCGACGGATGTAGCAAGCAAGGAAGCACTGCAAGTATCTAATCTGTATCTGGAGGTTCCTTATGCAGAGAATGTATCTGAAATTAATGTTATTCTGGATACCTACCATAAATCAATTATGAACCGTGAGATTACCATTGATGAAGGCATTGAAAAAATGAATGAAGAAGTTGGAAAGCTCTTGGGAAATTAGTATTATTAACAAACCGAGTAATGCTTTCGTCACTAGTTTATGGTCGGGGCTGGCATTCACCAGCCCCGACTTAGTAAAAGAATGAAGACTGTGACGATTAAGCTACCCCGATCAATCAGAAATACAAGTAGTAATATGAAACAATGCAAATTGGGGAAAGGAGTTTAAGCCTTCTTGGGCTTTCGAATATTAAAATGGATAAAAAGAAACCAGACAAATCGAAGCGAAGGATAAGTAAGAAAGTGAAAAGAGAGCTGATCGCCTACTCTTTCATTGCTCCTAATTTTATTGGGTTTGCCATATTCACTCTCATTCCAGTGGTCTTGGCCTTTGGATTGGCTTTTATGAACTGGGATGGAAGTAATCCGATTACCTTTGCCGGATTAGACAATTTTAAAAAATTGGTTACAGATACCTTTTTTCTATCTGCACTTAGAAATACAATTATCTATGTAATAGGTACGGTACCGCTTACTATGATAGCAGCTTTGGCACTTGCAATCTTACTAAACCAGAAGGTCAGGGCAAGGGGCTTTCTTCGAACTGTGGCCTTCTTTCCCTATGTTGCTTCATTAGTAGCCATTACAGCGGTATGGAGTATGATTTTTCATCCTTCCAAGGGCCCTGTAAATTACATATTACTGACGATTTTTGGGGTGCCTCAGCAGGATCTTCCCAAATGGTTCAGTGGTAATCTGGTGCTTGTGACCTTGATTCTGTTCAGTGTATGGAAATACATGGGTTACTATATGGTGATATATTTAGCCGGACTTCAAGGTATCTCAGCCGATTTATACGAAGCAGGTGGTTTGGACGGTGCTAACACTTGGCAGAAATTTCGGTTTATTACCTGGCCCCAATTGAGACCGACGACTTTTTTTGTTGTGGTTATGTTAACGATTAATTGCTTTAAGGTATATGACATAGCGGTTATGTTAGCCGGAGGGGGAGACGGCAAATTAAGCACTTCGGCTGCAGTTCTAGTTTACTATATTTATCAGAATGCATTCAACTATTGGAAGTTGGGATATTCCAGTGCTATCGCAATGGTATTGTTTGTAATGGTCCTTATTATAACAATCATACAGTTTCGATATGAAAAGAAGTTAAATGCATAAGTAAATTAGGAAAGGAGGAACTGATATGAGTAATAAAGCATTGAAGACTACTTATCGGTCAAAAAGAAAAAGTGCATTGGTTCAGAAATTCTGGATATATCTTGTTTTATTGATTATCACTGCATTCATGCTTGTTCCGTTTTTATGGATGCTATCGGCTTCAATAAAGTCCAACCGTGAAGTATTCTTAATGGATCCCTTCGTATGGATTCCTAAATTGCCAAAATGGGATAATTATATTAAAATCTGGACAAAAATTCCTCTATTAAAGTTTGTGGAGAATACGGTTGCCTTAACAATAATCGTTACCTTTTTTCAGCTGCTTACTTCAAGCTTTGCAGCCTACTCCTTCGCAAAACTGGAATTTAAAAATAAAAATACTCTATTTCTTGCCTATATTGCAACGATTGCTATGCCATGGCAGGTATACATGGTTCCGCAGTTCATTATGATGCGCTCTATGGGGCTAAATGATCGACTGCTGGCCATGATTTGTTTACAGGCTTTCTCGGCCTTCGGGGTCTTCATGATGAAGCAGTTCTATGAGGGGATACCCGATGACCTTTGTGAGGCGGCACGGATTGACGGCATGAACGAATACGGGATATATGCCAAGATAATGCTGCCTTTATCCAGACCTGCCTTAGCAACCCTTACAATTTTCACATTTGTTAACACCTGGAATGACTATCTGGGACCCTTGATTTATCTAAAGACAGAGACAAAGAAAACAATCCAATTAGGCTTAAGGATGTTTATCGGACAGTATTCCGCTGAATATGGTCTTATTATGGCGGGGTCGGTCATGTCCTTGATTCCCGTGATCATCGTATTTTTGTGCTTACAAAAATACTTTGTGGAAGGAGTTGCCAATACCGGATTAAAGGGATAAGACAAAAGCAATCGGTAAGGAAGGTCCGTTATGGAGGAGAAAGGATGAGTGATTGCTATGAATTATGAGAATATGCCCGCGATTACAGACGGGGAAGTGAGAGAGGCACTCCGGTTCGCGACGGAACATATCATACATAATCTTCCTGAGTTTACTTATCAATTTCAAAATGCTTACAGCGAGAACAATTTTTATAGGCCTATTGAAAACCGTGAATGGACCACAGGCTTCTGGACCGGAGAGATATGGCTTGCCTATGAGTATTCTGGAGACGAGAGGCTGAAAGAGGCTGCTGAGATTCAAATAGACAGCTTTTTACAGAGAATCGAGGATAAGGTTGAGGTGGATCACCATGATATGGGGTTTTTGTATTCGCCGTCCTGTGTTGCAGGCTATAAGCTAACAGGGTATGAAAATGGGAAAAGAGCAGCCATCAAAGCGGCTGACCAGCTAATCACCAGGTATCATCCGCTAGGAGAATTCATTCAAGCCTGGGGACCTATGAATCAGCCTGAAAATTATAGGCTTATAATAGATTGCTTGCTTAATCTCCCCTTGTTATACTGGGCATCGGAGGAGACCGGTGACAACAAATACCGTGATATTGCCGAAAAGCATATACATACAACAATTAAGAATGTTATTCGAGAGGATTACTCTACTTGGCATACCTTCTTTTTTGATATGGTAAGTGGAGCACCGGATCATGGTGCGACTTGCCAGGGCTATCGTGACGGTTCTGCCTGGGCCAGAGGTCAGGCATGGGGAATATATGGCTGTGCACTTGCCTACAAGTATACGAGGAGAGAGGAATATATTGAGATCTTTAAGCGAGTGACAGAATATTTTCTGGGCCATCTCCCTAAGGATATGGTGCCATTTTGGGACCTTGAATTCACAGACGGGGATGATCAGCCAAAAGACTCCTCCTCGGCATCCATTGCAGCCTGTGGAATGTTGGAAATGACTAAGTATTTGAAGCAGGAGGAAGCTACAACCTACAGGAAGCTTGCCAAGCAGATTATGAAGTCCCTATATGATAACTATGCAGTAAAGAACCCAAAGGCCTCCAATGGATTAGTGCTGCACAGCACCTACTCTAATCACTCCCCCTACAATACCTGTAATCATTACGGGGTGGATGAGTGTAATTCCTGGGGAGATTATTTCTATATGGAGGCATTGACAAGACTTCATAAAGAGTGGAAATTGTATTGGTAATTACATATACACCTGCAGAGGGGCTGTTGCAAATTAAATTAACATTATAAGGCGAGGATAATAGCATCCCTCACACACAGGTTGCCGGACATTCTACTGTTTTGTAAGCCACTATCCAACATATAAGTTTGCTATTGTCTTACAAAACAGCAGCCTGTTCGTCAAACAGTGCATTTGCGCGAAAGCAAAGTGAGCATATGCAAGCTTGTTTGTATATATGCGAACGCGCTCGCGAACTGGATAATCTCTTATAAGAGATTATCCAGTATGGGATGCTATTATCCTCACCTTATTTGTTTGTAATTGTCTCGCAACAGCCCATTTGTAGGTTATGAGAAAGGTATGACGTTTATTATGAGAAGGGAATGGGAAGGAAGCTTAAACAGCAAAAGAGATTTTCAAGACCTGCTTTTAGAGATTGTGAATCCGTTGATTCCTTACTATAGTGAGAAGAGAGCAGAAGTAAATCTTGGAGTTACTGCAACGAATTATGACCGGAAGGCCATAGGTTTAGAGGGCTTTTCCAGACCGCTATGGGGCTTGGTTCCTTACTGGGCAGGCGGAGGAAGATCTTCGATATTGGAAGAGATATACCGGGAGGGACTTGCTGCCGGAACTGATCCTGAGGGGGAGGAATATTGGGGCGGATTCCGCACCTTTGACCAGCGCTTTGTGGAGATGGCGGCAATTGCCTATGGTCTGGTGCTTGCACCTGAAAAGCTATGGGATCCCCTAGATGAAAAGGAGAAGGATCATCTGGCAGACTGGCTCTACGGCATCAATGAGTACGAGCTTCCGGTTTGTAACTGGATTTTGTTTGCGGTGCTTGTCAATATTGCATTGAAAAAGCTGGGTAGAAAGTATGATGAGGTGAAGCTGGAGCATTATTTAGAGGGGGCAGATACCTTCTATCTCGGTGACGGCTGGTACCAGGACGGAGATTCCGGACAAAAGGACTACTATGTGTCCTTTGCCATCCATTTCTATAGTCTGTTCTATGCCTCCATCATGGAGCAGGAGGATCCGAAGCGATGCAAGTGTTATAAGGAGAGAGCAGAGGTCTTTGCAAAGCAATTTATCTACTGGTTCGATGATCATGGTGCGGCTTTGCCCTATGGACGGTCTCTCACTTATCGCTTCTCACAGGTAAGCTTCTTTAGCGCCTGCCTAATGGCAGGTGTAACTCCCTTTTCGATTGGAGTTATGAAGGGCTTGATTACAAGGCATCTATGTGATTGGGTGAGAAGACCGATTTTCGACCGTAATGATATCTTAACCATCGGTTACGGCTATCCAAATCTAGTCATGGGAGAACGATACAACAGTCCAGCCTCTCCCTACTGGGCCTTAAAGACCTTTGCAATATTGATGCTACCCGATGACCATCCCTTTTGGAGGGCTAATTCCGAGCCCATGCCTCAGTTACAGGAGCAGAAGCTACTTCCCTATGCAGATATGCTGCTTCACCGTTATCCAAACCATACAACCGCATATGTATCAGGAAGCTTCAGTCCCTTCGGTCATGGACAGACTCCTGCAAAATACGGAAAGTTCGCTTATGATACCAGGTTTGCCTTCCATGTGGCAAAGTCAAACTATGAATTACATGAGGCGGCTCCCGACAGCATGCTTGCCTTTTATATAGGCGGATATGTGTATGTCCGTAGAATATGTGAGCAGTTTCAAGTAATCGATACGGAGGTAACCTCCATATGGTCACCATATCCGGGAATTCGGGTTGAGACGAGGATAACACCGACGGAAGAAGGACACATCAGAAAGCATCGTATTATGAGTGAGATAGAATGCTCAGCCTATGATTGTGGTTTTGGAATTGCGATTGACGTTAAAGGGGAAAGACTGACGGAGGATGCAGCTATGGCTCAGGTTGAGAACGAGTATTCTATGTGCCGAGTCAGTTCTATACAAGGTGATGGGAAGGGAACGATTATTGTAGCTGACCCCAATACGAATTTGCTATATCCTATGGCAAGAATTCCGGCGGTATGCTACCAGCTGGTGAAGGGAAAGAATGAAATTATAACAGAAATCAAGGCAGTCTATAAAGTATGACGAAATACAAGAAACAGCCTTTTAGAACCCTAATTGTGTTAGGAAATCGAATGGCTGGATACAGAAAATCAGGGACAATAAGAGCAAATTAATAAGTAACAGAAATGGGGATTAATATGGTAGAACTATGCTTAAAAATATTAGATCAAGCTTCCAATATTTTAGCAGAGAGCCGAGGAGTAAAGGAAGTAAATCTTGCATACACCAGGGAATATTGCCAGGGAGACAGGCTTGTATTGGAATGCTCAAGGAAGCCTAGTTATGTTTGGCTGCAATTCGATGATGCCTTGGGAAAATCCTTGGTCTATGTAACCAGTGACGTAGTATATGAGATTCCCTTCGGCGATAAAAGATTGAATCTGTCTCCGAAAGCGTTCTCTGGGAGCAAGCATTTGCTGACCGCTAGGGAGGCTTTTGATTATGAGATATTGGCTTACCGGAATCTGGCGATTAATGTCTACGATCAGCATGGCAAGCCGTCTTGCTATCCTCACGCATCCGCTAATGTAGAAACCAGAGGGGAAGCAGTATTTGCAGCTAAAAATGCAATCGATGGAATAATCATAAATGACAGTCATGGTGAGTGGCCTTATGCCTCCTGGGGAATCAACAGGCGTGATGATGCAGCCTTTCGTCTTGAGTTTGGAAGAGTGATAGAAGCAGACAGGGTGGTACTCTACACCAGAGCTGATTTTCCCCATGATAACTGGTGGAAATCAGTAACACTTACTTTTTCGAATCAAGATGAGATGGTGGTAGAATTGGAGAAAAGCAGCCTCCCACATATTATATCTTTTAAGGAAAAGCGGATTGAATGGATTGAACTATCAAACTTAATCAAGTCTGAGGATCCATCTCCATTCCCAGCCCTGACTCAGATAGAGGTATATGGAAGAGATCTGCCTATATCAAACTGAGTACTCCCTGACCAGTAATTAACCGTATCATAAATTAAGTTGTATAGGAACAAAAAAGGCAACAAACCTCGCCCACAGCTATCGGGATATTACGTTGTATAATCCGGTAGCTGAATAGGCTGAAGTAGGTTGCCTTACTGATTTATATAGGATAGAACAATCCCATATCTTTATTTTATATAATTATTCTTAAGCCACAGCGCCACACCATCCTCATAATTATAACCGACGATCTGGTTTGCTTTTGCCTTAAGATCGGGAACCGCATTAGCGACGGCTATGCGATAATCACTGGCTTCAAATAGAGGAAGATCATTGTGATTATCTCCAAAGCATATAATTTGCTCTAGCTTCAGATGAGAGCGCAGAAACTGCAGCCCATGAAATTTGGAGGCTGTCTTACTATATGTCTCCAGATACCATAGATCCGGGGAATAATTATCCTTGTAGAAGACACAGTTCAGATCTGGGATCTCCTTGATTGCGTCGTATATATGGACCAGCTTATCATGATGATCCAGTAAAGAGAAATATATTAATGGCTCTTCAACCAGGTCACTGAAATCATCAATTTGTGTAAAGCGCTTTTGATAAAGGTCAACTCTCTCCTGATAAAAGTTCTTTATAGCCGGAGTGCTCAGATCCTCATAGTAGGTGGACATAACACCATTCTTAATGGAATAAGCAAAGCCTTTCAAGTTGTATTCGCGAATGACTGCCATCAATTTAATAATACTGTTCTTTGGAAGATATTCGATGTTTACGTACTCATTCATCGTTAAGTCGTAGATGCATACACCGTTCATTAAGACCACAGGAACAGTAACATGAACCTCCCTTAGGATTGGCTTGACAGATGCGATAGATCTGGCAGTTGCTACACTGAACAGCATTCCTTGTCGGATACATTCATTCAGGATGTCGATGGTCTTTTCTGACAGCTCCACATTGGGGTGCAGGAGAGTCCCATCCAGGTCGGAGATATAAAGAGTTTTCATAAGTATTATGCCTTTCCCCGGAACCTATTCTAGGATCGGAAGTTTACTTTCCATTGCTTCATAGACTTCAATCATTTTATCCGTCCATGCATCAAATTCCGGATCCGTTCTTTGATACTCCGGATGCTGCTCAATATATGCAAGGGTCATTCGTACTCCCTGATCAAACCGGATGGTTGCGTTAAAACCGGGAACAAGACGTTTGACTTTAGAATTATCAAAGATAACAGTATGTGCTTTATCACCGAGAAGACCGCCAATAAAGCTTGGACTTGCTTTGGCTAAGGTCTCGGAGGGGATATGGACTATGTTGGGCTTAACGCCCAGAGCGTCGCCGATAATAGCATATATCTGATTCCAGGTAAGGCTTTCATCCGAAGTGATCTGAACCGCTTCTCCGATGGCATGGATATTACCCACCAGACCGAGAAAAGCCTTTGCAAAATCGGAATTGTGAGTTACTGTCCAAAGGGAGTTCCCATCCCCATGTATAATTACCTTCTTACCCTGCTTCATACGGTTAATAACACTATAGCTGCCGTTCTTACCGTGTAGAGCCAGAGGAACATCAAAATAGCCATAGGTATGACTGGGACGAACAATTGTGATCGGGAAACCGTTATTTCGGTATTCCTCCATCAGGTATTCCTCGCAAGCAATCTTTTTTCTGGAGTACTCCCAGTAGGGATTGGACAGGGGAGTGCTCTCTGTAATGTAGGGGCTTGACAGAGGCTTCTGATAGGCGGAAGCAGAGCTGATGAAGATGTACTGCTTCGTCTTGCCGGTAAAGAGACGCACATCTCTCTTTAATGCCTCTGTGTCAAAGGCAATAAACTGCGCCACAGCATCAAAAGTCATATCCTGAAGCTTCTCTCTAACCTCGGCCTCGTTATTAATATCTGCTTCGATGATCTTAACACCATCCGGGACCAGCGCAGTGCGGTTACCACGGTTCAATAGATATAAATCAAAGCCGTAGCTGGGAGCAAGCTGTGTGATCGCAGTACTGATGGTTCCGGTCCCTCCAATAAATAATACCTTCATAAGAATCCTCCTTGAAAAAAATTATAATATATATGTGATGCGAAACAAACTCAACCGGTCAATAGTGTGAATTAAAAAGCAATTCACACATCCTTCAGAGCTACTATAGTATCATCGATCGGGTTCTTATTATAGTCCTCTTGTAGTAGTCCAAAGATATAATAGTCCGTCATGACATTCAGTATGGCCCCTTGCTTAATAAAGCCTTCCTGAGTGAAATTAAGCTTCTGGGCAACTCGGATAGAACCATGATTAGCGGCAAAGCAGCGTAGCTGAATGCGGGTCAATCCCATATATTCAAAGGCTAATTTGACCATAGCTTGTCCAGCCTCAGAAGCAAAGCCCTTACCCCAATATTCCTTGTTGATGCGATATCCGATATCCGCCTGCTTCTTTAATCGAAAATCATAAAGCACAATCTCTCCGATGACCTTATGAGAATCCTTAAGCTCCATAAGCCAGGTCAGCTCACGGTGGGCACGGTACTCCTTCATAGTAGCGTTATAGTGATAATCCAGCTTGACCTTCTTCTTTGGACGATGCCTACCATTGGTATCCTTTGATTCGTCATATAATCCCCAATAACGATATACACTGTAGTCATTGATGAACTCCAGACTATCATTTCCGTCGGAGGGACTATCGGTTATTTGGCGAAGAATTAATCGTTTCGTCTCAAGCTTCGGCAGCTTTTCAAAACATGCTTCATAGCTCATCTGTATTCTCCTCTCGTTTCATGAGATGCCGTCTCTTTATATTATCCAACAAATTCTATTAATTATCAAGCTTTGTTATTACATTGGAATAGGGTGTCATAAGTCAATCTCATTCTATAGGATTGGAATCTTTGTGTTTATATTATAAAAACTGATTCTCTATGAATATTTTTAGGCCTAGAGCAATTAGAACGATACCACCCACCAGCCTGGCACGCAGACCTAATAAGGAACCGAATTTTTTGCCGATATATACGCCAAGGCCACAAAGAACAAAAGTAATCAGCCCGATCAGGAAGGCGGCGGGTAGGATATTGATATTTAGTACAGCAATACTAACACCGGCTGCCAAGGCGTCAATACTTGTAGCGATTCCCTGTAGCACAAGATTTCTCATGCTAAACAGGTTTCGACTCATGCATATAGTTACGGTACCATGCCACTCCTTATAGGTATCGACCAGCATATTAATACCGATCGACCCGAGAAGCAGGAGAGCAAGCCAATGCTGGTAGAGACTTACGATGTCAGAAAAAACTTTTCCCAGAGTATATCCCAGCACCGGCATCAATGCTTGAAAAAATCCAAAGGTAAAAGCAGTTATTAGGGCATGCTTTTTTGTTACCTTATCACTGCACATGCCATTTGTTATGGCAACTGCAAAGGCATCCGTGGATAAACAAAGAGCAAGCAGGACTAGTGTTATGAACCCCATATTTATATTCCTTTCTTATCGGCAAAGGATATCGATGAAAAGCATAAAAAATCATGCATAGCCAAAATTCTGCCATACATGAATCTCGTAGATTAAGGTAAGCCAGATTTCTTTCATAATCATCTTGTTGACTTGCCGCATATTAAATTGTATGCCGATTGCTCTATCATTTAGTACATTTCACGCTTTGAAACATCAATTTTTATCAATTATGTTATGACAAGAATACGCACAATTGCTCATAGTTATTCCTATTTGTATATATATCCTACAATTTTATATCCTCATTCCAGTTGAAAATTTACTTGCTACTCAGGGTAAAAGAGTGCATAATATATTATCGATCGCTATAATACGATAAAATATATGAATGATCCGCAAGCATATCCGTGTATATACGATCGAAGGCTAACACCATGAACAAGTTTTTATCATGGAATTATAGATAGGAAAGTAGGTTATATCCATGTCTCTTGCAGCTACCGCATTTTATCAAATTATAATTATGTTTCTACTTATTTTAATCGGTATTATATGTTATCGTATACGACTGATTGATCAGAACACGAATAAGAAACTCTCTGACATAGTACTTATGCTGGTAAGTCCAGTTCTAATAATCATATCATATCAAAGAGAATATGATGAAACCCTATTATCCGGACTATTCATATCGCTGATACTGGCTGTGATTACTCATATCTTCGGAATTGTCATAGGCAAAGTGATGCTTCGTGGAGAAAAGCACCGGGAAAATCTTCCCATAGAGCAGTTTGCTGTGATCTATTCAAATTGTGGTTTTATCGGGATACCCATGGCCGGAGGCCTTTTCGGAAGTGAGGGTGTGTTCTATATCACGGCGTATTTAACCATCTTCAACCTATTAGTCTGGACCCATGGTGTCATCATCATGACCGGTAAAGGGGGATCCAAGTCCGATAAGAGGAATATTAAATCCATGGGGAAGGCTTTATTATCCCCTTCCATCATAGCAGCAGTGGTTGGCTTCCTTTTATTCATAACACGAATTATGCTGCCGGAAGTATTGAAAGATACCCTGACTTATATCAGTGATATGAATACTCCTTTGGCGATGCTGGTTGCCGGTGTAACAATTGCACAGACAGATATTAAGAAGCTATTTGTAAAGCTTAGAATTTACTATATTTCTTTTATAAAGCTCCTGCTGATACCCATAGCCATGCTGTTTATCTTTCGATTATTTAATGTTCCGAATGTGGTGATACTGACATCAGTTTTGGCAGCAGCCTGCCCGACTGCTGCAACGGTCAATCTGTTTGCAATTCGCTATGAAAAGAATTATCTTTATGCTTCTGAGCTATTTGCCGTATCAACCATCACTTCGATGGTTACGATACCTTTTGTAATGTATATCTCCAATCTTCTTCTTTAGGATAGGATGATGTTTAGCTAGGCTGTGAACCGTAGCATACTTTTTGTGGATAAAAATGTAGTTATATTGTAGCTTGCGATGTGTAGGAATGTATTGTAAAATAGATGTCAGGTGTAAATACTGTAAAATAATTGACACAAAATCCTTACAGTGAATAAATTAGTAGTGTGAAGATATAAAAGCAATTATCACACTTGGTACAAACAGTTTCAAAGGTTAGTAATAAATACTTCCCTTTATCAGTGTATACTTGCGAGGTGCTAGGTTAAATAGCAGGTACGAGGAGCAGATATCAGGTTGAAAATGAAAAATAAAGGAGCTATATACGATGAGCGATTATGTAATCGTCAGTGATGCAACACTGGATCTACCAGCGAGTGTTATCAATGAATACGATATAAAAGTAATTCCTATGGGAGTTAGTATAGATAATGAGGAGTTTAATCATTATCCGGATGAAAGAGAGTTACCGATTGAGGACTTTTACCAGAAGCTGAAGAATGGAGCTGTTGCTCATACAACACAGATTACTCCCGCGGTTTTCATGGAGTATTTTGAGGATATATTAAAGAAGGGTATGGATATTTTGTACATAGCCTTTTCATCTGGACTAAGTGGTACATTTAATACCTCGCAGGTTGTAATACGTGATCTGATGGAGGATTATCCTGAGCGGAAGATCTATAGTATCGATTCCTTGTGTGCTTCTATCGGTGAGGGACTCCTGGTTATGAATGCAGCTATGAAGAAACAGCAGGGAATGAATATAGACGAACTTAAGGAATGGGTAGAAGAAAATAAAAGAGGCCCTCGTCATTGGTTCACAGTTAAGGATTTATTTTTCTTAAAGCGTGGAGGCAGGATCAGCTCCATAGAGGCGATGGTAGGTACCGCCTTAAAGATTCGTCCGGTACTCAGTACGGATCAGGCAGGTAAGCTATCCGTAGTGACAAAAATTCGTGGTACCAAAGCTGAACTTGATTTTATGCTTTCTAAGCTGGAGGAGGAAGGAACACAACTAGCATCCCAAACTATTATTATCGGTCATGGTGATGATCTGGAACAAGCTATGGAACTTAAAGAGTTGATTCAAAGCAGAGTAACGGTTAAGGACATTATCATCTCGAAGATAGGACCTGTGATCGGTACTCATACTGGTCCTGGTATGCTTGCTCTTGTTTTTATGGGTGTTGAAAGCAAATAGATGGGATGAGAATTAATAATACAGAAGTTGATAAATGTTTGTAAAGTGATGGAATTTATTTGATTTCATACATTGAATTAAGTATAATAAAAGAAAGATCGTATCGTAAAGAGTATGATACGATCTTTTGTGTATCAGTAGTTCGGAGGTTAATGACGTGAAGTATGATAATACAAGCAGTATAGAACAAAGCCAGATAAAGCCATATAAAAAGGATGCGGAATATTCCTACACCTTAGGTGCCTTCCCGACCTATGAGCTGATTAAGGCAAGACCGGAGAGTGTCAAAAGGATTCTTGTGGATACCAGTTTTACCGACCAGGATAGTCTTAGAAAGCTCTGTGATGATAATAGGCTTACCATGGAGTTTAATAATAAATTAATCAAAAAGCTCAGTGATAAGGAAAACTGCTATGTAGTCGGTATCTTTAATAAATACGAAGGTAAGCTCTCTGCTAATCGACCGCATATCGTGTTAGTAAATCCAAGTAATATGGGTAATCTTGGAACAATACTTCGAACAGCAGTGGGCTTTGGGATATATGATATTGCAATCATATTACCTGGAGCCGATATTTTTCATCCAAAGACAGTCCGTTCATCAATGGGTGCGGTTTTTAGGTTGAATTTTCATCACTATGAGAGCTTTGAAGATTATCGAAGAGAGTTTGGAGAACATGAGGTGTTCACCTTTATGCTAAACGGTGAGAATACTCTGACACTACAGGATTGTCCCAAAGCAGAGCTTTTCTCTCTAGTCTTTGGGAATGAAGCAACAGGGCTTGCGGATTCGTACCTCAAGGTTGGAACCAGTATCTATATTCCCCAGTCGCCGGATGTGGATTCTCTGAATCTTACCATCGCAGTGGGAATTGGAGCATATATTTTTACAAATCAAAAATAATATGGGGTTGCCTGCAAAAGCAGGCAAAAAGGAGGAAGTATGAGACTAAACTATAAGCGGACTTTCTTTGTGGGGCTTGCATTTATGTCTA
This sequence comes from Bacillota bacterium, assembly GCA_023411555.1. Classification (GTDB taxonomy): domain Bacteria; phylum Bacillota; class Clostridia; order Lachnospirales; family Lachnospiraceae; genus Mobilitalea. The sequence continues at coordinate 241,353 of JAEYOQ010000057.1, forward strand.
TTTGTTGTTTTTGGCAGTTGTACGACAATATTATTCCTTTGATGCTTAAGAATACCTTCGGTCTAGGCGAAACAGTGATCGGTATATTAATGGCCTTGGATAATATCTTAGCTCTGTTCTTATTACCTTTATTCGGTTCTTTGTCGGATAAGATAGATACTCCCTTGGGTAAGAGAACGCCTTTTATTATCGGAGGTACCTTTGTAGCAGTGGTAGCTATGACCTTTATTCCAATTGCGAATAAAGAAGCCAGTATAATCTTATTTCTGGTGTTTTTGGGAATAGTACTGATAGCTATGGGATCCTACCGATCTCCTTCTGTGGCCTTGATGCCGGATCTGACCCCCAAGCCTTTGAGAAGTAAGGCAAATTCCATTATTAACCTAATGGGGGCCTTCGGCGGTGTTTATACCCTGATTATGATTAAACTATTAGTAAAGGAAGGGACGAATTATCAGGCTGTATTCTTTTCTGTATCGGGTATTATGGTAATTGCGGTAGTATTATTGGTGATTACAGTCCGTGAAAAAAAGATTGCTGCAACCATTGATCTGGAAGCCGGAGCGGTACATAATAACGAAAAAATGCAGGCGAAGAATGAAGCTACAGCTTCAGCTGACAGTGATAAAATGCCGGCTGATGTTAAGAAAAGCTTTATTTTCTTGTTGTCCTCTATTTTCCTTTGGTTTACAGCCTATAACGCAGTCACTACAGCTTACTCCAGATATGTAGAGCAGGTTTGGAATCTAAAGGCCGGCGGTTTTGCTGATTCTCTGCTGGTTGCAACGATAGTAGCTATTTTCAGCTATATTCCCATCGGTATCATAGCTACAAGAATCGGAAGAAGGAAAACGATTATTGCAGGTATTGTAATGATGACTGCTTCTTATTTATGCGGTGCGTTATTTACGGAGTACTCCGTACTGATCAATGTGGTGTTTGCCTTTACCGGTATTGGGTGGGCTGCAATCAATGTTAATTCCTATCCGATGGTAGTTGAGATGTGTAAGGGCTCGGATATCGGCAAATATACCGGTTTATATTACACCTTCTCTATGTCGGCGCAGACTTTGACTCCGATTGTCTCAGGCGCCTTACTGCAATATGTCTCTTATCGTACCCTGTTTCCTTATGCAGTGGTATTTTCAGTGGCGTCCTTATGCACTATGCTATTTGTAAAGCATGGAGATTCCAGACCTATGAGAAAAAAGGATTTGATAGAGAATTTTGATTCGGAGGATTAAGTAACTCCTATAAATAATTAATAAGTACTTGCAGCTGGGAGGCTATTATGTTACTAAAGGTTATCATAATTATTATCTTAATTATTACCGTATTATACCTTCTGGCAGTCATGCCAAAGCTTAAGCGGAACAAGAATATCAAAGACATGGATGGTTGGCTCTATGCCCATCGTGGACTTCATAATAATGAAACAGATGCACCGGAGAATTCTCGGAAAGCCTTCGCCCTAGCAGTGGAAAAGGGCTATGGAATAGAGCTCGATGTTCAGCTGACCAAGGATCAAATTCCGATTGTATTACATGATTATAATTTAAAAAGAGCTTGTAATTCGGAGGTAGAGGTATCATCTCTGACCTACGAAGAGCTGCAGGCCTATCCTTTGTTCCAATCTCAGGAGAGAATTCCAACCTTGAAGGAGGTCTTGGAGCTGGTGAATGGAAGGGTGCCGTTAATCATAGAGCTGAAGATACCCTGGAGAGCAGATCCGCTATGTAGCAAGGTAGCTGAACTGCTTGAGGGCTACAAAGGCTTCTATGTAATCGAATCCTTTAATCCCTTTGGCCTTATGTGGTACAGAAAGCATCATCCCGAGGTAATTCGCGGTCAACTGTCAACAGACTTTATCAAGGAGAAGATAGAGGGAAATGTGGTCCAATACTTCCTGTTAAAGCATTTGCTGTTGAATTTTCTTACAAAACCGGATTTTATTGCATTTCATCATGTGTATAAAACTGCATTATCCTTTACGATTTGCCGTAAGCTGTTTCGGACGAAGCCTGTAGCCTGGACCATTCAGACAGAGGAGCAGTTGAAGGGCAGTCAAAGATATTTTGAGCTTTTTATATTTGATAGTTTTATTCCACAAGGAAAAGATCATCTAAGATAATAAAATAATTTGAAAACTGGCTCTATGCCTGTGATGGAGATTGTGTTCGTACCAATCATCTCACAGCATAGAGCTTTTTATCGTTTCTGGTTTTATATCGAAAATAATTACCCAATAAATCGCTTTAGGGAGTATTAGAATAATACATTAATAATTGGAGATGATGAATTTATATATGTAACTTTAGTCACAGAGTCGCCTAGCGGCATTATGAGGGTATATATGAAGATAATTATAGGAATATGGTTATTTGAATGGCTTTGGTGCTTGTCAAATATGATAATTAAGCCTAGGATGCTGCCTTATGGAAAGGGTTATCAAAGAGAGATTAATTGTAATAGGATAGACTCGGAGGAATACTATTCCTGGGAAAAAGAGATTTTTACACTAAAGTCTGATTATGGATACCGCTTATCCTGTGAGCTACTAGATGGCAGAAGCCAGGTTGTTAAAGAGGACGTAGCTTCAGAAGTGAAGGATAAGCCGGAAAAAATTGCTATCTTATGCCATGGATTCGGATATGCAAAATATAGTGGGATCAAATATGCAAAGATGTTCTTTCGCTTAGGGTACCGGGTTATTATCTACGATCACCGCAATCATGGTTACAGTGGAAAGGCATATACCTCCATGGGATTTTATGAGAGGTATGATTTGAAAAAGCTGGTAGATTGGTGCTATGAGCGTTTTGGAGAGAAATGCATCATAGTAACCCATGGGGAATCTATGGGTGCTGCTACAGTATTAATGCATTTGGGGATTGATCGCAGGGTGAACTTTGCAATTGCAGATTGTGCTTATTCTGATTTAACACAGCTATTATGCCATCAATTAAAGCAGTATTACCATTTACCCTGCTTTCTCCTGCCGATAGAGAGCTTTATTACCTATCTGCGGGCGGGCTTTTGGTTTAACGAAGTATCGCCAATCCGTGTGGTCCGTCATTCTCTAACTCCTGTTTTATTTATTCATGGAAAAATCGATAATCTGGTTCCCGCAGATATGACAAGGCAGATGTATCATAATAAGAAGAGATTTAAGGCAATGTATCTGGTTGCCGGTGCGAAGCATGCCGAGAGCTATTGTAAGAATAAAGAGAGATATGAGAAGGTAGTAGAACGATTTCTGAAACGGTATGAAGGAAATATCCGAAAAATTAATTAAATAAGAGTAACAGCATTCTGTGTGTGAGGTATGCTGTTACTCTTAAATTTTAGAGTATCACTGTTATAATCAATCCCATTATATTGTAAGGTGACTTCGCTTTATTCCTTGTCCAGGGATGCCATCTTCATGGCACGAACCTTTAAGGAAAGGCCAAAGAGGTTGATAAAGCCTTCTGCATCGTGATGGTTATAGAGGTCACCGGTTGTAAAGGAAGCAATGCTTTCATTATATAAGGAGTAAGGAGAGGTCGTTCCCTGCTTTATTATATTGCCCTTATAGAGCTTAAGCTTAACCTCACCGGTCACATATTCCTGAGTTACATCGATAAAAGCCTGGTATGCTTCACGAAGAGGTGTGAACCATTTTCCTTCGTATACGATATCGGCAAAGCGGTTACCGACCTCTTTCTTCGCGGTCATAGTAGCACGATCAAGAATAAGCTCTTCTAATTGCATATGAGCCTCCATCAGTATAGTACCGCCGGGAGTTTCGTATACACCGCGGGACTTCATACCAACCACACGATTCTCAACAATATCTACGATTCCTATCCCATGCTTACCGCCAAGTACATTCAATTCATTAATAATCTCAGTAGCGGTCATTTTCTTGCCGTTCAGTGCGGTAGGAATGCCCTTTTCGAAGGAAAGACTGAGGGTTTCTCCTTCATCCGGTGCCTTCTCGGGAGATACGCCAAGTACCAGTAGGTGATCATAATTAGGTGCATTAGAGGGCAACTCTAATTCCAGACCCTCGTGGCTGATGTGCCATAGGTTTCGATCACGGGAATAGCTGTTATCTGAAGAGAAGGGAAGATTAATTCCGTGTTTTTCACAGTATTCAATTTCCTCTTCACGAGAAGCCATGGTCCATATTCTCCAAGGAGCAATAATCTTTAAATCGGGAGCCAGAGCCTTAATGGTTAATTCAAAACGAACTTGGTCGTTGCCCTTACCGGTTGCGCCGTGGCAGATTGCAGTAGCACCTTCTATTCTTGCTATTTCAACTAATCTTTTCGCAATTACGGGACGAGCCATGGAAGTTCCTAAGAGATATTTATTCTCATAGACAGCATTCGCCTTGACACAGGGGATAACGTAGTCGTTTACGAATTCATCAACCACGTTCTCGATATAGAGCTTGGTGGCTCCGGAAAGCTTTGCCCTCTCTTCGAGACCATCCAATTCATTTCCTTGACCTACGTCGATACATACGCAGATTACTTCATAATCATAATTCTCCTTTAACCAGGGAATGATAGCGGTGGTATCCAAACCACCGGAATAAGCTAAAATAACTTTCTCTTTCATACGATTACCTCCAATTAATATGATTTCTATTGTAATTAACCTTCACTAATTTGTTTAAATATACAACACATTTTATTATTATGCAATAGTAAAGTTTAAAAAAGTATAAAAATACAAAGAAATCCTTTTTTACTGCTTCTTATTATTACCTTATAATACTTTTCTACAAGGGGGGAGATGCTGTTTTCTATACCGTTTAGAATGCAATTTCCTTTACTATTCGTTGATAATTATTATAATGAAAGAAGACGTGTCTACTAACGAATATAAAAGAAGTATTGTTTTTATATGATATTATTATGACCAAGAGAAAATCGAATGCAGGACGGTACAGTCCTGGGAAAGGATGAATATGTATCAAATTATTTTGGCTTCAGAATCACCGAGACGTAGAGAAATTATGGAGACGATGGGAATCCCCTATCAAGTCATGGCAAGTAATGTGAAGGAAGAGGTTACAGAGACCATTCCTGATCTTATGGTACAAGCTCTGGCAAGGCTCAAGACAGAGGAGATTAAAAAACAAGCTTTGCAGCTTATGGATGCAGGCAAGGATATTATCATTATTGGGGCTGACACAATGGTATTTTTTGAAGAGCATGCTTTGGGAAAGCCAAAGGATAAGGAGGATGCGGCCAGAATGCTTCGGATGCTGTCTGACCATGCCCATGAGGTTTGCACCGGTGTCAGTATTATTATAAAGAAACAGGATGGCAGTGAAGAGAGCTTATCCTTTGCAGTGTGTACGAAGGTTATCGTCAATCCGTTAACAGAGGAGCAAATTCAGGACTATATTGCAACAGGTGAACCGATGGATAAGGCAGGAGCATATGCAATCCAAGGTAAATTCGGCATCTTTATTAGAGAAATTGTTGGCGATTACTATAATATTGTGGGCTTTCCGATTGCGGAAATTTATGCCGTGTTGCTTCACCATGGTATTGATCTAAAAAAATTAAATTAGGTATTGCATAAATTTAAATCCGGATGTATAATTATAAATAATTTTATACAACATTATCCATTTGTACCTTCGGAGGTGATTATATGATAAGGCATTTCACAATGGATGACTATGATAAGGTTTATCAGCTATGGAAAAGAACACCCGGGCTTGGTCTTCGAACCATGGATGACTCGAAGGAGGGAATCGAACGATTCCTAGAAAGAAATCCAAGTACCAATTTTGTCGCAGAAGAAGACGGAAATATCGTTGGAGTGGTGCTTGGCGGTCATGATGGCAGACGGGGTTACATCTATCATGCCTGTGTCGATGAGAATTACCGAAGACAATCTGTAGGAAGAGAACTGATGGAGAGGATAACCGAGGCGATGAAAGACGAGAGAATAACAAGGCTGGGGTTAGTTTGCCTCGCAGAGAATAATCTGGGTAATGAATTTTGGCGCAGGTTAGGCTGGGTGCAACGTTCCGATCTTAATTATTATACAATCAGTATCAATGAGAATAATCATTAATTTATGACTACAGAAGGATAATCAGCGTATTGCTTATGAATGATTATACATGGAGGGTTAGGTGATGCATATGAAGAAAATAGAAGGTGGTGTAACAGCGGCTAAGGGCTTTATGGCAGCCGGTGTATATGCTGGAATAAAGAAGAATAAAAAAGATATGGCGTTGGTCTATTCGGTAGTGCCAGCTAAGGGAGCAGGAACCTTCACTACTAATGTGGTTAAGGCAGCTCCGGTCAGATGGGATATGAAGATAACAAAGGAAAGTCCCTTTGTTCAGGCAGTGGTACTAAATAGTGGAGTGGCCAATGCCTGTACGGGACCGGAGGGTGAGAGCAATAATGAAAAGATGGCAAAGGCAGTGGCAGACAACTTGAGTATCTCCCAGGATGCAGTATACACAGCATCAACCGGTGTAATTGGTAAGCAGATGCCTATGGATGTAATTATTAAAGGTGTATCGCTTTTAGCTGCAGATTTGAAGGAAGGTCTTTCGGCGGGAGCTCTGGCTGCTGAGGCGATTATGACAACAGACACTTATTCCAAGGAATGTGCCGTAAGCTTTGTTGTGGATGGAAAGGAGATCACCCTTGGTGGTATGGCGAAGGGCTCAGGTATGATCCACCCGAATATGGCAACGATGCTTGGGGTGATCACCACGGATTTAAATATCAGTAAGGAGCTGCTGCAGGAGGCCCTAAGTGCTGATGTCAAGGTCTCCTTCAACATGATAAGTGTGGATCGTGATACCTCAACGAATGATTCCTTATTAGTATTAGCCAATGGTCTCGCCGGAAACAAGGAAATCACGGAGAAGAACGAGGATTATGAAACCTTCTGTAAGGCGCTGAATTATGTGACAACAGATCTGTCGAAGAAGATGGCTGCCGATGGAGAAGGAGCAACTAAGTTATTTGAGGTGGAGGTGGTCGGAGCTCCCTCTTGGGAGGAGGCATCGGTACTCAGCAAATCCATCATTACCTCTAATCTAGTTAAGACTGCAGTGTTTGGTAATGATGCCAACTGGGGAAGAATCTTATGTGCTATGGGTTATTCCGGTGTTAATTTTGATCCGGATAAGGTGGATCTATTTATTGAGAGCGTGGATGGGAAGCTACAATTGGTTAAGGACGGAATGGCTACTGATTATTCCGAGGAAATTGCAACGAAGCTTCTCTCGGCGAAGGAAGTCAAGGCTACGGCTGATTTAAAGTCCGGCTCGGCAAAAGCGACGGCCTGGGGCTGTGATTTCTCCTATGATTATGTAAAAATTAATGCGGATTATCGCTCATAATGACATTGATTTAAGAAAGGACTAGAGAAATGGAACAGATGGATCAGATACTTTTGAAGGCACAGACTTTGATTGAGGCACTTCCCTATATACAGAAGTTTAATAATAAAAAGGTTGTTGTAAAATATGGCGGAAGCGCGATGCTGGATGAAAACCTTCAGCTCAATGTCATCAAGGATGTTGCCCTGCTGAAGCTGGTTGGTATGCAGCCAATCATTGTTCACGGCGGGGGTAAGGAGATTACGAAATGGCTCGGTCTGTTAGGGCATGAGTCCAGCTTCGTTGAGGGTCTACGTGTAACCGATGAGCAGACCATGGAGGTCGCAGAGATGGTTCTTGGTAAGGTGAACAAGAACCTGGTACAGCTGGTAGAGAAGCTGGGTGTGAAAGCAGTTGGTATCAGCGGTAAGGACGGCTGTACCTTGAAGGTGGAGAAGAAGACGGTTAATGGCCAGGATATCGGTTTTGTAGGAAATATTACCGAGGTGAATACGGAGCTTATTAACACCTTGATTGATAATAATTTTGTCCCGGTTATTGCCCCGATAGGTCTGGATGATGATTATCAGAATTATAATATCAATGCAGACGATGCGGCTTGTGCGGTGGCAACTGCAATCGGAGCAGAGAAGCTTGTTTTCTTGACCGATATAGAGGGCGTATATGCTGATCCAGGTGATAAAAGTAGTTTAATTTCTGTTTTAACACTGGATAAAGCAGATGAACTATTAGACAGTGGCTTTATTGGCGGGGGAATGCTGCCAAAGCTGAAAAACTGTGTGGATGCGGTTAGAAACGGTGTATCCAGGGTACATATTCTGGACGGAAGAATTGAACATTGTCTGCTCCTGGAGTTCTTCACAAATCGGGGGATAGGAACCGCTATTATAGATCAAGCAGGTATTTATGATAATGAGGACATTGTAGGTAATTAGAAGAGCAGATGACCTTGAAGGTGACACTTCTGCTCTGGCTGATTTAAGCAGTGAAGAAAGGATAAGATTAGTATGAAGTTGTACATGGAAGAAGCCGACAAAGTATTGATGCACACCTATAATCGTTATCAGATTGTTTTAGATCATGGTGAGGGTGTCTATCTTTTTGATAGTGATAATAAGAAATATCTGGACTTCGCTGCCGGTATTGCAGTGTTTGCCCTAGGTTATGGTAATCAAGCGTTCAATGATGCTTTGAAATATCAGATTGATAAGCTGCTCCATACCTCGAATCTCTTTTATAATAAACCAGTGATTGATGCTGCAAGGAAACTACTTAAGGCTACCGGTATGGATCAGGCTTTCTTTACCAGCAGTGGTACAGAAGCAATTGAGGGAGCGATAAAGCTGGCACGAAAGTATTATTATAAGAAGCATGGCGTGGCGGATAGTCAGATTATCTCCATGAATCATTCCTTCCACGGAAGAAGTATGGGAGCATTAAGCGTAACAGGCAATAAAAAATATCAGGAAGCCTTTGGTCCTCTTATCAACGGTATTGCCTTTGCTGAGTATAATAACCTAGACAGCGTAATGGAGCTGGTCAATGATAAGACCTGTGCGATTATCCTGGAGCCGGTGCAGGGGGAGGGTGGTATCTATCCTGCAACAAGAGAATTCCTAGAGGGTGTAAGAAAGCTCTGTGACGAGAGGAAGATTATTTTAATTCTCGATGAAATACAATGTGGTATGGGAAGAACAGGAAAAATGTTTGCTCATCAGCATTACGAAGTGAAACCGGATATCATTACCTGTGCGAAAGCCCTAGGCTGTGGAGTACCGGTTGGAGCCTTTGCGGCTACCGAGGAAGTTGCTTCTGCCTTTGAACCCGGTGACCATGGAACGACCTATGGAGGAAATCCTTTTGCTACAGCCGCAGTAAGCAAGGTTTTCGATCTGTTTGAAAGCGAAAAGCTGGTGGAACACGTTCAAGAGATTGCGCCCTATCTAATAGAGAAGCTGGATGGATTAGTAGAAGCCTTTGATTTTATTAAGGAACGTAGGGGTATGGGGCTAATGCAGGGATTGGAATTTACGATTCCTGTGAAGGATATTATACCACAGATTATGGATGCTGGGCTGATCCTGATACCGGCCGGCCCGAATGTTCTTCGTATTATACCACCTCTAGTAATTGAGAAGCAGCATGTGGATGATATGATTGCGATTCTATATAAAGTATTAAGTAAGATATAACAGCTCCTTTTCCTTGTTCAACCACTGCATAAGAGATACCAATTATGGCAAAGATGTTAATGAGCTTCCTATGAGCTTTTGCGAGGACACAAAGTGACATTGACATCACTTTGATTTGCGTGAATGAAAGGATTGGGATTCGAATATGTTGGGATTTTTAATTGCTATTTTATCCGGAGCTCTGATGAGTGTCCAAGGGGTATTTAATACAGGGGTAACGAAGCAGACAGGCATCTGGGTGTCGGCTACCTTTGTTCAATTTACTGCCATGCTGGTATGCTTTGGGGCCTGGTTTGTAACAGGGCGCCAAGGATCCTTCTCATCACTAATCAAAATTGAGAGCAAATATATGCTGCTTGGTGGAGTATTAGGTGCTTTCATCACCTATACCGTTATAAAAAGTGTGGATTCCTTAGGACCAGCCATGGCTAATATGTTTATCATCACCGCTCAGCTACTGGTAGCCTATCTCATAGAGCTATTTGGTATCTTTGGAACCAAGAAGGTTGACTTTGAATGGCATAAGCTGATTGGTCTTATATTAGTGGCTGCAGGGATTGTGATATTTCAATGTAATTGGAAAAAATGTTAGGTTTTTTCTGATATTATGGATGAAATACCTATTGTAAATGGTGGGTAGATTATGTAAAATAATAATGTCTTTTCAAAAAGTATAGAGGGTACTTTTTAAGTCATCTTAAGAAAAAAGAAAGATGATGGATTATGAGAAAAAGATATGTTATGATAGGAATTATCGGATTTCTATTATTGATTACCGGTATTTGCTATAGCTGTGCTTACAGGAAAAAGGAGACGAAAGCACAATTGATTACTAGTCTATCAACAAGCAGTGATAGTCAAGCTTCTGATCAATCGCCTACCGAAGTTTCAGAGATTCCATTTGCTCAAAACAGGAATCTCATCCAGGAGGAGCAAGCTGCTGTTAATCAAGAGAAGGATGAACCGCCAATGATATATGTACATCTATGTGGCGCGGTGATGAACCCAGGTGTATATGAGGTATCAGAAAGCTCCAGGGTATTTGATGTAATCGAGCAGGCTGGAGGGTTATCGCAGGAAGCGGCGGGAGATTATATCAACCAGGCACAGCAGGTAAAGGATGGACAGAGGATCTATATTCCAACCAAGGATGAGGTAGAAGGGATGTCTCCTGTCGTGGAGCTATCTACGGATGATCAGAACCCGTCCTCTACTACGGACAAGAAGCTGATTAATATCAACCTTGCCGATGCTAAGGAGTTGATGGAGCTTCCGGGGGTTGGTGAAGCAAAGGCTGCCAGTATTATTGAATATCGTAATGCAAACGGAAGCTTTCAGACAATCGAGGAGCTTATGAAGATTCCGGGAATTAAGGAGGGGTTATTCAACAAGGTTTCCTCTTATATCACAGTGAAATAGATAAGTAATTAATGATTAAGACGCATCCGAAGACGGTATAATCTGCTTTAACGGTTTCTGTTAAACAAAGGGTTATTATTATATAGATGAGGTGAAGAGATGGCAAAGAGAGTGCTCGTAGTTGATGATGAGAAATTAATTGTAAAGGGAATCCGTTTCAGCCTGGAACAAGATGGTATGGAAGTGGATTGTGCCTATGATGGAGAAGAAGCATTGGAGGCTGCCAAGAAGAAGGAATACGATGTGGTATTGCTGGATGTGATGCTTCCCAAGCTTTCCGGCTTTGAAGTATGTCAGCAGATCAGAGAGTTCTCTATGATGCCTATCATTATGTTGACTGCAAAGGGAGATGATATGGACAAGATTCTCGGCTTGGAATACGGAGCTGATGATTATATCACAAAACCCTTTAATATTCTGGAGGTAAAGGCGAGAATTAAAGCCATTATAAGACGAAATAATAAAAATTCCAGCACAGGAAGCTCGGACTCTAAGACGATTACCTTTGGTGATATGAAGATAGACTGTGAGAACAGAAGAGTTTACATTCTGGGTAAAGAGGTTAATCTGACTGCGAAGGAGTTCGATTTGCTTGAACTTCTGGTATATAATCCCAATAAGGTATATAGCCGCGAGAATCTTTTGAATATTGTATGGGGCTATGATTATCCGGGTGATGTGAGAACCGTAGATGTACACATTCGAAGATTGCGTGAAAAGATTGAAAGCAATCCAAGCGAGCCAAAATATATACATACAAAATGGGGTGTAGGATATTTTTTCCAAAATCAAGAATAAATTACGTATATTTAACAGCATGAGAGTGTATCTGCTGGTTGTCTTCATTGTGTTGGGGATTGTGCCACTGACCTTATTTACGTATATCTTATTGAACACCTATGAGGATAAAGCAATCAGTAATCGAAGAGCAGCAATGGAGAACCAGGGGTATATGTTATCTAATATGCTCTTTTCAAGAGGATACCTAACAACCGGTGAAGCTCCAGAGGTGGATTCCGAAGTATCAAGGCTATCAGATATCTACAGAGGTCGTATTATTATAGTTAACAGTAGTTTAAACATCATGAAGGATACTTATTCACTGGAGGAAGGCAAATACCTGATCTCGGAGGAGGTTATCCAATGCCTGCAAGGAGCAGGTAAGAAGTATTTTTATGATAGGGAAACTCAATATATCAAGCTAACTTATCCGGTCATCCAAACTGATAGTAAAGAAGTTATGGGTGCTATTGTTATGAATTTTTCTACCAAGGATATTCAGAGTATAAGAGATAGTATGGAGCAAAGAGTAGTATTGTTTGCCATCATACTAAGCCTATTAATTGTTTCCTTTTCTATCTATTTTACCAGAGTACTGACGAAGCCTTTGACCAGTGTAGTGAACTCTATTGATCGGATTACTGACGGATATTTGAATGAAAGTGTGACGATAAAGGGCTATAACGAGATAGTGAAGATATCGGATTCCTTTAATCATATGATTAATCAGATGCAGAAGCTGGAGAATTCCAGACAGGAATTCGTATCAAACGTATCTCATGAGTTGAAGACACCTATTACCTCTATAAAGGTACTGGCTGATTCTCTTCTTATGCAGGAGGATACGCCCATCGAATTATATCGTGAGTTTTTGGTGGATATTACCGATGAGATAGAACGTGAAAACAAGATTATCAACGACCTTTTGTCTTTGGTTAAGCTTGATAAGACGGCCGGTGATATGAATATTGCACCGATTAATATTAATGGGCTGTTGGAATTGATTTTAAAGCGTCTAACGCCGATTGCGAAAAAGCAGAATATAGAGATGATCTATGAGACCTTTCGACCGGTTATCGCTGAAGTGGACGAGGTTAAGCTGTCCTTGGCCATCTCTAACCTAATTGAAAATGCCATAAAGTATAATGTTGCCGATGGATGGGTTAGAGTATCCCTGAATGCAGATCATAAGTACTTCTTTATCAAGGTGTCAGATTCCGGAATAGGAATTCCGGCGGAGGCCCAGGATTTTATCTTTGAGCGTTTTTATAGAGTGGATAAAGCCAGATCGAGAGAAACTGGAGGAACAGGACTTGGTCTTGCGATTACGAAAAATGTAATACAGATGCACCGGGGTGCTATTAAGGTATACAGTAAGGAAGGGGAGGGAACGACCTTCAATGTTCGAATTCCTCTGAACTATATTGTATAACATAAGAATATAAGTTGTATAAAAGAAGCTGCCTATTAGTTTAATGATAAGCAGTGATGGAGGCATGTATGAAGAAAGCTAGCGTATTACTTATGATGCTGCTTATAATTATTTCATTGGGAGCATGTGATAATCAGAAAAAGGTTTCTGATAAGGCATCAGAGGTTTCGATTTATTATATCAATTCAGTAACCTCAACCTTGGTCAGCGAAACCTATCATATGATTAGTGAAAATCGTGATGAGCGGATCGAAGAGCTTCTATATATGCTTAAGCTGAATCCGGAAAATATTTTATATAAAAGTACTTTTTCTGACATTGTATCAGTAAAGGATTTTGTATCGAATGAGGATAGAAATCTGACGATTAATTTTGAATCGAATTATAATGAACTGACTGAGATCAATGAAGTTTTATGTCGTGCAGCGATAGTAAAGACCTTAAGTCAGCTTCCTGAGGTGGAGTATATTCAGTTTACGGTAAATGGTCAGCCTTTAATGGATGCCAACGGTAAATTGGTTGGTATTATGACAAAAGAGGATTTTATCGATAATACCGGTACAGAGACGAAGGTGAAGCTATATTTTACCAATAAAGAAGGAGATGCACTAGTCGAGTATATCACTGACATAACCTATACCGGAATCGGCTCTTTGGAAGAGCTGGTACTGGAGGAGCTTATGAAAGGACCATCGCAGATAGGCATGTACCCTACCATTCCCGAAGGTACGGAGTTACTCAAGGTGGAGATGAAAGAAGGGGTATGCTATGTGGATTTTAGTAAGAAATTCATGGATAAAATATCTGGGCTAGAGGATCAGATTGCGATTTACTCTGTTGTGAATACCTTGGTAGAATTACCCTATATCAAAAAGGTTCAGTTTATGATTAATGGAGAGGTACAGTCGGTCTTTGGTGATGGACTTACCTTTGATGGGCTATTCGAACGTAACCTCTCCTTGATTGATGAGAGTTAAAGGAGGGATAAATATTGGTCAAACACCCAATGGTTTGGGTACTGGGTGCGTATTTGCTGGGACTTGGTTTTTCCTGGCAACAACTGTCAATGTCCTTGGTCGTTATAATCGTTTCGCTTGTGTTTCTTTTTATTCTTGTATACTGGATCCATATTCATAAGAGGGATAAGGGGGACATTAAAAAGGAATGTTTCTATGTGATATTGCCAGTCTTTTTCATCCTTGGCTTCATGGCTATGGATAACCAACTTAAGCTACCAAAGCTTTATGATGCTTTTGAACAGGAAGTTCCCTGTGAGCTTATCGGTACTGTAAAAAGAATGGTAACAAAGAAGCAGGGGCAAGTCCTCTATGTTAAAAATAATAGTATCTCCTTACCTGGAGGAGCCAGTTATCCTTGTGAAAATGTGATTGTCTATACATCTACAGATCAACACTACCGGATCGGTAATCTGATTACTGTAAAAGGTACTCTTAAAAAATTCAAAAAGGCTTCTAATCCCGGTCAATTCAACGAAGAACTCTATTATAAAATTGAAAACATCGATTTTAAGATGATGGCGGATCAGGTAGTCATCTCATGTTCGGATTATTCTAGATATCATACCTTCCTAAATAATATAAAAGAACGACTAATTAGCGTATATGCTGAGGTTCTGGAGGATAGAGAGGCAGGTACCATGGTTGCCATGCTCTTGGGAGAAAAGTATATGCTGGAGGACGAAGTGAAACAGTTGTACCAGGAAAACGGGATTTCTCATATCTTAGCTATCTCAGGTCTTCATATATCCTTGATTGGAATGAGCGTCTTTTGGTTATTACGAAAATGTAGACTTTCGATTAATATAGCCACGGCAATAGCAATCTTTTTCATCTATAGCTATGGGGAATTAACGAATTTTAGCGTATCAACCAATCGAGCGGTGGTAATGCTAGCTGTTCAGCTTTGTGCCACAATCTTTGGAAAGACCTATGATATGCTGTCTTCCACTGCCTTAAGTGCATTGATCATCCTGCTACAAAATCCTCTGCAGCTTATGAGTGCCGGTTTTTCGTTATCCTTTCTAGCAGTCCTCGGTATTGGGATTCTACTACCTGCGCTTAAGCAGATGTTCCCTGATAAAAATGCCATAAAAGACAGTCTACTCGTCAGCGTCAGTGCAATGTTAGCTACCACTCCATTTGTTCTGTATTATTTCTTTCAATTTCCCCTCTATAGTATTCTTACCAATTTGATTATTCTCCCCTTTATTTCAGTACTTACTTTGTCCTCGCTTCTTGCAGGTTTAATCGGTATGGTTTCCATTAAGTTAGGGGTATTTACCATCGGAGGTACCAATTACATATTAAAGCTCTATGATCTGGTCTGTCAGGGAATCACTTATTTACCCTGTCATATTATTAATGTAGGCAGACCTGAGATAGGCTGTATTTTCCTTTCCTTTGCACTCATTCTTATATTTGTCTTCTTAAGTAGAAAATATCCTAAAAAAATTCTACTTCTGCTGTTAGTCCTATCCCAGCTTATTCTGTTTTTGCCTATGCCGGACAGGACCTTGCGTATTACCGTATTGGATGTAGGCCAGGGCGATGGAATCTATATGGAAAGTAGTGAGGGTACAAGCATCCTGATTGATGGGGGAAGTACAGATGTGAGTCGGGTAGGGAACTATCGAATTCTCCCCTTTCTAAAATCGCAGGGGCTTCGTAAGCTGGATTATGCGATCATTACCCATATGGATCAAGACCATATTAATGGATTGGTGGAGTTGATTAGTGGAGAGCTTTTCCCTGTTCAATGTCTGGTTTTGCCTCAGTTAAGGGATAAGGATGAGGACTATCTTAACCTAGTGGCCCTGGCAGGAGAGAAGGGAATAGAGGTCCGCTATATAAAGGCGGGCGATTATATTATGGAAGGAGATCTGGAAATCTATTGCCTTCATCCTTCTTCTGAGGATAGCATGACATCCAATGGAGGATCCACAGTATTAAGTGTAACCTATGGTGAATTTGATATGCTGCTTACCGGTGATCTGGAAGGAGAAGGAGAGAAGCTGCTGATGCAAAGGCTGAGGGATGATGTTTATAGCAAGGCTTGGGGTATTACTCCTGCCATGGATTATGATGTACTGAAGGTAGCGCATCATGGATCGAAGTATTCTAGTTGTTTGGAATTCCTTGAACTGGTATCACCAGCGGTTGCTGTGATAAGTGCTGGGAAGAATAATTATTATGGTCACCCACATAAAGAGCTACTGGGGAGATTAGCACACATTGGTAGTGAAAGGAAGATTACTTTTGAGACAGGTGCAATTAGAATCAGGACGGATGGGAAGCGGATGGAGGTAGATGGCTTTCTAAAGGAATAAGACCAACAAATATTGCAGGATGATCAGCTATTGATAATTAGGTCAATTGTGTTGGAGTGTATATAATCTATCATTAGCAGGTGATTATTGTTCACAGCTGGTTAGAGATGACGATAGGTTATCAGTAAAGGTTCGCGATATTCTGGATCCTACTGATGAATATGGCTGTGAAATAGTAACAGGCTCTTCTATGTAAAATTCAGTAAAATACATTTTGTGACAAGTTTGTTGCTTTTTATGCTGTAATGAATTATAATCAAGACGAGATTGGAAGTATATGGAATTTGCTTCATAGCAAAGCGGTCTTAAGGTTATTCTGTATTACAATATTTATTTACAACATTCTGAAAAACAATAATTTGGAGGAGGATTTTTATGAAAAAATTATTAATACTCGCGTTGATCGTGAGCATGATGATGACAACAAATGTTTCTGCTGCAACGACAAACGCTACTTCAAAGCCGCTTTGGAAGGAAGGAAATACAGCAAATAAAATCGTAGTTATCAGTGACCTTCATCTGGGGATTGATGACAAGATTTCTGAAACGGTAGCAAACCGTGAGTATCTTATCAACTTCTTAAAGAGCTTGCAGGTAACCAAGGATGTAAGAGAACTTGTAATCAGCGGGGATTTCCTTGACGATTGGTTTTTACCATTAAGCTATCCCGCTTACAGCGATACACAAGGGTTTTACACAAAAGTAATCGCAAATAACCAGGCGGTATTTGATGAACTAAATAAAATTATGAACAAAGGGATAGAAGTAGTATATGTCCCTGGAAACCATGATATGTTACTGGAAGCGGAAACCTTAATTAAGGCTTTACCAAAGGTTACTTTTGTTGGAGCTAACGGACTTGGCACATATATAACAGGGGTTCGTAATGAAATAGCCATAGAGCATGGTAACCGTTATGATATTTTTTCAGCACCGGACACTGTTGATAACAAAGATATAACAAATAAGAATCGTATTTTACCTCCGGGATATTTTTATGCACGTCTTGCAGCTAGTTGGGTGCTACAAGGGAAACCTCCGATTAAAAAGGATATTCCGGAAATCACTACTATCCCAAGAAGAACGGATACGGACCAGTATGGTGCATATATGAACTATTTGATCTGGAATAGCACAGTAAATAGATTTACTAACATTGAGCGTTTTGATGACAAGGTTTATGATCTTAAAATTGCAGGATTTAATGGAAAATATTCCGTTAAGGACATTTATCCGGTATTGCAAGCAGATGGCAAAATTTCCGCTCCTATACTTTTTAAAGATTTCCAGAAATCATGGGATGAAAGACAAACCATTAATGGAGTCAGTGTAAAAAGTTCGTTTATTGATGCAGCCATCGGCGCTTCCACAGGAGATAGTACGAATTACTTTCCGAAACAGCTGGAACTGCAATATGTCGGCAAAGATATTGATATAGTTGTTTTTGGACATACACATTATCCATTAATCAAAAAGTTTGATAGCGGAATCACTACGGTTAATGAAGGGACATGGATTGATCATAATACCAGCTATCCTGGCGGGTTATCAAGAATCTTCGCTGTCATTACTACCGGTAAAAAAACAACAGCTGAAGTGTATTCTTACGAAACAGATGGAAAAATAAAAAATGTAACAGAGGCAGTAACTGTTAAAACATCAAACTGAGGTAAATCAACTTAGTCCTCTTGGGCCACATGCCATAGCAATAAAATCTCCGTTAACTTGACTGTGAGGGATATGTGCTGCTCTTTCTTTCAGTAACACATATTACAATAGCCTCATTAATCATAATTAAAGAATGCACACAGTAGGGTTATTGTTAACCGTATTGTGTGCATTTTTTGAGGGATTTTATAATGTGATAAATGATTGTTCTGAAGCTTCTAATAAAAAAATTCTTTGAAGTCTTATAGAACAGATTGACTTATCTCAAAAATGAGACTATAATATGAATATATTAGTCTCAAAAATGAGACAAGTGATGGAGGTTTATACTATGAAGAAGAAAGTATTCAAAGAATTGTTACCGATGTTGTTATTTGTAATACCCATAGCGATTATAGGGGGGTATTTTACTGGAAGATATACCTTAGAGCATACAACCGGTGATTTTTTGAAACTAATCATGGAACAGATTCCAAATCAGAATGCTTTTTATGTCATAACTGCGTTACAAAGTCTCCTGTATGCTGTGATTGCAACCGTTATTGGTTACTTTATGGCAAATCGAATTGGTCTGGTAAAACCATTCAAATTAGAGAAAAGAAATCTGATAAAAACAGTACCGATTATTGTTGTATTAGGAATTGCTTTTACATGTGATTATTTTGTATTTGGAAATATTATTCCGGAGGTGGCAGCGGATTATCAGAAAGGGATCAGCATTTCTTATTTCTTAAGCGCCCTTACATATGGTGGAGTGATTGAGGAAATTCTTCTACGATGGTTTTTCATGACATTGATTGCGTGGGTGTTGGTTATGATTTTCGCAAAAAGAGCAGAAAAGGAAAACATTCCGGTTTGGATTTATGTGATTGCAAATGTGATAGCAGCTTTGGTATTTGCAGCGGGTCATTTACCGGCAACACAGCTTTTTTTTGGAAGAATTACGCCGCTTATTTTGTTTCGATGCTTTTTGCTTAACGGAGCATTTGCCATTATGTTTGGAAGATTTTATCGCAAGTACGGAATCCATTATGCAATGCTGGGGCACTTTGGACTTCACTTAATCAGTAAAAGTATTCTGATGCTTGTGATAAGATAGTTTCGAGAATTCTATTTGTAAAGTATAAAACGTTCGAAAGATGCAGGTGATAATATGAAAGATAGATATATAGAAGCATGTATGAATCCAATCAGGCAAAGAATACTGCAGGTGATTATTGAGAGGCAGGAAGCATCCTCTTCTATGATTTTGGAAGCGCTCTCAGATATTCCACGTGCCAGTATGTATCGTCATATTAAAGTGCTTTTAGATGCAGAGGTAATTGAGGTATCCAAGGAGGTTCCAAAGAGAGGATCTACTGAAAAATTTTATATAATATCCAGCTCATCATATAGCAATGAGACGAATGAGTCAGTTAATAAAATGATTCAAATTGCGTTGCTTAACATCTCGTCTGATTTTTCAAAATATTTGGAGAATCAGGAGAATGATCCGGTAAAAGATATGCTGACTGTGGGCTCGGCGGTAATATTGGCGACTGATGAAGAATATGCGGAGTTTATTTCAGAATACGGAAATTTACTTCAAAAATATATAAATAATAGACCTGACACAGGCAGAAGGACACGAAAAGTAACTTTTATTTCATCGCCGGTTGAATAAATACTGCTATTAGGTGAATTTAGTCAATCACGTCCCCTTTTTTTTATTGGAATTATCTGGTTGTAATTTGGCTTGTGTATATATATAATAAATAATTAATAGCTTTATTACATAACAGATAGTGAATATAGTGAAAGGGAGAATGGTACCATGAGAAAAGGTATAATTAGGCTGGGGCTAGTAATATTCTTTTTGTTATTTTTTATTGCTCCTAATCAAGTTAAAGCGAGTGAGCTAGAAAAACCAGGGATATCATATCCGAGTAAGGGTAATAAATATCAATTAGATAATATGCAGGTTGACTGGCAGGACTGCAAAAATGCTGATCATTATCTTATCACTTTTAGCGATTTATCAAATGATAATTTAATGCTGGATAAAAGTAAGATCCATGAATCATCCTACAATATCAGTAAAAGTATGTTTACATATGGACATAAATATAGAATTGCAGTTGCATCAGTAGGTAATGGGATAGAAGAATGGGATGAGGTAGAATTTGAAATCGAAGCATTAGTGGTTGAAAAACCAGAAATATCATATCCAGTTAGCTATGGGGAATATGAAGTAAAGGATATGACTGTAGATTGGCAAGATTGTACGAATGCCATAAAATACACATTATCGCTTAGAGATATTACAAACGACACCTTACTGATTGATCACAAGGATACATCCTCGTCAAACTATACGATTAATGATAGTTATTTTACTGCAGGTCATTCATATCGTCTCGCTGTTGCTGCTGTAAATGGTGATATAGAGGAATGGCGAGAGATTGAATTCAAAATAAGAGCTACTCCGTCACCTATAATGAAAAACTTTAGCCTGAGCAAAACGTCTATAGCAATAGGTGATACGATATCTTTTAATGGAATTATTGATAGTAATGGTGGGATGTTAGAAAATGTAACGATTAACATACAGGGACCGAATGACAAAAGCAGCTCTGTTAATTATATGTCAAGAGCCATAAGTGGAACCAGTTATAATATGAGCAATATACCATCTTTAGAGGCCGGAAAAGCATACATGACTTCTGCTGGTCAGTATTGGGTAGAGGTGTGGGCGAAGAACAGAAACGGGGAAGGTGTGTTGGTTGCAGAACAGACGGTAACAGTTATCACAACCCCTCCTCCGACAATCACGAATTTTACTCTGAGTAAGACTACAATTACCCTTGGCGATACGGTTACGTTTAGCGGAATATTGAATGGGAACGGCGGAACATTAGAACGAGTGACTATAAATATTAAAGGTCCTGATAGTAAAATCAATTCTGTAGAATACACCTCCAAAACCATAAGTGGAACTAGCTACAGCATGAGTAGTATTCCGTCCTTTGTAGCGGGAAAGAATTATATGCTTAAGGCCGGCCAGTATTGGGTAGAAGTATGGGCCAAGAATAGAAATGGTGAAGGCGTAGTGGTTGCAGAACAGACGGTAACAGTTATCACAAAGCCACTTCCGACAATGGTGAATTTTACTTTGAATAAGACTACAATTACCCTAGGAGACACAGTGAAGTTTAGCGGAATATTGAATGGAAATGGTGGAACCCTGGAAAAACTGACTATAAACATTAAAGGGCCTAATAGTAAAATTTATGCAGTAGAATACACCTCCAAAACCATAGGTGCAACCAGTTACAATATGAGTAACATCCTATCCTTTGTAGCAGGACGGACCTATATGCCTAAAGCTGGCCAGTATTGGATAGAAGTATGGGCAAAGAACAGAAATGGTGAGGGTGTAGTGGTTGCGGAGCAGACGGTAACAGTGATAGCACCACCACCAACTATGACGAAATTTACTTTGAACAAGACTACAATTACCCTAGGAGACACGGTTACGTTTAGCGGAACACTGAACGGAAATGGCGGAACCCTGGAAAGAGTGACCATAAACATTATGGGTCCCGATAGTAAAATCAATGCCGTAGAATACACCTCAAAGACTTTAAGTGGAACCAGTTACAATCTGAGTAGTATTCCATCCTTTGTAGCGGGAAAGACTTATCTGCGTAAAGCAGGCCAGTATTGGGTAGAAGTTTGGGCAAAGAACAAAAATGGGGAAGGTGTAGTGGTGTCAGAACAGAGGGTAATAGTAATCACAAACCCTACTCCGACAATGAAGAATTTTACACTGAATAAGACCACCATCACCCTAGGAGATACGGTAAAGTTTAGCGGAACATTGAATGGAAATGGCGGAACCCTGGAAAAGGTGGCCATAAATATTAAAGGTCCTGATAGTAAAAGTAGATCGGTACAATACACCTCCAAGGCCATAAGTGGAACCAGCTACAATATGAGTAATATTCCATCCTTTGTAGCAGGAAAGACTTACATGACTTCTGCTGGCCAGTACTGGGTAGAAGTATGGGCTAAAAACAAGAACAGTGAAAGTACATTAATTACTGAGTTTAAAGTATCTGTTATTAACGTACCACAAGCAAAATATAAAATATCAGGCAAGGTGGTTTACCCTAATGGAGTTGCTATACAAGGTGCAACGGTTACTTTAAAAAATGATTCTAAATGGAAGCAAGTAACTGATTCTACCGGAAGCTATAAATTTGAAGGTGTTGCAAAGGGTAAGCACCTAATAACGGTAGAATTTGATAAATATAAAACTTATTCTAAGAATGTTAGCGTAGCAAACACTGATTTGGTATTAGATACCATATATATGCATGGGTATGCAATTAGAGGTAATGTTTATTATCCTGATAGTAATATACCTATGGTAGGCGCCAAAGTTGTACTTATTAATGAAAAAGGTGTAACCTGGCAAGTATATACGGATAAAAATGGTTCCTTTATTATTAATGATACTTTACCAGGGACTCATAAAATTACGATTGGTTTTAATGGTTATGAAAATTATGTAAATAGTAGCATTAATGTAATTGATAAAGATTTATCTTTGGGTGATATACGGTTACATGGCTATAGAATATCCGGTATTGTAAGCGATGGAGCAAATCCAATTAAGGGGGCAGATGTTTATTTGAATCAGGTTGGCGATTCAAAATGGCATTGTATTACAGATGCTTCTGGATATTATGAATTTAATGAGGTTCTATCCGGAAAATCGCATACGATATATGTTGAGAAGAGTGGATATTGTCCTGCCCCTGCATCCTTGAAGGTACCAATAAATAGTACTAATGTGTATGATCAGAATATTATTATAAGGAAAATCAATGTTACTATTAATGGAAAATCAGTAAAATATAATAAAACCACAGGATATCCACTGCTAAATAGTTCGGGGAAGATTGTTGCGCCCTTAAGTGCAACTTTAGAAGCGTTTGGTGCTAAGGTTACATGGAATAATAAAAAGACTATAGCATATGTTGCAAAGGGTAAGACGAAAGTTGAGGTACCATTAAATAAAAGCTATATATTAGTTAATGGTAAGAATTTGAAGATTGATGCAAAAACCAAAAAAATTGACAGTAAAGTTTATTGCTCCATTAAAAATATATTAGAGGCTTTTGGTGGTACTGTCAATTGGACTGAATATACTACAACGGTTGAAGTAAGAACTAAGAATTCATATGTTTTAAAAACCGGTAATAAGTTCATCGATAATAACTTCAAGCTTCAAGACAAATACTATATTAGTAAGGCTCCATACCAATCTATCATTAACTCCAAAACCATTAAATTAGGATCGATGAGTTACAGACCGGGAGAATTAGAACTCTATTTAGATGATAAGCAGTCAATTGTAACTGATAATAATACCATAAAGAAATTGATGATAATAAAGTATGCCTTGAAATTGGCTAACAGCTACTCCTTTAGTGCCTTCGGTTTATCCGATAGCATTAATGCTTGTGATAGCTTGATTAAATCAGTTGATAATATACTGTCACTACAAAAAACGGGTCAGGATGTGATAGGAAAGCTTACTCGTGTGACAACAAGATTATATTCTGTTGATTATTTGAGTAAGGTTACTGCTGCTACAGGAGTCACAACAAAGGAATTAGCTGAACGAATTGAAGATGAAGCTTTAAGAAGCCTATTTCTGCAATTTATGGGTGACATGTATACTGCAACGCTTAAATACATCGGTGAAGAAGAAGCTGGTTTGATAATGGAGAATTTCAAAGAATATCCGGTTGAGACTATAAGCTTACTATATTTCTTTGATGCGAAGAATAAGTATACATCCTTATTAGATTATAATAAAGATTTGCATGAATATACGAATGCAAAGTATATCGTTGATACCTTTGATAAAGCCTTCTATCTAGAGGATCTTGGATATCAATTGATCTATACATATAGATTTAATGCAGATATCGAAAAGGATTCCTTAGTCAAAGCAGCAAATATAATTAGTAAAGTGTGGATGTCAACAGAAAATGTATTCAGTAAGTCATCAATAAAGCCGGTGCAATTTGTTGGAACTTCAATGCAAGCTACTGAATGGAGGGTTGAAGCTAAGAGTATTTTGGAATTATTTAATGATTATAAGAGTAGAAGTATTACTATAGCAGAATCAGTAGAAAGGAATAGCTCTAAGGAAGCCTTGTTATTATATGACTTGATTATTCAACATATTCAAAAGTTATATAATAGAGGATAACAGTTAATCCGAGTATATATATGTATATTAGTTTAATTCGTTCTCATTACCATGTAGTATTCTGGTTAAAATTTTCATAAAACAAGGAATGAACACTGTGCAGTTATCGTAGAACTGTAGGGTGTTCATTTTTTATGACGAAAGCAGGCTATTGAGGATCATACGTAAGCGTCAAATCATACGCTCCTAATAAATTTTAAGCGCCGCTTATTTGCGACGCTTACTGTAACAATCAGCCGGAAGTGTTCTTGACCACGGCATGAGTGGCTCCAGCTTTGATTGTTCTATA
>JAEYOQ010000064.1 GCA_023411555.1 Bacillota bacterium
GTGGTTGGAGCCTTTTAATAACCATCAAGTGGTAGGAGAAATCAACCAATCCACAGTATCTTAAAATAGCATAGTCTAACCTATAGAAAAGGTAAAGAATGACTATGACAATATAATAGTAGGAGAAATTATGATACATAAAATTAATGATTCATTTGATTACATACCAGACTATCCGGAAGGTAGTAATGTAACAAGCTATAACTGTAACGACGGCTGTATTATGTATTATATCACGGATACTTCAAAACAAAGCTTCTTGGAATATAAAGCTACTCTAGCAGCTACAGATTTCATGTTATATAGCGAGTCTACTATCAGGGATAATTATTTCGCTACCTATGTATCGAAAGAGATGCTGCTGCATCTATACTATACAACTCATGACAGAGTCACAAGGATTATTGCTGATCCGAATACGAATTATTGTTATAGACAAAAAGCAGAATCGGTGATACCAACTCATCAAACCACCTTATATCAGCTGGAACTGGATTATCGGACTGTAAATTGTGGTATGTGCTATATTATTCAATGTGAAGATGGAAGCTTCTTTGTTATTGACAGTGCTCATATGAATTCCACCAATGATCATATTAGAATATATCAGCTTCTTAGAAGGCTTACACCTCCGGAGAAAAAGATTGTTATCGCTGGATGGTTCTTCAGTCATGCTCATCAGGACCATATCTGTAAGTTTATGGATTTCATCGAAGCAGATTTCACCGATTGCATCATAGAAGGCTTGTATTATAATTTCCCTTCCTTATCGGCTCCCGGTTGTGAGAGATTGAGTGATGGTGATATTGAAACTATACGTGAATTTTTTGCTCTTGTAGACAAGCATTCTGAGATACCCAGAATTAAGCTACATACTGGTCAGCGATTTTCCATCCGTAACCTCGATTTCGAGGTGCTGGTCACTCATGAGGATATGTATCCGAAGCCGCTTACACGCTTTAATGATACTTCAACTGTCCTTATGATGACTGTAGATGGGTGCCGGACCCTATTCCTAGGGGATTCCAATGTTGAGGAGTCGACTATTATGGTGGCACGTTATGGAGCCTATCTAAAATCAGATATCATCCAGGTAGCTCATCATGGCTTTAATCATTCTAATGTAGGAATATATTTTTGTGCCGAAGCTAAGGTTGCTCTCTATCCGACTCCGATCAGCAATTATGAGGCCGACCGGACCAGTGAAGCAAATAAAACGGTTCATCGAATCAGTGAAGAAATCTATGTTGGTGAAAAGGGGACGGTTGAACTTAAGCTTCCCTATATCCCTCATTCAGCTGTTGTCTATCCCAAAGAAATTAATGGATAAGAAGATGTGTGCAGGTGATTAATGAAGGAATTCAGGAGAAATGCTATAAATTCCGAGTCAAGTTATAGAAAAACAAGTTTGAAATAATATTTTAAAGAGGATAATTATGAATTGTTGCAGAATGCCCGATGTTGTAAGAATTGTTACAGAAGATGAAATAGCCTTTATGACCGGAGAGGGAAGTGAATTTTGTCATAAAGATGCAAAGGTAACCTTTTCAGAAAAAGAAGAATTACAGATAAGTTTTTCTGCACTAACGAGTGAAGTTCGTTTTCTTGTCTGCCGTTGGCAGGGAAGCTGGGATAAAGGGTATCGCTTTTTGGGTGATGCTTTTGAACGGGGATATGGTAATCTGGAATGGAGAGGATTAAATTCAGAGCGAATTATGCCCTGGTACTTTGTGGCATCGAATGGTGTAGAAAGTATGGGCTTTGGTGTAAAAGTCAGACCGGATGCTTTTTGCTTTTGGATGTGTGATGGAGAAGGTATATCCCTGTGGCTAGATATACGTTGTGGTGCAAAGGGAGTTATACTGGGTGGCAAAACCTTGGAACTGGCCACTGTTGTTGAAGATAAGGCTGAAAATACGACAGCCTTTCGCTTCCTAAAAGAGTTCTGCAAAAAAATGTGCAGTGATCCGATCACTCCTAGATATCCCGTATATGGAAGCAATAACTGGTATTATGCCTACGGAAACACTTCTGCAGAGCAAATTCTTATCGATACCGACCTTTTGGCAGAGACAACGAAGGGATTAGAAAATCGTCCCTATATGGTCATCGATGATGGATGGCAGGAGCTGGCTCTGATATCGGTAGGAGGTGCTGCAGGAAGGCCCTATGAGAGAGGAAACTATCGTTTTCCGGATATGGCCGGTCTTGCACAAGAGATGAAAGGAAAGAATGTACATCCGGGCCTATGGATTCGTCCCCTAAAAACCAGTGAAAAATTCTTAAGCATGAAGCTACGCAGTCCCAGAGACAAAGGGGTATTGGACCCATCGCTGCCGGAAGTACTTGAGTTGGTTGCAGAGGATGTGGAACGAGTGGTTAATTGGGGCTACGAGATGATAAAGTATGATTTTGTAACAAAGGATATCCTTGGAACCTATTATACGGAATGCATCCCTTTGCTTACCGATAAGGGATGGAGTCTTCAGGATAGAAGCAAAACCACAGCCCAGTGTATAAAGGATTTATATCGGACCATTTATGAGCATTCCAGGGAAGCCCTGCTGATTGGATGTAATGTAGTAGGGCACCTGGCAGCAGGATATATCCATATCCACAGGAGTGGTAATGACACCAGTGGTGAAAAATATGACCAAAGTATCATGATGGGGGTAAATGCACTTGCTTTTCGACTGGCCCAACATAAGGCTTTTTTTGATGTAGACGCCGACTGTGTCTGCATAACCGATAAGATACCTTGGGATAGAAACAGAAATCTGCTAGAATTATATGCAAAAAGTGGTACACCCTTGTTTGTATCTGCCAGTCCTGACTGTATGACAGAGGAGATAAAAGCTGAATTAAGAAAAGCATTTACAATATCCTCCGTACAAACCCAGAGGATGGAACCCCTGGACTGGATGGATACAACCTTACCGGAACGATATCTTGTAGACAACGAGGAATTAAGGTTTCGCTGGATAAGAGAGCATGGAAATGACTGGTTTTACTCCTACTAAAGGAGGCAAGCTTTTAAAATTTATTAAAATGAAAGAGGATGAAAAAATGGACTGTTGTAGAATACCTGATTATGTGAGAGTTATTACGGAAGATGCTTCTGCTCTTATGGAGAACAAAGGGAGCATATTCGAATATAAAGATGTGCAAGTCGACTTTACAGTGAAAGAAGGTCTTAATATAGATCTGACTGCATTGAAAAGTGAAGTAAGATTTTTAGTTTGTCGTTTTAACGGTAGCTGGCCCAAGGGAACAAGGTTTTTAGGAGATGTTCTTGAACGATCCTATGGTAACCTTGCTTGGAGGGGAATCGAACCGGAAAGAACGATGGCATGGTATTTCTGTGCATCAAACGGAGAAACCAATCAAGCTTTTGGCGTAAAGGTGCGTCCCAATGCCCTGTGCTTCTGGACCTCTGATGGTGAAGGAGTGTCCCTGTGGCTTGATGTCAGAAGCGGTGGTTTGGGAGTGATTTTAAACGGAGCGAAGCTAGAGGTTGCTACGGTTGTTCAGGACTGTGCAGGCAATGTAAATACCTTTGAATTCCTTACTGATTTTTGCAGGAAGATGTGTGATGATCCGATCTTCCCCAAGGTTCCGGTATATGGAAGCAATAACTGGTACTATGCTTATGGTAACAGCTCAGCGAAGGAGATATTGGTGGATACGGACCTCCTTTGTAGCTTAACAGAGGGTCTCGACAACAGACCGTATATGGTAATCGATGACTGCTGGCAAGAGCTTGCGCGTACGGTTGGAGGGGCGCAAGGACGTCCATATAATAGAGGAAACGAACTCTTCCCGGATATGAAGGGCCTTGCCGATGAGATAAAAGCGAAAGGTGTTCATCCTGGAATTTGGATGCGTCCTTTAAAGACAGCAGAAAAGTTTATAGATAAAGATTATATCTTAATGCGACAGAATAATGTACTGGATCCATCGGTTCCTGCAGTGCTTGAGCTTATAGCTGAGGATATTGAAAGGATGACCGGTGAGTGGGGGTATGAGCTTCTCAAATATGATTTTGTGACAAGAGATATCCTAGGAGATTATTATAGTAACCATGATTCGCTTTTGAATGCAAGTGGCTGGAGCTTCCGCGATAGGAGCAAGACCTCTGCTCAGTGTATCAAGGATTTATACAGAACCATATATGAACATTCCAATGGTGCCAATATCATCGGATGTAATGCCATCGGACATCTGGCAGCAGGCTATATTCATATCCACAGAAGCGGGGATGATACAAGCGGTATGCATTATGATCGCAGCGTAAAGATGGGTATTAACTGCCTGGCCTTCAGACTTGTGCAGCACAAGACCTTCTTCCATGCAGACGCAGACTGTATCTGTATTACGGATCGTATTCCGTGGGACAAGAATAAAGACCTGATTAAGCTATATGCCAACAGTGGAACTCCCTTCTTTACTTCAGTTGCTCCTAGTGTCGTAAATGATGAGATTCGTGACGAGCTTAAGAAAGCCTTTGCATTAGCAGCCATTCAAAAGGAAAAGATGGAGCCTCTTGACTGGATGGATACCGTAATTCCTGAGCAATATCTTGTTGACGGAAAGAGATTCGATTTCAAGTGGATGCCGGAATACGGGAAAGAATGGATCCTTGCCAGATAGAGAGAAGAAGGAGATGTATAAATGAGATACGAGAGCTTTGATTGTAAAAATGTAAATTCAATTGAAACAGCAAATCTAAAATTATATTTGATGGACCAAAGTCCGGAAATTGATATACAGACAAGACCGATTGTCGTTATCTGTCCGGGTGGAGGATATGGTATGACATCGGATAGAGAAGCAGAAATCATCGCCATGCAGTTTCTATCCATGGGTTATCATTCTGCAGTTTTAAGATACTCCGTTGCACCGGCGGTATTTCCGACTGCACTACTGGAACTGGCTAAATCTATTCTCTATATCAGAGAAAATGCGAATGAATTTAATATAAACACAAATCAAATCCTCTTATGTGGTTTTTCGGCAGGCGGTCATTTGGCGGCAAGCTACTCTGTATTTTGGAATCAAGACTTTGTGGCAGAAAAAGCAGGTGTAGACAATAAGGACCTTCTTAAGCCAAACGCTTTGATTTTAGGATATCCGGTCATTACATCAGGAGAGTTTGCTCATAATGGTTCCTTTAAGAATCTATTGGCAGATGAATATGAAGCCAAGAAGTCAGAGCTATCCTTAGAATATCTTGTTGGAGCGCAGGTTCCCAAGAGCTTTATTTGGCATACCTATGAAGATAAGGCCGTTCCGGTGCAAAATTCCATGCTGTTTGTCAATGAACTAATCAAAAATCAAATTCCTGTAGAATTTCACATGTTTGAAAAGGGTAGTCATGGACTTGCTCTGGCTAACAGATTAACAAGGTCACCCAGAGGAAGCGGAATGGAGCCATCCGCTGCGGTATGGATTCAGCTGGTTCATACCTGGATTGAGAATTTTATTAATGAATAGACCGGGTAGTGTAAGAATATCAGATTAGTGAAATTGTGGAGGTAGGATATGATATTTGAAAAGAATGACAGAATAGTATTTGCAGGTGATTCTGTAACCGATATGGGGAGTTCCCAGCCTGTGGGTGAGGGGCTCTTTGATCATGTTGGAAAAGGCTATGTACGGGTGGTGGAGAATATGTTAGCAGCCTATTATCCCGAGATGCCGGTACGTGTCACCAATTCAGGAACAAGCGGTAATACCAGCAGGGATTTAGCTGCACGTTTTGATAGAGACGTAGTAGCATTAAATCCGGATTGGGTGTCCATTTGCATTGGAATCAATGACGTATGGCGTCAGTTTGACTGCCCGGCCATGCCAGATGTACAGGTTTTCCCTGAGGAATATGAGAAGAACCTGGAGGAGATGATTGAAAAGGTTAAGAAGCAGGTAAAGGGAGTCTTTATCCTGACTCCTTATTATATGGAGCCTAACCGGGAAGATAAGATGCGGGCAAGAATGGATGAGTATGTGGCAATCGCAGAAAGACTTGCTAAAAAGCATGGCTGTATCTTCGTTGATTTTCAAGCAATGTTTGAGCGTTATTGCAACATCCATCATTCCTCCTATATTGCTTGGGATCGAGTACATCCGAACCAGATTGGTTCAACCTTAATGGCAAGGGAATTCTTGAAGCACTGTGACTTCGATTATCAGCATGAAGTTTTATAGCTTTATAGAAAAGGTTTTAATGAGTCAAAAGCATGAAGAACTGTTAAAACTTATGAGTGAGATGGGTCCAAATAAGCTTAGTGATCATTGAAAGGAATTAAACTTTATGAATCTGGAAAGATATTATGAAAATACAGAGATTTTGCATGTTGGCACAGAAGAGAATAGGTGCTATTACATACCCTGTGATTTGAATGGCAAAGAGAATAGACGACTGTTAAACGGTACATGGAAATTTTCTTATTTTGAGAATGTAATTGATGCGGAAGAAGCATTGGGAGACCAGATGGACTACGAACCAACGGATGAATTACCGGTGCCATCCTGCTGGCAGTATCATGGTTATGACAAACCTCAGTATACGAATGTACGCTACCCCTTTCCTTATGATCCTCCCTATGTTCCGGTGAACAATCCCTGTGGCTTATATACCAGGGAATTTGAGATAAGCAAAGAGGATTTAGCAAGACAGATGTTCCTGGTTTTCGAGGGGGTAGATTCCTGCTTTTATCTATGGATTAACGGGAAATTGGTCGGATACAGCCAGGTATCTCATGCTACCAGTGAATTTAAGATTACAGATTTTCTGGTAGAGGGTGAGAATAAAATTACCGTATTGGTGTTGAAATGGTGTGATGGCAGTTATCTGGAGGATCAGGATAAATTCCGTCTGTCAGGCATCTTCCGTGATGTTTATTTATTGGAACGACCAATAGAATATGTCCGTGATTATACGATACGTCAGGAGTTTATACAAGGCTTTGAACAGGCGAAGCTTCATATAACCTTTGAAACAGTGGGAAATCCTTCAGTAGTATGTACTCTTACGACGAAGGAAGGTACCTTAATCGGTCAGTCTACAGGGAAGAAGGATGAGATTTGTACCATAAGCATAGCAAATCCTATTCTATGGAATGCGGAGCATCCCTATCAATATGAGCTTACCATTGCAACGGAAGATGAGGTTATTAAGCAAAAAGTTGGTTTCAGAAAGATAGAAGTGAAGGATGGAGTAGTCCTTATCAATGGATCCAAAGTAAAGTTCAAGGGAGTAAATCGTCACGACAGTGATCCATATACGGGTGCTACGGTATTAAAAGAGCAGGCGCTCGTGGACTTACGATTAATGAAGGAGCATAATATTAATGCCATTCGAACAAGCCACTATCCAAATTCCCCCTGGTTCATGGAGCTGTGCGACGAGTATGGCTTTTATATGATTGGGGAGTCGGATATCGAAAGTCATGGATGCTCCCAGGTTGTCATTGATGGTGTAAGACAGAATGATCTACTGGCGAAGGACCCTCGTTATGAAAATGAGATATTAGACCGTGTACAGCGAAATGTGATACGGGATAAAAATAGAACCAGTATTATCTTCTGGTCCTTGGGAAATGAAAGCGCATATGGAATAAACTTCTTGAAAGCAGGCCAGTGGGTAAAGACGTATGATCCGGACAGGCTTCTTCATTATGAAAGCGGTACTTGGGAGAAAAATGTAACTGAAGACATATCAATACTGGATGTTGTAAGCCGTATGTATGCATCTACGGAATGGGTAAAAGAATACTGTGAGGATGAAAATAATAAAAAGCCCTTCATCCAATGTGAGTTCTGTCATGCCATGGGCAATGGACCTGGAGATCTGGAAGAGAATATACAGCAGATTTATGCTTATGATAATTACTGTGGTGGCTTTGTCTGGGAGTGGTGTGACCATGCTGTCTATACCGGTAAAGCAGAAAATGGTAAGGATAAATTCTTATATGGAGGAGATTTCGGTGAGTTTCCCCATGACGGTAATTTCTGTATGGATGGGTTGGTTTATCCGGATAGAAAACCTCATACCGGTCTACTGGAATATAAGAATATCATTCGCCCCGTAAGAGTGGTAGGCCAGGACTTAGAGCATGGTATATTTACTCTGGAGAATAAACTGGATTTTACCAATTTAAAAGACTATGTAAGAATATGCTATGAGTTAAAGCGGGATGGAGAAGTTATCTTGAAGGGTGTTATTGAAGAAATCGATATTGCTCCCCATCAGACAGGAACCATCCAATTAGAACTGCCAAAGCAGGTGGGTGGAAATTGCTATCTAAAGCTTGATTATGTTCAAAAGAATGACGATCTCTTAACCAAAGCCGGAAATCTACTTGGATTTGATCAGATAGGCATCTCCAAAGAATGCTCTATCCCGGACATGTCCAAGGGGATAATGGCTACTGTAAGCATATCAGAAGGTCGCAGAGACTATACCATTACCGGGGAGAACTTTGTATATCAGTTCTCAAAGGAAAAGGGCTGCTTTACTTCAATGAAGATCCGAGGCGAGGAAGTCCTTCATAGTCCAATGGAATATAATGTATTCCGTGCCCAGACAGATAATGATAAAAATATTATAAAGGACTGGGAGAAGGCAGGCTATGACCGGGCGATTGCCAGAGTATATGAGGCTACGGCAGTATGCGATGAAAAGGAAGTAGTAATCAAATGCAGAATGTCCATGGGTTCGGTTTACAGGCCAAACTTCTTGGAGTATGAGATGAGTTGGCGTGTACTAGGAGATGGAAGTACTCACATAAGAATGCTGGGTAAGAGAAATGCTAATCTTCCATATCTACCAAGGCTTGGACTTAAGCTTGCCTTACCAAAGACCTACCAAAAGGTAGAGTATTTTGGTTATGGACCACAGGAAAGCTATTGTGATAAGCACCGTGCAGCTTATGTAGATCGATTTGAAGCGACGGTGGAGGAGCTCCATGAGGATTATCTAAAACCGCAGGAGAACGGCAGCCACTATGGATGCAACTATATGAGAATATGCAATGATTCGAAGAAATTATCCGTATATGGCAGACAGCCCTTCAGCTTTAATGCATCCATTTATACCATTGAGGAGCTTGCTGGTAAAAAGCATAATTTCGAGCTGGAGCAGGCAGACTTTGTTACCCTTTGTATTGACTACATGCAAAGTGGAATGGGTTCCAATAGCTGTGGACCGGAGCTGATGGAGGAATACCGATTAAATCAAATCGATATTGATTGGGAGATCGGTCTAATGTTTGACATACTAAACTGATAGATAAATGCTTATATAAGCGAATTGACATGTCCCTTTCAAAATGATAAATAAGGTACTGGTGAGGGGATGTTTCAAAACATAAGTTAACACTGCAGGAAAGGATGACATGAGTCCTTTCCTGTTTCTATACTATATATTTTGTAACAGCCCCTAGCTAATTATAGAAAGCATATCCTCAAAAAGGTCGAGACACCATACTGGCCACATGGTATAATATGGATACTTCATGAAGTGAACACCTATAAAAAAATCGGAGTATAATATGGATCAAATTTTTTTGTTTGTTAATGTAGTGATTATTTTTGTGGAAACTCGAATAAAAGGGAAAATCGATTACAACGAATTGGTAGAAGCAACTGGATTCTCTTTGCCCTATGTTCGTGAGTTGTTTGCCATCCAAACGAATAAGTCACTTTACCGCTATATTCTGGAGCGTAAAATCGCCAATGCTGCCTTTGAATGTAGATATACAGACAAAACATTATTTACCATAGGGATGGATTATGGCTTTAACAATGCCGATGCCTTTACTAGGGCCTTTCGAAGAATTGTTGGAGTGACACCATCTGAATTCCGAAGAATGAAAGTTACTATGAAAAGGATTAAGCTTTGTGCAGGAGTTTACGGTGTTGAACTTCCTGTCCTGAATCAAAATGAAATGATGAAAGGTGTAAAAGAACATGATAAGT
The DNA here is from genome assembly GCA_023411555.1 of Bacillota bacterium. Classification (GTDB taxonomy): domain Bacteria; phylum Bacillota; class Clostridia; order Lachnospirales; family Lachnospiraceae; genus Mobilitalea. The sequence goes on from JAEYOQ010000064.1 coordinate 9,979, forward strand.
AGTGAGGTAAATCAAGATCAAGGGATTTTATTAGGTGTACCTAGAGTTCAGTATGGACCGGAAGAATTGACACCCTTCCCAGCTTGCTTAAAGGCTTGTGCAAATTATATTGGTATCGATGTTAGTTACGACTATGTCATGGCGGCTAGTGGTGCAGCATTCCGTCTTACATGGGACGAAACAGTGTGGAATTTAGGGAATGTCGATTCCATTTTTACTTATGATGAACCAGAGCGCGTGTTTCGACAGGGGATTGAGGCACTTGGCTGTTCCTATCGTTATCTAGGAAGAGAAGGTAATACAAAAGAGGATTTTACTACTTTTATTAAAGCCCAAATTGATAAAGGAAATCCTGTTATTGCCTTGGGTATTATCGGACCGCCGGAAGCTTGTATTATAACAGGCTATCGTAACGGAGGAGATACTTTACTTGGATGGAACTTTTTCCAAGATAATCCGGAGTTTAATCGCGATGTCACCTTTGATGAATCCGGCTATTATATTACCGATCGTTGGTGGGATAATCCCGATACATTGGCTGTCTTAGCGCTAGAACCAACAGATGCCAAGAAAGCAGATATAAAAGAGATTCTCATTAACGCCACTGATGCTATGAAAGGTCGTAAATGTGGTAATTATGCCAAAGGATTATTGGCATATGATGCTTGGATAAAAGCGGTAGGGAATGACAGCGATTTCTCGGAAGATTTAATCTTGCCTCTTCTGGCTGAAAGACTATTCACTCATGGTGATGCCATAGATTGCATTGCAGATGGTCGATATAATGCGTCCTTATTCATGAAAAAAGCAGCAGAAGAATATCCAGATCATAAGGCACTTTTTGATAAGGCAGCAGTACACTTTATGGATGTTTCTAAAGTCCACACCAAGCTATTTGAAGCTGTGGGTGGATGGGAGCGTGGCGAGGTTCAGATGCGTAACTTTGCCAAACCCGATGTGAGAAGAAGAAGTGTACAGTTGATTTATGAGGCAAAGGAAAATGATGAAAAAGCTTTTGCTATCTTGAGGCAATTGGTTGGTATAATATAAGCTATTTAACATGCTTACTTTCAAACATAGAATAAACGAATGGTACTATAGCCAGCAAAAAAAGGAGCTGTCACACTGTCTGACAGCTCCTTTTCATTTCTGTAATAAGTCATGCATGCATTATATAATTATAGGCTTAGCTTGCTTCGAGCTATTGTCTTTATATTTCTGTAATTTTAGATAGAATATATTCTTTTCATAATCAATGATACCTTCTGATCTCATTTTGGAGAGTTCTCTTGTTAAGGCTGATCGGTTAACACATAGGTAATCGGCTAATTCTATCCGGTTGAAGGGGATAACGATCTGCATATCTTTATTTGGAGTCTGATTGGCCAGATAAGATAGAATTTTTTCTCGAATTGATTTATTTGAGGTCACTTCTACTTTTTTAATTAGTTTTAAGTTTTTCTCAGCCAAAAGGAGCATCATATTTTCAATCAGTTTGTGATGATGAGTACAGGAACTAGAACATGTTTTAATAACTTTTTGAAAAGGTAGGAAAAGAATATTACAATTGGTAGCGGCTTGGAAGGAAACAGTACTGGTCAATCGACTGCTGCATATGTAGGTTTCACCAAATATGTCGCCCTCTGTCATAGGAGTGATTAAGGTCTTATTACCCAAGGAATCTTCTTTAATCATGTGTATCGTACCTGATAGGATCACCCCGATGCTATGAATCTCATCCTCTTCCATGAATAAATAGGTATTTTTCTTAATATGCTTTTTATTAACACTCAGACATTTTAACATAGAAGCTAGTTCTGCAGCATCTATTCCATCAAATAAATGAATCTTATTTTTCATTCTTAATATTTCATCCATGATTAACCTCACATACTGTATTTCACGTTGTTAATGTAAGAATATATTTTACCATAAAGTGTTGCAATTGCAACATAAACTTTGTTAAAAATTTATTATACTTATCTGGTCAATATAGCTAATGCAAAGGAGTCGACCATGAAAGTTAAAAAACATGATTTATTGATACGAATGTTACTGATGCTTCTATTGGCCGCAAGCCTAACTGGTTGTGGAAGGAAGAATGAGGTAACGAGTGAAGTTATAATGAATGTTGAAAGTAGTGTTGAAAATGAGCCTAAAGAGGGAGTTATAGATACTTATACATTTACGGATGATACGAATGCAGAAGTAAGGGTCACTAAGAAGCCTGGTAAAACAGCAGTTCTTTTTGCATCTTATGCAGATATATGGATCAATTCCGGTGGTGTGGTTGATATAACAGTGGAAGAGACCGTGGAACGGGGGCTGGTAGAGGAAAATAAAGCCCTGCTTGTTGGAAAGTCGGTTGGAAAAGAGATCAATGCAGAAGCTTTGATAGCAGCAAAACCTGATTTTGTTATTTTAACTGCTGATTTTCCGGAACATGTAGAGCTGGCTGAATTGCTTAGACGAAGTAATATTCCCGTTGCACTTTTTAGAGTGGATCAATTTGAGGATTATCTGAAGATGTTACAAATATGCACGGATATTATGGAGCGATCAGATGCTTATGAAACTTACGGATTACAGGTTAAGAGCAGAATTGAAGAGATTAAAGATAAAGTAAATGGATTACCTAATAAGCAATCCATCCTTTTCATCAGAGCGCACTCGAGAGGGATGAGCGCTAAAACCACTGATCATTTTGTAGGATGTATGTTAGAGGAATTGAATACAGATAACATTGCAAATCATGCAGACATTCTCTTAGATGAGTTAAGTATCGAAGCCATCGCTTCTGAAGATCCGGATTATATCTTTGTTACAACCATGGGTGATAGTGGTTCAGCGATTGCTTATATGCAGGATCAAATCAATTCGAACCCGGTATGGCAGATGCTGAGTGCTATGAGGAACGACAACTACATTATTCTACCCAAGGATCTGTTTCAATACAAACCAAATGGAAATTGGGACAAATCCTATGAGTTTCTAGCAAAAGAATTATATCCAGAGGCTTTTACCAATGAGCAATAGAGAACAGTTTCATTTACGGCACAGAACACATATCCTAATTTATTTATTGATTTCCCTCATTGGTATTTGTGTCCTTGGTATCTTATATGGAAGTACTGATATATCGCTTCATGATGTATATAAGTCCTTATTCCGTTATGATAGTAATGATATATCTCATATTTTAATAAGAAATGTCAGACTACCTCGTGTTTTGGCTGGAGCCTTTGCGGGGATTGGACTTTCCCTATCCGGAGTAATTCTTCAAACGGTTATGAACAACTCTATGGTATCACCGAATCTTATCGGAGTGAATACAGGGGCTGGTCTTGCTATATTAGTCGTAATGATCTTTGTGCCATCGATGTATTACCTTATACCTGTAGCGGCTTTCTTTGGGGCTTTTATGGCTTCCTTACTGATCTTTCTAGTTGCCTACAAGGCAGGATTATCAAGGATAGCAATTGTTCTTGCTGGGATTGCTTTATCAAGCATACTGAATGCCGGGATTAATGCAGTAACCTTATTATACCCTGAGCTGGCGATCAATTCATCCGCTTTTATGAATGGAGGCTTATCCGGTATTTTGATGGAAAAAATCCTTTTGCCCGCTGCGATTATTTTGATTGTATTTTTGATAAGCATATTATTATCAAATCACTTAAATATATTGAACCTGGGAGATGCCATGGCTGCCTCCATCGGACTTAATGTTAATGTAGTCCGTTTTATCTTTATTGCATTATCAAGCGTACTTGCAGGAAGTGTGATAAGTTATGCAGGTCTCTTAAGCTTTGTAGGACTAATTGTTCCCCATATCTGCAGAAAGCTGGTTGGAAGTGATGCTAGGTACTTAGTGCCTAGTTCTGCCCTTTTCGGTGGGGGCTTTGTCGTTCTTTGTGACTTAATTGGAAGAATTGTATTTGCCCCCTATGAATTGCCGGTTGGTATACTGATGTCCTTCATTGGAGGCCCATTTTTTATCTATTTACTGTTATCAAAGAAGGGAAAAAGATTAAATGCTTAAGTTTGTTAATGTCAGTGCCAGCTACAATGGAAGAACCGTATTAGACAATATTAATCTGGAATTTTCTAAAAATCAGATCACTTCAATCATAGGGCCAAATGGATGTGGAAAGTCTACTTTAGTGAACTGCATCATCCACCAGATTGATCATATGGAAGGGGAAATTATGATGGATGAACTTCCCCTGACTTCTATGTCCAATAAGGAGAGGGCTAAGAGATTAGCCGTATTTCCGCAAATTCGACAGATTCCAACGATTACTGCAAAAACACTAACAGAACATGGCCGCTTTCCCCATCAGGGATTTTTAAGACGACAAAGTGAGCTGGACAAAATGATCGTAGAGGAAGCGATGAAATTTACCAATACGGAATGTTTCTCGTCCACCAATGTTAGTATTTTGTCAGGGGGAGAACGACAAAGGGCATTTTTCTCCATGTGTTTGGCCCAGGATAGTGAGTATATCATTTTAGATGAACCCACAACCTATATGGATATTTCGCATCAATTTGAATTACTTAGTCTGATAAAACGTCTAAGGGCTAAGGGTAAGACCATTATATTGATTCTTCATGACATTCCTCAAGCCTTACAAATCTCCGACTCCATCGTCTTAATGGAAGAGGGAAGGGTGGTCTCCCATTGTCCAGCCTTTAGATATCTTGAGAATCATCTGATTGAAGAAGTTTTTAAGATTAAGTTGAAGATATTTAAAGAAGATGGAGAAATCTATCCCTTTGTATATTGAAATCAAGCAATCAGCTTGAATATGTAATTCTATTACCTTAGGAAATATGGTTGGCAAACGCTTTGGTTGCTTTCCTTATTCATAATATCAAAAAGGAAGAGGTGTTAGCATGGGTTATTGTTTGAATAAAGATAACATGAATGCTCTTATTAAGAAATGGTCAAATGACTATTACATATTTGCTCCGAAATGCTTTGAGGGAGGTGGAGCATATTCAGATACGGATGTTATTCGTTATGGGCAGGTAGATTATATCGATGATATTGTATTTGATAAGAAATCAAACTTTTCATTTAAAGAAGTATTACTTCCGATCTCCCAAACACTGTTTTATTATACAGAGGATTCCATAAAGGAAGCGGATGGACCCAAGAAGAAGGCTATGATCTTTTTGAGAAGCTGCGACCTTCACGGCGTCAAGCGTCTGGATGAAATCTACTTATCTAATGGATTTGAAGATTATTACTACAAGCGAATTAGAGAACATGCAGTTTTCATTTTAATGGGATGTGAAAACTCCTTTGATAACTGCTTTTGTGTTGATATGGGAACCAATCGGATTGAATCCTATGATATCAGTATTGATTACAAGGATGGAAAATACTTAGTCGATCATAAATGCAAGGAGTTTGAGCAGGATCTAGAAGATGCTATGGAGAATAAGCTTGAAGTGATACCTTCCTATGTTACCGACAACCAGATCCATGTAACTATTCCAGATCATATAACTTTGGATATATTCAAATCAAGCATATGGGATGAATATGATTCAAGATGTATTAACTGCGGGCGATGTAATTTCGTTTGTCCGACCTGTACCTGCTTTACGATGCAAGATATTTATTATACGGACAATGGAAAAGCAGGAGAAAGAAGACGGGTATGGGCTTCCTGTATGGTGGATGGTTACACCACCGTGGCAGGAGGAGGAGCCTACCGTAAAAAAAATGGACAAAGAATGCGCTTTAAAGTACTACATAAGGTTTATGACTATAAAAAACGTAACGGATATCATATGTGCGTTGGCTGTGGGAGATGCGACGATATTTGTCCTCAATATATCTCTTATTCCAACTGTATCAATAAATTAGAGAATGCTATGGAGGAGGTTAAGCACAGTGAAGCATAATGAATATTTACCATTCTTATCAGAGATAAAGGAAGTGATTAAACACACAGAGATCGAATATACCTTCCGCATGGTTTATACCGGCCATGTAAAGCCAGGACAATTCTTTGAAGTTTCTATTCCCAAGTTTGGAGAAGCGCCTATATCAGTCAGTGGGATTGGAAAGGATACGGTGGATTTAACCATTCGAAAAGTTGGTAAGGTAACCGATGAGGTATTTGAACGTTTCGTAGGGGATCATCTATTTTTAAGAGGACCCTATGGAAATGGATTTGATATAGCAGAGTATCAAGGGAAAGAACTGATTATTGTTGCTGGTGGTACCGGGGTATCTCCGGTGAGAGGAATTATTGAATATTTTTCAGATAATCCTTCGGATGCAAAAAGCACAACCTTAATCGCTGGATTTAAAAGCCCGGATGATATCTTATTCAAAGAAGATTTTCATAAATGGGAACAGAGGATCAAGGTTATATTAACCGTAGACAATGCAGATGAGCATTATAAGAAAAACGTTGGCTTAGTAACGAAATACATACCGGAACTTCAATTGGATAATATAAAGGACGCAGTTGCTATCGTTGTCGGACCTCCGGCGATGATGCACTTTGCGGTGAAAGCTCTCTTAGAATTGGGATTGGAGGAGAACAATATTTGGATTTCCCATGAAAGAAAAATGTGCTGTGGCATAGGCAAATGTGGTCATTGTAAAATTGATGACACCTATGTTTGTCTGGATGGCCCTGTATTTAATTATATTAAAGGTAAGCAGCTTATTGACTAGGATAAGAAAGAAGGTAATGGGATGGATATTAATACTAGAGACCTGAAAAGAAATGCCTTCAGGGTTACAAAGGAAAGAGGTATTACTGCTTCAAGAATTCGTGTTCCAGGTGGACATATGGAATCAAAATATCTTGTAAGGATTCATGAAATCGCTGAAAAATACGGCAATGGTACGGTACATATAACGAATAGACAAGGGTTCGAAGTACCTGGAATAAGATTTGAGGATATGCCTGAGGTCAATCAATTACTTCAGCCGATTATCGAAGGACTTGAAATTAACCAAGATAACAAGGGGCAAGGGTATAGTGCAGCTGGGACAAGAAATATTACAGCATGTATTGGTAATCGGGTGTGTCCCTATGGATGTTATGATACAACAGAATTTGCAAAGAAAATTGAAAAGGCGGTATTCCCTCATAATCTACATTTTAAAATTGCCCTGACCGGTTGCCACAATGATTGTGGTAAGGTTAGAATGCACGATTTTGGAATACTTGGTATGACTTTACCCCAGTATGACAAGGACAGATGTGTAAACTGTGGAGCCTGTGTAAAAAAATGCACCAGAAAATCAGTGAAGGCATTAAAGGAAGTGAATTATAAAGTAGAAAGAGACACAGATAAGTGCATTGGCTGCGGAGAATGTGTGCTAGCCTGTCCAACAGGAGCATGGACCAGAAGTAAAGAAAAGTATTACCGCTTAACCCTTCTTGGAAGAAGTGGTAAGAAAAATCCGCGGCTAGGTGAAAACTATATCAAATGGATCGATGAAGAAAGTATCATTCAGATTATTAAAAATACCTATGATTATGTTACCAACTATATTGATCCAGAAGCAATTGAAGGGAAGGAACACATAGGATATATCGTGGATCGTACTGGATTCGAAGAATTTGAGAGATGGGCATTAAGAGATGTGAAATTACCGCAAATAGCAGAAGTATCTTCCCCGATTTACTGGAAGGGGATAAAATACTAGGGAAAAGGAGGACATATGGTCCTCTTTTTCATGTTAGGAAAGTAGGTGCGAGAGTTTCGCAAGCGAAACTAATTCTTGTTATCCTCATCCAGTACTTCATAAATAATTCCTGAAGATTACATCCGTGAATGTCTTTAATAATGAACATAATATAGAATGGCATGCTAATTTTAGTAATAATTGATAGAAAAAATAATTATAGTAATGGTATTTCAGAACTTCTTATAATTGACCTGATGTTATAGAGGGATTAATATAATAGGATGGGTATTTATTTTATTATAGTTATTTATATCACATAATAAAATACATGATTTACAAGGAGGAAAATCGTTATGGAAACGATGGAAAGCAATATGCAATCGTATAGGTTCACAGATGAAAAAGAACGTATGAAGGTGGTAAACCGATTATTAATGATAGAGCTATCTATATATTATCTTATAGTAATCGTTTTTAGTAGTTATGAACTTGTACAAGGAAATAATACAACGATATTTTTATCATTAATCATAGTGAGTACTTTTTTTGCTGCTATTAACGTTGTTACTTACTTCACAGGCAAAAGTACATTAAGATATTCTTATGGGGCATTAGTCATATATTATCAAACCTTCTTCTGTGTACTTTTGTTTGGAGACATTCAGCTGACATTATTCACTTCAATAGTAGTATTGGCGGCATTAATCGAGCACTATAATCAAAAGCTTATTGCAATATTTTCAGCAGTGTCCATATTGATTGAAATTGCTAACTGCATATATCATATTCTCTTGAAGCATGAAAGCAGTGTTCCAACAGTTACATTATTAGGTACTTCGGTTGTATATGTTGCAGCAGTGATAGCAATATATATAACAACAAAAAGGTCCATTCAATTTAATCGTGATATCAGATTAAAAATGGAAGATGAAAAGAATGAACAGGTTGATATGCTAAATGATGTGATACATATTACTAAGGTAGTGAAAGAGGATATCGATGAATCTTATGATCTGGTTAATAAGCTAGGCGATTCCACTCAGATTGCTAATAATTCGGTGAATGAGATATCCGTAAGTACACAATCCATCGCAGACAGCATTCAAGAGCAAACTAGTATGACTCAAAATATTCAAAAATCCATTGAAGATACCGTAGAGTTATCCAACGAATTGAAGCAATATGCAGATGAATCAAGTAAATGGATCATTGATTGCTTCAAGATGATGAAGAAGATTAAAGAACATTCTACCGGGATCACCCTTACAAATTCAAATGTTGAAAGTTCTATGCTGCAATTATCAGAAAAGACACAGTCGGTTCAAAGTATCGCAAGTATAATCGCAGGCATATCTCAGCAGACAAATCTGCTTTCCTTAAATGCGAGTATCGAAGCAGCAAGAGCTGGCGAAGCTGGTAGAGGCTTTGCAGTTGTTGCAGAGGAAATAAGAAAGCTGGCAGACGAAGTCAAGAATTCAACGGACAGTATAAATCAGACGATTGATGAACTGAATGAGCAAGTTACTTTGGTTACCAATAATGTACAAGAATCGATAGATACGGCTAATAATCAAAAACACATGATTGAGTCAAGTGTTGATATATTCCGTAACATTAATAAGAATGTAAAGGCATTATTAAATATCATCAATACAATCAGCGAAAGCATATCTGTATTACAAGACTCTAATACAAGTATTGTTGATAATATTAGTCATATATCTGCAACTACAGAAGAAGTTTCTGCTAGTTCAGAGGAAGCAGCAAGTATTAGTGAAGCTAATTATAAGCATGTTGAAGACGTAATACTTCTGCTAAAGGATATTGAAGATACCTTTGTTCGATTAAATAAGTATATTAATGTCTAAGCAGTCGGGTCTGTGAAAAAATCTCAATCTCTGTAAATTACATATAAGCTATATGATAAAAGGCCTTCTTAGATAAAATAATATTATCTAAGGAGGCCTTTTATCATGGCATATCTTACCACCTATTTTGCTTTTCATATTGCACTCCATTCCATTTTACTTAACTTGGCGACCTTCCATAATATACCTGCAAAGGAATATTTAGAAAGTTGCACATCGACACATTATAGTTGACTAATATATCATTGTAAACCGACACATATTACCAAATTTACTAGTGTATTGGTAGGACCTATGGTTTATAAGCATTTTTTGATACTATTTTGCAAATATGAGAAATAAGTACTAATGACGAATAATGGCATATCTGGTAGAATTGACGGGGTTTATGTAAAATTATGCGATTTAGTGATGTGATGCACTGGATATGGATAAAAGAAATCTACCAACGAAAAGGAACAGGTACTCTGCTAATAGCAAAGTGCCTGTTCCCTTCAGTGCCTATGATAAGTTCAATCGATGATTATAGCTCATCTGATATTCCCAGTAGAATAATTCCTATTATTACATAGAGAATAATGATATATTGCTTTTTTGTAAGTTTCTCCTTTAAGAAAATACGCGACAGAATAATAGAGACAATACTATAGGCTGAAATAAGCGGTGCAGATATAATAGCACTACCGGACATAGCGAAAACATAAAAGAACTGTCCAATGGTTTCAAAAATAGCGGCGATCCCTTTATTGCGCTCCTTGATAAAACTGAATTTTTGCTTTTTTATGACGGTGTAGTAAATAAAAGCAATTACCGAGCAGAGGAAGAAGGTGAATTCATAAGCGAGTAAAGCATCATTCTCGCTAATAAGAGCCATTTCATCAAGATAAATTGCATCTGCAAAGGTTCCAAGTCCATCTATAATGCAATATAAGATAGGGAAGATAATGGCTAGAAAGCCGATTTTATATTTGGGATCAATTTTTATATTTTGTGATGCCAGTTCTTCATCTTCCTTTTTCTTCTCCAATAATGCTATAGCAAATACTCCAGTAGAAATTATGATAATTGCTATTATTTCCAGCCATCCAAGATCCTGTTGAAAGAATATAAAAAGCAGAATGGCAGTAATCGCACCAGAGGAATTCTGGACAGGAGAAGAAATTGACAATTCAATGTACCGAAGTCCTATGTAGCCGATGGTCATAGACAAGATATAGCATAATGATACGGGAAAATAACGGACCAACTGATATGGAGAGAAGTCTATAGCATTGGAAATCATATACCATAAGCCATGTATTCCCATGACAAGTCCAACCATAATTACTATCTTAATATGACTGAATTTATCATTACTATCTGATCCTTTTTTGTAGAATAAATCTGCACCACCCCATGCTAAGGCAGTCAACAGAGCGAATATAAACCACATTTTACACCTCTTCTTAAATTAAAATATATGATTGTAAAGTTGCAATTGATATTTGTTATCAATATACGATTGAAACAAACTATTAACTAATATACTTAAGGAAGGTATAAATGTCAACAGAACGATTCATATCTGGTTTGATATCACATAGAAAAAGCTCCGCAACATAGTTTTAAGGTCGCGGAGCTTTGCTGACACTTTTTAAGTCCTCTGCCATAAACTGGCTGATCTTATTTGCATGTCATCATAGGTTTTATAATAATATTCGCCTGTATTTATGTTCATAAATGCGGTGTATTTCGTATAGTCATAAGTGTTTCGATTTGTGATAACAGCACCTTTTGGAATTGAGACACTCTCCATGATATGAAAGCAGGCTACGATAGCTTCCGTCCGGTTGCTCGGCGTTGGAATATGTGATTTTAGATAAGAAGCTCTGATAAAACGTTCCGGTGAGGTGTAACCACCAGGAAGCGGAAAGGTTCCACCCGCTTGACCAAAGGGAGTTAATTGGACATTTTCCCACGTAATCTCTTCAGTCTGTACAGGTGTTACATTCATATAATTTCTTAGATTGGTCATATGCCAACGAAAATCAGGGCTATTGGCCATGACACCAATGGGATTATTTATGACCTCCAGTCCTCTTTCCGTACCTTCGATTACAACACATGCACCCGTTTTGTCAGCAGCAATCCAGTGAAGGGGTGCTACTGTATTAGTAATGGGATCAACAATACCAACAAGCTTAGTGTCTTGTAGTAGGTCATATAAATTATTTACGGAGCTACATTTCCCTAAGATATAGTGAAGAAAATCAATAGAGGCAATAGAAGCTACAGTTTGGGTTACATCCGGAGTGCCATATTCAGCAAATCCTGCAAAATATAGAACTGCAGCAGCAAATCCTCTTTCATTTACACCATCAAAAAAACCAAGAAGTCCATCAACTTCTTGACCTAGTCCAATAAATCGGTAGGTATCCTTCATTGGCTGATTGGTAAGGCTGTCATACCAGGTAAAGGACTCAGGGACGATAAAAAGCTTAGGTTCAATATTATGTGAAAAATCCATGGTTCTACCGAAGAATTGTTCTCCAGGTTGAGAAGCTAGGGTAATCGCTGTACACATAGGCTTTCCTTTATATTTTTTCTATAATATATGGTAGAAAAACCTTGATATGAACGATGAATGCAAAAAACAGTTTGACCACTAAAACCGTTCACCACATTCGCATCTAAGAGCCTCTGGCCCTATACGTCCACAATTACGACATGGCCGAAAGGTTCCATATTTCCCTCCCGAGACGCCATCCAGCGTATCTTCGGGCAATGAGGCAAGGATATTGGCAGCTTCCTCCGGGGTCAAGTCAATGTTGTTGCTTTTCGCGAATACATATACTTCTTCGATGGTACTCAGGTGGTAAAGCTCTTGTTTCTGCTCCTCTGTGAGGGCTTGCAGTTTTTCAAGCATGGTTGCTTCCTCCTTAATTATATTATCGGTTCATTGCTGACCACGCAGGGTCATACCCTAAGCTATGGTTTGTAATATTATAACATAAAAGTTAATTTTTGGCACTATTTATCTATAGTCGTGTGTTGAGTGTGTTGTGGCAATGACTCTTTGGAAGCAAAAGAGATAATCTTTAAATATGATCCAGTATCATCTGTTGATATGACAGAGGCTTAAAACCTAATTGTCTGTATAGAGACATAGCACGGTGGTTGTCAGGTGCCACCTCAAGGCGCAGTCGTTTATACGATCCGGCATCGCCCTTTACCACAAAATTAAGAAATTCTCTTCCTAATCCACAGCCACGGTAGGAGGGATCGACATATAATTCCTCAATCCATATAACAGAGCCCCCAGCTTCCTGGGAAAAGCTCCGGGATAATAAGGCATAACCAGCCGGTTGGTTCTGGTATTCCAGAATGTATGCAGATGCATAAACATCGGATCGCATAAGTTCCTCAAAGGTTGCTTCATAATGAACTTCCGGAAGACTGTGGTCGACGGCATCTGTATGATAAAACTCATAAGCCATACGCAGATACAGCTCACGGTCCTCTTTACATATCTTTCTAATCATAGTAGTAATCCTTTCTAGCAGCTCTGATTAATAGTGTTTTTGCTGTCTATTATATCTCATCTATGAGGATAATTCCAGCGTTCAAGAAAGTGTGACCCTTTATCGATAGAAGGATATCGGAGAGTGCTTTCTATCGTTCACGTCAGGTGAAGTAATTTAATGATCTTCTTGTCCGGCATTATTGAATGCCGACTGACTTTATGATATTCTATTACATATGCAATGCAATGGAACTGGTAAATACATTACTGGAGGCAAGGATGAAATTCTCAATATGTACGGATAGTGTTTTGAGAGATATGAATACGGCCGATGCAATTAGAACAGCAGGCGCATTGGGCTATGAGGCGATAGAATTCTGGTCCTGGTGGGATAAGGATATTCAGACCATCAATCGAAGTCGTTTGGATTATAAATTGGAAATAGCAGCCATATGTACCAAATTCATAAGCCTGACGGATCAAAGTAAAAGGAAAGAGTATGTGCAGGGTCTCAAGGAGACGATTGAGACTGCAAGAATATTAGACTGTAAATGTATTATATCCCAGGTAGGAAATAATACCGGCGAGGCATTTGAAGTGCAAAAGGAGAGCATTCAGGAGGGTTTGATTGCTTGCGTTCCCTTGCTTGAAAATCAGAATATTACCTTGGTTATTGAACCTCTTAATACGACGATTAACCATCCAGGATATTTTTTATGGTCATCCGAGGTTGCAGCCGACATTATCGATGAAGTCAATTCACCCCATATTAAGATGTTATTTGATTATTATCATCAACAGATCATGGAGGGAGATATTATCCGGCGCAGCCTAGGGGTCATTGATAAAATTGGACATGTGCATGTCGCCGGGAATCCCGGAAGGCATGAACTGGACCATGGAGAAATCGCTTATCAGGAAGTGCTGAAGAAGCTTGTGGCAGCAGGATATCAGGGATACATTGGTATGGAATATCATCCGACGGAGGATCCGATGATTGGTTTAAAGAGATTTCGGGAATGGTAAATACATGGTTGTTCGGATAAAGGTAGAAGGAGGTACTGCGATGGAGTTTTATCATTACATTAACAGCCTGGAGAAGGATAAGAGGTATTATGTGGCAACGGTGCTTCAGGGAGTCGGGATCGGAGAGAAGGCGGTTCTTCTTGACGGTGAAGTATTATATTCCTCAGCGGATATGGACCTATGGAGGAGCGTGGATGGTCAGCTTCATAAGTCTTCCACTATAGTGGAGGTAGAGGGGAGTCAGCTCTATCTTGAGCAGCTCCAGGAGGATTATAAGGTTGTGATATGCGGTGCGGGTCATATATCCATCCCCCTGATTCAAATCAGTAAGATGATGGGGCTACATGTTACGGTGATCGATGACCGTCCTCAGTTTGCCAACAATGCTAGGTTGGCGGGAGCAGATTTGGTTATTTGTGAGGATTTTGAGCATGCTCTTGAGCAAATTCCGGGAGATGTCAGTACCTTCTTTATTATAGTAACAAGAGGACATAGACACGATCAGGTGTGTCTGGAAAGTATCATTCAGAAGGAGAACCGCTATATCGGAATGATCGGAAGTAAGGTAAGAGTTCGAATGGTAAAGGAAGCACTGGTTGAGAAGGGAATCGACCAGGGAAAGCTAGACCGGATATATTCGCCAATCGGACTGGACATCAAAGCAGAGACACCGGTTGAGATAGCGATCGCTATTATGGCCGAGATTGTACAAATTAAGAATTCCGGTCAGTCAGGATCAGGCTATTCAAAACAGATACTAAAATATCTTGACAATGAAGAATATAAAGACCTTCCCAAAGCCTTGGTAACCATCGTAGCACGAAAGGGCTCGGCTCCCAGAGGGGTCGGGACTAAAATGCTGGTCTTAAAGGATGGAACCATAGTTGATACCATCGGAGGTGGCTGCGTCGAAGCAGAGGCGAGGCAAAAGGCAATTCAATGCATGAATGATGGTAAGCCTTCCTTAATCACAGTAGATATGACCGGAAATGATGCGGAGGAAGGAATGGTATGCGGAGGAATCATATCACTCTTTATTGAGCCCATATTATAGCATTTTCCTGCGATAATCCTTCGGTGTGACGCCGTATTTTTCCCGAAATATACGATGAAAATAACTACTGTTGTCGTACCCAATGGATACGATAATTTGCTCTGAGGTTAAGGTGCTTTGGGTGAGGAGATAGGATGCCTGCTGAAGCTTACGTTCCTGGAGCAGTTCTTTAAAATTCTTATCTAAGTGCTTTTTCAGTAATCGGCTCACATAATATGTGGGCTGATTTATTTTTGCTGCAATCTCTGCGAGAGTTCCCGATTTATAATTGGTTTCTATATATTTAAGTACCGTAAATACCAGATTTTGCTCATACTGGTTTGGCATATTTCGGTTAATATCATCTGCAAATAAAGACAGATTCATAAATAGCAGACCCATGGTGGTCTGGTTGATGGTATTGCTATTGGAGGGCTTGGTGAAAATAGTCCAAATCATGTTTTCGATTAGGTTTTGAACAGGAAGGATATCCCTAGCTGAGAAATGAAGGTAGCTGGACATTGAGGAAATCCCAGATAAGGTGGAAAGTAGGAAGTCACGCAAGATATTTTCCTGCTCAATCATAGAGATGGAGCGGGCAAAGAATTCTGGCAGGATGACAAAATTGACTGCGATGTCGGATTCGGAAGCCGGAAGAATCTCCTGAGTGGCTGATTGATTTAGAAATAGCAAATCGCCCTCCTGTAGTGTTATGGTGTCTTTCTCATCAATAATATGAGTGGTAGTGCCAGAACACATATACACGAGCTCCACATAGTTGTGGGTGTGCTTTGGAAAATGGACAAAACGAGTATGGGGGCGCACTTCAATAAGGCGTCCCTTTTCCAAAAGCTTTTGGCTATCGATGGTGAAGGTCTTTCCCAGAGTCATGGTATATAAATCGGCTTCTACTTCCTTATAACCCTCTAAAATCTTAGCTTCTTCAGAGGTGATTTGGCTTAAGCGTTCTAGCAAATCTTTTTGCATTTCTTTTCTTCCTTTACTCTATAGCTGCAAATAAGGTCCTATTTCTTTGTGGATAAAGACCTAAAAAATGTAATAAATACATTATAAAATAGACTCAGAAAAATGCAAGGAGAAATAGTAATGAACTACTACTTAGCTGTGGATATCGGGGCTTCCAGCGGGCGACACATCTTAGGTTATATTGAAGATGGAAAGATGGTATTGGAAGAGATTCATAGATTTCCAAATGGAATGATGAATAAAGATGGCAGGTTGGTTTGGAACAGCCAAACGCTTTTTGAAGAAATCAAGACCGGTATGAAAAAATGTACTGACCTTGGTAAGCTTCCAACTAGTATGGGGATTGATACCTGGGCTGTGGATTTTGCGCTCTTAGATGAGAAGGATGCATTAATCGGTGATATAGTAGGATATCGTGACAGCCGTACAAGAGGAATGGATCAGCTTGTGTATCAGGTGCTTCCAGAGACAGAGCTGTATATGAGGACCGGCATCCAAAAGCAGATGTTCAATACCATCTATCAGCTCATGGCAGTGAAGAGTAAGCAGCCAGAACAGTTAGAAAAGGCACAGACTATGCTTTTGCTTCCGGATTATTTTCATTTCCTCTTAACCGGTAAGAAAATAACAGAGTATACCAATGCTTCTACTACACAGCTTGTGAATCCAGAGACAAAGGATTGGGATTGGGAACTGATACATAGCTTGGGGTATCCGGAGCATATTTTTACTCAGATTATGCTTCCTGGAAGTGAAGTAGGTGAACTTACAAAGACAATTCAGGAAGAAGTAGGCTTTCAATGTAAGGTAGTCCTACCTGCGACGCATGATACGGGCTCTGCAGTGGTTGCCATACCAACTCAGTCGGATGACAGCCTTTATATAAGCTCTGGAACCTGGTCATTGATGGGAACAGAACTAAAAAAAGCAGAGTGCTCGTTACAAAGCATGCAAAGGAATCTGACGAATGAAGGGGGCTATGATTACCACTTCCGATACCTTAAGAATATTATGGGGCTTTGGATGATCAATTCTGCAAAAAAGGAACTGGCACCGGATATGAGTTATGATGATTTGTGTGAGGGCGCTTCCAAGGAAAAGATTTCGTCTATTATTCCAGCTAATGACAGTAGGTTTCTAGCACCGGAAAGCATGAGTGAGGAAGTAAAAAAAGCTTGTGAGGAGACCAACCAGGAGATCCCAGAGACTGCTACAGAAGTGGCTGCTGTAATCTACAATAGTCTCGCAAAATGTTATGCTGATACCTTGCTTGAAATCGAAGGTATGACAGGAAAGACTTATGACAGGATTTCAATTATTGGTGGAGGTGCCAAGGCCTCATATCTAAATCAGCTGACAGCGAATGCATGTAAGAGACCTGTATGTGCGGGACCAGTTGAAGCCACTGCCATTGGTAATCTTGCAGTGCAGATGATAGCTGGAAATGAGTTGAAGAACTTGAAGGACGCTAGAGATTGTATCTACGAATCCTTTGAAGTAAAGGAATACATACCAATGTAGTAATCTAAAGAAGAATGAGATGGATACACAATGAAATGGAGAGTAGGATCGGCAAAGTGTTGGATCGACAAAGAGATAAATAGAGAAAGAGATAAATAGAGAAAGAGATAAATAGAGAAAAAGATAGATAGAGGTAGAGATACATCTAGATAGAAATAAGCGGCTGGTGTGAAACATGAAATGAACGAAACATAACGATTAATAGAAGGAGGAGATATTATGAGCTATATTGAGGCAAAAGAAAAGTATGCAAAGCTTGGCATCGACACAGACGCAGCCATTGCAATATTAAAAGAAATTCCTGTGTCACTTCATTGTTGGCAGTTGGATGATGTCATGGGCTTTGACCATGATGGTCCATTGACAGGTGGAATTCAAACGACTGGAAACTATCCAGGCAAAGCAACTAATCCAGAGCAGTTATTTGAAGATTATGAGAAGGTGTTTGAGCTTACTCCGGGAAAGAAAAAGATTAATGTGCATGCCTGTTATGCTATTTTCTCCGAGGGAGAATTTGCTGATAGAGACAAATTAGAGCCAAAGCATTTTGAAAAATGGGTTGCTCTTGCGAAAAAGCATAAGGTAGGTTTGGACTTTAATCCAACCTTCTTTTCTCATCATAAGGTGAAGGATGGCCTTACATTATCGAGTACTGATGAAGAAACCAGAAAATTCTGGATTGAGCATGGAAAGGCTTGCATCCGGATTTCAGAATACTTTGCAAAGGAGACAGGCATTCCCTGTGTTATGAATATTTGGATTGGTGATGGATACAAGGATGTGCCTGCAGATCGTCTGGGACCAAGAATGCGCTATAAGGATGCCCTCGAGCAGATTCTATCTGAGCCATATGACAGAAATCTTGTGAAGCCATGTGTAGAATCCAAGGTGTTCGGAATCGGAGTGGAAGCTTATACCGTTGGTTCAGCGGAGTTTACCTTAAGCTTTGCGGCGCAGCAAGAAGGCTGTATGCCACTTATGGATAATGGTCATTATCATCCAACGGAGGTTGTATCGGATAAGATTCCAGCTATGATGTGCTTTTATCCTGAGTTCGCCCTACATATTACGAGACCAATTCGTTGGGATTCAGATCATGTGGTGCTTTTTGATGATGAGACAAGAGAGTTGGCAAAGGAAATTGTACGTTGCGATGGTTTAGGGAGAATTCACATGGCACTGGACTACTTTGATGCATCCATTAACCGAATCTCTGCCCTTGCTACTGGGTTCAGAAATTGGGAAAAAGCATTACTCGAGGCTCTTTGCACACCACATAGGATGCTTCGTGAACTACAGGATACCAACCAGCTTTCGAAGAAGATGGTATTGCAGGAAGCAGTGAAGCTTCTTCCACTTGGAGAGGTTTGGGAGGAATATCTTCGACGTGAAGGCATCGTGGATGATTTCCATTTCTATGACGAAGTAGAGAAATATGAGAAGGAAGTTCTTAGCATACGTTAATAAGTCATCGGTTGTTAGAAAAAGAAAACAAGAGGATAAAAGTATACAAAAAAGAACACAAAGATAAAACCAAGAAAAATCCAAAGAGAATTTCAATGAAAAGTGTAATGAGAAATAGAGAGAGAAGACCAAAGAGAAATACCAAAGAGAAATACCAAAGAGAAATACCAAAGAATAATACAATGTTAAGAACAGAGTGAAGTACAATGAGAAATACAAAGTGAAATACATTGATTATGAAAGGATATCAAAGATGAGAGTATTAGATGCAGAATTTGCACAGGGATTTATACGTATGGCGAATGATGGCTGGGAGCAGGGCTGGCATGAGAGAAATGGTGGCAATTTGTCTTACCGTATGAAGGAGGAAGAAGTTACTCTTGTAAAAGAAAACTTTGTTAAGGGAGACTGGCTTCCAATTGGTACAAGTGTTCCTAAGCTCGCAAAGGAGTTCTTCTTAGTAACCGGAAGTGGAAAATATTTTAGAAATGTAAGCATCAAACCAGAGGATTCTGTTTGCATAATTGAATTAGATGATAAGGGTGAGAAATACCGAATCGTCTGGGGATTAGAGAATGGTGGAAAGCCTACCTCAGAGCTTCCAAGTCATTTGATGAACCATGAAGTGAAAGTAATCAAGAACCCTGAGTATCGTGTTATTTATCATGCACATACCGTCAATATCATTGCACTTACCTTTGTGCTTCCTTTGGAAGATAAAGTGTTCACACGTGAACTTTGGGAGATGGCAACCGAGTGCCCTGTCGTTTTCCCAGATGGTGTAGGTGTAGTGCCATGGATGGTTCCAGGCGGAAGAGAGATTGCAGTGGCCACTTCAGAGCTTATGAAGAAATATGACTTAGCAATATGGGCGCATCATGGAATGTTTGCAGCAGGCTATGACTTTGACCTTACATTTGGTCTTATGCACACAGCTGAGAAATCTGCTGAGATCCTTGTGAAGATGCTTTCCATGCGACCGGATAAGCTTCAGACAATTACTACAGATGATTTTAGAAATCTCGCAAAAGCATTTAAGGTGGTTCTCCCAGAAGAATTCTTATTTGATAAATAAATTTTATATACTAGCTTTAAAAGAAATCCAAGAAAAATATATAACCTCTTTTTCTATGCTAGATGAACATATGAGTATTTAGATACTAAAATATTATGTGAGTGATGTAATCATTTAAGGTTACATCACCTCTTTTCATATAAAGATAGTTGCTCTTATGTACGTTACACATAGGAAGAACATTAGGAGCAGAAATGTTTAAGATGATTAGTATAGAAGCTTGATGGTGCTCCTGCTTTATGGCTGGGGCGCTATTGTTGTTGTAGATGTCAGATCAATGTGATATAATTTTATTACTTATAACTAAAATTGCAAGGATGTTCATTCCATCAACTTGCATTTCACAAAACACCTGAGAACCCTTGTAAAATATGGTGTTTTTCGCATTTCAGGGAGGATAACAATGATAAAAATCCTATTCGTATGCCACGGCAATATCTGCCGATCTCCCATGGCTGAGTTTGTGTTCCGAGATCTGGTGAGAAAAAATGGGATGGGACATCTCTTTGAGGTTGCATCGGCAGCAACAAGCACGGAGGAGATCGGAAACCCGGTTCATCCGGGAACCAGAAGAATTCTGAGTCAACACGGCATATCCACCGAAGGAAAGTATTCTCGCCAGCTGACCCGGTCGGATGATCAGTATTATGACTATCTCATTGGTATGGATGAGAGGAATGTTTTGAACATGAATCGCATTCTGGGAAAGGATGCTAAGAATAAAATACATAAGCTGCTTGATTACACCGGGGAATACCGGGACATTGCTGATCCATGGTATACTGGAGATTTTGAGAAGACCTATGAGGATGTATGGAATGGGTGTGTGGCATTAATTAACCAAATCTCCAGAGATTATGGACTTCCAATGGATGAGAGTAAATAGTACGGAGGATTATATTAATATACACTGCCATATCTATAGGGCAGAGTCAGGAGTGTTATATGGACTTGATAGAAGGACAGATATTTCAACCGGCTTTTCAGCCTGAAGCACAGACAGAGAAGCCGGACTGGGCATTTGTATTACATGAGAGAAAGCTCGGTATGCTTCCGGAGGACGGTGGCTTTCGGATACCGGAGAAGCAATTCGTGGAAGAGAATACTTCTCAGGATATGAGGATGACATATATCGGAACCTATGACGGACATAATTGCTATTGTGTTCGTGTTGCAGAGCCTGTATTAATAAGCAAGCTGGAGTATGTGGATTTGAGAGAAGTGACCGGTAGATCCGGGGATCCAGGGCTATTTATCGCAGCCGGTACAGCGAATCATATTCTTTATTGGAGCAGCAGAAATCAATATTGTGGATGCTGTGGATATGGGATGGTTGATAAGGTGGATGAGAGAGCCAAAATCTGTCCCTCCTGTGGAAATATCGTCTATCCGAGAATATCCCCGGCGACGATTACTGCAGTATTCAAGGGAGATCAGATTTTGCTGGCCCATAATCGGAGCTTTACTAAGAACCTCTACAGTCTCATCGCCGGATTCGTAGAACCGGGAGAAAGCCTAGAGCAGTGTGTTGCCCGTGAGATAAGGGAGGAAGTAGGGATAGAGGTGAAAAATATTCGATATTTTGGCAGCCAGCCCTGGCCCTTCCCGGATTCCCTGATGCTGGCCTTCACTGCAGAATACGAGAGCGGTGAAATTCATGAGGATCAGAATGAAATTCTTGATGCAAAATGGTTTCATGTATCAAATCTCCCCAACATTCCGTCCACTGACAGCGTAGCCGGTAAGTTAATACGTTGGTACCGTGACCAATATCAATAGATCGGAAGAGGAGAGAAGATGGACATAAAATATCGCATACCGACATTGGATGAGATAGATGCTATATAACAACCTTCGATTGTCTGGTACCAATCACCCTATACACGATTGGCAGCAGTTATATAAGATGTTCAGTAAGAGTACAACGTATCATATGTGGGAACGTTGGTTGGTTATAGAAGTTGACAAATAATGGCAATATAGTTAAAATAACACTGTTATATAGCAGTGTTATTTTTTACGTAGGAGATAGTGATGCCATCTAAAAAGCAGATGATCCATTGCTAACAGTAAGGGTGCTGGCATTTGATTCGATAGAACTATTAGACGAAAAGATCAAGGATATACTTACACTCTTATGAATTATTCAAGAGTAAAACGTAATTACGGGATGTTCTTGCAGGGGAGGATTAGATGAAAAAATATAAGCATAAATTAAATATGTTAGAGCCAGGCTGTAAGATGATAAAAGCGATTGGTGTATCTGTGGTATTGGGTTTCATATTTCACATAGCCAAAATAGCACTTATAAGCTATATTTTCTACGGGTTAGCTGTTTTATTAGGTATAATATTATGGATATTACTTATCATTGAAGGTCATCAGGATAAGGTTCTCAATGAACAAGCCATTCAGGAGAGGAGACGTAATGAATAGGGGGGATTTCGTAGTATCCGGAAGCTGGTGGTCACCGTCGGAATAAAATAATAAGAGATATGGAGCCAAATACAATGTTGATCAAAGAAATAATGAAAGCGTGGAATATAGAGTGCAACCCCGTCCAGATTTATCATTCAGCCTGGGAAATAAATAATTCCTATATTCTAAAAGCATATGACAAAGAAGATACCTTGCAAAGAAATATTACAATCATGAAGGTCCTTCATGAAGCAGGTATTCCGGTTCCCGAGCTTGTAAAGCTCCCAAACCAACAAGAATATTTACTACACAATGATAAGCAATATATTCTTACTACAAAATTAAGAGGAAAGAATATCGTTGATTTGAAGGAATGTGATAATCAATTGTATTTTGAATTTGGAAGAAGCATCGCTAAACTCCATGTGGCATTTTTAGAATGTGCTGAGAAAATCAACTATTGGAATAATAGCATGTTGGAGGAAATGACTGGATGGGTGAGCCAGAATTTAAAGAAATATGAGCCGAATTTTGTGGATCAGAATGAGGTAAAAGCTTCTATCGAAGAGTTGTCAAGTGTATATGAGGACTTACCAAAGCAGTTGATTCATAGAGATGTTCACCTGGGTAATTTCTTCTTTGATAAGGGTGTTCTTTCCGGATACATAGATTTTGATTTGAGTCAAAGTAATATACGGATGTTTGATATTTGCTATTTTTTATTGGGATTATTATTGAAAGAGAATGATCAATGTCTGGATAAGGATGTATGGTTTGAAATAATTCCTCAGGTTGTCAAAGGCTATCAATCTACCGTAGAATTACGACCTACGGAAAGAAGGGCGGTAGCCTGCGTCATGAAGAATATAGAGCTACTATTTGTTGCGTATTTTCTAGGTAATGGAGATGAAAAGCTGGCAAAGGATGCGGCAAATATATTTAATTTTATTATAAAGAATGAAGTAAGAATACAGAAAGCGGTCGAAGATGATTTTACACCAATTTAAACATCTGCCGCTAAATTTACATGGAAAGGGTGAGGGGTATGGAGATAAGCAAATTCACAACGGGGTACCCCCTATGACAGCGCGCAGTCAAAAAGGGCATATCAAGTCATTTGCTCCAATCTCAGTCCAATCTATTTTAGGAGGTAATGCTACAATGCAGAGATTAAAAGAAAGAGGTTATGCAGTAAAAGAGAACGGTCCTGTATACTACACCAAGGATATGGACAAAACTGCAAAGTGGTTTGAAGATGTCTTAGGATGGTATGCTGGAATTGATCAGAGAAATGATAAGGGAGATGGATTGTATGGTTGCTTACTACCTTTTCCCGGAGAAATAAGTAATATGACGCTTATGCCTTTTAATGGTTTTCATATGTTTTATGGAGAACCGTCAAACCAAACTGTCGCTTTTATGAGAGTCGATAATATAGAAAAATTATATTCTTTTGTTAAGAAGAACGGTTGGAATAAGATAAGTGAAATTAAAACACAACACTGGGGCGGCAAAGAATGTGACGTGACAACCATTGACGGGGGCGTAATGAGATTTTTCCAATTGGATGAATGATAAATATATAAGAAGGAAAGAACAACAAGCATCACATACGGGATAAGGGGGTGTGATACTTGTTGTTCTTTCTGTATATAACCATATGTTATGCAACAATCAGCCTCTTCTATTGAGAAGCAGAGATGATATAGGATGAATAATATTGTTTCACATTTGGGGTATATCTTCAATTTCATATTGAGTATTAATTACGGTCCATACCTGAGGAGCGTATTTCATGATACTCCATATACCACATCCATTTAACCCCCTACTAGTAATAATTTTCATACTTTCATCCATGGTTCTGGCATCTACAAACCATACAATATGTTCGATTGGTATGCCGGTTGATTGTGCATTATAAGTAAAGAAGGGTGTTTGAGAAGCCGTGTCAAATTGGATTATTGCATTGTTTTGTTTGGCAAGAGAAAGGGCAGAGTCTAGTGATAATAAAGTGGCTCTCGAGCTACCAATCCTATAAGGGAGCTCCCAGTCATAAGCTACCAAAGGTAAGCCCAGTACTAATTTTTCCGGAAGGACCATAGGTGATAAATAATCAAGGAATTCATTAATTTGCTCAATAGATGCCACCGGTGCAGGAGGTCCCAGATAGAAGCCTCCTAGATAATTCAAAATAACTAATCCATCCGTGTGGGCTGCAATCATGGAATAATCAATCCTCTCAAATGTAATTTGGGTGGTAGTAAAAATGATATTCGGTGATATAGTAACTAAATAAAATAGCCCTTCTTCTTTAAAACGATTGTATGCTTTTGTGTTAAAGGTTTCATAGGCAGGTAACGTCAGATTAGACAATAGCTCATAGGCTATGTTTACTCCATAATAACCTTTCCTTTTCAGTATAGCTACTAAGTTGTTAATCAGTCGATCCATATTAGCTTCATTGTTTAGTATGGTGAAGGTATCATTGACATTTGTCTGACCAAAGGTTGATAAGGTATTTATAATTAATAAAGGAGCTGCATTGTAAGCCCTTGATAACTGTAGAATCTCCCAATCATCAATATCTACAACCTGCCCATCACCCGTCACCCTGTAACCGAGCACAGAGAGATAGGATAAAAAGGGTAATGTTTTTCTGAGAGTATCAATATTTATATAAGCATTTGCATAACCATTTATCGTGACCTTACGAATTTTTTCCCCGTAACTGATAATTAAAATCTCATTGGGATAAATATATTCTCTGTCTGTAAGAAAAGGATTATTTCTCAGCAGCTCTAATACCGTGATACCGTTAGCATCGGCAATATCCTGCAAGGTATCATTGCTTTGAACAATGTAGGTTTTCTCTGGAATTGCTATCACAATAGCCTGCCCCGGTATTAAGCTATCTGATTCGACGAAGCCATTATCCATCAATATTAAATCAATCGGAATGCCATATAATTCAGCTATTGATTGAATAGTTTCTCCTTCTTGTACAACATGTATTTCCATAATAATAACCTTGTTTCTTTACTCTTCATACTATTATATGAGGATTCATTCATAATGGAAATAGTTACACCTATAATAAGCAATTAGATCTCTAGTGAATATCTAATGCTACATAATGACCCTTTTCTATCTCGGTAAGCTTGGTATTAATCCTATTTTCATCCTTTTCAGTGCTTGAGCCGCCGCCTTTTACCATTGGGGTAGTCTGATTTTTGATGTCCTTTTCAAATTTGATTCTCGTCTTTGTTCTTTCGATATCAGGATCAGGAACCGGGATTGCTGAAAGGAGGGACTTGGTATAGGGATGAACAGGGTTACGATATAGGTCTGCACTTTTTGCGACCTCTACCAGATGGCCAAGATACATTACACCAACCCGGTCGGAGATATGCTTCACCATGGAGAGGTCATGGGCAATGAATAAATAGGTTAATTTTAACTCCTTCTGTAGTTTAATCAATAGGTTTACTACCTGAGCCTGAATAGAGACGTCCAATGCGGAAATTGGTTCATCGCAGACGATAAATTCTGGTTCGATGGCAAGGGCCCTTGCTATGCCAATTCTCTGACGCTGTCCGCCTGAGAATTCATGAGGGAATCTTGATGCATGCTCTTCATTTAATCCAACTAGTTCTAATAGCTCCTTGATCCGATTGGTTCTTTTCTGTCCGGAGTATAAATGAAAAATATCAATCCCTTCTCCGATAATATCTCCGACTGTCATTCTGGGGTCCAGAGAAGCGTAAGGATCCTGAAAAATCATCTGTACCTTCCGTGTGAATTTCCTTCTTTCTTTTCCCTTTAATTTGTGAATGTCGACCCCATCCAATAAGACCTGTCCATCCGTAGGCTTATAAAGCCCCATAATTGTCCTGCCGACGGTCGTCTTTCCGGATCCGGATTCTCCTACTAATCCAAAGGTTTCTCCCCGGTTGATGGAGAAGGATACATCATCGACCGCTCGAAGAACAATATGTTCACCAATATCAAAATACTTCTTTAGGTTCTTCACTTCGATCAAGCTCTTGTCATTCATGATTAAAACCTCCTATAAGCGGCCGCTCCACTCTGGGTGAATCTGGATGCTGAAGCCAGCAATGTACCTCTTGGGTTGCACTGATTCTAGTGGCGTCGGGAAAGATATCCCTGCAGATTTTCATGACATAAGGACACCTTGAGGCAAAGGGGCAGCCCTCCGGGGGAGCTAATAGATCCGGAGGTGATCCCATGATGGAATATAACTCCTCCTTGTGTTCTGTTTCCAGCCTGGGTACCGATTGCAATAAAGCCCAGGTATAAGGCTGCCAGGCATTCTTAAATATCTCATCTACAGTACCTCGTTCCAGTATCACTCCGGCATACATTACCTGAATTCGATCAGCGGAGCCTGCCACAACACCAAGATCATGGGTGATTAAGATAACCGAGGTTTCCAACTTTGACTGGAGCTCTTTAATCAGATCCATAATCTCTGCTTGTATTGTTACATCCAGGGCGGTGGTCGGTTCATCGGCAATTAAGATGGAAGGATTGCAGGAAAGCGCAATAGCAATCATAATTCTCTGGCTCATACCTCCGGAAAACTCATGAGGATATTGATGCGCTCTCTTTTCTGCATTCGGAATTTTTACAAGCTGAATCATTCTAATTGCTTCCTGAAGGGCTTCACTATGACTTAAGCCTTTATGAAGCATCAGATTCTCCGCAATTTGATTTCCTATTTTCATCGTCGGATTTAGCGAAGTCATTGAATTTTGAAAAATTAAGCTGATATCGGAGCCACGTAGCTTTTTCAATTCTGCTTCTGACATGGTTAATACGTTCTTTCCCTTATATAAAATCTCTGAGCCCTTCTTGATTTCAGCCGGGGGAACCGGTACTAAGCGCATTAAAGACATAGCAGTGATACTTTTTCCACAGCCTGATTCTCCAACGATGGCTAACGTCTCATTCTTATCCAGGTAGAAGCTCACACCTCGTACTGCCTGAACCTCCCCGGCATAGGTATGAAAGGATACCTTCAAGTTTTTAACCTCTAGTAGTTTATCCACAGTCCATTCTCCTCGTTTTATTATTTAAGCAGCGTCATCAACATTGCCAGGTACTGGCAAATGTAAAATTCGCAGGTGTTTCATTCATATTGATGAATACTATAGTCTAGTTTCCGTTAACCTATGAAGAAATATGCAGTAGTCAAAAATTATGGTTATATTTCAAAGGGCTTCATATTCTTAGACTTAGGAAGGTGAATCATGAATGCAAAACCAACCAAAAGAGGTACATGTATTATTCTGGGTTTGATTTGCCTTATTGTTGTAATGGGCAATCTGACAGCATGGCTTATTCCGGCAAAAGCAAGTAATGCAGATATGGTGGATTTACAGGTTGGCTCACCGGTTACTTTGGTAGAAAAGCAAGAGAATAGTATCATGGAACAGCTGGAAAAGGTAAGCAGTATCCTGGTGCTTGGGATTGATGGAGTGAAGGATAATGATACTTCTCGTGCGGACAGTATCTTAGTCGTCACAGTGAATCCGGATACGAGGGGAATCTATTTAACTTCATTTTTACGCGATATGTATTTGCAGATTCCTGAGCATGGAAAGAACAAATTAGGTACAGCATTTAATCTTGGAGGTACAGATCTTGTTAAGAAAACCCTTGAGACGAATTTTGATATCAGTATAGATTACACAGCTACGGTCAATATGAAAGCTTTTGAGAATCTCATCAACTCAATCGGAGGCATTGAAATAGAGCTCTCGGAAAATGAAGCCGATTATCTGAATAGTACGAATTATATTAGCCATAAGCAATATCGCAATGTAATAGCTGGAAAGCAAAGGTTAAACGGAAATCAGGCACTTGGTTATCTTAGGGTACGTAAGATCCCAACATTGCAGGGTGAGAATGGTGATCTGGGCAGAACAGATCGCTTAAGAGGTCTACTTTCCACTGCTATCGCGGAATGCAGCACAAAAGACATTGTTGACTTAACAAAATTAATCATCAATACCCTTCCAAGTATATCCACTGATTTAGGCCTTAACCAAGTACTCATATATCTCAATACAGCTTTACAGGGTGATTTAAAAACCGATACCTTACGGGTTCCGACCGATGGTTCCTATCTCGAAAAGGTAGAGGGGGGTATGAGCATTATTGATGTAAATCTAGATGATAACATAAGGGCTTTAAAGAAGTTCTATGATTAATCCATTGCTGCTTTTAGCGGTTTATGATAACGAGATAAGCTTCAGTCTTATTATGGAAATTGTTTCAGATAATGGTTGAGAGTGACTGAATAATATAATACAATATAATTTTATAAGGTAAATTTGATTTGTACCAAGAATATGTAATTTACCTCTCTATTTGGGGCAGAAGAAGAGAGGCAGTATTTCTGATCATAGTGTATTTTATTGTGAGGAGCTTAAGATATGGAATGGATAGAACGATTAAATGGTGCGATTAATTATATTGAGGAGAATATTTACGAGTCTATTAATTTAGAAAAAGTAGCAAGGATTGCTTGTTGCTCTACCTATCATTTTCAGAGGATGTTTGCCTATATGGCGGAAATACCCTTATCCGAGTATATACGACGCAGGAGAATGTCCTTAGCGGCTGTAGATTTACAGAGTGGCTGCGAGAAAGTGATAGATATTTCTTTAAAATATGGTTATGATTCGCCGACGGCATTTAATAGAGCTTTTAAAAGTGTACATGGGATTTCACCATCTAGGGCCAGAGAAGAAGGTACAATTTTAAAAGCATTTCCTCCCATCAGCTTCAAATTAACAATAAAGGGAGATAGTGAGATGAATTACAGAGTCGAGAAGAAGGATGCATTTAGAATTGTAGGTATTTCAAAACCCTTAGACAATGAGATGGAGAACAACTTTAAGCTGGTGCCCCAGATGTGGGGGGAAGCCGCAATGAACGGAACAATCGGAAGGCTTGCTTCTATGATGGAGGGAATGCCGCTAGGTCTCCTTGGGGTAAGCTCCTGCCATGAAATAAACAATTGGAGATACTATGTCGCTGTTGCAAGCAGCCGACCGACGGATCCTGACTTAGAAGAATTCATTATCCCTGCCTCCACCTGGGCAATCTTCTCAGGGGAAGGAAGTAATCAATCGATACAGGAGCTGGAGAAGAGGATTGTAACAGAATGGCTTCCTACTTCGGGCTATGAATATTCCAATGCACCTGATATAGAAGTGTATTTGAACGCAGACCCCGAGAATACAAAGTATGAGGTATGGATTCCGGTTACAAAGAAGGAGAATTAGTCGTGAGGTGGGGATACTATGGCAATGTGGAGTCCATGGCGTGGTTGCCATAAATATAGTGAAGGCTGTAAATTTTGTTACATCCATAAGGGTGATGCTAAAAGAGATGTAGACACAGGGGCTATTATAAAGACCGATCATTTTTATGCACCGATTGTAAAGAATAATAAAGGTGAATATAAGATGAAATCCGGTCAAATCGTATATCTATGCTTTTCTACCGACTTTCTTATTGAAGAAGGGGATGAATGGAGAGAAGAATGCTGGAAAATGATAAAAGAGCGTTCAGATCTGCATTTTATATTTCTTACCAAGAGAATCGAACGATTTGCCCAGTGTATTCCGAACGACTGGAATGATGGCTATGAGAATGTTACGGTAGGCTGCACGGTAGAAAATCAGAGAAGAGCAGATGTTAGACTTTCTCTGTTTGCCAACTTACCGATAAAGCATAAGAATATCATTTGTCAACCACTAATTGAAGAGATTAATATTGAAAAATACTTGAGTAATATTGAATTAGTTGTAGTCGGAGGGGAATCGGACAGATATGCAAGGCCACTCAATTACAGCTGGGTTTTATCGATTCGAGAGCAATGCATAAGCAAGGGAGTCCATTTTGAATTTAGGCAATGTGGAACTCACTTTATAAAAGAAGATAAGGAATATACACTTAAGGTTAGTGACCTATGCAGTCAAGCGCGAAAAGCAAATATTAACTATTAAGTATCACCCTACCATTGAAAAGTGGCAGGGTGTTTTCATTGGAGAATGGTGGACACAGAGCATAGGTGGAAGCTAGTATAGTATTAAGGAATGTGATATAATGAGTATATAAAAGTAAATGTCACAAAAGAAAAATATTAACGGAAGGAGCTGCTGATGTACATATTAATTAAGACGATTAAGCAAAAATGTATTCGATTATTACCGGCGATACTGCTGATTTTTAGCATCCTTATTACTAACAAGCCTTTAATGGCCTATGCCACTTCTTTAAGTGAAAAGGCATATGGTTGGGGTTATACAAAGAGTGTTAATCATAAAACCCCTGGTGTTTCTAAAGCGACGAAGGAGCTGCTGAATAAGTATGACGCCTACTATGTTTATAATACCAAGGAGAAATATATCTATCTCACCTTTGATCTTGGTTATGATAATGGTTATACGGAGCAAATTCTGGATGTGTTAAAAGAACATGAGGTAAAAGCCACCTTTTTCGTATGTAAAGGAGCGATTACTGCTAATCCAAAAGCAATCAAGAGAATGGTAGAGGAAGGTCATATCGTAGCCAATCATACAGTAAATCATATTCCCTTTTATAAGCTTTCCAAGAAATCCTTGAAGAAAGAGCTTAAGGGCGTGGAGGAAGCCTATGAAAAGGTGACAGGGGAGAAGATGGCTAAGTTTGTCAGACCTCCGGAGGGTGGATATAGTGAGAAATCCCTGGCGATTACCAAGGAGCTCGGCTATACTTCGGTTTTATGGAGCATAGCGCTACCAAACGATTGGAATCTAAAAAAACAACCTTCTCAAAAGACAACATTGGCATTATTTAAGAATCAACACCATAAGGGTGCCATTGTCTTACTACATGCAGTTTCTCCTGCCGTAGCTGATAATTTAGATGCAATGCTGACTCAGCTTGAGAAGGAAGATTACGAATTCAGACTGGTGAGTGATATGACGGATGAGGAATAGAGTAAACCAACCGTCAATTATACTATTAACTCTATCTCCATGGAACGGATCCGTTCATCAGGTCCAATATGAAGATTTCTAAACTCTTTGTTAAGCGCAAGGATATTCCTACGCTTATGACCAATTACCTGTGATAAATCCTTCGGATTACAGAGTATTGTAAGGTTTGCATCTTTATCCAGGGAAGAAGCTGGTGCGTACAGCCTACTTTTGATAAGATCGAAGAAATAGGCGCTTTCTACAAGCTGTCGAAAAGCCGGATGAAAGGGGCCGTAGAGGACCTCTTTTCCTTCTGCGATGAGATCGGTCGGTTGCAGACCCATCCGAATGACGGGTATGTGACTTTTCATAAATACCTGGTACATATCCTTGGTCCAATCGACTGCTTCCTCTATGGATAAAGGATGATATTTTCCCTGTTCACATAATACGGATAACTCGGTCTCTTTAATTACGAGAGTGGGATAGATACGAACAAATTCCGGCTTTAACAATGCTGTAAGCTTAGCGGAAAGAACGGCTCGTTCCTTTGTATCCTCCGGTAAACCTACCATTAATTGTATCCCAAGCTGAAATCCATAAGCTTTAATGAGTCCAACTGCTTTATAGACGTCGGAGACCAGATGCCCTCGATTAGAGGCGTTGAGAACATCCTCATCTAAGGACTGAACTCCAAGCTCAATGGTATCAACCTCATAGTGCCTTAATCTATCTAGAATATCTTTGGATATATAATCTGGCCTGGTCGACAGACGAATGGCATGTATTTTCCCTGCCTTCTTGTATTCATAAGCTAACCTAAGATAATTCTCCTGAAGGCAGGCATCTATACCGGTAAAGCTTCCTCCAAAGAAAGCAAGCTCAATATACGTGGTGTCATCCAGAGTAGAGTAGTAGGTATTAATCTGGTCCGCAACCTCAGGGATAGTCATTGCCTGAGCCTTTGCAGTAATCTTTCTTTGATTACAGAAGACACAATCGTTTGGACAGCCTTCATGCGATATAAAGATTGGAATATTGACATGCTTTCGGTAGCCTGAGACCTCCTTCCGGTTATGGTCCTTAACATTAAGAATAAGGATAGATCCAATATCGGTTAGGGGGATTTCTTCAAAATAGCGAAGGGTTTTATGGGAAGCTTCAATAAAGGCTTTAATCTTTCGAAAGTCGGGATGCTTACTTAAATCTCCGTGAATTACAACCTCGTCTTCAAAGACTCCACTGGTACCTCCTAAGAAGCCAAAGTCGTAGCCTTCCAGAAGTACATGTCCTGGTTGAATGAGCAGGATATTCATAAAATCTTTCGCTGCTTTATAAATACCCTGATCGCTGGTAATAATAGTATCATCATTAACCACAACGGTTGAGCATTTGGTATAGCCTTGTTTCACGGAAAGCAGCTTCTTATTTGAATAAATGCTATGCTTCATAAGAAGAGAGTTCGTATAGTCAAGCTTATGAAGTAAGAAATCCTTCGTGATCACTGTATTATAAGCGATATCCTCCGGATAAGTCGCAGAAAGTCGTGAGCTACCTATGACGTAAGGTATACCCAGAGAATCTAATTGCTCAAAAATAGTAATATGGGCATGCTCGTCAATCACTAATGTATGATCAATAATTGATATAATAAGATCCGGATGACTACTTATTCTAGTATCAAATCGATCATCCTTAGGTACTAGTATGACGGTTCCCTTAGTGTTCATATAATCGATGAATGTTTTGTCAGCCATTTCAGATAAGAAAATAATATTCATTGGTCTAATTCCTTTCTGATATATTCTAACACTAACCCAATTTAAGAACAACTTTTTTGAGCAAACATCTTCAAAATATAGGGGATTATTGATACAATGAGTGAGATGAATAGTCTTAAGAAGCATAGAAAAGGAGGTAGGGAAGATGTCGACTACAAGAGTAACGAAGCAGGAGCATATTTATATTGCTATTGATTTGAAATCATTTTATGCCTCCGTGGAGTGCATAGAAAGAGGACTAAATCCGCTGACGACGAACCTTGTGGTGGCAGACCCGACTCGAACCGAAAAAACCATATGTCTTGCGGTATCCCCATCCCTGAAGGCCTATGGCATACCTGGTAGAGCCCGATTGTTTGAGGTACAGCAGAAGCTAAAGGAAGTCAAACAACGTACCGGAAAAGAGGTTGAATATATCATTGCACCACCCCAGATGGCACGCTATATCGAAGTATCTGCCGATATCTATGCAACCTATCTGAAATATATCAGTCCAGAGGATATTCACGTCTACAGCATTGATGAGTGCTTTATGGATGTGACAAACTATCTGAGCCTTTATCAGATGTCTGCCAAGGAACTGGCTGTGAAAATGATTCATGATGTATTAAAAAAGACCGGCATCACGGCTGCGGCCGGAATTGGCACAAACCTGTATCTGAGTAAGATTGCTATGGATATTGTTGCAAAGCATGTTGAGGCGGATGCAAGGGGAGTCCGTATTGCTGAACTGGATGAATTTACTTATCGGAGATTATTATGGGATCATAAACCCCTTACCGATTTCTGGCGGATTGGCGGAGGTATTGCAAAACGACTGGAAAGCAATGGACTGAATACGATGGGTGATATTGCCAGAAACTCACTGTATAATGAAGATCTCTTATATCGCTTGTTTGGCATAGACGCTGAGCTTTTGATTGACCACGCATGGGGGTATGAACCCTGTGGTATGGAAGAGATTAAGTCCTATAAGCCAAGTACAAATAGTATCTCTTCAGGACAAGTCCTGCAGCATCCCTATGATTACATTAAGGCAAGAATAATTGTACAAGAAATGACCGATCTACTGGTTCTTGAGCTTGTGGAGAAGGGACTGGTGACAGATAGCTTGACCTTGACCATTGGTTATGATAGAAGTAGTGTTGATGGTGGCGATTATCATGGTGAGATTACCAATGACCGTTATGGAAGATCGGTCCCCAAATCTGCTCATGGTACTGCCAATCTTGGCACAACAAGCAGTAGCACTAAGAAAATCCTGACTGCAGTTATGGAGCTTTATGACCGCATTGTATCTAAGGAGCTCCTGGTTAGGAGGGTGACGATTAGTGCCAATAATCTCTTGGAAGAAAGCTATGAGCAATATGATTTATTTACAGATCCACTTGAGCAGGCAAAAGAGCGTAAGATGCAGGAAGCCATGCTCAGTATAAAGAAGAAGTTTGGGAAGAATGCGATCCTAAAGGGCATCAGCTTAGAAGAGGGTGCTACCACAATGGAGCGAAACAATCAGATTGGTGGACACAGAGCATAGGAGAGATTTGATATGGTAAAGAATCCGATATCCTTGGAGGCTAAGGCTACCCATAAATACGATGACATCATTCATATGGAATATCCACTGAAAAGTACAGATATGATCAAACATCCAAGAATGAAGGTAGAAGATCGGGCAAAGATATTTGCTCCTTTTGCTGCTCTAAAAGGTCATGAGGAGGCCATAGCAGCAAAACAAAGAATTGTTGTACCCCGCATCGAGTTATCAGAGGATTCAAAGGAGTATCTTGATTTACAGCTGGGAAGGATAGAACAACATCTGAGTAAAGGGCAACATCCAATTGTTACCGTTGTGTATTTTATAAAGGATAAATTGAAGAACGAAGAGGGTGGAGAGTATATCCGGTTTACCGGTATGGTTGCCAAATTGAATCGCAGCTCGCGCATTCTCCAGATTGTAGACAAAAGAATGAGGTTGGATGATATCTATCGTATTGAGGGTGAGGATCTGGAGAATATTTAATGAATAGAACGCTTAAATTGAGAACCAAGTTGCTTGTATATGGTGTTTTGTGTCATTTAATGGTTGTACGTAGAAGATTAATATTATAAAATAAGCATTAGTAAATGCGCGGTATTGGATTGGGATGAGTAAAACTATAAGATTATTGCTTCTAGGGGGAAACTATGGTCTATAAAATCGATGATGTTAGGAAGGCAGAAGCGTTATTCACAGGTTGGCAGGAGACCTTGATATGGTCCTGTCTTGAGAATATTATGGGAGATATTTATGTGGATAGCCCGGAGAAGCCCCTATCTGCAATGGCGGTCAATGGTGATTTCTATTTTTATGCCGGTCAGCCAAAGGAAGAGTTAGTTATGTACAAACCTGAAGACTGTAAAAAGGATTTCATCATTATGGTGCCTCAGAATGACAGATGGGCAGAGCTGATTGAGAGTGGATATGGAGAGAAAGCGAAAAAGATTACCCGTTATGCCATAAAGAAGGAGTCGAATGTCTTTGATCAGGAGAAATTACATGAGGTAACCCAGTCATTGCCTCCAGAATATACCTTAAAAATGATAGACAAGGATATTTATGACCTATGTAGAGCCAATGCATGGAGTATAGATTTGGTGTCACAATTTAAGGATTATGATATGTATAAAAGGCTGGGATTAGGGGTAGTTATTTTAATGCATGGGGAGCTTGTTGCGGGAGCTTCCTCCTACACCAGGTATCAGGATGGCATCGAGATCGAGATCGATACAAGAGAAGACCATAGAAGAAAAGGCTTGGCTTATGTATGCGGGGCTAAGTTGATTCTGGAATGCCTTGACAGAAATCTATATCCTAGCTGGGATGCGGCTAACAAGTGGTCAGTGGCCTTGGCTGAGAAGCTGGGATATCACTTTGATTATGAATACCCAGCGTATGAAATATATGGCTATTAATAGACCTAAATTATGACTATAAAGAAGGGAGATAATCCGGTTACCCTTAATTGTAGTAACCCGGATTATATATTACACATATGAAATTAATGATTATCCGACATGGAGACCCGGACTATAAAAAGGATTCCCTAACAGAAAAGGGATGGAGAGAAGCAAAATATTTAGCAGATCGAATTTCACAATTAGACGTAAAGGCTTTTTATGTATCACCCTTAGGAAGAGCCAGGGATACCGCTTCTCTTACCTTGAAAAGGATGAATCGTGAAGCAAAGGTTCTTCCGTGGCTTAGAGAGTTTCATGCTCCGATTATTGATAATGAGTCCGGCAAAAGACGAGTTCCGTGGGATTTTCTGCCGGCTGATTGGACTAAGGTCAATGAATTTTATGATAAAAGCCTTTGGCACACCGCTCCAATTATGCAGGCAGGTAATGTGGGAGAGGAAGCTGCCCTGGTAGCTGCTGGTCTGGATGAGCTACTTAAGGAACACGGATACCAGCGTGAAGGGAATTTACTTCGTGTAAACAACCCGAATAATGATACTATCGTTCTATTTTGTCATTTTGGAGTAGAATGCGTAATATTAGGACATTTGCTGGGAATCTCACCAATAGTTTTATGGCATGGATTTTGTGCGGCACCCTCATCAGTGACTACCTTAATTACGGAAGAGCGTAGAAAAGGAGTAGCTTATTTTCGAATGAGCTCCTTTGGTGATATATCACACTTATATGCATATGGGGAACCACCGGCATTTGCTGCAAGATTTTGTGAGATGTTTGATAATGTGGATGAGCGCCATGACTAATGCCGCTAATTGGTGGGGGAAGAGGTGAAAGGGGATTATTAAGTTTGTATTTTTCATTATTGCATGTGCTTGTTTACTGATTTTAAAGTATTTTCAAGTTAGTTTTATCGTATCCTTTATTATAACCTTCTTTGTTTTATTAGCATGTAATTATATGATAGGATACTTCCTGTCCTCATTACAAAGAAAAGCCTTAGATTCAGAATGTGACCCGGAGCGTTTCTTAAGGATGATAGATAAACAAGAAAAGAGGCGTGGGAAAGAGCCAAGAATTGCATGTCGCCTTGCAGTGAATCGAGCTGCTGCTCATCTGACCATGGGGAATTACCAGACGGCGAAAGAATATTTGGAGGGGATAGATACGTCACTTTTGTCAGAAAAGGACGGGTCGTTACTCATCTATACGATCAATCTAATTCTGTGCCTTTATGAACTGGGTAATATAGAAGAAGCGGAGCAATTATTTGAAACAAACCTGGTAAAGCTAAGTCCTATAGGGAAGAGACTACGGAAATCGGTAGAATTATTGATTGGTGAGCGATACTACTTTTTGGGCAAGTATGATTTGAGCTATGAGCATTTAAATAAGCTATGCAACAGAGATTTAGAACAGAGGCAATACCTTGGTGTTCTATTCCGTCTAGCCCAAATGGAACTTATGAAGGGAGAGACGGAGCAGGCGATTAAGAAACTCAAAAAGGTAGAGAGGTTTGGAAACAAGCTATGGATTACTAAGGCTTCCCGAGATTTGCTTGAGAATATATCCTAAGCCAACAGAGAGCCTAAAGGTTTATATTGGCTCGTGATATAGATGCTGGAAGTTACATATTTACTTATTGGGGGCGATTAGCTATAATATTAAGAAATATCGGAACATGAAAAATGGGTAAAGGATAAGAAACAAAGGAGTAGCTCATTTGATTTAAGTAATGTGAGAAAAGGTGAAATTATGGCGAAATTATTAGCATTAGATCTGGGGGAAGCGGAAGAGGTCTGTGATGTTGGAAAGGCAATATCTTCCCCGGTAAGACTGGAAATATTAAAACTACTTTATGATGAAAGCCTGAATATAGGAGAGATTTCTGAAAAGCTTCATATTGCACCGTCAAGTGCAGCACTTCATGTAAATATATTGGAGAAGGCAAAATTAATTAATACAGAGGTTCAGCCCGGTACCAGAGGAGCTGTAAGGCTATGCAGTAAAAAGAATGATATTATCAATATAAACCTTGACAATGTATCAAAAAATGTGAATCAGGTGGTCAGTGTTAATATGCCGATTGGCGCTTATACGGATTGCGACGTGGTTTCGACCTGTGGTCTGGCAGATGAAAACGGAATTATCGGTAATGAAGATACAAAGCAATGCTTTTATCTGCCAAATAGAATGAAGGCACAAATCATATGGAGCTCCGGTGGTTATTTTGAATATAAGTTTCCAAATCAGATTCCGAAAAGATTAGATTTAAAGAGAATTGGTCTGTCTCTGGAGATCTGTTCGGAGGCGCCGAACTACAGGGAGAATTGGAAATCGGATATAACCGTATGGATCAATGGAGTAGATTGCGGGTCATGGCTGTCGCCAGGAGATTTTGGAGCAAGACGAGGAAGACTTACCCCATCCACCTGGTCATCCGGGAGCACTCAGTATGGACTGTTAACAACCTGGGAAGTAAGAAAAGATGGATGTTATATCAATGAGAATCGAGTTGGGGATACGAATCTGGAAATGTTGGATATAAAGGAGAATGAACCTTTAGTGGTTCGAATCGGTAATAAAAAGGATGCGAAATACGTTGGAGGCTTTAATATATTTGGCGAAAAGTTCGGAGATCATCCGCAGAATATCATTCTAAGTATGGAATATAAATAATAATCGATTGAAAGTTGATCGAGACAGACAGAGCGTGTTAAATGGAATTTATACCCATTAGCACGCTCTGTTTATTATGCTAAGAGTGAACGAAGTTCACTATGGGATGACACACCTCTGCGGACAAACGTATGAATGCGTTCTGAAGTTTATTGCTTCGCAATTATGCTTTCAACCCATAAGTGATTGGATTGTGGATAATAATTAAACATAAATACTGAATAAATAAGTATACTTTTTACGCACAATAAAGACAGAGAAACTGTTGAAAAAAATATTATATTGTTAAAATTATATAATAAAATTCAAAAATAAAGGTTGATTTACCGTAAATATTATTATATAATACAGAAGTATAAAACATAGATAGTGTTTAAATGTATTATAACCATACTGGAAAAACAAACACAAAT
Source organism: Bacillota bacterium (assembly GCA_023411555.1). Taxonomy (GTDB): domain Bacteria; phylum Bacillota; class Clostridia; order Lachnospirales; family Lachnospiraceae; genus Mobilitalea. The sequence continues at coordinate 49,369 of JAEYOQ010000064.1, forward strand.
CATGTTTTAAAATGTCTTTGCAAAGCATTTGTACTTAGTTACTTATTATGAGAAGGAGGATTTTATGAAAATGAAAAAGTTTTTGTCCTTGCTACTTATCGCAGCTATGAGTCTTTCATTAATAGCTTGCGGTAACACACAAAAAAGTAATGAAAATGATGGGGGAAACAATGATGTAGTGGAAGCAAATACTGGTACAGTAGAAGAACAGCCTCAGGTAAAGCCCGGGAAGAAGGGAAGTATTGAGTTCTGGACTGTTTTTACGGGAGCAGACGGAACCTCAATGCAGGCTATCGTAGATGCTTATAATGCGACAAATCCTGATTATACAGTAAATCATCGTGCAATTGAAGCGAACGACTTATACTTAAAGCTGCCGTTAGCGGTTCAGACGGGAGAAGATGTTCCAGATGTGGCAATTAATCATATAGAGAGAATTCCTTTATTCCAGGAGAACGGATTCTTAGAAGATCTCAATTCATTGATTGGAGACTCTAAAATAAAAGCGGAGAATTACAATCCCAAAGCATGGCAAATGACAGAAATCAATGGTGGACACTACGGAATTCCATTGGACGTACACTCATATGTGCTATATGTGAATATGGATTTATATGATAAGTATGGTAATGGTTCATTGGATGATGGTGTAGTTACCTGGGATGAGATTAAAGCAAGTGGAGAGGCTTGTAAGGCGGATAATATTATTCCAATTGGTATGTCTTGGCACCGTGTTAAGTTTTTAGCGGCTTATGCACAGCTCGGTGGTACCCTCAGCTCCGATGGAACAGTACCTGATTTTAACAATGATAAAGCATTAAAGGTTCTGAGTACTTGGACAGAGCTGAATGATTTAGGTTACATACAAAAGGATGGAGATGCTCCATGGGAGATGTTCCTTGGTGGAAATATGTTATATTGTCCAGAGGGTATCTGGATGTATAACAACATCAAGGAAGCAGGCTTGAATGCGAAGATGCTTGATTATCCTACCTTTGAAGTTGGTACAAAAGGAAACTGGACCTCTTCTCATCAGTTTGTAATTCCAAAGAATGAGAAAAGAGATGCAGATAGGACAAAGGCAGTACTAGAGTTCATTGATTTTCTTGGTAACAACAGTATAGAGTGGGCAAAGGCAGGTCAGGTTCCGGCTCACAATGCAATTAAAGAGGTTACTGAATTTAAAGATATGCCACAAGCCTTCTTAGCAGATGAAAATGAAGAGCTTAAAATCTATAGCTATAAATATTATGGTTATGCAGTTGAAAGTCTGGACAAGGTTCTTGCAGAAATTCTCTTCGGACGTATGACCGCTGAGGATGGCTTAAAGCAGGCTGTTCAAGAGACAAAAGACAGAATTGAAATGGGTCAATAATAAATAATTTATAGGAGCTACAAGGACTAAACTGTGAAAATATAACTCGAGTGGAATTGATTATTGTATTGCAATTAGTCCTTGTAGCTTTGTAATGGGGGAATTGAAGATGGAAGTAAATAATGGAATTAAAAGAAAAAAGAAATTTAGTCTTACTCCGTATTTATTTATTGCACCGCATGTAATCATATTTCTTATATTTTTCCTAATTCCTATGGTGTTTGGAATATATGCATCATTTACAAAATGGAATTTATTCACGGATCCTAAATTTATCGGATTGGATAATTATAAGACAATCCTGCTGAATCAGGAATCTACCTTTTATCGGCAATTTTGGAATGGACTGAAGAATACAGTCACATTTGTAGTTATCTGTGTACCCTTTCAAATTATCATACCCTTATTTATTGCACTTTTGTTAAATAAAAGACCGAAGGGTCGTAATTTCTTTCAGGGAATTTTATATATGCCTACCCTGTTTTCTATCACATCGGTCACCTTAACCTGGCTGTTCATATTTAATCGTTCTTTGGGACTGTTTAATAATTTATTTGGAACAGATATCAATTGGTATGGGGAACAGCCCTTCGCTTGGATGACGATTGTTATCACGACTATATGGTGGGGAATCGGCGGAAATCTAATTATTTATGTGGCTGCCTTGTCAGGTATTGATAAATCTGTCTTGGAGGCGGCTGATTTAGATGGAGCAGTAGGCCTAAAACGATTTTGGAATATTACGGTGCCAACAATTAAGTTTCCACTTGCTTATACAATTATTGTGTCGATCATCGCACAGTTTAATATCTATGGGCAGCCTTTGATCATAACCGGAGGTGGTCCCAATGAATCAACCTATGTATTACTGATGTACATACGTAACCTGGCTTTTGGAACAGGTAATTCTGTAGCAGGAATGGCCAGTGCCATGGCTACTTGTCTTGGATTAATTATTGGTGTCATTTCGATAGGTCAGCTATTGTTAATGCGTAAGAAAACGGATTAGGAGGAGCGTGTAAATGAAAAAATTTGTCGATGACAGCTATGAATTACACAGTAGTACAAAAAAGGAAGCCCGGATTGCTTTTTTTATATTATGCATTATTGTAGTAATTGCCTTAGTGCCCCTGATCTGGATCATAATATCTTCCTTTAAGGTCGATGCAGAAATCAATAAGGCAGGAGGCTTTATGTTTTTACCAAAGACCTGGACCTTGAAGAATTACAAGGAAATCTTGTCCTTCAGCAATAAACAGCTTCCCGTATATAATTGGTTCTTGAACTCGATTATCGTATCGGGAAGTCAGACGGTGATTGCAGTAACAATCTATGCGATGTCGGCATATGCATATGCGAAATTGCAATTTAAGGGGCGGGATTTTATATTCTTGACAATTATGTTCTTATCATCCTTTCCTGCCATTACCAATATTATTCCTTTGTATAAAATCATGCATAGCTTTGGGTGGCTCAATGAATTGATTGCGCTAATCGTACCGGGGCTTGCGGGAGTATTAAATATTTTCTTGATACGCCAATTTATGTATGCGATACCGGACGTGGTATTGGAATCAGCAAAAATTGACGGTGCGAAGGAGTGGAGAATCTTCTCCAGAATTGTAATTCCTAATTGTAAACCAATCCTGGTGGCAGTTGGATTGTTTACCTTTACAGGAAGCTGGAACGACTTTTTATGGCCATCCATTGCAATCAACAATATTGATCGCTTGACATTAACAGCAGGGCTACAACTGGCAAAGGGTGTTTATGGTAATCAAGTGGCAAGAATGTGTACAATCGCAACAATTGCTATTGTTCCAATGATTATTTTATATATTTTCACACAGAAGTATTTCGTAAAGGGAATTTCTTTAAATTCAGGAGTAAAAGGCTAAGCTAATCATAGAGCTAATCATATAGAAAAGAGGTACATACGATGAGAGTTCCGAGAAATGAATATCCAAGACCCCAGTTCGTTAGAGATGGATGGATGAATTTAAATGGTGAATGGGAGTTTTCTTTTGATACAGATTGCTTTGATCAAAAGATTATTGTTCCCTATGTATATCAGACGAAGCTGTCTGGAATCAATATTCAGGAGGCCCATGAGATTGTCTGGTATCGTAGGACCTTTGACCTTCCGGATGATATGAGGGGAAAGAAGATCCTTCTTCATTTTGGAGCTGTTGACTATTTCTGCGAGGTATGGGTCAATGATATATTTATCATGGAACATACAGGGGGACATATCAGCTTTGAAATGGACATCACTCATGCTGTAAAAAATGATTCCAATACAATTGTTGTTAAGGTATATGACAGTCCGACTGATCTTGAAATCCCAAGAGGGAAACAATACTGGAGAGATAGCTCAGAAGGAATATTTTACAATAGGACAACTGGTATCTGGCAGACAGTATGGCTGGAAGCAGTAGAGGAAGCCTATCTGGAGAAGGTCTATATTACAGCAGATTTAGATAATATGCAGGTCGAATTTAACTACGAAATCAATAGCAAAAAGACGGTAGAATTAAGAACTGAGATATATTTTGCGGATGAGTTATTATCTGTGAATACAATTGAAACAAAACGAAATGCAGGAAGCTATAAAGTCCTTCTGGATCAACAGATTTTGAGAAATTGGAACTTCCAGGAGGAGATGACCTGGACACCTGAAAATCCAAGATTATTTGATGTGATATTCAAGATTTGTAAGGATGGAAGGGTTGTGGATCATGTCACCACCTATTTTGGCATGAGAAAAGTATCCATAGAGAATGGTAGATTCTTATTAAATAATCGTCCCTATTATCAAAAATTACTTCTTGATCAAGGGTACTGGGAAGCATCCTTATTAACGGCTCCCACGGATGAAGATTTCATAAAGGATATAGAATTGGCAAAGTCAATGGGCTTTAACGGGGTTAGAAAGCATCAAAAAATAGAGGATCCCAGATTCTTATATCATGCTGATAAAATGGGATTCTTAGTATGGGGAGAAATCGCAGCAGCTTATGTCTACTCGCGAAAATATGTAAAGAGAATTACAGATGAGTGGATCGATGAAATCTTAAGAGACTATAATCATCCATCCATCGTAGCATGGACGCCTTTGAACGAATCCTGGGGGATTTTTAATATAAAGGATAAAAAGGAGCAGCAAAGTCATAGTGCAGCGATGATATACTTAACGAAGTCTTTAGATCAGACCAGACCGGTAATATCAAATGATGGTTGGGAGCATACCTGTACAGACTTACTTACCATTCATGACTATGAATGGAACAGGGAGATTTTAGAGGAGCGCTATAAGAGTCTTGAAAACATACTGAACTTTGCACCAGGTGGAAGACCTTTGATGGCAAATGGATGGAAGTATGAAGGACAGCCAATTCTTGTGACTGAGTTCGGCGGTATTTCCTATAAGAAAGGTGATTGGGAAGGCTGGGGCTATTCCAATGCTACTTCGGATGAGGATTTTGCTCAGAGATACTGCGATGTGGTATATCCTTTACTGCAATCTCCATTTGTTCAAGGCTTTTGCTATACTGAAATAACCGATGTAGAGCAGGAGATTAATGGTTTATGTACCTATGACAGAAAACCGAAAATCGCAGTTGAAACCATTCGTGCAATCAATGAGGGCAAATGGAAGAAGTAAAATCAGATGGCTGTTGCAATTGTATGATATGAATGAAGGAAAGAACAACAGCATCCCTCACACACAGGTTGCCGGACATCTTATTGTTTTGTATGCCATTATCAAACATAATGTTTGCTACTGTCATACAAAATCAACAATCTGTCCGTCAAACAGTGCATTATGGGATGCATGTTATCCCTTCCTTCAGTATTAGATTACTTACTGCAACAGCCCCTTGATTTACGAGAAGGTGATTGATTATGAGAGACTCAAGAATAGATTGCTTTAAGGGAATATTGACCATTCAAATGATACTAGCCCATTGCTTTCAGTTTTTCAGTAATCTGGAGGTTGAAAAAGGTTGGCACTTTATAACGGACTACATAAATCTAACTACCTTTTCGGGCTTTGTCTTTGCTTTTGGCTATGTCTCCTATCAGTCCTATATTCAGACAGAGTTTTCTATTGGGCTGAAAAAGATAGGGAAAAATATCATAAGACTAATGCTGGCCTTTTATATATCAAGTTTTGCTTTTGTAATATTTATAGAAGGAATGCCGTTCCGTAAGGATAGGATACTTGAGATACTTCTATTAAAGAGGCTGGCGGGATGGTCGGAATTTCTGGTTGCATTTGCCGGAGTGATGCTAGTAACAATCCTATTCTGGAAGCTTCTGAAGAGCCAGAATATCAAATATTTGTGGATTATTGCTGGAGCCAGTATCCTGGTATGTATGCTACCCCATATGGAGGTTAAACCAATTGTTGGAATGTTTATCGGTGGATATGGAGGTGCATATTATCCGGTATTTCCATATTACCTGTACTTTGTGATTGGAGTATATTTTGTAAGAAAAGAGGTTAAGTTCAACTGGTATGTCTTAGTAGCATCCATTGTGGGCTCGGGGTATATGATAGTTGATGCTATCCTGTTGTCAAAAGGCTGGCCCTCCAGATTCCCCTTATCCTTAGCCTGGTTATTTGGTGCAATGCTATTCTTATATGGCTATTACTTAATATCCGGTTTGCTGGGAACAAACAGATATTTCCTATGGCTATCTGATATTGGAAAGAATAGTTTATCCTATTTGCTCCTCAGTAATATCATAATCTTCTCATTAAAACAGTCTAAATTCTTTAAAATAAGCAGTACCTACAGCCTGGGACTTTTTGTAGTAATCATGTGTGTAAGCTGGTATATGATTAGTTTGACAAAAGGAAGAGGACAGAAGGTAATGAGATAATAAATTCTACATAGAATGGCACCTTATCATATCAAAATGATGGGTGCCATTTTAAATACAATTGATATAGTATTCATCTGATTGTCCCCCACCATGAACTCTTACAAATAATGGTTGAGTATTAGCTGGTTCTATTATACAATTAATGACAAGTTGATTAAACTGATGCTAGTTGTAACCTATCGGTCAACAATTAATCCAAGTCAGGGAGGTGTTTACTATTACTAAGATAGAACCATATAAGGGGATAGCCGGTATATATGAAGAGATACGTCCGTCCTATCCAGATCAATTAATTCAGGATGTAATCTCTATTACCGATTTGAAGCCGGAGGACAGGTTACTGGAGATTGGTGCGGGAACAGGAAAAGCAACATTACAATTCGCCCATAAGGGATACCTTATTCATGCAGTCGAGATAGGCGAAGAGATGGCTGAAATACTGAGAGAAAAATGTACTGGATTTCCCAACGTTACAATCGATGTAGCCTCATTTGAAGAATGGACTTGTAGTGATGGCCTGAAATATAACATGATTTATTCAGCCCAGGCATTCCATTGGATTAACAAGAATATTAAGTATCGTAAGTGCTATGAGTTATTAAAGGATAAGGGATATCTGGTTTTATTCTGGTATCAGCCTTCTGGTAGAAAAGCACCGGAACGGATTGTTCTTGATGAGCAGGTCGACAGAATTGTGAAAAAATACACCTCAGATTATACACCGAAGGAAGAACAGCCGGCTCGGATAGCACATACCGGAGTTGCAAGGAATGAGTATAGAAAAATTGAGATAGAAGAGTCAGGCTTCTTCCATATCATCAGTGAAAAAGAATATACATATGCAGTCGTAAATAGCCCGGACCAATATATGAAAGCCATGAAATCAGTCCCGGCCTATGCATCGATTCTGGATGGGCTAGACCCTGATATTATTCGAAAGATGGATCGTGAGATCGAGGAGCTTATTATACAGTATGGCGGTCCTATCAAGGAAGAATTTGATTATACCTTATATATAGCACAGAAAAGTATCTCTAATACCTGAGTGTAAATTCAAAAAAGCTCTTGACCTGGCCCTGAGGGCAGGGGTTATCCTCTAGCTATTATAGAAGGAGGATACTCATATGATTGAACTTTTTGATCTTACATGGAAGCAGATAGCAGAGCTTGATAAATCCAAGAGCATCTTATTTGTCACGGTGGCACCGATTGAGGAGCATAGTTTGCACTTGCCACTAGGAACTGATATTTATGAAGGTGAAAATTGGATTAGGGAAGCAGCTAAAAGGATAGAACAGGAGCACCCGGAACGGATATGCTGCAAATTACCGGCATTTCCAATTGCTGCAGCTAGTATCAAGGGCTTTTATGGCTGCATCCATTTTAAACCAAAGACGACATACCAAGTAGCGCTGGAATTACTGGAGAATATAGTTCGCCTAGAGTTTAGAAATATAATAATCATAGCGTCCCATGGAGATCCGATTCATTTAATAGCAATCGAAAAAGCATGTAAAAGGATTAATAAGAAATATGGAACCTGTGCAATATCTCCAATGGGAGCATTCTTCTCAGCTAAGGAACTTGGTATTGACTTAAATACCCCAATAGAAGTCAAGTATATGGAAGAAAATGCGGCAAATGACTTTCATGCTGGGTGGATTGAAACCTCTTGTATGCTGGATATTGATCGAAGGCTTGTATCCGATGGTTACAAATCCTTACCAGATCTAAAGATTACAGAAAGTGAGATGATATCAGCCAAAAAGCAGCGGAAGGTAATGGGGGAATATGGACATCTTGGGTATCCGGCAATAGCAGATGAGAATATCGGAAGGTTGTTAAATCAAAATACAGTGCAATATTTATCAATGGTTACTATGAAATTTGTAAATAGAGAGGGCTATACGAAGTATATGTTTCATTCCTTATATAAGCTTCCCTTTATGCATATGTATTTTATTTAGGGATGGGGGTGATTAATATGTATACAAGAGGACAATTGGCCATCATCGGAAAGGTTGGAAGGAAAGCATTAAGATTATACGAAGAAAGCGGTATATTGATTCCGGAAGTGACTAACGAGCAGAATGGTTACCGTTATTATAGTGAAGACCAATTGATGGATCTGCTCCGAATAAAGGAATATAGAAGACTTGGACTCTCACTGAAGGAGATAAAGCAAATATTATCAGGCAAAGTAGATGAAATTATTGCATTGACGGAACGTAGTATTCAACTTGAGCAAGAAATCCAAACCGGTCTAAAGATCAAAGATCAATTAGATAGATATAGGTCGAAGAAAATTATCGATGGAAATGAGTATTATGAGGTGGAAGAGAATAAAATCTTCGAACAGAAAGCAGTATTAGTTCGAACAGAAAATATTGAACTGGAACATCTGGGGATATCAGTAGGCAAATTACATGAAATAGCCGTACAGAATGGATTAGTTGTTACCGGTCCTCACTATGTCAGATATAACAATATATTTGATCAAGACGGGAATTTCACCATGGAAACCTGCCTTCCTGTGAAGAGTGAAGACAGGCTGCCAATGCATCAGATTGATAATGTGGCAACCTGTCTATATACAAAGCATAGTACTGGATTTTCTTCCATTAATAAGGCCCATCAAAAGATAATCGATTATGCCAAGAGGCAGCAGTTGAAGCTGACAGGAAAAGTCTTTGAGGTGTATAACAGCGATATGAGTGCTGATGTATATTATGAAATAGAGTATTAAGGCAGGGTGCTAACTACTTCCCATCTATTCCATATAATTTAAGAGGTCTATTTTTAAGTTCATTTCGGTATAGACCGACAACGTCCCAGATATCAAAGAACATACATTTACATGCACCAATCTGGCCTGTTTTTATCATACCTTTCTCATAAGCCATCGCCTGGATTGTATACCATGGCTTTACCGGTGGTTCACCCGTTTCGATAAACCACTGGTCAGGGGGATAAAGCTTATTCACTTCTTCGGAAGGCTTAAATATATCCCGTATTTGTTGAGGGAGCAGATCCTCAACATAGTGCATGGCCGTTAATCGATAGATATCTACGCCTAAAAGTAATGCCTTACCACCGTTGTCTATCAGATATTGAAAGCCGGTTGTAGCCTTGTCAGCATTTTTTCCCCAGGCAGAAACTCGAAAAATACCCTCACCTGTCACTACCTCTGGCATTTGTCGAAAAGTATCAGCGATTAAGCCCATCGCACTGTGCTTTGCATCGGGCTCCAGAAGCTTTATTTTACAGGTGATCCCCAATTTCTTATCTGCCTCTGATAGCGGAAGACGTGGAGATAATCTAAGGGCTGGCATGAAAATACTTCCGGTGCTGCCTACGGTTTTCATGAGGGCATCGATTACGGTTTCGGCACCACCTTCCACGTATCCAAAGCTTTTTAGTGAGCTATGTACCTCCAGTTCCATTCCTGGCCTAATGCCAATGTTTTGGAAACCGGAGATAATATCTTCTCTTGTAATATGACCCATTGGTTTTCCTCCTAGCAATATTATTTTTATGGAAATTAGTCTTTTAGTATAGCCTTTCTGTACGTACTAACAAAGGTCTTGAATATATTCACAATATAATCATACCATTGTAAGAAAATAATGGTAGACTTGTATTTTTGATTGTGTTAATATGGATATTGAAGTGCGGATAAATTTACCAGAATTAATTATGAGCTTCCTATCAATGATTATATAACAGTTGATAAGGGGCTCTTTTGTTGATGAATAAAGGATTGAGATATTCTATCTATTGTAGAACTAAGCATTTATATAGCGATAAGGAAGGGAGGAAGGGGAAGGATTGATATGTACAAGAATTCCAGATGGTCTAAAGAAATCATATCCATACAAAATGAGGATGGTAAGTGGGGCTATTTTCACACCTTAAGTGAACCAAGTAAATATCCGATTACGACAGAACAAGCTCTCCGTAGGTTACAGGTATTGGGTTTTACAATCGATGATATTTGTATACAAAAAGCAGTTCAATATATGCATGATTGCTTAATCGGAAAGAAGGAATTACCAGACCGGCGTGAGAAGCTACATGATTGGAATATTTTCACACAGCTTATGCTTTCCACATGGATACGTAGATTTACAAGGGATGATACTGCGGCCAATGCAGTAGCTAATGTGTGGGCAGATATCATCTCTGAGGCATTTCGCTCCGGTGTATATTCTCATGAGGATTATTTATCAGCGTACTTCCGGGCATTTTCTCAAAAAGCGAAGGGAGGGCGTCTACTCGACTTTGTTAATTTTTATCAGGTCTCACTTGTTGCAGATTCCTTAGATGAAGAAGTGGAAGGGGCAGTTTTTGATTATATTATGAATCATGAGACAGGCATTTATTATATTAATGGTGAGCCTTTATGTCACTTACCTTCAACCTTTGCCTCCAAGAATGCCAGTCGATACTTAAGAGCAATAGAATTACTTTCGGATTACAAGCATAATTTGTCTAAACTGGCCTTTGTAATTGAATGGGTGAATAGACATAAGAATATAGATAACAAATGGGACATGGGTTCGGGTTCGAAGGACTACATATCCTTCCCTCTATCCGATACCTGGAATAGAGAAGCAAGGTTGAAGGATAGTACTTTTCGGATTGAACAACTGATAAATAAAATATTAGAAGAGGGTAACTAGGTGGCTTCTTGTAATACGATTTAGCATTAGGGTTTGACTGAACCAATTATAATTGAGGTGTCCTAAAGGTGTTATGACTTGAGGGCACCTTCTTTTATTCATGAGAATAGAAAGCTCGCGAAGCATGCTTTTTATTGTATCACATAAGCAAAGAAAGCCTTTATAAGCATGCTTATGTTTCTTCCGGTTTATGACAATGGTTAGATATTAGAGGGTTCGTGAAGCAATTTTATCCAAGTAGCTTGAAGAAAATAAAAAATATTTAAGAAAATAAAAAATATTTAAGAAAATAAAAAAATAACCGCACATTTTACTGCCTTATATCGTTATATAGGTTGAGAGGAGGGAAGACACAGTCCATGGATCTAGAAGAACAATACGACAAGATATACCGCTACTGTTATTACAAGGTACATACGCAGCAAGTGGCAGAGGATATTACACAAGAGACCTTCCTTCGATACTTTAAGCAGACCTCATACTTGGACAGAGGTAAACCGCTAGCCTACTTATATACGATTGCGAAAAATCTGTGTAACGATTACTTTGCGAGGAGGCAGACAGAACCGCTGGAGGATATGGCAATGAATACGGACTCAATGGATGATCTGGTCACCTCCTTAGCCATAAAGGAATCAATCAGTAGCTTGCCGGAGATGATGCAGGAGGTTATTTTACTGCGCTTTGTAAATGACTTGTCAGTCGGAGAAATCAGCAGTATCACAGGGGTCTCCCGCTTTACGGTACATAGAAGGATTAATAGTGGTCTAAAACAACTCAAAGCATCATTACGAGAGGAGGATTTTCGATGAAGAGGAAAATGAAGCAGCTCCTGCAAAGTGCGTATGAGCCACCATTGCCGCAAAAAAAGAGCGAGTTTATTCATAGTCTGAATTACCCGAAAACAAGGTGGAAGGATTTCTTAATCAGTCAACTTAGTTATATTAATAGGAAGGTATGGATCGCTTCCGTATTCCTATTTATAGTAGCCATTATCTTCGAAACAAGATTTCAATATGACGATATTCGGCTCTTATGGGTAATTTCAGCAATAATTCCTTTCTTGGTTATGACAGGTATTACAGAAATAGCCCGTTCTGCTGTCTTTGGCATGGAGGAATTGGAGATGAGTACGAGATATAATCTGAAAAGTGTGCTCTTTGCCCGCATGGGAATCCTTGGCGCAGGTAATATGTTGATGCTAATGGCAGTAATGCCATTACTGGCCGATAAGATCAATCTTGGAATGATAAGAACCGGAGTGTATCTGATGGTACCCTATCTTCTGACCTGCGTACTGTCCTGTAAGGTGATCGAACGTGGAAGAAATAAAGAGGTTCCGGTATATTGTGCCGGAGTAGCGGCATTCGTCAGTACCTTGGGATATATACTTGGTAGTGTTCAATCGGTGATGTATCAGGACAGGTATTTTATATGCTGGGTCGCAATATTGACCTTACTGAGTATTTTACTATACAAAGGGCTGCGACAAATGATCAAAAATATGGAGGAAATGAAATGCAACTTATCCTTGACCGACTAACCAAGCAATATAAAAATAAGATCGCCGTTGATCGACTTTCTATAACCTTAGAACAAGGAGTATATGGATTACTGGGTGCCAATGGAGCAGGCAAAACTACCCTTATGCGAATGCTCTGTGGGATATTAAAGCCAACCAGCGGAGAAGTGAAATTTAACGATATTGATGTGTCCTCTGAAGCTTATCGTGATGTGTTAGGCTACCTTCCACAAGACTTTGGATACTATCCAGGTTTTACTGCGCAGGATTTTATGTGCTATATGGCATCCCTGAAGGGGATACCAAAGAAAAAAGCAGAGCAGAAGGCTCTGGAATTACTAGAGCTGGTATCTTTACTGGATTGTAAGGATAAAAAAATAAAGACATTTTCCGGTGGAATGAAACAGCGTCTTGGGATTGCCCAGGCCTTGCTAAATAATCCCAAGATACTTATTTTAGACGAACCGACTGCCGGGCTTGATCCGAAGGAGCGTGTGAGATTTCGGAATCTGATCTCGAAGCTTGGAAGTGACCGTATTGTTTTGCTGTCTACGCATATTGTCTCCGATGTGGAGTATATTGCCGGTACGATTCTGGTTATGAAGAATGGTCAGCTCGTGCAGCAGGGTAGTATGGAGGATATTATTCAAGTCATTGATGGTAAGGTGTGGGAATGTAATGTAAGCAGGCAGCAGGCAGAAAAGTTGATTGCTTCTTATCCGGTCATTAATATGAGGAATGAGGAACAAAGTGTATTTTTAAGGTTGATTGATGAACAAGCACCCTGTGATAATGCGGTTTCTGTTTCTGCTACACTGGAGGACTTATATTTATATTATTTTAGAGAGGAGGAGACAGGGCTGTGAGCAGTATATTTACATTAGTTGGCTATGAATATAAGAAGCTAATTCTAAGGCGATCAACCTGGATTGTAATCTCCCTTACCATACTGATTACCTTATTTAGCTGCTTTGGAGATGTCCTGGGGACTGTATATGTAGAGGGAGAACCGGTAGGTTCTCATTATGAGCAGATGATTATAGACCGAGACTATGCAAGGAAATTGACAGGGAGAGAAATAGATGAGGCCCTGATATCAGAGATGCAGGAGGCATACAGTCTTGTCCCGGAGGGGACATTATATACGGCATCGGAAGAATATCAGACCTATGCGAGACCTTATTATCCAATCTATAATCTGGTAAGAAAGGTCACCAGAGAATTTCTGAATGCCGATGGTTCAGAGCTTAATGAGCTTGAGCTGGATGGTTCTAGATATTATGAGCTTCGGAAGGAAGCTATACAGAAGAAATTAGAGAAGGGGTTCTTAACCGATATAGAAGTTAAGGAGCATCTGGAGAGAATAGAGCAGGTAAAGACACCTTTCGTATTCGAATACGCCGATGGTTATAGTAGTATTATAAGACGTATGTATACAATCGGCATCTTACTAACCATGGCCTTGGCAACTTGTATTGCTCCAGTTTTTGCTAATGAGATTGCCAATAAAACAGACCAGTTAATCCTTACTTCAAGATGGGGAAAGAATAAAGTAATACTTGCTAAGCTTTTTACCGGTATGACCTTTGGGTTCATCATGACTATCGTTGTTTTGCTTGTACTGGTATTTCCCACCTTGTGTATCTACGGCTTTGATGGCTGGAAGGCCCCCCTACAACTATGGGATGTAATGACAACGTATCCGGTGACTGCACTGGAGGCAGTCCTGATACTATGCGGCTTGGCTGTTGCATCCTCCATGATGATTACAGGCCTTAGCTTATATCTGTCGGCAAAGTTAAAAAATGCAGCGGCAGTAGTTACTTCCATCAGCTTCTTAACAATCCTGATTATGTATATTAGCATACCCGATCAATATCGATTTTTGAGTCAACTGGTGAGAGGACTGCCTAACAATATTATGGATATATCTATGGCCTTTACGGACTATTTTGTCTTAATCTTTGGCAAATGTATTCCCTTATACCAGACAGTTCCGGTTATTTACGGATTTGTGATTGTGCTTCTTCTGGTATTTGGTTATCGATCCTTTAAAAATCACCAAATAGGCTAAGTTAAGAATTCAATAAATGAAGGTGCCACAAAGTATTTTTGCTTGATGGAACCTTCTTTTTTGTTCAAATAAAACCTGCTAGGCTTAAGGTAAAGAAATGACAATAAACAGGTATAAAAATGAAAAGTATTATACAAAGGGAACGTATATAATGAAAGTGTCTTAAGGCAAAATATACAAAAATTGATGGAGGATAATTATGAAAAGAAAATTATTGAGCATGGCATTAGTAGTTTCAATTGCTGTTACTATGCTGACAGGTTGCGGAAAAAGTAACAGTGCCGACACCAGTTCAAATGATAAAAACTCTTCTGTTACCGAGTCTGCTGGTAGTCAATCGACAGACAAGCAAGCTGCGGAAAGCAGTGATAAGCCGGTATCGATATCCTTTTATACGACAGAGACAGGCAAGGATGATATGTTTCTGGATATAATTGCACATTTCGAAGAGGAAAATCCGAATATTAAGGTAGAATATATTGCTGCCGGTGATGATCAGTTACAAAAATGGATGTCTTTATATGCAAGTAACGAAGGACCGACGGTTGCATTTATGGATCCCGTCAATATATTTGAAAACAAGGATAGAATGAGAGCCTATAATCCTCAGGAAAGTGCTTGGCTTGACAATGTAGATGCAAGTGCATTTAGCTGCTTTACCTTTGACGGACAGATATATGGTATCCCTGGAACCGCTGCAGGTATTGGTCTTTTATATAATCAAAAGGTTCTTGATAATGCAGTTGGAGGAACCTTCGATCCTTCATCCATTAAGACAAGAAAAGACTTAGAAGACCTCTTCATAAAGATTGAGAATACTGGTGTAGCAGCATCTATGTTTACCGGAGTTAACTGGTCCCTGGGAGCACATTTCCTTGGTATGACCTATGGTGAAATAATCGGTGATGTTCAGGCAAGATTAGACTTTGTTGAAGCTGTAAAAGGTGGAAAAGTCAGCCTGATTGAGGACAGTGCCTTCAATGCATATATGGATAGCTTTGATTTGATTGCGAAGTATAATTATAATAAAGCAGACCCCTTGGTAGGCAATGTTAATCTGGACGGAGAAGCACTTGCAACCGGAAAAGTTGGTACCTGGTTCATGGGAGACTGGGCATGGACTTACATTGCCGGTATTGAGGGTAAAGATGCTGAGTTTGGAATGCTTCCTATTCCGGTATCCGATAATGAAAGCGATGTACTCAATACGATTATACCTACATCCTATGCGAAAGGCTATTGCATTGATGCAAGTCAGAATTCCGAAGAGGAGCAGCTGGCAGGACTTAAATTTGTTGAGTATATCACTATGAATGCATACGCTCAGCAGATAATGGCTAAAGTATGCGGACAGGCATTACCTTATACCAATGCCAATGTAACCATTGACAGTCCTCTTGGTTTAGCAACGCAAGAATACATAGCAGCAGGAAAAACCTATGATTTCTATGGTACAGCAAATATGATGCCCTCAGACTTCTGGTACGAGAATGGCGCCTTTATGTGTGAGTATTTGGCAGGAGCATGTGATAGAAAAGCATTAGCCGAAAAGATCGAGAATTATTGGAAAGGGCTAGAATAATACAATGGGGAGGCGAATAACCTCCCCAATGATTCGATGAGGGAGTTACGAGGTGAATATGAGTAATATCCATAAGAAATTAAGAAATATATTAGCGTTTATACTTTTTGTATCTCCAGCGGTATTTATATGGTTTACTGTTGTGATCATTCCATTCTTATATGGAATTGGTATCACCTTTACCGACTGGAATGGATTATCGATGAATATTAATTTTGTAGGCCTGCAGAATTACCAGAAGGTGTTTACGGATTCGGTTTTCTTTGGTGCATTTTTGAAAACTGTAATCTATGTAATATTCAGTGTAATTCTTAGTAATTTAGTCGGTTTCCTTTTAGCCCTTGCCGTAACAAGTGGAATGAAAGGACAAGGCCTGTTCCGAACCGGTTTCTTTACACCGAATATTATCGGTGGAATCATTCTGGGTTACATATGGAATTTTATTTTTTCCTATGCCCTTACCGGACTGGGAAAAAATCTGGGATTAGAATGGCTGTCAACCTCTTGGCTTACCCATCCTAAAAAAGCACTGTTAGCCTTAATTATTGTTACCGCATGGCAGATGAGCGGATATTTAATGGTAATTTATATAGCCGGCTTAACAAATGTCCCCAAAGAGCTTTTAGAAGCGGCGTCAATCGATGGTGCAACAGGATGGCAGATCGTAAAGAATGTAAAAGTACCCTTAATCATTAATTCGATTACAATCTGTATCTTTTTAGCGATTACCAGAACCTTTATGTCCTTTGATATGAATCTATCCCTTACAGCAGGCGGCCCCTATAAATCTACGGAGCTGATTGCCTATAAGATATATCAAACCGCATTTACAAAAATGGATTTTGGTGTTGGACAGGCACAGGCAATCGTTCTGTTTATGATTGTTGCAGGAGTTTCATTATTGCAGGTATATATCACAAAGAAGGGGGCTAATAAGAGCAATGAAAAAAATTAAAGTAAAACAAAAAGTATCATTTCTGATAATATTAATTATTTTATTGTTATTTATGGTCCCGTTTTTTGTATTAGTAATCAATACCTTTAAGACAACGGCAGAATTTACGAAGACGCCCTTTAGCTTGCCAAAGAGTCTTGCACTGGATAATTATATGGTTGCTATCGAACGAATGAATTTCTGGAAGGCTCTCAGTAATACAGCTATCATAACCGTATTAACAACACTAATTAGTACGGTGTTGGCCTCAATGACAGGGTATTTCTTCGCACGCAAGAGATGGAGAATTAATAAAATAATATTCGCTTTATTTTTAGCATCCATGGTTGCACCCTTTCAGGTGTATATGATACCATTGGTGAAAATTTTTGGCGGTATGTTAGGGATGTCTAATAAATTATCAATGGTTGTTTATGTTGCCATAGGACTGAATATTCCTTTTTCTGTTTTCTTGTATCATGGCTTTACAGAAGGAATACCGGAAGAATTAGACGAGGCAGCCAAGATAGACGGCTGTAACATTACAAGAACATTTTTCAACATTATCTTTCCCTTATTAAAACCAATTATGATTACAGTTATGGTCTTTGTTGCACTTGGGGCATGGAATGATTATCTTATGACAAGCTTATTCTTGACCAACACTGCAACGAAAACCCTTGCTTTGGCAGCCTTTACATTTTTAACAAACCATACTGCGGACTATTCACCGATGATGGCAGGTTTAGTGCTTGGAATTATTCCCGTTCTGGCCTTCTATTTATTGGGACAGAAATATATCATAGAGGGAGTAATCTCAGGAAGTGTAAAAGGCTAACGGTCTATGTATTTCTTCGGTGTACACCCGTATAGCTTCTTGAAGGTGGTAATGAAGGATTTTACATTAGGAAAGCCGTTTTTTAGTGCACACTCGGTTAAAGTGGCATGTGTTTCTAGCAGCTGCTGGGTGGCATGATGTACACGGACAAAATTCAAATAGTCATTATAATTAACTCCGATAATCTCTTTGAAAAACCGAGAAAAGTAGCTTGGAGAATATTTGAAGTGACCAGCGATATCGGTTAGGGATAAATTTTCGTGGAAGTTGAGTTCAATATAGTCAAGGAATTCTACTGCCTTGGATTGTTCTTTGCTAAAGGGCAGGGTGTAAACCACATCCTTTTTGATACAATGATTTGATACGATAAGTAAAAGCTCATATATCTTACTCATGATAAAGAGAGCCTCTTTCGAATCGTTTTCATTACTTTTGTAAATCACTTCCGCAATTTCCTTAACCTGATGCGTTACTTCAGGATTGTGAGGATTATAAAAGAATAGATTTTTACCAATCCATGTTTCGATAAAGGACATCGAGATCAGAATGGATATCCCCCTATAATAATCGGAAAGGTTGTTATAACGAGAGGAATGTAGTTCAGAGCTGTTGATAATTAACCAATCATCATCAGAGAAGGCAAAGTTCTCACTACCTACACTAACGATCATATTACCCTCCAAGGTAATTAATAATTCAATACTTCGGTGCCAATGCAATGGCGCCCATATAAACTTACCAGATAAATCATGCCTATAAAGCTTAATTTGGAGATGATTAAAGGTATCATTAAAAGATTCGTATAATGTTGCCATGATAAGCCTCCGGGAAATAGTTATAATTCTTATCATTAAGTATAACATTTGGTGGTTTTGAATACCAGAACTTATTTTGTAACAACCGAAAAGAGTAAACGACATTATGAAAAATGATAGAGGAACGATATTATGTTAAATGAATGGAATATGGATAAATGCGGTAATTACATAAAAAGATTGGGCCGTACCTATATTGGACCAAACAATGAATTATATATGAATTGGACTTGCTCGGGATTAAGCTTCCGATTTAGAGGAACCTATCTGATTGCAGAAATGAATGCAATACCCGGTGATGAAGTGGACCGAAATCCAATGGACGGGTCCGTCAGCCATAGAGAGACATGGCCATATGCAGCGGTATTTATTGATGATAAGGAAGAACCAGACCAATACTTTGAGATTAAGGGAACTTCAAAACAATATTTGATATGGTCTAGCGAAAATGAAGAGACCCATGATATAATAATTAGGAAAATGACCGAAAACCCTAAGGGAAAGCTGTCAATTAGCAGGTTCCTTACGGATGGAGTGATAGAGTGTATAGATAGTAATAGTAAGAGGCTAAATATAGAGTTTATCGGTGATTCCATTACCTGTGGCTTTGGAAATTTATCCAGTGAGAAAGATCGGCTTTTTTATTCTGCCGACGAAAACGGATGGCTGTCTCATGCAGCCATTGCTGCAAGAAAGCTGAAGGCTGACTTTAGCATCATCTCCTATTCTGGAATTGCTATAACCAAAGGCATAGGAAATATGGAGTGGTATTGCCCCAGTATGTCAGAGCTCTATCCATATACAGACCGGTTAATAGAGGAGTACTACGACAAAAAAGACTCGTTTGAAGAATGGGATTTTAACGGGGCTAAGCCGGATGTTATCGTACTCAACCTGGGAACCAATGATGCTACCGTCATTGATTTTAATGGAGATCATATTCCAGGTATTCTAAAATTTGAGGAGGATTACTATCAATTCTTAAAGCTAATTAGAGAGAAGAATGGTCCGGAGCCTTGGATCATATGTACCCTTGGAAGTATGGATTATTACTTGTATGATAATATCCTAAAGATGGCCCATCGCTTTGCAGAAGAGACCAAGGATACAAGAATACGTTGCTTTAAGTATGGACGGATTCGCTTAACGGATGGTTATGGTGCTTGTGGGCATCCCAATACAAAGACCCAGCTTAGAATGGGGAATGAGATAGCAGATTATATCTCAGTATTATTACATTTATAAAGCGAATGAAGTGACGGATTGAAATAAAGTGCAAACATGAAAGGAGATTTTTATGAATAGAAAGCTTAATTCGATAAGCATAGCCGCAGGAAAGGATGGAAGATTAATATATAGGATAGAAACACCCTGGGAGCCTGATTCTTCCGATGATTTCAATAATATACCGAAGGGGGATATGCCCGGAGATAAGATCAAGATAAGCGAGGATCATATTAAGAAGGCACACAAGATCATTCCGGAATTATTGAAGCTTATTATTCCGCAGCTAAATGACCACCCCAACCAGAAGGCTGTTATCGCGGTATGTGGGGGCTCCGGTGTAGGAAAGTCTGAAATAGCTTCCTTACTTTCTTTTTACCTGAATAAAATGCAGTTGGGTAGCTATACCTTGTCCGGTGATAATTATCCCCATAGAGTTCCAAGCTATAATGATGCGGAACGCTTGCGGGTGTTTCGAACTAGCGGCATCAAGGGCTTGCTTGCTCATGGCTTATATAATGAAGAGGTGGGTAAGCTTCTTCGTGAACTACAGAATAATGATAACGACTATGACCCGGAATATAGTAAGACATACCCTTGGCTAGCTGCCTATCAGAATTCCGGAAGAAACGGATTAAAGAACTACTTAGGAACGCCTAATGAAATTGATTTTCAAGAGTTAAGTAATATCATCTCGCAATTTAAGAACGGAGCCGACCACATCTACTTAAAGAGAATGGGAAGAGAAGTTACGGAGTTATGGTATGAAGCGGTTGATTTTAGCAATACGAATATTCTAATTATCGAATGGACTCATGGAAACAATCATAATATTCAGGGTGTGGATATGCCTATTCTACTTAATAGTACTCCAAAGGAGACCCTGGAGCATCGCAAATTAAGAGGCAGGGATGGAGGAACGGACAGCCCGTTCACAACAATGGTATTGGGAATAGAGCAGGAATTACTGATCTCTCAGGCACCCAGAGCGAAGCTGATCGTATCAAAAAGCGGTGAGCTGTTAACCTACCGTGAGTATGCTAAAATCATGGCGCAGGAAGATTAGGAGGCTTATAAGATGAAGCAGCAAATTAATTCTGTAATAAGCTCCGGACCTATGCTCAATGCATATCCGGACAGTATGGGTGGAAGGCTGAAGGATATCATTGAACTATTACAGACACCTGATTTTCAGAATGTATTTCAGGCCTTTTATATTCTGCCGAGTATTTTTAATACGGATCTTGACCGAGGATTTTCTGTAATCGATTATGAATTAAATGATATTTATGCGACACGTAAGGAT
The DNA here is from genome assembly GCA_023411555.1 of Bacillota bacterium. Classification (GTDB taxonomy): domain Bacteria; phylum Bacillota; class Clostridia; order Lachnospirales; family Lachnospiraceae; genus Mobilitalea. The sequence continues at coordinate 70,614 of JAEYOQ010000064.1, forward strand.
TTAGAAGAGGTCAAAAAGATGAACATGGCCTTGAAGCTGGATTTTATTCTAAACCATGCCTCTGTTCTGTCTAAGCAGTTCCAAGATATTTTAAAGAATGGAGAGAATTCAAAGTATAAGGATTTCTTTATAAACTGGAATAAATTCTGGGAAGGCCATGGCACAATGACCGAGGATGGTTATATTCAACCAGATGAGGATCTGATAAAGAATATGTTCTTCCGAAAACCAGGGCTTCCGATACTGAATGTACGTATGCCGGACGGTAAAGAGGTTCCCTACTGGAATACCTTTTATCAAGAGGTAAAGTATAGGAATGTCGGTGTTCAGCAGCTGATGAAAGCAATGGATATCCAGTATAGCTCAGCGGAAAGACTGGCGGAGAGAGTCAATGCTTCGCTAGCTGAGGGCAAGCAGCCAAAGGAGATCGATTTCTCAGGCATGGAGCACTATCGTGAACAAGTGATTGAATTACTGGAAGTTGGTAGAGAGTACCTGGGACAGATGGATTTGAATATCAAATCACCTTTAGTATGGGAATTCTATGAAGATACCTTGAAAAAGCTAAAAGAGTATGGTGCAGAGATAGTCCGACTGGACGCCTTCGCATATGCTCCGAAGGAGCCGGGAGAAAAGAATTTTCTGAATGACCCTGGAACCTGGGACTTATTAAGCCGAGTAAAAGAACTGGCCGATCGCTATGACCTAACCTTATTACCTGAGATCCATTCGAAATACGAGGAGAAGATTCATGAAAAGCTTGCAGCAGAGGGATATATGACCTATGATTTCTTCCTGCCTGGACTAATCATTGATGCTCTGGATCGAAAGTCCAATGAATATCTCTTGTACTGGGCAAAGGAACTGATGGATAAAAACATTCGTGTCGTTAATATGCTCGGCTGCCATGACGGGATACCGCTTCTGGATTTAAAGGGCTTGCTGCCGGACGATACAATTGAGGAATTAATAAATACCGTCGTAGCCAGAGGGGGCCATGTCAAGGATCTGCATGGTAAGAAAAATGTCTATTATCAGGTGAATGCTACATACTATAGTGCTCTTGGTGAAGATGACAGAAAATTACTATTGGCCAGAGCAATACAGATATTCATGCCAGGAAAGCCTCAGGTATGGTACCTTGACTTATTTGCTGGAAAGAATGATTATGAGGCTGTCCAAAGAGCCGGTGCTGCGGGTCATAAGGAGATTAACCGTACGAATCTCAGCCTGGAGACGATTAAGCAAGAGATGAAACGGGATGTAGTACAGAAGCAGCTCGAACTGTTAAGATTTCGAAACACTTGTCAGGCTTTTGGCTTTGATGCGAAGCTTCAGATATTCAATTCTGAGCCTCATGTGATAAAGATACAATGGGAGAATAACGGTTTCTCCGCAACCTTGGAAGCAGATTTAAAGACATTGAACTTTGAAATTAGCACAACAAAATAGCTTTAATTACATACAGAAGCACTCTATCAAAAATGATGGAGTGCTTCTGTATGCCTTAGTTTACGCGAAGGACTATCTCTTCAATGGCAATAATTCATCCAATGCCAACTTTATGTACTTGTCCCACAGAACAAAATCATGTGTATAACCCTCAGGGCATATATAATTCACCGAATAACCTATTTCTTCTAATTTTTTCACATCGTTTTCTACTCGATATCTTATGAACTCCTCGCTGCCGCAGATGATATGAAAATTACATAACTCAATACCGGCTTCCATATTTTTCTTTGCAATAGTCTCTATGTTATAGGGAGAGTCAATAATCGAATCAGCATCACCAAAGGATGAGAGATAAAGAGGAAAGTTATTCTTAAAATGGCTGCCGTTCAATTCTTCCTTGAGTGTCTCTGTTGAAAGCGTCATTCCAATACCACCGGAGATATCTATGCAGGTTTTATAGAGGGAAGGGTGCATGAGTGCAGTACCAAGAGCAACATTTCCTCCCATTGCATATCCTACAATGAAATTATCCTCTCTGTTCGGTGAAGATGCAAATAGTGATTGTATCACTACGGGAAGCTCTTCGGATAAGAACTTTTGGTATTTGACGCCGTATTTAGTATCAATGCCAAAGGAATTTGCGATATTTGGAGTCACAAGCATTACATTATTCTCCTGCGCATATCGCTCTGCATTGCTGTATCGGTAAGTTAATGTATCGTCATCGCCACCACCATGTATTAAATACACCGTCTGAAACTTCATACCGGGATGATATACCCTGGAATGCTTTCCTTCCATAGAAAGAGCAGAAGCATTCTTATCTTGTTCATAGTAACTATAGTCATCTGTTGGATATACGATAGAGACATCAACATAATGTCCTAAGGTCTGGCTTCTAAAATTAAAACGCATATAGCTCATAATCTTACAGTCCTTTCAAATAATAGAGAATTACTCTTGCTTAAGAGACAGTCTTCTGTACTCACTTGGAGTAATATTCTCAAGTTTTTTGAACATCTGGGTAAAATGAGAAAAATTACTGTAACCTAATTCCGAGGCAACTATACTTACAGGAATATTTGGGTTTTCTAAAAGGTCCTTAGCCGCATCGACCTTAATTCTCATAATATAGTTTTTTACATTTTCACCTATTTCTTTCTTGAATAGCTTAGAAAAATATTCAGGACTTAAGTGAACATAATCCGCAACATCTTTCACGGAGATGTTGTTGGAGATATTGGCTAAGATGTATTCCTTGGCACGCTGTACATCATCCTTTGAGTCCTCTGCTGAGGAAGAACTGGCAATAGCATTCACAATAAATGATATTCCCTTCTTCAAAGATTTAACATCTTTATAACTATTCATATAGTCATTATAGTTATACTCGTCTGTAAAGAGTCCCATAATATCAATATTCTGTTGATAAGAATAAACAAAAAATATCTTTGTCAACTGCTGATGGAACTCGCAGAGACTCTCTAGGTTTAGCCGATTAATGGAGACATTGAAGTTCAGATAGGAAAATATGTTTTCTTCCAGTAAGGAGAACTGGTTATTAGCTAAAAGCTTTGTCCATCGGGCAATATTCTCTAAGATATTTGTTGATCCGGTTACTAAGACATCTTTTTTACAAAAGTACATGCCTGGCTTTTTAGCAACATTATTCTGTAATAACTGATGTCCGGCAAAGATGGTGTCACGAATGTTGACAAGCTGGCTTTGCGGAGTTGCATAACAGGATAATTCAGGTCCTATTTCATTACTTAGAGTTTTGTAGAAGGACTGAAAAGCATCCGAAGTAATCGCGTCCAGAGAAGTGTTGTTACATAGCAGAAGAACAACGAACTGCTTGAAGCGGTTAAGGCATATAAACGGATAAATGGCCGATGAATTGAAAATCCTATATGCATTTTCAAATAAGGAGGTAAAAATGTGTGAGTCTGAAAATATTGGAGATTCAGATTCAGAGTATGGGTATATATCAACAATAATCGCCTGTATATTTGATTCCTCATTAAGAACATATCCCATCTGATTCAGTGATGTGATGGACTGCTGCTTATTAGACGGATTCTGCGAAAATAGATTAAGAACGATATTGCTCATGAATTCTAGGTTATTATAATGATTTTTTTGCCTGTCAGACATGATCTTTGCTACTGCCCGCATAAGAACTTCTTCAATTTCATGATAGGGTGCGGGCTGTATTATATAATCAAAGCAAGCCAGCCGGATACTTTCCTTGGCATAGGTAAACGAGGCATGGGATGTTAGCAGTATTCTGATGATAGAGGGATAATTCTCGTATACCCATTTACTTAGGCTAAGGCCATTTTCACCAGGCATCTCAATGTCGGACAAGAGAATGGCAATATCATTAGTTTGTATTATCTTTTTAGCATCTGAAACATTCGTTGCGGTGAAAACATGGTCAAAGCCTAGGTTGACAAAATTAACACCGCTCATAATGCCTTTTAATACGGATATTTGATCATCAATTATTAGAAGGTTCATTGTTCTCTCCCATATCAAGTGTATTAGTTATTCTTCCGATGCTTCTAATAGGGGTAGATAGATTAAAGCACATGCACCACCGGAAGGGTTATTATAAAATGCAAATTGATAGTTCTCTTTGTAAATCAATGCAATTCGATGCTTTAAATTTGAGATACCAACATGCTTTTTCTCAAATAAATCATTGTCGATACTGTTCAACCGCTCAAGTATTTCTGGCGAATATCCATCACCATTATCGCTTAGGTGTATCTGCATGACGGGTACACCCTCCAACTCAGTAAGACTAATTTTTATACTAAAAATAATTAGCTTACCAGAATGCTTGCTATACTTTGCGGTGTTTTCTAAGAAGGTCTGTATTAGCAGAGATGGTACCATATATTTATGCAATTGTGTATCAACCTGGCTATCTATAATAATAGGGGTTTCTCGGTCCAGAAGAATAATATTGTAATAATCATTAACCTCTCTTAATTCTGATTCTAAGGTCACCAGCTTTAGATTGTCGTGGAAAACATATCGAAGGTGATTGGAGAAGGCAATAATCATTCGCTGCATTTTTTCATACTCACCATATTCAAGCATATTATATAGGCTCTTTAAGCAGTTAAGGAAGAAGTGAGAGCGTGTTTGAACATAGTAATATTGTAGCCTTGCATGGTCTTTTTTGAATGCTTCCTGCTGTTTTTCGTTATTAAGGGCGATCTTCTGGTCGATTAGATTTGCCAATGCATGGTTAATGTTCTGGTACTCTATAATATTACTATCTTTATTAGCCAAAAAGGATGCGGAATCATTTTGCTCCAGATGCTTGGTAGCAGCATTAATCTGGTCAATGGGATACAGCAAAATATTATTAAAGGAGTAGAAGATATAAATAATGATACCGCAGGTTATGGCTGTAATTAATATGAAGACAAATACCGATATTTTGGCAAATAACCACATATAATTGGATGAAAATACACAGCATAGGCTAATATCGGTTCCTTCAATAGGTGAGGTCTTTACATAATAATTTGAAAAGAAGGGGGGAGAAGCTGTACTACTTAGGTCACTCCTTGTTATGCCCATCTCTATAAAATAATCTGTATTTGTCAAAATCCTCTCATGATCAAAGAAGCCATAGGAAAAGGATGGGGCATCAGGATGAGAAGCATTCATAAGGTCAAATTTATTAAGGTCCAGTGTGGTACAGACATAAATATCTTTGACCTTTAAGGTTTTCATTAATACGGAATGATGCTCATCTTGAAAGGCAATCCAAGTATTAAATTGGCTGGGCTCTTGTCTAAACCAGTATTCTCTTAGACTTTCTTTCAACAGGTAAATATAATGGGAACCATTCGTAGAAAAAGAGGAGCCGGATGCATATGTAGAGACTCTGTTCTCCTCGTTAAAAACAAAGATACACTCATAGGGTGCGACATGTCTTTTCAACATCTCCGTTACATTATAATGAAGCACAACTTTGTCAGAGTCTTTCAAGCTTTTCATGGTAAGTAATTGAAAGGAATTGTCCGTATAGCAAAGCTTTTGCATAAAGGTTGATATATCAGACATTTCGGACTGAAGAGTGTATACATAGAATTCCATAGCCGAATCAGCATTGTAGGACATCTGATTATAATTGGATTTAACAAACATAATACAATAAAAGATTAGGACACCGGAGGTACATGCAAATAGGGTTATAAAGTATTTAAAAAATACCTTTTTTACCGAAAAGGGGGTTTTAGAATGGAAGAATGACATCGAAGTAGCCTCCTGTTAAAACGATTACATTTTATGGTTAAGAGGAACATGAAAAATAACCAATAAAAATTTAATAATTCAGTCTGATATTAACAAAATTAACAAAGAAAGTCAAGAAATCAACAAAATATAACAGAAATACGCTATGTAAACGTTTGACATGAATTTTCTAAAATGAGAAAATAAAGATATTAAAAGTTGGAATGGAGATGGACGTATGGCCTATTTAGAACTGAATGCCTTATCAACTATTTTATGCGGATCCTTTAGTGCGAAGGTGTATCTACCTGAGATGGACAAGCTTTTCCTTGATGATGAAAAGCATGAAAAGAAATATCCGGTATTATGGCTACTTCACAGCGAAGGAGGTTCGGCCCTAGATTGGAATAAGACGATGGCTGAGAAATGTGCAGTGGAGTACGGTATATTTATCATCGCCCCGGATGCCCAGCATAGCATTTGTACTAACATGGATTACGGCCCCAAATATGAGAATTATCTTGCAACTGAGTTGCCAGGAATCTGTAGAAACAATCTTCCTATTTCTGAAGACCCTGCTTTTAACTGGATTGGTGGTGTAGGTACAGGAGCTTATGGTGCTGTGAAAGCAGCAATAAAGCATCCTGAAGTATATTCCAAATGTATTGCCTTGGATGGAATATTTGATATGGAACTAATCTGTAAGAAAGCACTGAATGGGGAACCAACAGAGATATATCATAAGGAAGAATCCTTAAGGGCTGTATTTGGAGATATTACAGCTATAGCAGGGAGTGAACATGATGTATATGCCTTGGCAGCAAAAAGTAAGGCCGGTAAGTTCTATATTACAGGGAAAAAGGAATCGAAATACGAGAAGGAAAGAGTACGCTTAGTAGAGGTCTTAAAGGAAAAAGCAGAATATGTTGAGACTAAGGGTGAGGTAATGGACTTTAGCGAACCAATAATATTAAAAAGAGCTGTTGATTGGCTTTGCAATAGATAGATTAGGAGGAAAATGAATGGCGAATTTAAGATTGCACTATTTTTCAGAGGCACTCCAGATGACAGTAGGAGTTAATGTGATTATCCCGGAAAATACCTGGGGACACTCTCTTGCAGACAGACCCAAGGGATATCGCTATCCGGTACTCTGGTTACAATCTGGCGGTGGTTTTGATTATACCGACTGGCAAAGATATACCGCTCTTGAGCTATATGCTGCAGAGGCAGGTGTGGCGGTAGTGTGCAGCGGTACCTATTGCTCTGGGTATATGGATACGAAGCATGGAGATTTCAAATATTTTACACAGCTATCCATCGAAACTCCTATAGTGGTAAGGCACTTATTTCCACTATCCGAGGATCCAAAGGAGAACTATATCGCTGGCTTTTCGATGGGAGGATACGGGTCATTAAAATGGATGGTAAGAGATCCTGAGAAATTTGCAGCCTTTGGTCTTTTCTCAGGGATCAAAAACGTCCCGGATGTGATACCGGAGTATGAGGACAAAGAAGATGAGTTCTATATGTTTGCCTCTGCCTTTGGTGATGCGGCGAATACGAAAAATACCGAAGACGATGTTGTTTATATGCTGAAGAAGCAATTGGCAGCTGGAAGAACATTCCCGAGAGGATACATGGCAACCGGTTTAGAGGATACACATTATGAGGATAATGTAAAGTTTATGGACATTTATGAGTCCATTGGCCTGAAGTTTGACCGGGTAATCGATCATGGTGCACATAATTGGGAATATTGTAACCGTCATGTTAAGAATTTCTTAGACTGGCTTGATATAAAAGGAACATATCAGAGAGATTTTGAATAAAGGATGGGATAAAATGGGAGAGATGTTTTTAAGACCGGGAACTCCGGATGATGATAACAGAGATTATCTTCCTGAGAAAATAAAAGGATCAGATATTGTGGTCAATGAAAATGGAAACAATTCGCAGCCGTATCCAAAGAACCTAAAGGAATATCACGGTATCGTAGTAGATGACATGGAAGATGAATGGTATGTATATGTACCGGATAGCTATGATCCATCGAAAAAAACAGCCTTAGTGCTGTCTATGCATGGAGGGATGATGACGGGCTGGGGACAGGCAATCTATACTTCATGGACGTTAGCAGCAGACAGAGACGGATTCATCGTTGTATTTCCAAATGCCAGCTATAATCGCTTCTGGCAGGTTCAATGGGGAACATGGGAGATTGATCCGGAGCGACTCACACCAGGTTCAATGGAGGGGGAGCCGCAGGGAGTAAAATCCTGCCCGGATAATGTGGCAGAGAATCATGATATTAAGCTTGCTATTGGTCTGATTGAGCGAATGAAGAAGACCTACAACATAGACGAGGGAAGAATCTTTATGCAAGGGATGTCCATGGGGAATATGATGACGGATCTGTTTGCCAGAAACTTTGGAAACCTCTTGGCAGGAGCAGCAGGATCAGGAGCAGCAGCTTTTCTATCACTAATCTTTAGTAAGGATGGCAAGATAATTAATAAAGGAGGGCCACTGGCAATCTGGCAGTCAAGACCTGAGCTCAATGACATTCCACCTGGAAGGGACCTTGAGAAAAAGGTACATAAATACAACCGCTTGTATTGGATGAGAATCAATGAGTGTGAGTTAATTCCACAGATCACGATACAGGGTGAGAATAATTTGGCCTTTTATAAAGGTAAGAAGGCGGATCTGGTTTATTTCGATATCAAGAACAGAGACCATGGTCAGACCTTCGACGATGCTGCACTCGTGTGGGATTACTTATTCTCCGGTATTCGAAGAGAGGCTGACGGAACCATTGTATGCACAGAACCGGTGAAGGCAAGAAAGGGAGATACGTTCGCTTTTGCGGTGACAACCGGCAGTACTAAGGTATGGTACAGGAACAGTGTTCAGGAAATGTCGGGGGAAACCCTCCTATGGAGGAAGATGAAGTATCATGGATTGGAAGGCGGCCAGAAGATTCGAGGAGAGTATCATATGGTGCCCCTATCCTTTTTAGCGAAAACCTTTGCAGCAGAGCTGGACTATTCGAAGGATAAGCTTGTAGCGAGGATGAGGTTGTCTGATGGCAGAGGTCTTCAGTTTGCCAGAGGTAGTATTGGCTGTATTATCGACAATTCACTAACACAGATGTACTGTGAAGCATTACACCGTAGCGATGAACTCTATGTCTCAGTTGAGTGGTTCTCGGAATATCTTTGCAATATGCATGTTTCTACCTGCGAGGAGGTTGTGTATGTGACAGACCATTCCAATCAGTTATCAGCAAATATGGCAGATCTTATTAAGGATTTACTAACAGACAATATCGTTTTGGAGGATTATGAAACAATGCTCTAAGAGCTAGAAGCATAGCTGTGCCCGGAGAATGCGCGGCTCAAATATAAATATGTACAATATATGTAGAAATGGAGGTAGTAATGGAGGTAGCAATGGATGTAGCAATGGAACATAAGATAAAAATATTACCCGGAACTCCCGATGACAATAATAGAGAGTATTTACCGGAAGCAATCAAAGGCTCGGATATAGTTGTCAATGAGAATGGTAATAACTCACAACCCTATCCAAAAGGACTTCAAGAGTTTCATGAAATTATGGGCAATGAAACACCGGATACCTGGTATGAATATGTACCGGAGTGCTATGACCCATCAATGAAGACACCTCTCGTATTTGCGATGCATGGTGGTTTGATGACAGGCTGGGGGCAGGCAGTCTATACTTCTTGGACTATGGTGGCAGACAGAGATAATATCATAGTAGTCTTTCCCAATGCTCACAGCAGAAGGTTATGGACCTTGGAGGCAACTGAACTGGAACTTAAAATCAATACTCAGATGCCGGACGAAATGAAACAAAACTTAGCAAGTAATGAAGAGAATCCGGATATTAAGTTGGTCTTTGCTTTAATGGATTACCTCAATGGCAAATACAACATTGATGAGGAAAGAATCTTCATGCAGGGAATGTCCAACGGTAATATGTTCACTTCACAGTTTGCCAGATATTATGGGGACCGATTAACAGCAGCATCCGGTGCCGGCGGTGGGACACCCAATCCTCGACTCCTATATCAGGATGGAAAGCTTAAGAATCACGCCGGTCCAATCGGAATGTGGACCTCGATACCGGAGACCAATGGTTGTCCGCCATGGTGTGAATTTGATGATTTAACAATCTACAAATACACAAGAGTGTACTGGAATGAGTTGAATGAATGTCATACCGATCCGCAAATCAGTATTATTGGAGAAAATGCATTTGCATTTTACAAAGGAGATAAGGTGGATAATGTTTTTCTTGAAATAAAAAATAGGGATCATGGGCAGACCTTGGATGAAGCAGCCTTGGTTTGGGATTATTATTTCTCTGGACTTCGAAGAAAAGCAGATGGAACCATCGTGGATGAAGGCTCGAGAATCCCGCGTGAAGGGGATCAATTTGCGATAGCGGTTGCCGACGGCTGTACAACAGCTTGGTTTGAGAATAAGAGGGTGGAGATGAAGACTCCGGCAATTAAGTGGCAGAAGTTAAAATATCACGGATTAAACGGTGGGCAGAAAGTAAGGGGTGAATATATCTGTGTACCGATTTCCTTCCTTGCTCAGACATTTGGCGCTGAATATAAATACAGGGAAGACGGAGCAATTGCATACCTATTCTTGAAGGATAAGGGAGTGCTGCAGTTTGCCAGAGGAAGCATTGCCTGCTTGATCGACAATGAGATCCGATGTATGTACTGTGAAGCCTTACATAGAGATGGTGAGCTATGTATATCCCTTGAATGGTTCGCAAGATTTATTATGAATATGTGTGCATCACGATATGATGACGTCCTATATGTAACGGATCATCATGCAGAGCTTGGTGAGAATATGGCTGATATTATTCGTAATCTCCTACACAATAGAAAAGAAATAATTGAACTAAGCTAGATTGAGAGGAAATTAATATGGCAGTGATTAGAATTGTACCGGGAACGCCGGATGATAATAACAGAGAGTATCTTCCGGAGAAAATTCGATATACGGATACCGTAGTGAATGAGAATGGGAATAATTCCATCGTATATCCCAAAGGACTTAAGGAGTTTAAGGAAGTAGTTATTGATGGCCAGGAGGATGTCTGGTATGAATATGTTCCGGAAAGCTATGATCCTTCCAAGAAGGTTCCCCTTATCATCGGATTGCATGGCGGTCTTATGACAGGCTGGGGACATGCCATCTATACTTCATGGACTCTGGTAGCGGAGAGAGAAGGCTTTATCTGTCTCTTCCCTAATGCTCATGAGAAACGAATGTGGGCTAATAATGGCATCTTTGATGACTTTGATCCAGCACTGGCACCGGATCTTCCAATCGTAATACCACCCAAGGATATTAAGGATAATCATGATATGAATATGATACTTGCTCTGATTGATAAGATGAAGGAGAAGTATAGCATCGATGAGGGCAGAATATTCATGCAGGGGATGTCGATGGGTAACCTTATGACAGGGCAGTTTGTAAGAGAGTATGGAGATATTTTGGCAGGTGCAGCCGGTTCGGGGGGGCCCAGTGAGCTGAAGAATATTTTTGACCAGGATGGAAGGATTATTAACAAGGCAGGTCACCTTGCAATCTGGCAATCACGACCGGAGAAAAATGGCCTTCCACCAGGGAAAGAATATGATGAGTATACAATTAATAAGATGAACCGTATCTACTGGATGAGACTGAATGAGTGCGAACTGGTTCCGCAGATTAGTATAATCGGTGAAGATAATTTCGCCTTTTATAAAGGGAAGAAGGCAGACCTGGCTTATCTTGACATAAAGAACAGGGATCATGGGCAGACCTTAGATGAAGCCTTCCTCTACTGGGATTATCTTTTCTCAGGAACCAGAAGAAATGAAGATGGTACAATAACTCATGAGGAAAGTAAGCTGCCTAGAGCTGGCGACGTGTTTGGTATAGCTGTCGCAGGAGGCTATGACAAGGCTTGGTTTAAAAATAAGGTGGTTGCTTTGAAGACAAAAGCAATACAGTGGGATAAGCTAAAATACCATGGATTAAATGGTGATCAGCTTGTCAGAGGCTCTTACCTTTGTGTACCCCTATCATTTATTGCAGAAGTATTTGAAGCGGATTATGAAACAGAGGATGATGCTGCTACCGTTGTATTAACCCTTAAGGATAAAAGAAGATTGCAATTTGCAAGAGGCAGCATTGGCTGTGTAATTGATCATACCCTTCGATGTATGTATTGTGAAGCCCTTCACAGAGAGAATGAATTACTTGTATCCATCGAGTGGTTTGCAAAGTATTTCTATGGACTTCAGGTTACAAGCTGCGAGGGAGTCACCTACATAACGGACCATTTTGCAGATCTATCCGCATTCATGGCAGATTTAATCAGGGATCTGCTGAAGGGTGAGATGGTACCGGATAACTACGACGATTTACTTTAACCGTAAGACAGAGTTTAGAGCAATATGAAAGGAGTATTATCATGAGTAAAATAATTGCATACACCCATATTGGAGACTATGGACAAGCAGTTGACAGCATTAAATTTGTGTTGGATAATGAGGTAAACGAGAACGAGGTTGCTCTTACAATCGAAGGACATTATAGGGATTTAAGCGGAAAGGCTTTATCAAAGGGGATTCTATCCATTGAGAAGACAGTAGATGGAGTGATGGCTGTCGTCGATCCCTTTTTATACCGGTATGATTTCAAGATTACTGGAAGGATTGGAAGGGAAGAGATTGCAGTAACAAAAGAGGAAGTGAGTGAGCTTGTTGTTAAGGATTTAGATACCTTTACTCCAAAGAATGAGAATGGTGTAATATATAGAATATATGAACCGGAAGCAATTACGGCAAGACCCTTGGTGCTATTTCTTCACGGTGGCGGTGAGTGTGGTGAAGATAATATTCTTCAGATGACAGGAACGATAGGTGCATTAAGATTAGCTGAAAAATGGCCGGAGATGTATATAATGGCACCTCAGGCACCGGCTGGCGCCCTTACCATGCTTGAGAATTTTGAAGTAATGAAGAAAAGAGGCAATCCTTTCCGTGTTGAGATGGGAATGACTCCTTTTGCTCTGAAGGGTGAGAGAGGATGGAACAGGGATTACTTAGGTAAGGTATGTGACATCATTCGCAGGATGATTGTTGATGGGAAAGTCGATCCTAAGAGAGTTTATGTAATCGGTATGAGTATGGGAGGAGGCGGAACGATTAATGCAGTGTCTGTTGCACCGGACCTATTTGCAGCAGCAGCACCGATCTGCCCCAGTATGAATGGAGAGAGCTATGCTCAACTATTACATTGGCCAAAAGTACCGGTATGGATCTCCACAGCATATATGGATCACCAGCATGGCAGACATGCATATATTTTAAATGCATGTAACAAGCTTTGGGAAGAAGGCAGAAAAGATGTGAAATATACCATGTATCTTCCTGAGGAATTGGAACAGTATGGTATCGGTAATACAGAGGGAATCACGGATAAAGAGCTTGACGCAGAAAACCATAATAGCTGGATACTTACATTACATAATGAAAAAGGAATCCTAGATTGGATGATTTCTCATGTAAAAGAATAACTTCTAGTATAAAGTGAGGGAAGGATAAATGGCAACAATCAAGGATGTAGCGAAGCATGCGAATGTATCGATAGCAACCGTGTCCAGAATCATAAATAACAGAGGACCAATCAGCAGTACAACCTGACAAAAAGTATATGATTCTATGAAACTATTAAATTATCAGCCGAATGAGATGGCCAGGGCGCTGCAGAAGCAAAAAAGTAATATAATTGGCTTGATTGTGCCGTTTATTGAGTATCCTTTCTTTAGCAGGCTAATCGAGGCCATTGAAGAGACCTGCCATAATAATGGATACAAGCTAATGTTATGTCGTTCTGCAGAGAACGAGGATCGTGAAATCGAGATGGTATCCATGCTCGAGGGTAATAAGGTAGATGGAATAATATTATGCAGCAGACTGGGCGATACAAGCATATATGCAGTGAAAAAGATGCCGATTGTTAGCATCGACAGAGATATAGAGAGTTTTTCTACTGTTACATCAGACAATTATCATGGTGGGGCACTAGCCGCCAAAGAACTTTATAGGGCTGGAAGCAGGAGCCCGGTATTGTTCGGAACTAAATTACCGGGCTATATGTCTATGAATGATAGGAATCTTGGTTTTTTTGAGGAATGTAAGAAGCTGGGTATGAATCCACGATATATTTATGCATCCGGGACATCCTTTGATGATGCTACTGTGGTACAAAATTTTCTGAAAGGCATGAAAGAATACTCTGAAGTAGATGGTCTATTTATCACCGGTGATGCACTAGCTGCGACGATAATTTGTAATCAGGAGGTAAGAAAATCAGGAATCATCGATCGAATACCTGTGATTGGTTATGATGGACTGGAGATATCAAAACTACTTGACCTTACTACAATTGCGCAGCCTATTTACGACATGGGAGTGTGCGCTACGGAGCAGGTAATCAGAGGGATTAAGGGAAAAGTGATGCACACGCGTTCTATTTTACCAGTGCAGTTAATTGAAAGACATAGTACAAGCAAATACAAGAATGATTGATGTAGAGGAGAATAGATTCATGTCATTATTAACTTATAATTTTGAAAGTGAATATCTAAATAATAATCACCAGATATCTGTTATTCTTCCAGATAAGAAGAGAGGTGTAGCTCCAGAAGAATTTTATCGTAGTGGGAAGAAATACAAAGTACTTTGGTTACTTCATGGTACTTATGGCGATTATACGGATTGGATTAGGAAAACGAATATAGAGCTTTATGCGGCAGAGAAGGACCTTGTGGTTGTGCTTCCTTCAGCACTTAACTCAAACTATTCAAACTGGCCGGATGCAATGCTCGGCTTTAACATGTATGACTATTTTACCAAGGAATTAATGCCTCTTATCTATGGTTGGTTACCGGTATCGGACAAGAGAGAAGATAATTTCATTGCAGGTCTTTCCATGGGTGGTCGTGGAGCAATCAAGTTTGCAGCTAATTATCCAGAGCTTTTTGCAGCTGCAGCTGTGCTTTCAGCAGTTCCGGTTCCCTTTGATGAGCTAAGACCCGGCCATCCTTGTATCATTATGGATACGGATAATCCTAGAATGGTACAGATTATTAAGAATGCAGGTGGCTTTGAAGCCTATTCAGCTTCTGAAGAAAATGTTTGGGCTATCATTGATCAGCTAGCACCTACAGGAAGACTTCCCAAATTAATGTTTGCATGTGGACATGAGGATCTACTCCTTTTTGACAGATACAAAGCCTTTCAGGAACATTGTAAAGAAATCGGCTTAGAGGTGAAGTGGTTTGATCTTCCGGGATATAAACATGAGTGGAGATTCTGGGATATAGCTATCCAGGAGGCTTTGGATTTCTTCGGATTTAAGGAAGCAGATGGAGGAAATCCATTCTAATCGTTAACACAAGAAGGGGTGTCGCAATCATGGAGCGGCACCCCTTTACGCATGTAATCGGCAGGGCTTTATCATCTGGTGGAATAAAACTAGCTATTCATACATTCATATGCGAAATCTCTGATTTTTGGATGAATCTCGTGATATACCTTAGGGAAGCTCATGATGTGCTGTGCATAAAAGATACTGATATGGTTGAAGGGATCAACTAAGGCATATGCTCCGGCGGCACCATCCCATCCAAATTCACCAAGCGGTGATTTTGAGATTTTGTCATCGACAAGTACTCTAACTCCTAGGCCGTATTCATATCCTATCTTCCCGGCAAAGGCAAAGTCTTCACTCATTTGTCCCTTAGTATATGGAATAGTAAAGAGCTTAATTGATTCTTCAGAAAGGATTCTTGCTCCGTTAGCCCCTACACCACCATTACATAATGCATCAATAAATGTACTATAGGCGTCTACCGTGCCTGCAAGACCTGCACCTCCGCTTTCATAGTTCGCTGTAAACTTAAAACTATTGGACATAACACCGTCATCAGGTTTGATCTCATCCGTACCAAATACACCCATATACATTGCACAGATTCGGTCAGATAGGTTCTTATCATCATTCCAGTGAAAATAAAAATCCTTAATACCAAGGGGATCAAAGATATTCTCTTTTAGATATTCTGAGTATTTTTGACCGGTTACAGCCTCAACCACAGCAGCTAAAACATCATGTCCCAAGCCGTAGGAATATCTGGTTCTTGGTTCATAAACGAGTGGCATTTTTGCCATCTCAGCAATCACTTCTCTTGTAGAAGCCAGATTATTGCTCCTTACTCTGAGATCTTCCAGCTCCTTTGCTGTGGTATCATAGGAAAGGCCGGCTGTCATACTCATTAGATCAATGATTCGTATCGTATTATGTGCAAGATGACATCGGTCCGTTGCCTTTGGCCAACGAAGGGGGAATTCAAACTTGAATTCGTCTGCAACCATCAGCCGGTCATATTCCGGAAGGTAGTCACGTACCTCATCATACAGTCCTAAAGTACCCCTCTCAATCTGTTGCATCACAGCAGTCATAGTTACAACCTTTGTCGCTGAGAATAGACGGAACAGGGTATTCTCTGCAAGTGGTTTCTTGTAATCATAGTCAGAATAACCGGTCATATGTCGATACACGACCTCATGATCCTTAGTTATCTTGCAGGAAGCTGCCGGAATTCCATACTCTTTATTCAGAGAATTAATATATTCTGTTAATTTGTCGAAATTCATAGTGATCTCCTTCTATGTTTATTTGCGCTGGCTTACCAGCCAGTCCATTATACCATATTCATTGTTATAAGTAAGTACCCACGCATTATGGTTTTCTGAGAATCGTTCCATAATAGGAAGCTCAGGATTTGACAATCCATACCGCTCAAAATCCTCGGGAGAGTAGAGGGTAAGATGTGCATTTCTATTTCCACTATCCTTTAATTTCATTATAGCATCAACAATGTACTTATGGCGATAGAAAGTATGATCAACATATGCAGTGGAAACCCAGAGCTTTGTATTCACAAGGGAACTTAGGATGTGGTAAGTATCAGGTATCATAGTTGGACAGATCGGAGCCGCAGCTGCAAATAAATCGCCGGCTATGGATAAAGCACGTATTGTGCCGCACCCTCCCATGGATAAACCGGTTATAAATACTTTATCTGGATCAACTCTTCCATCAGCAATCATTTTTCGAATGATATCGCATACCTTGGCAAGATATTCTCTGTGCCAGCCATAGCCGGGTATAATGCTAGTCGTATAGAAGGTGTTTTTAAATATTACAGAAGGGTCAGGCAGCATCTCACTGATGTTACCGGGTGCCTGTGGTGCCATAACATATATTTCAGGATACATCTCAGCCAGCTTTAGAGCACCGAGAGTGCCTGTCATTTGAAGTATATTATCGCTGCCACATTCTCCACCGCCATGCAGGAATAGGAGGAGGGGACGGGGACCCTCTGCTTTTGGACGATAGAGGCGATAAATAACGTCACCCACCTCTTTTGCTTCAAATTTGTCCAAATCCTTAACATGGATATCATCAAGGGCAACATCAGCTTTGGAGAAGGTTATGATACTGTCCTGATTTTTAATCTCTAATTGAAAATCACCATTAAAATATATGGGATCGATGACAATATGGTAGCCATTATTGGTGGGAGTGATAGAGCGAATCTTGCGGTTAACACTTCTGTTGCCTAAATAAGCCGTTAGTGAGATATGATCGGCGGTAAGCTCGGAAGGCCCATCATATAAATCAAAGGCAACAGCCTCCCAGCCACGGTTCTTTACTTCAACATGCACGAATAATTTCATGGATAATACCATACCTTTCCTATAGTCAAAGACAAGAGCATAAATACTTCGATATTTCACCATAATGTATCAGTAGAAAGGAGGCAAGCTATTAAAGAATACACTCCGTATCAGATGCCTTGTCATAATAAGAGATGGAATAAGTTAATACCTTAAAATCTGCTCTTAACGTGGTTCGATACTCATCCTTTTCCCACGTAATTGTTATTGTACCATCACCAAGGTTCTCTCCAACTCGAATAGTACCATTAAATGCTTCATATGTATTTCGAAAGCGCATTAGTTCATAGAGTCGGTTACAGACAGGCTTTGTTATCGCTGCCTCAACCTCAGCTCTAGAATAATTGTGACGGTTAATCGTTCTGGGATCTGGGTTTGTTTTCATGCTCTCAATATCGTTCTCTCCAGCGAGTAGACCAACATAATATACCTGAGGGATACCGGGAGTAAAGAATTGAACAGCTCTGGCAATAAGATAAGCGTTGTCATTACATCTGAGAGCGGAATAGTAGGTAGAGCCCAGCTGATAGCTTTGGAACTTCTCACCCTTTTTCTTAATCATACTTGGAAGCTTGATATACTGCTTTGCTTCTTTTGTAATGTCATCAACATCCTCTCTGACTAAGTTGATTTCATCCTCGTCAAGCAAGCCTACTACATCTACAACACCGATACCATCATGGGTATCTAAGGTAGTGAACTGTTTTCTGGGACAGATGTTTAGCCAATGAATTAATCGGTCCGTTCTTCCGCTTTTCAGGCCATGCAATAAAAGCATTGGAAGAGCAAAATCATATACCCAGTACCCCCTTTCCGCCATCTTAAGCTGTATCTTATAGTTCTCGTGAATCTCAGGAAGCATCTCTGTTCCTGTCTTATTTAATGGCTCCATACCGATATCAAGCACTTCCCAGATCTCCGGTTCGACGAAGAAGCAGCTTGACCCGGGACGTTTCGAAGCATAGGCAAAGGCATCAAATCGAATCAGGGGAACATGTTTGCTTAGAATTCCCAAATTTCTTTCATAATAATCCTGAGTAGCCTTAGAGTAAGGGTTGATATCAATCTGTTCCTGGAAGAACGTGTTCCACAAGTGGACCGCTTTGCCATCATCTCTTACAAATTCAATATAAGGATGGTTTGCTTTTCTGCGATAGAGGGCAGCAGCCTGCTCTTCGGTGGGATTTCCATCCGGCCAGAATTCCTCCCAGTGGATAAACATATCGCGGTAGGGGGAATGATCGCCATTGGTCATATAATCTTTAAATTCTTCCGAACGAATAGAGATATGGTTTAACATAAAATCAGCCATCATATAATACTGATTAGCAAGCTTATCAATATCCTCCCAGGTGCCAAAATCAGGATCTACATTATCATAATTGATGACAGCAAAGCCTCGGTCACCGGAGGATGGGAAAAAGGGTAGGATATGTAAACCGCCTATGACACCGCTAAAATGCGCTGCTAATATATCATTTAGCTCTCTTAAGTTCTTTCCCATGCTGTCAGCATAGGTTATTAACATAATCTTATTATCTATTTTTTTCATGAAATATCTCCTCCTTTAGCCCTTTACCGATCCAACCGTAATTCCTTTTGTGAAGGACTTCTGGAAGAAGGGATATGCAAAAAGAATTGGTAAGAGCGCTATCACAGCTAATGCCATACGAATACTTACACTCGGAAGCTCGGTAATCTTTATACTGGGGTTTGAGTGAGACTGCAGGAAAGCAATATTACTAAGTATTGAGTTTAAGTAGTTTTGAATGCTGTACAGCTCACGCTTTGTCTGGATGAAATACACACCGTTGGTCCAGTTATTCCAGTAACTAATCGCAGACATAAGTGCGATGGTACCAACGATTGGTTTAGACATTGGGACAACAATTCGAGTCAATGTATTGAGTTCGCTTGAACCGTCTATCATTGAAGCTTCTATCACTTCGTTGGGTACATTAGAATTAATATAAGTACGAACCATGATTACAAAGAATGCGTTCATTAATAAATAAGGAACAATTAAAGCCCAAATGGTATCAGTTATATGAAAGATTCTCGAGTAAACCAAGTAGGTTGGAACGAAACCACCATTAAACAGCATGGTAAAGAAGACGATGAAAGAGAGTATTCTTCGTCCGGGAAGATCCTTACGTGATAATGGGTAGGCAAATAGCATTGTCATAGTCACACTGATCGTAGTTCCTATGCCTGTAACTAAGAAACTCATTCCATAGGCTCTGAGAATATTAGCCTTGACATTCCAGATATATTCATAGGCAGCTAATGAGAAGTCAGCAGGAATAAAGGAATAGCCGTTTTGTGCCAGCGATACTTCCGATGTAAATGAACTTGCTATTAATAAGAGGAATGGAAGAATACATGCTAATACGAATAAAAGCATAATAAAGCCCATTGTAAAACGAAAAATTTTATTGTTATAAGTCATGTGTGTATCCTCCTTCGATTAGAATAAGCTACTGTCTTTGTCTATCTTTGATACTACGCTATTGGCTGTAAACACACAGATGAAGCCCAGTATAGACTGAAGAAAACCACCGGCAGTGGAACGCCCGATGTCGTTCAGCTCTAATAATCCGCGATATACATAGGTATCGATCGTCTGAGTTGTTGAGTAAAGCAAACCGCTGTTCATCGGAACCTGATAGAATAAGCCGAAATCAGAATAGCAGATTCGACCAATCGAAAGAAGAACCAAGGTGATGATGGTTGGCTTAAGTGAGGGCAAGGTTATGTGACGAATCTGAGCCCAAATCCCTGCACCATCCACAGTAGCAGCTTCATAGTAGGATTTATCAATACCAATCAGTGTGGAGTAGTATAAGATGGAGCTGTACCCAAAGTTCATCCATAAGTATACAAGGGTGAGAATTACAGGCCAGTATTGTGCCCTATTATACCAGCTGATTGGCTCAATTCCAAATAGAGGTAAAATTGTCATGTTCATAAAGCCGTTGTTTCCACTTAAAAACGCAAATACGATGTAGCTGATAATAACGGTTGATAATAAGTAAGGGATAAGGATAATAATCTGACTAATTTTTTTGAAGAATTTGCTCATGATAGAATCTAATCCAATCGCTACCAATACACCGATCATATTACCTAGGAAGATGAAGGCTAGGTTGTAAAGAATCGTATTTCTAAAAATCAGAAAAGCATCACTGGTACTAAAAAGGAATTTAAAGTTCGTAAGACCGCTCCAGGGACTATTAAACAAGCCAATTGAGTAATTTACTCTCTTAAAGGCAAGAGCCAGTCCGGCCATTGGCATATAATTATTTACAATTAAGTATACAAGTCCGGGCAACATCATTAGGTACAGTGGAATATATCTCTTCATTTTCTGGAAAGATAACTTTTTCATTTTTACTTGTGTTTCTTTCATAATAACCCCCTTGAATTTTGCATTGAGATATTTTGTCATAATTACCGTACCATAAAATATCACAAAAATGCTATCGTAATTCGGTCACATATTATTAAAATTTTGATTTTGACAGGTTTTCAGTGTTATAGCTTTGTTAAAAAGTAATGAAAATTAACAATAATTAGTGTAATATGATAGAAAATTGATGTTTTATGACAGAAAAACGATAGAAGGGGTATCGATCTATCTGTTATGATTTTATCACTAGACGACTTAATAGTCAGAATGGTCATTGTAACAGTGACCGAAAAAAGGAGGAAGTAATATGAAAAAGAAACTAATTGCTAGTTTACTTACTATTCTTATGGTAGCAACACTTTTTTCAGGCTGTGGATCAGATGCAAGCAAAACAGACAAAACAGTCAAGACAGGAAGCACAGCAGATACTGGAAAAACAGCAGAAACAGCTAACAAGGGAGAGGTTAGTGAAAGCTATCCGGTAATTAAGATGGCATATGCAGTTGTTTTCCCATCACCGGATGAGAAAGCAATCGAGGATGAACTTAATAAGATATTAAGAGAAAAAGCAAAAGCAGAGATTGATTTAGTGGGTATAGAGTTTGGTAACTGGGCAACACAGCTAAACTTAATGTTAACCGGTGGTGGCTCTGATGCTCTTGACCTTTTCAATTCCTTCTGGTACACATCGGTAAGTAATCTTGTGTCCAATGGACAGGTAATGAAGCTTGATGATCTTTTAGCTTCAGAGGGAAGTGAAATTAAGGGATTATTTAAGGATGGACTGGAGGAAATCCTTGCTTGTGGTGTTGTAGATGGTACTCAGTATGGTATTCCTTGTATGTATTCCTACTCTACTGAGAATATTTATTATGCCAAGAAAGAAGATGTTGCGAAAGCGAATATCGATTGGAGCCAGGTAAATAGCATTGATTCAATGTCAGAAGCAATTCTTAAGATTAAAGAAGCTAACCCGAATTATTATTATATACCAGGTGCGACAGAACCATACTGGATTCCTAAGAGTATTGACTACTTAGGAGATACCAATTATCTTGGTGTACTAACCAAACCTACAGAAAGTACAACAGTTGAAAATTACTATGAATCAGAATACTTCCTTAACTTCTTAAGTCATGTTAAGAAGTGGAAAGAGGCCGGAGTATTTAGCCCGGATCCACTCAGCAACAGTAACCCTACACTTATGAACTTACTTATGGGAGTAAGTAATGGTACACCCGGTTATGCTTGGGATGCTGCAGTTAGTATGAAAGCTACAATTGCTCAGAATGGTATTGATTTAGACGGAACTAATGTAACAGAAGCACTTTCAACTACCAGTGATGCAACAACCTATATGTGGCATATCAGCTCCTTCTGTAAGAATCCGGAAGCGGCAATGAGAATCCTCAATGTTCTGTACACCGATCCGGTAGCAGCTCAGCTGATCGCAAATGGTATTGAAGGACTTACTTATGAACTTAACGAAGACGGACAGATGGTATATCCGGAAGGTGCAAATGGAATGGCGGATCTTGGATGGGCAGCAGCTTCTATGGCATATTGGCCAAATGTTATGCTCTGCAAGACATGGTACTATGAACCTGCAGATATCTATGAGCAGATGTTAGCAAAAAATAAGAGCGCTCAAAAATCATTAGCATTAGGATTCACATTTGATTCAACAAAGGTAGCAGATCGAATGGCTGCTTGTGCTAACGTAATTGCACAGTATTATACACCAATCATGTATGGTGAAGTAGACATCGACTCCGCTCTTGCTGATTTCCAGGCTGCTCTTAAGAGAGCCGGTATTGATGAAATTATCGCAGAAAAGCAGGCACAGCTTGATGCTTGGTTAAAAAGCAAATAATTAAATATTTTGACTGGACGTAGGGGGAGGGCTTAGCCCTCCCCTTGATCTTATCGTATAGGCAATTACGTCCTATACGATAAAACGCTCCGCATAAGTGAACGAAGTTCACTTTGGGATGACGCACTTCCGCGGACAAACGCATGAATGCGTTCGGAAGTTGTTGCTTTGCAACCCGCAGTCAGGCAATGCTTGCGAAGCAAGCATCGAAAGAGTCAGCAAGCTGACTCTTTAATACTAAAATAAAGGACAGAAAATTATGAATGATAAATTATGGAATAAGCATTACATATTAGTACTGATAGTAAATACCCTAAATTCCTTTTCTTTTTTTATGGTAGCAACGATACTCTCAAAATACCTTGTAGAGATTGGGACTACAGTGACAATGGCTGGCTTTATCGTAGGACTATTCTCACTTACTTCATTATTCTGTAGACCCTTTAGTGGAATCATGGCAGACAGATTAAGTAATGTTACAATATTAAAATGGAGTAATATCCTTATGGGAGTCGGTTTGCTTGGATTTACCCTTACCACTCAAATACCACTTCTAATTCTATTTCGAATCATTAACGGGGTAGGCTTTGCTTTGTCCGGAACATGCCAGATTTCACTGGCTTCCCGCTATATTCCAAAGGATAAGATGGGGGAGGGAATCGGATATTTAGGATTAGGTATGGTTCTTGGCTCTGCCGTTGCACCAGGTCTAGGACTTGGTATAGCAGAGGGCTTTGGCATGAAAATAACCTTCCTTATTGCGGCAGCACTTACAGTAGTAGCATATACTATTTTGTGCTTCCAGAAGGAGGAGAAAAAACAGATCGTGGATCGGAGGAGGATAAGCTTTTCTGATATTATTGCCACAAAGGCTCTTCCTTTCACTTTAGTTGCCGGATCCTTTTCCTTTGTAAATGGCATTATCGCCTCATACCTGGTTCTTTATGCAGACGAGATCGGGGTAAAGGGTATCAGTATTTATTTTACTGTGTGTGCAATTGTATTGTTTATCATCAGGCCCTTCTCTGGAAAGCTAATGGACAAGAAGGGGATAAGAGTCACAGTATTACCCGGTCTCCTTCTTACAGCATGTGCAATGTTTATGCTGGGAAACAGTAAAACCTTAATTCTTATCCTGATTACCGGCGTGCTTCGGTCCTTAGGACAGGGAGCGGCACAGCCATCCCTTCAGGCTGGATGTATCAAGGCAGTAGGCAAAGAGAAGAGTGGCGTTGCTACTAGTACATACTACCTTGGCGGAGATGTATGTCAGGGGTTTGGACCAATGATTGGTGGGGCTATTGTTGGGAATATTGCCGGAATTGCCGGGTACACGACATTATTTAGTATTTGTGGAGTATTGCTATTATGTGCACTTGTATTTTTCTTCATCATAACAGGTAAAAAGCAGGTAGCATAATGCTGAGCTTGATGCAGCTATGAAATGATATAACAAATAAGGAAAGAACGAAAGAGGTAAAAGAATGGAACATAAGATCAAATTACTAGCAGGTATTCCGGACGATGATAATAGAGACTACCTTCCTGAGAAATTAAAGGAAAGTGAAATCGTAGTCAATGAAAACGGTAATAATTCTCAGGTTTACCCGAAGAAGCTGAAGGAACAGAAGGCGTGTCTTATCGATGATATAGAGGATACCTGGTATGAATACGTACCAGACAGCTATGATCCTTCCAAAAAGACACCCCTGGTATTTTCTATGCATGGAGGATTGATGACCGGCTGGGGACAATGTGTCTATACCTCCTGGTCCCATGTAGCAGACAGAGAGGGATTTATTGTGGTATATCCCAATGCGCATTTACGCAGGTTTTGGCAGATTGAATGTGAGCGAAGATTGTTTGATATTCTCTCGGAGCCTAACGAGGAAGGAATCTATATGCATGATTTCCCGGACGATCCAAGAGAAAATAATGATGCAAGAATTGTATTTAGACTAATCGAAATCATGAAGCAAAAATACAATATAGATGAAGAAAGAATATACATGCAGGGAATGTCACTTGGTAATGCAATGACCTTATTAATGGCAAGACATTTTGGTAATCATTTTGCAGCTATGGCTGGCTCAGCAGGGCCCAGCACCATAGGTCATTTATTTGATGATAATGATAACCCCAAAAATAACGCAGGGCCGCTCACTACTTGGCAGGCAAGAATGGAATTTGACCAGTCTCCTCCAGGGACCAAAGATGCAGTAGAAGACGTTGTTGTGAATAATAGAGAATACTGGCTTAGAATCAACGAATGCAGTCAGCTGCCGCAGATTAAGCTTGACGGAGAAAATAACTTTGCCTTCTATCATGGTAATAAGGCCGATTATGTTTTTCGAGATGTCAAGAATAGAGACCATGGTCAGACCTTTGATGAAGCAGAATTAGTATGGGATTATCTATTCTCGGGTTCAAGAAGAAGAACAGATGGAACCATCGAATATATGGAACCAAACCTTAAGAGAGAAGGCGACAAGGTGTCCTTTGCCATAGCCGAGGATTGCGAATATGCTTGGGTGAATAATGAACGAATCAAAATGCCGGCAAAATCATTGATGTGGAAGAAGCTAAAGTATCATGGATTACAGGGGGGAGCAAAGGTACGTGGAGAATACTGCATGATTCCGGCCTCATTTCTTGCTCAGGTGATGAAGGCCTCCTATGAGGAGCGAGATGGTTGGGCACAGATTGTATTACAGGATGGTAGAACGATTCAGATTGCAAGAGGCTGTATTGGCTGCACGATTGATAATCGCGTTCGTTCTATGCTATGTGAACCAATTGAACGCAATAATATGTTATATATTTCGGTTGAATGGTTCTGTAAGGATATTCTGAATTGCCATGTTTCTACTCATGGTGATGTTATGTATGCTACGGATCACTATTCTTTATTATCCAGTAATATGGCCAGATTAATCAAGGATTTATTAAAGTAGTATTGAATAATACACTGTAAGGAGGAGAAGAAGTTGAGTCTTCAGGTTAATGATAGGATGCTATGGCCAAAGGGCAGACGAAAGGCCTTTACCTTGAGCTATGATGATGGGGTAACACAGGATATAAGGCTGATTGAGATGTTTAATAAATACGGAGTAAAGGCGACCTTTAATCTTAATCCGGGATTGTTTGGGCAAGGTGGTCGAGTAGCTGCAGGGAAGAAGGAAGTACCTCACATCAAGTTAAGCAGGGATGAGGTGACCACAGTATTTAAAGGACATGAAATGGCAGCCCATGGACAGTACCATAAATGTATGGTTGGGATGGATATGGCCAGATGTGTAGATGAAATACTGGAAAGCAGAAAAGAGTTAGAAAAATTAGAGGGTAAACCGATTACAGGCTTTGCCTATGCCTTTGGGGCCTATGATGAGGTTGTGGTAAAGGCACTTGAGGCCTCTGGAATATCCTATGCAAGAACAATTGAAGCAACTTATAAATTTGAGCTTCCGAAGAACTTCCTGACTTGGCATCCAACCTGCCATCACGATGATGAAAAAATATATGAACTTGCAGATGAATTTTTATCGGATGGATTCTATTTTTCGCTAATGACTCCGGCCAAATTGTTTTATGTATGGGGACACAGCTATGAATTTGATCAAAATAATAATTGGGACCACATAGAAGAGCTAATCAATAAAGTGGCAGGATATGATAATGTATGGTACGCAACGAACGGTGAGATCAGAGAGTATGTAGCAGCATATCAAAGAATGATCTATACATCAGATGGCAAGACGGTGTACAATCCCTCCGCAATACCGGTCTATCTAGGTGGAACCTTCACGAAGGAATATATTGAAGTTCTTCCCGGCCAAGCAGAAAGGCTCTTGGAACCAATCAATATGTGACATATCCATAAGGATATTTAAGCGATGCAAGGAAAGGAAGGAGCAGTTCAATGGAAAAGTATACATATCATGATGTAAATCATCGTGGAACAATCAAGCGTCTTTCTTACTCCACGATAAACAATCAGGGTGAGACGAGAGAGAAATATGCAAATATATATCTACCCTATGGGTATGATGAAGCGGATAAGGAGAGAAAGTATAACATCCTTTATGTTATGCATGGTGGTGGAGGCAATCCGGATGCATGGCTGGACTGCTGTAAGGTAAAAAACATGTTGGATTACATGTTTGATCATAAGCAGGTAGAACCATTCATCGTAGTATTCCCATCCTACTATAAAGAAAAAATTGGACGGGTGGGGCCTCCGGATAGAGAAGTGGAAAGAGGTCATGTTCTTTTCTTTCAGAAGGAGTTAGTTGAAGATTTAATGCCTGCAGTTGAAAAGGCATGTAATACCTATGCAGAGGACATAACAAAGGATGCCTTTCAGGCTACAAGGATGCACAGAGGCTTTGGAGGTTTTTCAATGGGTGCTGCAACATCCTGGTTTGTATTAACCAATCATATGGATTTTTTCTCCTATTATGTTCCTCTTAGTGGAGATTGCTGGGAGATAGAAGCCCAGGGAGGCCTAACAAAACCAGAGGAAACAGCAAAGTTATTACAGGAACAGGTGATTCAATCCGGTTATGGTTTAGATGAGTATTTCATTTATACAGCGACAGGAACAGAAGACATTGCCTATGAGGCCCTGAATGCCCAGGTAAATGCTATGCGTAAATTCCCAGACACTTTTACAGAAGCAAAAGAGCTTTCTCAGGGCAATTTTCATTACCTTCTTGCTGAAGGTGAAAAGCATGAGTATGAAGCTGTGTGCAATTATTTATATAACATCTTGCCTTATTTATTTCAGAGGACTTGAGTTTTGGTAACAGTCAGGGATAATCTGCATCCTATAATTTCAACCAAATAATTCGTTAGCTTGACGAAATGATTCCATAACGGTATACTGAAATAGCAGTTCGTTCGACTAGAGCATTCCTTGTTGAGACGAATGTTGCTCTTGAAGTACGATATGGAGGATTCTTAATGAGTGAAGATAATGTAACAAAATTAGAATATATGGACAAGGAAATCTTTCTGATAGCAACAGCCCATGTATCAAAGGAAAGTGCGGAGCTAGTGAAAAAGGTTATTGAGGAAGAACGTCCGGATAGCGTATGTATTGAGTTAGACGAAGATCGATATCAGAGTATCACTAAGCCCAAGGCTTGGGAGGACACGGATTTAATCAAAGTCATTAAAGAAAAAAAGGTTGGCTTTATGGTTGCAAATCTTTTTCTCGCTTCCTATCAAAAGAAGATGGCTGTGAAATTAGGGAACCAGGTTGGCGGTGAGATGATCCAGGGTATGGAGAGTGCAAAGGAGACAGGAGCTACCCTTGTACTGGCAGATCGTAGTCTTCAGACCACCTTCTTACGAATATGGCGGAAATTGAACTTTTGGGATAAAACGAAACTAGTAGGCAGTCTCTTGTTTTCTTCCGAGGACGATACAGACATTACCAGTGATGATTTGGAGAAGTTATTAGAAGAGGATATGCTGGAAGCAGCTATGGCCGGATTAAAAAAGGACTTCCCTAAGGTCGGAGAGGTATTAATCAGCGAACGGGATCAATACCTGGCAGCAAAGATTAAAGAAGCACCGGGGAAAAAGATTGTTGCCGTATTAGGTGGCGGGCATGTACCCGGTATCAAGAAGGAGATATATAATAATCAGAATTTAGAGGAAATCTCAGTTGTTCCACCAAGGAGTGCCGTTTCAAAGATTGCCGGTTGGATTATCCCCGCTTTAATCACCGGACTGCTGATTTATTCCTTTGTAATCAACCTTCAGACTGGATTACAGCAATTATCCGCTTGGGTGTTATGGACTGGGATTTTAGCAGCGATATTTACTGCCTTGTCCTTGGCACATCCGCTGAGTATTCTGACCTCCTTTCTTGCAGCACCACTGACCACCTTGCATCCACTGCTGGCTTGTGGTTGGTTTACCGGGCTGACTGAGGCTTACATTAAAAAGCCGACTGTGAAGGATGTTCAAAACGTTCAGACAGATATATTTACGATTAAAGGATTTTTCACAAACCGCTTATTGAAAACCATTTTGGTTATGTTCATGGCAAACTTGGGGGCAACCATCGGTACCTTTGTTGCTGGGACAAGCCTAATACGTAATTTGTTTTAAATCAACCATACAGCAATTTAATTCAGCATCCTACTATAGCAATGGTAGGGTGCGTTTTTAATTCATAGATTGTGTCCTATGAATTAAAAAGCCCTCCGGAGCAAGTGAACTTTGTTCTAATAATGGTTGAGTGTGGGATGTCGATATAGTAAAATATAGTATAAGTGCAACATAGGTGTACCTATAATGCAACATAGACTGTGACCGATTGATTTACCAGAACTTATCAACTATACTGTGAAAAAAACAAGGAGTCTAGGTTGATTATGAAAAACAAGTTATCGGTAGTGGTAAAAAACGGGTTTCTGCTATATTGCATGATTTATACAGGTATCACAATTTTTAGTAGTGCATTACAACTGGTTCAGGGGCGGACTGAGGATACGAATTCACACTTATTACATAGGGCGGTCGTTTGCTTTATCGCTATTTTTGTGATGGAGGCCTTTGCAAACATCCGGCTAAAGAACCAGCTGCTGTCATGGCTAATTGTATATGCTATCGCTATGACCATGGTCTTTATCTATGTTTGGTTCACCGGATTTTTTGAACCCTTATCAAAAAATGCTTATCGTGATATCTTTCTTAATTTTACATCAATAGGGGTAGTAATCGGTATTATCACAGAAATAATTGAAAAAGGAAAAGAAAAACGGAGAAGAAAGGTAAATGAAAATAAATAGGTATCATAACCAGGAGCTTTCAGAGGATTATATTGACCTGTACTATAGGCAGGAAACGGATGAAATCAGGGATTTGCTTCAATATGTGAAATCAAGAAATGTATTCCACGGTAAAACAGAGCGAGGACAAAGACGGGTCCTGCCCCAGGAGATTTATTACATAGAATCGGTGGATAAGAAGACCTTTTTATACCTGGAAAAGGAAGTCGTTCAAATGGAACACAGTCTCCAGGAGCTGGAGTCGTTATTAGGAAGCAGTGGGATTGTACGGATTAATAAATCTGTTTTAGTCAATATTTATCATATCAAAAAAGTAAATGCGGACATTAATATGAGGTTATGTCTGGTTATGGAGAATTCCGAGAAGCTAGTAGTAAATCGAACCTATAAGAAGTCATTTATGACATATTTAAGAGAAACGGAGAGGAGTATTGTGCATGAAGGAAAATAAAATCAGCAGTTTTTTCTCCGCGGTATGCATCTTTTTTACTATATTGCTATTTGCTAAATTCATTCTGGAGTATTTTATGAATCCTGCAACCTGGGATAACACTAGAACGAATATCGTGTTTATGTTTCTGTTTTGCCTTATTAGTGTATTAATTATAGAACAGCATAAGAGATTTGAAAAATTACCAATGGTTCTGGTTCTATTATTGCAGTATCTGATCGCATTGGCCGTTGTAATGCTGCTAGTGTGGCTCAGTAGCATATTCGAGGAGCTTTCGATGCATGCATATCGAGATGTGTTTTTATCATTTACGATACCATATATGATAGGAGCGGCATGGTATTATATTAGTTTATTCTATGAAGCCAAAAGAGCGAATACTATACTGGAACATGTAGTAAAAAGAGATAGAAACAAGTGACATACAACGTCTTACCCTCGATAAGAAGCTGCAAGGTGAATTCTTTCATTCGATTTTATGATGACGCAAAGCGTCATAATGGAGGTAAATGCCAGATTATTACCGGACGATATGCTTAGGCAGAGCAGATTGGAGGCCGAAGGTCTTTGGAGCAATGTTCCTATTCTTCTTATATGGATCGTAATTATATTTATTCATAATAAAAGTATGGATCAAATAGTAATGAATGTTAAAGGCATCTTGTCAGGAGATAAGATGTCTTTAATTTTAGTGAACAAAACCATTGACTCTCACGCAACGTAATAGTATATGATTATGATCAAGAGGAAGAAGTATAGCAAACGCCGGTGTTAGTTTTACCTTTCTGAATCAAAAAAACGATTGGAGTGAATAAATGAGATCTGTAAACAAGTATCCGAGTTGACGGGCATCAGTGTTCGTACCCTTCAATATTATGATGAGATTGATCTGTTTAAGCCAAGCCAGGTAACAGAAGCAGGATATCGTCTGTATGATGATGCTTCTCTCGAGAGGCTGCAGCAGATTCTATTTTTCAGGGAACTGGATTTTAAGCTAAAAGATATCAAACGGATTTTAGAAAACCCCCATTTTGATAAGATGAAGGCCTTTCAGCAACAGAAGGAGCTTATAAAAGCCAAAAGGGACAGACTGAATGGTTTGTTGGATTTGCTGGAACGTCTGGAAAGAGGAGAGGAAACGATGAGCTTTAAGGAATTTGATATGAGTGAATATTTTAAAGCATTGGAGAATTTTAAGGAATACCACACCGATGATATCATTCGTACGTGGGGCAGTATAGAAGAATTCGAGCAGCTTCTCGACAAGATTAAGGATAAGGAATCTGAAATTGCAAAATGGGCGATTAAGCAATACGGCAGTATTGAGAAGTACACCGAAGCTATGAAGCATAATCTAAATCATTTCTCAGAGACAGTAGAAAAGCTGAATTCAATCAAAGACAATGTAGATGATTATGTAGCTCAGACTACCGACATAACGAAAAGGCTTACACAGGACCTCAGTAAGGACACTTCATCTTATGAAATACAGGAGATAACGAGAGAGCTGGTTGAACTATGTAATTTAACCAATAGTGGGATAGATATGGGAGAGCATTTTTGGGATATGGTAATAGAAGGATATCTGACCGATGAGCGGCTTATTGAGGTGAATGATAAGATCTATGGTGTGGGAGCCTCGAACTTCATCGGAAGAGCACTGAGGTACTATTTCGATAATAACTAATCCTGTCTGGAAACAGAACCTATCTGGATACATGCTTCATATAAGTTTGTGAAGCCAACTCAGAGTGGTAAATTATGGTTGTGAGCAAGCGGGTTCTGTAGTACAATGGTAAAAAATATACCAGACTACGTTCGATGTGTATGGTCAGGGAGGTTATTATGAAAGGTCAGATTAAAGAGCTAGTCTTAAAGCTAGGGGCGGATGTCTGTGGTGTGGCTAATATCGACCGCTTTATACAGGCACCGTCTGGGTTTCATCCTAGAGATATTTTTCCGGAGTGTGACTCAGTAATAGTCTTTGGTATCGCACTTCCTAAGGGATTAGCAAAGGTGCCATCAAGACTAATCTATGGACATTTTAACTATAGCTCCTGTTCGGAGGTGGACTTGATTGCCTTTCATACGGCTAGGGAGGTTGAGCGCCTCTTCGGTGGCTATGCTGTACCCATACCCTCAGATAGTCCCTATGAATATTGGGACGCAGATAAAATGGAGGGACGTGGCTTACTTTCTATGAAGCATGCAGCGGTGTTAGCAGGGTTAGGTACCCTTGGTAAAAATACTCTGTTACTCAATGAAACATATGGTAATCTTATGACGATTGGCATGGTTCTTACCGATTTGAATATGGAATCGGATGCTCCTGCCGAGAGTATCTGTCAGGAAGGGTGTAATCTCTGTGTCCGAAACTGCCCTTCACAAGCCTTGGACGGTCATAGTGTGGATCAACTCAAATGCAGAGCATATACCTACGGAACCAATGCAAGAGGCTATGATACCGTAGACTGTAATCGATGTAGAGTGGTTTGCCCCATGAGATTTGGTAAGAGTATATCAGAATAACAAAGGGAATTTTACATAAGGTTAACCCAATCTATACTGTTTTATGGTATTTTCCTTTTCTACTTAGTGATAGATTAATGATATCAGCCAAAGACATTAATCAGGCTAAGAGAAATGAAAAGGAGAATAATTATGAAAAAAAATCTAGAGATTGCCATATTATTATTAACCTGTATATTATTAATTACAGCCTTAACCGCATGCGGTTCATTAGGTGGGGATACGCAGGCCTCCAAGCAAGGTGGAAAAGCGGTGACATCCGATGTACCAGTATTAAGCGGAACGATTTTAATGTCAGGATCTACCTCCATGGAGAAGTTAGCCAATCTTGCATCGGAAGCTTTTATGTTAAAATATCCGGAGACTACGGTTTCTGCTGAATTTATTGGGTCTGGTGCCGGTGTGGAAGCCCTTTTGGCAGGAACGGTTGATATCGGCAACGCCTCCAGAGGTTTAAAGGATACGGAGCTATCCTCCGGGGCAGTGGAGAATATCGTTGCGATTGACGGGATTGCAGTTATTGCAGATAAGTCCAATAGGGTAGCATCCATAACGAAGGATCAGCTAATCAATATATATAAAGGCGAGATCACTAACTGGAAGGAAGTCGGTGGGACGGATCAGCCAATCGTAGTGATCGGCAGAGAGGCAGGGTCCGGTACAAGAGGTGCTTTCGAGGAGCTACTTAAGATCGAGGAGCTATGCAAGTACTCCAATGAGATCAACAGCACAGGTGGTGTTATGGCTAAGGTAGCTTCCACAGTTGGTGCGATTGGATATGTATCTCTTGATGTTCTGGATGATAGTATCCGTGCATTACAGCTGGAAGGGGTAGAGCCTACGGCAGAGAATATTAAGGCAGGCAGCTACTTCTTAAGCCGTCCCTTTGTAATGGCTACACGCGGTGAGATTTCAGAGCAGAGTGAGCTGGTCCAGGCCTTCTTTGAATACCTGAAGTCTGAGGATGGAAAGCAGTTGATTGAAGGGATTGGATTAATCACAGTAGATTAATAAAACCCCGGTATCGTTCGAATGATTATCATATTAACAGGAAGAAGTACTCTTAGATTGATTAAGAGTACTTCTTTTTCGGAGTTGAGATTAATATATACATTATTTAAAAAAATATTATGTATTATCAAACGCTATCTGCTGCTTCGCCGCTTCCACCAGTAGCTAAGGTATTCTTTCTTTGCTTTTATTCGAATACCCAGTTCTTGAGACATGCTTGCCAGGGTATAGTCACTATCATTGTCCAGTCTCGGAATGATGATAAATACAGCTGCAACTCGGAGTAGGACAGAGATAGCGATCATGAATTTATAACGGTCTAAAATGATGGTATTTAAGGTAGCGTTGTTATGTATTCCTTCCAGAATAGCACCTCCGGTCAGAATTCCTAAGAAGGAACCAAATAATGAGGTGATACAGGAGAAGACGGCCACGTAGGAAGGTCGCTGCTCATCCGGTGAGGAGGAGAGCTGTAGGCTGGTTGCGGCAAGATTAGCTCCACTCCAGAAGGCCGCCCCAATCAGATTATGAAGCAAGGTTGGCCAGACACTTCCGTAGGTAGAGAAGATAAAGAACAGTGGGGTAAGAGCTGCCACCACACAGGTGCACCATAACACCGGCTTACTGCCAAAATGGTCCAGAAGTCTGCCCCATGATGATACTACCAATACGGTAATAGCTGCAGCTGTGACCTGGCTGCTGAGGGTAAATTGCATATAGCTTAACCCCATCTCCGTCAGAGCATATCTTGCCAGATAAGCACCGGACATATTAGCGGTAAAGCTCCAGGCAGTCCAAAACAACATGAATTTGAAAAAGGGCCTATTATTGATTACCTGCTTTAATACAGGCAGAAGCTTTAGCTGAACAGGAGGAGTCTTATATACCTCTTCTACGAAGAGAAAGCAGAGCATATCCAGAATACCTAGGATACCACACATAACAAATACAATAGTATATCCGGTATATCCAGTTGTCTGATCCAGTATGCCGGCAACAATCAGACCCATGGTCACACTAGCGATAGAGGTGATACCATCACGCTTTGATAACCATCGGCCACGTATTTCAATCGGGACCAAGTCAGCCATCCAAGGCATCCAGCAGACATTAATAAAGGAGCTGAAGGCGGAGGAAACTCCGATCAACAGAATGACGGACCATAACCGTAACGCAGATTGACTGGACGGAATAAGGAAGGGGACTAAAGCAATGACTATCCACAATATTCTTGAGAAGAGCCCATAGGTCATCATATATTTCTTACGCTTTTGAGTACGGCTGACTAATGTGGCAAAGGGTATTTGCAGAAGCGCTGCAGCTAAAGGAATTGCAGTAAGTAGACCATATACAAAATCACCTGCACCAAGATATCCGGCATATCCGGTCAAAGAAGAGCTGCCGCTACCGCTTATAACACCCCATAAGGTTCCGAAGGTATTACCCAGAGTCATCAGATAGATACTTCGTCGAATTCTGGGGAGCAGGGCTGCTTCATTAAATAATTTCTCAAAGGGCTTTCTCATTGTTGATTTGACTACCTTTCTGTTATTAAGCAGACTTTTATGTTAATAATAGCCTATTATATCGAGTAAGCCTCGTAATGTAAATGTGATTTATCATAGCTTATTTGTCATAAAGCAACTTAATTGCTACAGTCATTCCAGCCTATTGGGAGGCAAATGAGTTCAATTATTAATAACTTAAGCCCGTGTGTGCTGTAATAGCTAGTACTTCATTTTTATGAAAATATATGGAATTGACCTAAAAATCTAGACGAAACTGCTTTCTCGGGTTATGATTATATATAAAGTATATAGATGTACTGGGATGCTTACTAAATATAACGAAGTGGAAGTGATATCATGATACGTTTTTTATATGTAATAATACGGAGTATCTACATAATACCATATTATATATATAAAATGAAAAAATATTATAATAAGCCTAACCAATATTCGGAGGAAGCCTGCTATAACCTGGCATTGGATATTGTAGGGCGGATTAAGCGATATGGGCGTATAGAGACTTACATAACTGGGACAGAGAATCTTCCGGAGGAGGGCGGATACATCATGTATGCGAACCATCAGGGAAAGTATGATGCCCTGGGTATTCTGTTAGGACATAAAAAGCCCTGTACCTTTATCATAGCAAAGAAGCAATCTCAGCCTATTGTTACTACCCAATTTGTGAATCTGATCAGAGCAAAACGCCTTGATTTTGAGGATATCAGACAACAGGTAGCCATCATGAGTTCCGTGACGGATGAGGTGAAGGCAGGACGACGATATCTGATTTTTCCCGAGGGAGGTTATACGGATAATAAAAATTCTCTCCAGACCTTCAAGGTCGGAAGCTTTAAATGTGCTGAGAGGGCGCATTGTCCCATAGTACCGGTTGTGGTTTATGACACCTATAAACCATTTGCAGTGAACACCTTAAGAAAGGTTTCGAATCAGATACATTTTCTAAAAGCCATACCTTACGAAGAATATAAAGGAATGAAGACAGTTCAAATCAGGGATATGGTTGTGCAGAGGATACAGGAGGCTATTCAAGGGATTGAGAAGCAGCTGGGCAAGGAGGAGAGTAAAGACTTGATTTGTGAGGCGGCTGAAGGACAGATTATCGCAGAGGAGTAATCGGATCAAAGATTGCCGCTTGGCAAAAATGGAATAATTATTTAAAGAATTTGTAATTATATTGACTTATGTTAAACATAATTTAGTGTTAATTTGCTTATGTAACGAATGATCACTAATGAGGGTAAAATATGGCAATGAAAAGAGCATATAATACAAACAAAAGTAGAAGGCAGGTTGCAGGTAAGAGTCAGACTAGCAAAAAAAGTAAGAAGAACAAGCTTTTAAGAAAAGTACTCTTTATTGATGCCGGAGTACTTTCTGCTATTCTGGTTGTCTACCTGATCTTTGCTTACTATTATAACAATCACTTCTTTGGTAATACCAAAGTGAATGGGGTAGATACCTCAAATATGTCGGAAAAGAAGGCTGAAGAAGCGATAGGTGACCAGGTGTCATCCTATGTTTTGGAAATCAAGCATAGAAACGGCGCATCTGATTTCATATATGGGAATAGTATTAATCTACATACGGAGTTCGCCGGAAGCCTATCAGAGCTCATCGACCAGCAGGGAGGCCTATTATGGCCTACATCTCTGGTAAAGGCACAGGAATATGAGGTAGACACCATGTTGACCTACGATACCGATCTGTTGAAGGCCTATGTCGATCTTATGAAAGAAATTAAGGAAGAGAATATAACAGAGCCGGTGGATGCAACGATCGCTTATGGAGAGAATGGATTTGAGATTATTCCAGAGGAACCAGGAACTAAAGTGATAAAAGAGAAGGTATATGAAGCCGTTATTGAAGCAATCAATACCCTGCAGCCTACCTTGTCTTTAGAGGATGCGGGCTGTTATGTAGAACCTGAGATAACCTCTGAGGATCAGAGACTATTGGAAGCAGTCAAGGAGTTAAATCATTTTGCTTGGGCGAGAATTACCTATGAATTCGGAAAAGTGACGGAAGTATTGGACGGAGCTAAGATTAGTGAATGGCTTTCCTATGATGAGGATTATAAGGTTACCTTACATGAGGATAAAATAAAGGAATATGTTGATTTTATTGGAAAGACCTACAATTCCTTCGGACGTCGGCGAACCTTTCAAACCTCTTATGGTAAAGAAATCAAGGTGGAGGGCGGAGACTATGGCTGGTGGCTTGACCGGTCAACCGAGTTAAAGGAGCTCACCGAATTGATTAAAAAGGGTGAACAGACGGTGAAGGAGCCTGCATATTTTCAGACAGCACAGCAGTATGGTGAAGATGATATCGGTGATACCTATGTGGAGGTTAATCTTACGGCACAGCACCTATTCTTCTATAAAGATGGGGAACTGGTAGTAGAATCGGACTTTGTATCCGGTAATATTGCCAAGGCATATGATACACCTACTGGTACCTATCCGGTTCAATATAAGGAGAATGATGCTATTTTAGTTGGAGAGGATTATCAGACTCCGGTAAAATACTGGATGCCCTTTAACAGAAATATCGGCTTTCATGATGCTAACTGGAGGGATGAATTCGGTAAGGATATCTACCTGACCAGAGGCTCTCACGGCTGCATCAATTTGCCGCCGAAGGCTGCTAAGAAAATGTTTGAGAATATAAAGCGAGGAGTAGCTGTTGTGGTATATGAGCTTCCCGGAACAGAAAGTGTGAAAGCTAAGGCTACTGACGTAACGGATAAAGCATCATGATAAAGGCAGAATTACCGGTTCAATCTTTATCTGATGTGGAATAAGTATGATGAATATGGATATGGAGGAGGATGACTGTCCTCTTACCATATCCTTTTTTGGGCCTTTTAGCTAATAATTACCAAGATACTCTTTTTCGGTCAGGGTAGTGCTTATTTGCTAATTTTTAATTTCTATCTAGTCAAAACACTAAATATAGTATATTATACTAATAATGATTACTATTACTGGTATACGGTGATGGAAGAACGGAGGATGATATATGGATATAATGATTAAAAAAAGAGACGGAAGATATGAGCAGCTTCACGTAGATAAGACAAAGAAAATGGTGGCTTATGCCTGTGAGGGCTTAGAGGGCTGTGATCCCTTCGAATTAGAGATGGACTCTAATATTCAGTTCCGGGACGGCATGAGTACCAAGGAGATTCAGAAGATATTAATTCAGACAGCCATTGAGAAGATGATCCAGACCACGAAGGATAGTCAGGGAAATGTGGTGAAATCAACGAATGTCAACTGGCAGTACGTGGCTGCGCGATTATTGATGTCTGATTTATATAAGGAAGCAGCGATTAATCGTGGCTATCATTACTTTGGATATGGTGACTTCCTGTCGCTAGTACATATGCTAGTCGAACTGCAACACTATGGTAAATTTCTCATAGAGGAGTATAGCGAGGAAGAGATCAGGGAATTAGGGGCCTATATTAAACCAAATCGGGATCTGCTTTTTAATTATGAGGGACTTAAGCTGTTAGCAGACCGATATCTGATTCGTGGGTTTCATAAGGAGGTTTTGGAGCTTCCCCAGGAACGCTTTATGGCAATCGCCATGCATCTGGCTATCCCAGAGGGAGATAGGAAGCTGGAGTATGCCAAAAAATTCTATGATGTATTAAGTGAACTAAAGATGACAACAGCGACTCCGACCCTGGCGAGCGCAGGTACGCCGTATCATCAACTCAGCAGCTGCTTTATCTCTGTTGTCGGTGACAATCTCTGGTCAATCTATGATGTGAATCAAAAGTTCTCAGCTGTATCTAAGCACGGCGGAGCTCTTGGTATCTATATCGGTAAGGTTAGAGCCTTAAATAGCGAAATTCGTGGCTACAAGAATGCCTCCGGTGGCGTAGTCCCATGGATTAGATTGTATAATGATACGGCAGTTGCAGTGGATCAGCTTGGTAGGAGAAAGGGAGGAGCTGCCATAACACTGGATATCTGGCATCAGGACCTGTATGAGTTTCTAGACCTAAGGACCAATAACGGCGATGACAGAAGAAAGGCTCACGATATCTTCCCGGCGCTTAGCATTCCGAACCTTTTCATGGAGCGGCTAGAGCTAAGGCAGGATTGGTCTCTATTTGATCCTTATCAGGTACATAAGGTGATGGGATATCATCTGGAGGATTATTATGATGAAGAGGATACCAAGGAGTTTACCCGGAGATATCTGGAGTGCGAAGCCAATGCAGCAATCCCTAGAGTAACAGTTCCTACCCTTGAGGTTATGAAGAAGATCATGAAAAGTGCCGTTGAGACGGGGACT
This sequence comes from Bacillota bacterium, assembly GCA_023411555.1. Classification (GTDB taxonomy): domain Bacteria; phylum Bacillota; class Clostridia; order Lachnospirales; family Lachnospiraceae; genus Mobilitalea. The sequence goes on from JAEYOQ010000064.1 coordinate 110,105, forward strand.
CCGTTCCTATTCTTCCGGGATACCGTGAATAGGGCGAATCCCAATAAACACGCAGGAATGATCTATTCCTCGAATCTCTGCCATGAGATCGCTCAAAATGTCAGTGAATCGGAGTTCGTGGAGGAAGTGATAGAGACAGTCGGTAACCACAAGGAGGTTGTTCGAAGGCTAAAATCCGGAGATATGGTGACCTGTAATCTGAATTCTATCAATCTAGGAAGAGTTACCCTTGATGAGCTGAAGGAGACGGTTCCGATTCAAATCAGAATGTTGGATAATGTAATAACTCTAAATCAAGCTCCCGTAGCAGAGGCGAGAATTACCAGTGACAAATATCGTGCCATTGGGCTTGGTACCAGCGGATACCATCATTATCTGGCTAATAACCAGATTACCTGGGAGAGCGAAGACCATATTCATGAAGCTGACCGCCTATATGAGGAGATTGCCTATCAGGCAATAAAGGCTTCCATGGAGTTAGCGAAGGAAAAGGGGGCATATCCTGAATTTGTGGGCTCAGAATGGCAGACAGGTAAATATTTTGAGAGGAGAGGTTATACCTCCGAGCGTTGGCTTGCGTTAGCAGAGGAGGTAAGAAAGTATGGTGTCCGAAACGGTTATATTATGGCAGTGGCACCAACGGGAAGCACCTCCAACATAGCAGGAACCACAGCCGGAATAGATCCAATCTTTAAGAAGTTTTTCATAGAGGAGAAGAAGGGAAGCTTTACACCAAAGGCAGCACCGGATCTTAGCAGTAAGAACTTCTGGTATTATAAGGAGGCACATCATATCGATCAGCTTTATAGCATCCGGGCTTGTGGAGTAAGACAAAGACATATTGACCAGTCCCAGTCCTTCAATCTTTATATCACGCCGGAGGTTAAGGCAAAGGAGATTTTGAATCTCTATGTGGAAGCATGGAAGAATGGAGTTAAGACAATCTACTATGTACGTAATCAATCTCTGGAAATGGATGAATGCACCAGCTGCTCCAGCTAATTAATTCCAGTTTAGACCCTGTGTTATTGTTCGCAGCTAGTTAGAAATGATGTTAGGATATCGACAAAGGTTCCTATTTATTAATATAGCTATGAATAGTAACGACCCAGTAAGGGTTCACAATATGAGTTTAGGAAGGTCTTGTTATTTCATCTTAAAAAGAGGTATAATAATAAAGCGTTTGATTAGATAAATTAATCTGTATTGGACAGTTTTTACCTGGGTATTATTAATGTAAGCTTGGCCTCGAAGAACTTAGCTTAATGGTTCAACCTGCATTATATAGTATCTGAGGACAAAATATGCAAGCGATGAGAAAGGTGTGGTATTTTAGAATGAATAAGAAGAAGATATTCAATGAACAGGGACTTCGCGGAACGGAAGCCTTAATCAACGGAAATACGACAAATCTTCGAGAATGGAACCGTATTAAGTACAGATGGGCGAATACGTTCTATCGTACAATGTTGAACAATTTTTGGATACCGGAGGAGATTTCCCTCAATGAGGATATTAAGCAATTTCCACTTTTAACTAATGGGGAAAGGAATGCCTTTGATAAGATTATATCCTTTTTGAATTTCCTTGATTCGATTCAGGCTGAAAATTTACCCAATCTGTCACGTTACGTGACAGCAGCAGAGATTACCTCCTTATTGAATATTCAGGCTTTTCAAGAGGAAATCCATGCCCAGAGCTATTCCTATATCTTAGATACAGTAACTAATCCGGTTACCCGTGATAAGATCTATGACGAATGGCGTGAGGACAAGCAGCTGTTAAAGAGAAACCAATACATCGCCAATATCTATCAGAGCTTCAATGAAGATCCTTCCATTATGAACTTTCTACGAACCGTAATGGCCAACTATATCCTGGAGGGTATCTATTTCTACTCAGGCTTCAGCTTCTTCTATACCCTGGCCAGACAGGGGAAGATGACGGCAACCAGCACTATATTTAAGTATATTAACCGTGATGAGGTTACTCACCTTGTGCTGTTTCAGAATATATTAAAGGAGTTAAAGACGGAGAATCCAGATCTATTCACCCAGGAGTTGTTGGAGGAGCTTCGCGATATGATGAGAACCGGAGTTGAGCATGAGATTGCTTGGGGACAATATGTCACGAATAATGAGATTCTGGGTATCAACAATGACCTTATCGATAAATATATCAAATACCTTGGTAACCAGAGGTTGAAGGCAATCGGTCTGGAGGAGCTGTATCCTGAGATTACCGATAACCCCATGGCCTGGATTGAAGGCTTCTCTAACCTTAACAGTACCAAGACGGATTTCTTTGAAGCAAAGGTAACCAATTATACAAAGGCAGCGGCCTTTGACTTTGATGATCTAGACTAGAATATTTTATATAAAAGGCTATCCTTTTTCCCTCACAGTTTGGGGAAAGTGGATAGCCTTTTTTTGACGATTATTTTAATTTAATACTTAACCAAACAGGCAAAGCAGAATACCGGCAGCAACAGCAGATCCGATAACACCAGCCACATTGGGACCCATAGCGAACATCAGCAGATAATTGCCTGGAAGAGCCTTTTGTCCCTCTACCTGTGATACACGTGCTGCCATAGGAACAGCAGATACACCGGCTGAGCCAATTAAAGGATTGATCTTACCCTTTGTAACTACGCACATAAATTTACCGATCAAAAGACCGCCAACAGTACTGAACATGAAAGCGATTAATCCAAGTACGATAATTCCGAGGGTCTTAGGCTTTAAGAATTCAGTACCGACAGCAGTAGCACCGACAGTGACTCCAAGGAAGATGGTAACTATATTAATCAAAGCATTCTGAGCTGTATCAGAGATACGTTCTACTACACCGGATTCCCGGAACAGGTTACCTAACATCAGCATACCGATCAAGGGAGCTACAGAAGGTAGTAAAAGGATACAGAAGATGGATACGGCAATTGGGAAACAGATCTTCTCAAGCTTTGATACACTACGTAATTGCTCCATCTTAATCTCGCGTTCTTTCTTTGTGGTTAATAACCTCATCAACGGGGGTTGGATGAGCGGAATTAAGGCCATATAGGAATATGCCGCGATGGCGATGGAGGCCAAAAGATGGGGTGCCAATCTCGTTGTCAAATAGATTGCAGTCGGACCATCAGCGCCGCCGATAATACCAATGGACGCGGCTTCTTGAGGTGTATAGCCAAGAAGGATTGCTACAATAAAAGCGATTGCGATACCGAACTGTGCACCTGCACCAATCAACATACTACTGGGACGGGCAATCAATGGACCGAAGTCTGTCATAGCACCGATACCTAAGAAGATCAGAGAGGGATAGATACCTTTCTTTACTCCAAGATACAGATAATATAATAATCCGCCGACCTCTTGATCACTTGTCGGCGCAGCCATAATTCCGGTCAAAGGTAAATTAGCCAGTAGCATACCGAAAGCGATCGGCAGAAGTAAAAGTGGCTCAAATTTCTTCGCTATTGCAAGATAGAGCAGAACACATGCTACAATAATCATTACTCCGGCTTGCCAGGTTAAGGCAGCAAAACCAGAGGATTCCCATAGTTTAATCAATGATTCGTTAAACACTCTAATTCCTCCTTATATTTCCTTCGTTTTTAATTCTAGATATCATCCTAATTCACAGAGCCATTGCTCTTTGTTGCTCCGGTTTTTTGCTCAATCACTGCAATGATCATTGAGAAGATTCGAATGATAAACCAGAGAACTCCAAGTACAGCAAATACGACAGCTACACAAAAGAGTGCTACGAGAATACCTTGTGTTACTTGCATATACTTCACTCCTTTCCTAAGATAGTAATAAAAGCTTATGTATTTTCTTTATAAAAAAATGGAGTACTTCAAAAAGGAAGCCCTCCACCCTATAAGTTCAATACTTGAACAGCTAGATAACTGCCAACCGGTACGTCGTTAAAATAATAACATAACGGGGGGGAGATGTCAATATAGATAGTAAAAAATCAAACATTGTCCAGGGCGTTATAAAATGTTACAATAAGCAGATGAATAAGATTTGATACCAAGGAGCAATCATGAAGGAAATCTATCAATTACCCCAGCAGTTTTGGGCTGTTTTCAGCTCTAGAAACCGCTATATCTATATGGAAGCCTTGCTCGCAATCTATGAGGAATACATGTATAATGACTATTTTCTGACGAAAGAAACCTGTATTCAGCTGATTGCGGAGCATTTTGCTGATCGTATTATTGATATCTCAGCAGATGATGAGGAGCAGGATACGGACAGTATGGAGCCTATGGCAACGAAGATATTGAACCGCTTAATTCGCTTTTCCTGGCTCAAGCGTGTGGAGGATTACAGTTCCTTCAAGACCAACATTATCATACCGGATTATGCATCTACCTTTATCGAGACCATTAAGAGGTTAAGTAATCCGGATGCAGATGAGCAGAATTTATACATACAGAATGTTTATACCAATATTTATTCCTTTTATCACGACACCAAGGCCGGTTTGGAGCTATTAAAGGCGGCTATGATAAATACCACGAGACTCAATCGATCCCTTCAGGACATGCTTCATAACATGGATCAGTTCTTTGGGGCACTCCTTGAAAAGGATAATTATGAGGATCTCCTACTGGAGCATCTTAACGGGTATGTGGAGACAATTGTAAACCGAAAGTATAGACTGCTTAAGACCAGTGACAATTTCTATATCTATAAGAATGATATCAAGAGATTACTGCGTATCATCAGTGAGGATGAGAAGCGTATCAATCTGTTGAAGAACAAGCTGATGGCAGAGGGAAGGCAGGAGGAAGAGATCCTTGAGGAGTATGCCAGAGTTATTGATGAGATTGAACGTGGTATCATTAATATGGAGAAGCGTATCTCCCATATTGACTCTGAACATAGTAAATACATCAAGGCTACTGTAAGCAGACTGGAATACCTCTTAAGCAGTGACGACAGTACGCAGGGCAATGTAATTGCCTTACTGAACCTGATGTCGGAGGCAAAGGGACAGAAGCTTTATCCCCAGGTCACCTCAGTTTTCCTCCTGAATGATCATACGGTGATTACACCAGATTCCTTCTATAAGAAAAGAGGGAAAAGAAAGCAATTTGAGGATACGGTAGAGCCCCAGATGGAGACGGAGGAGGAATTATCTAAGGAGGATATTCTCCGAATCAATCAGAATAAGCACCGCTATAGTAAGGCGCAGATTGAAGCATTTATCCTGGACCGACTACAGGACGGAAGCTTTTGCACCAAGGATCTGGATATAGACAATGATGAGGATTTTGAGCTTCTGGTACTGGCTTATGATTATAGTATCCGCCGGTCCAGCCCCTTTCATGTGGTGCCGGGTGAGCGTGGCACGATAACCTGTGGAAAGTACTCCTATCCAGACATTATATTTGAGATAAATAGCAGTAGATAAATTCTAGCCTAGCTGAAAATAGAGATAACCACATATAGGAGATCGATATTTGAAGTCCTAGGCATTAGAAAATGATGATAAGTTACTATTATATTATTAAGAACAGTCAGCAGACGAATGCTTCAATCCTAAAGTACTGACTGTAAGAAAGGATATTTATGTTTCCATATTATAATGAACTCCTGGACGAAGAGAAGGATGAACTTAGAGAGGTAGTCCGGACCTTATATCACCAGACCTATATTCTGGAGCGAAAATATGATAAGAAGACGGAGCGTTATTTACCAAACCGTATGTACCGTGTCTGTGAGAGGCATCTGGATTTTTTAAAGGAGTATTTTAAGATCGCTGATATCGATTTGATAGAGAACAGGCAATATGGAATCATGCAGATTGTAACTCAGAATCTGCAGGGTGATAAATTAAGTCGTCTGACTACTATTTTTTTGTTATTGTTGAAGTTGATCTTTGATGAGCGGATGAATACAGCCTCCAGCTCCATTCATGTATATTCCTCTTTAAATGAGGTGTATGAGAAAATTCAATTATTCCGCTTATGGAATAGTAAATCCATCTCTCCAACAGAGCTAAGGAAAACGATGACGGCCCTAAAGAAGTATCAGGTAATCGAGATAACCGATGAGCTTGGGGAGATGGATGGGGATACTAGATTTATTATCTACCCTACTATTAATCTATTACTGGATAGCCAGTCCATTGAGGCAATTACCAGGCAGTATCAGGAGGAAGAGGAGGCAATAGAGGATGGACAGATATCAAGCACTTTCGAAGATGTGTCTGAATAACTGGCACTATATTAATGAAAAGATACTATCCTTTCATGAAGAGATCAATTTCTTTACAGGACATTCAGGAAGTGGAAAATCTACTGTTCTGGATGCCCTACAGATTGTATTATATGCAGACAGTAATGGCCGTGGCTTCTTTAACAAAGCGGCAAAGGAGGATTCTGACCGTACACTGATTGAGTATCTGCGTGGTATGAAGGTAGTACAGGAGAATAATGAGATCAGCTATCTTCGGAATAAGAACTTCTCTACGACTATCGTGCTGGAGCTTACGGATACCGAGACCCATAAGCAGCAGTGTATCGGAGTTGTTTTTGATGTGGATGTGAGTGTAAATGATGTAAACCGGCTCTTCTTTCGGCATACCGGTGCCCTGGCGCAAAATCGTTACCGGGAGGGAGAGAAGGTATTCTCCATTAATGAGCTGAAGGAATATATCGAAACTAATTATTCAAAGGAAGATTATTATTTCAGCAGGACCAATGAGAAGTTTCGAAACGAATTATACACTAATTTTTTCGGAGGCTTGCATCCGAAGCATTTTCCGGCACTCTTTAAGAAAGCAATTCCCTTTAAGATGGATATGAAGTTGGAGGACTTTGTTAAGAATTACATCTGTACGGAAAATGACATTCATATGGAGGATATGCAGGATAGTGTTGCCCAGTATACAAGGCTGAAGCGCAGACTGGAGGATACTAAGAGTGAGATAACCCTTCTAACTGAAATCAGCCAGCAGTATAGCCGATATCAAACCTATTCCAGCCAGATTGAGCAATTTCAGTATAGCCTGGACAAATTGGATATCACCACGGTGGAAGCAAAGCTTACTAAGCTTCAGAGCCAGGAGAAGGAATATAAGGAGGATATCCAGATATTAACCAAATCCATCCTTGACCTGGAGTCAGAGCTGAGATCGCTTCAGAATCAGAGAGATGAGGTGGCATTCTCAATCCAGAATAGTGGATATGAACATCTGGAGGCGGAATTGATAAGCTTAAACCAGATGCTCGAGCTCTTGTACCGCGGGAAAGCAGCTTATGATAAGATAGGCAGCGGTCTAAAGGCCTGGCTTTCCACAGATTATCTGGATCCAGTAGCAAAGTCAGGTATTGAACATTTTATTGCTTATCAGGTAACAAGCGATGAGATATGGGAGATCAAGGATACCCTGACCCGAATTAGAGGTGAGCTTGAGAAGAGGAAGGATGAACTCACTCTCAAGAGCAATGAACTTACTCTTACGCTTAGTGATATTACGAAACAGATGAATATCTTAAAGGGGGGACAGAAGGCATATCCTTCTTATCTACTGGAGATTAAGGACTACATAATGAAGGAACTGGAACAGGAGTATGAGAAGCCGGTTAAGGTAGATATTCTGGCGGATGTAATTGAAGTGAAGGATGAACAGTGGCGGAATGCCATCGAAGGCTATATGGGTAATAATAAGCTAAGCCTCATTGTAGCACCTGAATATGCCAAGCAGGCCATGGAGCTCTATCATAAACTTGATTCAAAGAGACATTACCGGGTAGCCATCGTAGATACGGAACGGGTATTGATGGATGCAAAACCAATTCAAAAAAACTCCTTAGCAGAGGAGGTAGAAGCCTCCACGGACTATATCAAGGCCTATATTGGTTATCTGATGGGCTCGGTGATTAAATGCCGCTCCATCGAAGAGCTTCGTGGAAACAGAAGCGCCGTTACTCCGGACTGCATCCTTTATCAGGGGTATAAGCTGCAGCATATGAATCCTCGTAATTACACGGAGGAGGCTTATATCGGTAGAAGTGCCATTGAACGCAAATTACAGCTGTTAGAGGAGCATTTACATGCTCTGAGGGTGCAGAAGCTGCCGCTGGATAAGGAGCTTCAGAGAACGAACGAACTGCTCACCTACGAGTATCTGCAAAATGATCCGGACTTTTATGAAAGCAAGCTTCAGGAAATTAGCCAAATGAAAGAAAAGGAGTTACTGAAGGAGGATTATAAGCATCGAATTACTATGCTGAAGCAGTTGAATGTTGATGAGTGGAAGGCGAAGAAGCTACTCATCGAGCAGACAATCGATGCTAAGAACAAACTAAAGGAAAAGGCTAGTATCTCACTTGGTACCAAGGAAAACAGTATTCGTGCAATGTCCGAGGAACTGTTAGCCCTAGGTGAGGAGCTTATAGAGAAGCAGAAAAAACACCAATTTAATCCCTTGCAAGAGGAGGCTTTCCAGACTATACTCCGTAATGCAGAGAATAAGAGTATGGATAAGCTCCGATATGACCTTCTTAATCAGAAGCAGAATTGTGAAAGACAACTGGAGGAAGAGTTCTATAAGGTACTAAAGCGCAGGGAGCAGTACCATGCAATATATGCATATCGTGGCTTATCACTGACTAACAGAGACAATCAGGAATATGAGCAACTACTGGAGAATCTGCAGAGTGATAAGCTGAATGACTTCATGCAAAAGGCGAATGAGCAGGCAGCACAGGCGATTTATCATTTTAAGACGGATTTCATCTATAAGATCCGCGATGCCATCAAGGAGGTTATGCAGCAGAAGGACGATCTGAATAAAATTCTCTCACAGATGGATTTCGGAAAGGATAAATACCGATTTATTATAACTAAAAACCGTGGAGAGGATGGAAAGTTCTATGATATGTTCATGGATGAAAATCTGGAGATTAATCCTCATCAGCTGACCGGTAATATAGATCATCAGATAGACCTATTCAGCCTGCAGCATGAGAAGGATTACAGCGACTTGATCAACGAGCTGATTGAGCTTTTCATGCCTCCGGAGAATAGTGATAGCAGAACCTTAGAGGAAGCAAGAGCAAACATGGAGAAGTATGCAGATTATCGAACCTATCTCTCCTTCGACATGGAGCAGCTGGTGGAGGGAATGCCACCTATGAGATTAAGTCGAATGCTATCGAAGAACTCAGGAGGGGAAGGTCAGAATCCCTTATATGTTGCCTTATTAGCCAGCTTCGCACAGGTTTATCGGATTAACCAAAAGTCTAATATTCGAAGAAGGCCGACACCGAGACTTGTCGTGCTAGATGAGGCATTCTCCAAGATGGATGCTGAGAAGGTAGGAAGCTGTATCGGTCTGATCCGAAAGCTTGGATTTCAGGCAATCATTAGTGCTACCAATGATAAGATCCAGAATTATGTAGACAATGTAGACAAGACCTTTGTCTTTGCTAATCCGAATAAGAACCGTATCTCTGTACAGGATTTTGAGAAGCGAGAGTTCATGGAATTATTAAAGGCGCAAGACGAGGAGGATGAGGAGTAAAAATGTAATATCAAGGAAAATGATGGCACCTCCAAGGTTAGACAGAATATGCCAATAAATGGAGGTGCATTTTCTTTGAATTATTTTGAAGAAAAAAGTATTATTTTACAAAGAGTGGAACTTGTTTTTTTGACAATATATAAGTGTTGCTAATATTTTATATAAATTATACAAATAAGTCATTTGATTTCCTAAACTTTTGTGCTATAATATGAATTACAGAGTAAATTAGATCAAATGATCTAAAAATGGAAGGAAATGGTCGGTCAAACACTTATTTTCTTCAGAATAAAAGGAGGTTGCCAAAATGACAGTCGGTCAAAGTGTTCCGCGTGTAGATGCCCTCGACAAAGTTATCGGAAGAGCAAAGTATACCGATGATCTTTGTGAGAAGAACGCATATATTGCAAAGATCCTACATTCGACAATTGCTAATGGTGTTGTAAAATCCATCGATGTTTCAGAGGCAGAGAAAATCCCTGGGGTAGTTAAGATAGTCACTTGTTTTGATGTTCCCAAGAATTATTTTCCGACAGCTGGTCATCCATGGTCTACAGATCCTGGTCACCAGGATGTAGCAGATAGACTTTTACTAACGGACAGAGTACGATTTTATGGTGATGATGTAGCAGCAGTAATTGCTGAGACAGAGGTGGCTGCAAAGCAGGCACTGGAGGCAATTAAAGTAGAGTATGAGGAATATCCCTTTGTACTTGATGCCCAAGAAGCAATGAAACCGGAAGCTCCTCAGCTGCATGAGGCTTATCCAAATAATATTCTTGGTCATAGTTCGATTCGCAGAGGAAATTATGAAGAAGCAATCAAGGAGCCGGGTCTGATTAAGTTTGAAGCTTGGTATGAGACTCCAACGGTTCAGCACTGCCATATAGAGAACCATATCTGCTATGCTAGTATGGAGGGTAGCCGTATCACAGTGGTGTCCTCTACACAAATCCCCCATATTATACGCCGTGTGGTAGGGCAGGCTTTAGGAATTCCCTGGGGAGATGTTCGTATTATAAAGCCCTACATTGGTGGTGGCTTTGGTAATAAGCAGGATGCCTTATATGAACCCCTTTGTGCTTATTTAACGACACAGGTGGGTGGTCGCCAGGTTAAATTAGATGTTACAAGAGAAGAGACCTTTGTAAGTAACCGTGTACGTCATGCAATCCGTAGCCATATCATCAGCTGGGTGCGTCCTGACGGAAGTTTTGCGGCTAGAAAGCTGGAATGCTTCTCCAATCAGGGAGCATATGCATCCCATGGACATGGTATAGCAGCAAAGGGAATGAATGCATTTCCCCAGTTGTATCCCTGTGACAACATAGAATGCGATTCCTATACCGTATTCACGAATCGTCCCGTAGCAGGAGCTATGCGTGGTTACGGAATTCCACAGGCAATGTTTGCAGTAGAATCACAAGCTGAGGATATTGCAAAGGCCTTAGGTCTGGATCCCATTGAATATCGCCGGAAGAATCTGATGCCCGTTGGCTTTGTAGATGGATTCTCCAAGAATGAGAACTATTATGACAGCTTTAACCAATGCTTGGATAAGGGTAAGAAGTACATAGATTTTGACCGCAAGTTCGTAGAGTATCAGAATCAAACCGGACCCATCCGAAGAGGTGTGGGATGTGCGGTATTCTGGTACAATACCGGTGTTTGGCCGATTAGCTTAGAGACTTCTGCCTGTAGAATGATACTCAATCAAGATGGTTCTGTACAGGTACAGCTGGCGGAGACTGAGATTGGACAGGGTGCGGATACTGCCTACGCTCAGATGACAGCAGATGCTTTAGGTATTCCCTTTAACAAGGTCCATGTAATATCAAATCAAGATACCGATATTACTCCGTTTGGTCTCAGCGCTTATGCTTCCAGACAGACTTATGTAGCAAGCTTTTCCATTAAACAAACTGCATTATTATTAAAAGAACGTATTCTGAAATACGCATACGAATTAACCAGAATGCCTGCCTTTGAACTGGATCTGGTAGATGGTCAGATTATCCGTAAGAATGATGGACGTGTGATGATTTCCCTACATGACCTTGCTATGGAGGCTTTATATAGCTTGAGCCATGCAGAGCATATGACCGCAGAGAGCACCTATCAGATTAAGTCTAATGCATATTCCTTTGGCTGCTGTTTCGCAGAGGTAGAGGTTGATATTCCATTATGCAAGGTTACTCTGCTTGATATCATTAATGTTCATGATGCTGGTCGATTAATTAATCCTCAGCTTGCAGAGGCTCAGGTACATGGCGGTATGAGTATGGGAATCGGTTATGCATTGGCTGAGCAGATGCTATTTGATCCTAAGACGGGCAAAACTCTGAATGATAACCTATTGGATTATAAGCTCTCAACCTTTATGGACCACCCGCATCTGGAAGCACAATTTGTTGAAAATTATGAGCCGACCAGTGCCTTTGGAACGAAGGCTTTGGGTGAGCCACCGGTATGTCCGGTAGCACCTGCTATTCGTAATGCAATCTTACATGCCACCGGAGTTGCAATTAACAACATCCCTATGACGCCTCATATCCTCTTTGAACGTTTTAAAGAGGAAGGGCTAATATAAGAAAGGGGAAAACATTATGTATGATATTAAAGAATTATACGAAGCAACCAGCGTAAGTCATGCGGTAGAGCTTCGCTTAGCACATCCCCAGGCAATCATATTAGCCGGAGGAAGCGATGTATTAATTCAGATGAGGGAAGGAAAGCTTGCCGGCAAGGAAGTTATCAGTATCTATCTACTGGATGAACTACGAGGAGTAACCCTCACGGAGGATGGTACGATTCGGATTGGATCGCTTACAAGCTTCTCCCATATTACAAATGATCCGATTATTCAAAAATATATTAATGTTCTTGGCGAGGCAGTGGATATGGTCGGCGGGCCCCAGATCAGAAATATCGGTACCATCGGCGGAAACACCTGTAATGGTGTGACCTCTGCAGACTCCTCATCAACCCTACATGCCTGGGATGCCCTGATCGAGCTGACCGGTAGTGAAGGAGTACGTATAATTCCTATTCGGGACTTCTACATTAAAGCAGGTAAAGTGGATATTCGTCCGGATGAGATACAGACAGCAATTCTTATTCCGAAGGAAAGCTATGAAGGCTATCAGGGTCATTATATTAAGTATGCCATGAGAAATGCCATGGATATTGCGACCTCAGGCTGTTCCGTGAATGTGAAGCTGTCCGAAGATAAGAAGACCTTGGTCGATGTTCGCATCGCCTATGGAGTTCAGGGTCCTACACCCCTTCGCGCTGAGAATGCAGAGCGTGTTGGAAGAGGCGGAGAAATCAGCTCAGAGCTTCTTACGAAGATTAGTGAAGCTGTTCTTGAGGATATCAACCCTCGTGACAGCTGGCGTGCTTCCAAAGCTCTCCGTCAACATATTGCCGTAGAGATGGCTCATCGTTGCTTAACAGAAGCAATCAAGCTTGCGGGAGGTGAAGTATAATGGCACAGTATAAATTAGTCAAATGTACTATTAACGGAAAAGAAACCGAGACTATGGTAGATGTTCGCGCCTCCTTAACCGATATGCTGCGTAATGATTATCGTCTAACGTCAGTAAAAAAAGGTTGCGAGGTTGGTGAATGCGGTGCCTGTAATGTTATCATTGACGGAGAATGCTTTAACTCTTGTATCTATCTGGCTGTATGGGCAGATGGTAAGAATATTCGGACCCTGGAGAGTTTACTTGGACCAAATGGAGAACTAGCCGATATTCAACAGGCCTTTATCGATGAAGCAGCCGTTCAATGCGGCTTCTGTACACCAGGCTTCATCATGACAGCAGTTCAGATACTGGAAAGTGGCAAAGAATATACCAGAGAAGAGCTTCGTAAGCTTCTGTCAGGTAACCTATGCCGCTGCACCGGCTATGAGAACATCCTGAACGCAGTCGAGAAAACCATGCTCCGCCGGTTAGGAAAGCTGTAAGCGATATAGATATATAATCTATAAATTCACACTATCGGTACAAGGTTTCATCCAACCGATATCTCTGATAATTAATTATAAATTATATATTTATCTATTAAATAAATAACGGGCTGTCAAAGAGTAGAAATAACAAAGAAAGAGTCCTATACTTACCATAATGCACTGTTTGACGAACAGCTCATGGATCTGTATGACAAAAGCGAACATTCTAATGTTCGAGTTTGGCATACAGATCCGTGGGGTGTACGTCAACCTGTGTGTGAGGTAAGTGTAGGGCTCTTTCTTTGTTATTCAATACCTCCAACAGCCCGTCCTAAATTATTGGAATATTTCGGTGCAGATGACAACCTTAATCTTTTCTTCACTTTTTTAACACAAGATTGACAAAATACAACCCTATACTAAGGCGTACCAAAATACCAATAGTTTACTGATAAGGAGCTGCTTACATAATGAAGAAAAAACTAGTGATATTATGTCTTCTAACCATCGTTTCATTCGGTCTGTTTAATCTGCAAAGCTTGGATATAGCACAAGCAAGTTCAATGGTCACTGCCAATTCCATTCGAATCGAGACTTATCCGGATAGAATTGTTTATGGATATGGTGAGGATTTTGACCCTACTGGTATGGAAGTAACAAGTCTAAATAGTGACGGAACCAGTAGTGTAATTACGGATTACGTGATAGAGGGTTATAATAATCAGCGATTGGGAACTCAGATCATCGCTATTCGTTACCAGGATTTAACCACCTATATTTCGATTCAGGTATTACCTGAAAAGATTAAGAATCTAAGCATCAGCGAACGAAGTCTCTCCTCCTATACGCTTACCTGGTCACCGGTACAGGGGGAAGCTTATTACGAGATTTACCGTAAAGAAGAGCCGTCGGGAATATATATTTATGAAGCAACGTTACAGTCTAATTCCTACACGGTAACTGATTATACCGGTGCTATCTATTCCTATCAGGTCCGTGCTGTAATGCAGATGGATGGAACAACCTATAACGGTATGTTTTCCGAGCCCATTCAGGCGACAACAATACCAGGAAAGGTGGAGGCTCTCAATACAATTGATATAACGGATACTTCGGTAGGATTAGTCTGGACTATGGTAAACGGAGCGACCGGTTACAGTGTATATCGAAAGGAAGCCTCTGCAAAGGAATTTACATACATTGGAGATACCAATTTGACCATGTATCAGGACACAAAGCTTAAATCAGGAACAAGCTACCAATATAAGGTTTGTGCTTATCGAATTAATAATACTTTTTGTGGTGAAGCTTCCGAAATTCTGGATCTGAGCACGATGCCCGCCAAAGTAGCGCTACGTGTCAAGTCAGGAGATAAGATGGCCAGATTGTCCTGGAAAGCAGTTACCGGAGCCACTTCCTATGAGATCTACTACGGCGATGAGGATTCTGATTTTTCATTATTGACGACAGTGGCAGGTAATACAACCTCCTACCTCATCGAGAATTTACTGACCGGTAACAACTACTCCTACTATATGCTTGCAAAGAAGGAGTATAAAGGAGTTATTTACGAAGGAGCAAGTTCAGAGGTACAGACGGTTACAATAGAAGAGCCCAAGGCTACTAGTACAGAAGCAAAATATTTTGCAGATGAGGCAGCTTTTAAGAAATCCACTGCCTATATCAATATCGAATTCTTTAAGAAGAATGTAAAATATAAAAAGAGCTATGTAATACCAGGCTTAATCAATACCAATGTCGGAGGCTTTCAAAGCTCTACAATGTGTCCACAAGGTATTACCTTTGCAGGAAATTATCTGTTGATCTCTGCATATGATCTGTCAGCTGAAGAGCTTTCGGTGGTTTATGTAGTAGACAAAAAGACAAAAGAGCTGTTAACCACGTTGGTCTTACCGACCAATGCCCATGTCGGTGGAATTTGCTATGATGGAAAGAGTATCTATCTTACGACGGGAAGTAAGGTATCCGCTTTTTGGTTCTCTGATATTAAAGCGGCTATAAAGACCGGAAAGCCCAGTGTCAATGTAAGCTTTCATTCGGTATGTAAGGTTGGCTTATCCGCATCCTATATTACCTATTATCGTGATAAGCTATGGGTTGGTTCTTATGATGAATTAAAGAGTACAAAGCTATACAGCTTCTATGTAGATGATTTTGATGATTATGTTACTCTAACCAAATCAGATGAGATAACTATGCCAACCAGAGTGCAGGGAATTGCCTTTACTAAGGATGGATATATGCTGATGTCCCGTTCTTGTCAATTATATAAAGGCTTACGCGGTTATATGCGTCAAATCGATGTATATCTTCCGGAATACTCGGAGGAAGACAGCGGTAGCATGGATATAGGTGACAGTCTCAAAACGGTAGAGGTTCCTTCCATGAATGAAGGAATTGCTATCGATGGAAATTACCTATATGTTCTATATGAATCGGCAGCTTTTCAGGATGCATCCTATAAGGTGGATCGTATCACTGCCTTTGAAGTAAAGAAGCTACTTCCATAAGGAGCGATTAGGTTCTCTTGAACTTTTCCAGCTCATATGATGTTGATGGTGAATATTTCCTGATTCAGTGTGCGACTGCTATAAATTTGATTGATGATAACGATACATATCAATAGAGGAGGAGAACAATATAGCGGATAGGAAACGTATCATGGCAATACTTCTTGCTGTTACGGTTACTTTCGTTATATTGTTCTCTTTTCCTTATATTGCCATTGAATTACCTTATTAATATTATTACATTTATAGGATTGACATATAAATACTTCGGTGATAGAATTAAAATATACTTCGAGGCTCGAAGTAAATTCAATCCTAGGGTAGAGGCTATGAAAGAAGGAACACTGGAAGATATAATATTTGAATTCGTGGACCAATGTAAATTCTTATTTTTCCCGGAACAATGGAATAAGACCTTCCTTGACTATTCGAAGAACGAGGTATTTGCCTTGTTCTACGTGTACCGGAAGGGTAGTGCGAATATGACTGAGATTGCCGATTATCTGGGTGTGCCTCTCAATACTGCAACAGGGATTGTCGGACGACTGGAGAAACGTGGTGTCATAAGACGGGAGCGGGATGTGGTGGATAAGCGGGTTGTCACCATCCTGATTAGCGAGGAGGGGAAGGAATTCCTGGCAGCTCAGATGAAGGAGCTGGAACGCTATTATCAGCTTTTTATGGATGCCGTTACGGAGGAAGAGAAGCTAGTATTATTTCGTATCGCTGCTAAGTTCATTGATATTATGACCAGTGATCTGGCAAAAAAGGAAGAGGCTACTGAGACGAAGAAAACGGTTCGGAAAATCATTATATCTGACGAATGAAGTGATTTGTTAATTCAGTTTGTAGAGTAAGCAGAATATTTATAAAGAGGGAATAGAAAACCACTTTATCAAAATTCTGTTTCTCTTAAGGAAAATAGTTCGATATTCGAAGTATTCGGCAAAAGAAATAAATCATACCTATCAGAGGAAAAGGAATAGCTTTGATAGCTAGAATAACAGATATGATATACAAACCATAATAGAAGGATATTAATTAATAGGAGGAGAAAGAATATGGGCAGAATAATTATTTTTACCGGTAAAGGAGGAGTGGGCAAGACCAGTGTGGCAGCAGCTCATGCCAGAAAGGCGGCTCTTTCCGGTAAGAAGACACTTATCGTCAGTGTTGATATGGCTCATAATCTGGGGGATCTCTTTGAGCTTCCGATAGGAAGGGAAATTACTTGTATTGAAGGGAACCTTTATGGGCTGGAGATTGATCCGGAATATGAGATGGAGCATAATTTCCGTAATTTAGTCCGGGCAATAGAAAAGATAGTGAAAGGATCGGACAATAAACCGGAAGAGTTGGAGGATTTGTCCATGTTGCCGGGGACGGAAGAATTGTTCTCACTACTTAGGATTCAACAGATTTATGATAGTCAGGAATTTGATGTGATAATCGTGGACTGTGCTCCGACGGGAGAAACCCTGTCCTTGCTCAAATTTCCGGAGCTATTTTCCTGGTATATGGAGAAGTTCTTCCCAGTAGGAAAGTTTGCCATGAGATTACTTCATCCGGTGTCTCAGAAGCTATTTAAGGTGGAGCTGCCGGATGGCAAAGCGATGAATGATATTGAGCTGCTGTATTCGAAGCTAATGCTGCTCCAGGAGTTACTGAAGAACCGGGATATCTCCAGTATCCGCCTGGTCGCCATACCAGAGAAGATGGTCGTAGAGGAGACGAAGAGAAACTATATGTACATGAACCTCTTTAATTTCAATGTGGATGCGGTCTTTATAAATCGAATACTACCGGCTGATATTAATATGGACTTCTTCGATGAGTGGCTGATGCTTCAGGCAGACTACATTAAGGAATTAGAGCAGACCTTCGGTACCATCCCTATCTACAAAGTGAAATGGTATGATATGGAGATAGCGGGATTGAAGGCTTTGGACCGCCTTGTCGATGAGGTTCTGACCGACACTCAGTTACTGGATATTAAGAGGAAGGTTCGCAATGAGGAGTATGAAAAGACAGAGAATGGCTACCAATTGAAGGTGAATATTCCTTTTGCAACCAAGGAGGAGGTCATTATGCATGAGACCGGAAAGGATATCATAATACGTATCGGAAATTTTAAAAGAAGCATACCGCTTCCGAATGTACTTCGTAAATACCGAGTGGAAAGTGCTAAAATTACCGATCAAATTTTAAGGATACAATTTGCACCGGTGGAAGGGGGGAAGTCTGATGAATAGGCATTTTGTTGTTAAGATGATGCAGGCAAAGCAGATGGAATATCAGGCATTAAAGGAGATAATGCCTGAATGTATGGTAAACAGAGTTGAGAAGGTGGAGGATGAGCTTATTGCAATCGCGAAGGAATACTTCGTGTCCATGATGAATGGCGCCAAGGAGGATGCGGGTATGTCCGGGAAAGCTGCGGCTGCATCCAGGAAGAATACGGATGTATCTAGAGAGGCTTCTGATACACAATTTCGAAAAGTGACAATCGATTAGGGGGTATAGCTTATGAGAATTATTTTATATACGGGTAAAGGTGGAGTGGGTAAGACCTGTGTGGCAGCGGCAACAGCCTGTCAGCTTGCCAGGGCTGGCAAGAAGGTAATGGTGATTAGCACGGATCAGGCTCATAGCTTAGGGGATGCCCTAGATTATAAGCTTGGTCCTAAGCCCTGTGAAGTTACAAAAGGACTCTATGCTATGGAGATAGATGCCATTACCGAATGTGAACGTGCCTGGGGAACAATCAAGGACTACCTTCATCAGTTGATGATATCAAAGAGCGGCGGGAGTCTGGAAGCAGAGGAGCTTCTAGTATTTCCGGGCTTTGAGGAGCTGACAGCCTTATTTAAGATAAAGGATATTTATGAGGAAGGTCAATATGATGTATTAATCGTGGATTGTGCACCAACCGGAGAAACCTTATCATTACTTAAGTTTCCTGAGATGCTGGGGAACTGGATTAATCAGATACTTCCAATGAAGCGTATGGCGATGAAGGTGGCAGGGCCTGCTGTATCAAAGCTCATGAAGGTACCGATGCCTAAGGATACAATATTTGATGAGATAGAGGCCCTATTGGGTAAGATGGATGATCTTCGGGAGCTGCTATGGGATAAGGATATTGTAAGCATTCGAATCGTAACCACACCGGAGAGGATAGTGATGAAAGAAGCAAAACGTAACTTCTCTTTCCTACATTTGTATAATTATAATGTGGATGCCATCATCGTTAATAAGGTTTATCCCAAGGAATCCCTGTCCGGTTATTTTTCTCCTTGGATGAAGAACCAGGAGGAGGCACTGGAGGATATCAGTGAAAGCTTCGCAGGGATACCGATCTTCTATCTGGAGTTATTAAGGCATGAGCTTAGAACCCTAGAATGTTTGACCGCGGTTGCATCCGATTTGTACGGTAAGTATAATCCGGAGGAGATTCTATTCAAGGAAACCATCTTTTCTACTGGCCGAGAGGGGGACGTAGAGGTATTTAAAATCTCGTTACCCTTCTTTGAATTAAAGGATTTGGAGCTGTTGCAAAAGGGTGACGAGCTGACTCTCATTATAAAAAATGAGAGACGGAGATTCATTCTTCCTTCCAAGCTGAAGAAAAAAGAGGTTCAGGGGGCAAAGTATGAGAATGGGATACTGAAGCTAAGCTTTTAAGGTGAGCTATTCGATACCGCATTTGAATTCCTTGCAGAAAATCAAAGAGGTTCCGGATATTTTAGTTAGAGATAGCATTTCATCAAACCATATATTATAATAACCATATATTATAATATTAGTATGAATTATTGAAAAGCATAGTTCAACCTAGCGAATGTAATTTGCTTTGAGTAAATTTGTGCATGCTTCTTCCAAGTGCGAGCCGTCTCGTATGTGAGAAGTTACGTACTTGT
The DNA here is from genome assembly GCA_023411555.1 of Bacillota bacterium. GTDB lineage: Bacteria > Bacillota > Clostridia > Lachnospirales > Lachnospiraceae > Mobilitalea. Next base: position 130,066 of record JAEYOQ010000064.1, read on the forward strand.
CGCAAATTAACACAAGGTAAATTTAGGGTGATATATGCTTCATGCTTACGGATGAAAGGATACAAGGAATGGAGATACGACATACCTTACCGGGAGATTTGGATACTGTCATGGCAATCTATGAGCATGCCAGACAATATATGAGACAGCATGGGAATCAAAATCAATGGATTAATGGTTACCCGAGTAGAGACCTGATAGCAGAGGACATCAAAGAGAAGAGAAGCTATGTCTGTGTGGATGAGGGGCAGGTTGTTGGTGTATTCTGCTTTACCATAGGAATTGATTCTACTTATGTAGAGATTTACGAGGGGGACTGGCTGGATAATGAGCCTTACGGGGTGGTTCATCGAATCGCTACCGCCAGTCATAGGAATGGGGTGGCTTCCTATTGCCTTTCCTGGTGTTATGGGCAACATCCCAATATCCGTATTGATACCCATGAGGATAATACGGTTATGCAAAAGCTCCTTTTAAAGAATGGATACTTAAGGTGCGGTATTATTTATCTGGAGAATGGGGCGCCAAGAGTAGCCTTTCAGAAAAACAATAGATAAAGAAGGGAATATGACAACATGATTACTACGATTGTACTGGATATTGGCAATGTTTTAGCGCATTTTCGCTGGAAAGAATACCTGGAGGAATGCGGCTATGATGAGGATGTAAGAGAACGTGTGGCAAAGGCGACCGTACTTAGTGGCTTTTGGGATGAGTTTGATCGTGGAGAGCGAGAGGATGAAGAGCTGATAGCAGAAAGTATCGCGCGCGACCCGGAGCTAGAACGAGAGATTTTAACCTTCTTTAACTCCTTTGATAAGATTGTAAAGGAATATAGTTATGCGACGGAGTTTGTGAAAGGGCTGAAGGATCATGGATATAAGGTTTACCTGCTTTCTAATTATGGGAACTATTGTTTTAATCTTTGCAGACCAACCTTCGGCTTCCTTCAATTTGTTGATGGAGGGGTAATATCTTATGAAGTAAAGTCGATTAAGCCTGAACCATTGATCTACCAGACCTTGATCGATAAATACAAGATAAATCCTTCTGAAGCAGTTTTTCTTGATGATTTGGCGGATAATCTGGCCGGAGCAAAGCCCTTCGGCTTTCATACCATACAGGTTAAGAATTATGAACAGATGATCCAAGATCTAAGAGAACTGGGAGTCAGAGTATAATCTATAAATCAGAATAGAATCATAAGAATACTGGGACTACGGCTGAGTAGCATTTTAATATCATGTGACTAGGTCGGTTGTAATGAAAAGTAATATCGATAAACGTATGGAATAAACGTTTATCGATATTTTTTTAACGTATTTTTGAAAATAATTGAGAATCAGTATCAAAAACTATTGACATTTCTCTTTTTTTACCATATGATAGCATTAAATATGGAAATGATAATCATTATCATGCAGTTTGAAAGGTAGGAAAGTGTATGCCGTTAGCAATGTTAGGAATAGGCGAAGTAAGAAAAGTAAAAGAATTTCGTGGCAAGGATGAGATGCAAAAGCATCTTCGGGATATTGGCTTCATCAAAGGCGAGCGTGTGCAGGTGATTGGGGAGAACCCGAGCGGTCTTATTCTTATGATAAAGGGTGCCAGGATTGCACTGAATCGCGGACTTGCATCAATGATTATGGTCGAATAAAAATCTATTATATAATTATATTTAGATGGAGGAAAGTCATGACATTAAAGGATCTAAAGCCAGGACAGGAAGGGAAAGTTATGTCAATCGGAGAAAAGGGGCCGGTAAGAAAGCGTATTATGGATATGGGTGTTACTCCTGGAGCGATGATTAAGGTAATCAAGGTGGCACCATTGGGTGACCCGATAGAGGTTAATATACGAGGCTATGAGTTGAGTCTTAGAAAGAGCGAAGCGAGCCAAATTACTGTAGAATAACCAGGAGGAAGAACATGTCATATATGATTGCATTAGCAGGTAATCCGAATTGTGGAAAAACAACCCTGTTCAACGAATTAACCGGTGCAAGGCAGCACGTTGGTAACTGGCCGGGTGTTACAGTGGATAAGAAGGAAGGCGTATATCGAAAGAATAAGCAGATATCTGTACTGGACCTTCCTGGTACATATTCTCTCTCTCCCTATTCTGCTGAAGAGATTATTGCGAGAGATTACATCGTAAAAGAAAGACCCGATGCGGTCATTAATATCTTAGATGGAACGAGTATTGAACGTAATTTGTATCTGACTCTTCAGATTATGGAAACCAGAATACCTATGATCGTAGCCATTAATATGATGGACGAGGTAGAAGCGAAGGGTGACCGGATTGATTGTGTAAAACTGGGGAAACTCTTAGGCGTACCCGTTGTCCCTATCGTTGCAAGAAACGGAAAGGGAGTCGATGACCTGATGAAGGCTGCGGTTAAGGTGGCAGAGGATAAGCAGCTAACAAACAGACCGGATATCTATGACTCTCAGATTAAGGATATTATCGAAGAGGTTAGTAAAAGCCTAAAGATAGCGAAAGAGGAAGAGTCCTACTGGAAGGCCCTCAAACTAGTAGAGGCGGATGAGGTTGTCTTCGAGGAACTAGAAGAGGATAAGAAGACAAAGATAAAATTAATCATTGAGAATGCTGAGAAGAGCAAGGATACTGATCTGGAAGCAAAGATCGCAGACCTAAGATATCAATACATAACAAAGTTGGTGAAGGAAGCTGTTAAAAAATCCAATGTTGGTCATGTGGAGACCAAATCAGATAAGTTTGACAAGCTGCTTACCAATCGTTTCTTAGCAATCCCTGTCTTCGCAGTGGTTATGTATATCCTATTTGCTTTTACCTTTAGTGAGAATTTCTTGTTTATTGAGGGACTACCGAGTCCGGGTGTCTGGTTGGCTGGTTTGGCTGAGACTGGATGGGGTGCATTGACGGCTTTATTAGAAGGCGTATTGACTGATGCTTCTCCTTGGGTATATTCTCTGGTCATTGATGGTATTATGGGTGGTATTGGTGCGGTAATCGGCTTCATTCCCTTGGTATTAGTTTTATTCCTTCTGATCTCTTTGCTAGAGGATAGTGGTTATATGGCCAGAGTGGCCTTTGTTATGGACCGTATCTTCCGCCGTTTTGGATTATCCGGCCGTTCCTTTATTCCGTTATTAATGGGCTTTGGGTGCGGAGTTCCTGCTATTACCTCAACCAGAACCTTAGAATCTGAAAAGGATCGTAGAATAACTACAATAATTACTGGCTTTATGCCTTGTGGTGCAAAGTTGCCTATCTTTGCTATGTTTGTCTCGGTTATATTTGCAGACAGTAATAAGACCTTGGTTACCTATTCACTGTATATGCTCAGCATCGTAGTGGCAATTGTAGTATCGTTATTACTCAATAAATTCTTATATAAATCTGAGGTATCCAATTTTGTTATGGAGCTTCCTCAGTATCGAATTCCTACAGGAAGAAGCGTAGCGATTCATGCGATCGAGAAGATTAAGGATTTCGCTATTAAGGCTGGAACAATCATCTTCCTGTCAACCATTCTTTTATGGCTGTTATCTAACTTCAATGTTGATTCCTTCAATGGGAAAAATGCGGCTGCCAACGAGGATGGCAGTATCATGAGCCATATGGATGACAGCTTCCTGGCTCAGGGCAGCAGTGTCATTGCGCCGATCTTTAAGCCCTTAGGCTTTGGCGAATGGAGACCTACTGTAGGAATTATTACCGGATGGATTGCAAAGGAGAATGTCGTAGTTACCTTTAGTCAGCTCTATGATGAGGATATGACGGATGAATATCTGGAAGGGTTCTTCGCTGAATTTTCCTCGGAGGAGCTGGAAGAGCTAGGCTTTGAAGGTGGTATATATAATCCTGAGGCAGCAGCTGATATCTATACAGAAGGAATTCTGTTTGAAGGTGGAGATGAGGGTGCACTTACTACTATGAAGGACGACATACCGAATAAAGCGGCGGCTTATGCTTATATGGTATTCAATCTCTTATGTATGCCTTGCTTTGCAGCAGTCGGAGCGATGAAGAGGGAACTAAAGACCTGGAGGCTGACTGGCTTTGGTATCGGAGTGCAGATGTTAACCGCCTATATTGTAGCATTGCTAATCAATCAAATTGGTGGCCTATTGGTGGCATAGTCGATGCTTATAAGTATTATAGGAGGATCTTTTTTGATATCTATCAATATGCCAATCAAATTGATCCGAATATCGGAATTGCGACGATATATCGGATGGTAAAGACTTTAGAAACTGTAGGAGTTTTGAAACGTAAAATCAATATTATTGTAGAATAGGGGGATAGAGATGACAGATATTATTGTAATTGGTATTGTAATTCTATTAATCGCCGGTGTCTCTTTCTATCTATGGAGACGTAAGAAATCCGGGAAAAGTGCCTGTGGCTGCGGTGACAGCTGTAGTAGCTGTGGTGGGAGCTGTGGGAAACACTAAGGAATAATTATTATGTTGTAGGCGAACTTTTGTATAACATAAAAGACAGGCTGTTATATCTGCCTGCGATAACATCCTTATGATAGGATGGTATTGCTCGGATATAACAGCCTTTATGCATGTATCTGTTAACTAGCCTTGGTTTGGGCCACCTTCAGAAGCTGGTGATCCAGCTTTTGCTTTAATTGGTCTGATACCTGAGTTAAGGGTAATCTAACCTCATCTGAGTCAATCAAGCCGGTCTGAGAGAGGAGATACTTAATAGGAGTAGGATTAGGCTCCTTGAATAGCAGAGGGATCAGGTCATAGAGCTCGCTCCAGATTTGAAGTGCTCCAGCGGTATCATTAGCCTTAACCTTCTGATATACCTCCACAAATTGCTCTGTATTTATATGAGCAGAGGCGAGAATTCCCCCATGACCGCCTAAGGTCAAGGTGAGATAGAACAGCAGGTCTTCCCCTGAGAGTATAGAGAAATCCTTAGGATGGTTCATAAGGAGGGACATACTCTGCTTGATATCACCGCAGCAATCCTTTAGACCAATTATATTTTTTATCTCTGCCAGTTTATAGATTGTTTCATTTTCAATGTTTACACCGGTACGGTAAGGGATATTATAGACTATCATATTTAAGTCTGTTTGTTCCGCTATCGTTTTGAAATGTGCATAGATACCATCCTGACTCGGTTTGTTATAATATGGGCAGACCGACAGAAAACCCTGTATATCATAATATTCGGCGATTTTAACCTTCTTGATCACATTAGCGGTATAATTGCCTCCGATTCCTACATAAACCGGAAGGCGCTTCTTATTATAGTCCATGGTCCGCTCTATCATTTCTTCGAATTCATAATCACTTAGGGTGGGAATCTCACCTGTTGTTCCAAGGGGGATAAATCCACTGATCCCTTTTTCTGAGTAATGCTCAATCATCCGTTTATAGGATTTGAAATCTATTTTATCATCTTTGAAAGGCGTAATTATCGGTAACCAAACACCATTAAGCTGCATAGAATAACCTCCTCATAGCTATCAAGAAAAATATTTGTGCTGCATCCTTGCTCTTAAAGCAATCTGCTTTACAATATTTCTTATTATATACTTATATTCTACACAACATGATTTAAATTAAATAGCATAATAATGCTTTGAATATTGCATATAATGCTATAAAATGTTATGATGACTGGGTTAAAAGAGCGACTCCGGTATCATTTAATTAAATATTATCATAGGTTGCTTCAGCTATGAAGAAGGGCATGGTTATTCGTATGATTCATTTTGAAAAAGCAGGTTATCTAAATCATGACTTTAAGATATTTCATCTCATCGACCGACAGCGTAAGGAATTCGAATTTCATTATCATGACTTTAATAAGATCATTATCTTTATCAGTGGTAATATCAATTATACGATCGAAGGAAAAAGCTATGAGCTGCAGCCTTATGATATTCTTCTTGTGAATGCAGGAGAGATTCATAGGCCTTCTGTGCTGGACAATTCGGCTTATGAGAGAATTATTATATATGTATCCCCGCAGTTCTTAAGCACCTTCTCGGAGGAGGAATGTGATCTTAATTATTGCTTCAACCGTGCAAAGCAGGAGCATTCCAATGTATTGAGAATCTATTCGATGGAGAAGAGTAAGCTTTATCAGGTCTGCCAGGAGCTGGAGCACTCCTTCTCTGACCAAGCCTTCGGTAAGGAGCTTTATCAAAAGATTTTATTCTTAGAATTTATGATCCAATTAAACCGGACAGCAATCTTAAATCATATTAACTATCTTGACTCCCTCAAAGACAATACGAAGCTGGTTCAGATCTTGGATTATATCAATGAGCATCTGGGAGAGGAATTATCGATTGACTCCTTATCAGCGAGGTTTTACCTGAGCCGGTATTATTTGATGCATTTTTTCAAAGAGGAGACTGGGTATACCATCGGAAATTACATTACGGAGAAGAGGCTGCTGTTGGCCAAGAATTTGGTCCAGAACGGTTGCTCTATTACGGAGGCTTGCTTCCAGTCTGGTTTTAAGAATTATTCGACCTTTTCCAGAGCCTTTAAGAAAGCCTTTAATACGATTCCAAAGAATGCAATGTTTCTCGATTAGGAGGGTAAGTGTTACTGGTGGATAATTAAGTTATTTTAAGCGATAGCTGTGGATGAAGCATCGCTCTGGAATATAAATATAAGAAAGTGATGAACAGATGAATAAGAAAGATAATGTCTTAGGTGAAAAAAGTGTTAGTAAGCTACTATTTGAGATGGCAATCCCGGCCATTATAGCTCAGTTAGTGAACATCCTTTATAATATCATAGATCGTATCTATATCGGACATCTACCGGATATCGGTGCGACAGCTCTGACCGGTGTCGGTGTTACCTTCCCGATTATTATGGTTATCTCTGCCTTTAGTGCACTGATCGGAATGGGAGGTGCTCCCCGGGCTGCGATTAAGATGGGAGAGAAGGATGATGAGGCAGCAGAAAATATTCTCGGGAACTGTCTTACGGCCTTGATCGTGATTTCAGTGTTGCTTACCATTCTGTTTTTAATTACAAATAAGCCCTTATTAATGATGTTCGGTGCCAGTGAAGAGACCCTTCCCTATGCGCTTAGCTATCTGAATATCTATGTCTGCGGTACCATCTTTGTTCAAATAGCCCTGGGGTTGAACAGCTTTATCACAACCCAGGGCTTCTCTAAGACGAGTATGGTTACTGTTGCTGTTGGGGCGGCTTTGAATATTATATTAGATCCCATCTTGATGTTCGGTTTTGACATGGGGGTAGAAGGAGCAGCAATTGCTACCGTAGTATCCCAATGTGTCTCGGCTTTATGGGTACTTTTTTTTCTCAGCAGTCGACATACGAAGCTGAAGATAAGGCGAAAATATATGAGGCCTCAGAGGACAATAATTGCTCCGGTTCTCATGCTGGGGTTATCGCCCTTTATAATGCAGTCTACAGAGAGTTTGCTGAACGTTGCCTTCAATTCCTCACTGCAAAAATATGGTGGTGATATTGCAGTAGGAGCAATGACCATCCTGATGAGCTTGTCACAGATACAATATATGCCCATCCATGGTTTATGTCAGGGTGCCCAACCGATTATCAGCTACAATTACGGAGCGAAGAATACCAATAGGGTAAAGGCTACCTTCCGTCTGCTGGCAATCAGTGCCTTCAGCTATTCTACAATCATATGGCTGTTGATGATGCTGCTTCCCGGGCAGTTTATCTCCTTATTTACCTCACAGGTGGAGTTGATTTCTTATACCAGCTGGGCTCTAAGGATATTTATACCTGTTTCCTTCCTGATGAGTATGCAGACCTGCTGTCAGCAGACCTTCTTAGCACTTGGGCAAGCAAGGGTATCCATTCTATTAGCCCTGCTTCGTAAGATGGTATTATTAATTCCGCTGATCTACATAATGCCAATATTCTTCGAAGATAAGGTATTTGCCGTTTTCCTCGCAGAACCGGTTGCTGACTTTATGGCGGTCACTGTTACCATGCTAACCTTTGCTTTTCAATTTAAGAAGATATTGTACCATAGGGAAGCTGTATAAAAATCTTATTCGGAACGTAATGCTACAACAGGGTCCTTCTTGGCAGCCAGTCGAGAGGGAATCAGTCCGGCAATCAAGGTTAGGATCATACTGATGATCACTAAGATTAGGCCACCTTCCACCGGTAGAATGGCCTTCACACCTGAGATACCAGTAAGATTGCGAATAATGCTGTTAGCCGGAAAAGTGAGTAGAAGAGTAATTACTATACCAAGTGCACCTGATACAAAGCCGACAATCAAGGTTTCTGCGTTAAAGACTCTGGAGATATCGCGTTTTGAAGCCCCTACAGACCGGAGGATACCGATTTCCTTGGTACGCTCTAATACAGAAATATAGGTTATGATACCGATCATGATAGATGATACTACTAAGGATATTGCTACAAAGGCGATCATCACGTATGAGATGACATTAATGATGGAACTGATGGAGGACATCATAAGACCGACAAGATCGGTATAGTTGATGATATACTCTTCTTTTCCTTCTTCCGTCATCCTTTTATTATAGGCTTCTATATGATTTGATATATTATTCTTTGCCTCGAAGGTAGCGGCATAGATATTCATGGACTCTGGTTTATTAATATCCACCACATTTAGCAGCTCCAGATTACCTTCATAGGTAGCATCCGTTGTCTCAGGTCGAAGCTGGTCTGAGAACATCTCTAGTATCTGTTCCTCTGACAAATTACTCATTAAGTCCTCAATTTGACTCTGCATCTCTTCATCCAGAGTAGTAAGATAGGATTGTACATCCTCCATCGTCAGCTCGACCTCCTCGTCTCTGCCAGTCGAGAAGGCGATTGAGGTAAATACGTCGATATCCGGATGTTCAAGCTGTTGTCTGACTATTTTTCTTGTATTGGTTTCCTCAATCACAAAGTCGGTAAGAGCCTTGGTATAACCGATGGAGCCTTTCATTGAGGTTGATACAGCCTCCTCGTTAGGTCTAAGAATCCCGACAAGCTTTAGAGTGATACCATGATCAACTATCCTTTTCAGTTCATCGCTATCTTCTTGGAGATCGGTCCAGGAACCATCTTCCTCTTCTTTATAATAATCAGCCGGAATTACCAGCTTAAAGATTAGGGAGAGTAATTCATCATAGGTATAGCTGGGGGCTTCTGTCTCATAGGTCTCACCCATCATCGCTGCCTCTATCATTTTCTGAACCTCATCCATGTCTTTTAAGCCAAGGGCATATAATACCATATCGCTGATCTCGTTATTCTTATCAACGAATAGGACAACCTCATTGTAATTTTTGGGCCATGATCCTGCTATGACATCATATTGTGAGCTGAGAAGTGCTTGATTATTCAGCATTTCTCCCCATACCTCCACTCCGGTAGAGAACATGGAGGACATCTGTGAGGCCATACCAGAAGCAAGGGAATCACCATAGAAGGTATCGAATAGATTACTGGGATTGACCTTGGTAATCTTCGATGTAGTATCTGCTTGATAGATGTTTAAATCCATTGGATACCCGTATTGAATTGTACTGATATCAACAGAAAGACCGTTATCTGTATTCTCTATATATTCCTTAAAGGCTTCCAGATTATTGGTTTGAACCTCAGCGACCATGGTATTCATCATTTCTGTCATCACGTTCACCCCATATACTTTATCCAGTCCGTGATCCATCTCATCTTCATCATTACCTGTAAATGTACGAAGCATACCGGTAAGATCCATACTCTCCCTCTGAATGGTAATCGGATAGGAGGACAGGGTGTCCTCCTGGACCTTGTCGATGTAGGTCTGGATACCGTTGGACATGGCCATAATCAGTGCGATTCCGATGATTCCGATGCTACCGGCGAAGGCAGTCATAAAGGTTCGTGTCTTCTTGGTCATCAGATTATTGAGTGATAGAGAGAGGGCAGTAATAAAGGACATGGATGTCCTATCAGAGGTAGTCGGATGGTTTATAGTATTTACTTCAGCGGACTGATAAGGGTTGGTGTCACCAGCAACCTTACCATCCAACAAACGGATTATTCTTGTAGAGTAGTGTTTGGCAAGGTCGGGATTATGGGTGACCATGATAATCAGACGATCCTTCGAGATTTCCCTCAAGATCTCCATAATCTGAACACTGGTTTCCGAATCGAGTGCTCCCGTAGGTTCATCAGCGAGCAGAATATCAGGACTATTCACCAGAGCACGGGCGATGGCTACCCTTTGCATCTGTCCGCCAGAGAGCTGATTTGGCTTTTTCTTAAGCTGATCAGACAGACCGACCTTTGCTAATACTTCCCTTGCTTTCGCTCTGCGCTCTGCCTTGCTTACACCCGAAAGAGTCATAGCGAGTTCAACATTTGACAGGACTGTTTGATGCGGGATTAGGTTATAGCTTTGAAAGACAAAGCCAATGGAGTGATTACGGTAGGTGTCCCAGTCACTGTCTTTGAACTCCTTGGTGGATTTTCCGTTTATAGACATGTTTCCGCTGGAATAGCGGTCCAAGCCGCCGATAATATTAAGTAAGGTGGTTTTGCCACAGCCTGAGGGACCAAGTATGGATACGAATTCATTTTCTCGAAATTCCAGATTGATGTCCTTTAAAGCATTTACCGTGGTATCACCAGCTGTATAATCTTTGAATATATTTTTTAGCCTAAGCATATGGAACTCCTTTTCTGATATCTTCCTTCGTGATACAATCTATCTGGATTAAGTATGAGCTGTTTTCTTGAATTAGATACTTTAAAACCATTTTGAATACTGTTATAATTCGAATATAATTAATATGAAGCTGAGGCATCAATTATCATATCATTAGTAGCGGCTATCATGGTGAGATATCATGTTATAAGATTAGGTACTTATAAATCAGTTGGTTGATTGGTATACTCTGATAACATTGATAAAAGATAGAGCGGAAGGAACGTGAGGAGATAGGGATGGGAAGGATACGAATTGTAGCTGACAGTACCTGTGATTTGTCGGCAGAGATTATTAGTAGGTATGATATAACAATTATTCCACTTAATATCGTATTAGGTAAGAACAGCTTTCTGGACGGGATAGAAATTACTCCGCAGGAGATATATAATTGGTCGGATAAGATGAATACCACCCCAAAGACAGCATCACCTGAGTTGGGAAAAGTGCTGGAGGTATTGCGTCCGATGACAGAGGCTAAGGAGGATATCATCTTCTTTGGTATCTCGGAGGAGATGTCAGTTACTTGTCAGGTGGTTCGAATGGCTGCTCAGGAGCTGGAGTATGACCGAATATGGGTCATCAACTCCATGAATCTCTCTACGGGTATCGGACTTCAGATTTTGCGAGCCGCCGGAATGGCTCGAGAGGGTATCCCAGCAGAGGTCATAGCCGAGGAGATAGAAAAAGTGAGAGATAAAGTGTGTGCCTCCTTTGTGGTAGACACTCTGACCTATCTACATCGCGGTGGCAGATGTAATGCTGTAACAGCTTTACTAGGCAATACCCTAAAGCTAAAACCGAAGATTGCAGTAAAAGGCGGCAAGATGGGAGTTGACAAAAAGTATAGGGGGAGACAGCAGGCAGTAATCAGGACCTATGCCAAAGAGCTGGAGGAAGATTTACTGAAAGCGGATCAGGCAAGGGTGTTTCTTACTCACTCGGGAATCGATTCACAGCTTGAGGAAGAAATCTATGATTATCTGGTTGGCTTGCAATATTTTGATGAAGTACTGATTACACAGGCAGGCGGAGTAATCTCTAGTCACTGTGGACCAAATACTCTGGGAATTTTGTATTACAGGAAGTAGTAATGAGATAAGATTTAGATAAAGGCGTCTGCGTTGCAGGCGCTGTTTTTTTATTATATAACTATTAGTTAAATTTATGAAATCATAGTTTGCAGGAAGCAGAAAAATGGAGTATAATTGTTATAATTACATAAAAAATACTTGGGTTAATCCTGATTTTTGTTTATAGTAAACATAATTTAGAAAGAAAGTGGTGGCGATATGCATGTAAAAGAATTGGCAGTAGCAAGAGGGACAGAGAAAGCAGATTTGGTTCTCAAGAATGCAAGTATTATTAATGTTTTTACAGAAATGATTGAACAAGGAGATGTAGCAATCTGCGAAGGGCGTATTGTTGGAATTGGTCAATATGAAGGGGAGAAAGAGCTGGATTGTACCGGTAAATATGTGGCACCGGGGTTTATCGATGGTCATATACACCTGGAAAGCTCCATGCTTAAGCCAGTTGAGTTTGTTAGGTCAGTAATCCCTCATGGGACTACAGCTGTCATTACGGATCCCCATGAGATTGCCAATGTAAGCGGTTTGGAAGGAATTGAATATATGATGGAGGCTTCGGAAGGATTGCCCCTTGACATCTATTTTGTACTTCCCTCCTGCGTTCCTGCAACTGCCTTTGACGAAAACGGCAGTATCCTGTTAGCTAAGGATATCGAGGGCTTTTATAAGAATAAAAAGGTAGTCGGTCTGGCTGAGGTTATGGATTTTTATGAAACAATTCGAGGGGCCAGTGATATTCTGAAGAAGATTGAGGATGCAAGGACTGCGAATAAGGTGGTTGATGGACATGCACCGGGACTTACCGGAAAGGATGCTTGTGCCTATGTTGCTGCCGGAGTACAGTCAGACCATGAATGTATCTCCTTTGAGGAGGCCAAGGCAAAATTCAAATTAGGGCAATGGATTATGATTCGTGAGGGTACTGCGGCTAGAAATCTGGAGGCTTTAATGGGAATGTTTACTCCTCCCTACCACCAGAGAGCAATGCTTGTTACCGACGATAAGCACCCCTATGATATTATCCGATTGGGTCATATTGATGATATCATACGTAAGGCAATCAGCAAGGGTGCGGATCCCTGCATAGCGATTAAGATGGGCTCTTTTAATGCCGCCACCTATTTTGGATTAAGAGATTATGGAGCAGTAGCACCGGGGTATCATGCTGATCTAATCGTTCTCTCGGATCTTGAAAAGGTAACCGTTGAAACGGTGCTAAAGAATGGGGAACTGATTTTTAATGACGATAAAATAGTTGAACTGAAAGAGCCTGAGATTCGTAAGGAGCTATTAGATAAGGTTTATCATTCCTTTCATTGCGACGAGATTGGACCGGAGTATTTTACTATCGGTACTAAGTCTGAGGGCGAAGATAATGAGCAGTTCCGAGTGATTAAGATGATTGAAGGAGAGATTACGACTGAGGAGGTATTTGCACCTTTAGTCGATGGTGAGGCGAAGGTCGATCTGGAGAAGGACATTATTAAGCTTGCGGTAATTGAACGCCATCATAACACAAATCATGTTGGTTTAGGCTTCGTAACCGGATATGGCTTGAAGAGAGGGGCAATTGCTTCTTCTGTATCCCACGACTCCCATAATATAATTGTAATAGGTACCAATGATGAGGATATAGCGATCGCTGCAAATTGTATTCGTGACATGCAGGGGGGGTGGGCAATTGCTTTAGAGGGCAAGGTCATCGGCAATCTTCCCTTATCCATTGGTGGTTTGATGAGTAATCTGGATGCAGCTACCCTGGCAGAGAAGATTCATGAGATGCAGGCGATTGCAAGAGAAATGGGGGTGAAGGACGGAATTGATCCCTTTATGACTATGGCCTTTGTCAGTCTACCTGTTATTCCGAAATTAAGAGTCACCACCACCGGATTGTTCGATGTTACATTACAGAAGAGGGTTCCTTTGGTAGTAGGAAAGGAATAGGGAAGAAATTTACTAACACAAAGGTCAGGCATGTTAAATTAGCTTTGTACATAAGCAGAGAAATTTTAGATAGGAAGGAGAGTATATGGAGAGAATCAGCAGGAAAAACTGGGCGTTGATCTGGATACTTGGGATGGCGGGGCAACTGTGTTGGAATGTAGAAAATGCCTGGTTCAATACATTTGTTTATGCAAAAATAGCACCAAGCCCGGACATAATCTCTTGGATGGTTGGAGTAAGTGCGGCTGTAACCACCTTTGCTACCTTTCTCATTGGTACTATGGGTGACCGGAGAGGAAAGCGTAAGCCCTTTATTTCGGTTGGATATATCTTATGGGGAATATTTACGATTACCTTTGGTGTAGCTGAATTTTTACCAATTAATTCGGTTTTTGCAGCAGGTTGCTTCGTTGTTGCTATGGATGCCATTATGAGCTTCTTTGGTTCGGTGGGTTATGACAGTGGGTTTTGCGCCTGGACAACAGATATCTCGAATGAAAGTAACCGGGGGCGAGTCGGTGGGGCCTTTGCCACAATGCCGGTACTGGCAACCATCTTCGGTTCCGTGGTATCCGGTATCATCATTGATCAACTAGATTTTTTTGGTTTCTTTATCATCATAGGAGGAGTGGTATCGGCCATCGGAATTTTCTCTTTATTTACACTGAAGGATTCTCCGAGTCTCCGTGCAAAAAAGGACCCAGAGGGCTTTTGGCATCAGTTTTTCAGTGTTTTTAATTATGGAACGGTAAGAGAGAATAAAGAACTATTCTGGGTGTTTATCATCATGATGGTTTATTTTATTAGCTTCAATGTGTATTTTCCTTATATCACTATCTACTTTGTGAACTATCTTGGAATGGACTATACTATGACTGGGGTTGTACAGGGGGTTAGCCTGTTGGTAGCGGTATTGCTCACCATACCGGCTGCAGGTCTGGTGGATCGTGGAAGAAATACAAGAGTCATTGCAGCCGCATTATTGATTAATGTACTAGGATTATCTATGGTCAGCCTCAGTAAGCAGTTAAGCAGCCTGGCGTTTGGAATGTTACTTACGGGTGCCGGATATGTTATCATCCTTCAGACATTGACAGCCTGGTATAAAAATCTCTATCCAGAGGAGCAGCGGGGACAGTTTGAGGGTATAAAGCAGCTGTTTTTTGTCTGTATACCAATGATTATTGGGCCATTTATCTCAAACCTTATTATCAAAAACTACGGGGTATATGCTGTGGTAGATGGTGAGGAGGGGATGATACCAAATGAGATACTGTTTACCGTATCAGCAGCACTCACAATGTTAACCTTTTTACCTTTAATACCGGCAGGAAAGTTATTATCACAGCGTAAAGCCAGAAAGCAGAATAAGGGGGAAGAATAAATGCAGAAGCAATTTACACAGCCGGGTCAGGTGCTTAATGCAAAGGGTTCGCCTTATCCCGGTTATTCTACGAAGAGTATACTATCGTATCGGCGTAAAGATATTAAAGCATCTCCTTTTCGTATCAAGGAATGGGATTTTTATCAGGTGACTGATCGTAAAATGTGCATGCAGTTTACCATCGGACACGCCGCCTACGCCGGTCAGGTCGGAATTATGTTCTTTGATTTTGAAAAAGGAAAAATGCTTGCAGATAAGGGGAACTTTCTAGTACTTCCCTTTGGATCTCTCCATCTCCCAGAGGATGCGGAGAAGGATCATATCATCTGTTACGATAAAAAGACCGGAAAGATGAGCTTTGAAGCGAAGGGGAATACAAGACACCTCACTTGTAAATGGGAGGATTTTGAAGCGGATATTACTCTGACCCGGCAAAATCAGAATTCCTTAGTAATCAATATCCCCTTTGATGAATCGCCGAAGGCCTTTTACTATAATCATAAGATCAATTGTATGACAGCAGAGGGAACTGTAACTTATGGGGATCAGCAGTATCATTTCTCTCCGGAGGACTCCTTTGGACTTCTGGATTGGGGAAGAGGAGTATGGCCCTTCCACAATGAATGGTATTGGAGTAGTGGGACCGGATACATAGAGGATAAAATCTTCGGCTTCAATCTTGGCTGTGGCTTTGGCAATACCAGTAATGCAACAGAGAATATAATATTCTTTGGTGATAGTATTCATAAACTAGGGGAAGTAGTATTTGAAAGAGAGTCTGATTTTATGAAGCCCTGGCATATCCATGATAGGGAGGGAAGGCTTAAGCTAACCTTGACCCCAACCTATGACCGTACCACAAGGACGAAGCTTTTATGGGTGGATAATTGCTGCCATCAGATGTTTGGAGAATTTAATGGAACGGTAATCCTCGATGATGGGACTGAGTTGAAGATAGAGAAACTGATCTCCTTTGCCGAGCATGCAGTGAATAATTGGTAGTTGATAAGCAATGGATATACGCCAATATGCACGAATAAATGTAGGCTTAATTGTGTATATTTTTATGATTGGAAATAATTTGATTGTTTATATTGCTGATTATATCGGTGAAAAAAACAAAATAATACAGCAAAACGTAAAATATGCTAGATTTTTACATCCCCTATGTGCTATAATGGAATTATTAGCTAGAATTATGCTAATAATGTCATTTTACATAGGGGGTAGTTTATGAAAAAGGAGTTATTTGGGGTAAAAAAGCAGAAAATACCTGAGGGTACAAAGGAGACGACAGGAATTACAGGTCATGTTCGTCAGAGGCGGACCAAGATGATGGTAATGCAAGACAGCAGTAAGGGATTGAAGGGCGATCGGGGGAGACAAACTTCACAAAGAAAGAAAACGGTAGGCATCTTTCGTAGCATTCGCTTCAAAATTCTATTCGGTTTACTAGTACCAATTGTGCTATTAGCGATATATGGAACGATATCCTATCGCAAATCGGAAGAGGCAATTATTACAAATTATGAGAATAACTCTTTGGATACCATCAATGCGGTCAGTGATTACTTGAATTTTGGTTTTACCATGATCCAGGAAAAGTCAGGTGAGCTGCTTTTGGATTCTGATATCGGTGAGTATTATAATCGCCCGGAAGGAGCAGCTGAGACGAATTATATTAATGCCCGATATTCCGTTGAAAGTGCGGTTCAGTTGGTGAAAAAGACGAATTCCTTTATCGCCGGTGTACATATGATTGGTAAGGAAGCAAAGACCGTGTCCTCCGAGGCTGCAACTCAGGAGTCAATATATGAAAGCTTTAGTAAATCAACCCTGTTAAAAGTTTTTGAAGATAAATCGGTGAAATACACCTGGGTAGGAGAACATCTTGATTTAGACGGGATGGTGTCTAATGATAGAGTTACCTACAACTCCTCATACTATGCCTGTTCACTGATTCGGTCTATGAATGCGAGAAACGGTTATGTAATTATAGATGTGTCAAAGCAAAAGTTAATGGATATGTTCACGGAATATGATCTTGGTGAGGGAAGTATCATTGCCTTTGTTACAAATGATGGCCGTGAGGTAATAAAGGGCTCCGAGAATAATGTATTTGCTATGCAGACCTATTATAAAAATGCATTAGAAGCAGAAGATACCAGTGGATTTTCCTACCAGTCTTTTGATGGTAAAGAGTATCTGTTTCTTTACAGTAAGGTAGGAGATATGGGGGCGACAATCTGTGCTCTGATACCAAAATCTACTATCCTTGCACAGGTATCTGGTATTAAATCATTAAACAATATCTTTGTTACAATTTCTCTTATTTTTGCTACAATCGTATTGATTTTCGTATCAACAGCTGTTGGTACAGCAATTAGCTTCCTCAGTAAGGGCATTGATCAGGTTTCCACCGGTGATCTGACTACCATCTTTGATACCAGGCGTAAGGATGAGTTTCTTCATCTGGCCAATGGTATCAGAAATATGCTTACCGATATACGTAAATTAATCGGTCAGGTTCAGGAGATTGGGGGCAAGGTAAGCCACTTAGCAGGAGGGGTATCAGAGAACTCGGAGATGCTTCTTGTAGCAACTAAGGATATCTCAAGAACTATTGATGATATCGAGCATGGTATAGTTCAACAGGCAAGTGATACGGAACAGTGCCTGCTGCAGATGGCTAGTCTGTCGGATCAAATCAATCAGGTATATACCAGCTCCAATGAGATTGGTCAGATTGCAAACAATACCAAGAAGATAGCAAGCGAGGGAATTGTAATTATTGATGAGCTGAGTGAGAAAGCCAAGGCTACCACGAATATCACTCATAATGTTATTACTAAGATACAGGAGTTCGAGATGCAATCACGGGCTATCGGAGGTTTTGTTAAAATTATTAATGATATAGCAGCACAGACCAATCTACTTTCCCTCAATGCATCCATCGAAGCAGCACGAGCGGGAGAGGCTGGTCGTGGCTTTGCAGTGGTTGCTGATGAGATACGTAAGCTTGCAGATCAATCGGTGCATGCAGCAAAGCAGATTCAGAATATTGTTACGGTGATTACAGAAAAGACAAAGGATACAGTCGATACTGCTAAGGAAGCGGAAAGTATCGTAGAATCCCAGTCCGAAGCCTTAAATAATACGATTAGGGTGTTCGTCAATATCGATGAACATGTTAAGAATTTGGCAAGCAATCTGGATAACATATCAGAAGGGATTGTTAAGATTGAGTCGGCTAAGAAGGATACTATGGATGCAATTCAAAGTATCTCGGCTGTATCAGAGGAAACAGCTGCAGCTTCCGAGGAGGTTAGCGCAACTGCAATCAGTCAGATTGATTCGGTAGAGCGACTCCGGATGGCAGCTCAGGAGCTGGCAGCTGATGCAAAGAAGCTAGAGGAAGCGATCAGAATCTTTAAGATTTAAAGAAATGGATAAACCTAATAAACACCGGGGATAAAGTTACGAATGAGTGACGATATAACCGGTGTTTCTTCTTATATTATTGAAAGACACATTTTGGGGTCTACTTATTATGAAAGGAGGACTGGTTGTGGAAAAGGATGTTCTTACGATCCTCAAAAAAACACCCAAGCATTTACGGGCGATTATTATAGTGGTCGTGACGTTAGTGGTGTTATTATGCTTGGGCTTGTCAGAGAGTAGGTCAACCATGCCCAAGGAACCTCCTAATTACGAAGCAAGCCAATGGCTAGACTATTATGGCAATAATGAGATGCCCTGGAACGGTAGTTTGGAATTGGAGTTGCCTGAATATCAAGATGTCATATTTCAGTGGACACCAAATGAAGCTACAGCTACTGATTCAAAAGGTGTAAAGAAGCTCTTCGAAGGGATGCCTATATGGAATGTCTATCTGGAGGACTTAACCGGCGATGGATATCCAGAATTCTGCGCAACAGTCAGTATAGGTTCGGGTATAATTGATCAGCGTGTGATCGTCTATGATTACGTAAATGATAGAAGTTATGAATTATCCGATCGAATGTATTACGATTATGTTCTATCAATGAAGGATGGACAGCTGATTGTAACTCAGACGGAATTTAATAGTCGCCCTTCCGACGCTAATAAAATCGCGGTAGGCAGCCTGGCAATTATAGATGACGAATTGATAGCTATCGGTATTGACCGTATAAGGCCTGAGGCTGAACCCCAGGTAACAAGAATATCCAATGAAAATATGTCGTACTGAGAAGATTGTTATATTGATTAGAGCAAATGTGGAGGTAAATGAATGAAGATATTAGTAATAGGAGGTACCAGATTCTTTGGAGTACATTTAGTTCGGGCGCTTTTGCAAAAGGGCCATGAGGTAACGATTGCAACCAGGGGGAATGTAAAGGATGAGTTCGGTGACACGATTCGCCGGGTTATAGTGGATCGATGCGATCCGGAAGCGTTAAAAAGAGCCTTTCAGGGAGAGTTTTATAACGTGATTTGTGATAACATTGCCTATAGCTCTAATGACGTTAAATATCTTCTGGAAGCGGTCAGGTGCGAAAGATATATCTTAACCTCCAGTGCATCCGTTTATCCGGAGCTTGGACTTAATACAAAGGAAGAGGATTTTGCAGCGGATACTTATCCGTTGGTTTGGTGTAATCGGGAGGATTATACCTATGATGAGATTAAGAGACAGGCAGAATGTGCATTGGTTCAGACTTATCCTGCTTTGTCCATAGCGGCCGTCCGTCTGCCATATGTCATAGGAGAGGATGATTATACAAAGCGGTTATATTACTATGTGGAGAAAATAGTAAAGGGTATCCCGATGTATATGGATAATATACAAGCGGAAATCTCTTATATACAGTCCGTTGAAGCAGGTGATTTTATAGCATGGCTTGCTGCCTCTGACCTGGTAGGACCGGTCAATGCCTGCAGTAAGGGAACCATTACGCTGGAGGAAATCTTTCATTATATCCAAAATAAGACCGGTAGGAAGCCGATTCTTAATCCTGAA
This sequence comes from Bacillota bacterium, assembly GCA_023411555.1. GTDB lineage: Bacteria > Bacillota > Clostridia > Lachnospirales > Lachnospiraceae > Mobilitalea. The sequence continues at coordinate 150,191 of JAEYOQ010000064.1, forward strand.
GCGGAAGCAGCACCTTATAACGGAGGAGAGGATTTTTCTCTGGATACCCAGAAAGCAGAGAGTGCGGGATATCATTTTTCAGAGCTTAATAGCTGGATATACAAGCTGCTAGATTATTATATCGCTGAAGCAATGATAATTTAAGGTAGTAAGAATAGATGAAGGGTTCAGCCGAGTGCCTGTATGAGGGAGTCGCATATTGCATATGCTAGCAATATTACATGAAAAAGGATGTGTTTCCTATGAAGTATGCTGGCAGTAGGGGCGCTTCTGTTAATGCAGAGCATATAATATGCAGGATGCTGGCACATCAATGTATGCCTACCCTTTTGAAGGTGAAGCCCGCAAGCTTACTATTGATTGACAAGAGCTTAGTGCCTGATTTACGTGAGTTCTATCTGCTTTTGATGAAATATCTTAAGTACTATTCCTGTAGCTGTGTCCCTTTCCAGGAGACGAATGCAAGATTATATCTGTTTCTTTATTCTGAGGAATTACTTTATCAAACAGTAACCATAGGGATGCGCCAGTCCTTTCTGGAGAGGTATGGTTATTCTGTTCATAAGGAGCAGATCGCCTCGGTGTTGGAGCTCCTTGGAAGAAAATATCGTAATTACTGGATATCAGGGGAGTTTCCCCATGAGATTGGCATATTATTGGGATATCCCCTTATTGATGTGGAGGGCTTCATACGCAACCATGGCAGGAACTATCTTCTTTGTGGTATGTGGAAGGTCTATGGCAGGGTTAAGGTAGCGGAGGCAGCCTTTTTATCCTTTCATCAGCTGAGATCTAGGGCTGTGAGCCTTGCAGAGAAAGAAAATGAGCTCCCAACCCTATCCAGAGAAGAGGGGAGCCAATATAACAGGGTTCTTTGGGAGTTGCTCACTTATTAATCAAGTCAAGTTAATATGCCACATAGATTAGTTAATGTATTAATTACCTTAATGGGGATATGCATGCTCCCTTATAGGATACAAGTTATGTTTCTTGTATCCTATAAGGGAGCATATTTTGTTACAGCCTCTTCAGTGTCTCACAGGAAAGGGGGTCATAAAAGATACGAATTGTCCCTATTACGATAAAAAACAACATTTTTCGATTAAAAAGTCAATTGTAAGCTTTTCCATTTTCAGAATGAATGCTATAATGAGGAAGATGACGAATGAAATGAGGTGTAGCGAAGGATGATTTACATAAAAAGGGGTATTGCTTCTATATTATTTCTAGCATATATTATAGCAATTCATTTTAGATCGGATATTCTGGGCAATATTTTATCCCCTATCGTAACCTTTATAATTTGTTATATGGTGTTTCGTACCATTTTCTATGATTACAAGTCTAAAAGTGTACCGGGGTTGTTACTTGTAATGGGAATTTTCGTATGGGGACTGAGTGATATACTTTGGGCTGTTCTTGATATTGGCTATCACATTAATCCTGATAAGGTAATGTTTGTAAACCTCGGTTATGTTCTTACCAATATTCTGTTCACGATCTCCTTATCAATCTATGGTTTTCGAGAATTAAGAAAATGGAATTTTGTTCAGGTACTGCTGGACTCTGTCGTTGACGTGTTTTTCGTCGTAAATGTAATCTGGATCTTCTTTTTGAATCAAAAAGCAGAAAATTTGCTTGAGCTCCAGAATGAGTATCTCTCATACTTCGCCATTATTTTGGATATCATCAATATCATTTGGATTATCATCTGGCATATGTCTTACCGAATTAAAAGATTACCTCGATTCACTCGTTATGTTGCCATTGCATTATCTGTTTTTGCAATCACTGATCTGATTTATTATTATCAACATTTTTTTGTAGAGTATCGTCCCAATACCCTACTGGATTCCATATATGTTGCATCCTTTGGTTTATTGGCATTAGCCGGCTATGTCAGAAAGACAGCGCCACAGGAAGATACTTCATCAGAGACAGCTCTTATCGGAAGAAAAAACAAAGGTCTTTATCTGCTGATTGTACCATTGATTGTACTGCTCCTTAAAGGTTTTATAGTAATAGAACTCCTACGGTTTGTAGTGGTAATTCTGGTTTATACTATACTGAGTAACTATATTCAAGAGAGCATTAGAAAGAATGAGCAATTAGAAAAGGAGCAGGAGCTTAACAGTAAACTGGAGTTGATGGTTAAGGAAAGGACCGAAGAGCTTACTAAGAAAAATGAAATGCTGGAAGAAATGATAAATCATAATATGATAACCGGCTTATGGAATAAGCGATATCTGCTTTCTTATCTGGATCAGGAGATACAAGGTCTACAGGAGAAGGAAACCATTGAACTGTTCTATATCGATATTAATCGTTACAAGATGATATCTGCAATGTTCGGGAGTAAGATTGGAGAAAGTATTCTAATGGCAGTCGCCATAAGACTAACCGAATTAATGAAGGAGATTCCTAATTCATTACTGGCTTCTTATAGTGAGGACATGTTCGTCGCTGTTGTTAGAAGTAATTACATTAATAATGACCGGCAGAGGCTTGCCAATGAGATGATTAGGGCAGTAAGTGATATCTATCAGTTTGGAGATTATAAGCTTCGAGTTACCTTAAATATCGGTATATCCATCTATCCCACGAAAGCTTCCTCGAAGGAAGAGTTAATTAAGCATGCTGATATTGCAATGTCTCATGCCAGAACCTATGGTTGTAATACAATTCAGGAATATGATCTTTTGTTAAGTAATGACATCTACCGAAGGAATTATATCGAGATTATGTTGAAGAAGGCAAGCTTTGATCAGGAATTCATGCTGTACTATCAGCCTCAGCTCAGTGCTGATCATAGAAAATTACTTGGATTTGAGGCGTTAATTCGTTGGCGGGCAGCGAGGGGAGAATTTATTCCACCAGTAGAGTTCATACCGATTGCGGAGGAAACAGGGTATATTGTTACAATTGGTGATTGGGTAATGAAGAAGGCTCTCAAGCAGCTGGCAGAGTGGAATAGATCGTTAGATGAAAAATTAACAATGAGCATCAATATATCACTGAAGCAGTTGAATACGGCTCATTTTGCAGATAATCTCTATGAAGAAATAAGACGGCTGGGATTAAAGCCGGAGTGGATTGACCTGGAGATAACAGAATCAATCCAATTGGATAATGCAGAGATGATTGATATCTTAGATGAAATCAGACAACAGGGAATTAATATTTCGATTGATGATTTTGGTACCGGCTTCTCGTCTCTTAGCTATTTTAGGATACTTCCGATCGATCGTATTAAGCTGGCAAGGGAGCTGGTTCAGTCTGTACATATTGACAAATTTGACAATCAATTGGTAAAATCAATCATACAGATTTCGCAGGCCAAGGGTGTTAGTATAATTGCGGAAGGTGTTGAGACCGAAGAGCAATGGATTACCCTGAAGGAATTGGGGTGTGAAGTGGTTCAGGGCTATTTGTTTGGAAAACCGATGCCGGCTTATGAATTAGAAGCAATCTATCAAGATCTAAAGAAACAGGATACAGATTATAATCCGGTCATAAATCTAAAGGCAATTTAAGCATTCATAATCCTTGCATTCGGCGGGAATATTACAACTACAGAGAATATGAACCTGATTAAGAAAAGATGTTGGAGGGCGAGAAGATGAGTTTTATGAACAAAGAAGAAAATCTCCATATGATAGAGGCATTGTCTAATGCTATGGGAGTGTCCGGCTTTGAAGATAAGGTAGTAGAGTTGCTACGCAGCTACAGCAAAGACTTAGGTGAGTTAAGAGAGGATTCCCTTCGTAATCTTTTCATTTACCGAAAAGAGAATAGAGGAAACCGGAAAATCGTGCAGCTGGATGCCCATAGTGACGAGGTAGGCTTCATGGTTCATTCTATTCGTCCTAATGGTACCTTACAGATTATCCCTCTTGGGAGCTGGGTGAATTATAATATTCCAGCCCATAAGGTGTGGGTTCGCAATTCTGATTATGAATATATACCAGGAATCATTACCAGTAAGCCTCCTCATTACATGAGTGAACAGGAGAAACATGCATCCATCGATATCAAGCAGATGACGATAGATGTAGGTGCTTCCTCGAAGGAGGAAGCAATCAGGGACTTTAAGATTCGAGTTGGCGAACCGGTGGTACCTTATGTGGACTTTGAGTACGATAAGAAGCATGATATCATGATGGGAAAAGCATTTGATAACCGCGTAGGCTGTGCAGGTGTAATAGCAACGCTTAGAGCATTACAGGGTGAGAGCCTTGGGGTAGATGTTGTTGCTGGAATCGCATCGCAGGAGGAGGTCGGAGCAAGAGGCAGTACCGTTACTACCAGAATGATCCGTCCTGATGTCGCAATAGTATTTGAAGGCTGCCCAGCGGATGACACCAGTGTTGATAGCTATGAGATTCAAACTGCAATCAAAAAGGGTCCCATGCTTCGCCACATCGATGGAAAGATGATAGCCAATCCAAGGTTTCAGCGCTTTGCATTGGATACAGCAGCTAGATGCAATCTTCCTGTGCAGGAGGCGGTGAGAGCAGCTGGTACAACCAATGGTTCAGTAATTCATCTATCGAATCAGGGAATTCCAACCATTGTAGTCGGTGTTCCCGTTCGCTATGCTCATACACATTATAGTATCTCAACCTATTATGACTATGAGAACAGTGTAAAGCTGGTTGTGGAGCTTCTTAGGACCTTAGATGAGAATGTTATACAAGGCTTTTAGTGATCAAAATAGATACTTTCAGAAGGAGGGCTGGTGCATAACAGCCCTCCTTTATTCGTTACAAAAGAAAGTTCGCAGAGCGTGTTTTCTTTTGATTAGGGGAAGGTAAGTCAACTAGATAGAAAATTATGTTCTACAGGTTTTCTATATATGAAATTATTGTTGACATCCTATATTCTAGGATGTATATTAATATAAAAAGATGTATAAATATACATGACAATATACATATATAAGATGAGGTGAGCCTATGAAAAAGAAAGTATTTGTCGATGGATTATCAGGAACAACAGGCCTCAAGATCCATGAGAGATTAAGCTTATATTCAGAGCTTGAGATGATCACAATAGATTATGAGAAAAGAAGGGAGCCGCAGGAAAGAGCTAGGTGCCTGAATGACGCAGATATAGTGTTCCTGTGCTTACCCGACGAGGCGGCGAAGGAAGCAGTCAGCCTAGTAACAAACCCTGCTACAAAGGTGATTGATGCCAGTACGGCCCATCGTACGGCTTCCGATTGGACTTACGGACTTCCGGAATTATCGAAGGAGCATCGGGCAGCGGTACAGAACTGTAAGAGATTGAGTAATCCGGGCTGTCATGCTACCGCTTTCATTCTGGCGGCCTATCCCTTGGTTAAAAAGGGTGTGATAGCACCAGACTATCCAATTACCTGTCAGAGCCTTACCGGCTACAGTGGTGGAGGGAAAGCTCTGATTGAGAAATATGAGTCGAATGAGGGTAGGAATGATTATGCAAAGGCGCCCAGACCCTATGCACTTAGCTTAAATCACAAGCATTTACCAGAGATGACCTTACATGCAGGGTTATCGGAGGCACCACTTTTTGTTCCGATCCTTGGCAACAATTATAAGGGCATGGCAGTAATGCTGCCGCTTCATACAAAGCTTCTTTCAAAAAAAATGACAGGGAGAAATATACAGGAGCTGCTTGAAGAGCATTATGCCGGCGAGAAATTCGTTAAGGTGATGCCCTATGCTGATGATACAATTCTTTTTGACGGAGCAGTAGATATTACTGCCTGTAATGATACGAACATGGCAGAGATTTTTGTGTTTGGCAATGATGCAAAGGGAACAGCCCTTGTAATGACCCGCATCGATAATTTGGGAAAAGGAGCCTCCGGGGCAGCGATTCAGAATATGAATCTAATGCTTGGCTTTGAGGAGGGCCTGCACTTATCCTAATGACCCATAACGTCCGGTAATCACCTGGATACCCTAACCTAACATTCCATCACATTGTGTTGCTTTATAGGTTTTTCATATTCTAAATAAATAAAGCTGTATTGCTTCTTCCCCATAGGATATCACTTATGGAATAGGCAATACAGCTTTTAATTGTATGGGAAATTTCTCTGAAATTCCTATACAATAAAGTCCTCTTTATCCCTTACAATATTGAAATAGCCTGGTCTTAGGTTGAATGGGAATATATAAGGTCTCAGCTAGAGAGCAGACCTTGTCAACAATACATACCAAGAAGGACTCACGGCAGCTGGGAGCGGTCCTTAGTGTCAGGGGCCACATGTGCTTAAAGATGATGTCCTCTTCTATGGAATTTATATTGAAATATCGTCTGGCATTCCGAAGAGCAAATTTCGGATGTACAAATCCATGGAGCCTATGACTCTTATCAGGAATATGCCAGTCATACAGATAGAAATCATGTAGGATTGCTCCTCGTATCAGACTCTTATAGTGAAATTGCATGGGTAGAAGGAGAGCAAGACGATAACTGTGATAAGCAACACAAAGGCAGTGGGTCAAGGTACTGGTGTTTCCATGCTGAATGTATCGGTTCATCTCCAGAACCTGCTCCACTTGAAGCAGCTCTCTGACCGTACAGATAAATTCTCTTTTCTCTTCGTTTGTGATAAGAATCACATCCTTTCATCCAAGCTTAATCTGATATCAATATTCTAATAGACTCTCTCAGATATTTCAATATTGGACGTCATATATTGGTAAAAAGTAACCAATATTTATTGCCTAAATGCTATTATTGAGTTAAAATAACGATATGAGCGACTGCTCATAAATGTATGGGAGGATATAACAATGGATAAAAAAGCAATGCAGACAACAAAAATGGAGCGGTTGTCGTACACGGGCTTCTTTTTGGGGCAGAATATCATTTATGTATTACCTTTTCAATTTTTGACGTATTTTTATACGGAGTTCGTAGGTCTAACCTTAAGTGACACAGCGGTATTACTTCTTCTGGCAAAGGTATGGGATTCTATCAATGATCCGATTATGGGGGCGATTGTTGATAAGTGTAACTTTAAAAAGGGTAAATTCCTACCTTGGTTGAAGGTGGCTACCTATACAGTTCCCCTTTCGCTGTTTTTGATGTTCATCAATATTGATGGACCCTACCTGTTAAAATTAGTTTATGCTTATATGACCTATCTGTTCTTTGATATGGTATATACCATATCCGATTCACCGTTGTTTTCCTTATCCACGGTCATGACCAGTAACGCATATGAGAGAGATAAGCTTATGGCCTACGGAAGACTTGCTGCCGCTATCGCAGCCATTACGAGTGCTGTCTTCATGAGTATTAAAGCCAATGTGGGGTGGACCTGGACGGTGGGTATCTATTGTCTGATCTCTTTTATTGTAATGTTTCCGTTACAGTTTACTGCCAAGGAGAGGGTGAAATATCCGAATAGTGAAGATATCTCCTTTCTTAAGATATTCCAGTATTTATTCAAGAATAAGTATTTATTAATCTATTTTATTGGCTTCCTGGGGATTGAGATTACCAATACCCTTCAGATTATGGCTGTATACTTTGCTAATTCTAATCTTGGTGATGAGACTATGGTTACGATTATTATGGCGGTTGTAATAATACCGATTATATTAATATCGCCCTTACTTCCGATACTGATTAAACAGTTCGGGAAGAAGAGGCTTACCGTGATTAGCTCCGTTGCTGCGATTATGCTTAGTATTGTCCAGTATTTTGCAGGCTATGACAATATGGTGCTATTTCTCGCAATTGCTGCCGTTCGAATTACCTTCATGCAGCTTCCATTGTTGCTGTATGGCATGTTTACCGCAGATTGCATAGAGTATGGGGCATATCATACTGGTGAAAGAACCGCGGGAATGGCATTCTCGATACAGACCTTTATGACGAAGCTGGGTGGTGCATTAGCGAATACCCTCTGCCTGGTTTTACTTGGGGTATTTGGTTATGTTGAGCGTGCACCACAACAAACAGCACGTGCACTGGAGGGAATATGGATTATCTTCTGTCTCATTCCCTGCCTTGGATATGTGGTAATGCTGATTATTATGGCGATATATAAGCTGGATGAGAAGGAAGTTGCAAGAATGATGGAAGAAAACCAGAAGAAAGCGGGGGAATAAATTGCGTAGAAAACTGAATCTCAATAGTAGAATAAAAGAGGTATATTTAAGTCCCATCGGTCATGATGTGATTTATAAGCTGCTGCTTCAATTGAATAAAAAGGAAAGGCTGATTACGAATCCGATTGTCGGAAATATGAAGCTGAAAACCGTCGCCAGATTAACCAAAAAGCTGCTCGGCCAGGAGTTTTTTACGACCCTTCTTACCCTCTTGAACAGTGAAGCAGATATACCGGTTATGAAGCAGGGGGATGTCACCAGAGCCTGGTGGAAGGAAGCTGTATTTTATCAGATATATCCTAGAAGCTTTCAGGATTCGGATGGTGACGGAATCGGTGATATCAATGGAATAATCTCACGATTGGACTATTTGAAGGAGCTTGGAGTAGACGCAATCTGGCTTTCGCCAATCTATGATTCCCCCAATGATGATAACGGCTATGATATCCGTGATTATTATGCAATCCTGCAGGAATTCGGTACGATGGAGGACTTTGACCGATTACTTCAGGAGGTTCATAATAGAGGTATGAGACTGATTATGGACCTGGTAGTAAATCATACCTCCGATGAGCATCCATGGTTCCAGCAAGCCTTGAAGGATAAGACATCAAAGTATCATGATTATTATCTGTTTCGGGAATCTGGGGAGGATAAGGCTCCGAATAACTGGACCTCTTTCTTCAGTGGGTCGGCATGGAACTATTATCCTGAGCTAAAGGAATGGGGACTTCATCTTTTCTCTAAGAAGCAGATGGATTTGAACTGGGAGAATAGAGAGTTGAGAAAGGAAATCGAAACCATGATTCGCTGGTGGCTTGCCAAGGGTGTAGATGGATTTCGAATGGACGTAATCAATTATATCTCCAAGAGAGAAGGACTTCCGGAGGGAGACGAAAGCATCGGAAAGCTGATGGGATACTATGGAATTGAAAATTATTATTATGGACCAAAGCTTCATGATTACCTGCGTGAGCTTAAAAAGGAAGCCTTTGAACCCTATCAGGCCTTTACCGTAGGAGAGACGCCGGGTGTGGGAATGCATATGAGTAAGTTGCTGACCGGAGAGGAGAGGAAAGAGCTTGATATGGTATTCTCCTTTGATCATCTGGAGACACCTGGTCATGTAAGGTTCGAGGATTATCGTTATGATTTGAATTACCTTAAGGAGTACATGATAGATTGGATGGAGAACTACGGTGATAATTGCTGGATGTCAATCTTCTATGAGAATCACGATAATCCAAGGATGATTTCAAAGATTAATCCGGACCCGGCAATTCGTGAGGTTCTGGGGAAGCTTTTGGCCCTGCTACAGTTGACCTTAAAGGGAACACCGTTTGTCTATCAAGGACAGGAGATTGGCAGTATCAATCAAGCCTTTACCGGTATTGAACAGATGAGGGATGTGGAAAGCATTAATTACTATGCAGAGCTTCTTCCCACCCTTGGAGAGAAGGAGGCGTGGAAAAAGGTGCTGAGTGGAAGCAGGGATCATGCCAGAACGCCGATGCAGTGGAGCAATGAAAAAAATGCCGGCTTTACCGAGGGCGAGCCCTGGCTGGCTTCGGATAATGATTATCTGAAATGGAATGTCGCTAGTCAGCAGGAGAATGAGAATTCCATTTGGCGGTTTTATCAGAAGCTGCTTCAGCTTCGCAAGGAGCACGAGGCATTGATCTACGGAAGCTTTGAGGTCGTTAATAGCAAGAAAAAGGATGTATTCACCTATTATAGAAGACTGGGTAAGGAAGAATTCTATATTGAAGCAAATATCAGTGAGCATACACTTCCTAGTCTTCCACAAAATATGGAGTTCACTTTGCTTCTCTCCAATTATGCAGAGGAAGCCAATCAGCTTCGTCCCTATGAGGCAAAGCTATATCGGAGGACAATGCCATGATAGAGAATAGAGAGTACTCCATAGGAGCTAAGGCAAAGGAGTTGGTCGCCCAGATGACTTTGGAGGAGAAGGCCAGTCTATGCTCCGGAAAGGATTGCTGGAATCTAAAGGGGATTACTCGGCTGGGGCTGGCTTCAATCATGGTGGATGACGGACCCCATGGACTTCGTAAGCAGGTAGGCTCCACAGATAATCTTGGGATAGGTGATAGCCTTCCTGCAGTATGTTTCCCTACTGCCAGTGCCATGGCCTGTAGCTTTGATGTAGACCTGGCAGCTGAGGTTGGCCGTGCAATTGGAGAAGAATGCCTTCAGGAGGAGGTAAGTGTTATTCTGGGCCCGGGTGCGAATCAGAAGAGGAGTCCCCTATGTGGCCGTAACTTTGAATATTACAGTGAAGATCCCTTGGTGTCAGGAGAGATGGCTGCCGGAATGATTCAGGGCGTACAAAGCACGGGGATTGGTACCTCGCTAAAGCATTTTGCAGTAAATAATCAGGAGAGAAGACGGATGACAATCGATGCGGTTGTGGATGAGAGAGCTCTCCGTGAAACCTATCTGAGGGCCTTTGAGATTGCAGTGAAAAAGGGACGACCGAAGACAGTTATGTGCGCCTACAATCGCTTGAATGGTGAATATTGTAGTGAGAAGCAGGAGCTGCTGACTAAAATATTGCGCGAGGAATGGGGATTTGAAGGACTCGTCGTGTCAGATTGGGGAGCCGTCAGCAACCGTTCCCTTGGGATTATGGCAGGAATGGACCTAGAGATGCCAGGAAGTATGGGGATTAATGATGCCAAGCTGGTGTCAGCAGTGAGGAAGGGAGAGCTTAGTGAGGAGAAGCTGAATCTGTCAGCTCAAAGAATAACGGAATTAATCCTTAGTCAGATGGAAGTAAGAAGGAAGAATTATCGATATGATGCCGAAAAGCATCATGAACTGGCGGTAAAGGCAGCAGAGCAATCTATCGTATTACTTAAGAACACAGATAACATCTTACCAGGTAGACCGGATCAAAGGGTAGCTGTTATAGGAGCCTTTGCAAAAAGACCCAGATATCAGGGAGCTGGCAGCTCAAAGCTTCACCCGATTAAGGTAGAGAATGCTCTTGAGGTCATGGGAGAAATGGGACTTAATCTAACCTATGCCCAGGGTTATGACCTGACTAGTGGCTGTAAACTTACTAGGGATCAGGAGGAGAAGCTAATTATAGAAGCCTGTGAGGCGGTGAAGGGAAAGGATATAGTTTATCTCTTTGCAGGTCTGCCGGAAGGCTATGAATCGGAAGGCTACGATCGCACTAACATGGAGATGCCAGACCATCATAACCGTCTGATATCTGCTGTTACAGCATGCAATCCCAATGTGGTGGTTATTCTGCACGGAGGTGCGGCGATGGAGCTTCCTTGGTACGATAAGGTGAAGGGGCTTATGCTAGCCTATCTGGGAGGAGAAGGCTGTGGAAGAGCAGTAGTTAATCTATTGTTAGGGAAGGCAGTTCCTTGCGGGAAGCTGGCGGAGACCTGGCCCTTGAAGCTGGCTGACAATCCATCCTATCATTACTTTCCGGGTGGTAGAAATACAGTAGAATACCGAGAAAGTATCTACGTAGGATATCGTTATTATGAAAAGGCAGGAAAACCGGTTCGTTTTCCCTTTGGATATGGTTTATCCTATACTAGGTTTTCCTATGCTGGTTTGGAGGTGAGTAAGGATTGCTGTGAATATGGTGAGCTCCTTGACATCACCTTCACCGTTACCAACGAAGGAAATGTCAGAGCCAAGGAGATCGTCTTTCTATTTGTCGGTCATGATAATCCAACAGTATTCTTACCGATTAAGGAATTGAAGGCTTTTAAAAAGGTTGAACTTGCCGAAGGGGAGACCAAGAGAATTAGCATCTCACTTGATACAAGGGAATTTGGTTATTACAATACGCTAATTAAGGACTGGTATGCGGAAAGTGGTGTATACAAGATCAGCGTCGGTGCTTCCGGTTCGGATGTCAGACTGCAACAGACAGTAATGCTTGATAGCCCTAATAAGCCACAACCTGATCTGAGAGAACAGGCACCGACTTATTATCAACTTCCCCAGGGAGAACTTTGGATACCGGATCAGGAATTTGCTGCACTTTATGGTGAGCCGTTGCCGATACATGATAGTATGCCAAAGAGACCCTATGATCACAATAATACGCTGGAGGATATCGAACATACCTTGATAGGCAAGGTTGTACTTAAGGCAGCGGATCGGATGACAAAAAAAGTGACCAAGGACTCTGAGGGGGAAGAGGCTATGATGTCCAATATGATTAAAGAGATGCCCTTTCACTCCTTAGTAACCACAGGCGAAGGAGCAGTATCGGAAGGAATGATGGAGGGGCTCCTACATATGGTCAATGGTCATATCATCAAGGGAATCAAAACAATATTAAAGGGGTAGCATCAATCAGCGGTAGGATCGGTAGTTTCTTCAAGTCGAAGCATCATCTTATGAAGGGATTCCAGTAAACTACTTGCGAATTTCGGATCAAGATCCAGATTGCAGATCATGCTCTTTGGGACGCCGATTGCCTCCTGCTTTAATTCTTGACCTTTTGTAGTTAATTGAATATATACATTACGTTCATCGCTGGAGCTTCGGATACGCTTAATGTATCCCAGAACCTCCAGCTTTTTTAGCATCGGTGTTAAAGTTCCGGAATCTAGATAAAGGCGCTTGCCAAGATCCTTTACTGTAATGTCATCCTTTTCCCATAAAGCCATCATGATGATATAGCCGGTATAGGTTAAACCAAAGGGGTCTAAAAGATTTTTATACTTTTTTATTATCTCCTTGGAGCATACATATAATGAAAAACAGAGCTGATTATCCAGCATGAGTAAATCATAGCTTGTTTTATCTGTTTCAATTCGTGTGGAATTATTATTATTCACTGTATCCATATGCTTACCTCTCTTTCTATTAGTAAAATATATTATGCCAGATATAAGCTGTATTGCATCACAATAAATATGCAATTTACGCTTACAATTAGATTTTATACAATATTTATAGAAATGTCAAATAAAAGTATTGACAAATCCAAGTAAATGGTGTTAAATTAAATTGTAAGCAATCATTGCAAAAGAAGTTTATATATTATACATATTTTGGAATACTAACAGATTGATATAAGTACAAATTATTTTGTTAATTAAGAGAGGAAGGTAATAATATGAGTAAATCATTTAACGAAGCAATTGAAAACCGCAGATCCTATTACGCTATTGGTAAAGATATTAAGGTATCGGAGGAGGATATCAAGAAAGCAGTGGAGCATTCTGTGAAGCATGTTCCTACCTCCTTCAATTCCCAGAGCGGCAGAGTCGTCGTATTAGTCGGAGAACAACATGATAAGCTTTGGGAGATTGTACGTGAGACACTTCGTAAGCTTGTTCCGGCAGAGGCTTTTGCATCTACTGATGAGAAGATGAATTCCTTTAAGAATGGTTACGGAACCGTTCTATTCTTCGAGGATCAGGCAGTTGTAAAGGGCCTTCAGGAGGCATTCTCCTTATATAAGGATAACTTTCCGCTCTGGTCTACCCAGTCCAGTGGTATGCTCCAATTTACGGTATGGACAGCACTGGAGGAGTTAGGCTTAGGAGCTTCTCTACAGCATTATAATCCTCTAATTGATGATGAGGTCCGTAGCGCATGGGAACTTCCGGAGAACTGGAGACTACTCGCCCAGATGCCTTTTGGTAACCGCTTGGCAGAACCTGGTGCAAAGGAATTCTTACCTCTTGATGAACGAGTTAAGTACTTTGGGTAAGGGTAATCGTAATTTGAAATACCACTTGCGGTTGACTTCCAAATAAAATATGAAAAGGGCGTGTTTCAAAACTAACATTTTTAAGTTAGGATTGAAACACGTCCTTTCTTTTTGAGTAAAAAAATAGGGAACACCGTGATGTGCTCCTCTGGAAGTTGGATTTTCAGAATTTTTTGCGT
>JAEYOQ010000065.1 GCA_023411555.1 Bacillota bacterium
TTATTATAGTGCGGTTTGAGACCCACACTCATTATAACAAAGGAGTTCTCTTATGAAAACGCTAGAAGCCACTGGGATCCACCAGCATAGCTGGTGGTTTTTTAAAGATAGCCCTACAAAAAAGATGCACACTCTACGGTTTAACGCCACCGTACAGTGTGCAATTTTTGATCTTTTCTGCCTTCACTTTCAGTAGATAGGACAAAATCCAGTAACCACTTTTGTCGAAAATCATAAAATAATATCGACAACATTAGATGCTAATTACTACTTAATTGTTTATATTACCTTAAGAAAGTGAGCATACAGGTATGAAATCTAGGTGTTTTAAAAAAAACATACGTAAATTTATAATATCAATCACATCAAAGAATAATGACAAGGATATTTCTTCTCTAAGAAATGAGATTGTTGCATATGCTTTACAATTTAAGGGTAATCCTTATGTCACGGGAGGAACCAGTCTGACGAAAGGCACCGATTGCTCCGGCTTCACACAATCTGTATTTAAAAGTAAGGGAATCAGACTGCCACGAACCTCAAAAGAACAAGCGAAAGGTGGCAAATGCGTTCCCCTAGTCAATCTCAGGCCCGGTGATCTAATTTTCTATACGAAAAATGGTCAGGTAAATCATGTTGCCCTATATATAGGGAATAAAAAAGTGATTCATGCCAGCAATCCGAAATCAGGGATAAAAATATCGAAATATAATTATCGTAGACCTTATAAAGCTGTTAGTTATTTAGATTAACAGTAAATCAGGGAAAAAAATGCACACTCCACGGTTTATCACTACTGCACAGTGTGCATTCCTAATGTTTGTATTATTTTTCAAAATGCTTTCACCTGTATTCCCTCATCTGTCAGGATTTTACGAATCAGCTTTACAAAGGCTAATGCTTTTGCACCGTCTCCGTGAACACATACAGAATCCGCCTTAAGCTCAATTTCCTTTCCATTAATTGAGGTTACCCTTCCCTCTTTAATCATTTTAACTACACGCTTGATTGCCAGTTCTTCATCCTCGATTACTGCGCCTGGCTTACTTCTGGCTACCAGGCTACCATCGTCTTCATATGCCCTATCTGCAAATACCTCCTGCTTGAAGACAATTCCTAGGGTCTTTGCTGCCTTTTCCATCTGGCTGTTACTTAGACCGAGTAGAACAAGTTTTTGATCGACTGCAGCAATACCTTCACAGATTGCACAGGATAATTCGTAATCCTTTGCTGCCATATTATAAAAAGCTCCGTGAGGCTTCACATGATATAGTGGAACGCCTACCGCTTTACAAAAGCCTATCAATGCACCAATCTGGTATATAGTATAGGCTTTTGCTTCCTTTGGCGACAAAGACATATTTCTTCTACCGAAACCAAGTAGATCCGGAAATCCTGTATGGGCTCCCACATGCACACCATTAATCTTAGCCAGCTGCACTGTTTTTTCCATAATTACCGGATCGGAAGCATGATATCCACAGGCAATATTAGCCGATGATATGAAAGGAATAACCTCTTCATCTATGCCAAGGGTATATCTACCATAGCTCTCACCTAAATCGCAATTCAAATCAATCGTATACATATTGACCTCCTCTGCTGCCTTTCTATATTTTCAATTCCACATTCTTAATATCTGTTATAAACATATGACCGGGAGCATGCGTAATTGCAAAGGGTGGCTTAGATGCCATAAGTGCTGCCTGGGGTGTTACTCCGCAGGGCCAAAACACAGGTACTTCACCTTCTTTTATTGTTACCATATCACCAAAATCAGGTTGATTAATATCATTGATCCCGATTGCCTCCGGGCATCCGATATGCACCGGAGCTCCATGCACTCTGGGCATAGCGGCTGTTACTGCTACAGCTTTGGGAACATCTCTGTAAGGGATCGGTCTCATACTCACGACCATGTTGCCGGAGAATATTCCTGCCCTTTCACATGGGATATTGGTTAGATACATAGGAACATTGCAATGCTCCTCTATATGTCTAACTGTTATGTTAGCTTCTAATAATTCTTCTTCAAAGGAAAAGCTGCAGCCGATTAAAAAGCTGACAAAATCAGGTCTCCAGAACCTCACAATATCTGTATATTCTCCGGTCAGCTCACTATTGCATAATGCGCTATTACTTCATGAAATAGTTTACAAACATTAATATTGTTATTTCATTTTTCGTTGCAATTCCTTCATCAACTTCACATGCTGTTTATAAAGCTTATGGGCAGTCTCTAGAGAAACACTTTGAAAAAGTAAGGAATCCCCTGGCTTACATTGGGCTATGGAGGGAATGTCAGTGGATATTACGGTTGCTATTTTGGCATATCCACCCGTGGTCTGTCGGTCTGACAGCATTACCATTGGCTGACCGTTGGAGGCTACCTGGATGGAGCCTAATGAGATGCCATCCGAGATGATGTCTGTGGCCTTTTTACTGGTAATGATAGGACCGGATAGTTTACAGGCCATTCGGTTGGAATCACTGGTCAGCTTATAAGAGCGACTTAGAAAGATCTTGATTCCTTCCTCAGTAAAATAATCATCCTGAGGACCCATAATGACGCGAATTGTCCTGGGAGAGGCAATTGCTTCAATTTTCTTATAGACGCGTTTCTCCATCCCTTTAAGATAAGAAGTCGGGTATGCGAATTCTATATCATCCTTCGCCTTTAATGCCCTACCACAATGACCACCGATGACACATTTCAGATCAGTGGACTTACTGCCATAGCATTCTTTAATCCGCAGTCCCCCTGCAAACGCAATATAGGTACGACACCCGGTTACTGCAACGCCCAGAGACAGGTCTTCACCAGCTTTTACTGTAACTGCCTTATTCATAGGAATATCCCTGTCATTAATCTTAGGAGTCATGAAGGCACCGGTAATTGCAATTATATTATCCCTGGTAAAATGAATGGTAGGACCTAGTATAGTACATTCCAGAACCGCTTCCCCCATATCATTACCAACCAGAATATTCGCAAGTTCCATAGAACTGACATCGACTGCACCGGAGGGGGAAAATCCGATTTCACACAATCCTACTCTTCCATAATCCTGTACCGTAGTTAAAGCACCGGGAGATATAATTTGAATACTCATATTTCTTTCCCCCTCTTCAAATCTTGTGGGTGGTTATTCTACACCTATAGGCCCCACTCTTTACCTGCTCTTCAATACGATTATATTCTTCTTCATCAATTGGATGAAAATGAATATAATCACCTGCCTGGTACAATGTGGGCTTCTCCCCTTCACTATTATATAACTTTAAGGGTGTTCTTCCTATTAGTCTCCACCCACCAGGGGAAGCCATTGGATAAACTCCGGTCTGATCTCCACCTATCCCGACAGATCCTACCGGTATGGAGGTTCTCGGATTAGGTAGCCTAGGAGTCGATAGTCTTGGATCCATTCCTCCCAGATAAGGGAAGCCCGGTAGGAAGCCTAACATATAGATAAGGTAATCTGTGCTAGAATGTATCTTTATTACCTCTTCTTCACTCATTCCCACAGATTCTGCAACAAAAGCAAGATCCTCACCGTACTGATTTCCATAGCAGACGGGTATCTCTATAATTAGTCTGGAATCCACTTCCATATCACCTTTTGTCTTGGAAGCAGAACGAATGCAGTCACACAGCTTTTCATAGGATATCATAAGGGGATCATAATATATTAGTAAGGACCGGAAGGTAGGAACCGTCTCTACAATACCTTTTATTTTGCTCTTTTTTAGGTTTTGATTTAACAGCCTGACCCTGTTATTACAGGTGGCGCTTATTTCATTCCCAAATTCAGCTACAACAGACAAATCCCCTGCCGGTAATATACGTAAATCGGACATATTCTCATCCTTTCCGCAGCCAATGGCGGCACTCTTACCTCCATAGATGACGTAGCATCTTTACTTTGCCTCAAAATATCCTTTTGCTAGAACACTGTCATTTCATTTCCCAAATCACCGATGGCAATATTGAGTATGCCTTTCTTTTTCAGCTTCTCAAATAAGATATCTGTTTTTGCTTCCAGTTCAGTTATGTTGATACCGGCTGCGTTATGATACTCTCCATATTTATTGGCTCCGGCTGCTTCTATAGCAATTACAGCCTTGGGTAGCTTACGAGCAATAATTTGGTCTGCCTGCTCCTCTGCTTTCTCCTCATCCTTTGTAAAAGCGATTACACCCATAGAAATAGGAAGCTCTGTAACACTATCCATATCTGTATAGCAATGGAGACCGACTACACCGGCACACTTCTTTATCGCCTCTATGGTATCCTCCGGGCAGATGATTACCGGCTTTGCATCAAAAGCCTCCACCAGGGATCGACATAGAAGCATGGAGCTAACAATTCCATCCGTCTCAGGCAGCTTATGGGGTAGTAAGATGAAACCGGTAAGAATATACACAAAATCACCGGGCTTTATGGTCTCAACAAGCTTCTTAGCACAGTGGGTACTTAGCGGTTCTCCGGTATAAGCTCTGCTTCCTGCATATAAAATACGACATACTCCATACCCTCTGGGATCCAAATTCATTAAATTGTCCAAGTTTTCTCCAACGTTAAAGATAGACAATTCTTCCTTCGTCATGGAACTTCAGCCCTCCTTCGGATTGGTGGCTTCTATGAGTTCCTCCATCACTGCGTCCTGAAGCTTATGAAGTAGTTCAGGCTCCTTTCCTCCAACCTTTTGACCGTCTATTTCATAAGCTGACAGGCAAAAATTACTTGATGAGCATACGATAACCTCATCTGCTTCCATCATTTCCTTAACGGTGAAGGGAGTCTCATATACCGGTATGCCAAGCCTTTTACACATCTTAATCAAATGTGCTCTTGCAATTCCGGGCAATATGTAGTGATCAGTCGGAGGAGTAATAAACTGTCCATCCTTAATAATACTCACATTACTATGTGAGCATTCCGTAACTCTGTCGCCGCGATGAAATACAATCTCATCACAGCCTGCCAGCTCCCCCTTCTGTGATGCTATAACATTTGGAATTAGATTTAATGTTTTAATATTACAATGCAAAAATCTTGTATCCTCCACTGTTATGAGCTTTAATAGTTTGGAAGGATCACCCATCTCTGAAGGTCTTATCATAATCCATAACTTTGCAGGTGCTTCTGGGAATATGTGCTTTCTGGGTGCAACCCCTCTTGTCACCTGCCAGTAGACAAAATGCGTTTCTCCATCCACCTTCAGAACCATTTCATTTAAAATATTCTTTAGTTCTTCCTTAGTATGGGGAATATTGATCTGTAAAAGTCCTGCACTGTTATAGAATCTGTCGATGTGCTCATCCAAATTAAAGATGATATGGTTCCTTGCGCATGTGGCATCATATACACCATCACCAAAAAAATGTACCCTGTCTTCAAAAGGTACGGTCATATTTTCAATTAAATCATATTTCCCATCGTAGTATCCTAAGTTCTCCATGATATACACCTGATTTCATTTTTTTTGATTGATATTTATTTTACTTATTACACAGATTTCGAGTAGATTATACCTCTATTTTCCAATTCTCATTGTAACATAATTCTTAATTAATTCTACTGTATTTTCATACCCAAGCTTACTTGTGTTAATACATAAATCATAATTATCGGGATTTCTCCACTTAAGACCTGTATGATAAGTGTAGTAATCACTTCTGAATTTGTTCGTTTTGGTAATATGCTTTATGGCTTCTCTTCTACTACAGACGAGTCTCTCCATCTCATGCTTGATACAAGCCTCTTGATCCGCAGTTATAAATATGGAGATCGTGTTTTTTCTGTCACGCAAAATATAGTCACCACATCTACCAATTACGATAAAGGCTTCTTCCTCAGCAAGTTCTTTCAGTACCTTTGCCTGATAATTAAACAGATTAATATCCGAGGTGAAATTATCGCTTTCCGGAGGAATCAACTCACCGTTATATACCCTTTTGGAGACACGGTATAAAATAGTTTTCTTAACCTCCTCGTCTGCATTATGGAACAAGGCTTCATTAATTCCACTGTCTTCTAAAGCACGAATCGCAATTACAGTTCGACCATATCGGGAGCGGATATACATATACTTAGTAAAATCAAATCAACAACATCTGGCAGTAATTGAATCTACTCAATCCGGAGAAGTGATCTTTACATTGATAGGGGGTATCTTATTTTTAGGCGATACCTCTCCTGATTGGTTGGGTATGATCGGTATTTGTTTGATTGTATTCGGTATGATCGTAAGCGTCAAATCGCTCGCCTAGGCGAAATACATTTTTTGTGGCATACTTTAAAAAATGCAAAAAACTATTAGTTATAGGAGGCCACTTACCATGGATCAAATATCTCATACCGTACGCAATTCAAGATGGAAGGACATCATACTCCAGTGCCAAAATAGACCGGCTGAAATGAGTGCAAAGCAATGGATGACTGAGAATCAAGTTAGTGAAAAATCGTATTACTACTGGCAACGTAAGTTACGAACAGAAGCTTTTAAACAAATGGATCATTCTCCGATGTTGCCTGTCGCAAAGGAAACATCAGAAGTTTCCTTTGCCGAGATCCGTATGCCGGGGCCGACGAAATCAGTTTCAGATATCATCCCTGAAACTATCAGGCCAACCGCTGTGATCAAAACTGCGACAATGACCATTGCGTTATCGAATGATATCGCGGATGACCTGCTGTCGAGAATCCTCTGTGAGGTGTCACATGCTTGAGGATGCTGCCGGAATACGCCGTGTAGTACTTGCCTGCGGAACCGTAGATCTGAGAAAAAGCATCGACGGACTCTCGATGATTATCGGCGGTAAATATAATCAAAACCCATTTGAAAGGGGAACTTTGTTCCTCTTTTGTGGCAGAAAATCCGATCGTATGAAAGGATTACTCTGGATGGGAGATGGCTTCTTACTTTTGTACAAAAGATTTGAAGATGGTACCCTGTCCTGGCCCCGTACAGCGGAAGAAGCTGCTGAGCTTACAGAAGAACAGTATAACTATCTGATGCTCGGTTTGAATCCGCTAGATCTGAAGATAAAAGATGTAACTCCAACAAAAATCTGCTGATGTTTGTACAAAACAGAGAAAATATTCCCTTTTTTTGAACATAGGATCCATCTGGAATGACAGATTTCTTGGTGGATTCAGAAGTCGCCCAAGGCCTACATATGGCCTTTTTACAAACTTTTTGAACCTTGAAAACTCCATATTTCCAACGCTTCAGATAGGGAATGACAAGCTCAGGCATGGTGGCAAAATGACGGGACTCTGCGTGTCTTAAAAGTCCTGAAACTGGCTATTTTTAAGCATTTCTGTTATAATGGATACAATACAGAAAGGCGAAAAATATGTGCAAAAAATTCACTTCCGATGAACTGAATACAATGGATACCGGAACAAAGGACGATATCATCTACCAGATGCAGGATCGTCTGGACAAGCTGGAACAGGATTATGAGAACCTTATGGAACAGGTCCGTCTTGCAAATCAGCAGCGCTTTGGTCGTCAGTCCGAGAAACTGGAAGCGATTACAGGCCAGATATCCTTCTTCAATGAGGCTGAGGCTTGCTGCGATGAGAACATACCGGAGCCAACGATTGAAGAAACAATTATTGAAGCAGAAAAGAAACCTCGTAAAAGCAAGATGAAAGGGCAACGTGAAGAAGATTTAAAGGACTTCCCGCAGGAGGAAATCCCTCATGATGTCACAGAGGAAAAACTCCTCGATACCTTTGGTAAAGGTAACTGGAGAAGCATGCCGGATGAAGTATTCTGGCAACTACGTTTCGAGCCTGCCAAATGGATTGCTGAAAAGCATGTGATCAAGGTATATGTCGGAACCGATGGGATGCATCAGGATGAGTTTCTTCGCGGAGATCATCCGAATACTTTGTTCCGGGGAAGTATTGCAACACCTTCTTTGGAGGCAGCAATCATTAATGCCAAGTATGTCAATGGCAATCCGCTGGATCGGATTGCGCGTGATTTCCAGACAAATGGATTGAATCTGTCGAAGCAGACCATGTCCAACTGGACGGTTAATGCTGCTGAAAAGTATTTCGTGCCAGTATATGAACTTATGAAATCAGCTTCTTTAAAGGCTCGTGTGAATCAGTGTGATGAGACTACTGTTGAAGTAATTCATGATGGTCGACCTGCTGGTAGTAAAAGCTATATGTGGGTGCATCTCACCGGTGAGTTAAGTCCGGTTCCAAAGATCGTTGTATATGAGTATCAAAAGACGCGTCACAGTGACCATCCCAAAGAGTACTATAGAGACTTCCAAGGGATCCTGGTGACGGATGGTCTTGAACAGTATCACAAGACTGCACGCGATCTGGAAGGGATAATAAATGCCAACTGTTGGGCTCATGCCCGCAGGGATTATGCAGATGCGATAAAGGCCATCGGCAAGGGCAATGAGAAATTGATACAGCAATCGATCGCATATCAGGCTCTGGTCCGTATCGGTGCAATCTACGATCTGGAGAACAGCCTGAAGGAGCTGTCACCGCAAGAACGCTTAAAGGAACGCCAGACCTCAATCAAGCCATTGGTGGAGGAATACTTTGCGTGGGTGAAAAAATGCCTGTCGAACAAGGTGGTTCCTCCGAAAGGAAAAACCGCTTCCGGACTTCAATACAGCGTAAATCAGGAAGAATACCTCAAAGTATTTTTAACTGACGGAGAAGTTCCCATTGATGACTCAGCCAGCGAACGTGCTCTCCGGAATTTCACCATCGGCCGTAAGAACTGGATGACGATAAATACAACAAGAGGTGCCCAGGCAAGTGCAATCATCTACAGCATTACAGAAACAGCTAGGGCAAACAATCTCAACGTGTATTATTACATCAGCTATCTTCTCACAAAACTACCCAAAATCATCGATAAGAATGGAAATATAGAACAATCAAAGCTGGAGCCACTCATGCCGTGGTCAAGAACACTTCCGGCTGATTGTTACAGTAAGCGTCGCAAATAAGCGGCGCTTAAAATTTATTAGGAGCGTATGATTTGACGCTTAC
>JAEYOQ010000016.1 GCA_023411555.1 Bacillota bacterium
AGGGTTAGCCAGAGAAAGTGGTGCGGTTGAGGCCCTTACTTTCGAAGGGCCTTTGAGGCCCATGCCGGCAATAGCCCCTTACAGGGGCAGAGCAAACCACCAGTTCACACTGGTGGTGCTGATTATACAAATACCCAATATTTACTACATGGTTTGACACAATACTGCCAAAAATCCCATTTATTATATTGGTAAGATAGCTAATATAATCCATGAGTTTTACCGATATATTGATTAAGATATGGTTTAGGAGGTTACATAATGAGTATAGCAAAAAAGGTGGGAATTTCGTTCGTATTCTGTTTATTATTTTTGGGCCTATTAACCGGAGTCCGGCAGGAAGAGGCTAATGCATCAAGTACTACGCTTCCTGAGTTTCGTTTTCTAATAGGAGGCAAGGAATATAGTCATCTTTCCACGATTGAATTGAAAAATTCTTCGGACTCCATCAAGGTAATCGCCGAAGGATGGGCAACCCCTGTTACTGTGAAATGGGAATCTGTATCGCCTGGTGTAGTGAGTTTGGAGAAACCGGACGATGATGGAGATACACAGAATCTGATAAGAAAGGGGCCTGGCTATACTACAATCATTGCAGACATAATCTCAGGAAGCTATAAGAAGACGATAAGCTGTACTGTCTGGGTAGACCTTCAAGTCGATAAGAGTAAGACACCTATGAAGCAGATCACAACGACAGGGAAGGAAGTAATTGAGCTAAAGAATGTCGGTGATACGAAGACAATCAAGCTAAAATATATAGATTATACTTCTGGTTCTACAACGGTTTCAGGCGGTGCTATTACGGGTGGTATCATGTTTTCCAGTAGTAATAATGAGGTTGTCGCTGTGGATGAGATAAGCGGGGAGTTGACGGCAATCGGTAGCGGTTCTGCTGATATTACGATTCAGACGACTACTATGTCAGGTAGAGATAAGCCCTTGAGTAAGACTGTGACAGTAGTAGTAACTCCGAAGTTTAAAATTAACTTTACTTCTGTATCAGGAAGTGCAATATCAAGGCCATCTGCTGTTTCCAATGGTAGTATTGATCCTATCAATATAGTAGAGGATGTACCGAGCAGATTTCTCATTGAATCTGAAGCTAAGCTTGCCAAGTATCTGAAGTGGGAGGTATATGACCTAAGTGTAAAACCTCGTAAAAAGCTGAGTGAGGATTCTAACAAGCTAAAATATACCATTAGTGATTTAAGTGGTAATGTTGAATTCGAAAATGTTAAGGCGGGAACCTATGAGATATATGCCATGGCGAATGAGGAATACAAAGTAGATACAGCTGTGGATAAGGCTTACATGAAGATCGTGGTTCCGATTCGTGTTACTGATCTCAACCTTACAATGCAGGTAGATAATACCTATGATATATTTAAAAACTCGAATATTCCAAGCAGAAATACCTTTAATTATAGTTCCAGTGATCCGAATGTGGTTAGTGTAACTGCGAATGGTATATTGAAAGCTTCGAAGAGGGGTACGGCTATCATTACCTGTACCTTAAATACGAGCTTAAATTTATTTACCTTTCCTGTCCCTGATTTTGTAATTACGGTTAAGGTTATCGACGGAATTTCACTTAGCTTGAGTAATGCAGTTATCAATACTAAGGGAACCCTTCAGCTGATCGCAGATGTAACGGATCGAACAGCAGTGGTAGAATGGGAGAGTACTGCAGAAGACATTGCGACAGTGGATAGTACTGGTCTGGTTACCGGTGTAAAAAAAGGTAAAGCAAGGATTATTGCAAGAGTGACCATTGATGGTGTCGTTAAAGAGGCTTACTGTGATATTATCGTGCAGCAATCGGTAGACACGATTACCATTAAGCCTGATAAATGGCCTATGGCAATTGGTGATTATAAGACATTTCATGCGGAGATAAAGCCAAAGGATCTGACGAACATAACCTTGCAATGGAAATCATCTGATTCAAGCATTATCGAGATAGTTGAATCAAGTGCTTTAACGGCTACGGTCTTAGCTAAAAAAGGCGGACACGCAGTGCTTTCTGCAATTAATCAGGATAATGTTATAGTGGGCTATAGTCACATCAGTGTTCAACAGCCGGTGACAGGTATTACATTGTCAGAGACTAACATTACGGTAGATTTGAAGACTACAAGGATACAGCTACGAGCAACTGTAGAGCCGGATAGTGCCTTGAATAAGACGATTATATGGACATCTACCGATGAATCGGTAGCGACAGTCGATAAGTTTACCGGATTGGTGACCGTAAAGAAAGCAGGAAAGACTTCAATCATAGCAACATCTGAGGATTCACCTGCCATAACAGCGGTATGTAATATTACGGTAAATGTACCTGTAACCTCCGTTGCTCTGGATGAGACAAGTAAGACAATGTATGTTGGTCAATCTCAAAGATTAACCTATGTAATACTTCCTACGAATGCTTCAAATAGTAGTGTTACCTGGATATCTACTAATCCAAGTGTTGCTACAGTCGATAAGACAGGCTTAGTTTCTGCTAAGAGTGTAGGAACTACAGCGATTATTTTGAAGACTATGGAAAATGGACAATTTGTATATTGTAACATTACGGTAAAGCAGGTGGCTTCTGGAATTAAGCTGGATGCATCTACCCTGAACCTCAAGGTTGGTGAGACTCATACATTTAAACCAACCTTAACACCGAAAAACAGCACGGATGCTGCTATAGTATGGGAATCCACTGATACCAAGGTTGCAACGGTGGACGATGAGGGTAAGGTTACAGCAAAAGGAACCGGTACTGCTACGATTATAGCAAGACTTGCTTCCGGTGCAGTGGCATACTGTAAGGTTAATGTCACCTTACCGGTTAACGGACTAATCCTGAACTTCACTGAAAAGACCATTTATGTCGGTGAGAAGTTCAAAATGAAGGTATCTGTAAATCCTAGTGCTGCCACTGAATTGGGTGTTACCTGGAAATCTTCCAATACAAGTATTGCAACCGTTTCTGAGGATGGAGAGGTGACAGGTATTGCAGGCGGAACTGTTATAATCACCTGTACTACAAAGGATGGCGGTTTTACAGCCTCCTGTGTGCTTACTGTATTAGAGGGTGTAACAACGATTACATTAAATCATCAGACATATTATCTCGGTATTGACAAGACGGTGTTCTTAGTGGCGACTGTTTCATCGCCGAATGCCACTAATAAAGATGTATTCTGGACGTCAAGTGATACGGATATTGCTACCGTTAACCAGAAGGGTAAGGTAACCGGAAAGAAGCTTGGTACTGTTACGATAACAGCAACTGCAATGGACGGATCTGAGGTAGAAGCTTCCTGTGAGATACAGGTAGTGAATCCGGTGACTAGTGTATCCTTGAATAAGACTACACTCTCCTTACTGGTAGGTCAGACAAAGAAATTAAAGGCTACTATTGGGCCAAAGAATGCGACAATAAAGACAGTGAAGTGGACCTCAAGTGATCCAAGTGTTGCAATTGTAGATGATGACGGAGAGGTTATTGCTATTAAAGCGGGTGCTACTACTGTAACCGCAGAGGCTGCTGATAACAGCGGTAAGAAAGCAATGAGCTATGTTACTGTATATGACAGAGTAGCATCAACTGGAATTACACTTCAGGACAAATCCATTGTCATGTTGCCCGGTGAAGAGAAAATAGTACAAAGCGTTATGATCCCAGCTACTTCAACTGATGGTGCAACCTGGAGTTCTGATAACAGTGCGATAGCTAAGGTTGACAAGAAAACAGGTAAGATTACAGCAAGATCAACTGGTGTAGCATATGTAACAGTAATGACAGATTCCGGTAAGACCGCTCAGGTTGAGGTAATTGTAATCGGCTTGAATATAACCAAAATCACCTTACAGGAATATACTAGATTTGATACGCCGTTACAGGTAGAGGGAGCAACCTCCAAGGTAAGCTGGAGCAGTAGTAATCAGTTGGTTGCAGAGGTTAGAAACGGCAATGTTATATCAAAGGGTAAGGGAGAAGCGACGATTACAGCATTTGTAAGCGGACGAAAGCTTACCTGTAAGATAAAGGTTGTAAAGATTGGCTCTTAATGATAGTCAAGCAGCATATTACTCATATGTAGTAATTACAAGATATAATTAAGCAATTTATTACAATTAAATATGATATTGAATGAAAAAGGAAAGCGATTATGCTTTCCTTTTTTGACATTTTGCATAACAAGATTTTCCAGGTTTGTATAATCCTACAAGGATCTAAAGTTAGGATTGCTAATAATTTTTTCATATGATACAATACTTACAGAACATATGTTTTTTATGAGCAGGAAATCGCGTCCTGTGATAAACTCTATAGAAAAGAGGGATATTATTTGTTAATCAGCTTGCATGTCAAGAATTTTGCGATTATTAATGAGGTCGAAGTATATTTTAAAGATCACTTAAATATTATGACAGGTGAGACCGGTGCTGGTAAATCGATCATAATAGGATCAGTGAATGCAGCTCTCGGAGCGAAGATTAATAAGGACATTGTTCGAAGCGGTGCAGAGTATGCTTTGGTTGAGCTTGTCTTTGAGACAAAGGATGAGAAAGTATTCGCTGCAATGCGGGGACTCGATATCCCTATTGAAGGGGAACAGATTATTATATCGCGCAAAATTATGAATAGCAGAAGTATCTGTAAGATTAATGGGGAGAATGTAACGGCGTCAGCTTTATCTACAATTGCAGGATTATTAATAGATATACATGGACAGCATGAGCATCAGTCCCTATTGAATAAAGCAACACATATGGAGCTGGTGGATCGTTTCGCGAAGGATGAGATTGGCGGATTGAAGCAGGAGCTGGATCAGGTCTATAAGGAATACTTAAGACTGAAGCATGAATTTGAGCAAGCCGGCATGGATGACGAGAAGAGATTAAGAGAAATATCTTTTTTGGAATATGAAGTGAATGAGATTAAGAGCGCAGCCTTAAAGCCAGGTGAAGACGAGGAGCTTGCGCTTCAATATAAAAAATTATTCAATGCAAATACCATATCGGAGGGTATCCAGAATGTGTATCGATATACCGGTAATGAACCGAATGCTGCCGGTGATTCGGTTGGGCGTGCCCTTCGCCAATTGATTAAGCTAGCGGAATTTGATGATACAATTGGCGGCTTCTTAAACCAGGTAAACGATATTGATGGTTTGCTGAATGATTTGAACAGAGATTTGGCTCAGTATATAGCCGATATGGAGAATCCAGAGGAAGAGCTAGCTGAGGTGACTAAACGTCTGGATATGATTAATCATCTAAAATCCAAATACGGTAATTCTGTCGAGCATATATTGAATTATTGCAAGGAATGTGAGGAGAAGATTAGCAAATATCAGGCTTATGATGAATATATCACAAAACTCAACAAGGAATTATCCGCCGCTGAAAGCAAATTAGAGCAATTGTGTAGTGCTTTATCACAGATACGAAAGAGAAAAGCGAAGGAGCTGACAGAGCGGATTAGAGAAGCATTGGTTGCTCTTAATTTTCTTGATATACAATTCGAGATGACCTTCGAACAGACAGAGCATTATACGTCCAACGGCTTTGATGACGGAGAGTTTATTATATCTACAAATCCAGGTGAAGCTTTGAAGCCTTTGTCAAGAATTGCTTCGGGTGGTGAGCTTTCACGTATTATGTTAGGCATAAAATCGGTTCTCGCTGACAAGGATGAGATTGAGACATTGATTTTTGACGAGATTGATGTCGGTATCAGTGGAAGGACTGCCCAGAAGGTATCCGAACAGCTATCTTCCATAGCAAAGCATCATCAGATTATTTGCATTACTCATTTAGCACAAATAGCGTCTATGGCGGATTCTCACTATATTATTGAAAAGCAGACAGATGGAATGTCAACCCAGACTATTATACGTAAGCTGGCTGAGGATGAGACAATTGATGAATTATCACGTATACTGGGTGGAGCCGAGATTACAGAGCGCGTTAGAGAGAATGCGAAAGAGATGAAAGAATTGGCGTTTGCTACTAAAAAATACAAGCTCTAAAATTTAAAAACGGAGAATACTTACTTTAAGGATATACAATACTATGTATATCCTTTTTTGATTCAAACAATGTGATATATCAATAGCATTATTCACTGGGTTTGTGAGAATTAACGAGGTCATGGGGGCTTTTGACACCTTCATCAATAATAATGGATTTTCTGCGAGCGCGCTCGCGAACCTAAGAAACTCGCTTGCGCGGTTTTTTTGGACTAAGTTAAAGGACATGAGGTGAAAGGATGAGGAGCAAGCGAAGATACAGAAGGTTTTTAATCTCTCTTTTTATATTGAATATATTTCTGTTAGTTTTTTTCATATATTACTCAATTGATAAGAGCATACCGGATGAAATAAAGCTACTGGTAGGAACAGAAGAAAGTTTTGATTTTGGTATGCCGCTGATGGGGAAAATAACATCAGAGGATATCGATGTAATCCAAATTGATGACCAAAGTGTTCCATCAGATCAGATTAGAGTGGACCTAAATCAGCCATTTACCATAGCTTCATCCAAAACCGGTACTTACAATATGGATTTGAAGCTATTTGGCTGGATTAACTTCAAGAGTGTTTCTGTGGATGTTATTGATACCCGGGAGCTGATTCCTTGTGGAAGTCCAATCGGCATCTATGTGGAGACAGATGGAATATTGGTTCTCGGAAGTGGAAGAATTACAGGGGTTGATGGGCTTAACTACGAGCCAACTCGAGATAAATTAAAATCAGGGGACTATATTCTAGCAATCAATGGTGTTGAGGTAGACCGCAAGGATGATTTTATAGATTTAATTCAAGAATGTAATGGAAAGGATATCACCTTGCTGGTAAGGCGTAACGATGCTAAGTTGACAGTTCGAGTTTCTCCTGTCAAAACGGCAAGCGGCAGCTACAAGATAGGATGCTGGGTACGAGATAATACACAGGGAATAGGTACATTGACCTTTATATCGCCGGATGGACAATTTGGAGCTCTGGGTCACGGAATAACTGATATTGATACTGGTCTACTTATGGATGTGAAGCTAGGATCCATCTATACTGCTGAAATCATGTCGATTATAAAGGGAAAAGAGGGTGAGCCTGGGGAATTAATCGGTATGATAAGACAAAGCGATAAATATAAGATAGGTAAAATTACGAATAACACTTATCAAGGAATCTTCGGTAGGGTTGGTAATGAATATGATGAACGTCTAAATATTGAGCCTCTTGAGATTGGTCTGAAACAGGAAGTTCAGAAAGGAAAAGCTCACATTCGCTGTAATGTAGATAATAAAATCACGGATTATGAAATTAATATCGAGAGTGTGGATATTAGTAACAGCAATCATAGCAAAGGAATCGTGATACGAATTACGGATCAGAGATTGTTGAAGCTGACAGGTGGTATTGTACAGGGAATGAGTGGTAGCCCAATTATCCAAAATAATAAGATAATTGGTGCAGTTACGCATGTATTTATACAGGATTCAACGAAAGGTTACGGTACTTTCATAGAGAACATGGTAAATAATTTAGAATAAGGATATCTTTTGTTATAAAATAAATCGACGAAATCAGCGCAATAACCGTTTAAAATAATTTTATTGTACAACAGATTAACTGTATAAAATTTCCAATCATACAAAATGTTGTGGTTTCCGCTTTTTCCATTAAAAATTGCATTAATTCTATGTCGAATGGTGCGACAAGAAACATTTGAAAGTTAAATTTTTTATGACTATAATGCAGTTATGGTAAAAATTTACAAACGATGGTTTTGCAAAACATGTCGTTTATGTTTTTGGTTTTCATGTTGCATAATGGATTATAATGTAAGATACTAATAATAAAAGTCACATTATGGCGTGGATATTTTGTACAATTTGCTAAAGCGATAAACGTTGACGCTGAATTAGCTAAGATGTATAATATTATCAAGAAAACAACATGAAACCAAATGTGCAACATAAATATTCACGAAAAGTGAAACAAGACATACAACAAAGAAATTTTTATTTGAAAACCTAGGGGAACTGTAAGAGAGAACAAATTCTAATGGAGGTTGGAAAGTGATGGGAAAAATTAACGTAGCTATCGTTGATGACAATGAGAGAATGGTCAATTTACTGGAGGATATTTTAAAGGAAGATTCGGATATTGAGGTTGTAGGAAAGTCTGAGAACGGTATTGATGCTTTGGACATGATTAAGGAGAAGAAGCCGGATGTCGTATTATTAGACCTAATTATGCCTAAACTAGATGGTCTGGGAGTTATGGAAAAAGTGAGAAGAGACTCGGAATTTAAAAAGACTCCATCCTTTATTGTTATAACCGCCATTGGTCAGGAGGGTGTAACAGAGAATGCATTTGAATTGGGAGCCAATTATTATATTATGAAGCCCTTTGATAATAATGTGATTTTGTCAAGAATTAAGCAGATCAGGGGTGACTATCACAGCAAGTTGATTGATAACCATAGGGTTAGCGCATATGAAAATAAGAGTAGTTACATGGAACGCAATCTCGAATCAGATGTTACAAATATCATTCATGAGATTGGTGTACCAGCACATATTAAGGGTTATCAGTACTTACGCGATGCAATTATGATGTCTGTTAATGATGCTGAGATGCTTAATTCCATCACAAAGCTTTTATATCCTTCCATTGCAAAGCGCCATAAGACTACACCCAGCAGAGTTGAAAGAGCAATTCGTCATGCGATTGAGGTTGCTTGGAGTAGAGGTAAGATGGATACGATTGATGAGTTATTCGGATATACTGTTAGCAACGGGAAGGGTAAACCTACAAATTCCGAATTCGTGGCTTTGATTGCTGATAAGATTCGCCTAGAGTATAAGCTTAGAGCATAGTCAATAATGTTAAAAATCTGACAAAAGATTTTTGCTTTAAACTAAATAAATTAACCTCCTTGGTTCGATGTCAAGGAGGTTTTTTTATGAGTTTTCTAAGATTATAATGATGCGTATTCTACAATACATAATTCCTTTTATTATCGAGATACTAATTTTGTATGACATTTATAAGGAGGAATTATGATATGGCAAATCTTAGTGAAGTTGAATTACAGCACGTAAGACATTTATTGCAATTTGGAGAAGCTGATGCAGAAAAATTCAAAAGCTATGCAGATAGTTCTCAGGATCAGCAGGTAAAGCAATTTTTTGAAAAATCCGCTCAGTCCTGCAAAAAAAACCATCAAGAGATTTTACAGTTTTTACAATAGGAGGGAATGAATATGCAAGAAAAGGCAATGGTAGCAGATGCGCTTAATAGCATCAATTCTAGCTTGAAGACCTATGCAGATATGATTTCACAGACTGAAAATCAGCAATTGCGATCTACTTTACAGCAGATGAGAAATGAAGCAGAACAATCCCAATATGAATTATATCAGATTGCTAAAAATAAAAATTACTATAAATCAGCAGGTCAAGCCTCTCAGAATCAAATAAACGAGTTAAAGTCTACATTATATGGAAGCTCGGGCTGGGCTGGTAATAAAGACACCTATTCTAGCATGGGCAGTTCTAACCTTACTGGAAACATGAGCAACAATTCAGGAGTATCGGGGAGCTCATCAGGTATCGGAGGAATGACGGGAAGTACCGGAATGTCAGGAGGCTCATCGGGTACTTTAGGTATGACAGCCAGCATAGGCACATCAGGAGCTACATCCCAAAGCACAGGAATGACAGGAAGCACAGGAATGGCAGGAAGTTCAGCTGGTAATTCAGGATTGACAGGTAGCCAGGAAGCGCTTGGTCTTACTGGTAGCTCAGGCCTTACTGCTAATGCAGGTGCCTTTGGCGATAAGGGGATGTCAGAGAATAGTTTTAAGAATGTAGGTGGTAAGAGCTCTTATTAATTAAGAAATTGTTATATGTTATATATTAAATTGGATTTGCTTAATACAAGTAAGAAGATATATCCCTAAGTGAAATTGACTGAGCTTGGGGATATTACTTTAATAATGAACATAGTTTACAGATTATGTATTTTACAATGATTTAACATTACTATCATAGCGTTTTCTTATTAATCTATGTTATTATAGTAGTGTTTGGATGAAAATATTAGAATATACATAACTGGAGGAAACTATGAGTTTTATTGATGTTTTAGAGGTATTATTTGTATTTGCTGGTGGTCTGGGTATGTTTATATACGGTATGAATCTAATGGGGGATGGGCTCCAGAAGTCCGCCGGTAATAAGATGAAACGCCTATTGGGATACCTTACAAATAACAGGTTTATTGCCGTATTAGTAGGTACACTTGTAACAGGTATCATTCAGAGCTCATCAGCGACAACAGTAATGGTAGTTGGATTTGTTAATGCCGGTATCATGAATCTAGGACAAGCAGTTGGAGTAATTATGGGTGCCAATATCGGAACCACCGTCACTGCATGGCTTGTGTCAATGAATGAGTGGAGTACTGTTCTCAAGCCGGATTTCTTTGCCCCGGTCTTAGTTGCAGTTGGTGCCTTTGGTTTAATGATGTCCAAGAATCAGAAGAGAAGGGATATAGCAGGGATTATTATCGGCTTTGGTCTATTATTTGTCGGGTTGAATTTAATGTCCGATGTAATCAAGCCCTACTCAGACGCTCCGATCTTCTCCGATGCGTTCCGAATTATGGGACAAAATCCTTTCTTAGGAATATTGGCAGGAATGATGGTGACAGCGATTATCCAAAGTTCTTCTGCATCAGTGGGTATTTTACAGACGTTGGCAATATCAGGAGTAGTAAACTGGAATTCAGCGGTATTCATTACTTTGGGCCAGAATATCGGTACTTGTATTACCGCTCTTCTATCTTCGGTTGGAGCCAATAAAACAGCTAAGCGCGCTGCATTCATTCACTTATCCTTTAATGTAATTGGTTCATGTTTTTTTGGAGCAATCATGTTTTTTGTATTTCGAGTAAATCAGAGTTTAGCTGTATCAAAGATTAATAGTATAGAAATCTCGATTTTCCATACCTTATTTAATATCACAAATACCATTATATTATTCCCATTTGGTAATTGGCTTGTAAAGCTTTCCGGTATGGTTATTGATGATTCAAAGGTTGAGCAGTCTACCGATGAAGTTAATGTTACACTACGCCACTTAGATGATCGAATTCTAGAGACCCCATCCTTTGCTGTAGAGAACTCTGTGAAAGAAGTGGTTCATATGGGACGAATCACCTTGGATAATACGAGAGAAGCAGTAGAAGCATTATTACAAAATAATAAGGACAAAGCAGAAAAAGTGATTGAAGTTGAAAAAGTTGTGGATACGCATCAAAAAATCATCACTGAATATTTGATTAAGATCAACAATCTATCTCTTACTGAGAAGCAACATCAGGTTGTCAATAATTTATTCTATACGATTACGAATATTGAAAGAGTTGGTGATCATGCTGAAAATCTTGCAGAGCTTGCGTTGGAGAAGATACGTGACGATATATATCTTACGGATGAAGCTTATAAGGAATTGGCTGAGGTT
The DNA here is from genome assembly GCA_023411555.1 of Bacillota bacterium. GTDB lineage: Bacteria > Bacillota > Clostridia > Lachnospirales > Lachnospiraceae > Mobilitalea. Next base: position 11,537 of record JAEYOQ010000016.1, read on the forward strand.
TGCACCACAGCAGTAGATTCATTCGATTATGCAATCAGGGCAAGAGAAACGGAGGACGTAAATTATATCCGTGAAGTAGAGCGACTGGAGGCTTTGGTAGATGATATGAAGGATACTTTGAGACAAAGTCACATAAATCGTTTATCTCAGGGCTTGTGCACTCCAGAAAATGGTGTTATATTTATAGATGCATTGATTAATCTAGAACGTATATCGGATCATTCTCTAAATATCGTGAATTTTGTGGAAAATGAGCTATCCTAATAGGGGATAACAAAACTGCACAAAAAAGACAGGTATTAATTTTAAATTAGTAACATATTCATAATATTCAAGAAATAGAGAAATATGTTCTTGATATTTTATTTTAAATTAGGTAAAATAAATCTGGATTGAGATTTTTTTGTCAATGTGTACAGGCAATCCAAGCTATAGTATGTTTCCATGTTTAATTGCTGTCTCATGGCAGTATATTATAAATTAAATCAATTAGGAGGAATATAATCATGGCAGTAAAAGTAGCAATTAATGGTTTTGGACGTATCGGCCGTCTTGCTTTCAGACAGATGTTCGGCGCAGAAGGTTACGAGATCGTGGCTATCAACGATTTAACAGATGCTAAGATGTTAGCTCACTTATTAAAATACGATTCCGCACAGGGTAGATATGTAGGACATGAGGTAGTAGCAAAAGATAATTCTATCGTTGTTGACGGTAAGGAAATTGAGATTTACGCTCAGAAGAACCCAGCTGATTTACCTTGGGGTAAGCTTGGTGTAGATGTAGTTCTTGAGTGTACTGGTTTCTTTGCTTCCAAGGCTAAGTCTCAGGCTCATATCGATGCAGGTGCTAAGAAGGTTGTTATCTCCGCTCCGGCTGGCGATGATCTTCCTACTATCGTATTCAGCGTTAATGAGAATACATTAAAGGCATCCGACACTATCATTTCCGCAGCTTCTTGTACAACAAATTGCTTAGCTCCTATGGCAGATACATTAAATAAATTAGTTCCGATCGAGAAAGGCTTCATGACAACCATCCACGCTTACACAGGTGATCAGATGACTCTTGATGGCCCTCATCCGAAGGGTGACTTAAGAAGAGCACGTGCTGCAGCAGTTAATATCGTTCCTAACTCCACAGGCGCTGCTAAGGCTATTGGTCTTGTTATCCCTGAGTTGTCCGGTAAATTAGATGGCGCTGCACAGAGAGTACCTGTTCCGACTGGTTCTACAACTGAGTTAGTTGCAGTTGTTAACGGCAAGGTTACTAAGGCTGACATCAACGCAGCTATGAAGGCTGCTCAGAGTGCATCCTATGGTTACACAGAGGATGAACTGGTTTCCTCCGATATCATTGGTATTACCTATGGTTCTTTATTTGACGCTACCCAGACTAAGGTTACTGATCTTGAGAATGGTAAGTGCTTAGTAAAGGTTGTTTCCTGGTATGATAACGAAAATTCTTATACAAGCCAGATGGTTAGAACAATTAAATACTTTGCTGAATTAGCATAAGAAGATTTAATATCTAATTATCATTATCTTTGAATCATGCTTAATTGATCCATCTTGGGTCCGGTCTTTCAGGACCGGACCCGTTTTTTATGTTATAGGAAGGTTCGCCTATAACATAAAAGCACTGTAACATAGCATTATTCCTGAAGAAGACGATATAGCGTGTTAAACATAGTATTGAAAGGAGAGATTTTATGTTAAATAAGAAGTCAGTTGATGATATCAATGTTAAGGGTAAAAGAGTCTTAGTAAGATGCGATTTCAACGTTCCGTTACAGGAAGGTAAGATTACCGATGAGGTACGTCTTGTAGAAGCTCTTCCTACTATTAAGAAATTACTTGCAGATGGTGGTAAGGTTATTCTTTGCTCCCATTTAGGTAAGCCCAAGGGTGAGCCGAAGCCTGAATTATCCTTAGCTCCGGTAGCTGTTAGATTAGCTGAATTACTGGGTCAGGAAGTTAAATTTGCTAAGGATGATAATGTAGTTGGTGAAAATGCAAAGGCTGCAGTAGCGGCTATGAAGGAAGGCGATGTAGTACTTCTTGAGAATACTCGTTATAGAGTAGAAGAGACTAAGAACGGAGAGGCTTTTAGTAAGGAATTGGCTTCTCTTTGTGATGTATTTGTTAATGATGCTTTTGGTACCGCTCATAGAGCTCACTGCTCTAATGTAGGTGTTACGCAGTTCGTAGAGACAAGCGTTGTTGGTTACTTGATGCAAAAAGAAATCGAATTCCTCGGTAATGCAGTTAATAATCCGAAGAGACCTTTTGTGGCAATTCTTGGAGGATCTAAGGTATCTAGCAAGATTTCCGTTATTGATAATCTCCTTGATAAGGTTGATACCTTAATCATCGGTGGTGGTATGTCCTATACCTTTATGAAGGCACTTGGAGAAGAGGTTGGTAAATCTTTATTAGAGCCTGATTATATTGATTATGCTAAGCAGATGATGGAAAAGGCTGAGAAGAAGGGTGTAAGATTATTAATTCCGGTAGATACTGTTGTTGCTCAGGAATATTCTAATGATACTCCTTACAAGACGGTTAATCGTGGTGAGATAGAACCTGATTGGGAAGGACTTGATATCGGTGAAAAGACACGTGTTCTTTATGCAGATGCTATCAAGGACGCTAAGACTGTTGTATGGAACGGACCCATGGGCGTGTTCGAATTATCCAACTTTGCAGCAGGTACAATTGCTGTAGCAAGAGCTTTATCAGAGATAGATGCAACTACCATTATCGGTGGTGGTGACTCTGCAGCAGCTATAAACATTTTAGGTTTTGGAGACAAGATGTCTCATATCTCCACCGGTGGTGGTGCTTCCCTTGAGTTCCTTGAGGGCAAAGAGCTTCCCGGTATTGCAGCAGCAAACAATAAGTAATAGGAGCAATCTTTATCATAGGAGGAATATCATGCGTAGAAAAATAATTGCAGGAAACTGGAAGATGAATAAAACTCCGGCAGAAGCAGTAGCTTTAATTGATGAATTAAAACCGTTGGTAGTTACAGAAGAAGCGGATGTTGTGTTCTGTGTTCCAGCTGTATCCTTAACAACAGCATTGGAAGCGGCAAAAGGAACCAACATTGCAATCGGTGCACAGAACATGTACTTCGAAGAGAGCGGTGCATATACCGGTGAGATATCTCCCAGTATGTTAACCAGCATCGGAGTTAAATACGTTATTATTGGACATTCTGAGAGAAGAGAATATTTTTCAGAGTCCGATGAGACTGTAAACAAAAAGGTATTGAAGGCATTTGAGCATGGTATTACACCTATCATTTGCTGTGGAGAGTCCTTAAAGCAGAGAGAGCAGGGCATCACAATCGACTGGATACGCCAGCAGATCAAGATTGCATTCTTGAATGTTACCGCAGATCAGGCTAAGACTGCTGTTATCGCTTATGAGCCTATATGGGCAATCGGTACAGGCAAAGTTGCTACAACCGAGCAGGCTGAAGAGGTATGTAAGGCAATTCGTGAGTGTATCGCTGAAATCTATGATGAAGCTACAGCTGCTGCAATCCGTATCCAATACGGCGGCAGTGTTACTGCAGGAAGTGCTGCTGATTTATTCTCCCAGCCTAACATCGATGGTGGTTTGGTTGGTGGCGCAAGCTTAAAGGCTGACTTTGGAAAGATTGTTAATTACAAGTAATAGCTAAGCTCGCAGTTAATTTTGGCTTATATAGGAATTGATCCAACATGGGTCCGGTCTTTTGGACCGGGCCCATTACACATTACACAGTCATTACACATATTTATGCTTAATATTTGACAAATGATGAAGTTTGAGTATATACTTGAATTTGGATTGCTTCTAAGAAGACTAGATAGTGTTATATTTAATTGGAAAAAATTAATTATTAAAAAATGATAAAGAAAATGACATACCTAAATCAATTATGATATAATAAAGTATACGAGCGGAGCTGGAGATCATGAATATGCTTTATGTTCATGATCTAATAAAAGCGTAGTGAGCATAATGCGAGAAAGGCACTCGCATAAGGCAAGAAGGCACTCGCATTATCAAGCTTGCTTGATTGAATGCAATCGAAACGTAAAATCCGGAATATACTAAATATTCGGGATATCGTATTGGGTATGATAATAATATATAAATTGGTTATAAGACAGTCGTAAAAGGTTATTGATACCTGTGAAACACAGGTTCAAGATGGTATTAAAAGTAAAGGAGTAAGAAGATGAGTAAAAAACCTACAGTATTAATGATATTAGATGGTTATGGCCTCAATGAGAAGAAGGAAGCAAATGCTGTTGCCGAAGCCAATACACCGGTGATGGATAGGCTTATGAAAGAATATCCTTTTGTTAAGGGGTATGCAAGCGGAATGGCAGTTGGTCTTCCGGATGGTCAGATGGGTAACTCTGAGGTTGGACATATTAATATGGGCGCTGGTAGAATTGTATACCAGGAGCTGACTAGAATTACCAAGGAAATTCAGGATGGGGACTTCTTCAAGAATGCTGCATTACTGGCAGCAATCGATAATTGTAAGAGAAATAATTCAGATTTACACCTTTATGGTTTATTATCTGATGGTGGTGTACACAGCCATAATACACATTTATATGCGTTGTTGGAGCTGGCGAAGAAACAGGGCTTAACCAATGTATATGTTCATGCTTTCCTTGACGGTAGAGATACTCCTCCGGCTTCTGGTAAGGGCTTTGTTGAACAGCTTTGGGAGCAGATGAAAATTATTGGCGTAGGTAAGATTGCTACTGTTATGGGTAGATATTATGTTATGGATCGTGATAATCGTTGGGATCGAGTAGAAAAGGCATATCGTGCCATGGTATTTGGTGAGGGCGAGAAGGCTGAGAGTGGAGTATTAGCTGTTCAGAACTCCTACGATCTTGAGAAATATGATGAGTTTGTGCTCCCGACTGTGGTTGAGGAAAATGGCAAGCCGGTGGCTACCATTAAGGATAAAGATTCGGTTATCTTCTTTAATTTCAGACCGGACAGAGCAAGAGAGATTACCAGAGCATTCTGCGATGAGGAATTCAAAGGCTTTGATCGTGGTAAGAGATTGGAGCTTACTTACACCTGCTTCACTGAGTATGACATTACTATTCCGAATAAGATTGTAGCCTTCCATAAGGTTTCTCTGGATAATACCTTTGGCCAGTTCCTGGCTGCAAATCATAAGACTCAGCTTCGTATTGCAGAGACAGAGAAATATGCACATGTTACCTTCTTCTTTAATGCAGGAGTTGAGGTTCCGAATGAAGGCGAGGATCGTATCCTTGTTAATTCTCCTAAGGTAGCAACCTACGACCTTCAGCCTGAGATGAGTGCATTTGAGGTCGCAGATAACCTGGTTAATGCTATTAAATCTGGTAAATATGACGTGATTATAGTAAACTTTGCAAATCCTGATATGGTTGGTCATACCGGAATTGAAGCAGCTGCAATTAAAGCAATTGAGACGGTAGACAAATGTGCCGGAATGGCAGTGGATGCTTTACTTGAGGTAGACGGCCAGATGTTCATCTGTGCGGACCACGGAAATGCAGAGCAATTAGTGGATTACACTACCAACGAGCCCTTTACTGCTCATACCACTAACCCAGTTCCGTTTATCTTGGTAAATTATGATAAGGACTATACATTAGCAGAGGGTGGATGTCTTGCAGACATTATTCCTACAATGATAGACATGATGGGTATGGTAAAACCGGATGAAATGACCGGAAAATCCCTGCTTATAAAAAAATAGGTTGAATTAATTTCTAATCTATGGTAGAATTGAGTTTAGTTTTTAGGAGGTGTAGACATGGGAGCTTTAAAACTAATCGTTCAGATCATATACATTTTAGTGTGTATAGCATTGACATTCGTAGTGCTGAAACAAGAAGGTAAGGAAGCTGGTTTGTCCGGCACACTGGTTGGTTCCGGTGAGACTTATTGGAGTAAGAATAAAGGACGTTCTGTCGAAGGTACTCTTGAACGATTTACAGAGTATTTAGCAGCAGCGTTTATCATTCTTTCTATTATTTTATGCTTGAATTGGTAATCAATTAGATAGTAATGCATTTAAAACACTCTGAGATTTTCAGAGTGTTTTTTTATTCATGATTCATAAAAAGTTCGCGTAGCTAACTTTTTATGAATTTTTTATGTTAAAGCATGTAATATATGGTATACTAATAATAAATCTCTCAGTTTGGTTAGTAGTACTTTGAATGGGTATTAGGTTCAACATTTCAGAGAAGAAAAGTAGGTGTAGTAGATGAAAGAAAATGATCAAATAGAAGCAAGAAGAGCAATGCTTGAAGACTTGTTCGCAAGCAAGGAATATAGACCGATGAGATTTAAGGACCTCCTGGTGTTGCTGCAGGTACCCAGAGGAGAAAAGCATGAGCTGAAAATATTGCTCGACCAGTTGATCTCATCGGGTAAGATTATCCTGGATGGTCAGGGACGTTACAGAATCCCAGGAGATGATGTAATGGTAGGTACCTTCTCAGGAACGCAGAGGGGCTTTGGTTTCGTATCGATTGAAGGAGTAGATCAGGATATCTTTATTCCGGGAGAAGCTACCAAGGGCGCGCTTCATGGTGATAGAGTCATGATAACAATTAAGGAGGAGCAGACCGGACCGAGAAAAGAAGGTATTGTAATCAATATCGTTGAACGAGTCAACAGTCAGATAATTGGAACCTTTGAGAAGAGCAAGAATTTTGGCTTCGTTCGCCCGGATAATCAGAAGTTTGGCAAGGATATCTTTATTCCCAAGGAATTCACAAAGGGAGCAGTAGATGGTCATAAGGTTGTGGTCAAGATTACTAATTTTGGAGATGTGACTACAAATCCGGAGGGTAAGGTTGTTGAAATACTAGGGCATATGAATGATCCCGGAGTGGATATTATGTCGGTGGTCCGTGCCTTTGATCTACCAGTGGAATTCTCAGAAGAGGTTATGAGATCCTTAAGTAGTGTTCCAGAGGAAATTGATATAGACGAGATTAAGAATCGCAAGGATATTAGAGATATTACAACAGTCACCATTGACGGAGAGGATGCTAAGGATCTGGATGATGCAATAACCATCAGCAAGGAGGATGATATTTATCATCTTGGTGTCCATATTGCAGATGTGACGCATTATGTGAAGGAAGGAGCAGCTCTTGACAAAGAGGCTCTTAAGCGTGGAACCAGTGTTTATCTGGTTGATCGTGTCATTCCGATGCTTCCTCATAAATTATCTAATGGAATCTGTTCCTTGAATCCAGGGGTAGACCGCCTAGCTCTCAGTTGCTTTATGGATATTGATGCCAAGGGAACGGTTCTGAGTCATGAGATTGCAGAAACAGTAATCCGTTCGGATCGTCGTATGACCTATACAAATGTAGCGAAGATTGTAGAGGGGACCGATGAGGAGGTAACGAAGGAATACGAAGACCTGGTACCTATGTTTATGCTAATGCAGGAATTAGCAGAGGTACTTCGTAGTCGCAGGCATAAGAGAGGGTCGATTAATTTTGACTTTCCGGAGAGTAAGATTATTGTGGATAAACGAGGCAAACCAATTGAAATTAAGCCCTATGAGAGAAATAAGGCGACAAAGATTATCGAAGAGTTTATGCTGATTGCCAATGAGACCATTGCAGAAGATTTCTTCTGGCAGGAAATTCCCTTTGTTTATCGAACACATGATAATCCAGATGATGAAAAGATTAAAAGGCTCGCTATTTTCATAAATAACTTTGGATACAGTATAAAACTGGGCCAGGAGGAGATTCATCCTAAGGAATTGCAGAAGCTATTAATCAAAGTTGAGGACACACCGGAGGAAGCACTAATCAGTCGATTGACACTAAGATCTATGAAGCAGGCTAAGTATACTGTAGCAAATACAGGACATTTTGGATTATCTGCTAAGTATTACTGTCATTTTACCTCGCCAATCCGTAGGTATCCGGATCTTCAGATACACAGAATCATTAAGGAGAACCTAAACGGTAAGCTGGTCGAGAAGAGAATTCAACATTATGAGAAGATCTTGTTTGAAGTGGCCAACCATTCCAGTAAGACCGAGCGTCGTGCCGAGGAGGCGGAGCGTGAGGTAGAGAAGCTGAAGAAGGTGGAATATATGATGGACCATATCGGAGAGACCTTTGAAGGAGTTATCTCAGGAGTAACCTCCTGGGGCATGTATGTGGAATTACCGAATACCATTGAGGGTATGATTCGAGTCAGTGAGATGGACGATGATTATTACATCTATGATGAAGAGCGTTATCAACTAGTTGGTGAGCATACTAAGAAAATATATAAATTAGGGCAGATGGTTACGGTTGAGGTAATAAATGCCGATAAGATTCTAAGAACCGTCGATTTTGCTCTTGTGGAGGCAATACCTCCTATGGAAAGGAGTCTTGAGGAATAAAGTGGGGGAAAATTTTAAACTGATTGCTAATAATAAGAAGGCTTATTTTGATTATTTTATAGAGGACAAGTTCGAAGCAGGCATCGCATTACACGGAACAGAGGTCAAATCACTTAGGATGGGTAAATGTAGTCTGAAGGAATCCTTTCTACGAATAGAGAAGGGCGAGATGTATATCTATAACATGCACATCAGCCCGTATGAGAAGGGAAATATCTTTAATAAGGATCCTCTTAGGGTTCGTAAGCTTCTGATGCACAAATACGAGATTAATAAAATTGGAGGACAATTGGTACAAAAGGGATATACTTTGGTGCCTCTACAGATTTATTTGAAGGGTAGTCTCGTGAAGGTGGAGGTTGGTCTCGCACGTGGTAAAAAGATATATGATAAGCGTGAGGACATTGCAAAGAAGGATCAGCGCAGAGAAGCCGAGAAGGATTTCAAGGTTAAGAATCTATACTAGAATTTAACTACAGGGAAAGCATAGGCAGAACACGAAGGAGGAATCAGGGAATATGAAGCGAAAGTTGACAGCGTTTTCAATCATTTGGATACTATTGTTTTCTATTATAGAATGCATCAGCACTACCGATGCATTAGCAGCACAGAAGAACGGTCTGTTAATAACTCTGACTCAGCCGGAACAGGTATTGGATACAATCACCTTTCAGGGTATAACAGTAGATGCAATCTATACGAATGCAGCCCATTCGGGCTCAGATCCGGTCTATAGCTGTGCTGCCTTTGTTAAAAAGTTCTATCAGCAGGTATATGGAATTAATGTGTATAATCTCCATTCATCGGTTAGTACACCATTGATATACGATAATAAAGGTAGCTTTATTGTCACCGAGGAGCCGCAAATAGGCGATATTGTAAGAGATAATACAAGAACACACTGGGCTATTGTAAAGGATATAACAGAGGATACGGTTACGTTGATACAACAGAATTATCGAAGCGGTACAAAGGCTTGGACAGGTTGTACTATAGATAAAAAGGGAACAGGATATACCTTCTTTACTTATAGTGAACGGGTTCCTGATACCTCATTGCCACAGGCTCCTCAGCTGCCTGATTCAATACAGGCAGCTCAGCAGCTAACTGATTCGATGCAAGCAGGTCAACTGCTCACTGATTCGTCGCAAGCAGGTCAACCGCTAACTGATTCGATGCCACAAGCTCAGCAGCTACCTAGTTCAATGCTACCGGCTCAGCAGCTGCCTGATTCTTTGCCACCTGCACCTCAGCTAAAGGAAACTAGTAAAACCTTATATACTGGATTTCAGGATTATTCAATTAGTCTGGAGCAATTAGCAGAGGATGCTCTTATCTACTATAGCTCTGCTAAGCCTGAGATAGCAACCGTAAGCAGTGATGGAATTATTATTCCAATTCAAACGGGTAATACAATCATACATATCAATGTAATACAGAATAATGTGATATATGAGTCTCAATTACAGATTACTGTGAAAGATCCATACCTTAAGCTATCCGCTTCCAATAAAGAACTAGCTGTGGGTGAGCTTGTTACGGTCAAGGCAAAGAAATATGGAACAAAGGATGCAATATCTTGGCAGGTATCAGATAAGAAAATAGCGACAATAAATAAGAAAACAGGTGAATTAAAAGCTATGAAGAAGGGAACTGTTACAGTGACGGCAAAGACAGCTACTGGTCTCTCAGCAAAGCTAAAGATTAAAGTGATATAAAAAAGGTTTTCTATATACGAGTGCCACAAACCAGAAGTAACTTGGTTTGTGGCATTTTTCTGTGTGCTTTAAAAGACCTTTTATTCCTCCACAGTGATTGGAATACTATCTAATATGGCTTTAACTTCATCCATCGGTACCCAGACAAAATCCAGGAAATAGGAAGCATTGCCAAGCTGCTCGCTATCAAACAGAATTGCGGCATCTATGATATCGTATTTTGGATTTTCAACTAGATTGCAGATTAGGCCTCCCCTGGTTACATAGGTGCTGGTAATGTAATCTTCCTCAGTTAACCCGGTCATATAGGTTATTGTCTTATTCTTGATGGGAGCTTTAGAGGGAGTAAAATATACGTAAATATTTTTTGAGGCATTTATAGAAAAGAAAGAGGCAGATATCTGAGAGGATATGCTACCATCCTCCAGAGTAATCTCGGTATAAAGATATCCTCCTTCTCCAAGTAGGTAATTATCATACAAATAAGTTGGAATCAGATTAGGTAATCCCAGCTTGGAAAAAACTTCATCGCCATATTTGATGTCGTCATGATTAGGGTCCTCCGGTATATGGGCTTCGATGATATTACCCTCACTGTCTCTTGTTATCCTTGATTCGTTCTTATGACCAGTACCATATCGCTGCTTTACTGAATATTCCAACGGTGGTCCTAGTTCCGTTTCGGGGATTACTTCGAAGTTCGCTTTATAAGACATTATTAAGTAGTTACCTGCTAAGACAGTGGTAGTTCCACAGAAAATGACTAGGACAATGATGGCGGCCATTCTGGCAAAGCTGGTTACAGTATGATTAGTGATAAGGAACCTAGCTTTCATATTTGAGATATTGGTTATCGATTGATAATTCATTAGTTGGTCGGTAATTCGCTGATCCATCGAGATATCGGTATCAATATTTGCAAAGACTTCTTTTATTCTATCATCCTTCATTCTTATCCTCCAATTCAATCTTTAGAAGTTCACGTCCGCGCTTTAATCGCATCTTTACAGCAGATTCACTTATTTTTAAGAACTCTGAGATCTCCATTATTTTATATCCACAGATATAATGTAATTGAATTACTGTCTTATATTTTATTGGCAAACGGAGAATCTCAGCCAGTAGCTCTCGCTCCTCGGGTTGGGTGGTATATTCATCAAGCATAGAATAATCGACTTTATTTCTATACCAATAGCTATGAAGATGGTTCTTACAGAGGTTGATGGTGACGCGTATCAACCATCTTTTCTCAATTTCCTCGCTAGGAAAGTCAGGTGCATGATAACAAAGCCTGATAAACGCTTCTTGTAATATATCTTCACAATCATGCTTATTTCCTAAGTAAGAAAAAGAGATTCGAAATAGCAGGGTTTTATATAAGGAATATCGCTCCAAGATCCATTCCTGATAAATCAATTGCTCATTACAATGAATATGTTCCATACTAGCCTCCTTTCATTAGTAAAACAATTCATGATTACAAAAGGTCACATTGGTATTTTGAAATAACTTCATATCGATGTATTATTTTACCATTTGTAATAATTGGGAGTCAAATTGGTGTACAAATCAATTTTCTTGATAATTGAAGCACTGAGATTGATTGGTAGGTCTGGTAATAACAAATGAATGAATTTGCTGCTGCTCGCTTGACACAGAGACTAAAATGTATTACGATAGATATGCGTTTGAAAACCGGATATTATGAAGGGGCTAAGCTGATATATAAAAGCAACCGGCTTCATAATCACAATCATACCTAACGGGGTTGTACTGGTTTCGACGGGGGTTTTGAAATTGTAGAAGCCATTCGCAGACTAGGACTGCGTCACCAACTTAGAATTAAAATTAAACGCAAACAATAATTACGAATTAGCTGCAGCGTAAGCATGCAGCTTGTCGACCCTAGGCAACTCGCGGCTTAGGACCTCGGCATCAAATTAGCGGGGCCCTCTATCTCCAAAGCTTTGAGGGGATAGAAGATCTATGAAGCTACCAAAACCACGAGCCTGTCTGTCGGCGCTTGGCGGAGGGAACAGCGAACTTCGGGTTCGCATAAAAGATAGACTGTAATGGGAGAAACTGCAATGAATGGGCTTTCGGACAGGGGTTCAACTCCCCTCAGCTCCACTCAAATTCAGAGTAGAATTTATAACATCTAAAAGTGCTTAAAACCAAGTGAAGTCGGTGGTTCAAGCGCTTTTTTATTGCCATAAATTATTACATCATTTATTTGGTTCACACTGTTACAGACAGTTTTAATTGGGGTCAAATTGTTACTATTAGAACCAATACTTGGTTCAAGCAATATCATTCAACTACACTCAACCACTTATAATGAGAATCACTAAGATTGATCTATATTGTAGGAGTTCTTTACTCATTTTGCTCCAAGTATTGCACTTAAGTATAATAAGCTTTACTAAATTCTAATTTTCCTTTCGTTGGAGCTTCGTATAGATAGTGTTTGTGAAGTATACTATCTTTTTTTTGTGTTGACATGTATGTATATATAGTGTATGTTATATAACATGAATTATAAAAAGGAGTAGCTTATGCCACCAAAGGTTAAAGTCGATAAAAACATGATAATAGATGCTGCTTTCGATATTGTTAAAAGTGATGGTATAGAAAAAATGAGCGCTAGAACAATATCAGAAAGACTAAAATGTTCCACTCAACCAATACTTTATCATTTTTCTTCAATAGAAGAGATAAAAAGGTCTGTTTATGAAAAAGCAGATATGTATCATTCGGAGTATATCATGCCGAGGGGAACTGAAAATGTGTTTCCATTAATGGAACTCGGACTTAATTATATTAGATTTGGCTATGAAGAAAAGAATCTTTTTCGGTTTCTTTTTCAAACAAACCAATTCAATTGCTTTAGTCTTGACGAATTGATAGATAATGCAAAATTATCTGAAATCCTGGATATGGTTTCTGTGGGAACTGGATGTGATGAAGCTAGAGCAAAGGAGTTGTTTTTGAATCTTTTTATAGTAGCGCATGGATGTGCAAGTCTACTAGCGAATAACGCGATGGAATATGAAAAAACAAAATGTGAGAAGATTCTGGAGAATGTATTCAATAATTTAATATAGTCTTGATTGACAGTATTTTCACAAATATTGCAGTGCCAACTCTTGGCTTAGCGCTGAGATCTTTTTAGCAGTCAAGTTTTAAATAAAGGGTTTGATATTATTAGAGAGAAGGAGTGTTCTTTTATGAAAAGGTTATATGAGAAAAGTGAAATATGGTTTTCTGTGCTGTGGATTATCATCTATGTTGTTGCAATGGGGAATATTAGGAATAATTTTGGCGATGCAAGTCCGTATGCTATTTTAGGATTATTGGTAATTGCAATTACCATAACAATCTTTATTGCTAAAAACAAACTTGTAACTAAATATGGATTAGTTGGTTTGTCGGATATGAAGAAATACTTATATTTTATACCATTTGTTCTGTTAGTTTCGGTGAACTTATGGTTTGGCTTATCTATGGATTACGATTTAAAACATCAAATTTTTGCAGTTATTACGATGGGTTTAGTTGGGTATGTTGAAGAAATTATATTCAGAGGGCTTTTGTATAAAGCGATAGAGAAGGACAGTATAAAACAGGCCATTATAATATCTGCAGTGACTTTTGGTTCTGGACATATTGTGAATTTACTTACAGGTCATGCAACGTTAGATACTTTTTTACAAATTGGGTATGCAATTGCAATAGGTTTTGCATTTGCTATGGTATTCTATAAGAGTGGAAGCTTAATTCCATGCATCATCACACATAGTTTGGTAAATATTACATCAACGTTTTCAGTTGAAAATGCCGCTTCTACGTCTATTGTTTGGAAGTATATTACAGCCTCTTTTATTATTGTGGTGGCAGGAGGATATGCCCTATATCTTCATAAAAAAGTAAGATAGTTTTTGAAAATTTGAGATAAAGATCATATTGCAAAGGATATTATGCCTAAATACAGTAAGGCTCCTCAGGGAAATCCTTTATAGGAGGGCAATTTCTTGCAATCGGTTAAAATGTTTTGGTTTATAGCGTTATATTCAGCCACTATCAATTTATTTAAACGCTTATCACATGACATAGCTGATAATAATAAATTTTCATATCCTTATAATCTAGAGAAAAGTGTTTATGAATGGATTGATCAAAGGAAGGGACCCATCTAGTAAGAAACAATAATGCATGAATAAAAACCAAATATTTATGTCGTCGGCTTGTAGGGAGATTTTATGAAAAGGATAGTAAAGAAAGGTATAAAGTTATTCATTATAATTGTAATATTGCTTGTACTTATCACAGTATTCTGCAGAGGTGGATGGAAATTATTTGGATTTGCACTGTGCAATGCACCTAATGGAATGTATGCAGATAATATTACTGTTGAGGATGGTAGAGTAGATCTCAGATTGAATGAAGCGTATAGCATTTCTTCTTACGCAGGCTATGTCTATAAAATAGAGGATGATAATCTTTTTATAGGTGTTAATCGTAATATGCTTTTCGCTGCTTTCAATGGAAAAGTTGATTATCATATATCAGTTCTTACCAATGGAACAAGGATTAAGAACATATATTTTAAAGACAATAAAAATGATTGGTTAATATGGAATGAGGAAGAAGGAAAAATAAAAGCTTCTGATATCCAACCACAAAATTATCGACATTAGGAATTGAGCATAAAATCTGGTGAATACCGCTGGTTCTTAGCAAGTTGTTTAGCATCATGGAATGAAAAGGGTATTCCTACTCGTGTGGCTGGTACTATTCGAGATATTAACCATTTGAAATTGAAAGAGCAAAATGTTGCTGAAACAACAGACCGTATGGAGGAACTGTCAACCTCTATTAATGAGGTAGTCAGGGCTATTTCAGAAATCTCACAACAAGCACAGCAGCTGGCTCAAACACAAGAAATGACAACAAATTCAGCTAACGAAGTAAAAAAGTTTGCTGATGAAACACAAGAGGTTTCCAAGTTTATTAAGTGGGTTGCTGACCAAACCAATTTACTGGGCTTAAATGCTGCAATTGAAGCTTCTCGTGTAGGGGAACATGGAAAGGGTTTTGCTGTTGTTGCAAATGAGGTACGTAAGTTGGCAGATAATTCCTCTAAAGCAACAGGTAATATTGAAAATACATTGAGTAAAATGAAAGAAGCTGTTGACTCAATAATAAAGCAAATGGATATCGTTAATGACTTAGCACAAACACAGGCAGCACTTTCAGAAGAAGTAAATGCCTCGGCTGATGAAATTAATAGAATGTCAGTGGCTATTGTAGAATTTGCTAAGAGATTCTAGGTATTAATTCAGTGGAGGACCTGGAATATCAGGTGTTTGAACACATAAGGGATACTAACACAGATAGAACATTGTGGGAGTATCCCTATTTTCATTACCTCTAGTTTCATTTTGGGGTAACAAGGGTTATATCTTTTAGTTTTGTCTAAAAATATACGCTAGCTAAGAAATTATATTAACCGCTTCAAATTGTATTAAGCTATCATTTTGGAAGCTTGAAACTGAAATAAATATGTTGAAGAAAATGGAAATTTAAACTATACTATTACTAGTTGGGATATTTTACTTGTTATTAGGCATATTAGTAAAAACTTAGCTAGAGAATAAGTGGTAAACATTTTTATATTTTACTGGTTTCGAAATATCTTATACGAAAGAGGCGGGGATGATAAATTGAGCAAAATATTAATAATAATTCTTTCTTTCATTCTATCTTATGCTATTACAATAATTTCTGGCAATAAGGGTGACTTCGCATTAATATTTTTTGGCATTACTAATGGTATATTATTATGGATTGGTTTACATATTTTCGCAAAATTAAAAAAGTCATATTTTAATTTGTCATTTATCAAGCAGAGAAAAACTGATATTGAGCAAGTTAATAATGTCATATTGGAAGATATTGATCTAAGAAATTCTATGAAACGAATTTTGGAAAATTCTTTAGATTTAACTGAGGCTTTGGAGAGTATTAGAAGTGGGTCATTAGAAAGTGGTAAGGCTGCAGAAAGTATTGCTCAAAGCACACAAAATATTGCCGAACAGAATAATGAACAGCTGACAATCGTTAATCAGGCTGCATATAATTCAAAAGAAATCAACGAAGTGATGAATAAAGCATCCGAATTTGCAGATTATGCAAATCAAGAGAATGAGAAAGCTTCTAAGATTTCCGCCGAAGCAGGTTATGCTGTTAATAAAATGGTTGAAACTATGAGGGAGATAGAAAAGAATTCAGAGCAAACATCACGAAAGATCCGTATACTAGCTGATAAATCACAACAAATTGGTGAGATTATATCAGTTATAACAAGTATTTCAAGTCAAACCAACCTACTTGCTTTAAATGCAGCAATTGAGGCGGCTAGGGCAGGTGAGCAAGGCAAGGGTTTTGCAGTAGTGGCTGATGAAGTGCGGAAGTTGGCAGAGCAATCTAAGAATGCAGCTTCAAGTATTGGAGATATTATTAGGGAGATTCAGGCTGAAGTTGATGCTTCTTCCAAATCCTTTCATTCGGTAACCGAATATGTCGCAGAAGGAGTACGCGATACAATAACTGCAAGACAGCAGATTGAGAAAATAGAGGAGACCTTTAAAATCACAGCATCGAGTACTGAGGAAATCAGGAATCTTCTTCAGCAATCGGTAGAAAATTGTAAGAATATCTCTCGAATATCTCAAAAGAATCAGGTTATGGCTCAATCAACAGCAGCTACGACAGAAGATATAGCTGCTGCCACACAGGAGCAGTGTTCTGCTATTGAAGAGATTAATAGTAATATTGAGATTATAACGAATTTATCGGAAGAAATTAAACAGCGGATTGCTGCGACGGTTATGGATAAAATTATGTATAGCAAAGCATTGCAGTTTAAAAATATGGTTATGGATAATAAAAAATTTAGTGGGTCTAATTCTGATATGATGAAGATAGCAGAAGCACTACAAGTTGATGAATTGGATATAACAGATAGCAAAGGTGTTATATGCTTATCAAATCTTGAATCTGCCATGGGATTAGACTTGTATGGAGTTATGCAAAAGCAAAGTAATTTCGATCTGAAAAAATACTTACTTTCAGATAAGAATAAATACTCAGTAACCCCATTGATAAGAAGCGAGCAAACAGGAACATTCTTTAAATATATTGAAATTGCTGATTGTGAGAAGCAAATAATTTATCAAGTAGGGTTGTCTTATGAGACTTTAATGAAAATGCTAGAATAAGATCACTTTTGCAATTTATACGAGCTCCACTCAGCTTAACTAAACAAGGAATACCGTAAATCAAAGCCTTGCGATTTTACGGTATTCCTTATTCTTGTTTATCTCCGGACTCCGAGCGAGTTAACCAACCAAAAGCCCACACTGCCAAAGCTTCATAAAGAATTCATAGCACATCCTACTGTACCTTTATGCATAATAGTAGTAGATAATCGAAAAATATATGCTATAATGTAAAATCGAATGAGTATTTCATTATATGAGAGGTCTGTAAGTCTGATTTGGTAATCCAATTCTAGGGACAATCATTCATCTTTATGATTTATTCATATACTTGGAACATTATGCTTGCGATAATAAAGGAGAATGAGAATGAACAACGCAATACCGAATTTTAAAAGAACTAAATTTGCGTGCTATGCGGCATATTTTACGATGTCATCTATTTTCAGTTTGCCACCACTGTTATTTGTGACCTTTCGAGAAATGTACGATATTTCTTATACGTTACTTGGTACGCTCGTTCTGACCAATTTTTGTACTCAGCTCGCAGTCGATCTAATCTTCACTTTATTTTCGAAATATTTCAACGTACATAAGGTTGTGAAGATTATGCCTCTCATCACCTCGCTCGGTCTTCTTGTTTATGCGATTTGTCCTATGCTTATGCCGAATAATGCATATATCAGCTTGCTGATTGCTACGGTAATATTCTCGATAGCGGCAGGCCTTTCCGAGGTTTTGCTCAGCCCCGTAATAGCGGCTATTCCTTCGGACAATTCCCAAAGGGATATGAGTATGCTTCATTCGCTCTATGCCTTCGGTGCTTTCACCGTTGTTGTTGTCAGCACGTTATTCCTAAAGCTGTTCGGCAATGAAAATTGGATGTACCTAACAATGTTTTGGGCATTGCTTCCCATACTGGCGTCGGTTTTGTTTATGACATCTCCTATGCCGGATATGAGTACCACCGAGAATAGTGGGAATATGGAAGGTGCAAAGAGAAGATCGTTTGGTCTTGTGCTGTGTGTGGCTTGTATTTTCTTCGGAAGCTGCGCGGAAAACGCGATGGGAAATTGGATTTCGGGATATATGGAAAATGCTCTTCATATCGATAAAGCCCTTGGTGATATTCTAGGTATGGCGATGTTTGCCGTCCTTCTCGGCATTGCAAGAATCTCCTATGCGAAATACGGGAAGCACATCTTTCGAGTGCTACTGTGTGGTATGATTGGTGCATCCGTGTGCTATTTGGTCGTGGGATTTACTTCAAATACGGTTCTTGCATTTTTCGCATGTGTGTTAACAGGATTATTCACCTCTATGCTATGGCCCGGAACACTGATCATGATGGAAGAGAAGATACACGGTGTTGGTGTTGCGGCATATGCTCTGATGGCTGCAGGCGGAGATCTTGGCGCATCGATAGCACCTCAGCTTATGGGAATTGTCGTGGATAAAGTGTCGGCAAGCACATTTGCAGACGATATGAGTATGACTCTAAATCTTACTACAGAGCAAATTGGTATGAAGGCAGGAATGCTTGTTAGCGCTATATTCCCAATTGTCGGAACGATGCTTTTGGTATTTATCAGTTTTTATTTTAAGAAAAGTAAGATCCAAGGTCACTAAATCAAAGCAAATAAGGGGTTTATCTAAGAGCTTTGTGAAAGAGGACTGAAAATAATGAATTAAAAAAGGTTTTCAGGCACTGGAGTTTCTACTTATTAATAAAGACGGAAAGTTCCGATGACTGAAAACCTTTTTTATTCCTATGTATTGTAACAGTTATGCTTGAATGCTATTGAGCATGATTTAGCTCTGCCATGGTCTGGAAAGCAACCTCCTCGCACCTTCCAGCATTGGTGCCAACTGCCATCAAATCATGGCTACTAACCCATTCAATGGTAAAATAATATTGCATTTTGTCATATAAATGTTAATATTAATATATTATTTCCCAGCTTCGGGCAAACGGACTAGGAATATGTATCCATCATCGCTCATAAAAATTTTTAGGTAATGTGAGTGCATCGTAATTCTGATGGGATTAATTAGAGTGAGACTATTCTTGCAATTAACAGTTTAGTCGAATCATCTTGGATATATAAATTGTTATGTCAGGAGAGTATAAATGGATAGATTATTAATGAAACTCGGAATAGAAGCTAACAATGATATCAGTGTGTTGAAAGAAGAACTGGAACAGAAGCAGATGGAGTATCTGAATAAGCTTGACAGGGTCAGTCGTAAATCGGACAAGACTATGAATGAGAAGAAAATCGAGAAGGAGCTTGCCAGTGACCTTGTTGATATTGAGGAAGCGATTAATACATTTGCTTGGATGCTTAAGAAAATTAATACAGGATTAAATATTACTAAAACACCACCAGAAACGAATTCGACTAATAATCCACCTAAAGGGAGTAGCGAAGAGGGAGAGAAAGAAATACCTGAGGCTT
Source organism: Bacillota bacterium (assembly GCA_023411555.1). GTDB lineage: Bacteria > Bacillota > Clostridia > Lachnospirales > Lachnospiraceae > Mobilitalea. The sequence goes on from JAEYOQ010000016.1 coordinate 31,442, forward strand.
CGGAGACTGATCCACAAAAGCTTTGTGATGAAGCTGAGAAATATATTATTGGTGGTAGAGTTGTAAAGCGGGATTATGAGAAAGCCTTTGTCTTGTTTTCTAGGGCAATGAAACTGGGAAGCATGAGAGGACAAGTAGGCGTTGCCAAGGCATATTTGCAAGGAAGAGGTATACCACAGGATGTATCCAGAGGATTGGAATTGTTAGAGAATGCTTCGGCTCAGGGTTATCGACAGGCGCTAATAGATCTGGGCGATGCTTATGCCGAGGGTATTGGGGTAATCAAGGATGATACGAAAGCTTATGACTGGTACGGTAAAGCAATGAAGCAAGGCTCTGAAATAGCGATGGATAGAATTATGAGAGGCGCTGAAAAGGGGATTGCCCGGGCTCAGTATTATTTCGGATATATGTTTGAGGTAGGCTGTAAATATTGTATCAAGAATATGACATATGCCAAAGATTGGTATCGGAGGGCAGCATATCAGTGGGATGCTGATGCGAGAAAACGACTTTTAAATTTTGATATGGATAGTAGAAGAAATTAAACAGGCTTCAGTATGGAATTTAGAATAGAATTATGTATATTTATAAGGTATAATATAGAAATAATCGATAAACCAATATCATTAACTATAATAGAGGATGAAAATGCTGAATCAGGATCAGATATTAAAGAAGAATAAGACTGATGAGCAGTTAACTGCTGCATCAGGAAAAATAGCCCCACTTCAAATGCAAGGGACAGCCAATACAACTAGTAATAGAATGAAGGAGCTGCGAAAGCCTCGTTCAAGACAATACATTAATGATTTAGTTGAGTTACAAGGAATGTTAATGTCTCTGGATAGAATGAAAAAAGAAATGAAGGTTACTTTAGGGTCCCATGATCAAGCTTCTCTAAAGACTCCTTTTGATATCGTAGCTTCGGAGAAAAGTAACAATGGTCAGACTGACCGTGACTTATCTCATGATTTTACGCCTGATAGTATACCAAATATTGTTCTGGTGGAAGAGCCAATACATAATAGCTACGATGACACAAAAAAAGAAGTTCAGGACAACTCTCTGATTAATAGTGCTGAGATAGAGGCTTTGGAAAAAAGCATTGAAGAAAAGCTGAGGAAAATGGAGGAGCAGTATCCCCTGATCAGGGAGCGACTCAGTATGATCTTTCCTGAAAGTGAGGAAGAATATCTGATTGGTTGTGGAGCTATTCAGGGACCCGGCCGTCCGGTCTATGACAGGGAAGACATGGCTGTTAATGTGCATGACCCCAAAGTAGCTGAACAGTTAAAAAGGGGATATGACGTATACAAGCAATATCGTGATACGCGTAATTTCCTTTGTGTGGAAATTTATATCGATGCATTCTGTGTTATATATAAGGATGGCATTGTTAAAACAGTAGAATAACGAATCTAAGATGTAACAAAAGGAGGATAAAGCGAAATGGTTTTAGGAATTGATCTAGGTACAACCTTTTCTGCTGGTGCATATGTGGATGATAACGGAGAGCCCCAAATTGCCATTAATAGCGAATCGAAGAGATTGACGCCATCAGTGGTATTTTTCGATGAGGATGGATCAATTATTGTTGGTGATGTAGCAAAGGATAACGAGATTCTATATCCGGAAGATGTTATTTCCAAAACTAAGGTTGATATGGGAAAGCGAAAAGTCTTTAAAACAGTCGACAATATTGAATATACTCCCGAAGTAGTAGCAAGCTTGATCATAAAAAAGATAGTCCAAGATGCTTCTGAGAGTATTGGAGAGAAAATTGAGGATGTTGTCATTACGGTACCGGCTTATTTTATGGATTCCCAGAGAAAAGCAACGGAGGATGCCGCGAGGCTTGCAGGAGTAAATCTTCTGACAATCATTGATGAACCTACAGCAGCAGCCTTGTATTATACCTCAAAATGTAAACTGGATAAGGCAAATGTACTGGTGTATGATTTTGGTGGTGGAACCTTTGATGTGACTCTTCTTGAAATTGACGGGGATATGATCCATGTAAAGAATAAAGCTGGCCTTTCAAAGGCTGGAGGTACCATGTTTGACCAGTATCTTGTGGATTATGTTTGTGACTATTTTAATGATAAATATGATATAGATTTAGAGGATGACGAATATCTGGAAGAATACCAGTATTTATTCCGACAAGCGGAGGAGTGTAAGATACAGCTAAGTACAAGAACAACAGCGACAATCAGCATGAAGGTTGGAAGTATTAAAGAGAAGATTGCAATAAGTCGTGAGCTGTTTGAGTCCAAGATAGCCGGAGTATTTAATCAGACTGTGAGTAAGGTGAAAGAGACCATAAGAAATGCCGGCATGACGATAGACCAGATAGATAAGATCCTTCTTGTAGGAGGTTCCAGTAAAATTCCATATGTCTATGAGCAGTTGACAGAACTATTTGGAAAAGCTCCATCCAAAGAAATTAATCCAAATGAAGCGGTGGCCCTTGGAGCTGCTCTTTATGCTTCAATCTACCGCAAAAATCTTGAACTAGGCAAAACCTCCTTCACAGATGTGAGCTCTCATAGCATTGGAATCTTGGTATATGAGGAGAACCAACAGATAAATCATATTGTGATACCGAGAATGACAAAGATACCATGTGAAATGGAGCAGATTTGTTACACAAAAATCAAAAATCAAAGACAGATCAATTTGACGATTACCGAGGGTGAGTATAAAGAAGTAGAGTTTGTCACGGTAATTAGTGACTTCCTCATCGATCTTCCCATGGGACTGCCGATCAATACGGAAGTGAAAGTCAAGATCACTCTGGATGAAAGACAGCTGATACATATATATATCAACATTCCAGACGCAAACCTGGAAGTTGAATATAATATGAAAAGAAATGCTAATCTTAACGAGGAAGAAATAGAGAGCTTAAGAGGCTTAATGATAGAAAAAAAGGTAATCTGATGCGAGGAGCTATTACGGATGGACTGGATGAAAATCGTTCGATATAGGGAACAAGAAAACTACAACGATATTACTGGCATGGCAGATCAAACACAAGCAGATAAAGAAACCGATGTTAATATGATCATTACTGTTGCAGAAGCATACTTAAGGCAACAGCAGTATGCCAAGAGCATAGAATGGTATATGCGAGCATTAAGCTTGGGAACGGATGAAGACATTGTGACACCTCTATCGGAACTATATCGATTAACCGGGCAAAGTAGCAAGGCCTGGGGAGCTTTATATTCCTTGGCAAAGGAGCGTGGGATATCTCAAAATCAGCTTTATATGCTTGAATATGAACAGCTGTATGCAGAGAAAGCTGACACGGGTAGATTAATTGAGGTTTTATCCACCTATGTCGAGGAAGTACTGTTTGATCTTCATCTGATCGAATTAGCGGAGCTATACATTCGTACTGGGAATGAAGCAGGTGCGAAGAAGCTGTTGAAAAAATGCATTCGTTATGCACAGGATACTTGTCTGAACTATGCTAATCAATTGTTAGAGGCAATAAAGGAAGGAAAAGCCAAGGAATTGCTTCAATCAGTAACGATACGCCAGAAAATATATGGAGGAGAAGCAAACATCCTGCTTACCCAGGATAACAGAGAAGGTTATAAAGAAGGTTCGGAAAAGGAGTGCATAAGCGAAGGAAGGAAAGAAGAACCACAAGAGGAGCCACAGGAGGTACTGAACACCAAAGGTTTTGCAAAAGATTACAGGAGCAGTAAGCCAGTGATCAAGAATAACCCAGGGCTATCCAGTCTCTATGAAAAAGGAAAGAAGCAGAAGCCGAAAACAGAAATCATAACCTCCATTGAGGATTTATTTGAAAATGTTGTCGGTATGCAGTCAGTGAAAGAGGTTCTACAATCCTTTTATAATATGCTGCAATTCCAAAATAGCCGAAAAATGAAAGGCTTAAGCTACGAAATACTAAAAACACATTTTGTGATTACCGGTGAGCGTGGAAGCGGAAAGAGCCTGGTAGCTAATTGCTTGGCGTCGCTACTGGATATGTTCGGAGTCATTGGGAGTGATCAGGTACTAGAGGTAAATGTAAGAGAGGTACAAGCAGCCTTTTCCAAGGATGGTAGCAAAGGCTTAATTGAGCTGTTTTCTGAAATTAATGATGCGGTTGTAGTAATTGATAATATGGAGAGGCTCTGTGAGGAAAGTGAAACAGAACAGAGGTTTTTGCCTCTGGCTGAGGCAATAGCGGAACTGATGGAAGCGCGGAAAGACTCGCTTGCTATTATTCTGACAGGTACGAAAAGCTTTATGGATTCCTTTGTTAGTGAGGATATCAGAAATCTGGTCTATGCTACCTTGGATATACAAGCATATTCGGCAAAAGAATTGGTTCAGATGATCTATCTTCTCGCTGAGAAAAAGCAGTTTTGCATTAGTAAGTCGGCATCTAAAATGCTCTTGAAGAGGATCCAAACGGAACGCTGTATGGGAGAATTTTCGAATGCTATTACCTTGAATACAATTTTGGATGAAGCGATCAAGAGTAAGGCTACTCGTTATATGTCCGGTAATAGTGAGGCTGATGAAGCGATGCTTTTACTGGAAGAGACCGATTTCGAGGTACAACTTGAAGAAGAAGAAAGCATAGAAGACTTGCTTAAAAAACTAGAAAGCTTAACGGGACTCCATTCAGTGAAGCAAGAAGTGAAAAGCATAATAGAGCGTATTATAGCACAGCAGCAAGCATTAGAAATGGGTTCCAACCGTTCCGGTGATTTTGGGACTCTCCATATGGTATTCAAAGGAAATCCGGGTACAGGTAAAACTACGGTCGCACGAATAATAGGGAAGATATATCAGCAGTTGGGTGTGTTACCGAGAGGTAATATATTTGTTGAATGTACACGAAAAGACCTGGTAGGTGAGTACCAAGGTCATACGGCTGTAAAAGCACATAAAAAGTTTATGGAAGCCTTAGGAGGAATACTCTTTATTGATGAGGCATATTCTTTGGTTCAGGATGAGAGAGATACCTTTGGAATGGAAGCGCTGAATACATTATTAGCGGATATTGAAAATTACAGAGATTCAATTATGGTAATTCTGGCTGGCTATTCGGATGAAATGGATGAGTTTTTATTACATAACCCGGGTATGTCAAGCCGTATGTCAAAGGAGATCATTTTTGAGGATTATAGAGCCGAAGAAATGACTGAAATATTCTCCTATATGGTTAGAGAGCGTGGAATGATTTTGGATCATAATACCTCGGCTGCATTAAAGCAACTCATTGATGAAAAATCTAAGGTAAGAGATTTTGGTAATGCCAGGGGCGTCAGAAACCTGGTTGACAGAGTGTTAAGTGCAATGGATAAGCGACTCGTAGAACTGCAGCTGCAGGGTGAGGTACTTGGGAAAAATGACTTTGAAATCATTAAAATCCAGGATATTGAAGCTGTATGCGGTCAAAAGACAGATAAGGAAAAGACACTTGAGGATTTAATGAATGAGCTGAAAGCTATGACAGGACTTGCCTCGGTGAAACACCAGGTAGAGCAGATGGTCGCTATGATCAGACTAAAGCAAAAAAGTGAGGAACTTAAGCTTGGTACCAAGGAAGCCTTTGGGTCCCTTCATCTTGTATTTAAAGGAAATGCAGGTACCGGTAAAACGACAGTCGCAAGACTTCTCGGACAGATTTATGAAAAGTTAGGAGTCTTGAAAAAAGGAAATGTTTTTGTCGAGTGTTCCAGAGCAAGCCTGATTGGCCAGTATCAGGGCCATACACCTGAAAGGGTTGAAAAAAAGGTTAAGGAAGCAGAAGGCGGTATTTTATTCATTGACGAAGCTTATGATCTTTGCCATAGTGATCATGATGACTTCGGTAAGGAAATCGTAAGTACGCTGTTGAAAGCGATAGAGGATAAAAGGGATAACCTAATGGTTATCATGGCTGGTTATGATACGAATATGGAGGAGTTTTTCAAGACAAATCAGGGCCTGAAAAGCCGTATGGCCAATGAAATCTATTTTGAGGACTATACAATTGATGAGCTGGTAGAGATCTTTTATTACATGGCCGAAGCAAACAATCTTAAAATAAAGGAAGGCCTAAAGCCCTTTGTAAAGCAACATATCGAAGCAGCGATGAAGAGTAAATCAGATTTTGGTAATGCCAGAGGAGTTCGTAATCTTTATGAAGAGGTTATGAGAAAGCGCGCATTGCGATTATCCGAAGTAATGGATACGAATGAATTAACACGAGAGCATTTTATAACCATTATGAAGGAAGATTTCATATAACAACATCTTATTCTAAGAAAAATAAGTAATTATTGTTCCAATAGTGATGTTACATCGTAACAATACTTGTGAAGGAGTCTTAAATGGAAAGAATACTAAAGAAGCTTAATATAAATCCGGATGAGGATATATATTCGATAAAGGAGCAGTTGGAGTATAAGCAGCTGGAGTATCTTGATAAGATGAATCGGCTACAGTATAATCCTGGTGATATAGAAAGGAAGGAAGAACTGGAGAAGCAGATCAAGCTGGATTTGCAGGATATCGAGGAAGCCATAAAGACAGTTTCCACAACGATTCGAATGATCTCAACCGGAATCAGCCTTACAAAGGTAGGGGATAAAGATAAACCGAAAGAAACAGAGGCTTCCATTGAGTTAGAGAAGTTAAAGGCTAACGGAGGGCATGGAGACTCTTCTTCAAAGATAGCTACAGAGACCTATACTCCAAATCCTGAAGCTGAGGCATTATGCGATGAAGCTGATAGGTATTTAATGGGGATTGGCGTGGAAGTAAATTATGATAAAGCCTTTGATATATACCGCCTAGCAGATCAATTAGGAAGTCTTCGTGGGAAAGCTGAACTTGGACATATGTACCTTTCCGGTTGGGGAGTAGCAAAGGATTATGAAAAAGCTTACGAACTATCGGAAAAAGCTGCAAAATCCGGAGTTGCCTGTGGGCAATGTAATCTGGGAGTCATATATGAATATGGGCTGGGTGTACCAAAGGATATTGATTTAGCAGTCAAGTGGTACACGAAAGCTGCGGATCAGGGTAGTGCGAGGGGATTATGTAATCTCGGATACCTATACGAGCGTGGCAGAGGAGTACCGGAAGATGTAGAAAAAGCGGAAGAATTGTACCAAAAGGCAGTGAATCAAGGCTATATGTCCGGACATTTTAATGTCCCAGACATGTTTGAATTTAGAGAAAGAAAGCTCAAGGAGAACGGTGCAAGCCTAAGAAATAATGGGTCGCTCGCATTAAACATGGAGCTGAATCTGTATAAGGAGCTGGAGGCGAACCTTTATTTTAAGGAGCATATGGATATGTCTCTCAGATGGATTTTTGCTTATTCAACACCAAATGAGTTTCGTTATTTAAGATGTTATACTCGGGCGACAGAAAATCAGGAAAGTAAATTAGTGCTAATACCGCTAGAGGTTGTATATCATCTGTTGAGAAAATATCCATCAGAAGAATTTGAAACCATCTATGCGGAAGACCTTGCTGTAAGAAGATTATATGAATTTTATAGAGCTATGTTTGAAAAGATGGATTTCTTAGGGATTTACAGATTTTTCAAACGGTTTCATAATATATCTCAATGCAAAGAAATCTTTAAGAAGCTCTCTACGAATAATAGTATTGAAGATTTTATCCTGTTAAGACGTATCGCAGAGGAAGAAAACGATACGATTGCATATAAGTACTTAGGAGACTGCTATTACTATAGGTTAGGTACTGAGAAAAATTATAAAGAAGCCTTTAGATGTTATAAAAGAGCTACCGCCTATGACAATCAAGAAGAAATTGTTGAGATGCTGAAAAAAGTAGAGGAAGCGATTACGAATGAAATGATCTTTCAGGAGGCCATGAGAATGCTAGAAACATCGTCCTTTCAGAATGCGATCACTACGTTAGAAGGACTAGCTGATAAGGGCTTTGCTGAGGCACAGTTTGAGATAGGTAAAATGTATTTGAATGGATACCGATTGCCGAATGACAAATGGAGAGCAGATACCTATCTAAATAAGGCAATGTTAAATGGCCATCCAGAAGCTAAGCAATATTTGGAAAAATTATGATGGTTAATTATGTAGAGAAATCCTCGAATCATTATGGGGATTTCTCTACAATTATTAATAACCCTCTTTGCTTCTGTTTTTGGAGAAAGCACAAATTTAAAATGCAATTTATATATAAGTCATAAACGATTCCTTAAATAACATCTCTGAATACAAATCTTGTCCAAGAATTCTGAAAAGCTCATCAGGACTATCGGCTTCAGCAATACTCTTATATAAATCCATAGACAGCTTGCTATAATGCTTAACCATAAGTAGCTCTTGGTTTGGCCGCTGTGTAATACCAAGGTCTATTTCTTCATAATTTAATATACCCATCAGTTTAGAGTAATGTTCTATAAAAGTGTCCATTTGATTCTTATTCATACTGTAAAATCCCTCATCCTCAAAACACCCTCGAACATGCTTGTAAGTGGCAAATTGCATGGATCGATTGAGTAGTAAATCAAAGTGCCTTCCTAATTTCTTTACATACTTCTTTTTGTCCTCCAAGTTTACGTAATTAGACAGATTTTTCCCCATTATATCCTCTTTCATGGCAATTGCATATAAATAGGGATCTAATAAGGGATCATGTGATTTATATTTTTTCAGAGGTACTATGGATATATTATATTCTGAGAAATCAAGTTGCTTCCTATACAGCAGGTCTTTTTTATTTAGTATAACAGAGGGAGTATCGCTTTTCATATACAGGATACCCTTAAAATCGATAGAGCCTTCTTCGTTTTCTACGAATTTGAAGAGACAATTTTCTCCTTTATCTGTGCGATATAAAAATACCGCCATTCCAAATAAGCTGATATATTCGTGTAACTTACACATGAATTTATCCTCAACATCAGATACCAAAGAGGGTAAATTCTGATTGGCCAGATACTGAGTTGCCTCTTGATGCCCATTCAAAGAAGCGGCAATGAAATATTTATATGCTAGCTTATCATTCTTAGGTATGCGGTAGCCGTTCTGATACAGCTTTCCGACCTCAAACATTGCGTCAGCAAAGCCTTCCTTTGCAAGCTTTTTTAAGGTATCGATTCCCATATTAAATGATGATGTTTCCAGCATCCTCATAGCCTGTTGAAATACCATCTCCTGATTAATTGCAGTATCCACCTTTTCTAGTAATGCAACTACATTAAAGTCTTTCTGACTACCCATAGCAGCTTTTTTATAGCAAGTAAAGGCTTCTCTATAATCTTTAACAGTTCCGAGTCCATAATAATTCATATCACCTAAATATCGATATGCCACCGGATCATTCTCATACTCAGCCAATCTTTTAATAAAAATATAATCGTCGATATTATTATTCTTGGAGTGCTCGATTAGTAATTGTTCGGCCTGTTTGTCATACTGAAAGCTCTTTAAGATACGGTAGGCATCCAAAGGCTTCTTTTTTTCAGTAAGTCCATTCTTATAGATCATGGCCAAATAATAAGCTGCTTTATGGTAACCCTGTTCCATGGATTTTTGGAACCATTCCTCTGCGTCTCGAAAGAGACGACGCTTTATACTAATACAGCCTCTGAGAAATTGGGCACGTGAATCACCTTGCACGGCAGCCTTAGTAATCAGTTCAAGAGCTTTCTCCTCGTCCTTTTGAAGCCCATCTCCCTTAAAATACATCATACCTAAATTACATAATCCTAAGGGATCATTAAGAGCTGCTGCTTTCTCAGACAATTCCAAAGCTTTGCTCGAATTTTTTTCTATGTGGCACGAATTCATATAGAAATATGCCAGACCGGCTGCTGCTCGTGCACTTCCATATTGCTCTGCTTGGGAATAAAGTTCAAATGCCTTAATATAATCTTTCTGTACATTAGTACCCCTATAATATTTTTCTGCCTCATCACAGAGCGTGTCTGGATCGATAGCCGAGACATAAGGCGTCCTCGTTGTCTGTAAATCTTCTATCCTGACTTTGCTTTCTTCTATTTTAACTTCATCCTGATCTAAAGGCTTTACTTTACTAATACTCAATCCCGTGGATATTGATTTTAACTGCGCTAATACGGTTGCTAGTGCAGATTCAACATCCACAAGCTCGGTGAGCAGTTCCTGTTTCAGCTGGTCCTCCTTCTCCGTCCTTTCTGCTTTATGTTCAATAAAATCCATCTTATGCAGATATTCCATTTGAAGTTGCTCAAGCTCCTCCTTGATCGCGGTTAGATCATTGTCATGTTTCATTTCAAGCTTTTGTAAAATTGCGTTCATACGTCACTCCTATTTCCTTCGATTTTCGTTTGTAATAGTCATTAATGTACTTTCATATTCAGACAAAGCCACTTACTTCCTTAAAGGTTCCCTGTATATGCTCATTAAATTATCTGGAAATTCTTGAATTTTGATCTAATATAATATATTATAGTGATAATTATACAGTTTTACAAGATTTTGTTTATATGAAAGGAAAGAACGTATGCCTTTTCAAATAATTCACAATGACATAACTAAAATGAAAACCGATGCCATCGTAAATGCCGCCAATTCTCACTTGCAGCAGGGGGAGGCGTCTGTGGCGCTATTTTTCACGCTGCAGGAGAAGATAACTTGCAAAAAGAATGTGACGGGTTAGGATTGTGTCCTGTTGGTCATGCAGTTATTACAAAAGGCTATAATCTTTCTGCCAAGTATATTATACATGCAGTTGGACCAGTTTGAAAGAAAGTCATATAATAGGTATCCCCCGGGATTTCATCTATAAAATTCCGGGGGATATTACTCCGTTCTGTCACTACCTTAACAGAGGGCGAAGTTTATATATTATTCGATTGTACCGGTCATTTCCAGCAATTTTGTTTTCAATTCACCTTCAATGCGGTTCAGCTCCAGCTCAGCTTCCCTTCTCTTTTGGCGACCTTCATTCTGGATACGAAGCACTTCATCCAGAGTAGATATCAAGGATTCGTTCGTCAGGCGAAGAGTTTCAATATCAACGATACCGCGTTCGGATTCTTTGGCAGTCTCAATCGTTGCCATCTTAAGCGTTTCTGCATTCTTCTTTAGAAGTTCATTGGTCATATTGGTTACTTCTCTTTGAGCCTTAGCGGCCTGTACAGAATGATTGACACCAAGAGCAAGAACCATCTGACTTTTCCATAGAGGAATCGTGTTTACTATAGTAGATTGTACCTTCTCTACCATCAGGGAATCATTTTCCTGAACGAGACGGATCTGCGGTGCCATTTGGATCGATATCATCCTGGTTAGTTCCAAATCATGTATTTTCTTCTCGAAGCGGTTGCAGATGGATACCAGATCGTTAACGGCTTGGGCATCCTCCGGAAGATTGGTTAGATTGGAGCGTTCTATAAGCTGCGGCAGCTCCTCGGATCGAACTTTCGCTAATTTCTTTTTACCTGCCAGGATATACATGGATAATTCTTTGAAATAAGTCTTATTTAATTCGTACATCTTATCCATTGTGGCGATATCTTTTAGTAATTGGATTTTATGATTTTCCAGCACATTACATATTTTATTAATATTTAATTCTGCTTTATCATATTTTGCTTTCATAGCCGCGAGCTTATTGGATTGCTTTTTGAATAATCCGAAGAACCCTTTCTCCTCGCCTTCCGCTTCAAAGCTCTTCAATTCCATTACGACACCGGTGAGCATCTCACCGACCTCTCCCAGATCCTTGGTTTTCACATTAGTGAGAGCAGACTCTGAAAAATCGGCGATCTTTTTCTGGGCGCCAACTCCGTATTGAAGAATAAGATTAGATTTGCTTAAATCGATTGTATTAGCAAAATCATCCACCATTTTCTTCTCTTCCGGTGATAACCTGCTTTCATCAAATACTACAGCTTCAGCCTGAACACTTTCCGTCTGAAGCGATGTAGGTGTGTCAGAGACCTGCTTCAGTATGCCGGGCTCTGTGAGCTCCTGTTCAAAAGGGTCAAAGGTTAATGTGGGTACCTTATCATTCATTCGTTAATCCTCCCATAGTTTGATTTGCTCTAAAATCCTTCTGAGTCAGACCTTCCTGAGCAAGAAGGGTCTCCAAGACTGATATGTCAGTTGAGATATCCATCGCAGCAGTCAGGAAAAAACTATCATATAATTTCTCGAATGCCTGATTAATGGTATCGAGAGTAAGATCAATTTCTTTTTTTGCTGATGTAATATTTTCACCCTGTATGGACTCTTTATCAAAATCCTTATATGCATTAACTAATTTCAGTGTGGTTGGTAGATAGTAATTCATAAATTTTTCTATCTGGGGAAGCTGGTCTGGATGTTGCTCTACATAATTGAATATCTTATCAAGAACGGCTTCCAGGTAGAATAGCTTCTTTGAGATTTCTTCTCCGGGGATGGCATCATTTGCTTCCTTAATCTGACGGATATAAGAACGCCCATTCTCAATTGCTACTCTTGTTTCTTCATTCACTGTATCATTCTTAGAGGAATTTGGTCGGTTTTGTTGATCACTACCTTGTGAATTCTCTAGTTCCTCTGGCGTACTTGCTTTCAGTCTGTGTTCATGTTGCTGCAGCTCCAGATATTTCATATAGCATTCGCGATTTAGTATAATACAGGTTTCTTGTTTATCGATGTGCCCTTCGGGAAACATACCGATTGAAATCATTTTCCGAAGATCCTTTGTAATGGATTTCTTGCTCCTGCTAAGTTGATCGGATAATTCCTTCAAGGTATAATAACTGTGGTTTCGAAAGATTTCTAGATATCTTTTGAACCTTCTTAATCTCGATCTAATCCGTGAGCCCCTAAAGAATAAGATTAGGCTGATAAAGAATAAGGGCAGAAGATAGAGAGCTATGCTTCCAAAGAAAGAGATTCGTGCAGTTATTTGACCAATGATACATAGGGTAATCATTGCAAGCCCGGTAGTTGCGAAACCAATACTACCAAATACAGTTAATAAAATTCCGGCTACCCTTCCCACCGGTACTACCGGAAATAGTTGGTTCCGCTCAATTGGCGCCTGACGCCTAATAATGCTTTGATTGGATCCGGTAGAGTAGGAGTAGGTTTGCTGCTGATTATTATTACGATTCTCGTTACGAGAATGACGATAAGTCTGTCCATTTCTGTTACGGAATCTATTCGCATTTGTACTGTTATCTTGATTATCATCTGTAGGTGAACTTTGATCAGGCTTGTACCAATTCTGACGGTTGCCTGGATTGAAAAGGGATCTATGCAACTCATCCAGTGCACTGTTCACAGTATCCGAGATATCTTTATTCAATTGATGAAAATCTCTGGTATTGATTGCGTTTTGCACAATGTCCTTGATTTCGTCACCGATTCTTCTATTCATGGTATTTCCTCCACCCAACATTTCACATAACTGTTTTTATTATAACTGATTGTAAATGAATTGACAAATTAAAATATAGTAAGATTTTGTGTGATGTAACTTATTATTGTCAGCCTAAGCATACATAGTAAATGATCAAAGTGTCAATAGGTAGTGTACAGATTTCTTTAAATGATGCACCTTTGGTGCTTTTTTATTTCATTATTTCGAATATTTTTTTATTAAGCTTAGATTAAAATATTATTATACATTAAATACTATATTGCAATATATAATAGCTAGTGATAAAATATAATACAATGATAGCCAGTGATGGCTATAGATGTAGTGTCAAGAGGCTGCAAGGGAGGCTATAAAATTTTAATCACTATCAGGTGGAAAGGAGTTAGTAGATGAATGCTCAATTTAAAAAAGGAGTCCTGGAATTATGTGTACTTTCTAAATTGGTGGAAGGGGACCGTTATGGTTACGAATTAACCGAAGCAATTTCTAAGCAAATGGTAATCTCAACTGGGACATTATATCTTATTCTAAAACGGCTAAAAGACGATGCCTATGTTGATACCTATTTAGTGGAGTCCGGTGAAGGGCCTGCCAGAAAGTATTATCATTTAACGGATCAGGGACGGACCTATCAGTCATCCCTAAAAAAAGAATGGTTGGACTTCGTAACAGTAGTTAAAAATATTATAGAATAGGAGGATGGTTATGAACAAGATAGAATACTTGAATGCTTTAAAAGCAGCACTAAAGGATACGGAAGAAAGTGTAATGGAAGAAATTATATCTGATTATGAAGAACATTTTCAGGTTGGTATGGAGAGAGGCAAAAGCGAAGAGCAGATCTGTGAGGAGCTGGGTTCTATCGATGACCTGGTAGCTGAAATTAAAGAGGTTTATCATGGAGAACGTAGCAAACAGGAGAAAGAAGACGAAAACCAGGCAAATTCTAATGACAAAAAATCGAATGAATGGCGCTTTAATATCCCTAATTTTGATGCTGAAAAGATCGGTGATGTAATCAACAGTGCGCTAGATACAGCAGGCGAAGCAATCAGTAAGATTGATGTTATTGAGCTGGGACATTCCCTAAAGAATACTCTGGAACAGGCAACCTCTTCCATTAACAGTTTTACGGATACCTACCTAAAGAATTCCTTTGACTTCAATCGTAGAAACACAGAAGGAACTTCGGAAAATGTAAGCAAGAGCTATGAAGCCAGTGTAGATCCGGAGGATGGAGAAAAGAGTAGTGTAAGCTATGATGAGGATTCAGATAATTCCGTTACTCCGACATATGATACTGACAGTGTCGTTACGGGAGAAGTTATAGATCAGGACTTGGATCAACAGAATGCTTCTGAAAAAAAGAGTGAAGAGGATAAGAAAACGAAAGCAAGTGATGGTTTAAATCTTGTACTAAACGGTGAGTGCGCTGATGTTACTATAGTGAAATCCCCGAATCAAAAGGTGAATATCAGTTATGTTAATAATGGAAATGAAAGACAGAAGCAGTTTTATGAATTCTACAGCTATAAAGAAGGAAATACGATTTATGCCGGAGTTCGCAGAGTCGGGAAGAGCGTATTCCTGTTTCACATGAATCATAACTCTATGCACATCAATGTAGAATTGCCGGATTCCATGAATTATTTGGATATAAAAACAGCAAGTGGTGATATAAAGCTAATTGATGTAAAAGCAGAGAGAATTATCGTGGGAGCAGCAAGCGGCGAGATTTCTCTCAAACAGGTAGTTTCAACTGATTTACGGACAAAGTCCTCCAGTGGAGATATCAATTTGGAGGCGATAAATAGTGTTCAGCTAGGTGCAAATACCTCGAGCGGTGATATCAGGGCGAATTGCATAGATACAAAGTTTTTGTCAATGAAAAGCGGCAGCGGTGATATAGAAGCCGGAAACATAACTGCAGATATTATCGATAATAGTTCCATGAGTGGCGATATTGAGCTGCATCAGGTGAAAGTAAGTGAATGTAAGCTCAGGAGTACCAGCGGTGATATAGATATCGATGGAATGAACATGAATAATACAGACGCTAGCTGTATAAGCGGTAAGATCAAGATTCAGAAGATCTGTGGTGACGGCCTGGTAGCCAGCAGCACAAGCGGTAATATAACCCTCGATGTCAATGTAAAACGATGCCATGCTAGTTCAAAATCCGGCAATGTTGATGCAAAGTGTGAAGGAGATATCGTATTGGAGTCAAATAGCACCAGCGGCAATATTAAAGTCGGCCTTAGAAATTATGGCAACGGATATCGTATTGAATCAAGAACCACCTCAGGTGTATTAAATATAAAATACCAGGATATGATCCAGAGTAACTTAAGATCCGGGACTTACACATATGGGAAACAGGGAAGTGAGTTGATGATTAGTACCGTAAGCGGTGATATTCGCTTAACGGACTGATCTTCATAGCTCATGACATTGGAAGTGTCCCAGGTTAGAAAAGGATAACCTATTTTGAAGCCACCTAAAAAAAGGCTGTTGCATCAATAAGCTAGGGCTAAAGGAATGGACAACATGAATCCCATAATACACTGTTTGACGGACAGATTGTTGTTTTGTGTGACAGAAGCAAACATCTAATGTTTGATAATGGCATACAAAATAATAAGATGTAAGGCAACCTGTGTGTGAGGGATTCATGTTGTTCATTCCTGTATTAAAGATGTCTATTATGCAACGGTCCATTTTTCAAGTGTATTAGTTTCTAGATACATACCCTGGCAGCAGAGATGAGTTGCTGTGATATGTCTTCAACGCTCTTGATACATATAGGAAAACAGTTTTGATAATTCATTATATAAAAACTGCGCGACCAATTGTCCACCTTTATCAGATAAATGAATCTTGTCTTGTAACAGATAATTGCTGTTTTGTGCTTCACGATACCAAGCTATTCCACTGCGATATGTACAGTCAATGTAGTACAATCCCATATGATTAGCACATTCAATTATCGTGTTTCGCAACTTTACTTGATTCGCATATTTTATAGCGTTTCCTAAAGGTAAAGGTGTGCCTAGAACAATTTTGCAGTTAGGATACTTGTGAAAAATAGAGTCACATACATATCGGATGGAGTCACTTAGATTAGTAAGTATTGTTATATCCCCTTGTTCACCTTTAGTGAAAGTATCAATTGGTGATCCTAGATCAACCAACTGCGATACGTCGTTTGTTCCAGCTAAGATAAAGATCAAATCCGGAGTTTCAACGTTACCCTTATCGACATCATTCACTAGCCTGTTATACTCATTCCATATAACATTATTGGCGTCTTTGCTATCGCTTGTATCTGTAATATTGTAGGTACTATTACTCCAAAATGTCCAACGGCAATAGCCACGTCCGTAGCAATGAAATGATTTACAATTTGCTAATTGCTTAAAGGGAGCAACCCATGCACCGTTGACACTAACATCTGAAATACTATCGCCAAATACAACCACATTTAAATCTGATAATTTACTTTTCTTCATATAAGCTGATAAATACTTATTTTCTTCTTCATTTATTTCTATGTCTTTTGTATTGAAAGCTGTCATAATAATTCCTCATTTTTGTATGAATTTTATCCAACAATTATATAATTATAACTTATGTTTGTAATCACTGCCAATAAACGGAACATTCTTGAAGTCCTCTAGGTTTTCCCTGATTATGTAATCAATATATGACATAACGTAATAGGCCGTCTTAAGATATCCAAGTGCATTCATATGACCACCACACATGATTAAGAAGCTCTACTGAGGATGTTTTTTCATCCGCAGACTTTAGGAGGTCGTAAGCAGTCAGACCGCCATGTGAAAAGTTAGTCATTTCAATACCGGTAAAGCGTTCTATCTGCTTACCCCATGAATATTCATAACAATCCCAGTAGCCTGTGGCGTTATTACCTTTATCGTATTCAAGTTCACCGCTAGATAGGCTGTCGCCGATACATCCAATCTGTCTGAAGACAAGCATCAGACCTGCATCAAATACTAAGTTCTTAAGAGGATTGTCTTCTTCCCAGTCCATATTTTGTTACCATTCTTTCCTTTGTATATTTATTAATACCAGTATACATCATGTATTAAGGTATTATATTCTCTTTACTTATCAATTACAAGTATCAAAAGACAGTAGTTACCAGTTTAATAATACCAGCCTAGATACTTTTATTTCTCTAAATTAACCACTTGCTTTCGCCTAGCTATCATAATTTAGGGTTATACCTAGATGCTGTTTGGGGACAGAAATTTCATTGCCAGTTCATCCTTCAGCCCGGGATCGTTGGTGGTGCCTCTTTCTTTCGCAAGCCTGTAATACTCACATTTGTAATTAACTCGATTAAGGGCCTGCTGAAGTAGAGCAATTTGCTGCTCCGTCTTTTCTTTTTGCTTCAAAAACAGTTGATATCTTTTCTCAATCGTAGAATCGCCTTCTTCACACCACCGGAAAAACAGTTTGATATCCTTAAGCTGCATGCCTGTCGTTTTTAAGCAATCAATCATTTTCAGACACTCTATATCAGTTTCATCAAAGACGCGAATATTACCGGATGTTCTGTTAACAAGGGGCAACAAACCTTCTTTATCATAATAGCGTAAAGTTGATATCGATATATTTAACAGTTCGGACACTTCACCAATAGAATAAGTCATAATAGAAACCTCCCAAATACAATAAATAATGTATAAGTTGTACATAAAAGTGTTGACCTAAAGTTAGGTTTAGGTAATATTATGTATTTATCATACGTTAATATTTACCATTAATCAAGTGATTACATGCCAGGGTTAATTGATTTTATTAAAAGACTAACTATTAGAGAAAGTCAATACTTAAGTTAGAAATCGTAAAAGTTTTAAGAAATGTGGCGGTGACTATTTCATCGCAATCAGTACATTGAAAATTGCATGACGAATAGAGCATCCTTTCA
>JAEYOQ010000062.1 GCA_023411555.1 Bacillota bacterium
TTTGCCATCCGGCTTCCTTCAGATTCGCAGTCACCCACGACACCCTTGCCATTGGCTATGTCCTTCCCACTACCGGGCGGACTCGGGACTTACACCCGTTGAAACGTGCGCCCGCCGGGCGCACTACAAAACAGGAGGAAGCCTATCGTCTCCCTCCTGCCATATTAATATTAACGTATTCTTTATTGCTCTTTCTGTTGTTCCATCCATTGCTGTGTCATTGTTAGTAGAGTGTTATAATCATTTAAGGATGGATTATCCAGAACCTCCGACAGTAGCGCATTAAGCAGCTCTCCCATCTTCTTTCCGGGCTTCATCCCTATAGCGATCAGATCCTTACCATTGATTTGAAGCTCCTTAAGACTTACGCACTCCTCTTTCTCTATAATATCAGTGTAAAGTTGTCTGGCCATAGCAAGGTGGTCATATTTTTCCTTGGTATTCTGAGGGTTCTTGGCAGAGGTATCGGCCCGGTTAACCTCAAAAAGCAGTTCCATGTATTCTTTCCCGATCTTCGAGACTGCCCTTCGCATACCGGCAGGGGTCAGAACAAAACGATAATCATGCCACCTAATGAGATGGACCACTGTATCAATCGTATCATTATCAAACTTTAGTCGACGCAGAATATTCTTTGCCGTTAAGGCACCCTTCTCCTGATGACCATAAAAGTGGTTCTGGCCATCCTTACCCAGAGTAAGGGTACTAGGCTTTTCAACATCATGCAGTAGCATAGTCCAGCGAAGGATTGTTCTTTCGCGTGTTGCGAAACGCTTCTCCTTAAGCTCTCCCGCAACCTCACTGACTGCAGCTATTGTATGCTCTCCCACACTATAGATGTGATGGATATTTTTCTGCTCTGTCTTCATCATTGCATCGAATTCAGGAAGAATAACCTTTGTTATCCCCAGCTGATAGAGCAGTCGGAGCCGATTCGGGTGATCGGAGATTAACAGCTTTGTCAGCTCTACCCTAATCCGTTCCGCACTGATATTCTTCAGATTCTCCGCTTTCGCCTCAATGGCACGAAGAGTCTCCTCCTCGATCGTAAAACCAAGCTGCGCCGAGAAACGAACGGCTCGAAGAATACGCAGGGCATCTTCATCAAAACGCTCTTCTGCACTTCCGACACACCGTATCAGACCTCTGTTCAGATCCTCCATCCCTCCAAAGAGATCTATAAAGCCTTCCTTCTGATTATATGCCATGGCATTGATTGTAAAGTCTCTGCGCTTTAAATCCTCTGCAAGACTTACGGTAAACTCCACCTGCTTTGGATGTCGGTTATCCTCATATTCACCATCCAGCCGGTAGGTTGTAACCTCGTAATGCTCTTTATCCATTAATACGGTAACTGTTCCGTGGACTATGCCAGTATCTACTGTCCTTCGAAAGATCTTTTTTACCTCATAAGGAGTAGCGGAGGTAGTAATATCCCAATCCTCCGGCTCTCTGCCCAGAACCATATCCCGTACACAGCCACCGACCACATATGCCTCATAGCCATCTCGCATCAACTCTTCGATAATATCATTCACTTTACAGGGTATATGAAAATTCATGGGAATACTCCTTTTCTAAAATCTATACCGATTATAGCAAAGCACCGTTTTTTATGCAAGGCTCTCCCTTTATAATTATATAGTGTAATAATCAGTTGATGGTCAAACTTGGCTTAATAAAAAGGAAAAGTGGTCTAAACCCCTTTAAAATATGGTTTTTCTTGTTGTGTAAAGTTTGGAAAAGTGTTATAATTAATGTAGAAAACAATTAAACTTTTAAACATTTTTACAACAGGAGAAATCTATTTTTTATGGCTAAAAGAAACCTTACAATTGATGAAGTCCTATCTTTTATTGAATCTTTACCTTATAACCAATTTAAAGAAGTGGTTGAACATTATTCTATTCATACCAAAGCAGATTTTGAAAAAGAATTAGATGCTATGGTGTCTCTTAACTTCCAAAAAAGATTAGAAAAACTTCATATCAATACTAACTGCCCTAATTGTAATGGTTCTTCTATTGTTAAATTTGGTAAGCAGGGTAATATCAATAGATTTAAGTGTAAAGATTGTGGTAAGACCTTTACTTTGTTTTCAGGAACTATTATTGAAAAGACTAAATGGCATTGGGATATCTGGATTAAGGTATTAGAACTTACTATCAATGGGTATTCCTTAGAGAAAATGAAAACTGTTTTAGAAAAGGATTATGGTTGTGTTGGTATTAACCACAGGACATTATTTTTATGGAGACATAAATTAATACATGCCCTTGCAACCTTCCCACAGCCTAAATTAACAGGTATAATTCAAATAGATGAAACATTCATCAGAGAGAGTCAAAAAGGCTCCAGAGACCTTATAAGTTATTTAGATAAGAAAGATGATAGGCAACCCAGATATGGTAGAAAACCTTCTAAATATGGGGTTATGGGTCCTGAATTTGCTACTATAACTACTGCTATTGATAATAGAAACCTTTGTGTTTGTAAGGTATCAGGACTTGGAAAACTTACAAAAGAAATCCTTGTTGATTTATTTGAAAACCATCTTAATAATCCTAGTTTCCTATGTTCAGATGCAAACAGTGTTTATGAAGATTATTGTAATCTATTTAATATAGCCCACTATATAAAACCTTCTAATTACCTTACTGTCATTGAAAAGAATGGTTATGAAACACCTGATTGGAGTAATCCTATTGCAGCAAAGGCAACAGAAGAAAAGAACCAAAAGATACTTGAAGTCTTATATAACAATAAAGAGATAGATGGTATTTCTAACAGGGGTCATATAGATTATAAAGAGTTTATGGAACTTAAGAACTCAAACAGCCTAAGTTTAGCAAGAGTAAATGAATTACATAGTGAGATTAAACAATTCATTTATGGAGATATGACAAATGTATCTACTAAATACTTGGAAGATTATATAGGTTTCTTTACATATATCAGAAATTATAGAGTAATAAATGGTCATTACCCTTCTTCAAATAAAGATGCAGAGAAAATCTTTATAGAAATCTTAAAAAGTAAGACAACCTATACCATAAAAGAAATAGAATCCAAGGAATTAACTCTTCCAAAGCCATCTTCCAGATATATAACCATATTAAAAGAAGAAACAAATAAAATGAGAAGAGCCACAAGTAATAGATATTTCAAATTTGATGAAGAGGACAATGTAAAGACCTTTAATAAAAGAGAATATCTATTAGACCAACCAAAAAGCAAACTTTATGAGATTTGTAAAAACCATAAGATGAAAAAATATAAACAACTTGCCCTTTATAGTCTAGTAAGTGCTATAATAAAACTACCAGATATAGACAATATCATATATGAACTTATTATGAGTGATAGGCATTATAAAATAGCAGAAGAAGATTTGGAAGTAATCAAAAGTAGGGCATATAGTATCTAATATACATAATATACAAAGAGAGATTGGTAAAATCTCTCTTTTTTTAGTAATTAATGATTAAAAACAATCTATCATATAAAAATATGAAAGAAAGGAGGAAAAAGGTTTAATGGAATTTGATAAAAAAGGATTAAGAGCAGAAATTACATACTCTGATGTGGGAACCCCCTCTATACATGCTTATTATTATGACCAAAAAATCCCTGGGTCTGATTTGTATTTTGACATAAAAGAAGATTATATATTTATTGGAAGTTGTAGAGTTTTTGAAGAGCATAAAAGAAATGGCATTGCTACTTTAATGATGGATAAATTATTTGAATTAATTGATAGTATTGAAAAAGATGGCACTACTATTAATAAAATAACAGGAAGTTTATCATCTACAGATAAAGGTACTTGGAATGAATCTATACCATTCTATAAATCAATATCTAAAAGATACAAATGTAAATTTTCTTTATTGGACTGTAATAAAAAACCTTTTTATTTTGGTAAATGGTTATTTATATTAACTCAAGGGAATGGTTCATTTGAAATCATTAAAAAACAGGCTTAAGCCTGTTTTTTATTTATCTGTTCTTTAATATTCATTTTTTCACTTTCAATCCAACAATTCATAATCCAATTAACAATATTAATCTCTTCTTCTGTGTAATGAGAGATATCTTTATTTCTTAATTGTTTTCTATTTTTGCAATATCTATATCTTTCTTTATATAAGTATTCAAGCATAGGTTTAGATATTAAGTATTCTTTACCATCAACCATTACTGTCTTAGGAATTTCCATAACTTTTTCCATAATTTCACCATTTGTTTAAAGTCTAATAGACTATCAATTTTTTTTAAAAATGATAGAAGCTATTCTATTGTGCATTCTATAATTATATGTTAATATGTTTTTAAAGTTATAATACAGTAAAGTATTAAATCATATAAAATAGATTTGCATTCACCACTAGATATTAGGCATATTAGAGGGTATCAACTTCTACTATGCCTTGTTTTAGTGGCATAACTACTATCAACTACTAACTACACTATATAACTTTATAATTATGCGTAATAGTTTAACCTAATAGTTTAACCCTAGTAACAGTTCATACTTCAGATATAACAAATGAGTTCCACAAATGTATCCGAAATCGGAGTCTTTGTGAAAAGCATCTCCGGTCTGGGATATATTCGTGGAACTCACATTAGCTTTCGCTAGGTCTTATCAATTACACGGTTACTAGTATGCCTTTCCCCAATAAGCCATAACCTTGGCAGGCTTACCACAGCATACGCAGGTATCTGCAAGATGCTCCTGCTCGAAGGGCATACAGCGGGAGGTTGCTCCGGTCTTATCTTTGATTTCCTTCTCACAAGCCTCATCCTGACACCACATAGCCTTTATAAAGCCAGGCTTCTCTGCGATGGTCTTCTCGAACTCTTCCATCGTAGTTGCAATGTAGGTATGGGTATCGCGGTGATTTCTTGCACGCTCTAACATCTCAGACTGCATCTTCTCTAAGATCTCACCGGCTTTCACATCGATCTCATCCAAGGATACGACAATCTTCTCCCTGGTATCTCTTCGAACGATAACAGCCTGATTTGCTTCAATATCCTTGGGACCAATCTCCACACGAATCGGTATACCGCGCATCTCCTGCTCGCTGAACTTCCATCCCGGGCTCTTATCAGAATCGTCTACCTTAACCTTAAAGGAAGCAAGCTTCTGCTTTAATTCATAGGCTTTATCAAGAACACCCGCCTTATTCTGTTGAATCGGGATAATCATAATCTGGGTAGGGGCTATTCTCGGAGGTAATACTAAACCACTGTCATCACCGTGAACCATGATAATCGCTCCGATAATTCTTGTAGACATACCCCAGGAGGTCTGATGAACATACTGTAGAGTATTATTCTTATCGGTATATTTAATATCAAAGGCATGGGCAAAGCCGTCACCAAAGTTATGGCTGGTTCCGGACTGTAATGCCTTACCATCATGCATCAGAGCTTCAATGGTATAAGTCGCATGGGCTCCCGCGAATTTCTCCTTCTCGGACTTACGGCCCTTGATCATGGGGATAGCCAGAACTTTCTCGCAGAAATCCGCATATACATTGAGCATCTGGATTGTCCTCTCCTCTGCTTCTTCGGCAGTTGCATGAGCTGTATGTCCCTCCTGCCATAAAAACTCCATGGAACGCAGGAAAGGTCTGGTGGTCTTCTCCCAGCGCACTACAGAGCACCATTGGTTATAAAGCTTGGGAAGATCTCTGTGGGATTGAATTATCTTAGAATACAAGTCACAGAACAGGGTCTCGGAGGTAGGTCTTACACACATTCTCTCCTGTAAAGGCTCACCACCGCCATGGGTAACCCAAGCAACCTCAGGTGCAAAGCCCTCCACATGATCCTTCTCCTTCTGTAATAAGCTCTCCGGAATAAACATCGGCATATATACATTCTCTACACCGGTTGCCTTAAAATCCGCATCCAGCTGTCTCTGGATATTCTCCCAGATTGCATAGCCAAGAGGTCTGAGTATCATACAGCCTCTTATACTGGAGTATTCAATTAATTCTGCCTTCTTAACAACATCTGTGTACCACTGGGCAAAATCCACTTCCATTGAAGTAATCGCCTCGACCAGCTTCTTATCCTGTGCCATAAATTTTTCTCCTTTAATTCAGATTTGTGCTTTTCCTGCCTGCTTCCAAGGGCAAGAAATTACTATATTACAATAAAAATCGTAGTGAGCATACTGCGAGAGGTGCACTTGCAAAGCAAGCTCACTTGTAAGTATGCAATCGGAGCTTGAGATCATGAACAGGTCTTATGTTCATGATATAATATGGGCCTTATGTTATTTTTTAAACAACAAAAAAGCCCTTCTATCCACAAGGGACCGAAAGACTCGGCGGTACCACCCTAATTAACTGCTGTAATCAGCAATTCTCTTTTCCTCCGTTAACGCCGGAATACGTTGTATTTGGGGGAGCTTACCTTCTCCTTTCATACAATGCTCCAAGGCCGGTTCGATCATATCGGTATAAGAAGCTCACACCCCTGCTTCTCTCTCTGAAATACGATTATCATCTACTATTCCTCTTCATCGCCGATAACGATAGAAAGTATAAGTTTCACCTTCTATGGTTTGGTATTGAGGTTATTGTATGCCAGAAAATCCGCTTTGTCAAGCGGATTTCCGGCTCAAAGTTATATAATTCAACTATCTAATATCCTGTCTAAAGCATAATTCTTTCTTCCCACAAGTAAATGTAGATTTGAATTTTTCCATTACCCCATTAAGCCAGGTAATTCCATAGCTTTTCCTATTCTATCGGATCGATAATTTTATTTTCAAGATCCTTCACCGAATTTATACCTGCTTCCAGGCACCAATCAACGCAGCGTTGATAAATTCCCCAGTCCAGTTCATCCTCATCCCAATAAACCTTAACTGTGCTTAAGCCCTTCATGCACTCTCTTAGTCTAGTCCTCATTATAAGTAATCTGTTGAGGATTTGCAATATTTTGGGCCTTTTCATTTACTACTTTATAGATAGTAATGATTATGACAAGCCCGATAGGGCCTAAGATAAAACCGATAACAGAAAAAAGTTTGACACCAATGTAAATTGCCATCAGAGTATACAAGGGCTTAATTCCGATCCGATTACCAATCAGCTTCGGCTCCAGTACTTCTCTAAGGATCTGACATATCAGATAAATGGTAATTAGAACCGCTGCAACATAGATCTTACCGTTCATCAGCATAATAATAGCCCAGGGAATAAATATCATACCACTTCCTATCAAAGGAAGTGCATCCATTATTGCGATCCCTATACCGAGTAAGACCGCATATTCATTATGCAACAGTAGCAACCCAAAAGTACAGATGAGAGCAACGATAATCATAATAATGAACTGGGAACGCAGATAGGCAACTCCGGCCTCCGACAGCTTTCCCGTAATTCGGTGCAAATCCTTATAAAGACTATGATTGCAATACTTCTCCTGAAAGCTGGGTATCTCCTTTACGATTAATACAGCTGAGACAAAGATGATTAAAAGCACGCCAAAAAAGGCTACCATAGCTACTGTAATTGATACCGTATGTTCCGTGAGCTCTGGCATCAGATTATTCTTTACCCTGTTCACGGTCTGGATCAGATTATCATCCACCATACTTCGTAATGTGCCCTCCTCTAGTCCAAAGAGTTCATCACAGCCTATGCAGATACGGTCAAGCTTATTGGTAATAATATTCAGATAGATCGGAAGATTTCGAATGAATGTAATTGCTTGCTTAATTAGAATATTGATTAGCAGGCAGATACCCGTACCAAATACCGCGAACAATATAAACAGCGAAATGCTTGCTCCAAGAATTCTAGGTATACGAAGTCGCCGATATAGTGTCTCTGTCACCGGACGGATAATACAGGCAAGGAAATAAGCGACTAGGAAGGGTAGAATAAATCCCAGCAGATATCTGAAGCTGATATATACTCCCAAACCAATCAAGGCGACTAAAATCGGACCTTTTATTCGTAGCAGCTTCTCCCAGAATGTCTTCAAGCAAATCACCTCCTAACCTTATAAAGATAACTATCTTTTTATAACGCAAAAGAGAATTCATCCTACGATGAATTCTCTTTTATTTATTGTCTGTCAAACAGCTACTTATATCCTTGGAGAATGCTTGAAATAATATAGCTAAAAATATCATACTCTGGAAAGTATAAAATACATTTAGCAAATTTTATTTATCTTTTTGTCTCAATGGGAACATAGGGTACATTTGCCAGATAGGCTGCTTTTGCATATTGTAGACCATCCACCACAATGTAGTCGTCCTCTGTCTTTGTTACCGTAACAATCTCATCAATGGTATAATCACCCTCGGCATATTCCTTTACCATATCAGACAGAGCTATCCTGTCATCCTCACTAATATCCTCTTCCTTTACCAATCGCCTCGGAGAAACTAACATCTTCGTAGTCTCCTTACCGGTCTTTGCATACTGCTCTTCATATGCTTTTGCTTCCTTAAGGATTATCTCTACTATCTTATCCGGTGTGCAATAGGTGCTGTCAATAATCAGATTGTAATTTGAGAAGTCCATATAGTTTAAATTATAGATATCCTTATAGCGAACCATCTCAGTAGCTGCACGCTCTGCCAGAAGTTTTTTTGCTTCCTCCAATGAGGTATATGTCTCCTCCGCACCGCGATGATCATTCATAACTCGTACTGATGCCTCTTCTAGGCTTACGGAGACAAACACTTTAAAGGAATGCTCTACAAAATGCCATGCCAGTCTTGAGTCAAAGATAATATTCTTATCCTTGTTCTCCCTGGATATTCTGGCTGTCTCATCATCAATCATCTTATCATATTTCTTATCCGAGCACATCAGCTGGTTAAGTTCTAGGGTTGTCATATTCATCTGTCTTGCAAGCTCTCTTTGAACCTTGCCCGTTGAATATACCTCAAATTGATATACCTCATTCAACAGCTTGCACATAGTGGATTTACCACTACCCAGATTACCTGTCATCGTAATATGCATAAAATTATACCTCTCTCTTTTCATAAGCAGTACTATTACGTACTATTTAGGTTATTACGTATTATAGCCGAAATCAGAGAAAAAAACAACCATCAGAAGACAGCTCCCTTATCCGTCAGAGAACTCATCCTTGCTTGCAGTCTTTGTGCCTCCTCCTTATCATGGGTTACTAAAATTACTGTCTTCCCCACCGTCTTTTCCTTGACATAATCAATCACCTGATGCTTTAACGTCTCATCAAGACCCTTAAAGGGCTCATCTAACAGTAAAACATCACTCTTGGCCAGTATAGCACGTACAATCGCAACTCTACGACGCATCCCGCCGCTGAATTTATCGACTGCTTTGCTTGTATCCTCTATCCCAACCAGAGCTAGCTCCCTCCTGATGCTTTGCTCCGATAATTGTTTCCCACAAACCAGCTTGATATTAGCTACCGCATCGAAATGGTCTATTAACCGGTCCTCCTGGAATATAGCTGCAAGCCTCTTGCCATCCATTCCTCTTACCTCTCCGGAATCAGGCTTAACAAGTCCCATCAGCATATGAAGCAGGGTTGTTTTGCCACAACCGGAAGCACCCATCAGACAATTCACCTCACCCTCTGTGAAGGATAGATTTAGATTTTCAAACAGGATAAGATCATCAAAGCGTTTTGATACCTGTATTAATTCAATCCCCATCAGGACCTCCTCTCTGGGCGCAACAGTACTATAACTACCTTTTCAAAGACGACGCTGATCAAAATAATCACGACGGTCCACGCCAGCAGCTCCTTGTTCATCATGTATAGCTTAGCTTCATAAAGCCTCGCCCCTATGGATCCTGTCGGAATACCAATTACCTCTGCTGCAATACCAGCCTTCCAGCAAAAACCCAGTCCCACCGTCACAGCCGTCAGAAAATACGGTTTTACGGAAGGGATGTAGATAGCAATTACCCTCTTCCATAGACTAATTCGGAATACCTGAGCCATCTGTAGGAGCTTCTTATCTGTTGCAATCAAGCCCTGTTCTACGCTGGAATAAATCATGGGCAAAACCATCATAAAGGAGATCAGAACCGATAAATTCTTACTCTTAATCCAGACCAGGGCAAGGATAATAAAGGAGGCTACGGGCATAGCCTTAATAATCTTCATTATGGGAGAGATAAGCTCTTCGATCAGGCGAAACCGGTAAGCAAGAACCGCCAGTATAGTACCTGATAGTAAGGCAAGCGCAAAGCCGCTAATAATACGAAGGGAAGAAAAGAATATCGTCTGCCAAAAATCAATCTTTTGAATCAGTGCAAGCAAGGTCTGAAAGACTGCTAATGGCGACGACAGTAATATTGCTTGTCCGACCCACCGGCTCACCAGTTCCCACAATATTAACCAGAAGCAGGCAACATATAGCTTCCGACTTGATTTTCTTAATAATCCCTTGATAGAATCCCTTTTTTTCATAGCTATTTACCCCCGCAAGCTATTTTACAGATAAGAAGAAGCTGCCCAGATCTGTTTACTTCATAAAGTATACCATAATCCTACAGCAGCTCCAGCTTATATCAAGAATTTCATTGTAATTAGGCTTTTCCGATCCTAGCTTAACATACCTACACTTTGAATTAATTTGTGCCATTATGCGAGGCAGAGTACACCCAAATACTATAGGCACATACTATTATTGCATATAGAAGAAATCATCGCTCGGAAGTGCTCCACCAACTGCCTGAGCATTCTGATTATAAAGGGCAGTCAGATAACCGATTACCTTTGTCATCATATCCTCGCCTTCTATTAGCGTAATGTTGCAGTAAGGCAATGCTTTCTTTATCACTGCTGCCTTGAAGATATCAAACTTCTCAACGAGAACCGATGCCTCCTCAATATTCGTATTCACATACTGGGCAGAAGCCGAATATTCTGCTAGGAAGGCGTCAAAGGCCTCTTTATTATCTTCTAAAAATTCGCTTCGAACCACAACAACACCGGTTACTACACTGCTACCATCCGTACTCACCGCATCCCATTCCTTCGCTACATCCAGAGCCACCTTAACCCTATCGTTATTCATCATAACCGTGGTTACATACGGCTGGGGCAGCATAGCAATTGCATCGTCTGCCTCACTAAGCAGTGCGGCTACTTCCGTTGCTTCAGTTTTATACTCAATCGTAACATCCTTCTCAGGGTCGATACCGTGAGCCGCAAGTAAATAGTTTAAGGTATATTGGGGTGTTGTTCCCAGGCCTGTAGAATAGATAGTCTTGCCCTTCAGATCCTCTACCTTCTTAATACTATCACCAGTCTCTACAATATAAAGAACTCCTAAGGTATTGATACCAGCCAGCTTGATTTTACCCTCCGTCTTGTTATATAAGACAGCCGCCAGATTACACGGTATTGCAGCAATGTCAAAATCGCCCTTTACCAATCCCACGCTAATCTCATCCGCTGCACCTGCGATCGTAAATTCATAATTGTTGGCTGTATCCCCTGCTGTGGTATCCTCCATCATCTTGACCATACCAATAGCCGTAGGTCCTTTAAGTGCAGCAATTTTTATATCTTTTTTTGCTACGGGTTCTGCTGTAGGGGATGGTGTCGCCTCTTTTGCCGGTTCCATAGTAGGTGCTACTGTAGGGGTTATATCCTGTACTGTATTAACATCGGCAGGCTCCTCACCCTTGGCTGCACAAGCTGCTAATGTCAGAACACTAATCAGTAGTGCTATTATTAGGCTTAGTTTCTTCATGATACTACCTCCATTATCGTATTATGGTTGTCAGTTGCACTATATTCTTAATTATATTTCCTTCCCTATCTTCTAATTGCCTTCTATGACTGTAATTATTTTTTTGAATATATCGTCTTTACATTGACGCCTTTAATCATACCCAGCTTTCCTGCGAGGGTGCTTATGATATCGGCCTCTGCATTGATTACGACACTAATAATATTAATGTTTTTTTCGCGGTAAGGTAGCCCCATCCTACCGATGATATACTGACCATAATCATGTAGTAAACCGTTCAATCGTTCTACTGCATCAGTATCCTCTACAATAATACCAATTAAAGCAATTCTGGTTTCCAATACTTTGACCTCCTATTTGATTAAGAAATAAAAACCCTATGCCACAACGACATAGGGAATATGAACATACCATATTGAATCGCCTTCTTACGCGGAAATCCTGCCGTCAGAACGATTTTCATCATATTATCCTATGCCTTTCCTTCAGGAAACCTTTGGGATTGGCTAAGACCATAGTAGCACCTTGTTAATATAATGTCAAGCTTGTTAAATCCTCTTTAAGTAGAGTAACTAGCTTATAATTTTCTTGCTTTGATTACAAATGTTACAGGAAGCATTTTCGCTTTTTTGGCAAACTCACTATCCTTATGTAATTGAATAATCTCATCATCCGATTCTTCAATCATTTTATCAATGGAAAATCCTGCTTTTGTTAATGCGTTGATATAAGTAGATAATTTACGATCCGATAACGATATCGCTTCTCCTTCAAGAGATACAGAATACCAGGATTCATCAAAATAGCTTTTCTTAAAAATAAGCGAATCATTTTCCATAGCAACGCATTTATGTATCGGGTGAGACCAACTGAAAATAAACGCGCCGTCTTTTTTTAGGTAAGAAGCAATCCTGCAAATAGTACTTTCAAGATCCGTAGCCCACCCCACACCGTATATCGAATAAACATAATCAAAATAATCTTCAGGTATACCGCAATCCTCTTCCATGGGTGAGCAGATTAGTTTTGCAGAAATATTATGTAATGCTAGATATTCTTTTGTCTTTTCAATTTGATTCTTAGAGATATCTATCCCCCAGAGCTCAGAAGCATTTCTGTCTCCATGATATTTTAAAGAATGCCCTGTTCCGCAGCCTATTTCCAACAACCTTTTCCCTGACACATCACCAAAAAGCTGACATTTTTCCTCCGAAACATACGCTCCATACATAGGAAGTACTGTTGTACCAATAACCTCATTTCCTTTCGTATCCCAAAAAGAACTGTTCGTTTTATGAATGTTCTTCTTATCCATATCAACCGTGACGGCATAACCAACCTCCCCAGCACCTATAATGTTAGTTCGGTGATTAAGATTCTTACTCATTACGTTTCCCTCCATTAATATTAATCTAAAGGTCAGGCGTGGAAATGTTGTTAGAACTGCCCCCTCATCTCGAGTTCATACGCTTATGCCAATCCATAACCTCACCCCCGCTATCAATATATCAAAATATTTAGAAAGAAACTTTGCATTCGGTGTATTTTAATGCAATGAAGTCCACTTATCTTTTATTATTTCGATTGTACAATACAATTCATCAATAATCTACCATATTTATCTAATCCTGGTGTTATTCGCAGGAATACATAAGGGTCTGTGCCATGAACCGCCCCCAAAAGTTAGACCTGAAATCTAACGATTATGAGGTCGGCTCATTGCACAGACCCTTTAATATTTTTTACCTATATTCTTGAAGCATGGTTTAAAGTTTTTTCTTATATGACACTCAAAATAATGCTACACCTTAAAACGATATCCTACGCCCCAGATTGTCTCGATATATTGCGGTTTTGATGTGTTATACTCAATCTTCTCACGGATTTTCTTGATATGAACGGTAACCGTAGCGATATCTCCTACGGATTCCATATCCCAGATCTCCCGGAAGAGTTCATCCTTCGTAAAGACACGATTGGGATTCTGGGCTAGGAAGGTCAGTAAATCAAACTCTTTGGTAGTAAATATCTTCTCTTCTCCATTCAAGAAAACACGCCTTGCTGTACGATCAATTTTTAGACCTCTTATCTCAATGACCTCATTCTCCTTCACTCCGGAGCCAATCAGCCTCTCGTATCTGGCAAGGTGGGCCTTAACTCTAGCTACCAGCTCACTGGGGCTAAAGGGTTTGGTCATATAGTCATCGGCACCTAGTCCAAGGCCGCGGATTTTATCAATATCATCCCTCTTAGCAGAAACCATAATAATTGGTATATTTTTTACTTCACGTATTCTTTTGCAGATCTCGAATCCGTCCACACCCGGCAGCATAAGATCCAGTATCACCAAATCATACTCCTCTGCCAAGGCTCTCCTGACGCCAATTTCTCCATTCGTCTCTACTTCAACTTCAAAACCGCTTAGTTCCAAATAATCCTTTTCCAGCTCCGCTATCGCCAGTTCATCTTCAACAATCAACAGTTTACTCATGGTAAAACTCCTTTCATGCAAGGTATCTTCTAATGAAAATATAGCATTTATTCCAGTAGAATGAAAAGCCTTATATTATTTATATTGGTTTTCACTCTTTCGCAGAGTGAATGATATCGTTGTTCCGATTCCCATCTCACTGATAGCCCATATCTTACCGGAGTGATCCTCAATAATCTTCTTGGAAATAGCTAACCCAAGACCGCTGCCGCCTTTTTTTGAATTTCTTGAGGAGTCCGCCCTATAAAATCGGTCAAAAACATAAGGCAAATCTGACGCTGGTATTCCGGCACCATTATCTTCAATCTCAATTTGTATATATGACCCAACATCATGAATCCGAATCTGCAATATCCCTTTTGCCTTGTCCATGTATTTTACTGCATTGCCTATAATATTGCTAATGACTCTCTTTAATTGCTCTGCATCAGCGATAACCTTTGTATCATGTGGCAGCTCATTATAATACTGAATCTCTATATTCTTGACCTCAAGATCCAGTCCTATTTCCTCAATACAATCATCAAAGTATTCACGGATACTTATCTCCTTAAAGGAGTAGGGTATAGAGTTACAGTCAATCTTCGTATAGAAGCCCAACTCGTCAACTAAAATCGCCATATCATTGGCCTTGCTTAA
Organism: Bacillota bacterium; assembly: GCA_023411555.1. Classification (GTDB taxonomy): domain Bacteria; phylum Bacillota; class Clostridia; order Lachnospirales; family Lachnospiraceae; genus Mobilitalea. The sequence continues at coordinate 14,877 of JAEYOQ010000062.1, forward strand.
TATCGTCTGTATATATTTTTCCTGCTTCTCCGGAGATCCTGCCACACCGTCGATTAACCCTTCCGCATAGCCCTGTATTGCAGTCAGCGGTGTCTTCAGATCGTGGGAAATGTTACTGATCAACTCCTTGATATCCTCTTCATATTTGATACGGTTATCAATCAGCTCCTTCAATCGGATACGCATCTCCTCAAAATCCTCGCATAATTGCCCGATCTCATCCTCGGTATCAGATTGTACTGAATAATCTAAATCCCCGTTCTTAATCTGACTCATACCAATACGCAATATATTAAGAGGTCTTAATATCCCCCGATAAATCCAAAGCATCAGAATAAGAGCCGTAAATACCAGGATAAACAAAAAGGATATCATGGTCTGGGAAACCAATGCCTTTATCTGAGGTACCAAAGTATTTAGATCCGTGATTATGAATACCGTCCCCTCTGATCCGTCAGTAAAATAAAAATCCTGTGATTTCACAAGAAAGGGCTGCTTTCCACCTACATACATACCTCCATCGACATCAGTTCTGTATTCTCCGAATTTTTGAAGTTGTCCTTTAATGGCATTAAGCATCACTTCATTGCCGGCAAAAATGAAAGTATCTCCTTTTCGTACCGCAATAAAGGAATATTTATCGGAAAGCTCTGCATTCAAGTGATGTATAAAGGTTTCCTCTTCAAGCTTCTGTGGCTCTCTGAGGGCAGCTAGCTTGATCTCATTGTAGGTTCCTCTAGTCAAACGATTCAATATCTGCACCGGATTCGAAATAACCTGAACCGTGTCAGCTTCCACATCATAGGATTCCTGAATTGAATTAGTCTGCAAACTGATAATCGTACCTGCTGATATAGAAAGCAGCATGATTGGCATCGCTATCATAATAAAGAATGCAGTTAATAACCTGTCCTTCAGCTTCAATCAATTTCACCTGTTTCCTTCTAAGTATAACCCGCTCCGATCGTACGCTTTCAACCTAGATTGAATCGTACTCATTACCATCTAAGTATACCATGAACCCATTTGAAATGCACAGAAAATTACTCTAACCTTTCTAAATATTCCATGAAATACAGTTCAGAATTCACCCCTTTGATGTTAATCGAATGAAGTATCAGCCTTATGACACTTCCGCGCCCGAGCGGGCTGCGTAGCAACAATTTCCGAACGCATTCATGCGTTTGTCCGCAGAGGTGTGTCCTCCCAAAGTGAACTACGTTCACTTCGTGTAGCATTTTTATCGTATATGATTACTTTTCCTAAACGATAAAAACGCCATGAACCGGTTATCTTCCTTCGATCGGAGTAAGGTACACTGGTCCATGGCTATATTATGGTTCGTTAATCAGATGTCTTCTTAGTCAAATTCTGCTTCAATTACTTTGATAGATACTTACTAAGTTCTTCTACTTTATCACATCTCTCCCAGGGAAGATCGAGATCCACTCTGCCGAAATGTCCATAAGCTGCAGTCTGCTTGTAGATTGGTCTGCGTAAATCCAGCATCTTTATAATTCCTGCCGGTCTAAGATCAAAATGCTTACGAATAATATCTACTAATTTATCATCGGATAGCTTTCCTGTCCCAAAGGTATCCAGCATGATTGAGGTAGGTGCTGCCACACCGATTGCGTAAGATACCTGAATCTCACAGCGGTCTGCTAATCCGGCAGCAACCAAATTCTTAGCCACATAGCGGGCAGCATAAGAGGCTGACCTGTCCACCTTGGTACAATCCTTACCTGAGAAAGCTCCGCCACCATGTCTTGCATAGCCACCATAGGTATCTACAATGATCTTTCTACCTGTCAGACCACTATCTCCGTTAGGTCCACCGATTACAAAGCGTCCGGTCGGATTAATGAAGAATTTTGTCTGCTCATCTACCAGCTCCTGAGGAAGAACCGGATCAAGAACATATTTCCTAATATCCTTACGAAGCTGTTCAATGGTAATCTCCTCATTATGCTGAGTAGATAGAACCACCGCATTCAAATGAATGGGATTTCCCTTGTCATCATATTCTACAGTTACCTGGGATTTACCATCCGGACGAAGGTAATTCAAGATGCCTTCCTTTCTAACCTTGGTTAATTGCTTGGTTAGCTTGTGAGCAAGAGAGATAGGATAAGGCATATACTCCTCTGTCTCGTTGGTAGCATAACCAAACATCATTCCCTGATCTCCGGCACCAATCTTGGAGAAGTCCTCATCCTCTGCCATTTTCTCTTTTATCTCCAGTGAGTTATCAACACCCAAAGCAATATCCTTAGACTGCTCATCCAGTGCAACGATGACACCGCAAGTATTAGCATCAAAGCCATATTCGGAGCGGTCATATCCAATTCCACGTATGGTGTCGCGTACGATTTTCTGAATATCTACATAACCTTCTGTGGTTATCTCGCCCATTACTAGTACCAAGCCAGTGGTAATTGCTGTCTCGCATGCAACTCTACTCATAGGATCCTGTTCTAATAACGCATCCAATACTGCATCGGAAATCTGATCGCAGATTTTGTCAGGATGTCCCTCAGTTACTGACTCTGAAGTGAATAATCTCTTTTGCATATTTGCCTCCATTTCAATCAAAAAAACAAAGCCCGCAATATGCGGACTTGATTCCAAAGTTAATCAAATCCTCTTATTGTTCGATTGCTCGCTCAGGTTGGCACCTTCCGGTTATGGGGTTGCCGTGACTTCATAGAGCCTTTACTCTCCGTCACTCTGAATAAGAGAATGTTATATTATATTCTTGTTTGTATCATTAGGATATACCATAAATAATTACTAGTCAAGTGCTTTCTTGTGTTATATTCTTGACATAGTCCAAACTCCATATTACAAGCATATGAGTGCAGAATAATATCATCCAACCTTAAGCTTGAATTTCTTAATCGCTTTCATATCATTTGAATCGACCTTAATCATTGCCGCACCTAATTGCTGCATCTTACTTTCAAACTTTTCATATCCACGCTCGATAAATTCAATATTCTCGACAATAGTGAAGCCCTCAGCCATGAGTCCTGCCATCACCAGTGCTACACCCCCGCGTAAATCCGGAGCACATACACTAGCACCAGTCAATCTCTCCACGCCCTCAATAATTGCCGTATTACCCTCTACCTTAATGGAAGCACCCATACGGGTCAATTCGTCCACATATTTAAAACGATTTTCAAAAATACTCTCTGTAACAATACTTGTTCCCTTGGAAATAGCCAATAAAGTAGTCATCTGAGGCTGCATATCGGTAAGGAAACCAGGATAAACCAAGGTCTTAACATGAGAGTTACCCAGAACACCTTCTGCCTTCACACGGACCATATCATCAAATTCCTCAACCTCGGCACCTATTTCCAGGAGCTTTGCTGTAAAGGCTTCCAGATGCTTCGGAATTACATTCTTAATCAAGATATCGCCCTTTGTTGCAGCCGCAGCAAACATAAAGGTTCCTGCTTCAATCTGGTCGGGAATAATAGAATATTCGCTACCATGAAGTTTTGAAACCCCCTTGATACGTATTACATCTGTACCTGCACCCTTGATATTCGCACCCATGCTGTTTAAAAAGTTCGCAACATCAACCACATGCGGCTCCTTAGCAGAGTTTTCGAGAATGGTGAGTCCATCTGCCATACATGCAGCCAGCATAACATTAATGGTAGCTCCAACACTGGAACCATCAAAATAAATATGGGCTCCCTTCAATTCTGCGGCTTCCGCGCAAATCATACCATGTTCGATTTTAACCTCTGCACCAAGTGCCTCAAAGCCCTTAATATGCTGGTCTATCGGTCTGCTACCTATATTGCAACCACCGGGCAAAGCTACCTTTGCTCCATTATACTTACCAAGTAAGGCACCGACCAGATAGTAGGAGGCGCGTATCTTTCTAACATAATCAAAATCAACATTATTGGTAGCAATCTTGCTACCATTAATCTTAATCGTATTCCTATTAATTCGTTCTACCTTTGCACCAATGTCTTCGATTGCCTGTAATAAAACGTCAATATCTCTTATGTCGGGTACATTTTCTATTTTAACAGTTTCATCAGTCATAACAGCTGCAGCTATGATGCCTAATGCAGCATTCTTATAACCACTGATTGTCACTTCACCAACGAGCGGCCTTCTGCCTTTTATAATATATTGCTCCATTGCACACCTCATATTTATTCGAACTTAAGTTTGTATATTTTGTATATAAACAGCATGAATTATTTGTTAATTTTTAATTGCCAATTTGATTATACCACAAAGTATAGTTTTGTAAATTGTTTTTTGTAAATGCTATTTCCAAGAGATAAGGTCTCCTTTAAGCTTTTCAATCAAATAATTTCATATATCACATCATGAATTCACCTCCGATTTAAGAAAATGTATAAGCTGATCAGACTTTTATAATCATATTGTAAGACGAAAACACTCATATATTCTCTTAAATCAGTACATTTCTCAAGGAAAATACGCTTTATTTTACCTTTCACTCACGATTCACATTTCTCATTAATAATGTTATTCCATAATGTTCCTATCCATATTTTTCAAGTTGATCCGCCAGTTGAAGTTTCAATAGAATATGCTATAATGTAGTTGATACTAGGACCTTTGTAGCATACACATAATATATATATCATCATGGAGATAAGTAATATGGCTAATTATATAACAATTGAATCAGTAGAGGGCAGTGTAAAGAACCGTGTTAAGCAAAGTCTAAAATTTAAAACAGGTAATTTTGTGTGGAAAATCAAATTTAGCGCTCCTTTAAACCCTGCTACCGTAAATAACCGTAATCTATATGTAACTTCAATGAATCAAACCCCACTAGCAACTAATATACGCTACAATTCTGTAGATAATTACATAGAGATAGAACCGTTAGCCCCATACGCTAAGAACGAATCCTATTTACTTCACGTAACGACCAACGTTCGTTCAAAAAAAGGTCAAAAGTTACCCAATGACATTACAATCCAGTTTAAGGTTTGATTACTAGGTCCTCTGGAAGAATCGTTAATATCTCTTCATCCTTCAGTCTACCCTGAGAGACTAGATTGGATAATTGCTTGCCGGTTCTGATATCTGCCGCATCCATCGCTGCCTGCATCAGACTGTTGATCTGCTCTAAATGCACATGAGGCTCAGATTCCTTGGCTATCTGATTTATCCTATGTTTTAGTATCAGTTCCGCCTTCGAATTCATCTGATAATCCTTCTGTCTCAGGCAGGCTAAAGCGAATCCCATTAATTCCTGCATGGTATATATGGGCAGATGAATCCGATTTGCAAAAGGATCCATCAGCTTAGGGTATTCTCTAAAAAGCATATTCATATTGTTCTGATTCTCTTCGAATATAACAGCTAGATTTCCACGCAATAATTGACACAGCTCAAGAAGACCATCTATAGCTTCTTTTTTTAACTCACCGGCATTTTCTACCACCAAGCAACAATCCTTCAGTGTCTCCTTCTTTGCCATTATATTAATTGAATTTAATTTATCTGCTTTTATCTTTGCAATTCTGGAGGACTTAAGCATCCCAGTTTTATAAAGAAACATGGTAATATCCTTCGCCAGAGTTGTCTTCCCTGAGCCATTGCTTCCGGTAATTAGTACTAACACTGTCTTGTTACGTTCACCTTGAATTCCCTCAAGGCTTTTAACAAGCTGCTTCTTTACAGCCTTTACATGCAAGAAGTTACCAAAGATCTCATCTAAATCGATTTCCAGCTCCTCAGCTAGCTGTTTCAACCTCTGATTCTCCTCATCCATATCCTCTTCTTCCAACAGCTCATAAATTATACTTTCAACTTCCTGCTCTGCAGTATCCCCCTCAGAGCCTGTATTTTCATCGGATAGAGTTGTTGTGATATATGCCTCTACTTCCTTAGAGAGTTGCTCTGCCAGAGAATCTTCATCTGCCTCTTCCTCCCCGATACTATCCTCTATAAATTCGTCTTCTTTGCTCTCTTCTCCAACTGGACCTTCTTCTGCTGACTCTTCCTCTGTCGGTAGGCCCCTTTTAACCGGCATTATATTCCCATCTTCCGAAATAAGCTTACTTTCTATGTTCTTCTTTAGTTCCTTCAAAAAAAGCTCTTCCTCCGTAGTAAGACTAACAGGCACATCATCCTTCTCGTCTTCAGCGACTACCGAAGGCTCTTCTAATTCCTCACCTTTAAGAAGCTCTTCTGCTTCCTTCACCTTTTCGGTATCCAGATTTCTCCCTGTATCCTCCATGGCACGGCGCTTCAGCTCCTCCATAATCCTTGCTTTATCCACTTCCCCAGAGTAGTAAGAACGCAGAAGCTTGGCCTTTTCCACATAGATCCCTTCTCCAAACCATAGGATTATGTCGGAGCATTCCTGTATACACTCCTTCTCCATACCTGCCTTATAGTAGACCTTGGCAAGCTCATAAGCCCACTTCTCCATATACTCTGTCTTCTTAAGCGTTTCCAGTGTTCCAATCAGTTTCTCATATGACGCACCCTTAAGTTTATCAATCTTATAGCGAAAGATGTATTTGTAAAAATCCTTTGCCGCAATCTTCTCATAATCCTTCAGATAACCCTCTGCCTCCTCCGGATTCCTAAGCTTTATGTACAGATTAATTAATTGAAATAAGGACTTTCTGGATTTTGTCTTTTCATATATTTTAAGATAAAGCGGTAAGGCTTCTTCATATCTTTCGTTTTCAACATAGACCTCTGCTATTAAGCTAAGGTCTGACATGTTCTTAATCTTCTTAATTTCCATTGTGTCAAGAATTTTCTGAGCGGAAGAGGCATCGCCTTCTTCCATACGTTTTCTCATTTCTTCTATCTTAACGATGATTTCGTAGCTTCCCATGATAAACCTCCTTTGTATTAAACCTCAATACAACTGCATTTGGTTTTTCCTGCTTATAATACTACCATTTGTCACCTGTTTAGACAAGTATAAACAGCTGGAAGAAGCAAAATAAGACTAATTACTTCTCCAACAGATTTTATAGGACAGGTTTCACTATACACAGGAAAAGAGCTGTCTTAAGTTTTATCTTAAGCAGCCCTTTACTAACCATATATTTTATTCTAGTATGCGTTTTGTTATAAATCGCGATGATATACTAATGTATCGGAAATCTCCTGTGGAATCTCTATATTATCCCTCTGCAGCAATCGAATTCTTCCTTCCATTTCACGTACCTTCTTTTGCTTCTCCCGATAGTAACGTGCCATTGCTTCATCAAACAATGGTTGCATCTTTATCTGCTCCCTGATCTCCTTTGAAAAAGGACAATAGGTGGCCATTATCTCTCTAACCGGCTTATTTAATTTAATTGCCCCCATCGCCTCATAGTTTATCCATAGCTCGTAATCGATAACAAAAATTTCTCGACTGCTGTTACGTCCTTTTTGAATCTGAGCTTTTATCTTCTCCTTCTTCTCCTCTGAAAGCTCCTTATTCTTACGATAGAACTGCAGAAAGTCACTATACTCAGAGGTAAGGGATTTAACCTGAATATCATTCCATGAGATTCCTTCAATGGTACGACACAGCTCCCAGCGGAATCTGCCTAATATACGTGTCAGCAATAATCCCAGATTGATATCAGTAAATATCGGGAGAAGGAATCGGGCATTGGTATCTCTCTTCTTTCTTGAGATTTCCTGCCACATAATTCCATTGTTACCAACATTGGGGAATAATATTATATCCGGAAATACCCTCTTTATGATGTATTCCTTAACGATAGTCGCACTTGAATAGAGGATCTCCCTATCAAAAACCGAATAATCAATTCTCATAATTCTTGCTATGGCCTCGTTCACTTTCTCAGAGGTTAGCAAGAGTCTGTCAATTCCATTTGACCACTGATCCTTATGCAGGAAGGGGACAAAGCTTGAGATCTGCCCATTTGTAGTACGATTATTGTAACGAAACATATTCTGTATCTCGTATTGAAGCTTCTTTAAAGGATCTGTAAGCTGCAGCGCTACTTCCTTTTCAGTGATCTGATTTTGCTTACGAAGACTGGCCAGATACTCCGGATATTCTAAGTCAAATTCATTCTTCGATGGTTCCTTCTTACCTTCGTAGATCATGGTAAGCCAAGACTTGATATTGTAAACCTTACAAGGTCCCTGGTTTGCATCCTCATCCTTAAGAAAATATACGGAAAGCATCTGCTCATTGGTTAAAAGTCTTTCGTCAACAAAACCGTATTTAAGAAAAAGGTCGATCAGACGAGGTGGCTTCTTCTCCTGATAAGCCCGTAAAAAGACAGGGAGGTATATCTCATAATGATTATCGGATAATTTTTTTCGCAGCCTTCTTGCATGATCCTCTGAGGAAAACTTATCCTTCATATGAACAAAATCCTGCATGGCAGTCTGCATCTCAGCTGCTCTGTCTCCTTCAATTCCTGCATACTTCAGTATCTTAGCAAAGGAGTCCTTCATTTCCTCCATCGCACCTACTGTATCCTCGCCGGAATATTTCAATTTGGATGCAGAGCTGACATTCTCTTCTTTATTACTAGTAAGTAGAAGATGGTACACCTCCTCCATCTTCCTGCGGTTCACCTTAAACCCTGTTGATAACATTCGCTCCGCAAAATTTTCTGCCTGATTCACCTGTTCGATCATATCATCCATCATCTCCATCACTTCGTTACTGGTACCACTGGAGTTATCCAGCGAAATAGAATACTCAGCAATCAGATGGAATAGACAGGTGTTCGTGTCGTCTACAAGACACTCTGCCATCGCCACAAAATCATCAGCCAATTCCTTCAAGGCTTGTATCTGTTGATTTACAATATTCACCTGATCCTCAATTTGATATAAAGTAATTGCATTGCCATAGGAATAAAAGGATTTGACTACATCGATGGGCAAACTCTTACATTCTATATAATAATTAATTCGATCCATCAACAACTCAAGATCACTATCCATAATTTCCAGTTTAGTGATTCGATCGGTTTCCGAAGGCTTGATACCTTTACGACTAACCATATTAATATATTTGTCATAATATTCTTTTAGAAATTGATAAAGTGTGGCTCTGCTTTGAATCATCCCATGATAGGTCTGATTCAGTTCATAAATCATCTTATAGAAGGAAGCCACCATAAAGCCGTGATAATCCTTGTTCACACTTAAAATGGAATCTAGCTCCTCAACTTGATTAATAGGGAATACAAAAAGCAACAAATCATCAACAGCGGTATAAGAACTGAGATATTTGCCCTGATATAAATCATTGATACCTAAGAAGGAACCTGAACCAACTATGATTTTTGCTCCTTTGTTGTGTATCATAACTCTTCCTTTAATTATCATACCAATACTGAATACGGAATCACCCAGGGTATATATAGTACTCCCTTTTGTAAACTGATTAACCGCATTCGGATTCATCTTCCACTCCATAATCACACCGCCTAACCAACTACATTCTTCAATAGCATATTATCATTATATACTATAATTGTAGATTCAAAAAGAAAAATGTAGTAGAAACTTGAATTTTAGGACAAAAGGCTCAGAGAAGAACAAGGTCTATTTAAAACAATAAGAAAAGAGAGCCTGATAAACAGGCTCCCTATATATTTAATCCGTGCGCTCTGCTTCGAATGCTTACCACAAGCGTTACCCTTACAGTTAACTCGGCTCAGGCAGCCTTACGGCACACAAGAGTTTTTGCTTAGTGCTGCTTCATTCCTGACCTGACACGGTTCACAAATTCCTGTTGCGTAAGACCCAAACGTCAACATCACTTATAAGGGGCAGCCTTACAGTAAGTCACCCTAGGCAGAACATCACCCCTGCTGTAGCGGATTGCAGGTACAGGGCACCGCTATCTCCCCGGCTGCACGGAAATTCTATGACAAATTAATAATACAAGCTTTTCTATTCAGTAAAAAGCTGTATGCCAAGTATAAAACATAGGAAGAGGATTGTCAACCCTCAAGCATTTCCTTTTTCCACAAGCTTTTCCTTCTTATTGCGAATTCTCAGCTCTTGAAAAAAATCCTGTAGTACTTTCGTGCATTCCTCCTCCATCACCCCTGTCTCCAACTCTACCTGGTGATTAAACTCCTTCATCTGGAGCAGGTTTAAAATAGAACCGGCACAGCCTGCTTTGGGATTCATGGTTCCTACGACGACCTTCTTAATACGTGCCTGCACTATGGCACCGGAGCACATCTGACATGGTTCCAGTGTAACATACATCACACAATCCTCTAGTCTCCAATCTCCCATCACCTTACTTGCTCTCTCGATTGCAATCAGCTCGGCATGAGCCAGTGTTGTTTTCTTGGTATTGCGTTTATTATAACCCCTACCGATAATCCTATCCTGATATACGATAACACATCCGATTGGAACCTCGCCCAGGCGGATTGCTTTTTTTGCTTGTTTTAATGCTTCGCGCATATATTTTTCATTCATTTGCATCTATAGTTCCTTTGCATCTGGACTAGTTTCCTACTATTTGCTATAGTATTTACAGAGCTTCAATTAGCTATTTTATCATAACAAACCCGAGGTGACAATATGCAGATCCATGGCTTTAATAAAACTACTCTTCTGGATTATCCCAAACATCTCGCTGCGACCGTGTTCTTAGGAGGCTGTAACATGCGCTGTCCCTACTGCCATAATGCCTCACTGGCAACTAGACCAGGCAGTCAGCCAACGATACCGGAGCAGGAGGTATTGTCCTATCTCGCTAAGAGAAAGGGCATCCTTGAAGGTATATGTATCACCGGAGGTGAGCCCACCCTGTACCCTGAGCTTACAGACTTTATTATTAGGGTGAAAGAGCTTGGTCTAAAGGTAAAGCTTGATACCAACGGAACGAATCCCCGACTGCTGAAAGCACTCGTAGCGGACAGTCTAATCGACTATATAGCTATGGATATAAAGAACTCGAAGGAAAAATATTTACTAACCATCGGTCTTACTAATGGTAACCTCGATCCCATATTAGAAAGTGTTGATTATCTACTCACCTCACCAATCGATTATGAATTTCGTACAACAATAGTAAAGGAATACCACGATCGTGAGGATATGTTATCAATCGGTGGCTGGATAACCGGAGCAAGGGCTTATTATCTTCAATCCTTTCAAGATTCAGGTGATATTCTACTACCCGGTCTACATAGTCATAGCAGAGATACACTTGAGGAATATGCAAAGCTCCTAACCCCATTCATTCCGTCGGTATCGATCCGGGGCATAGAATGAATCGTTAAAAGGCATACTTCACTCCAAGTGAATGCAATTTGCTTTGACAAGATTTGTGCCTGCGTAATCAAAGAGTCGATATGTATGTAAGATCGAGAAAGCGAGGTTTCATCCATGCTAAAATCCTATGAAACGGAACGTCTTCTGCTAAAGACACTGACTAATGAATCAGCCCGCCTTGTATTAGACTTTTACAAAGATAATAAAGAGCATTTTGAACCTTGGGAGCCTACCAGAAGCCATAATTTTTATACTCTAGCCTACCAAAATGCCTTCTTAACTGCAGAATATAATCAGATCATGGATGGTAAGCTAGTTCGTTTTTGGATATTTCTTAAGGATCGGCTTGATAAGCCGATCGGTAGTGTCTGCTTTCAAAATCTATATAAGGAGCCCTATCACAGCTGCAGCCTCGGTTATAAATTCGGAAAAAATTATTTAAATCAAGGCTATGCTACGGAGAGTGTTCAAAAAGGCATTGAGATTATGTTTCATGAATATCATATGCATCGAATAGATGCCTATATTATGCCTAGCAATACAGCTTCTTTAAAGCTTGTCAACCGTCTTTCCTTTCAGTTCGAGGGAACCTGCCGTTCCTTTGCCAAAATTAACGGAAATTGGGAAGATCATATGCGTTACGCCTTAATTAACGAGTACCAATCCCATTAATGATAGCTGCCAGCTAGCAGGTTATTGGTAGATTAAAAGTTAACAGGGGTATACCAGTAGCCAAAGTCACCCTGCCGGAGCTCTCTTCTACGAATCGGTTTAAAGCTTTCAAAGCCAAACATCTTCGCCATAAACATCTCCCGGTTATGATAAATTCCCGGAACACCTAGGATATATCGGTTACCAAAGCGGTCCTTCATCTTTGCAAATATCAAATGATGATAACAGTAATAGCCATGGATAAGGAAGCTGTTATTGCTTAATGTCCATAGCTCCTTCGGTAATAACCCAATGTCCTTAGGCTCGATTTTTACACAGATTATGATTTCATTATCCTCAAATGGATAAATTCTTGGATATTTTTCAAAGATACCGGCTACCACCTGTGGATCAGCTGCCTCCTCTACCATCTCCCTTGTTTTCTTCTCTCTTTCTTCCTGCTTAATTGTCCCTGAGGTCTCCTGCTCTGTTTCTTTCGATGCCTCCTGCTTTACTTCCTCAAAGACCACTTGCTTTATTCCCTCAGAAGCCTCTTCCTTCATTCCCTCAGAAGCATTCTGCTCTAATTTCTTAGAACCTTCCCGTTCAATATTCTCTGAAACCTCCTGTATTATTTCCACCGAGGTAATCCCTTCCTTGTCATGAGATTCCCCTGCGTAAGCTTCTACTTCCGGTAAAGCCACTTCCTGCTCTTCAGCTAATCCCCTCTCTTCTTCCGCAAGACTTTCCATCTCAGGAAGCGATACTGTTTTTAAGGGTGTATCTATGCCCGATGCATCTACCAGCTTTACTTTAGCGGATTCCTGATTCGGATTCCGGCTATAGTCCAATTCCATCCTTTCCGCTCTCATCTCGTCATTTGGATCTTTTTTCGTATAGTAGTATGATTGTTGTTGTAAACGCTCAATTGTTTTTATCCCCCTGGGAAGCTTATATTTAGGGATTGATAACTCCTCCTGCAACGTAAGCTTAGGCTCTCTGTCAGGCTTCGGCTTGAGAGCCTCCAATACCTCACTGGCCTCAATCGGCATATCATCCCATTCCGTTGCAAAGAACAAGTTATCTTTTAGAAATAACAGTATGCCTCCCATATCGGATAAAGGATATCCAGACTGCATAATGTTATTTTCCTCCGTAATCAGCTTACTATCCATAATCTGATTCTTGAGCACGGTATCTCCCAAGTAGATTAGTTCCAGATCAGAGTGCTTCCTCTGTAGCATGTACGTAGGAAATATACTATCGAGTTGACCGAGTAGCTGCATGTGCAGGGTAATTTTACATTGTCCGTCCTTCGCTTCCACCCGGGCAAATCCCACATTTTTATTCTTCACTCCGTTTTCATATTGATACATGTAAGAAACCATTCGTTTATAATCAGCCACTCCCATTCCCTCTCTTTCCGGATACCAATTAGCTTGTTTAATAATTCTATTCAATATATTCCTTCTATGTTATCAATATTCCAATGAGAAGGCAGAAAGAACGGGACGGGTGGTATAGCAAATAAGAGTTTCGTATGCGAAACTCTCGCGCCGAGCGGGTTCTGCCACAGGCAGATAAATTCCATACGCGCGAGTGTGTCATCCCAAAGTGAACTTCGTTCACTTGCCCGGAGGGCTTTTTATTGTATGGGAAATTCAGAGATATTTCCCTTACAATAAAAAAGAGCCAGAGAAATTACATAGAATTCCTCCGGCTACTAATCGATTATTATCTATTCTATTTTGACAAGTGATTTGATAGCGTGGCAAACTGCTTCAGTGTCAATGCCTCTCCCCGAATATTCTCGGATATCCCCATCGTTTTTAAGGCTTGTCCAATCTCCTCCTTGGAGAAGGAGAGCTCAGGTGAATTATTCAGACCATTCATCAAGGTCTTTCTTCTCTGGTTGAAGGAAGCACGTATCATTCTAAACAACAATTTCTCATTCCTAACCTCTATCGGAGCCACCTTATGTAAGGTCAGATTAATCACTGCAGAGCCAACATTGGGGCGAGGCATAAAGCAATTGGGCGGAACATTTGCAGCGATATAGGGCTTCGCATAATACTGAACCGCCAGAGATAGAGCGCCGTAATCCTTGCTTCCCGGAGATGCCTGCATACGATCAGCAACCTCCTTCTGTACCATAACCGTAATATTATCCAAGGGAAGATGGCGTTCAAAAAGATCCATGATAATCGGTGTCGTTATATAATAAGGGAGATTAGCAACCACCTTAATGGGTTGATTATTGTTTCTCTCCTTCACAAGGGCATTTAGATCCAGCTTAAGGATATCACTATTAATTACAGTGACATTATCATATTCGGCCAGAGTTTCTTCAAGAATAGGAAGCAGCATCTTATCAATCTCAACGGCTACCACCTCCCTGGCATTTTCACATAGGTATTGAGTCAGAGTACCAATTCCGGGACCAATCTCCAGAACAAAATCATCCTTAGTAATTCCTGCCGCTAGGATTATTTTATCCAGCACATGAGTATCAATCAAAAAGTTCTGACCGAACTTCTTCTGAAAGACAAAATTATATTTATTCAAAATTTCTATTGTATTCTTGGGATTTCCCAATTGTGCCATATAGCTCTCCATTCTTAATGTTCACCATAGGAATCTGTGAAACACTATCTCTCTATCTCTTTAGATGTGATAAAAACGCTTTGCATTCTCTGAGGTGACCCTGATAACCGTTTCATAATCCACCTTCTTAAGCTCCGCAAGCTGTCGCGCCACATATGTCAGATAAGTGGAATCATTTCGTTTGCCTCGGAAAGGCACCGGTGCCAGATAAGGACAATCCGTCTCAAGTACCAGCTGCTCCAAGGGAGCAAATTCTACTACCTCCTTAAGCTTCTTTCCATTGGTAAAGGTGAGCACCCCTCCAATCCCGAGATAAAATCCCATGTTCAGATATTGCCTTGCTTGCTCCACACCATAGGAAAAGCAATGAATAATTGCACCAATACTGTCAGCCTTGGCTTCCTTTAGCATCTGATAGGTGTCATTGGCTGCATCCCTGCTGTGGATGACCAAAGGCAGGTTAAGCTCCTTTGCCAGCTCTATCTGGCGCTCAAACCACTTCTTCTGGGTATCACGGTCCGTGGTGTCCCAATAATAATCCAGCCCAATCTCCCCAATGGCAAGATTTTTAGGATGAGAGGCCTTCTCTTTAAGCCAGCCAAAGTTCTCTTCATTCAAGTCCTTTGCTGCCTCTGGGTGGATCCCGACTGCAGCATAAATATATGAATATTGATCAGCCAGCTTCAGTACCCGGTCAACACTGTCGACACTGGAGCAGATATCGACTACATATTCAATTCCTTCTTTTGGGAGTCTGCCAAGTAGCTCCTCCCTGTCTATGTCAAAGGCTTCGTCTTCATAATGCGCGTGTGTTTCAAATATCATGTTTATCCCCATTCTATTTATATGTTTTACCAAATTACGTTTGTGTTAAGCGTGCCTCGCAAACTTTGATTATGCAACACAATAATATCATTTTCGTTTGCTGTCGGTAATATTCAAGTCCCAATCATTATACAACAGCTTCTTATTCATTTCAACCTGCGTTGGTTTTGGAGGGGAAATAGGACAGATTATGTCAGATCTGGAGCGATAGTCAAAATATTATGTTTAAGACAAATAAGTGGTATGTCGAACTGACATACCACTTATTATTCATTTTAAGCCATGTCGCTCTATAATCCATGAAATACCTGCCAAGCTGACATGTTTGATTTTTACTAACCGTGAAGACCCTTTGATTGTCGTTCCATATCCTCTACAACAATATCATAAATCTCCCCTACGGAAGCGCAATACTCAAGTAATTTCCATGGGGTATTTGTATGAAAATGAACTTTAATCAAGGTTTCATCTCCAACTGCCAGCAAGCAATCCCCCTCTAAATTCTGTGTGATATAATCATTGATCTCATCTTCTGAAAGATTTTCTCCTTCAATGAGTAATTGTGTATCATATCTAAATTCTAGCATAATTCAACTCCTTTACCATTAATACTATAGCCACAGTATATCTATTATAAAGCAAATATATTTAGAATTCCAACATAATAAAACGACAATCATACCGGTTAACTAAATCACCCTCGCAATAAATACAATCAAATAGGCGGAAGGAATTAGTAGCAAAAGTGACGCAAACGTACCCAAGCTTTTACTTCCAACCATGGCAACCACACATGACCTAAACTCTTCTTCTGTACATTTCCCTTCTATTACTTCATCGGTCATAATCGACAATTGCGGGTCGATAAAAATCGACATTAAGACAGTAGCAAGACCATTAATGGTAGATGATAACGTAATGCATGTCGCTCTTAAATCCGGTGCTATATTGCCAGCGTAGATCGGAGCTAAAGAACCAACCGTAATAAGTGAGACTGCTATTATATTAAATACAATAATTTTTATAGGTATTTTGTTATACTTAATCTTTGTTATATTAGTAGATACAGGAATAGCAATACATTCTTTCATATAGCTAATACCTGCTTTTGAGAAACTATGGATGATTAATTTAGGAACAGACTTGTCTACCGAAAAACGTAAAACACCTCGATAAAGAATCCTTTGAAATGTTGGTATGAGAAAGGCCCCCATAACTGTTGCTATCCATGAAATCAAGATAATCAAGTAGAATAGATTTAATATATCTCCTTCATTCGAGTTATGTTCCACATATTTCGTAAGTATTGGGGCTTGAAACGTTACCGCCAATCTTGATATTAATGATAGAATATTGAATACAGAATACGTGATTGCAATTTTACCTGTTCGTACACCTACTAGCCTGACAGAGTACGCAAGTGTTCCTATGATAGAAATTACTAAATTTAAGACTAGGACTATTACTATTTGAACATTCATTAATCCCTATACCTGGCTTTCCTAAGATTACATACTATTATTCTATAATATTTTTTCTTTTGTAGTTATTCGTATGTAAAATACAAGCCTTCCGCTAAAGATACAGCTTATGTACTAATCTCCCTCTGTATCCGGTCCCTCAGCACACCGAAGCACCTCACTTTTCATCCCGGCTTCCGTTAGGATATCTACATCCGGCTTTGAAGTAACCACCTTGCGTATATAATCCTTAATAACCTTACGTTTCTTTTCGTCCAATAAAAGATATTCCTTGATAATCTTAAGGTCAAATTCATCCAGTTGATAATATGCCGAAAGCTGCTCCATTCCAGAGGATGGCTTTTCTCTAAAGATTTCACCTTCTCCGTGCCTAAGCCAAGCTTCATTTATATTAAACTCTTTGCAGATAAGAATAACCATCTGTTCCGTTAGACTTCGCTGTCCGCTTTCAATTTTTGAAATACCGGCTCCGGTAACCCCTAGTCTCTTGCCAAAAGCCTCCTGGCTAAGATTAAACTGCTTTCTAAGAAGTTTTACTCTTGTATTCAATCCTACACACCCCTTCTTTAACTGATATTAGCAAAACTACAAAAAATAGTCAATTATAATAAGCCAGTCTATTGACAAAGGTTGTAAGTTTATGTATAATATCGACATTGTCAACATTATTAGTTGGCACAGTCAAAAACCTATCCCTATGATATTTAAGAGGTAACGATATGAATGCGAAGCCGCCAATTCCAGTAACTGATGAGGATATCCTTGATATCATTGAGTTAGTCCGACCATTAGCAGCTTCACAGAAGAAAGATATCCTTACCGTCATTGACAATGCAAGAAAGGAAAGCCACGCTGACAATATATCAATGCCCGATAAAGTATAAGACATGCTACCTGTTTTTATTCCCCTGTACAGCTGTACCTAGTGTTAACAATAACATTGCCGTCTTATGCTTTATTGAATGTTGATATATTTTATTCACCCCGCATATCATGTTCAAATAATAAGGGGCCTTTGCTCCGTAGCCGAATAAGCTATGAAGAAAGGGCCCCTTATTATGCACCTCTATTCTACTGTAACACTCTTTGCCAGATTTCTCGGCTGGTCTACATTAAATCCACGATGTACACAGGTATAATACGCCAGTAACTGAAGTACCACCGCCGCTGTGAAGGGAGTAAAGTAATCTGAGGCCTTCGGTAATTCTATGTGATAATCATATGCCGCTTCCTCTACCTCTGCTTTGCCGTTGGTAATCATCACGACAAAGGCTCCCCTGGCACGGACTTCACGAACATTGGATATCATCTTGGAGAATACCCTATGCTGGGTTGCAAGTGCCACTACCGGAACACCCTCTGTAACCAGAGATAGTGTTCCATGCTTTAGCTCACCGGCAGCATATGCCTCGGAGTGAATATAGCTGATTTCCTTTAGCTTGATGGAGCCCTCCCAACAAAGAGCATAATCTAATCCACGACCAATAAAAAATAAGTCCTCTTTATCCACAAGATGCTTACAAATATCATCCACTGTCTTATCAAAGGCTAACGTCTCCTCTATTGAAGGGATGACCTCCTTGAGCTCCTTTATATAGCCAGCACATTCCTCTTCCGTAATAGTCTTACGAATTAATGCGAATTTGAAGGCCAAAAGATATAGGCAGGAGAGCTGAGCCGTATAAGCCTTTGTGCTCGCAACTGCAATCTCAGGACCGGCATGGGTATAGAATACATAGTCACTTTCACGATCTATGGTGGAGCCCTTTACATTAACCACCGAAAGGGTGGTGGCTCCAGCCTCCTTAGCAAGACGAAGTGCTGCGAGTGTATCTGCTGTCTCCCCAGACTGGGAGATTAGGATGACTAGGGTATCTGAATCCATGATTGGATCCTTATATCGAAATTCAGAGGCAATCTCCACCTCCACTGGAATTCGAATCAATTTCTCAATCATAGCCTTTCCTACTAAGCCTGCATGCATCGCTGTACCACAGGCAGCGATAATCACACGGTTCACTTTCTCAAAGACCTCATCCGGAATACGATCCACCGTAAAGTCCGGTAGGTTATCGGCTGATATTCTTGGAGTAATGGTGGAACGAATAGAGCTAGGCTGCTCATAGATCTCCTTCAGCATAAAGTGAGGATAACCGTTTTTCTGGGCTGCAGTAATATCCCAGCTTACATGTAGCATGGTTGGAGCCACTACCTTCTTCTCAAAGTCTACTACTGTAATTTCTTCCTTGTTTAGGATCGCTATATGCTGCTCCGGTAATACGAAGTAATCCTTGGTATAATCCATTAATGCAACCAGGTCAGATGCAATAATGGAACCAGACTCTACATGGGAAGCAACCAGAGGGCTGGCATTACGTAAGGAATAGATTACCTCCGGTTGATCTGCGAACAGAATGCAGAAAGCATAAGCTCCTTCTATTCTTTTTGCTGCTCTTATAATGGCATCGATTGCATCTCCCTCATATAAGCTGTCAAGGAGCATTGCAACAATCTCTGTATCGGTCTGAGAGATCGGATATCTGCCAGTCTTCGCAAGCTCAACCTCCAGACTATGATAATTCTCTATAATTCCATTGTGAAGCAGGGTCACCTTTCCATGAGTATGAGGGTGGGCATTCGTATCCGTAACTCCACCATGAGTCGCCCATCTGGTATGACCGATACCGCAAGTACCTTTTAACTCATCTGCTTTCGTTGCCTTCTCTACAAGATCCGATACCTTACCAATGGTTTTTATTGTACGAACCTCTCCATCTTCACATAGCGCGATTCCTGCACTGTCATACCCACGGTATTCCAGAGCCGACAGTCCTCCCAAAAGTATATTTTTAGCCTCAAGGCTTCCTGTATATCCAATAATTCCGCACATAATTATCCTCCATCCTGCCGCCTGGCAGTTCTAAATAATGACAAATGAATTGTATTATAAATCATCAATATAATATAATCGCATGACCATAAACCCGTAAAAGGGCATAATAATAGCGTGTTCGTTTAAATCCACTTTTGTTTTTGTTATTCAAGACAATTGGCAGATGAATTCATAGCGAAATAGAGCTTCGCAGCCAGGTACGAAGTCAAAATTTCACCTAATTCATTTTCTTGGTTATGCCGCTGTTGTTCTACTGTTACCAATAGGTTTTTTCGACATATCACATGCCCAAGAGCACGAGAGAGCATCCGCCGAAATTTCGCTAACTCTCTACCTCGTTAACCTCCAAACCACATATCCCAATGAAGGTGCATGGCGCTAATTTAAACATTTCTGTTAATCAGATCTTGGGTTGATCTTGTGAATAGGTTCCATATATCACAATTACATTTTATACTATGATGCTACCCTCCTTTTTGCTATTATAATGACTTAACTATTTCAATAAATTCTAATAATCTGATATTTCCTATGAATGGTAATTGCGATGAAGTCATGTTAGCATCTACAGGAGCAAAAGTCAATATACATTATCTTACATTCCGTATCCAAACGCAGGTGTTGCATCAAAAAGGAACCCACTCTTCTACTTTCTATCAATCGTAAAAGGTGGGTTCCTTAGTTGTATGATTTGCCCAACCACATCTTTAGAATCTGGTAAAGGCTATCTTAAATTGTTCTGCTTTCCAATGCCTTCCTTACGTACATTGTGAGTTTGGTTCTGATTCTCCGGTTTCACAGAGTTTGTGACGGTATTGAACTTTTCCTGCTCCTTCTTTTGATGCTGCTTTTCATTCTGCTTTTTGTCCATACTAATTCCTTTCTGTCAGGTTATGTCTTTCTATCCTGCTGATTATTGATTGCGTAACCCAAATTACCCTAGCTCTATTAGTATGGAGTGCTTTTTATATATTATGTGATCCTAATCCTTTTCTCTTATATATGCTTTAGCCTTGCTAAATAAGCTCTTGGGCAACCTCTTGAAAGTCAATCATCAGCCTATCAAAAATACCAACCGGTATCTGATCGGAGAAGGTATAGATGATTGGATTATCCTCCACTTGAAATTGATATACAGTCACTCTCTCCTTCTCTGGATCCACAATCCAATATTCCCTAACACCGGAATCCAGATATTTATTCAACTTCTTGATATAATCCAGTCTGCTGCTCGCGGGTGAGCTTATCTCAATGATCAGATCCGGAGCGCCCTCAATCCGTTTCTGATTCACTTTATCCTTTTTGCTGATTACCATCAGATCCGGTTGCACAATCGTCATGTTGTCCTCATCCAGCTTTACATCAAAGGGTGATAAGAATACTTTACAGCCATTAGCCTGTTCCATGATATAGGCTTTCAGACGATATCCCAGCTCCGTAATCAGAAGCTGATGGTTTGCAGCAGGCGCCTCCTGAAAGAAAAAAGAGCCATCAATCAACTCTGCCCGGACATCTCCCGGCAGATTATAATAATCGTCTACGGTATATTTTCTCTTAGAATCATATGACAAGGCCTCTCTTAGCGCATCAATATTACTTACCTCTGCTTCATAGGAACGATAATTTAAGGCCTCAGCAATTGCTACTATCGTCTCATGCCTAGGAGACTCAGTCGCACCACTGAATATCTTATTCAAGGTTCCCAGCGGAACCCCTGATTTTTTGGCCAACTCTTCATTCGTTAGTTTCTGAAGTTTCTTCAACCTCTTAAGTAACTCAACCTCCATGAATGCTCCTCCTGCTATGATATTCCTCCCTTTAAGCCTTGTCTTATATTCTAACGACATCATACTTTTTTGTATTCTATATTTTACCATATGTAGGTAAATATCTCAACACTTTTTACCGCATATGGTAATTGAATAATTTCCACATGCGGTAAATGTAAAAGCATTATAATAATCAATGCTATGAAAGAATAGCCCTTATTGTCGCCACCATCCCTAACAATTTCCCTCATGGACAAAGGAAAGCTTTCTTCTAGCAACTTCAGCGAGATGATATACTTGCTTCACCGGCGTCGCTTCTCTGTCCTGCATCCTCCACCTGGGAAAAAACCTGGATATATGAAGCGGTATATCCCTTCTTATCCCTGCCAGCCAGCCCGAAAGCTCTGCCATCTCCTCCTCACTATCATTTTCACCCGGTATGATTAGTGTCGTCACCTCTATATGACAGGCTTTTGCTGCCAGCTCAATGGTTCTCTTAACTGTTGCCAGGTCTCCCCGAAGCTTATGATAGAAATCCTCGCTGAAGCCCTTCAAATCAATATTAAAGGCATCCACATAAGGCATGAGCTCCATAAGAGGTTCTTCACAGATATAACCATTAGTCACAATAACATTCTTCAGTCCCTGTTCTCTCGCAGCCTTTGCACAATCCCTGACAAATTCAAACCCGATCAGCGGCTCATTGTAGGTATATGCAATTCCGATATTCCCGCGAGATTTAAGAAGCTTAGCCTTTAAAGTCAATTCCTCTATGGTCGTCTCTTCTGTCTGTATCTCTCTGCTGCCTACCATTGAGATATCACAATTCTGGCAGAAGGGGCAATTCAGATTACAACCATAGCTGCCAATGGATAGAATTTTGCTGCCTGGATGAAAATGATATAATGGCTTCTTTTCAATAGGGTCCAAGGCCACAGCGGTCAGCTTACCATAATTCTCACTGACAATCTCTCCGTTGCGATTCGTTCTGGCCTTACATAAACCCAGGTGACCTTCTTCAATGTTACAATGATGAGGGCATATTCTGCATTCCTCTCTCATTTATGCCTCACCACCTCAAAGCGCTCCAGAGAAAAGCTCTCATTATCATAGATTCCCGCCTTCTTTCTTGCGATCGACACCTGCTGGTCAACAGTGTCAATACCCTCCAGATTCGGGAGGAGCAGCCCCCTCTTTCTACCTGAGGTAACAATAACACCATACCGCTTAACATCAAGTTCATCCTTAGACTTAATCGGCTCTGCCGGAGATAGCACATCCACACTATAGATTAATTCATCCAGCTCATCCTCTGCCACAGGTGCAAATCTAGGATCTTCTACTGCCGCACTAACCGCATTGCGAAGAATCTCAGCCGCAATGCTTTCTGTAACCGGACTAATGGTTCCGATACAACCTCGAAGACTGCCATGCTTTTTTAACGACACAAATACACCTGCCTTACGGTCGGTCAACTCTGGGGGAAGGTCTTTCGGAAGCTCAGCATATTTACCGGTGGTAATATAGGTCTCCAACGAATGTCTGGCCAGATGCACATAAGGATCCTCCTGCTTCTGAAGCTCTCGTGCCAGCTCCTTCTGCTTCCTGGTAAATATCTCATCAAAGTTCCGGTCCGATGCTTCCCCGGCAATCTTGTATTCGCAGACTCCGTATCCAACCCCAAAGGTTCCCTCATAGGACAGGAAATTCGCCTCAACTGCCTTACCGCTAAGCGCTCCGGCCATAATAATAAAGGAGCGCAATCCGCATTCTGCTGCGGCCTCACAAAAGTCCGGATTAAATTCCAGGAACTTCAGAAAGTCCCCCTCCTTCATCGCCTCGACCACCTGATGGTCAAACTCCACGCCCTCTTTCGCAAAACCGTAAGGTCCCTCCTCCTTAAGCTTGTGAGAAAGGTCTCCGCTCGCCACAAATACGATTCTTCGG
Organism: Bacillota bacterium; assembly: GCA_023411555.1. Lineage (GTDB taxonomy): Bacteria > Bacillota > Clostridia > Lachnospirales > Lachnospiraceae > Mobilitalea. Next base: position 38,309 of record JAEYOQ010000062.1, read on the forward strand.
TTAAGCTTAGCAGCCGTATTCTCCACGCATTTGCCAAGCCGATAATGTAGTGGCATAGACAGACCGGATAGACCGATCCTTACTAGCTGATAATTCTTGTAATACTGATTAATAAAATAGAGTGGCACCATTGTGCCATGATCCAGCTCCGGGTTCTTCTCTCCCAGAGTCCCTGCTTCTATACCATCACGCTCAGCACATGCCTCCAGAGCCCCCACAAATTCTTCATCATAATCCACCTGAAAGGTCACCTCTTTTGCTCTGAAGCTGTCGAAGCTACCCTTGGCTTTCTTCCCTGGCGAGATGTGAAAATAATCTGAATACATAATGGAATGGGGTGATGTAATAATAATCGTATCAGGCTTTAGCTCAGCAATCCTCCTGGCAACCTCATGATAGCTCTGTATTGTCTTACTTACCTTCTTCTCCTCACCTCGTCCAACTTCAGGAACGATGAGCGGCGGATGAGGAACGATAAATGCACCAACCAATGCCATATAACCACCTCCGATAAATTAGTATAATCGTTGTCAATCTACATCTTACAATGATTATACCCCTTTTCGCGTGATATATAAATAGGCATAGTAGATTGGGGCTGCTGCTAGAAGACCAGCTTTGTCATTATAACACTTACGATAATTGAAGCCAGGGTCGTAAGCAGACACCCAGCTAAGGTATATCTAGTCTTCTTTACACCGGCGGCCATAAAATATACAGCGAGTGTATAGAATATAGTTTCCGTACTACTCATCATAACAGACACCATGCGACCCAGATAGGAATCCGGTCCGTATTCCTTAAAGATGTCGAGAACCAGACTGGTTGCCGCCGAGGATGAGAACATCTTGATTATAGCTACAGGTACCAGCTGAGATGGAAAATGAAGTAAGTCCGTTAGCGGTCGCAGCAGGTCCGACACGATAGAAAGCGTCCCTGAAGCTCGTAAAATGCCGATAGCGACCATTAAACCGATTAAGGTAGGTAAAATATCAAGTACAACCTTAAAGCCGTCCTTTGCGCCTTGAATGAACTCATCAAAGATGTTCGTCTTCATCAGAAGACCAAAGCCAATAATATAAAAAAACAGAAAGGGTATAATATAATCCGATATATAGATTAAAAATTTCATTTTTTTATCCTGCCTTTCTTATAATCTGCATCCTCCATTCACCACGAGACATTCCTCTAGCTCCTACCGGTGACCGTTACGATAACTAAGCTTCCGCGCTATAATGGAAAAAGTGACACCCACAAAGGTGGAGCAAAGGGTAGCAACCAATCCCGCACCAATTATCTCTGCCGGATTTACCGACCCGTATTGACTGCGGTAGGCTATGATATTCACCGGAATTAACTGTAAGGACGATATATTAATAATTAAAAGTGTACACATATCACAGCTTGCAACCTCTGAATCCTTATTCAGCTTCTTCAACTCCTTCATGGCCATCAGCCCCATGGGTGTTGCTGCCCAACCAAGACCGAGAATATTCGCAATCATATTGGAGGCTATGTATTCATTCACCACATGATCCTTAGGAATACTCGGATATAATAACCTAAGAAACGGTCGTAGCCCTTTTGTCAGAGATGCTACAAGCCCACTCTTTTTTGCCACCTGCATGATACCGGTCCACATTGCCATAATACCAAGCATCGTAATGCTTAATGTTACTGCTTCCTTAGAGGAATTTATGGTAGCATTACTGACCTCGCCGATCTCGCCTCTCAGGACTCCTACTGTTACTCCCAAAACAATCATGATACCCCAAAGGTAATTTAGCATATTTTTCTCCTTTCTTTTTTGGCTAATTTTGACGAAATTTGTTATACGTTTTTGGCTATTTATTATAACTATATTCCTGTTTATGTAAGAAATACCCCTGTTTTTGCGACTTTTATGGTATTAATTGTATTGTATTTACATTTTTTGCTTAAATAGTGCTACCTTTTGACAATTATTTTAGTTGACTTTAAAAAAATCCTATGATATCTTATTTTATGCTATTACAAATAATGTAAGCTAGGAACTGTATGCGCATTCTTTGTTAATAGCAATCTATTTTATTCCCCAATACACTTAAGAATAGGAGGCCTATTATGAAAAGCACAGGTATCGTAAGGAGACTTGACGAGCTAGGAAGAATCACTCTTCCGATTGAATTGAGAAGAACATTGGATGTAAGCGAAAGAGATCCGCTGGAGATCTTCGTTGATGAAGGTAAAATTATCCTTCAGAAGTATGAGCCCACTGATATCTTCAATGGCAACAAAGATAATCTGCTTGAATATCAAGGAAAGAAAATTTCCAAGGATACGATCGTAGAACTTGCTAAGCTTGCAGGAATCATTGATTAATTTACATATTTATTAACTATCTGTTTTACAAATAGCTTATAAATCAAGTTTTCAAAATATCTGCTTTGCAGATCGTTATGAATCAGGTAATCAATGGAACAAGTATTCAAAATATTAACTTCCCAGATATTTTGTGAATCGAGCTTCAAAGGTTAGCATCGCAAGCAATTTATGAGTCTAATAATCATAGAGGTTTGCCTTGCTAACTTTATGTTATGCAATATTGCCTGGTACAAAAAGAACCTGCCGTGATGCGACAGGTTCTTTATTTATCCTTATGCTGTTATATATCGTGTGCTGATTACTTGCAGAAGTAATAGTATAGTATGTAATACTCTCCTCTAAATGCGACCTTTTCTACTTGGTTTTTTTCTTGCTGCGAATGAAGGGCTCCACTCCCCAGACAGTACCCGGATCGACCAAATAATCCTTCCCCGTATTCTTACCATTAAGATATACCTCTCCAATGCTATAAGCATCTGCTGCAGGAGTAGGATTCGGATCAATTTTCGTTGTTCCCTTGGATAAAGGAACACCATTTTGTGCAAGGTAGCTTACAATGCCTGTTTCATTATCATCTTCATAAAAATATTTATTCATGGTACCATCTTCTAAGGCATTATAGAAGATACCCTCTGTCACCGTCCTAGAGACAATGCTCCTATCCTCTTCCGTCTTTCCCTTGCAGGCTATTGTTACCTTACCCACGCCATTGGGAATATCCTTGTCCCATTGTCCTTTATAAATATAATAGCCCTGACCGTAACTATTCTCGGTCAGCATAAAATAAAAGCCATTTCCCTTCTTTATACCATTGACAATATCTCCGTAATACAACTGGTCTCCCTTATAGATAATTAGGCCTTCATTCTTTGAGATATCGTCTTCCTTGGCGCCATAATAGAAGGGAGCATTTGACGATATCTGCTCGCTATAAATGTTCGTCTCCATGACGGCAATAATCTGATCAATATTCTGCTCTTTCATGGCCTTATAAAGCTCAGCCAGAACATTCTCTCTCTCATCCTTGGTCGTCTTGTGTTCAATGGCCGTGCTTAAAAGCTCCTTCAGTTCCGCATCATTCGTATTTTCAACCGCTCTTGTCAGCAAAGTAACCGCTTTATTATATTTCTCCTGTTCCAGATAAACGGAAGCCAGATTCTTATAGGCCTTTACTTGTGACGGCAGTAACCTAATAGCCTCCAGATATTTCTCTATCCCGTCCTCAAAGTTCTCTTGATAAACATATTCCTCAGCTTGCGCAACTATCAGATCATAATCCTCTTTTAACAGATGGGTGTCGATGGTCACTAAAAGCTTATCCAGCCTTTCACTCCGGGTTATTTCAATTCCCTCCAGAACTTCCTCTCTAGCAAGATCATATTTGCCTTGCTCAATATAAGAATTAGCGATCCCCTCATAGGAGGCACAATCCTTGCTTTTAATCAGTTTCGCTTCTTCGTATACCGATATTGCCTTATCATATTCCTTGTTCGAGAAATAAACATCTGCACGGGAAATAGACTGACGAAATTCGTAATCCAACTTTGCGGATGTAATTTCTTCAATCTTTTGAACGAGTTTCATTGTGGATTTTTTCTGGTAACAGGCGCGCAAAACCTCCAAGGCCCTATTAAAATCCTTCAGCCCCACATAGGCCTCAGCCAAGCCGATTGACAGAGACTCCTGATCACTATTCTTCATTGATAATGCTTTTTGATAAGCCGCGACTGCATTCTCATAGCTTCCTGCATTGAGGTAGTTTTCCGCCATAACAGCCTGTTCATCGATTTGTCGGTCCTTGGATACCATATTAAGAATGATTAATCCAAGTATAATAATTACCCCCAGAATTGTCACAACTACTTTTCTCTCTTTTGTTCGAAATATCCCATACAACATTATTTCACCTCCAAAAGACAGTTATCCCTTACTCCTCTGCATCCTCACTGATAAGCAATTGGTATACATCCCGTTTGCTTACGCCTCTGTCCTTCGCGACAGCCTTCATAGCCTCCTTCTTATCGTAGCCCTGATTCAGGTAGAAGCTCATATGTTCATCTAAAGCAACCGCTCCCCACCGCTCCTGCTTCTCAGCCATTAACTCTAAATCAGACCTTCCCTGAAGTACCAGAACATATTCTCCCTTCGGCTCCTGTTCATTAAACCCCAAGATAGCCTCTGAAAGAGTTGTCTGCCATACCTTCTCGTGTAGCTTGGTAAGCTCCTTGATTATCGAAATTCTTCGGTCCCCCAGAACCTCAAGTAACTCCTGCAATGTCTTACGGAGCCTATGAGGTGCCTCATATAGGATTAATGTTCTTGTGTCGTTCTTCAGTTCGTTCAGCACCCGCTGCCTTGCTTTTTTATCACTTGGCAGGAATGCCTCAAAGCAAAATCTTCTTGTTTCAAGTCCCGATAGGGTCAACGCCGTCACTGCCGCACATGCCCCCGGAATAGATGTAACACAGATTCCGGCAGCATAAGCCTGCTTAACCAGCTCTTCACCCGGATCAGAGATACCAGGAGTCCCTGCATCGGTAATCAGGGCGATATTAACCCCTGCCAGAAGCTGGTCCACCAGATATTTTGCCTTTTCCACCTTATTGAACTCATGGTAGCTGGTCATCGGTGTCTTTATCTCAAAATGATTTAGTAATTTAATACTGTGCCTGGTATCCTCGGCGGCAATCAGGTCTACCTCTTTCAAGGTTCTGATGGCACGGAAGGTGATATCCTCCAAATTACCGATGGGTGTGGCACATAAATATAACATACCGGACATACTATATCCTTTCACTAGCTTAACATACCTGCTCTTTGTGTTAGTTTGTGCCGAGTGTGTAACGCCTCGCATGCGAGACCATATGCATTTTGATTACACAGACACAAATCTTCTCAAACGAATTGCATTCGCTTGGTGTGAATCATGCTTTTCAATAATTCACACTAATAACCGTAGATATCATATATTTCATTGGTATAGACCTTCGGCTCCTTATATACAATCAGAGGTGGTTCCACTTTAAGCATGGATTTTCCTCCTTTTACACACTCTAGGAGCACCATATTTGGTTCCTTATCAACATATGGATAGACTAATTTCATCCGCTTTGGCTCCAGCTTATAAGCCATCAGCTTATTCATAATCTCCGCCAAGCGGAAGGGCCGGTGAACAAGATAAAAGCGTCCACCCGGCTTAAGCAGTCGGCTCGCTTCTCGAACAACATCCTCAAGGGAACAAAGCAGCTCATGCCTTGCAATGGCTTTTGCATCGCCAGGATTCACAAGACCATGTCCATGGTTCATATATGGCGGATTGCTTGTAACAACCTCAAAGGAAGCCAATCCAAAATAAGTAGAGGCTTCCTTGATATCTCCGATAACAATATCAATTTTTTTATTAAGTCCATTCAAGGCGACACTTCGCCGCGCCATATCTGCACTTTCTTCTTGAATCTCCAGTCCGGTAAAATGCTCTCCCTCCGTCTTTGCCTCTAGTAGGATAGGGATAATCCCCGTTCCAGTGCCCAGATCCAATACCTTTTCCCCGGGAAGCACTTTGGCAAAGCCGGAAAGCAGAACTGCATCCATACCAAAACAGAATTTCTTGCTATTTTGAATTATCTTGTAATTATTACGATTCAGATCATCCAACCGTTCGCCGGCTCTTAAGAGATCATCCATTTCGCTTTTGTTATTATTCATCATCCAGTAAGGACTTCCCTTCCTTCTTCTCCAGAAGCTCCAGTACTCTCAATTCCTCATTCTCCAAAGAAGTCATTCTCTCCTTACGCTTTCTTTGCTTGAAGCGTAAATCCTCTACCTTATATTCTCTAACTTCCTTCTCGTCATTTTCCAGTGTCACGATTACCTTAACCAACTGCTTTAGCACACTGACACTCTGAACCTCTCCCTTTAGGTTATCCTTAGTCGTAACAAAATCACCTACACCGGGAAGCTTACTGTTCAGTTCCTCATATGCCTCCTCTTCATTCTTTAAGCAGCACATCAATCTTCCGCATACGCCAGAGATTTTCGTCGGATTAAGAGAAAGATTCTGCTCCTTAGCCATCTTGATGGATACCGGTGCAAATTCGGATAGGTGGGTATGGCAACAAAGGGGTCTTCCACAGATACCAATACCACCGACAATCTTGGTCTCATCACGGACACCGATCTGTCTGAGCTCTATACGAGTCTTAAATACACTTGCTAAATCCTTAACGAGCTCTCTGAAATCAATACGTCCGTCTGCTGTAAAATAGAATAAGACCTTATTGTTATCAAAGGTATACTCACAATCAATGAGCTTCATCTCCAGACCATGCTTTCTGATCTTCTCCAGGCATATCTGGAAAGCCTCTTTCTCTTTTTCCTTATTGCGCTTCTCAATGGCAATATCCTCTTCGGTTGCCTGTCGGATTACCTGTTTCAGCGGCTGAATGATCTTATCATCCTCCACATCCCTTGGCCCTAGAACAACGGAACCGAATTCAATACCTCTTGCTGTCTCAACGATAACACTATCACCCTGCTTAATATCAAAACCTGCAGGATCAAAAAAATATACTTTACCGGCCCGGCGAAATCTTACTCCGATTACATTAACCATTACTGTTCTCCTTTATAGTAAGTAGCATAAGTTCAATGGCAATATCAAAATTAACATTAGCCCTTAATCTTATTTTTGCCTTTTCCATCGCACTTATAATTTTTTCTATATTATCATAGCTTCTTATTTTTGCCTGATTTTTAATAAATGAGATTTCCTCTCTGTATAATAAAAGATTCGGGTCCATGGTAGCCTTGTACATAACCACATCCCTGTACCACAAGATCATTAAGTCAATATAATCCTCAATAATCGGTTTATTTGCTGTAAATACTTTAAGCCCCGATATCACCTCATGTAGCTCCATATCGTCAATATACTTTAAGAGATGAAGCACATCGTTCTTCATCTTCTCAAAATCCTCAGACGAAGCATATTTGATTGCCTTCCCTACATTACCGCTGGAAAAGGCTGCTGCCATCTCGGCCTTGTAATCAGGTATCTGATGATTTACCATCAGAAATTCTTTTATTTTAGTCTTATCTACAGGCTTCAGATTGAGCTGAACGCATCGAGAAAGAATCGTTGGTAGAAGTGATGAAATATTGCTGACTAGAAGAAGCAGAACTGCATACTCCGGCGGTTCTTCCATAGTCTTAAGTAATGCATTTTGGGCCTGTTCGGTAAGCTTGTCCGCATCATCGATAATATAAACCTTATATCTGCTGTCATAGGGCTTCACTAAAATATCAGCATTCACCTGCAGACGGATATCATCCACACCGATACTTGCCTTCTCATGAGTTACCCAAATGATATCAGGATGGTTACCGGTTTCTGCCTGCATACAAGACTTACACCGGTCACAGGAAAGTATCCCTTCCCCCTCACATTGCAATGTCTTAGCAAAGGCACTTGCAAGCAGCTTCTTGCCCATACCTGCCTCACCATGTAAAATATAGGCATGCGAAATCTTCTTCGAACTAATTGCGTTCTGAAGATGATGGATAATGCTCTCATGACCTATTATTTGTCCAAATCCTAGCATAGTTAACCTCCATAAAAGAATATTGGTTTAGGTTAGGATATCCAGTAACAAACCCCTGATCTCATCTATCTTATTTAATATTGCCAAATGATCCTGTTCATCCTTAATGAGCTCTGCCGCTAGTTCATCCAGGTTCTTGTCTACCAGCTTAATCATAGTATAGACACGATGTCTTCCCTTCTTATCTAGGAAATTCTCTCTGGAGAACTTGTGAGAACGGTTAACAATTTCATTCATGAATTCCCTGATCAATTCACGGTAATGCTTCATATCCTTTAGATCCATATGCTTTGCCAGTTTTTTACCCTGGGTAGTTATCTGCGCAAGCATAGCGTTTAGCACTTCCTTAAGGTCCTGCTCCTCAATATGAGAAATAAGTGTATATTTAAAAGAACCATCTGCCTCCGGCACGGGTGCTTTTTGCTCAACCTGATTAATGGGTTGCATTTGGTTCACTTTGATCTCCATAGTATTTCCTCCAAATGATCTGGACTACGTATATAAGCGCAGCTCGTGTATGAGCTACAACAATGCGTATATAAGCGCAGCTCGTGAACTGAAGTTCACTCGCTCGCGTTGGCTCGCCTGTTATTGGTATAAGCCGAAATATAGACAGCGAGCTGTCTATTTATGTTTTTCCAGAAGCCTGCTTCGCTTATATACGCAGTATATCATAAAATACCACTACTTTACAGTAATTTTTTTATATCTTCCTTTACCTCATAAAGACATTGATGAATATCAAGATTCTGATAACGTTTTGTAATACCGCATTTTTTAAGATTTTCTTCTGAGAAGTCCTCCTCGTCAGCCAGATATCTTCTGCACATCTCTGCATATTTGGGTTGGTCTTGCTTCTGCTCCCGCTTGATTGCCCGCATTAACCGGACACCGTCCTCCAGCTCCAGATAGATCGGAATGACTCTTTCCTCACCAAAGTATTCCCTGATTTGCTGGTATGTTTCAAGGGTTCCGATCATTAGATAATCTGCTTCCTCCAGATTAATCTGCCCGTCATTCACGGTAAAATAATGCCAGGTACCATGTATGGTTTCATAAGCACGGTGCTCGATAATTTTATTTTGCTTCTGCAAGGTGTTCAAGGTCTCTTCATCCACAAAATAATACTCTACCCCATTCTTCTCAAAACTTCTGATTGGTCTGGTTGTATACATAACCGCTGTTCTAAGCTCCAGTTCCCCATCCTCCAGCAGCTTCTTATATACAGTATCCTTTCCAGTGGCACTCTTGCCCATGACAATAAAAATCCTAGCCATTCTTTTATCCTTTCCCATTTTTTACGCATTCCATACTCTCGATTTAAAATTATTCAAAATTAATTGAAGAAACCACTTCAATTAGATCTTTATTCTCACCGATCAGTCCGGTTACGCTAATACCTTGACTCTGTACAAATTTAACATAATCTATCAACTCTTTTGTTATTTCTTCTCCGGGTACCAGAATCGGTGCTCCCGGAGGAAACAAGCTGACAAAGGCTGCCGATGCCCTACCCGCACTCCTATTAAGCTCCAGGGTCTCCACCGGTTTCTCCCATGCTTCATAAGGTAGCATCAGAAGCTTAGGTTGTGATCTAAAATCTCTTTCTTTCTCAGTCCTTTTAGCTCCGGACATAGGCTGCTTCATGTCTGCTAACAAGCTGTCATCAATCTCAAGAAGAGCGGCTGCCAACCGGTCAAAGCCTTCCTCCGTATCACAAATACTTGTCATAGCCAGAGCATAATCCGGTGCTTCCATTTCTAGCATAATATGATACTCCTTATGAAGTCTCTGATGAAGCATATGTCCGGTAAGTCCGGTCCCTTCTACCAATATGGTAAGCTTAGAGGGATCTATGTCATAAACCCCATATTGGCCTATGATATCCCTTTTTAAAAGCTTTAATACCTTTAGCTTCTCCATTCTTTGATAGAAGCTCTTCAGCCTTCCCTCATATAACCCAAAGAGCTGGTCAGCCTTCCCCTCTAAAAGTTGAATACACCGATCAATTCCTGCCATTAACACATAGGATGGACTACTGGTTTGATAGATTGCAAGGTATTTGCTTATGCGCGAATTTAGCTCTTTGGCATTAGAATGTAATACTGCTGTCTGAGTCAAAGCCGGAAGAGTTTTATGCAAGCTTTGTATTACCAGGTCTGCACCTAATCTTACCGCACTCACCGGTAAGCCTTCATGAAAACCAAAATGTGCTCCATGAGCCTCATCCACAAGTAGATATGCACCATGCTTATGGACAATACGAGCGATTGCTCCTATATCCGACACAACACCCTCGTAGGTTGGTGAGGTTATCACCACCAGCCTGATCCCAAGGTTGTTTATCAACGACTGCTCAATATCTTCGGGAAGAATTCCACCAAAAGGGGTTATTCCCTCTATGTTTTGTGGATAACAATACACCGGATGCGCTCCGTTGAGGATAACACCATGGTAAACAGACTTATGACTGTTTCTAGCCACCAGCATCTTATCACCCTTTTTTACTACAGCAGCTATTCCGGCAAGTAACCCGGCGGTACTCCCGTTCACTAGCGGATACGAATGGTCTGCCCCATAAATCCGGCTAATTCTTTCAGCCAAGGATAATAGTATCTCCTCCGGCTGATGAAGATTATCAAAGCCCTCTATCTCAGTGATATCTATGGCATAGGGGTTAAAGGGTTCACAAAGGCTGGTGTTTCTCTTATGACCAGGCATATGCATCGGATAATCCCCGTTCTCACCGTATTCAATTAATTTATCATATAGCCTGTTCAAAGTCCACCAAGCCTTTCCTAAACACGTTTCGTTTGTTAGTACCTATTGTGTAACATCTCACATTCGATCGATTTACAATCTGGCTTCGCCAGCAAATTCCTGCAAAATTCTTAATTATTTATACGCAAACAACCGGACATTTTCATCTCCGGTTGATTTTTTCTCATTATACACTTAAAACTTCGACAACACCAGGGTATAGCGGTTATTCCTTTACTCGGGTTATCGCAGATTATATACTTTACCTGGGATATATGTACACCAATTGCTCTCCCTTTACTTCCTAGCACCTGCATACCCCCACTTCATATGAGTGCTACAATATCCATAATACAATTTTTAGTGCTTATATCCCATAATAACCTATTTTTGTATGAAAAACAATAAATATATTGATTAGGGTGCCAAAAGGCACTTTCTGCCTATAACTGTGAATATCGCTGTATGTATATTCAGCTTGGCTAGACCGGCTGACGACGGTTGTCTATATTCGATTTGAGACTCAGAAGAAAATCGAGTCTGATTATGCGAGATTTTCTTTATGCCATGAGGCTCAAAGGAGAATATACCTAGGAGGGAAAGGCAGCCAAATGAATATATATACAGCGATATTCACTTGCAAAACAAGAAGCGGCCTTTTGACACCCTAATCAATAATACATTGATTTTAAGACAGGATCATGCGGTCATTGGCAAATTCACCACCGCTGGCCGTCTCAAATTTCTCCAACAGGTCTCTGACATGCAGCTTCTTCTTGGCCTCACCAGAGACATCATATATCACTCTTCCTTCATACATCATAATCAACCGGTTACCGTACTGGATGGCATTCTTCATATTATGGGTAACCATCAGAGCGGTTAGGGAATTTTCTGTTATGATTTGCTCAGAAAGCTCCAATACCTTTCCTGCCGTCTTTGGATCCAGAGCTGCCGTATGCTCATCTAGCAGAAGCAGCTTCGGCTGCTTTAAAGTAGCCATCAAGAGGGTCAATGCCTGTCTTTGTCCGCCGGATAGGAGACCCACCTTTGCGGTAAGCCGGCTTTCCAGTCCCAGATCCAGCATCTTTAGCTTCTCGATATATAAGCTCTTCTCCTCCTTGCTGATTCCCCATCCCAGGCCTCTCCGCTGTCCACGTCGATAAGCCAAGGCTAGATTTTCTTCTATCTCCATATTTGCTGCAGTTCCCATCATCGGGTCCTGGAATACTCTGCCCAGATACTTGGCTCTTTTATGTTCCGGAAGTCTTGTAATATCTTCCTTGTCTAAAGTAATACGCCCTGAGTCAGGATGATGAACTCCGGCAATCATGTTCAACATCGTTGATTTTCCTGCACCGTTTCCACCAATGACGGTAACAAAATCCCCCTTGTTAAGCTCAAGATCTAAGCCCTTTAATACCTGCTTCTCGTTTACCGTACCTGGATTGAAGGTCTTGTAAATGTTTGTCATTTTTAACATATTAGATTTCCTCCCTTCGAACGGTTATTTTTTTCTTTTTGAATACAGGAATGGATAGGGCAAGTGCTACCACCACTGCAGTTAATAGCTTCATATCATTGGTATCCATACCAAGTCGCAATACTATAGCAATAATAATCCGGTATATTACTGAACCTAAAAGGATAGCCACTAGCTTACCAGCGAAGTTCTTGATTCGGTTCAGCATTACCTCTCCTATCACGATGGAAGCCAAGCCGATTACGATTGCACCAACACCCATATTGACATCCGCGAATCCCTGACTCTGTGTTACTAAAGCTCCGGCAAATGCAATTAGTCCATTACTGATAACCAAGCCTAGAATTTTCATTTTATCCGTATTTACTCCCTGAGCACGAACCATATTCTCATTATTGCCTGTAGCGCGGATACAACAACCGATTTCTGTTCCGAAGAACCAGTAAAGAACTGCAATTACTGCTATAATACAAAGTAATCCAACTCCTATGGTAACCCAGGTCTGGAGAGTAGAATCCTTAATCCCCAGCTCCTTTGCTTCCGGTAGCAGGCCTTTGAAAAATGATATAATTGTGGTCTGACCGATGAGTGAAGTATTTGCCTGACCCATTATTCTAAGATTAATAGAATACAGTCCGATCATAGTAAGAATACCCGATAGAATTGCAGGTATCTTCAACTTTGTATGTAGGAAGCCAGTGACGAATCCCGCCGCCATTCCGGCTAATATTGCAATGATAAATGTAGCAAAGGGATTCCACTGTTGCTTCACCATCAACATCGCACAGATACTCCCCCCTAAAGCAAAGCTCCCTTCACAGGACATATCCGCAAAGTTTAATATGCGGAAGGTAAGATAGACGCCAAGCGCCAGTATTGCCCAGATCAAGCCCTGGGACACTGCACCGAATATAGCCATAATCATATATTTTTCATTCCTTTCTTCTCTCACGATGTAAAGCCCCAAAACCTGATACAAAAGGCAGCTGTCTTTTATCCGTGACAAAAGACAGCCTAAGAAGAGTGCTTTATATTCTATCGTTGATCTATATAGCCTTATCTCTACTGCAGTTCAGCAGGAATTGTAATTCCCAGCTTTTCTGCTACTCCTTCATTAATCTGGATCGTATACTGATCCTCTGGTAGATATTCAATCGGCATGTTCTCTGTCTTAGCCTCACCTTTTATGATTTTTACCGCCTGCTCACCGGTCAGTCTCCCAAGCTTGTAATAATCAATTCCATTGGTAGCTAATCCGCCATTATCAACCATTCCCGATTCACCGCAGATAACCGGAATTTTATTATCATTGGCAACTAAGGCTACCGTAGGCATTCCGGCTGCTATGATGTTGTCAGTCGGTGCATAAATGGCATCAACCTTGCCGACTAAGGATTGAACAACCTGCTGAATCTCATTGGAATTAGATACGGTTGCTTCTATGGCTGTAATACCAACTGCTGTCGCCGCCTCTATTGCCATCTCTGCCTGTATCTTAGAGTTGCTTTCACTGGAGCAGTAAAGGATTGCAATATTCTTTACGTCAGGAACTAATTTTCTAAGCAGTTCAATCTGACTCCCAATTGGTGTTAGGTCTGAGGTACCCGATACATTCCCTCCAGGAGCTTCATTGGAAGCCACCAGACCGGATCCAGCGGGATCGGTTACTGCAGTTACCAGAATCGGAATATCCTTTGTAGCATTGGCCACTGCTTGAGCCGAGGGAGTTGCAATTGCTAAAATCAAGTCATTATCATCATTGATCAGCTTAGTTGCAATCGTGTTTGCTGTTGCTTGATCTCCCTGAGCATTCTGTAAATCAATCTTAATATTCTCACCATCTATGTATCCTGCATCCGCTAAAGCATCCAAAAATCCTTTGTAGCTTGCATCCAGAGCATCATGTGTTATGAACTGGTTAACACCAATCTTAAATACCTTATCCTTAGTACTACAGCCTGCAAGTAATAAAGTAGACATTGCAGCAACCATAATACCCGTCATTATTCTTCTAAACTTCATATGAACTATCCCTCCTAATTTGTATATTTGCTTCAAACAATTACTATCCTGCTTTAAAGCTTTAACACTTTTAATGGTTAAAGTGTACTATTAAAATTGGGATTAGTCAATACTTTTCTTCTTCCAATTTCAAGGAGTCTGGTTGAGAATTCTAGATAATACTCATTTTTGATAATCCGCTCACTTCATCTGGATAACGAAGCGTCGGTGCAAGAATAGAAGAAAAAAGGGCATAAAAAGAATACCTGTTATATACTTGCCAGGTTTGATTCATTCATATGATTATCTCTTCAAAAATCAAAGCTTACTTGGATTTATATACATTCTCATGCCATTCCGGATGGAGAAATTGAGGTCTACAATTTTTCATAGCCTCGTCCACTGTAATTTCATCATCATGGCTCAGTATCTCACATAGATAATGACATACATTCTTGGTGTCTCTGACTATTTGCTGCGGATCCCTAATGGCCACTCCATGTCCAGGAATAATGACATATCTGCTATATCTTTCCAGGCTGTGAACGGAAACATAATGATTAATAATGTCATTCTTTGTAACTCTGGGCAATACCTGCTGCCCTTCAGGTGCATATATTAATTCATCCGCTATATAGAGAAATTGCTCATCAATCTTAACTAAGAGAGTACACAGGGAATGGCCTGGATTGTGAATCAGCTCTAGTACATGCTCACCAAATACAATCTTTTGATTTTTATCAATCTTAACTGTCGGTATGTAGTATTTCTGTTCTTCGAGAGGCATCCATTGATTTAAGGTGACCTGATAATAGCTACTACCGTATACAGAAACACCCGTAAGCATTCTTAATCCATGAATATGACCCATATGATAATGCGAGACAATAACACCTTCAATCGATATTCCGGCATTCCCTAGGTCGCTTTCAACTTTCTCTGTCTGATTAGAATATCCCGTATCGATGATAAATGCCTTATCTCCATTCAGTATGGCAATGACATTGTTACCGTACTTTTTATCTTCGATTGGTTCAAATGTATACTGGATAACTCCTTTTGACAATTCTGTTTTCTTCATAATCAACCTGCCTTATAAATATTGCTTTCTGGATAGCCCTCGTAAAAAAGCTTCATGAAAAAAGCATGAGACTAAGGCTTCTTCCATGAAGGTATCATCAAATCCTATATAAAAAGATATTATGTCAGGATATGAATAAAGTCAACGACCATTAAGTCCTAATTATATGATAAAATAGACCTAGCTGTTAATGAACTATTATTTCGTTACAGTGATGGTGTATGTGCCCACAGCTTTTCCTTCATATCGGATTTCAACGACCTTCGTTCCTGTAGTTTGGAACTTGCGACCTTGAGTCAGCTGCACACCATTTATCTTTTTAATATATAGTTTGATTCGGTCAGTGACGTTCATCTCAACCCCATTGGCACTATACACGACATTCAGTCCTTTACTGTCAAAGCCTTCGCCAACCTTATAGGTAGTTTTCGTGGGGTATGACAGAACCTTTATATCATTTTTCGAAGCAGATGCTACATTGATCGTATATTTGCCTACCTTTTTCCCTTCGTACCGTAATTCAACTTCCTTCTTACCGGAGGTTGTGAATAGACGACCCGAGGTCAGTTCGACTGTATTAGAGGTGTAAAAGGTGATTTTGTCATTAATGTTCGTTTCAACGCCATTGACCCTATAGACCGCCTTTAGCCCGCTGATGTCAAAGCCTTCGGCAAATTTATATACGGTTTTAGTGGGGTAAGCCTGTATCTTTACTCCATCGGTCATCGCTTCTGCCACATTGATGGTATATGTGGCCACCTTTTTCCCATTATACCTTAGCTCCACTACCTTCTTTCCTGTGGTGGTGAACTTGCGGCCTTGGGTCAGTTGCACTCCATTTATCTTGGAGACATAAAAGGTTATTTTTTTATTAATGTCGGTTGATTTTCCCTTTGAATAATACACCGCATTCAGTCCGGTGGTGTCAAAGCCCTCGCCAACCTTGTAGGCGGTCTTTGTGGGGTAGGCCAGTATATTTACCCCTTCTTTTAAATCCGTCACATTAATGGTATATGTGGCAACCTTCTTCCCCTCATACCTTAGCTCTACTACCTTCTTTCCTGTGGTGGTGAACTTGCGGCCTTGGGTCAGTTGTACTCCGTTCTTCTTAGAGATATAAAAGGTTATTTTGTCGTTAGCGCTTATTTCTCTTCCATCTATAACACTCACCACATTGAGTCCGGTGGTATCAAAGCCCTCGCCTTTTCTGTAGTTTGTCTTCTTGGGGTAGTCATATACCTTTACAAGTACTTCCTCCTTGCCCGGCTGAGCGGGGGGGTTGGTTGTATCGGCCGGTATATCAAAGTATGTGTCAACGCCAGGGTAGTTGATTGTCATTTTTCCATTATTAATTATTACGGATGCTCTATCATAGGGCGCATAAGCAGTAATGCCGTTTTTTAATGTAAGTGTGAAATATCTTGCACTCGGATTAAAATCTAATTTCATACACTGACTATCTGCGCTATTGGCAAAAAGCTGCATCCAATTCATATTCTTGTCATCATAGGTAAAGCCTGTTCCCATGTAACGTAGCTCTTCCGATAAAATATTGCTTCTAAGCTCATCCGAATTCATACATTCATAGACAAAGTCCCGTGCCGTAACTTGACCCATAACAATATTTTCTGCTCCTTCGGTATAATAAAACCCATTCTCATCAAATACCGAAGAAAAATCCAAGCCATTAGGACGAGTATGTCCATATAATACCATCTGTTCCACACTGCGAGCATCACCCATCATCTGCATCTGGTCAAAGGTCACAAGCAGAGGAAGTCCTGTTTTTGCCCTCTCGATATTTGTGAGCTGCAAGGCATCCCACTCCTTTTGTGTTGTATAGGCAAGCTTTGCCGGTATAGTACCTTGAACCTTTAATTCTTCGACTGTATAAGTTCCTGCCAGTGCTACAGCTGGGAATAGGCCAAATGCTATGCACAGGGTAAACAACATTCTTAAAATTCTCTTTTTCATATTCTTCCTCCATGATTGTTGTTTTGGGACGAATGATTATCTCTTATAGGTCCAATATATCAAAAACTTGTCGAGAAAACCATACGCTGCATGAAACATGATTTTTCCGACATGAAACATTTATGGGCAGTGTATAGAGGGGCTGCTGTTTGGTGTTGATAATGCAGCAATCAACGCAAACATAGATATCCCCCTTTTCAATAAACTCTTTAGTAGTCGCACTAACCTATTGCTAATATTACTATAACACTGAAGCTTTGAGAAAAGAATACATAAAAAGGAAGGACTTTAATCAAATCTCTCCGTCTCAGAGAACTGATTAGTATCAGCTATCTGATATAAGGATTGATTTGACTTTAGTCCTTCTATTCTCTGGGGCTTTGCTCTTTATAACTGGGCACCTTCCAGCTCTTGACTGTGTTCTAATACTCCGTTTATAAAGGTATAGGGATACTGTGTCCCGCATTCGTAGCATTCAATAAAGGTTCTCGAATTGGTTTGCTCCCGCTTATCATATAAAAATGATAAAAATTCTTCCGAGTTCTTCAGACCAGGCGCATCCTCATCCAATATATAAGAATAGACATAGCTAGCCTCATACCGAAGTATTAATTTTTTACCGTTACAGATTGGACAGCGATAGTGATTTATTTCCATAATGTAACCTTCCTTTAATTAATATTAAGTCTTAGCTACATCATTTCACAAAACTAGGAAAACTATGCACTTAAAATTATGATTCCTATGACCGATTCATGTGTAGCAAAAAATACCACACCATCATAGATAAGGAAGTATTGAAACAAATAATAGAAAATGCTATAGTATTAATATGGAGGTGGTTATTATGTTTAAAAAAGATAATAAAGAGTCTTCAAAGAAAATGATTAAGAAATTGAATTCGATTGCTTATGATGAACATTTTACGAGAACAACAGATTCTATTGATCTGGCTAAGAACCCCAAATTTGTCGATATCGGTGATGGAACTTCCAGCCGAAAGGAAAATGATATCGAGAAATATACAAGATAGCCTTCTATCCTGTATCGATTAACAGATCAATCTAACCCAGGTAACAGCACATATACGCCCACTTGTAAGACTTACTTACAATGTGGGCTGTTTTATATTTCAACATATCAGCTCCGTAGATATTTATGAATCATGTATTCCTGACAATAGAAGGTTCACAAAGCGTACTTTCTACTGTTCTAAAAGCAACAGCCGATCTTCGGGGAAATACAAATAAGAAGGTAGTCCATTTCTCAGCAGCTCTGGATTATCCTTAGTAATTTCCCAGCTTAAACCTTCCTCAAAGGCCGGGTTTGCAGTCCGAAGAAAGAAAATCTCCTTTAGAGGCAGATCTCCCCTTCCAGCCAGAGTAAAGGGAATATAATTCTTCTCTGGTCGCTCCCATGCCGGACGGATATCATAGGAGTGGATTCCTACATAATGTAGCTTATCGGTAAGCTCCCGACTAGTATGCAATCGGATGCCCCAATCGATCGCCTCCATGGTATGGTTGTCAAGGATACGGATAGCTGAGATGTTCTTACAACCGATTAGGATTGCTGCCTCCTTTTTTACCGGTCGTTTGAACAATTCCTTAGTATCTCCGGTAATAATTGTAGTTCCTTTGTTAATCAACAATAACCGTTCACAGAAACGGTAAGCCTCATCACGGCTATGGGTTACTAAAAGGACATCATTTTTGTAATCCTGAAGGGACTCTAATAGCTGCTGTTGTAAAAGCTCCTTCAAATAGCTATCCAACGCGGAAAAGGGCTCATCCAGCATGATAAGCTCCGGGTTACTGGCTAGCATTCTGGCAAGGGCTACTCTTTGCTGCTGCCCTCCGGACAGCTCAGACGGATAGCGATCCTTTAGCCCCTCCAGATGATATTCCTTCATCTTATCATATACCAATTGTCGCTTTTCTTCCTTGGATGCCATTATCCCTATACCGATATTTTCTTCGACTGTCATGGTAGGAAACAGCGCATAGTTCTGAAACAGATAACCAACCTTCCGCTTCTGAGGGACAAGATTAATCTTCTTCCCTGAATCAAACAGGACCCTGCCATTCAGGATAATCCTGCCGGAATCCGGTTTTTCAATGCCTGCGATGCATTTTAAGGTCAGGCTTTTGCCGGAACCGGAAGCCCCTAAAATGCCGGTTCTTTGATTCATACTATTCAATTCTACTTCCAGGTTAAATCCCTTTAGCTTTTTCTTGATTGTAACTTCAATTGACATAGGTCCCTACCATCGTTTCCTGTTTTTTTGACTTCTTTCTGCTATCAGATTCATAGCTACGATAATTACAAAGGCTATGAGACTGACCACAACAACCCAAAAGCCTGCTGTAATGTAATCACCGTCCTGTATCACCATGGCGATTCGTTGGGATATGGTACCTGTCTTACCCGGTATATTGCCCGCCAGCATAGAGGTGGCTCCGTACTCACCCAGTGCTCTGGCAAAGGTGAGAATGGTTCCTGATGCAATTCCCGGACCAGCGGTTGGCATAATCACCTTCCAGAAAACCTTCGTCTCCGATAGCCCTAGGGTTCTTGCCGCATATATCAAATTCACATCCACCTGCTCAAAGGCGGCTCTTGCGTTACGATACATCAATGGAAATGCAATCACGGTTGCTGCAATGATACAGCCTAACCAGCTTTGAATCACTTTAATATCAAAGGTATCATACAGGAAGGAGCCAAAGGGTCTTCTCAAACTGAAAATCAGTAACAGTACAAATCCCACAACGGTGGGTGGAAGAACCAGGGTAAGAGTTAAGAAACCATCTGCAATCGCTTTCCCCTTGGGACCTGCACTCAGCACCTTCCTTGCAGCAAAAATCCCAAGGAAGAAGGAGATTATGGTAGCAACCACGCCTGTCTTCATGGATATGATCAAGGGGCTCCAGTCCAGATTACTGATAAATAGAATCAACCTCTCCATAACTCACACTCCTTCCCTTTGCTTACCATTTCATCTCTTTATGCATTATTATTACCCTGAGATCTCGTATGAACCATGATCGAACTAGCTACTCAACATTCGTATCAAAATAATATTTATTGAAGATTTCCTTTGCTGTATCAGAGATTATAAACTGATAGAAATCATCTGCTGCCTTGTTCTGAGCTATGCTTGCGTCCTCATTCTTAACACGACAAACCGGATATATGATATCTCCAGTTAGATCATAGCTTACTGTCTGAAGAATATCAACCCTATCCTCATAGCCATATGTATCAGAATAGTAGGTAGTTCCGACTTCACAGGAAGCTTCCACCACAGCAATCAGAACCTTACTCACATTACCCTGTTCACTAATCTCAATACCGCCTAAGGCATTAGCAACCTCCTGCGTGGTAACCTTAGATACATCCTCACTTTTCGGTAGGCTTCCCAGCTTAGTCAGGGCCTCTCTGGTGTATCTGCCAGCAGGAACACTACCATCGGCTAAGGCAAGGCTGGAGGCATCACCTAGATTTTCAAGGCCGGTTACCTTTGTATTGCTACCCTTGCTCGTAATTACTACTAGCTGATTGTTCAATACATTTTTCCTTGATCCCTCAACTACCAGACCTTCCTGTTCCAGCCGATCCATCTGCTTCTGGGCTGCAGAGAAGAAGATGTCACATTCATAGCCTTCCTCAATCTGAGTCAATAATTTTCCCGAGCTGTCTGCATTATATATAATCGATACCTCAGGCTGATCCTTCTGATAAGCCTCTGCCAATTCCGTCATAACCGCCTTAAGACTGGCCGCAATAAATACCTGGAGCTGGACCTTTTCCTCCTTCTTAGCACTACAGCCGGAAAGTATCCCTACCAATAATATACAGCTTAGGAATAATACGAGATAACGTTTCATTTCTAGCCCTCCTTATATATTCTAATGCTCTCCGGCTTAGCCCCTATTATCCCCCGATGGAGCCTAGGTAACGTTTCTCATCCTTATCTGTCCCCATCTCATAAAAATGATGACCACAAGGCTTATGATATACCTCGTCTAGAATTAGTTGCTCCAGCATATCTTCGGACGTACCCTGGCGTAACAGGTCCTTCAGATTTAAGCTTCCTCCATATTGAAGGCAGGTCTTGAGAAGTCCTTCTGAGGTCAGACGAATCCGATTACAGTCAGAGCAGAATTTATGAGAGACTGCGCTGATAAAACCGATTTTACCTACAAAGCCTTCTAACTTGTAGTACTTTGCAGGACCGTTTCCATAGGCCTTTGTCACCGGAAGCAGCTTTCCATGAGCTTTCTCCAGAATACCCTTGATGTCCTCCTCATTATATGGCTGATGATTAACACCATAACCAATCGGCATCATTTCGATAAATCTTACTGCTAGTCTTTCCTCTCTTGCAAGATCTGCTATCCTGAGAATATTCTCCTCACTGTTATCGATTGGTACCGTATTTATCTTTACATCAATCTCCGGATAGCTTAATGCTTCGCGGATTCCATCCCACACCTGATCATAAAAATTTCTTTTTGTAATCTTCCGGAAACACTCTGGGTCTCTGGTATCTAGGCTGACATTAATTGAGGTGATTCCCGCTTTTGCAAGCTCCTGCAACTGATCCTTTAGTAGAACCCCATTAGTCGTCAAGGTAACCTGCTCGATCTGGGGAATACGATAAAGGCCACGGACGATATCTGCCAGATCCTCCCTGAGTAGAGGCTCTCCTCCCGTTAGCTTCACTTTCCTAATCCCGTTCCTTGCCATAACTCTTGTGATGGCTAATATTTCCTCGCAGGTCATCAGCTGTTCCGGCTTCAGGAAATCCTTTGTCGTCTCCGGCATACAGTAGCAGCAACGCAGATTACAGTGATCGGTCAATGAAATTCTGATATAATCAATCCTACGATTAAGCTTATCCAGCATATATTACGCCCTTCCTTCCTGTCCTGTAACCGTATGTGTTATTTGCCTAGTTATTACCTCATTGATGATATGAATACGGTTATCTTGCACATTCTCCGGCCTCTCCCTTAAGAATCTCAAGGCCATGCTTTATCTCCTCTATAATATAAGTCAAACTTTCCTCAACAGCCTTAGGACTTCCGGGAAGATTAATAATCAGGGTACTCTTTCGTATGGCAGCTATCCCGCGGCTTAGCATAGCTCTCTTGGTTATCGTCATGGAATAGGCACGAATTGCCTCGGCGATTCCCGGTACCATCCTCTCCGCAATCTCAGTAGTTGCTTCCGGCGTGACATCTCTTTTTGAGAAGCCTGTACCCCCGGTCGTCAATAGCAAGTCCACTGTATTCTCATCACAAAGCTTCTTCATGGTCTCCTGAAGGAGCTCCTTCTCATCCGGAAGTATCTGATAGAAGGTTACCTCATAGCCATGCTCCTCTACTATGCTTCTGATCTTCTCACCACTGACATCAATACGGTCACCGGTGCTTCCCTTGTCACTGGCAGTAATAATTCCTACTCTAAACAATTCTCATCACATCTCCTATCTTTATGGTACCTCCCTGAAGGACACGAGCAAAGACTCCCTCCCTCGGCATAATGCAATCTCCCACCTTATGATAAATCTGGCAATGACTATGACACTCCTTACCAATCTGAGTAAGCTCCAGAAGTACCTCATTGCATTGAAATCTTGTGCCTATGGGAAGCTCACGAAAATCAAAGCCCTCCACAATCAGGTTCTCACCAAAGGCACCATCCTCTACCTGGGCACCCTTGGCATTGAAGGCTTCAATCTTCTCATAAGAGATTAGGCTGACTTGCCGGTGCCAGTTGCCTGCATGTGCGTCATTTTCTATCCCGAAATCTTTAATGAAGATTGCTTCCTTTATATTGATCTTCTGTGTACCCCTCTTCTCGCTGATACATACCGCCTTTACAATTCCCTTTTTCTCCATGTACTTCTCCTATCAACAACCTACACCTTATTGGTTTACAGCTATTATCAAATAATCAAGTGCGCCTTGGCATACTTGAGCACCGGCAACTTATCCCTGTAGCAGGTCTGGCTTATTCACTACATCGCCGCTCTTGCCCCCGGTCTTCTCGCTGAGATAGACCTCCGTAATCACCATCTTCTTATCAATCGCCTTACACATATCGTAGATGGTCAGTAAGGCAATATTAACACCGGTAAGTGCTTCCATCTCAACCCCTGTCTTCCCGGTAGTCTTCACAAGACAGGTTGCTACAACCTCACAGGTATCTTCTCTAAGCTCGAAATCCACGCTGCACTTCTCCAGGGCGAGGATATGGCACATGGGTATCAGCTCCGAGGTCTTCTTTGCACCCATTATCCCGGCTACTCTGGCAACACCAAGCACATCCCCCTTCTTACTGGTTCCTTCCTTAATTGCCTGAAAAACCTCCCTGCTGACACGGATAGTTCCCTTGGCAATCGCAGTACGCTTGGTAATCTCCTTATCTGATACATCCACCATGATGGCATTTCCGCTTTGATCAAAATGAGTTAAATCCTTCATAGTCTCGCCTCCTTCATATCCGCCATCAGGCACCAAAGCCACAATCCGGATAAGTACACTCCGTACACTTCACACATTGTCCACCATAGGCCAGATGAATAAAGTCCTCTCGTGTAAGTCGTTCCCCAATGAGAATACGTGGAACCACCAAATCGAAAATAGATCGCTTTGCATACATGACACATCCCGGAAGTCCCACTACCGGGATTCCCTTCACATAAGAAAGTAGAAACATAGCTCCCGGAAGCACCGGTGCTCCATAGGTAACAAACTCCCCACCCAGGCTCTTGATTGCCGAAGGAGTCATATCATCCGGATCGACACTCATACCACCGGTGACCTCGATTAAATCAACACCCTGCTCTATATAATACTGTATTGCCTTCACGATTTCTTCCTTCTCATCACCGGTAAAAATCTGACCGATCACCTCCGAATTTGTCTCTTTAGCCTTACTTTGAAGAACAGGACCAAAGCGATCGGTGATCCGCCCCTCCTTTACCTCCGATCCGGTTGTAACGATTCCGATTCTTGTCTTGGGGAAGGCTTTCACCTCAACAATCGGCCCGGTTTGCTTACATATATTCTCAAACTCAGTTAGCTTTGCCTCGTCCACTACCAAGGGGATGACACGACATCCACCAATCAGTTTACCTTCTTCAATCTGCTTATTACCGTGGATAGTTGCGAAGCAAATATCCTCCAGAGCATTTACCTGGTATAGTGCTTCTTTATTAATCTTAACAACCCCGTTTACACCGGCCGTAATGTCAATTTTTCCTTCCTTCACCTCAGAAAAGGATAGGCCCTCACCGCAGGCGGCCTTTATCATACGAGCTGCAGCGTCATTTTCATGTACGAAGCCTTCCTCCAAATTCCAGACATAAATGTGCCGTTTTCCGATATCGAGAAGCTTTTCAATATCATTCTCCTCTATAATATGCCCCTTCTTGAAAGCAACACCCTTGCGCTCTCCGGGAATAATTTCTGTGAGATCATGACATAATACCATGCCAATTGCATCCTGTACTCTTACCTTTTCCATTGGTACCTCCATTCAACTGCCTATCTACTGCTGCAACCTATTACTCATTATCAATATAACGTCTATCTATTCTTCCTTTAGCTTTCCAATCACACAGGGATATGGAGCCATTATATCCGCAATCTCTTCTCCAGCCTTACGAAAGCCTATATGATCCGCTTGATTAAGAAGAACCCTTACTTGACCTCTACCGGCCAGCTGCTGTTCCAGATACCCCTTCTTAAGCATCCCTGCTATATCCATGGGTCTGATGATATGTTCCGAAGATACCTCTAATAATTCTCCGGCAAGCTCAGTACGATGACAGCATCCTGAAAGCCTTGTTCCAATTCCGGATAATCCTGCTACAAGAATTATCTTGTCTACATCATCTGGTATCACAGGTTCATGGGATGCAGGTACCTTAAGGGGCAAGCGCTTCGATCCATCTGCTTCTACCAGAACAATATCAGCGATCCGGACTAGCTCCCTTGCCTGCTCTTCCTCTAATCCGGCAATCTTACCCGCCTCTGCAGGGCGTCCAGCAATCACAATGGATTGCCTCTTTAGAAGCTCTCTTACCTCTTCTATTGTTGTTGCTAACTCCCCAGGCTCACGAAACATACGGGTAGTCGTAGTTATGACGACCCTTAAATCCCTAGCGGCAAATTCCTCTGCCAGACGAAAAATCGTAGAGGTCTTTCCTCCTGATCCGATTACGGCTATGCAGCCCTTTACAAAGCTGCTTAACCCCAATGCCTCCGATAAGGAAGCCGTCTCCTGCCATATGCTGTTATTCTGATACCATACTCTCATAAACTCTCCACTCCGCCTATATCATATCATAAACATAAGGCCTGTTCATGATCTCTGGCTCCGATCGCAAATCTGCAAGCAAGCTTACTCTTTGCTCACTACGCCTATATCATGAGTTCATATATACTATCAAAATCCAGCTTTTGTTCCTTAAGAAGCTGTACTAAGTCATCTCTTACATCAACCATATCCCTCCAGGATAATCCGCAGCCGGCTGTTATCTCTCTTGGAACAGGAATGATACGACCCCGAAATCCTGCTGTCTTCGCTGCCTGCTCAAAAAGCATCGCCTCGGTGGTTGTATGAAAGGTTACGATACATTGCATTTCCTTCGGTCTCATTGATATTCCTCCGCCAATATCTTAACAGCCTCAACTGCTGCTCTGATTTCTTCTTCTGTGTTAAAATGAGAGAAGCTAAATCGAACCATTCCCTGCTCCTTGGTGCGATAAGCCTCATGGAGTAAGGGTGCGCAATGAGCACCGGACCTAGTTGCAATGTCAAATCTCTGATACAGCTCATCGGTAATCTCACCGGAAGCAATATCTAATATATTCAAGGCTATCACCGGTACCCGCAGTCCGGCCTCCATATCTCCGTATACAGTAACACCAGGAATTTGTGCTACTTCTTTATAGAAAAGGGCTGCCAGATGATTCGCCTGCTGATAAATCTTGTCCATACCATATTCCCTGATATACCGACAGGCTGCTAAAAGACCTGCGATACCATGGATATTCTGAGTTCCGGCCTCCAAGGCCTCCGGAAGCTTGTCCGGCATACCATGAGAAAAGCTATCGGTACCGGTCCCTCCCACCTTCAATGCAGTGGGCATTATTCCTTCTCCTAATGCGAGAATTCCGGTTCCCTGAGGTCCCATCAGTCCCTTATGGCCAGAGCAGCATAGTAGGGACACCTTCTGCTCAAGCATATCGATGGGAAGAATTCCGGCACTTTGAGAGGCGTCAACCACTAATAACAGCTCATGCTTATGACAAATCTCACCGATCCTTAGAATATCATTCCCATTCCCGGTGACATTGGAGGCATGGGTGATCACCACTACCTTTGTATTCTCCTTAATAGCAGACTCCAAACTTGGAATATCGATACATCCCCTTTCGGTAAGAGGAAGTATCGTCAGCTCCACTCCCTTTTCTTCCATAAGGTAAAGGGGGCGAAGAACACTGTTGTGTTCCATGGCTGTTGTAATGCAATGATCCCCAGGCTGTAACAGACCTCTTATGGCAAGATTAAGACTTTCTGTTGCATTGGCGGTAAATACAACTCTTGTGGGATCACCAACATGAAACAGGTCCGCTATCTCTATTCTGGTCTGCAGCATAACCCGTCCCGCCTCAAGAGAAGCCTGGTGAGCACCACGACCACAGTTACCGCTTCCCTGTAAGGCTTGGCAGACAGCATCGGATACTGATTTGGGTTTATGAAGAGATGTTGCTGCATTATCAAGGTAAATCATACTGACCTCCATTCTGTCTCAGCCCTGCGAATTTAATCTAATTCTCCATAGGATGAATTGGGCCTATCGTTTTTTAAGAAGTAGGATTGCCTCCAGAACGGCTCCTCCGATACACCTTGCTTTATCCGATATGGTAAAGCAGTTCTCTTTCTCAGAATCTCTTGGATCAATATCTGCTATCTTAAAGCCCTGGGTCACCGTAAAGCCATCACGTATCAATCCTCTTAGTATCCCATCCATTGAGGCAACTACCGGATGACCATCAATGTCTGCAATCATTTGCCCCTTTTCTACTGTATCACTGATTTCTGCTATAGTGTGAAGGGTACCGGCAACCGGTGCATGAATCACCCTCTCTTTGCCTTTTCCCTCAATTAAACCCGGAACACCCGTGTCCGGTAAAGCCTGGCCTTTAAAAATAAGCCTTCCCAGATTATGTCCCCTCATGGTTTCAATCACTACATCGACATCCTCACCAGCGATAAAGCCCGGTCCTAAAGCTACCGTAATCGGAGCCATCCCTCTGGAGGTTCCGAGGTTCTTCTTCGCTAGGATTGCATCAATCACTGCAAGGGGCTGTAGCTGGGATAAGAGATTGCAGGCTGGATCTATCATTATCGCAACCTGTCCCGATTTCATTGCCGAATAGGCTTCTGGAATGGATCCTACGCGTACCGCAGTTACATCCTCTACCGTCCAGCTCCCCTCATATACTGCTTCTGATAGCGCTACCTGCCTACGTATCGCAGAGGGTTGAGCTATCTCTGTAGCCACTACCATAAACCCTGCCCGTACCAGCTTCTGAATCGCTCCTGTCGCTATGTCCCCAGCCCCTCTGACAAGGACCAAATTATTGTCTCTCATGGTTTGATTACCTTTCCTGCCTGTGATAGCTTCTCAACAATAGTGTACATATTTGTAATGGAGCCGACACCTAGCTTTTCTGTCAGCTGATAATGATTGAGACAGGTGCCGCAGGATAATATCTCTACCCCCTGAGCTTCCATAAGCTTTAGGTCAGCCAGTGCTTCTGAGCCCTCTACCGCCAGCTTCACTCCGTTATTATACATCAGAATGGTCGCCGGTAGCTCCTTAAGCTCTGTAAGAGCATAGATGAATCCTTTCATCAGGATATGACCTAATTTCTCATCACCCTCACCCATCTTATCAGAGGAGAGAACCACAATCATTGGACCGGCAACCGCCTCTGGTGTACAGCCACTATTATCGGCCGATCCTTCACTTAACTGGCTTGTTGCCGTTACGGTTAATATAACCTGGTAAAGGTTTTCTTCCTTCTTCTCAGTCTCTATCAGAAGCTTCTTCTGCGCAGCCAATTTACTTAGGTTCTGAACTGCTACATTGTTATCCACCAATACCTCAAGGACATCCTCGGGCAGTAAACCGTTTAATGCCTTTTTCGTCTCAATTACCGGTATCGGGCAAGCCTTCCCCATGAAATCAAGCGTCTTCCTCATAATCATAATCTCCTTTAACTTACTTTTTAGACATCCGTTAAATAGACTTTTGTCACTCAGACCGTCTTTTAGCGTATCACAATCTTATTACCATTCCCTTGTGTAACCCGTCCCACCATTCCACAGGGTAGACCCAGCTTCTCCAGCTCCACCAAAAGCTCTCCTGCTTCTTCCTGAGGGAGGCTTACCAGTAAGCCTCCGGAGGTCTGTGGATCGAATAGAATCTCCTCCATAGCAAAGGGAACCTTCATAAACTCTACTCGGTCTCCGACATGATTACGGTTTCTTTGACCGGCAGCAGTTATAAGA
Source organism: Bacillota bacterium (assembly GCA_023411555.1). Classification (GTDB taxonomy): domain Bacteria; phylum Bacillota; class Clostridia; order Lachnospirales; family Lachnospiraceae; genus Mobilitalea. The sequence goes on from JAEYOQ010000062.1 coordinate 67,173, forward strand.
AATTCGTTGGCATAATGAACCGCTTCTTTAATATAGGGTATCTTAAGGCTATCAATTTCCGCTCCTAACTCTTCTCCCAGCATTTCGTTCAGATGACCAAGGAAGCCAAAGCCAGTCACATCGGTACAAGCATGGACCTTATACTTAGGCAAGAGCTCTGCAGCATATTTATTCAAGGTGGTCATTGAACGTATCGCCAGATCCATTGCCGACTTAGAACATTCCTTCATCCGCTCTGCTGTACATATAATACCCACTCCAAGGGGCTTGGTAAGCACCAGTGCATCGCCCTCTATACAAGCATTGTTCTTATATACCTTATCTGGATGGATGATACCAGTTACCGATAACCCATACTTCACATCGGTATCTACGATAGAATGTCCCCCAGTCAATACGCCACCTGCTTCATTGACCTTATCATTCCCCCCCTGAAGAATTCTACCAAGGATATTCAAATCCATCTTTTCAGGAAAGCATACTATATTAAGCGCAGTCTTAACGACACCACCCATGGCGTAGATATCGGAGAGGGCATTAGCCGCTGCGATCTGTCCAAAGGTATATGGGTCTTCTACCATCGGAGGAAAGAAATCCAGGGTCTGAACCATAGCAAGCTCCTCGGTCAACTTATAGACGGAGGCATCATCCGAACTATCAAAGCCTACGAGAAGGTTAGGGTCCTTACCCTTCGGTATTTTATCTAGTACTGATGCTAACATGCCCGGACCTAGCTTAGCGGTACAGCCGCCTCCCTTGCAAAAAACAATCTCCTCTGCCATCAGTCTCCACCTCCCATAATTATGTATTCTTATCAGTCTATAATTAATTATATAAAGCTTATAGAGCAAACTTAGCATAAGCTGACGTAAAGGGCAAGTAGGAAAAGCTTGTATATACGGTTGACGACACCCTTTGCGAGCTTTCTATTGTTATGAATAAAATCCTGGCATAAGTAATCACCTATCCCAGGATTTATATACGGTTTGCATGGTTAGTGTGAATTATTTAGAAGCATAATTCACACTACTCTTAATACTAGCCGGTAGGCTCTTGATAAGGAAGTAAGCAAGGATACAGGTACCTACCTTATCTAATAAGTTGTTACCAATCTTAGCGATAAAGGAGGCTGCGAAAATACTGCTCCCAGAGTTCTTAAGCGCCATAACCAAGATATCACTAACTGTTCCCGTTAAACCACCATAGATAAAGATTCCGATAGGGGTTCCAATCAATGGACATACCACACTTAAGATAAGACCACATATTAATGCTGTAATTAATGTAAATTTGAATTTTTTAGCAGCGAAGCCGACGATTAATGCGACTGCTACATTGACTAATAAGAAAGGAATATCACGAATACTGTAGATGAAACCGGTAATAATGTTGGTAAGAGCTCCCACAATAGCCCCCGGCAGTGGTCCAAATAACACTGCTGTAACAACGGTTCCCAAGGTGTCCAGATAGATGGGTAGCTTTAACGCAGAGGTTACGATTCCTAATATAATGTTTACGGCAATCGCAATTCCACAAAACGACATGATGTATACCTTCTTGTTTCTCATTCGAATAAACCTCCAATTATGATATTTAGAATGAACTCAAGTTAAGGATTGAGAGCGATAGTTTTGCCTCATCAAGTAGTTTAATCAGCTCCTCCATAAATACTCCGGGCTCCGGCACCGCCATAACTGTTCCGATTTTCTGCTCTAAATTAGGACAATCGCTAAGCTCTCCTCCCCAGTCCCCTTTGCAGGTTGCATGATAACCGCAGCTCGGACTGTAGTTGATAGCCACTATTCCTAATACTTCAAACCGTTCAGGATAAGCCGTGTATTCCTTCAGCTGAAGAATTACTGGTTCAAGCATCTTTCGGCATTGGCTTCGGAAGAATGGATTGTCAAATTGCTCCTTCACATGTCCCCAGCGTTTACTTCCATACATCAGGAACTCTGGACAGGGCAACTGTATTAATTGGATATCCTCCTGCATTATGTATTTGAGCAAGCTTCTCCTATGCTCAGCCTCTACTCTTTGCTCGTCCACATTATAGCTGGTTACCTTCGAGCATATATTAAGGATACAATGAGATACAACTAATATCTTTTGCATGCGAACCCCCATTCTGCACTAAAACCTTCTCATAATCAATCCTATCTCTTACTATTATTTTATGATGATATGAGACAGGTTTCAAATTGTTTAACAAAACAATTCGCCTATGTATCAGACTCTAAAAATATCTTGTGAAATTCATCCCTGGCATATTCCTTCACCCGTTTTTCTAATAGCTCATAATCTTGTAAAAGCCTGGCTCCCTTCGCAGTCAATTCTGTCTTGCCTCCATGACTCCCCCCCTGTTGTCTTGTAATTACCTTATATTGAACTGCTTTCTCCAGAGTGTTTAGCATGTGCCACGCCTTGCTATAGGAGAGTGCCATGGACTTACAGGCACTTTTCACTGAATTCGTCTCCTGAATTAGTGTTAACAAAAGCTTAGTCTTTGCATCGAAAAATAGTTTATCCTGTTCTAAGCTTAATCGAAGGAAGGGATGAAAAATATCATTATTATGCTTACGAATTAATTCTGATTTATATTCCAGCTGATCCGTATCTTCAATAATCCCTGCGTCCTCAACCTCAAGAATCCGCCTTGCGATCTTTTGCTCCTCCAAAGCTCCCGGTAATCCCCCTTCTCCCTGATAACCTAGAAGCATTGGAATTATCTCTGCCTTAATCAGAGTCGGATGTCCAATTCTTTGTTGATAGGAGGGTGATACGGCAGCTTCCTCACAGGCTATCATTTTTCTTAAAGTATCCGGGCTGAATAAGGGGATATCGACGGGAGTAAACATAAGCTTATCACATTTACCCTGAAGATACTCCATACCTAGCTTCGCAAGCTGAAACAGCTGACATTGTTCATAATTATCCTTATGTAGAAAAATAACACCGTAATCACTTAGTTCCCGTTCAATTACATCCGATTCATGTCCGGTGATAATGATTATGGGGTCGATGCCAGCCACCTGGAAGGTAAGAACTATTCTTTTAATCGCAGAAATAGACCCGATCTGCAATAATAAATCTGTCTGCTCTCTTCTTATCAATTTCTTTGTCGCTGATATTACCCCTGCTATTCGATCCATACGATCTGGCATCTTATGTCCCCTTAAAAAAATATTATTTTTATTTACCTCATCTTACCTAATAAAAAAATAACCGTCAATACGAAAGAACGCTGACGGTCTTATTTCTTTTTCATATATGTATCAGCTGTTCCAAAACATAATTCATCAGCTAAGATACGCTTGTATGCATCCCGTAACACTGTCTGATGCTTTTCTTATGCTAATGAATCTGTGATAAAACAGCCTCTTATTAGATTTATTAATTAGCTGACTTGGATTTATAAGCCTCGTTCAAAGCAGCCCTTTCCGATAAAATCAAACACAACCTCGCCATCTATGGTGAAGCGGTATTGTATTTTACTATATACACTTTCATAAACCTTACGAACCATGTTTCCTTTGACCGGTGCAAGAAGGGTATTCTCCACACGATCCAGTATCTTCACCTGTAGCTCAGTCTTACCCTGTTGCACCCACAACTCATCGGGATACAGTCTTTTAATCTTCACCCCAAGGTAGGTCGCGAACCGGTATTCCTTTCCTTTATAATAAACGATACCGGTACAGCCCGTAAAGGAGATGGGGCCCAATTGTAGATCAGCAACAGAAAGCATCAGAGAATGATGACCCTCCTCCTGCCAATTGCACTGGGTCCACAGATAGTCCCTTGGAAAGCCGTTCCCCTGATCACCCTCGATATAGCCCTGTCCACGTCTAAAAGCAATTCGCTTCCCATTGATCATGAGCACTCCTTCAACCTGATGTGTCAAGCTATAGATACTATGCTGACAAGGCATCCAAGGAAGATAACGGAAGGGTCCCATAATATCGTGTTTTGGTGGTGTTACGACATTATAGTTAAGCTTACCAGTTATCGTAAGCTTATCGGTCAGAATATTCAATCGAAGTCCCTGAGAGGTAAAGAGGTTCTCACCGATACGAATCGCGAGCTTCTCTTTAGAGGCACGAAACTCATCATAAGGATAGAATATCTTGTAAGCCTCCTTTGATGTGATTACCTGAATGGAAGCCAAAGGGATTCCATGTTCATTCATATGATAAGCAGGTATAAAGGATATAATATCCATGGCACTTTGATTCTTAAAATACCAGCCTTGGAAGTAACCATTCGTTGGAATTCTATGTTTAATAATAAGCAACCTCCTTGTACGATCTATTGTAGCACTCTTAGTGATTAAAGCATAAATCACATGTAAATAGATCCTTTTTTGATTATTATGTGCCAAACACGCACATACAAGGATAGAGTTGTCCTAAAACCTCATATTATTCATCCGACAAATTAAACTTCATCAATACTTTCTCATCTCATCCGTCCCATCATCCTCCAGCTTCTCAATCTTTCGAATGATTACATCATAAGAATAATTATCATTTACCTTAACATTTACTCTGTCGTTCACCTTATGGTGCAGCATTGCCTTACCCAGAGGAGAATCGATACTGATTCTTCCCTTTGTTGCATTCGCTCTGACGGTTGTGACAATTTTAAGCGTCTCTTCTTCATCATCATCCGGAATATAGAAGGTCACCCTATCGTTAAGACCCACTTCATCTTCCTTAGAATCCTCAGAAATAATCCTTGCCGTCTTAATCATTCTCTCCAGATATCTTATGCGACTTTCATTCTGGTTCTTGAATTGCTTTGCTACCTTATATTCAAAATTCTCACTCAAGTCACCATGCGCTCTTGCTTCCTGAACATCTCTGATTGCTTCCTTACGGACCACTAGCTTACGGTGCTCTATCTCTTCCTGCATCCGTTCAATATCTTTTTTCGTTATTTTGTCATACATAATAACATCTCCGATATAATTAGTAAGGTTTTATTAGAATACTCCTTATAATTATATCACTTATTTCCTGCCTGTCATCAATAAAAAGGGATGCTCCATAACATTTTATAGTAAGCGAAGATAGTAATAACAAGCATCCCGTATGGGGGCTGTTGCAAGATTACTCTGTCAATGCAGGGAAGGACAAACATGCATCCCATAATGCACTGTTTGACGGACAGATTGTTGTTTTGTATGACAATAGCAAACATACTATGTTTGATAATGGCATACAAAACAATAAGATGTCAGGCAACCTGTGTGTGAGGGATGTATGCTTGTTCTTCTCTGCATTTGTTCTATACATTTGTCAACAGCCCTCCAATCTAAGGGATTCCATAACAAAAGCACTCCACCCGGCGCTATGAAGCAGTTATTCCGGGCTGAAGTGCTTTGTATCATTTATCAATATAGATTATTATCGCTTATTTTTTTGAAACTGTTACAATCATTTGTCTTGTCGGTGCTGCTACTATCCTTAAGCTCTCTACTCGTCACAATCGTAGCCAGCGTATCACCCAGTTGGCTAAATACAGCTGCAAGAAGTGTTAATTCGTCATCTGTACTACATTTTGCTATTGCACAGGCTATTGTAGAAATTAAGATAACAAGCTCACATTCATCCAAGTTATTCACCTCATAAAATTATATGATAATATATTTCAAATGTGAATTTTATAGTCGATGAACTTTTCACTTCTTTATGAATCATAGCTGAGTATGGGCTACCATGTGACAAAGTACCTTTTATGAGCTTTTGCTATCTACCTCTTGCTTATTAATATATATGATATTTTATCTTTCTTTTCTGAAATTCCTCCGCCTCCAGCTGCCATTCCTCATATAAGCTCTTAGCCGAAAAATCATGGGTACGTACATAATCACTGCCTGTATTATAATCAATCATCGGTTTTCCCTTAGCAGAATAAGGCTCTGTATAGGAGAAATGTTCTCCTGATTGCTTCTTTATCTCTTCCAGCAGGTATAGACCTGTTTTTACTGGTAAGAAACGGTTTCGATCCAGAATATGCAACTGGACTCCCTTACACAGGGTATTCATATGCTTGGAAAAGCTGGGTGTAAAATAAACCGGTCGGAAAAGGACACCCTCTAAACCGACTCCATTCATACGATCTGCTAACCGATTAGCGTCCAGCCAGGGAGCACCCACAAATTCAAAGGGTTTAGTGGTCCCCCTTCCCTCTGATATATTGGTACCCTCAAAGATACAGGTACTATTATATACCACGGCAGTGTCAACGGTAGGCATATTGGGTGAGGGCAGAATCCAAGGTAATTCCGTATCCTCATAATACATCTCTCTCCTCCACCCAACCATCGGTATTACCTTCAAATCGCAAGAAATGTTGAATTCTTTTTGGAACAAGATCGCTGCTTCTCCGATGGTAAGACCATAACGATAGGGAATTGGATGCAAGCCTACGAAGGAGGTAAAGCCCTCCTGTATTAGATTTCCTTCCACGATAGTCCCACCAACAGGATTGGGCCGATCAAAGACGAGAAAGGTAATATTGTGTTCAGCACAAGCCTGCATACAATAGGACATGGTGTATAGATATGTATATAATCTGGAACCCACATCCTGAATGTCAATTGCTAAGACATCAATATCCTGGAGCATGTCATAAGAGGGCTTTTTATTCTTGCCATATAAGGAGACGACCGGTAGCTGTGATTTCTCGTCAATATAGTTGTCAACCTTATCACCCGCTTGAATATCTCCTCGAACACCATGCTCGGGGGAAAATAATTTAACTAACTGCACTTCCTTGACTAATATGTCAATGGTACTGACGAGTCTACTATCTACCCCTGTCGGATTCGTTATTAGCCCCACTCTCTTTCCTGCAAGGAGTTCACTCCAAATCTCTCTGTTTTCAATCCCCGGTTTAACCATATCCTCTAACTCCTCTTGGTATTTTATAAGTCAACCACTACTTACTTCTATGTTAATTTGTGCTATTACTAAGAATAACGGGAAGCTTGCCTTTCGCGGGACTTTCTTTCCTTAGAATACATGCTAAGGCTTCAAATACGGAACGATTGTACTCATAAACTGCTATTTTATGAATCTTACTGTCAAGGAAGGCAAGGTCATAGGGATTACGCAGTGTAACCGCTATCAGCTCATGACCCTTTTGCTGTATTGCCTTAGCCAAGGCAATCTGCCCTCTATTTAAATGTCCATTATATAAGCCGTATATTACATTGGAACTGCCTTGGATCTCAGAGAGCAAGGCAGTAATCTCCTCCGGCTCTGGGTTAATCGGAATATCCAGATACCGACACTTTAACTGTTCTGCCATATACTCCCCAAAATGAAGTCTCTTATCGACAGAGCTGCTCGCCATAGTAGAACGGTAGGCATAGCTTCCCAGGATAATACTACCTTCCGTAATTGTAGGTAGTTCTCCTTCCGATACCTGAGTAATCCCGGAGAGCATCATCTCCTTAACCCTATTTCTGTGGTCCGGGGAGCCCATGAGTGCAGTATCATCCTTCTGGTAGTCAATACGATATTTTTCCTTGAAGCTTAATATATTCTTTACGGCATTGTCAATTGTCTCAATGGATATCTCTCCGGCTTCAACAGCAGCCTCAATTTTCTCAAAGGCCTCCTTTACCAAGGCTGGAGTATGGGATATGCAAAGTAGCTGAGCCCCTGCTTTCACAGCCTCTACAGCCCCTTGGGCTGTACCATAGTAGGATTTGATTGCTGACATCTCCAGGCAGTCCGTGATAATAATACCCTTAAAGCCTAGCTTCTCTCTTAATAGCCCCGTCAAAATAGCCTTTGACATAGTTGCCGGCTTCTTCTCCGGCTCCAGCTTAGGAAAAAGAATATGGGATGACATAACACAGGCTGCTCCCTGTTGGATTGCATTCTGGAAGGGAATTAGTTCACTTTGCATTAATTCCTCCAGCCCCTTTTCCACAACCGGAAGTCCCAGATGGCTGTCAACAGCCGTATCTCCGTGACCAGGGAAATGCTTTACCGTAGCCATAACTCCACTGTCTTCCAAACCCTTCAGCATATTGCTGCCAAAGTCCTTTACCCTATCCGGATCACTGGAATAGGATCTTACCCCGATGACCGGATTATCCGGGTTGGTGTTTACATCCAGTACCGGTGCTAAATCCATATTAATTCCCAAGGCCCTTAATTCTTCTCCTGTAATCCGGCCTGCCTCATAGGCATAATCCGTATTGCCGGTGGCACCAATTAGCATGGCTCCGGGTACATTGCATGCCTGTTCCTCAGGCAGACGGGTAACTACACCACCCTCCTGATCAATGGAGATCAGTGCAGGATGCCCCGTACTCTCTTCGATTCTGCGGTGGAGCTCCCGGCAATTTCTATGAATTTGCTCGATGCTTTGCACATTATAAGAAAACAATATAATATTGGCTACCTTATACTCTTCTATAAGTTCAATAATCTCTGGAGAAAGGTCCGCTGTCGGATAGCCCGTCATAATCATCTGGCCAATCTTCTCCCTTAGGTTCATATCTTTCATACTAATCCTCCATCCTGTCGCAAATGAACATTCCTCCTGTTTGTGTTCGTTTGTTCTAACACTATAAGCCTTCTCGAATGACACGATAAGTCTCATCCGGTATCATGAAGGTCTCAGCTCTGCCTTTTCTGCATTCAATACCACGTACCCGGCTTAAATGATCATAATATTCCAGATAAGGGAAGGAGGTACTTCCTGTGACAAACCAATGGGTGGCTACTGCCTTTTTCCATAACTCGTATCCTTCTGTTGTATCAACATAAAGATAAGGCTTATAGTCAACTGCATCCTCCCAGTTCTCAGCATAATAGAGACGTCCTGCAAAATGTGGCGCCTCATCCCGTTCAAATCCAGGTAAGGCAGCATAATAACGTGCATCAATCACGATCTTATGGGTGTTATTATGATCCTTATGCATGGAGCTCTTATAATGGGTAATGATAATATCCGGCTTAACCTTACGAATAACGTCGCAAACCTCCATCCTTACTTGGTCATTATCAGGTAGCTCTCCGTCCTTATAGTCGAATACAATCGCCTCACCCTTTAGCATCTGGGCAAAGGCCCTTGCTTCCTCTACCTTCTGTCTTCGATAATCAGCAATATCTCTACCCTTTGGCACCCCTTTTTCACCTGCAGTTAGAGCGAGAGTGACGATCTTTGCTCCCTCTAATGAATGCTTTGCTAAAGCCATACCGGCTGTTAGCTCCATATCACCAACGTGGCCTCCAATGGCCAGAACAGTCAAATTCTTATTATCCATAGTCTTATCTCCTTATAACATCTTACGCATAATTGCAAATTGCTGTACCGTCTCAAAACCTGCCTGGCTGTATATCTTCCCTGCCGGATTCTCTGTTCCTGTATAGAGAGACATATACTCTGCCCCTACTCTTTTCTCTTCCTCACATAGCTTATAAAACAATATGGTACCCAGTCCATGTCCCTCATGTTCCGGAACTACACCTATTCCAGTAAAATACCCTCTACCGCTTTTCTGCCTTAGGATAGGTCCAGCAAAACCTACTACTTCTCCATCCTTTGCAGCGATCACCACTGGTACCTGATCCTTGGTGGCCTGTAAGATTTCTCTCTCCCATAAAGGATTCTGAAGCCTCGTCAGCATCTCTGCAACATTCCTGTGGCGCTCCTGATCAAATAGTGTGACTTCATATCCGCTTAAGCCTGCTTTGACTTCCTTCTGACGAATGGCTTCCGGTATAGTAAAATCGGAAAGGTTTAAGTACATCGCTTGTTCTGTTGCTCGTTCCACATAACCGAAACCTAACAATTCCTCATATAATCTACTATCCTTAAAGACACCGGGCGCATTGTTATGCTCATGGTGATCTGTCCCTTTGATATACCAGGGAAGCATCATAGGATTAAAAAATAACAGCTCTGATTGTGTCTTACCAGCCTGTACAAAGGTTTCTTCCAGCATCTTTATTAGAAGCTGATAATTTTCCTTACTATCATAAGGTTCTTTTATTAATGCACAGGTAATATAGCCGCTGGTTTTTCCCAGAGGCAACTCATCTCCCATGCAGCCACAGGCAAAGCCTTTGAGCTTTCCCTCTTCCTTCAATAGAAGAGCCTGCTTGGAATTAAAATATGGATTTTGAACAAATATTTCTGCAAAGGTTTCCTCATTCAGCTCCTTATAGCCTATGCTTGTTGCGACTTCGTTCCACAGGCTGATAACATCCTTAGCATCCTCATCCTTATATGTTACTATCATACCCACAGCTCCTTCTTGCTTATACGTGCATTATAATGATATCTTGCCCATAATAACCGGTCTGTCCGCTCCAGTTACATAAGGTATATTATTACATTTACCTGCCATGGTACAGTCTGCTAAAAGAGCAAAGGCAATCGCTTCCTTTGCATCACTGCTAAAGCCCAGATCCTCCTGAATTAGAGTATCTACCCCAAGAATCTTCATCCGGCTACTTATCATGGATACCATAGTAGAGTTATAACTGCCACCGCCTCCGATAATCAGTTCATGGGCCGGGTGCTTTGGCAAAATGTATCTGCGATAGGAATCCTCGATACACCAAGCAGTAAAGTCAGTTACCGTTGCGATTGCATCCTCAAATTGAATCCCCTCATTCAAGATACGCTGATATAGGCTGTCAATGAAAGAATCTCCAAAGAGTTCTCGTCCCGTTGACTTCGGCGGTTTCTTCTCAAAGTAATCGTTATCACAAAGCCAGTGAAGCAGACCTTGTAAAACCTTACCTCTGGCTGCGATAGCTCCGCCTTCGTCCATGGATTTACTATGATTAGTAAAGCGGGATACCAATCCATCAATAATCATATTGCCCGGTCCGGTATCAAAAGCATATACCTCCTCTAGAGAGCAAGCGGAAGGTAACACAGTAATATTGCCTATTCCACCGATATTCTGGAGCAGGATTGTCTTATCTGCTTTACGATATAACAGATACTCCGTAAATGGTACCAAGGGCGCTCCCTGCCCGTTTACTGCCATATCAGCAACTCGAAAGTCACTTACACAGGGAACCTTAGTGCGATTAGCGATCACTGCACCTTCACCGATTTGTACCGTGTATCCGATGGCAAAACCATCTTTTTCGATTCTCTGAGGATGATGATAAATCGTCTGACCATGAGAGCCAATCAGATCAATCTCAGACATTTCTAGTCCAGCTTTATGAACGACAGAGACTGCAGCCTGAGCATAGAGCTCTCCCAAAAGTACATTCATATACCCTACCTTATCAATGGTAGCCTTAACCGGGTCAAATAGCTGAAATATCTCAGACCTCACCTGGTCTGGAAATGGCTTATTCTCAAACTCAATCAGACGTAGCCTGCCATCATAGGGATCACCCTCTATTTCAATTAAGGCTGCATCGATTCCATCCACACTTGTTCCTGACATCAGGCCTACAACTCTTCTGATTTCTTTTCCTGTATCGCCCTTCACCATAATAATAACCATGCCTTTCTTCATAACCGCAAACTTTTATGATAGAAGTAAAATCAACCTATTAGTCAATAATTTGTATGAGTCATTCTATAATAGGATAGCGTCCATCTTACTGAGGACGCTATCTTCTTTCTATACATTAACATGCCTATCCTTTGAAATGTTAATTATGCTTTTCAGTAATCACACTTCACCGTTATTTCTCTTATTTTACTTTCCATCTAATACCGGATATTCTATATTGAATTAAGTGCTAATAAGACAGCTCCTGTAACGGCGTCGTCTAAGCATGGGGTATAATCGATATCTAGTCCGCTGTTATTTATTTTATCGATAATTGCTTCCCTTAGCATTGTTTCATGAGACATCATTCCGCCCAGTAAGGCAAGCTTTGTCTTAGACTTTGACAGCCTCTCATATACAGCCCGGATTAAATCCATTAACAGACCTGCATTATGATTTATGATCTCTTGAGCTATTCGATCACCTTCTCTGGCAGCCTGCTCAACGAGTACGGAAAAGGAAGCAATTTTTCCTTTGTCTGTCTGAGGGTGATATAAAAAGGGTACGATTTCCTCCGGTGTACTAATACCTAGCTTCTGATAATAAAGCTGTGTGAGTAAGGTCGTCTCCTTTCTACCATCACAGCTTTGAACAACCGCTGAAAAGCCATCCCGGGCTAATGCGTAGGCACTCCCTCCGTCGTCAATGAGGTGTCCCCAGCCTCCGGCTCTTACAATTCTTCCATCCTCAGTCTTACCATAGCAGATAGATCCGGTTCCGGAGATAAGAATCATTCCACGGTCTTGACCCAGGGCTCCTATCAGTGCAATTTCATGGTCACCCTTCAGTATGATTTTCCCTGTATACCCGAACTCCTTGGCTTTCTCCATAACCATTTTCTGTACCAGAGGATTACTGATACCGGCCGCACCGATACAAATACATAAGCATTCCGATATGGGGACCAGCTCATCAAATAATTCCTTCAACAGCTTTCCAAACAGCTCTTCTCCGGTACTGTTGATATTAAAGGCACCAAAGGTTTTTCGTCTGCTCTGACCATTCTCGATACTTCTTATCTCCATGGTGGTTTTGGTTCCTCCACCATCAATTCCTGCTACATACTTCAATGCCAGCCCCTCTTTTACATTTGATTTTGATCTAATTAAGCCTCTTTGTTTATTTGGACCGCTTTTGCTATTTTGCCTTCTGCCTTTACTAATAGGTCCTTTGCCTGTTCCGCTTCCAGCTTGCAAATCAGCATTACAATAGCGGTCTTAGGGTTGTAGCCACACTGCTCCAGTGTACCTATCGCTTCTTCTTCCGATACTTCCGTGCAGGTCTTTACGATTGATATACACCGTTTTACTAATTTTTCATTGGACGGCTTCACATCCACCATTAGATTACCGTACACCTTACCTAACTTTATCATAGAACCGGTGGATAACATATTTAATACCATCTTTTGAGCAGTACCACTTTTCATTCTAGTGGATCCTGTTACTACCTCCGGACCGGGAGATGGCGCTATGTCGATATCTGCGATTTCCCCCATTCTTGATCCGGGACAACAGGTAACAGAAATTACAGCAGCACCTATTGATTTGGCGTACTTCATGGCACCGATTACGTAAGGAGTTCTTCCTGATGCAGCAATTCCCACCAATACGTCCCTAGCAGAAAAACCAATCCCCTTCAGGTCCAAAACACCCTGTTCATAATCATCCTCAGCACCCTCTACAGCCTGAAATATAGCAGAATGCCCACCGGCTATAATGCCCTGCACCAGGTCCGGTTCTGTGGAATAGGTTGGAGGGCACTCTACTGCATCCAATATGCCTAGTCTACCGGAGGTACCACAACCTAGGTAGATTAAGCGCCCATCGCCTCTTACTCTTTCTGTTATTAAGTCAATGGCACATGCAATTGGCTCAAGGGTCTCTTCAACCGCATATGCTACCTTTTTATCTTCGTCATTAATTAACCGAACCATTTCAAGTGTAGATAATTCATCGATATGAGCCGTTCTGTCATTTCTTTGCTCGGTTACTATTTTTTCTATGTCCAGCATAAAATCTCTCCTTGGAATAAACTACTCTTACTTTAACCTTTAACTGCCCCAATTGTAACGCCTTCAAGGAAATATTTTTGTAGTGAAAAGAATAAGACAAACATTGGAAGTGCGGAAATCGTTGCGCCTGCCATCATTGGTCCGAATAATGTTGAATTTGCAAATTTAAAGGATTTTAATCCTACTTGAATTGTATACATACTATCCTTACTGGTCACTAAGAATGGCCAGAAGAAGGTATTCCATGTACTCATAAAGGTATTGATCGCCATAACTGCAAGCACAGTTTTTGATAAAGGAATAACTATGCGTGCGAAAATATTTAACTGATTACACCCCTCAATTTTGGCACTTTCAATGAGTGAGGTTGGTAATCCACCAAAGAATTGCTTTGATAGGAAAATATTATAGGATGTTACTAAACCAGGTAATATCAGGGATGAATAGGTGTTTGACAAATGAAATTTATTTACAATCAATATATATAGTGGAACCTGAGTTACCTGATAAGGAATCATCATGGCTACTAAAACCATAAAGAATAAAAAATTTCTACCTCTAAACATTATCTTAGAAAATGCATAACCTGCCATGGATGCAAATATAACATTTCCCAATACAACTAAGCCTGCTACTAGGATACTATTCCCTATCCAGCGTAGAGAATACTGGCTAAAATTAAAGAAAGCTTTATAAGAAGCTAAGGACCATACCTTAGGAATGATGGATCTTGATGCGGAAGCCGAATCTGTCGCCGGGCCAAAGGAAGACATAATCATATAAACAATCGGAAATAGGGCGATGACTGCTCCTAATACCAGGACTATGGTTAATATCGCATTCCGCAGATATAGCTTCTTTTTATTTTTACTATGTTTTGAATATAAACTAATATCTGACATTTTATTCCTCCTCTAATATTCCACGTCTACGCCCATTACTTTAAATTGTACAAAGGATATTGCACTTATAATAATTGCCAATACTATTGCCTGGGCACAAGCAAGACCATATTTGGAATATACAAAGGCATTATTAAATATCAAAAGACCTATCATGGTTGTGTTATTATCCGGACCGCCACCCGTCATCATATAAGCATTCATGAAAACCTGGAAGGAGCCGATAATTCCGGTTACAAACAGGAATAGAGTAGAGGGCTTTACCAGAGGAACCACAATAAAGCGAATTTTCTGCATAAAGCTTGCACCATCCAAATCTGCTGCTTCGAAGGTACTGTTATCAATTCCTAGTAAGGCTGCTACATAAATAATTATGCTGCTGCCCTGGCCGGAAGCGAGGGCCATAAGAATTAGTGACAGCATAGAGGTCTTACTGGAATTCAACCAGTTCTGAGTTGATAGTCCAAAAAAGGTTAGTATCTGATTAAACAATCCGGAGGGTGAAGAATCATATAACCATAACCAAACAACAGATATGGCAACACCGGAGGCTATTCCGGGTAAATAATAAATCGCTTTAAAAATGGATTGTGTCTTCTTTTTAAAGGCCATAACCATTACCGCTATGCTGAAAGCAATTACCAAGGACATAGGTACCACAATTATAGTGTATATAATTGTATTCTTCACTGACTTATAGAACAATGCATTGGTGAATGTCTCGATGTAATTGTCTAATCCGACAAATTCGGATCCAAAGGGTTTATATTTCATAAAGCTGGTTTCAATAGCTGAAAACACTGGATATACGGTGAAGATAGCAAAGATAATCATCGCAACGGCTATAAACAAATAGCCACTCATGTCATCCGCTTTTAACCATGACCGCTTACGTCTTTTTTTGTTATCTTGCTGATTGGTCATCTATTCTCATCCTTCCTAACATTACAAGTAAAAGCTTGGCTCACCCACCAAAAAAGCGGGTGAGCCATAGGTTTTACGGGGAATTTATTACTATGATAAACTTATTGAATTGCTCCTTTTAGGCAGTTTTCCTCACCAAACTCCTTAAATGCTGCTTTGCAGATTTCATCATACATCTCCTGTGCAGTAGCTTCTCCTGCAAGCAGGGCCTGCATCTTAGGTGCAATTACCTGCTCCATTAAGGTTGCTGCTTTAGAGCTCATCTCTGCAGTCATACCGGTAGGAGGTGCAACAACAAGGCTCATAGCTCTTGATGCGCTCTTCAAATTATTCTCGTCACGGCCTTCTACGGTGTATTTATCAATCATAGCTCTTCCGGATTCACAAACACTATCCAGGAATAATTCAGAGGATACATAAGCCGCAACATCACCGGAGCTTAAATAGTTCAAAGCAAGCATAACATTAGCAAGATGCTCATCAGTTGTTTTGTTGTTTTTAAATGCCATTAAACCATCTACGGTACCGTAGCAGGACTCAGTTACACCTTCCATAGTAGGGATGGGAAGGAATGCATAGTTAACTGGAATAGAGTTCTCTACTGCTGTTCCGTCCTTTGCTTCAAGTGCTTTGTTGTTTTTATTAATATTAGATTCAAACAGAGGCATTGCCTTACCAAAAATCATCGCATTACCAGTCTGGCACATTACCATACGTTGAGAAGCATCTACGCCGTAGTTAGGCATGTAACCAGAGGCTGTCATTTCTTCAATTTCCTTCAGGAATTTAAGAAGGTTTTCGCTGGTATAAGCATACTTTAAGTCTTTTGTGAAGGCATTGTTGATACCTGCAGACACACCAAAGATATTAAGCAGGTCAGAAGCAGTTACCGCTGATGTTGCAAATACAAATCCGTAGGTATTATTCTTGGTTCCAGCTGCAATTGCTTTCTTAAACTCATCAAAGGTCCAACCATTCTGCTGAACATTTAATACATTAACACCAGTTGCTTCTAACATATCTTTGTTCGCGCCGATAGATTGAATGGATAGATAAAGAGGCAAACCGTAGAGTTTTCCCTCAAGGCTCATATAGTCAAGAGCATTCTGATCATAGTCATCAAGAACTGCCTTGTCCATATAATCTGCAATATTAACGCCAACACCTAGTTCTACATAAGTTCCGATAGAGGAATAGGATACCTCGGCGATATCAGGAGCCTCACCGGCAAGAGCCATGGTGGACAGCTTTTCGCTATGATCATCCCAAGATGTTTCTATAATCTCGATTGTTAAATTAGGATATAATTGATGGAACTCATCAGCCCATACTTTAACCTTCTCAAGATAGGTTGCGGATACAGGGGGAACCATTAAGGTGATGGTATCTTCCTTTGTACTTGCCACAGGCTCCTTACTTTCATCGGTAGCCTTGGGTGTATCGGTTGCTGAAGGTGTACTGTCTGGTGTTGAAGTCTTCTTTCCACATCCAACCAGCATAGCACAAACCATGGTTAATACGAGAAGCATTGATACTAATTTTTTCATAAAATACCTCCTAAAACTAATATTATTCGGATTTATTGGCATCCGTAACGCCTGTAGTACCTGATTTACTGATATAGGTCCTCTTTAGTTGATCTATGCTTTCATCATAGTTCCTGTTGATATATGCTACGTATAAAATATCGATTATATTCAACTGGGATATTCTTGATGACATAGCACCGGTTCGAATTAGAACCTCCGAAGAGGCTACACAAAGGTTTAAATCAGAGAGCTTGGCAAGGGGAGACTCGTCAGAACGGGTTATTGCAATGATTGGCGCACCATTCTTTTTAACATGTCTAGCACAAGTTAGCATTTCTTCCGTAAAACCGGAATAGCTGATGATAATTGCCAAATCATTGGGCTTAATATTCTTTGCCTGTAAAATCTGGGCATGCCAATCATCACTGATACAGCAGGCTTTATTAATACGCAGGAATTTCAGGTATGCATCCCGTGCAATCAGCAGAGAGGAACCCATCCCAAAAAGATACAGAGTATCACATTGTATTAATAAATCGATTGCTTTGGCAAGCATATCAAGATCTACTAATTTTCTGGTGTTGTCAAGCGAGATCATATTCTTGTATGTAACCTTCTCTACCATCTGCTCTAAGGTATCACCAGGATTAATATCCTCCATCTTACCAAGAGCATTCTCTTTCTCAATGGCTACATCCTGTATCAATGATTTCTGAAGCTCCTTGTATCCCGAAAACCCCAATTTCCAACAGAGCCTCATAATAGTTGACGGTGAACAATAGGTCCTTTGTGCCAGTAATTGAACACTACATCCAATTGCTTCCTCAGGACGAGATAAGAGAAAGTTAACAAGAGCCTTCTCGGCTGTACTCGCATCCATCATATATTCTTGTAATTTTACTAGAACATTTTTCATCGCATCTCCTCTATATTTCTGATAATATCATATAAACCAAAATTGTCAATGTAACTGCAACTTTATGAAATAATATACCATCCTTTGATAGTTCCTACAATATGTACAAGGTTTTTTTGATATTTTTGTGGCTTTTTACTAATGTATGTCCACTCTGATCAAACCACTTATTACGCCTTACTTATATTTACATTTTAGATTGAATACTTCAATCAACTAGATTATGCTAATGATATAAATTAGGAAAGGGAGGTTCTTAGAATGACCGAATTTGGTGCTTTCGCTTTTTTGGGTATGTTTATGGGTGTCGTAGAGTGGGTTTTCTATATACTTGGTATTGCTTGTATGATTAAGTATTTAAAAGAAAAAAGAAACATCTGAGTAATTTATTTGATGAAAGAATAGGGTGTCAAAAGGCTGCTGTTGCCTTTTGACACCCTATTCTTTCATAAGTATAAAAAAAGTATCTCACTTATCTGACCTGGATATCCAGCAGCTATGTATTGAGATACTTTTTATGTCTTCTTAATTTTACAAGGAACTCACCCTAGGTAAAGCCTAGTTAATACCCACTGGTATTTTTTCTGTGTTTTCCTTAAATTCATTATAGGTTTTATTATAGCGAATAAAATTCTCATCACATTCTTCTAACTCATTGTTCTTCATTAGCTCGATACATTCTGCACTGATGTCACTATAAATGATATTGTATTCACTTCCATCTCCGGTATTTTTCCACGGCATAATCTGTATGGGCCTTGATACTTTTTTGAATGTATTCTCTGAAATCTGCGGATCGTTTACCCCACTAATTAGTATTGCTCTCATACCAGCCTTTTGGTTGGCAACGTTACTGATTGTGTTTCCTTTAATAACAGGCTTCTTCCAGTTCATTACACGTATTGCATCTTGATCACAATTACTAATCACATTATTCAATATTTGCACATTCTCATGCAGCTTATTTTCTGAATATTTATGTGTCCCTATGGCCCGTTCCAGATCTACAAAGCTACAATCGGAGATAGTGATATTTTTATTTGGCGTCTTATCATAGGATGACCAGTCAGCATGAAAACCATTCGTCACTTTATCTGGCGTATCTATATTGATAGCTTCTTTATTATTGTTCGACGAATCCTTATGCTTTTGAAAAATACAATTTGCAATCGTAACATCCTTCGATGCATCCAATTCAATAAAATGCCCACCATTCATATTACTAAATATAATGTTGCTAATAGTGATATTGCTATTATGTCCCATCATAATTCCGATGGTATCTTTATCATAATTTAAATCAATTTCAGCCTTTCCCTCACCAATAATAGAAATACCTGTTTCTCCCTCATACTTACTATAGACACCCTTCTTAGCACTGTTACTGTAGGAACACAGCTGAAAAATAGAATGTGAAGCCTTAAACTTACTCGTTCCCGTCTTTGTTCCCTTAACAAGCTTTACTCCATCCATTAATTTTATGGTAACATTACTAGGTATGTATAGCGTATTGGTAATTGTATAAACACCTTTTTCTATAATCAGGGTTCCCCCACCCTTATCTTCTAATTTCTTTAAGTAGGACAAAATGGTATAGTAATCCTTGGTGTACTTATTATAAGTGGTATAATTAGCTGATTTATCACAAGGCTTACTTTTTGTCGTAATCGTATAAACGGTACCTTGCGTCTTTGCCTGAGCTACTATTGGTACCGCATTGCATATCACAGCAAAACACACAAGAAGCATAACTACTGCTCTAGCACCTCTTATTGACCTTATTCTTTTTCTATCACCTTTTTCCATCGTACTTTCATCTCCTTTTCGTATCTTATTCCCCTTGAATAAATCCCTTGTTAAATTGTAGCAGATATCACACTACGATTCTATATAATTTGATGACGAATTGTCCCATCCTATTTTATGTATAACATTCAATATATAACATTTTTTTACTAAATTATAGAAATCATATTGACATAGTCGGAATACTCAGTTACAATTATTATTGTTTAGCTCCTAAACAATAAATGTTGATGCCGATATCAATCATAATTATATAAAAAGGTGGAACTGGTGATGTATTGTAAAGTGACAGAGCAGATATTTGGAGTAATTCGTCTTCTGGAGGACGAAAGAAAAAAACCGAAGGACTATGGCAATGGGGTCTTACTTACTCATGCAGAAATTCTCTTTTTGGATACCATTGCACGGTATCCTGGAGAAAATGTCAGTGCACTCTCTGATCGACTTGGAATTACAAAGGGTGCTATTACCCAAATGGTGGAGAAGCTATATCAAAAGGAATTGCTTGAGATAGAAAAACGTGAGGATAATAAGAAAGAAAAATTCTTTCTCCTAACCCATAAGGGTAAAGCATCGCTTCAGGGGCATCAGCTCCTTCACCGAGAATCCAACGAAAGTCTATGCAACTTCATTTGTACTTTGAAGCCAGATGAAGTAGACACTGTTTTTCGCTTACTGGAACATTTGAAGCGATGTGTACCCTTTAGCGAATTTCCCTGTAGTTGTATACAGGAGGATTGTAATAACAAGGAGGAAAACCAAGATGAATCAGATACTGTTGAATGTTCAAAATTTACACGTCTCCCTTGAATCCGGAGAAGAGATCTTGCGAGGTGTGGATTTAACCATAAATAAGGGAGAAGTTCATGTAATTATGGGACCAAACGGTTCCGGTAAATCTACCCTTGCCAATGCCATTATGGGCAATCCGGATTATCATATAACCGAAGGAAGCATGGAGTTTGATGGAGACAATATCACAGATGCTAAAACCGATGTAAGAGCCAAGAAAGGAATCTTTATGGCCTTTCAAGCACCGGAAGAAATCGATGGTATTACTGTAACCGATTTTATTAAGACCGCACAGGTTGCTCAGCAGAAAAATCCCAAGAAATTATCTCAGTTTAGAAATCAAATACAGGAAGCATTGGATCTACTTCAGCTTGATAACTCCTATGCTAATCGATATGTGAATGTAGGCTTTTCCGGTGGAGAAAAAAAGAAAAGCGAAATTCTACAGCTTCTTACTCTTAAACCGAAGCTGGCAATATTAGATGAGACAGATTCCGGCCTCGATGTAGATGCCGTTCGTATAGTAACCGAGGGAATTTTAAGCTATAAGAATGAGGATAACGCCTTGCTAATCATATCCCATAGCCCCAGACTGTTAGAAGGTCTGCCGGTAGATTATGTTCATATACTCTCCAACGGAAAATTTGTCAGCATAGGAGGCCGTGAATTGATTAACGAAATCAATACCGATGGCTTTGCCCGTTTTGTTCAAGCAGAATTTGTGTGAGAGGCTGTTGCAAAGCAAATGGTTTTTAATGAAGGAAAGAACAACACGCATCCCTCACACACAGGTTGCCTGACATCTTATTGTTTTGTATGCCATTATCAAACATAATGTTTGCTAACTGTCATACAAAATCAATAATCTGTCCGTCAAACAGTGCATTATGGGATGCATGTTGTCCTTCCCTTCAGCTTTAACTTTTTAACAACCTCAGTCTTGTTTATGCCGCCGGCGGCGGTGGAATGGAGAGAATTATGGATAGAAAGAAAACACAATTGGAAGAGATCGAGAGAGGCATTTATGATATACGAGATACCTCCCATGATAGCGAGCAGGTAACCCCAGGGTTAACCGAAGACATTATACGTGAAATATCTGCTCGTCAAAATGAGCCGGACTGGATGCTTCAATTACGTCTGAAGAGCTTTGAGCTCTTTAATCAATTAGCCATGCCAACCTGGGGGCCGTCGCTCCACGAGCTTGATATGAATCAAATCGTTACCTTTGTACGACCAAATACAAAGATGACCGATGATTGGTCTAAGCTACCAGAAGATATCACTGCTACCTTCAAAAGACTTGGAATACCCAAAGCAGAACAAGAATCACTTGCCGGTGTTGGAGCCCAATATGACTCAGAAGTGGTATACCATAACATGAAAGAGCAAATGAAGGAAATGGGTGTAATATATACCGATATGCAGACGGCATTAAGAGAACACGAGGATATTGTTAAGAAGTACTTTATGAAGCAGCTCCCTCCAAGCGAGCACAAGTTTATGGCCCTCCACGGTGCCGTATGGTCCGGTGGTTCCTTTGTATATGTTCCCGAGGGTGTTGAGGTAGATAAACCCCTGCAATCATACTTCCGCTTAAATGCTCCGGGAGCTGGCCAATTTGAGCATACTCTGATTGTATTGGAAAAGGGCGCTAAGCTTCATTTTATTGAAGGTTGTTCTGCGCCAAAATATAACGTATTAAATCTACACGCCGGTGGCGTTGAGCTATATGTAGGGGAAGGTGCAAAGCTCCAATACTCTACGATCGAAAATTGGTCAAAGAATATGTTAAACCTAAACACCAAGCGTGCAACGGTTGAGAAAGACGGTGCTATTGAGTGGTTATCTGGCACCTTTGGTTCCCACATCACCATGCTTTATCCCAGCAGTATCTTAAAGGGTGAGAATGCCAGAAGTGAGTATATTGGTGTAAGCTTTGCAGGTAAAGGCCAGATTCTAGATACCGGAACCAAGGTAATCCATGCTGCGCCCAATACCTCCTCCACTATGTCCTCCAAGTCCATCTCCAGAGACGGTGGTAACACTACCACTCGTACTTCGGTCAAAGTGCTTCCAGCAGCTAAGAACTCCAAATCAAGTGTAATTTGCGAAGCACTGATGTTAGATAATCTCTCTCGCTCGGATACCATTCCAAGTATGGATATCCGAAATGATGAGGTGGATATTGGACATGAGGCTAAAATCGGTCGGATCAGTGAAGGTACTATTTTCTACCTGATGAGCCGCGGATTAAGTGAGGAAGAAGCAAAGGCTTTAATTGTACGTGGATTTGTAGAGCCTTTGACAAAAGAGCTCCCTCTGGAATATGCCGTGGAGATGAACCGGCTGATTGGATTGGAACTTGATGGTACCATAGGGTAGGAGGGAAATATTATGAGATTTACAAAGCTAAATGAACTGCAGATACCCACATGGCGATGGCTTCACATGAACTCATCCGATCTCGAGGTAGATGCAGAACTTAACATTCCCTATCAGGGTGGCGTTTTATCAGCAGATGAAACCCAAATAAAAATTGAAAATTATGTGAGTATACCGTCTATTGACCATGTACCCGATGACGTGAAACGCATGTGTGAATTTGTACTTGAGAATAAGAATTATGGGCTGACTTTGACCATTCCAGCGGGACAAAGAATCGCTGATCCAATTCTACTGGAGTTTGTATTGGATGAGACATCTCCTGAATTAATCGACTTCCTCCATATCATAGCAGAGGAAGACAGCTTTGCTGATATCCTGGTAACTTATCGTACAACCGGCAAGGGAACCTATTTTCATAATGGCTTTGCCTACCTGGAGGCTGCAAAGAATTCAAAGGTAACCCTAACCAAGGTCCAAATGTTAGGCAAAAGCGATACACATATTGATAATAATGCTGTTCTTATTGATGAGAATGGTCAGGGAGATATACTCTTTTGTGAGCTAGGCAGCGGTCAAGTGAGCGCCGGGTGTAATATTGTTCTTGCAGGTACCGAGAGTCGAAGTGAGCTAGCTTCCCTTTATCTTTGTGATGGAGAAAGTAAACTAGACTTTAATTATCGAATGGAGCTTAGCGGTAAAGCCTCGGATGGAAAAATCCTTGTGAGGGGCGCCCTTGCAGGAAGCGCCAAAAAGACTCTAAAGAGTAATCTTGATTTTATACGAGGAGCATCGGGAGCTAAAGGCAGTGAGGAGGAAACAGTTCTCACCTTAAGTGATCGTGCCGTCAATCTATCCGTACCTCTCCTACTCTGTGGAGAGGATAATGTGGAAGGTTCCCATGCTACAACCAGCGGAAAGCCAAGCGTTTCCAAGCTCTTTTATCTCATGAGCAGGGGCTTGTCCGAAAAAGAAGCCAAACGACTCCTTGTGGAAGCTTCCTTTACACCAATTCTTGCTAAGCTTTTATCCGATGATTTAAAGAATACCGTGAACGAACGAATTCGGGAGGTATTAGAATGCTAAATAGTACAGATCATCCTGAGCTTGTAGCCCCTCTGAAGGGATTAATAAAATTTGACTATAAAGAGGATTTCCCCTTGCTATTGCACCAAAATGAGGAAGGCCTTTCCATCGCTTATCTTGATAATGCAGCTACTACCCAAAAACCAAGTCAGGTGATATCTGCTATTAGCGAGTACTATCAAACCTATAATTCAAATCCTCATCGCGGAGCCTACGATATCAGCATTCGGGTGACAGAAAAGTATGAACAAGTTCGTGGAAAGGTTGCGACCTTCATTGGAGCAGAGGATCCAGAAGAAATTGTCTTTACTTCCGGCACTACCGATTCCATTAATTTGGTAGCCTTAGGTTACGGAGAGCAAGTCCTTGAAGCAGAAGATGAAATTCTCATATCGGTCTTGGAACACCATAGTAATCTGCTGCCTTGGCAACGTCTCGCAAAACGCAAGAAAGCAAAACTCAACTATCTAATACCTGATCAAAGCGGATGTATCCCCTTAGAGGAGGTGGAACGAAAGCTTACTCCTCGAACAAAAATAGTAGCAATCACTCATGTCTCCAATGTACTTGGCCATGTTAATCCCATCCGTGAGATAGCTGACATGGCCCATAAGCAAGGGGCTGTTGTCCTCCTGGACGCTGCACAAAGCATACCTCATATGAAACTAAATGTCAGTGACCTTAAAGTGGACTTTATGGCCTTTTCCGGTCATAAGATGCTGGCACCAGCCGGCATTGGTGTTCTCTATGGAAGGAAAGAATTGCTTCGCATAATGGAGCCCCTTCGTATCGGCGGTGGGATTGTAGAAGAGGTAACCCAAGAAACTGTCTCTTATATGGACGCTCCCTGGAAGTTTGAAGCGGGAACCCAGAACGCTGAAGGGGTCATTGGACTCGGCGCTGCTATCGATTATCTGAATTCAGTGGGTATGACTACCATTGAAGCAATAGAGCAGGAGCTTATGGGATATGCCTTCATAAGGCTTTCCTCTCTTCCTGAAATTGAGCTATACTTTAAAGAAGGATCCGCACATAGAACCGGTATTCTCTCCTTTAATGTTCGCGGTGTTCATCCTCATGATACAGCCACAATCCTTGCCTCTCATAACGTAGCTATTCGAGCCGGTCATCACTGTGCCCAGCCTCTGATGGCTCATATGGGAGTCAACGCCACCTGTCGAATGAGCCTGTATTTCTATAACACCAAAGAGGATATCGATCGCCTGGTAGACGCATTGAAGACAGTGAAAGGAGTCCTTGGTCTTGAATATTAATGAATTATATTCACAAACAATCAAAGAGCATAATTTATACCATCATAACAGGCACGAACTGGAGGAAGCCAGTTTAGAGATGCCAGGTAAAAACCCTAGCTGTGGAGATGATATCAGACTGTATCTAAAGCTGGAGGATGGAGTCATCGCAGATGCTTCCTACACCGGAGTTGGTTGTGCTATCTCGCAGGCTTCCGTTTCCATAATGATTGATATGGTGAGAGATAAAACACTAGAGGAAGCCGAAGAATTGTGCCAGCTCTTTCTTCGAATGATCCGTCAAGCCCCACTTTCTGATGAGGAAATAGAGCTACTGGAGGAAGCGGTCGCACTTTCTAATGTTTCCAATATGCCAGCAAGAGTGAAGTGTGCTACCATGCCATGGCATACCCTGTTGGCAGCTATCAATACCGCAAATGTAGAATCTTAAAACAAAAAAAGCCTTTATCCTAATACACTGCCATCCATAAGTAGGTTTTAAACTAACTTATGGATGTAGTTCAGGATTAAAGGCTTTTCTATTCTTTATGCTAATTCAAGATAATCTTCTCGCGACAGCTCTTTGCAATCTCTAATAGCTCCTGCTCATTCACGTATTTTGTCAGGCATCCAATCCCTTGGACACAGGTTCCTCCTGTGATATTTCCAAAACGAATTGCACTCTCAATATCATAGTCATGATATAAGCCATAAATGAATCCGCTTAAAAATGCATCTCCTGCTCCTGTTGAATCAACGGCAACCACATTATCTAAAGGAGGTACGATATAAGCAGCTTCCCCATCAGTATAGAAGCATCCATCCTTATCTAATTTAATTACAACCTGCTTAAAGTATCTCTTCAATTTATCGGCTGCATCTTGTACATTACTGGTATTCGTAATCCTTAAGGCCTCTTTTTGATTTGGTGTATAGTAATCCGCAAGCTCTAGGTACTCAGAATATTTTTCTAGGGACATATCATCATCCCATCCCATATCAAAAACCAGCTTCGCACCATCCTTCTTCAATTTTTTATATACCTCTAGGAATCCGATCTGCATATCGACTATCTTAGACCCTTTTAAATTCTGATAGATTTCGTCGTTACCTACTTCGTTTAGACAAGAATCATCACAATAGGATATGAAGGTACGGTCACTCTTTGTTGTTACTATGGATGTGATCGTTAAGGGGGTTCCATTCCCTCGATACAGGTTGTGATATTTGGCACTATAATGCTCTAGCTGTTCCTTTATAAAGTTAGAGAATATATCTTTTCCTAAAAAGGTACAAAACTCTGTAGGTATGCCAAGTCGTGCTAAATTAATCAATGTGGCCGGCATTCCTCCACCCAGCTGAACATCAAAACCCTTAGAAAATAATTCCTCTCCTTCATTCGGGATTCGTTCCATTCCAGAATAAAGTAAATCCACATTCAACATTCCAATTCCTGATACAAATCCCATTCTACTTCCACCCCTGAATATATTCTGCATTTAAGCTTATATACTGATCTACTAATGCCTTTGCCATAGAGTACGAGTTCACCAATGGATGTAACATAAGACAGTCCACCGCTTCCTCTATACTTCTACTTCGAAGTGCCGCAGATGCATGTCTTTCATAGGCCTTTACACGCCTTATTAATTCCATCTGTAGCTCACCGGGATTTTCTATCTTATGTGGGACATGACCATCCTTGGTTATGGTACAGCTTACTTCCACTACATCTGTGTCCAATAACCCTTCGATTGCACCGTTGTTTGGCACACAAAGAATCATTTCACTTTGCTTTCCCGATAAGATTGTTTCAATATATTTTAAAGCAACCCCTGCATAACCACCGTTGTCTTTTTCATGAATGTTGAACTGGAAAGGAGCCTTATGGCTTTGAATTCCTGTCTCATTGGCCATATAAGCACTTTCACGCTCATTATACCATTTCTCATAAACCTTAAGGCATTGATCAAAGTCGTTTTCGATATCCATCTGAGATAGTTCCTGGGCCATCTTTTTGTTTATCTCTTGAATCACTTCACCTCTTGTCACCTTGGCCTTTAATATATTATTAATTGCCTCTTCTGGATAGTAGAAGTAATATAGATACTCATTTAAGAGACCACCTATATGTAAGACTAATTCCTTATCAAAAAAGCGCATATCTGTCTCCTGGTATATACGATCATCCTGGAGTAAGTCCTGCATGATCTCCTTACCATTCAATTTAACGCTTTTAAAATAAGACAGATGGTTGAGGCCGTAGCACTCCCCTGTGATTTCATCCGGGCTGACACCATACACCTTAGCAACGGAATGAAGCAATCCACTTGGTGCATCACAAATTCCGTAGGTAAAATCATAGCCCATATCTCTTAAGGTTTGTGAAACAACACCGGCCGGATTGGTAAAATTAAATACCTTAACATCCTTCTTAGCATATTGCTTTATTAATTCACAATATGAGGCCAAGGCAGGAACAGAACGCATTGCAAAGGAAAATCCTGCAGCTCCCGTTGTCTCCTGTCCTAATAGATGGTAGGATAATGCAATTCTTTCATCCCTTACCCTCATACCATCTTCACCAACACGAATTGTTGTTATCACATAATCGGCATCATTTACTGCTTCGATTGGGTCTGTTGTTAATTCAAATAAAATGGATGGGTTAATCCGTTTGGCAACCTCCTTGGCCATTTTACCATATATGTTTAGCTTTTCTTCATTATTATCCATAAAAACAATTTGAGTAATTCCTAATCTTTCTCCACTGTGGGCAAGGCTTTTTGCAAGAAACATGGAGCGTACGCCGCCTCCGCCTATTACTGTAATTTTCATCTCTAATCCTCCTAAATACTTTTGATATGAAATTGTAAGTACTACTTTAGATCTATTTTAAGTAATACAATATCCCCTGTATCCTTTGATTATTTTTCCTTAAGCTTTTCTTCACTATTCTTGGCACAGCTTTCCCTTATGACTAGCTTATAGGGTAGTGTAAGTTCTACTGTATCATTCCCGTTATCGAGAACCTGAAACATATCTAAGGTCTTAGCCACAAATTCCTTCACCGGTTGATGTATTGATGTCAACCTCGGTATAACCCGACTCGCCAGTGGGATATCATCAAATCCAAGAACAGATACATCCTCTGGTACCTTCAGTCCAGAGTCATGTAATGCAGATATAGCACCAATAGCCATCTCATCACTAAAAGCAAAGATAGCAGTAAAGTCAACTTTTTTCTCCAAGAAGCGCTTGGTTAAACGATAACCATTTTCATATGTAACCTTACCTACTCCTAACATCTCATTATCGTTTAAGCGAATTCCGATCTCCTCAAGAGCCCGCTTGCAGCCTGTATACCGTTGAAAGGATGAACCTATATTGGTTATATAATCAGAAAGGAAAATAATTTTCTCATGCCCTAAGCCTATTAAATACTTTGTGCCTTCATATGCCGCAGCCATATCATTGATATGTACCATCTGTGTCTTGTCTGCAAAAGTTGCACCTGCGAACATTACTCTCTTAATATTCTTTGACGAAATATAGTTAAGAATATCTCTATCAATTGATTCATCAAGCAAAATTACACCTACTATATTCATCTCTTTAAAAAATAATTTATATCCTTCACTTCCTTCAATCGTTGGAATAAAGACAACCCGGTAATTGTATTTCGGAATCTCTTCAATCAAAAGCTTTAGCATCTCACTATAAAATCCCAATTGTAAATCTGGAAGTAGAACTGCGATGACTCCATTGTCCTTGAACTTTTTTATTTTTGGTTTATAGCCATACTCATCTACAACACTTTCTATCCTTCTGGCTATCTCCGTACTAACAACATTACTACCTGAAAAGTATCTAGATACAGTAGCTGGAGAGACTCCTGCTGCTTGTGCAATTTCTCTTATTGTCAACGGCATCTGCATCACCTCTTTCAGTTGTTTTCTGAAACATTATTATCATGATACTGGTTTCTGACTAGCAATTATATATGATTTATATAATAAATCTTAATATAATGCCATTATTAAGTCAACATACACGGTTTTATTACACTTGTTTCATCAATGTTTCATTTGTTTCATGGATTTCATATATATAAGCAAAAGAGTCCCAGCCCCATGGCACACAAATCTATAGTATTAAAACTTGTGCACCTTCAGGGGCTCGAACTCTTAACATCCTGATCACTATTTAGCTAAGAAATGGCTCTTTTGAGGATTAAATTCATTTATTCTATATAGAATTATCTTCACTTATAATATTTTTCAGGTCATTACTTGAATTTTTGATATTCTCCATGGCACTAGCTAAAATATCAACGTTAGATTTATTTTCTTCTGTGGTTGCTGTTAACTCTTCTGCATAAGCATTATGTTGCTCTGAAACACTCGCTATACTTTCGGTTTCCAGACGAATATTTGAAAATAATCCTATTGTATTATTTAAGCTTTCAACTCCTCTTGATAAATACTGGTCTATATTGTTAAAGGACTCTTGTATTTTCCTGAAATTATCATTTACCTGGGATGTAATGAGCTTTCCTTCTTTGGTTACTTTATTGCTTTTATCTGCTTCATCGGAAACTATCTGCGTTATATCATTTATCTGATCTAATACCTCATTTATTTCTTGTACTAATTCTCCACTCTTTTCTGCTAATTTCTTAACCTCACCTGCTACCACAGCAAAGCCTTTTCCGGCCTCTCCGGCTCTTGCTGCTTCTATGGATGCATTAAGTGCTAGTAGATTAGTTTGATCCGATATTTGATTGATTCCAGAAAGGAACTCAGTTACTCTACTCATTCTAGTATTAAGTTCTTGAACCGCTTTGTAAGAATTCATAGCCACCGTATCAATAATATCCATTTGCTTAGCCATATCATTGATTTTTTCATATCCTTCTGAAACTACAGTATTCGTTTTTCTTGATATATCTGACAATTCTTTGTTTATATCATTAACCTCAGATATTTTACTGTCTGCCTCATTCATCATCCCACTGATATTTGTAATACTCTTGGTCTGAGTTTCGATACCGGTTGCCATTTCCTGAACTTCTATAGACATATCATTGCTTGTCTCATGTATGGCTCGTAATTTGTTATATGATTGCACTATATCATTATCTAATGAAGAAGTACTTTTGCTAATAACCTGAAACGTATTTTCCATATTCTTTAGTAGTACTACTGCTTGCTTCTCTTTATTATTGGCATCGATAATCAGTTCACTTCCCCATTTTGTGACAAAATACAGCAATATCGTAACAAATAGAATACAACTCAAACCAATGATATAAACTTCCAGATTAAAACTATTCATTATTAAAAAGATATAGGTTGTTACAGCTGTAACACCACACCCGAACAGCAGTACAACACGTTTACTAAAAAATAGGGATTCCGCACATATTAACAAACATCCCTCCGCTGCTGCCATTACTGGATTATCAATCATAATTGCTGAAAATAATATAAATATCGATAACATATATACTACTTTTATAATTTCATCGTAGTTTTTCTTTGATTTTAAAGCCAGCGATAAGACGATCGCCGCAAGTAATGCTATACTTGGTGTATACGTATCAAATATACCTAGGACTGCAAACGGAAAAACTACAAGAACTCCTAAAACCATAATTTTAAAGACGACCTTATTAACTTTTGTAAGATATGCTTCCATGCTCTTCTTTCCTCCTAAGTGATTATGTTAAGTATTTTATAGGTCGTACACTATATTACTTAACAAAGTCGAATTTATACACTGATTTACACTATACGACTATCTTCTACATTTTTCCTTATTATTGTAGTCCTTCTTTCCTACTCATGTCAAGCCACATCGTTAAATATTTTGCAAATATTTAACAAATAAATAAAATAGGCAGCTACCATTATGATAACTGCCAGTTCTACTATTTTTTTTAAAGTATTATGTAATCAATACTTAAGGTATTGTCATCGTTAATGCCCGATATTACAGATATCCTGCCATATCTTTCAGAGATTGAAAGATTGCTGTAGGTTGCACATCCGAATCCTCAACCTCCTCTAGCTTTGTCTCTCCTGTTAAGACAAGAAGCCCATTTGATCCATTTTTGACACCCGTAGCGATATCCGTATACAATCGGTCACCCACAAACGCAATTTGTTCCTTTTGATACCCCGTTACTTGAAGAATCATATCAAGAGTCTCGCCGTAAGGTTTTCCCAGATACTTGGGGGATTTTCCTGTAGATAGACTAATTAATGCACACATGGCTCCACAGTCTGGTATGAATCCATCCTTTACAGGGCAATTAATATCCAAATGTGTTGCTAGATAAATAGCCCCATTCCTTATAAAATTGCATGCCTTTTCCAGCTTCTCATAGGTGAGTGTAGTATCAAAAGCTACCACAACGATATCCGGTGCCTCCTGAGTAAGTCTGATCCCGGCCTCCTTAAAATTGTTCTCCAGTGTGGGAGTTCCCAATAAATAAACCTTACTTTCCGGATATTTTTCCTTGATATATTTAATCGTAACATCACCCGAAGTCATAATATCCTTTTTGGTGATATGACAATTCATTTTCTCTAGTTTTTTTATATAATCATCTGCTGTTTTCGAGGAATTATTAGTGAAAAAAATATACTCTTTTCCTGCTTCCTTTACCTTCTCCAAAAAATCCAGGGAACCGTCAAAAATCTCATCTCCCAAATAAAAGGTACCGTCCATATCCAATACAAATAATTTAATTTTATCCAATAGTTCTTTTTTATTCATCTTTGCCTAACCTCCTGCAAAATTCCCTGTAGATTCCTTGCATTTCTTTAAAGTCGCTCTGCCATTCTTCTTCCCATGCTCTTACCGATGTTTCGTTAATAAAATCACTGTTCATATCCAATCTGGTCGATTGCAGATATTCTCCCGAAAAACATTGCTGACCATTTCGAGACAAGAGCCAGTCCGTAATCATCTCACAGACTACCACGTTCTTATTTGCACTATATTCCTCCTTCATAATCATGTTATTCAAAGGCATACTGATTCTTAAGTCCGTTGGATAGATGATCTCTATATCAGCTTCTTCCGCTTTTCTTCTTGCGGCATTCTTTTCATCTATAATAATTTCTCTATAGGATCCATTGATTAATTTCTCTATTACCTCTTCCTGTGATTCCAGACGGACCTCCTGATTTAGCATTCTATCAAAATACTCCGTACCATAGAATTCTCCCAATGCAATCACTGTCGTTAATCCAGTGATATCATTTTCCGGATCTGGTATTGCAATCCCTTTATATAACGTGGAATCCTCTGCAAAGCCAATAAAAGTATTGGGAACCTCATTCTTCTCATATAATTTGGGATTGTAAGCAAGCACTAGGCAATTCATACCCAAGGGATACCAATATCCATCCGTATCATACTTTTCCACCAACAATCCCGCTTCCGGTGTTTTGTATGACTGAAGCACTCCCTGTTCTTTAAGATATGCTGCAACATATGTACCATCTGTGATAATCATATCATACCCTATTTTTTCTCCTTGTCCTTTGGACATTACTGCTTCTCGTATCCTTCCATTGTCCATACAGTCTATCTGAATTATAACCTCTGGAAATTCTTTTTGCAATTGCTCTTGCAAATAGACTGATGTTTCCTCAGATAGAGAAGCACAAATTAAAACTTTACCATCTATGGCAAGATTGTCTCCAGCTACTTCCATGTCCTCCAACGAGTACAATGTATTATCCTGTACCTGCTTGATGTTATCTTTTCCAATGATTACTGCATAGACAATGAGACATAGTATCCCAATTACCGGCAGCATAAAGACATTGCTTTTCTTCATGGCAGTATCCTTCTCTTAGTAATTTATTCCCGGTTTATTATTCATTTTCTGTTGTGCATATTGCTAATTATTTTGATATATGATAGTATTTTTATGCTACAATATTACAACATGAGGTAATACAGGTATGTGCAAAAGAGAAAACATCCTTCATAGGCAAATAAACCATATCAAGTCACAAGGCTCTATTTTCTTTCGATCCTTTGGTATTATCTTTCTCATATCGTCCCTGCTTATATTATTCATGTTTGCTGTTTTTCTATATACTTGTCTATTCCGAATCAAGCAGGATATCTCCATTAATATTGAAAATTTATCCTACACGCTTGCACAAAACTATATGGTATATGATTCTCTCATCAATCGGGAATCCAGTGATGATTTGAACGAGTATGTAGATAAAATCATCAATAATGCGCAAGATCTTGATGTAATTGCCATTACACTACGTAATAGACAATGCCTGTACCACCCAAACAAAAGTCTAATTGGTAAATTTCTTCCCTCCACCATCGAACAGCCTGGAACAAGTACTATCTATTTTGTCGGTGATTCCAATGAATATATCAATCAGCTTTGTGCCACTACGCCCATAGTAAACAGCCGAAATATCATCATAGGCTATGTGATTGTTGGTATCTATGAAAAAAGCTTGGTCCAATTAGAAAAGGATTTTATCCTTAAGTTCCTTTGGATTGTAATCCTTGCTCTTCTGACAAATATCTATGCTTCCTACGCTATTACGCGTTTTGTAAAGAAAACCTTGTTTGGTTATGAACCTACCTATTTTGCCGAATTATTCATTCAGCGAAGTGAAGTTGTAGATAAGATGGAGGAAGGTATCTTCGCAATTAATACTGCGGGAGATATCATCATGTGCAATAAACCCGCTTCTGAAATGCTTGGTTTAAAGGAAGAGCCAGTCTATGGACAGCCTCTTGGTTCCCTTTCTATGAATGAAAAATTTCTTACCATATTACAATCCTCAGAGCCAAAGAGCAACGTGGAAATCACCTTTGGGAACCGACATCTTATCATTGACTGGATCGATATTGAGTATCAGAATGAAACCATGGGATTTATCGCTATTATCAGAAATAAGACTGCCCTCACCAAAATGGCAGAAGAACTTACTGGTGTCAGTTTTATTCTGGAAGCACTTCGATCCAACCTGCATGAGTTCAAAAATAACCTTCATATCATATTAAGCCTGCTACAATTAGGCCAGGTTGATATGGCTATTCGCTATATTTCAGAGTATAACTCCTCTCAGGTGTCTATGAACACAGTAATTAATAACATACAGGATAAGACAATTGCTGCCCTTATCTTCGGTAAGGTTAACGAAGCCAGGGAGAATGGTGTTGTACTGATTCTTGATGAAAACAGTTACCTTGGCCCACCACCCAATACATTTCTATCCACAAGCCAATTCACTACAATCATTGGTAACCTATTGGAAAATTCCATCGATGCAACGAAATACAGGCAAACTGGAGGACAGATTGTATTGTTTGTAATCGAGGACGAACACTCCCTCAGGATTAATATCGATGATAATGGCATTGGTATTCCTGAAGATATCATTGATCATATTTTTACACGAGGATTTTCAACAAAAGGAGAAAATCGTGGCATTGGTATGGATCTTGTAAAGCAAATCATAGATAATTGCAATGGTACAATAACCATAGACAGTGCTGTAGGAGAAGGTACCTCTATCTCCATACTCTTTAGTCACTGAAACCTATTGAAGCATAAGAAAGGACATTTACATGGTAAAAACAATTATTATCGAAGATGACCCCATGGTTGCTGCAATAAACAAAAAATACTTACTGAGTAATGATACTATTGAAGTAGAGAAAACCTTTTCCAATGGAGCGGACGCTCTTCAATATCTAAGAAGCCATCCTATCGATCTTGTACTCTTAGATGTCTATATGCCTCAGTTAAGCGGTATTGAAGTACTGCGTGCTATCCGTGAGGAAAGCATCTTAGTTGATGTTATCATGATAACCGCTGCCAATGACTCTAAGAGTATTGACATCGCTCTAAAGCTCGGAATCATAGATTATCTGATTAAGCCCTTTGAATATGAACGCTTTCAACAGGCCATTCAAAAATACTTTGCAAAAATAAATCTTGTCAGCCTGAAGACAGACTCTGTTGTATCTCAGTCGGAATTGGACCAGATACTAAATAGATCTTCTGTCCTCCAGCATGTAGATTTGGAAAAGGGCATGCAGCAAAGAACTTTGGATCTCATTCA
The DNA here is from genome assembly GCA_023411555.1 of Bacillota bacterium. GTDB lineage: Bacteria > Bacillota > Clostridia > Lachnospirales > Lachnospiraceae > Mobilitalea. The sequence continues at coordinate 102,461 of JAEYOQ010000062.1, forward strand.
GAATTTCATGGAAAAGCACCGTGGCATAGCCTTCTCTAACGATCAAATTGCTCAGCAGATCGGACTTTCCCGTGTCACTGTTCACCGCTATCTTAATTATCTTGAAAGTCAGAAATTAGTGAAAAGCTCCATTAATTATGAGACAAAAGGTCGTCCCGGAATAAAATATATGATGCCTTAACCCCTCCTATTAGAGAAATCTATTACATAGAAGCTATTTCCCATGTAGTGAAAGCCAGTTTATATTTCGTTCATATAAACTGGCTTTCTTGATTCATGGCAATAGAACGTTTGTGAAGTGTACATTCTATTGCTTACTTGTTTACTGAGCTGATGTTACTAACTCATTCCAATGATCCAAGACTTGCTGTTTATTCTCGATCAGCCAATTGATATCACGTGATACCCATTTAATATCCTCTGTTGCAGGAATGTATACTGTATTATATTTTGCATTAGCATTGGTCATACGAATTGTTCCAAGACTTTCTGCTCTTTCTGCCTGTCCTTCTGCACTCAAAAGATAATTAATCATTGCCTTAGCTGCTGCCTGATGAGGTGCCCCTTTAATCATTGCACATGCCATTGCTGTTGCTGAAGTACCTTCTTCGGGATATACCAGTCTGATATTATCTGCACCACTCTTTAATAATGTGGAAGCACCATCTTCATAGGTTAAACCAACGATATATTCACCATCTGCAACTGCTTTGAAGCATTTAGAGGAGCTATCTGAGATGATCATACCATTATCAATTAAGCCTTTCATCAATGCCCATGCCTCGTCACTGTCATTTCCGTATACAGCCATGATGTTACATAAATTGTTCCATGCAGCGGAAGATGAGTTCGGATCTGAGAATATGATCTGACCCTTTAATGCTGGATTCAACAGGTCTTTGTAGCCTTTGATCTCAATACCAGCTTTTTCTTCCAGCTTTGTATTTACACAAAGTACTACTGTTGAGAGGTGAGAATAGTTATAGAAGCCGTTATTGCTCTTATAATCATCATATACTTCGCTCTCGTGGTCTGAAAGATATGGCTCGAATATGTCTGCGTGGGAGTCACCATCGGTCTGAGGTAAACCACCCCACATTACATCACCCTGAGGATTATCAGCCTCTGCTGTGATACGTGCTGTTAATTCACCGGCTGAACCGTTTACTACCTCTACTTCGATATCCGGATATAATGCATTAAATCCATCCAATACCGAATTCACATCATCATCTGTCATAGAAGAATAAAATACTAATTTGTTTCCTAAATCCTCTGTTGCTCCTGCAGTTTCTGTTTTTGTTTCCGTTTTCCCTGCATCTGTACTTTCTGTTTTTGCTGTTCCTGTTGTGTCTGTAGTATCCTTTGTGGCAGGCTTTGATCCACCGCCGCAACCAACCAGTGATAATACCATAGTCCCCGTTATTAATGCTGCTAAAAATTTCTTTTTCATTCGTTTCCTCTCCTTTTTTATTTTATTAACATATAGGTTTACTATATGAGAATAACCTCTATAACTTAATGTCCTCTGACTTGCTGATTGCAAGATAAATTAGAAGTGAAATAGTAGTTAAGACAGTTAAGATTGCTGCAAAGGCAGAACCCATACCGTAATTTCCTCTGGAGATTGCTACATATGTAGACATAGTCAGTGTAATAGTCTTATTGTTGTATAAGATGATTGCACTGGATAACTCTGTTACAATTGCGACCCAGCTTAAAATTGATCCTGATACGATACCATTCGACATCATTGGAACTGTAACTTTAACAAACGTTTTCAATTTGGAGGCTCCCAAACTAATGGAGGCTTCCTCGATGCTCATGGGTATCTGAATCAGTGTTGCTGTCGCCGATCGAATGGTATACGGCATACGCCTGATAACCAATGATATGATAATAATTAACATCGTACCGGTTAATGCCCACGGTTTTTTGCTGAATGCCAGTACCAAAGCAATACCTACTACAGAGCCTGGCATAATATAGGGAAGCATGGATATGGTATCAATGGCATTATTGGCAACACTGCTTCTTCTGACAACCAGATAGGCGATCAATACGGACAGTACTATAATAATCGCCAAGGCAACCACGCCAAATAACAAGGTATTCTTTATAGATCTTCCCAGAAGCTTTTTCATAGCCGCCTCATAATTCATCAGCGAATATCCTTCCTTGAAAACAGCACCGCTACAATTTCTAAAGGACAGATATACAATGTAAATCTGAGGTAAAAAGGCAACAGCTACTAAACCATAGGTATATAAATACATGAATGCGCCCATAATTCCCTTGGGTTTTTTCTTTTCCACCGGATGCAGTGCATTGAGTGAAAAATTATATTTACTTGTTGCCCATTTTTGAAGGAAGAACACAGCTGCCGTTACTAGGATAGCAATTACACTTATTGCTGCTGCAAAGGAATGATTGGTTCCATTCTCACCCAAATACTGATTATAGATCTCTACAGGGAAGGTACGGAAGCCCTCTCCGATCATCAATGGTGTACCAAAGTCTGCAAAGGCACGCATGAATACCATTAATGAAGCAGCTAAAATAGTGGGCATGGAAAGATTCATGATTACTTTAAAGAAACGCTTTATTCCTACACAGCCCATGTTCTCTGAAGCTTCCAAAAGTGTATTATCGATGTTTTTAAAAGCACCATTCATATAGATGAATACCAGTGGAAACAACTTAAACGCCTGTACAAATGCTATTCCGGAAAAACCATAGATGCTGCCCAGCTCAATACCCAGGGCCTCCTCAAACCATACGGTTATAACACCCGATCTACCTAACAGCATAATCCAGGCATACGCACCGATAAAGGGTGCCGACATACAACACAAAACACTGAAAACAAATAAAATCTTTGATCCCTTTAATTGATAGAAGGAATAAAAATAGGAAAATGGAATGCCTAATATAAGTGTTAATATAGTAACAGCGATGGTCACTTTAAAACTGTTAATGATCGTCTGACTATAATAGGAATTGGAAAAGAATTTATAAAACTGCTCCAGTGTAAACTTTCCTTCCGAAGAGATCACAGATTCTTTTAGTATTCCATACAAAGGATAAATTAAAAAGATGGCGAACATTAGAAAGAATGCAACTGTAACAAAGGTCCAGATTTCTAATCGATTATGTTTTTTCATTTACAGCTCCTCCTTTCTGTTACTCTGCAATATCATCATTGCAAACGCCTTCCAGAATATTTGCTTCCCCATCTTCTGTAAAAAGATTAACCTTCTCTGCATTGATTTTCATGGAAATCTCTGATCCTGCAGGAATAATGCTGCTAATGGTGGATTCCTGAATAATCTCGGCTTCCTCACCTGTCTCTAATGTCACAAAGTAATGGGTATTCAATCCAAGGAATACACTGTCCTTCACCTTACCTTTGATGTCTCCTTGCTTTATATCCTCACATAGAATTAGTTCCTCAGGTCTTACCGATGCCAATACCCCTTGTGCCTTCCGATACTTTTTCTGCACATTATGCATTTGAACTTTATTTCCATTATCAAGCTTGAAGTATGTATTATCGTTTTCTACAATTAGTTCACCCTTAATAATGTTGGAACGTCCAATGAATGTAGATACAAACAAGTTTGCAGGTCTTTGATAAATATTTTTAGGAGATCCGATATGCTGTATCTTTCCAAGATTCATAACAGCTATTCGATCCGATACGGCCATTGCCTCTTCCTGATCATGAGTAACATAAATGGTAGTAATGCCAACATCTCTTTGGATGTTTTTTATGGCTGTTCTCATCTCCACACGAAGCTTCGCGTCCAGATTACTCAGAGGTTCGTCCATAAGCAATACATCCGGTTCTATACAGAGAGCTCTTGCAAGGGCCACACGTTGCTGCTGTCCACCTGACAATTTGTCTGGCATACGATCAGCAAGGGTCTCGATTTGCATAAGTCTCAAAAAGTCTGCAGCTCTTGTTCCTATCTCTGCCTTATTAAAATCCTTATTTTTCAATCCGAATTCTACGTTCTTACGAACAGTAAGGTGAGGAAATACGGCATAATTCTGAAAAACCATACCTATATTTCTTTTTGCCGGATTTAAATCGTTAATTCTTCTTTCTCCAAAATAGAAATCTCCACCTTCTATAGAATTAAAACCGGCTATCATTCGAAGTAATGTAGTTTTCCCGCAACCAGACGGACCCAGTAATGTGAAAAATTCACCCTTCTTAACCGTCAGATTAAGATCAGGAATAATTGTACTATTACCATATTTTTTACATGCATGCTTAACTGTAATATCTACGCTCATTTTCGTTCTTCCTTTCATGTGGTCTAATTGTATTTTATTAGTACATACCGTGATAGTCAATAAAATGAAAGTAAATAAAATGAGCTTTATTATGCAAATTTACAAAAGTCTATTTTATGCACTATTAACACCCATAAAATATGAACAATAGTTGATTTCATTTATATGGCCATATTGTAATTATTTCTGTATCGGATTATAATCATCGTGAAATAGATATTTAGTAAAAGGGAAAGGAAGGTATCTATATGAAGCAATTAGATTTCCAAAGAAGTATTACTGATTGTATATGTGGTCATGAACACCATTGTAATATTGAAAAAGTAATTATTGGAGAGAATGCATGCGAAGAAATCCCGGCATTACTGTCTAATTATAAGAATGTATTGTTGGTAGCCGATCAGAATACTTTTACCGCCTGTGGAAATATTGTTCTTCAACTATTGAAGGATAAAGGATTTCATGTAAGAAATAAAATCTTTCAGACCGGAGACACAGTGCTTATTCCTGATGAGAATTCTTTATCAGCAGTAGCTTCTGAGATTGATACTAATACTCAGATCGTAATCGCCGTTGGTTCCGGTGTAATTAATGATATCTGTAAATACGTCTCTTATCAGCATCACCTACCCTATATGATTGTTGCTACCGCCCCTTCCATGGACGGTTATGCCTCTGTGGGTGCCGCTCTAATTCTAAAGGGAATGAAGGTTACCCTGAACGGACAAGTACCCAACTGGATTGTAGGTGATACAAATGTTCTTAAGGATGCTCCGATTGATATGATTCGTGCTGGTGTTGGTGATATCCTAGGAAAATTATCCTGTCTTAACGACTGGAAGCTAAGTCATGTCATAAATGACGAGTATTTTTGCCCATATATCTATGATATGGTCATGACAGAAGTGGAAGCCTGCAAAAAGGATATATCACTCTATCTGAAGCGGGATCCTGCTTGCATTGGACGCCTTATGAATAGTCTTGTCTTGGTGGGTATTGCCATGGCGTATGTAGGTAATTCCCGTCCCGCATCCGGCAGCGAACACCACTTATCCCATTTTTACGAGATTGTAAACATAATGAAGAATAAGGAGTATTTTCCACACGGTATTGATGTTGCTTATGGTACAGTTATCACAAGCTATCTGCGCGACCAGTTATCTGCTGCCTCTCCTGCCTCTTTCCGCTCCATATACGACGCTGCACAATGGACAAAGGATGTGGAATGCGTCTACGGCACTCTAACTCCTGAAGTAATCGACCTACAGAAAAAAGTAGGCTTCTATGTCACCAACCGTCTGGATATCATTACCCGCAGATGGGATGAGATTGTCACAATTCTAAGGGAGGTACCTGATGATAAAGAAATCCTCCAAATGCTGCAAGCCATCGGCTATCACATGGAGGATTATTGGAAGCTGTATGGAGAAGATATGATTAATGATTCTATCATATATGCGAAGGATCTCAAGGATCGTTATTCGGTATTGTGGCTGCTGTTCGACATTGGCCTCTTAGAAGATTATGCAGCACAAGCCATTGATGATCACAGGAAAGGCCTTCTTTAATACTTTCGCGGTATGTGATTCACTACCTATCTTATCATTATTTTATGATAAAAATTATTAATGCCCTCTCTTACATATAACATATTAAGAAACGAGTATTCCGGTGGCGTGAAGTGCTCCTGAATACTCGTTTCTATGTAAATATGCATTTTGCTTATATATATTATTATGTACTTTCGTGATTTTTAAGTATAAACTTGTCATTAACTAGTTTTGCTGCATGATTCACATAGAGTGAACCACCGATTAATACTTCTCTATTTCCCTTCATGCTTAATACCACAGTCCCACACATTACAGGCCATTGATCCTGTGGTGTAGTATATACCGCAATGATATCATTATTATAATAAAATCCATTATACTCAAAATGATAATGTAATTCCTTACCCCTCTTTGACCGATTTAAATCCACTAGCATAAAAAAGCTTTCATTGGTACTTTTAATATAAGCTCTTCCATCCGGTCTTTTATCATTCGTATTATGATAATAGAATAAATCCCAAGTACCTTCAAGCCAATGTCTTTCATTACTTACTAATGAAACATACCAATCCTTTATTTCTCGTTGGGCTCTCAGCCTTTTGGAATAATCAATAAAAGTGATACCATTAAAATCTGCTGCCATCTTAATATCACCTTTTTTCACCATAATCGTTCTTTTTATTCCATGCTTGCCACAGAATAAACCAAATTCGAATATTACATTATCCCTAGGTTGAATCGTCTCTTGCCCTCTATACCATACTTTATCGTCAGCTGTTAGCAAAAAAATTGCTGCATCAACCTGTTCATTGATTCTGTTAAGGGCCTCGAGTGTATATTCTCCTGGTTTAAATGTCGTAGGAGAATCCCATTTGACAACTTCACAATCTAATTCCTCAAGATACAAGGCGATATCATCCATTAATTCTTTCGCTTCTCTGGAGCTTCCAATAAAGATTTTCATATTCAATACTCACTTTCAAAAAGTTTTTTATTGATTGTTATATACCTTATTGTTACTTAGCGCATAGATAATATGATAACTAAATATATTCTCTTTATATATATATAAATCTAATATAGCTCTATATTTTACGATAATCATCGTCAGGAACTTCCACATCAAGATATTAATTGCCCTTCGTAAAACAGATGGCTTGTATAGTTAAAATTATACATCTATTTATAGTTTTTTCCAATATATCAATTAAAATTAATTTCTATATTGTTACTTTCTTTGCACCGCTCATACCTTCCATAATAAGCAGTATCGTTCTGTATCTGCAGCTTGCTATACTAAGGTATACCTAATTATCAATAACCCAATTAAGATGCAATACGAGGAAAGCCAGTTTTTCAAAGATTGGTCTAAATCCAAAAAAGTCAACCATCCTTTATCCACAATTTAAGAAATTAATAGAACCCGCAAACCCTTGCAAATCCGGACATAACAAAAAAGCACCAACCCCGAAGCTCCTAAGTCTTCAAAATTGATACTTTGTAAGTGCGTCTCCAGGGGCTCGAACCCTGGACACCCTGATTAAGAGTCAGGTGCTCTACCAACTGAGCTAGAGACGCTTATTTGTTGTTCGGCTTGTCTTGTTTTTGTTTTTCTTAAGTACCGAACGCAAGGATTATTATATATTGTATTGAATCAAATTGCAAGTGTTTTTTTTAATATTTTTAAAAAAATATATAATTTATTTTATTCGAATTCTTATTTCTGGAAGAAAAGCCTTTTTTCTAGGCTTTTCTTCCTTGTTTAACCTTTTATCAACATATCATTCCAATTAATTTTATAACTTGATGTTACTAAAGTATATTGCTAAATTCATATTTCCTACTTGTCTTACTTATGTGCATTAAGCTTGTCCTGAAGTACCTGCTTGGATACAAGTCCTACAACCTTGTCTACTGCCTCTCCGTTCTTAAATATAATCAAGGTCGGAATTGACATGACACGGTATTTCTCGGCTGTATTAGGCTCCTGATCTACATTCAGCTTACCAATCTTGAATACACCCTCATATTCCGTTGCTAGCTCTGCAACGATAGGCGCTATCATCTTGCAGGGGCCGCACCAGTCAGCATAAAAATCTACCAATACAGGAATATCCGATTCCAAAGCCTCTTTTTGAAAATTTGCGTCTGTAAATTGTAATGCCATTCGATTTCCTCCAATCTTAGTTCTTGAAACCGAGTATTGCCTTACGGAACAAGAATTCATCCTTTTGATGTATAGTATCTCAATTAACACCATTTTTATGTGATTACAAAATAATATTATATCAGTTAATATAAAAAGACAAGTAGGATTTCCTGTATTATTTCTTCTTTTTATTTTTTACACTACCATTCAGCAGCTTCGACACCTCATCCCAGGATTTCTTTAGCTTAAATAGTTTCCTGTCAAGCTTCGGATTTGTTCCTGTGACCCTCGCAACCTGTGATTTCCAATTGCTTTTCATAGTTTTCCCCGACTAACTTTTTGTTATCATTCTATGATATAAATGAGATTTTAGTCCCTACCTTTTTCACACTAATTAATTACGGTATGCCACCAATCGGTGTATCGGATTTCCCATGGCAGAGAAACGCTCCTCATATTCTGTCATTATATTTCCTTCTGCATATTCACTATGATGTAAGTCATAGGTTACCTCACGCAGCTGCCATCCGGCAATACCTGCCTCTTCTACAGAGAAATCAAAGAGAGGACGATTATCTGTCTTAAAGTTAACTTCTCCTTCCTTCTTAAGACATTGGTCATACCTTGCCAGAAATTCCTTGCTGGTTAGTCTCCTCTTTGCATGACGATCCTTAGGCCAGGGATCGGAGAAGTTAAGATAGATTCGGTCTATCTCGTCACTGTCAAAGATAGTATTCAGGTATTCTGCATCGAAACGTATGAAATACAAGTTAGTCAGCTCTGTCTCCTTAACTTTCTCCAACGCTCTAAGAAGTACACTTGAATATTTTTCTATTCCGATATAATTAATTTGTGGATTTTTCGCAGCCATCTCCATGATGAAACGCCCCTTCCCCATACCAATCTCAATATGCAGAGGGTGATCATTACCAAAAAGGTTCTTCCAATTTCCCTTCCATCTCTCCGGCTCCTGAACAACATACTCGTTGGCCGCAACAATTTCTCTAGAGCCTCTAATATTCCTCAGTCTCATATATTCCTCCTTGAATACTTTTCCTGTTTTAGCTTATACTGTGTTTTACATAGATATATAAGGTATCATTGTTCCAATTATAAATTCAATCATTACGTTCGTCAATTATTCCTTTTTGTATCAAATTTTTCCACCGCTTCTTTTAAAGTGATTTATTTTCTCTATTCTATATAGTATACTGAATAGGATAAAATTCATTATGAAAGGAGCTTATATATGAAGGTTCTTGCAATCAATGGAAGCCCAAAGCCAAAGGGTAACACTTATATGGCACTTAAGACTGTATGTGATGAATTGGAAAACCAAGGTATTGAGACAGAGATAATTCATGTAGGCAATTTAGAGATTAAGGGCTGTATCAGCTGTTATCGCTGCAGCGAGGGCTATTGTGTATTCTCTGATGATCAACTGCGTGGGATTGCAGATAAGGTATATGCTGCGGACGGTATTCTATTGGGAAGCCCTGTCTACTATGCAGGCATAGCAGGCACAATGAAAAGTTTTTTAGACCGACTGTTCTACCCAAGCAACGGCAAACTTCGCTTAAAGGTTGGTGCTTCCATTGCCGTTCCACGTCGCTCTGGCGGAGTTACTACCTTCGATCAGCTTAACAACTATTTCTTAATATCAGAAATGATGATAACTCCCTCCTATTACTGGAATGTAATTCACGGTGGAGCACCGGGAGAGATAACCCAGGATATGGAGGGTATGTGTGTACTTAAGAATCTGGCTAATAATATGGCCTGGATGATTAAGGTCAAAGATTATAGTAAGGATGCTTTTCCAATGCCTGATCCAAAACCGCGTGAATGGACGAATTTTATCAGATAAAATTCACATTTACTGCTCTATTTTAAGTTTACAACAGAACATATCGTATAGTACAATTGTATAGGCTATACAAAACATAAGCTTCATCGCCGTTTTGTGAATCACGTATTAATGGGATACGGACTTACAGACTTTCATTGATCAGGTTTTATAGCCATCCTTAGCGGATTCTGTCTATGGATGGCTATCCCATGCAAATCTCGTGGTATATTAAGTAACATTTTCATGATACGTAAGCATGCATGCTCACGTACCCGTTTCCTATATGTAAGCATTAGCATAAATCGTCCAAAATCCGTTAGTATCATAAGAAAAACATCTGGAATCTAACTTAGTATACTAATGTAGCAATCAAAAGAATCGTATAACTTAATACGCCTCCGCTATAATGTTTCCAGTTTTTTAGAAAGGCAAGGTTTTAATCATGAAACGACAATTATTTGCTTGTATGAGCATTCTTATATTATTCCTATCAACGATATTTACCTCTGTACCGGTACAAGCTACTACTTCCGATGCTGATAAGACATGGCCAAACGGGCCGAGTGTCGTTGCTGAGTCAGCAATTGTTATGGAAGCCTCTACGGGGCTGATTCTTTATGAGAAAAATATAAATACAACCCACTACCCTGCAAGTATTACTAAAATTATGACTGCATTACTTGCTATTGAGAATTCGAATTTAGGCGAGATCGTAACCTTTTCCAAAAAAGCTGTATTTGATGTTGATTTAGACAGCAGCCGCATCGGTATCGATGTCGGCGAGCAGCTTACGATGCAGCAATGTCTTTATGGGATTTTATTAGAATCAGCAAACGAGGTTTCTTATGCTGTAGCCGAGCACGTAGCTGGCAGCGCCGAGGAATTTGCAAAAATGATGACCGAGCGTGCCAAGGAGCTTGGCTGTCTGAATACGAACTTCGCTAATCCTCATGGGTTACATGACGAGAATCACTATACCACCAGCTATGATATGGCACTGATAACCAGAGAGGCAATGAAGAATGAAACCTTTCGCAAGATATTCAATGCCCGGACCTACCAGATTCCTCCTACTAATATTCAATCAGAAACCCGTTATCTAAGAAATCATCATAAATTTATACTAAAACAGGATTACCGCTACGATGATTGCATTGGAGGCAAGACCGGCTATACTTCGAACTCAAAGTTTACACTGGTATCTGTAGCCAAGCGTGGTGATTTGGAATTAATCTGTGTTGTTATGAGGGACAGTAGTAGCAAAAATCAATATACGGATACACAACAGTTATTCGACTATGCCTTTGATAATTTTTCTATCTACCCTATTGCTGATTTGGAATCATCACAAGCATTAGCCGAATCTCCGATGTTTACCCGTTATAATCCCTTGCTAAGCCAGACCTCCTCTCCAATCTCTACCGATGAGAAGGGATATCTAGTGTTACCGAATACAGCCTCCTTTGAGGATGCACAGAAAGAGGTTACCTTCTACCCAGCATCACAACAGACCATAACCACGCACAATAAAACGGTAGTAGGAAAGATTTCATATACCTATAATGGTATGTATGTAGGCGGTGCTGACATTCTATATAATAATGACCAGCCCTTACAATTAAAACATTCTGAAGTAGAAAAAAATAACCCTACCTCCGCTCCCGAAAAATCTGAGACGGTGAAAGAGGATCAAAGCCTTCGTCCGATTATTCTGGGTGGTATTGTAGGATTATTTGTTCTCATTATTATTCTTTATTTTGCTTTAGTCGAAGCTCCTCGTCTGAAACGTAGAAATGCTTATTATAGAAAACGGGCAAGACGAAAAGCTTTTAAGGATGATGATTTTCTGGATCTATAATTATTGACCGAAGGATGCAAATAAGGCTGCTATTTCATCTGCAGATAGTGCTTTGTTTGCGTCCTCATATAAAGGCGTAATTTCTTTTATTGGAGTTTGAGGCTCTATTACCTCCTGATTGCTTAATTCTCCCTGATTATCAACTATGCTCCAGTCGTTATTTAATTCTGTCTGTTCCGTATCAACACTTGAATTCCAGCCTATGTCTTCATCCTCTGGGTAGGACGTCGTATCACTGTTCCAACCGCTAATTGCTGTATCCAACACAAGTTCTTTATCTTGCTCTGTTTCTGCATTCAGTTCTAATTCTGCTTCAGGCTCTATTTCTGTATCTAAGCCCCATCCCATCTCACCAACATCTTCTATCCTCGGTTCAGCATTAATAGCCCGACTGCTCTCGGGATTTTCCATAGAAGGTACCTGAACATTAATACTCATATTCTTCAATTCCTGTTGCAGTACCTGAGTGGTATCCTTAAGCTGGTCCGCTATCTTGTTCAGAACCTCTAGCGTCTCTGCCTGGTTTCCTGATTCAGCGATGACTTGCATCAATTGTCTTGTATTCTCTTTATTATGATTCACCTCAATGTTTAGGGCTTTCTTCTGACCCTCCATTGCCTTCATCTGTAAATCGATAAGCTTTTGAAGAGTATTAGCTTGATTTGCTTCCAAGACTTCTACTCTATTAATAATCTCCTCTAATTGCTTAGAAAGCACCTCTGTATTCTTCTTCGTCGCGGTATAGGAAGCTTTCTGTAGGTTCTGCATATCATTAACACGTTCATCCCAGCGTACGATATTCTGGTTGTGTAGCTGATCTATCTGACTTTTTATCACTTCGCTGTATTCCGATAGTTTACTACGAATGGAATCCATCAAAAGGTAACCTGTTATCAGTACTACTATGCCGAGTGCTATGACACTAAACAAATTTTCCTCCCCTAATTGAAAAAAATAAGCCTCTGCCATTACAGAGCCTAGAAAGCATAAACCAAAAAAAATAATGTTCAATTTCTTTTTCATACTATGTTTGCCCCTATCCTAGACTAATTGGCGACTACGATGATGATGTTTGTCGCATTTTTATATATATCGTCACATGGCCCATAAAAATTAATGTCTAGGACTAAAGTTTTATTTAATCTGTTTCATATGCCACTGAGACCTTTGTCGCATCGATTAAGGACCCTTAGCTTGCTTGCGCTTTCTCTTTTCATGTAGAACAAAGAGTCAGCTTACTGACTCTCACTTACCCAGAGGGCTTTTATTCATGAAAAGTGAATTGATTTATCAATTCTTCTTGTATCATAGTACGCAATTTCCTCGTATGATATAAGAAAAGGGTCTGATAAAATCATATTATCAAACCCAGATTAATCATTTTTCTTTGTCTACTTAGCCTATTGGGTCTTATCTGCCCCGGAAAGCTGGTCTGAATGTTTTGGAAGCCGTACCGTGAACCTTGTACCCTCCCCGATTTTACTTTGAACCTCTATGGAGCCATTGTAATAATTTACAATATGCTTAACGATAGAAAGCCCAAGACCGGTCCCTCCTACTTTTTTACTACGTCCCTTATCAACTCGATAAAAGCGTTCAAATATTCTTACCTTAGCATCCTCCGGGATTCCTACTCCGGTATCTTCCACCATAATAACAATTTCATTTTGTTCGGAGGTTACCGTAACCTCTACCTTACCCTCCAGTTTATTATATTTTATAGCATTCATGATCAAATTACTTAATAGCTCCCGAAGCTGCTGGGTATTGGCATACATCATGAGCGGCCTGCAATTAGTGCTGATGCTCACCTGATATTCCTGCGCTAATGGCTCTAGAGAGGTACAGACCTCCTTAACGAGGGGCGCAAGACGAACATCCGATAATGCCACCTCCGCTTCCTTTGTCTCCAGCCTTGATATCATAAGAATATCATTAATCAGACTTGTCATGTTGATGGTTTCCTTCTTGATTCTTGCCAGAAAGTCCTTCTTCATTCTCTCATCTGCTACCATATTATTCTCCAGTAATTCCAGATAACCACGTACTGAAGTGAGAGGTGTCTTAAGCTCATGAGAAACATTGGAGAAGAACTCCTGGCGTACCATTCGTTCGAATTCAATCTGTTCTATGGATTCTTTAACGGACTGGGACATCTTCATAGTAGCATCCGCTATGACATTCATCTCGTTATATTTATATTTCTTAAAATGAAATTCCGGCTTATCCTGCGATAGCTTGTCTAATTCGCCAGCAATTTCGTTCAATGGCTTTGCTACAGAGCTGGCAAAGCTATTCGCTATAAAGATAGATATAATCAAAGTAATTCCTATACTGATTATAGTAGCAGGAATTAATAATCCGGCGTACTGCTCTACCCCAGAAAAAGGAATTGCCATACGAATAACGAATTCTTTATTCTCCGAGATGCTGGCAACATATAGCATGGGTTGCCTTAATGTCTCAGATTTACGCATTGCATAGCCAAGACCATTTTTAAGTGCTTCCTTCACCTCTTCACGGTCGTCATGATTTTCCATGGTGATACTGTCTTCTACCTCACTATCTGCAATAACCTTGCCGCTAAGATCAATTACGGTAAAGCGGGTCCGATCATTCCCCTCCACCTGCTTTAGTGCATCTATCTGAGCCTTCAGATCACCCTTATAGTCGAGTCCATGATCTGTGATTTTTACTGTATATACCATATTTTCCTCAGTACGATCCAGTATGATCCGACTTATGGCAACACTAAAAATACTGCCGCTTAGGACAAGCGCCAGTGATACAATCAGTATAAATCTCTGAAAAATTGCTCGTTTCACATTTCCTCCGATAATTAGCTATGCCCTAGAGAATCGGTACCCAACACTTCGAACCGTCTTAATCCGCTCAACCCCAATCGTTCCAAGCTTCTGACGCAAGGTACGGATATGAATATCTAATGTTCTGGATTCTCCATCATATTCATAGCCCCAGATTTGATTTAAAAGCTCATCCCTGCTGACTACCCTTACATCATGTTCAATCAAATACATTAATAGCTCATATTCTTTATAAGTAAGCTCAACCGGAATATCATTGTTGGTTACCTCTCTCGTCTGAGGATTAATCTTTAAGGTATCGATGATAATCATATCACTGATATCCTCATTTTTCGCTCTACGTAGCAGAGAACGTATCCTGGCTGCAAGCTCCAGAACTCCGAAGGGCTTAGTAATATAATCATCGGCACCAACGTCAAGCCCCATAACCTTGTCTAATTCCTTATCCTTTGCCGTAAGGCATATAACAGGAGTATTTTTTAATTGGATATCCTGTCTTAATAGTCGAATTGCTGTTAAACCATCCATTCCGGGTAGCATCAGATCAAATATAGCCAGATCCGGCTGCTCCTCCTTCATATCCTGTAATGCAGGTTCAGCAGCTTCATAGGCCTTTATGGAATAGCCGAAGCCCTCAAGCGCAATTTTAAGCAGCTCTCTGATATTCTCATCATCTTCGATTACATAGATTCGTTCCATTATAATCTCCATTCTTTCATACACAGCTTATAGGATTCTAACGTTATTCACTGATCCAGTCTCATGGAATTCTGTCCATTCACAGATGTTTACTGCATGATCTCCGATCCGCTCAAAGTACTTTGCTATCATCAGTATATCGACACATTGATCCACTTGGTCGGAAGAAGCTCGTAGTAGGGATGCCACCTCCTCCTTAACCTTATCAAATAGTTCATCTACAACATCATCTCGCTTCATGATGTTTCTTGCTTCTTCTACATTCACACTAGTAAATGCAAGAATTGCATCATGAACCATTGATTTCGTAACAGCACCCATCTCAGGAATATGTTTTACCAGATCGTAAATCGGCTCCCGCTTCTCTCTGAGAATAAGCTCAGCGATATCTGCAGCATGATCTCCAATCCGCTCCATATCTGTAACGACCTTTAATGCGGTTGTAACAATTCTCAAATCTCTGGCAACCGGCTGTTGTTTCAGAATGAGTGACAGACACCTTGCCTCTATAGTTTTTTCTATATCATTAACATTTCTATCTTCCTGTATTATTTCCATTGCCATTGCCTCATTTTGCTCTTCAAAGGCAACTAAGGTTTTTTCTATTGCAGCTTCAATGAGAGTCCCCATTTCAACGAGATTCTCCTTTAATAACTGGAGCTCGTATTCAAAGCTAAGTCGAGCTGTCATAATAGTTCCTCCTTATAATGATAATTATAGTTGAAGTGGTTTCTCGTGTCAAATCCTGACATCAACCGAATCTTCCCGTAATGTAATCCTCTGTTCTCTTATCAACCGGCCTGGTGAACAGAGCATCTGTCTGGGCAAACTCAATTACCTCTCCAACAAGAAAGAAAGCTGTATAATCCGAGATTCTAGCCGCCTGCTGCATATTGTGGGTAACAATAGCAACTGTATACTTTTCCTTCAATTCAGACATTAGATCCTCTATCTTCAATGTAGAGATTGGATCAAGTGCAGAGGTTGGCTCATCCATCAGAATTACCTCCGGCTCTACTGCTAAGGCTCTGGCAATGCAAAGTCTTTGCTGCTGGCCTCCGGACAATCCAAGTGCCGATTTCTTAAGTCTATCCTTTACCTCATCGAAGAGAGCTGCTCCTCGGAGACTTTCCTCTACAATCTGATCTAGCTTTGCCTTTGATTTCATCCCATGGATTCTCGGGCCATAGGCTACATTATCATAGATAGACATGGGAAATGGATTGGGTTGCTGAAATACCATACCAATCTTTTTACGAAGTAAGGTTGTATCAACCCTCTGATCGTAGATATTCTCGCCATCCAGAGCAACTAAACCTTCTATCCTTACGCATGTGATGAGATCATTCATACGGTTTAGGGTCTTTAGAAAGGTTGATTTTCCACAACCTGAGGGACCGATGAATGCAGTAATGGCTTTTTCCTTTATATTCATATCAATACCCTTTAATGCATGATTAATGCCATAATAAAGGTGCAAATTCCTAGTATTTATCTTATCCTTTAACATTTTGATCTCCGTTCTGCCCATTCTAGCATATTTTCTATTTATTCACATTGAATTTATCGGAAAGATACTTCGTCAGCCTATTAATCCCGAATACAATTACTAATAATACCAAGGCAATCCCAAAGGCTGCATCATACTGAGCCTTCTCCATACTAAGGAAAAGCTGTATCGTTAACGTACCACCGGGTTGAACCACCTTCTCAAGTAATCCTTCACCGTACTGTCCCAGCTTTGGCAGTAGATAGCCGCTTCCAGCAGTGAATAATAGGGCTGCTGATTCACCTACAATACGCCCGATGGATAGGATGATTCCGGTAATAATGCCGGGCATAGCAGAAGGTAGGAGTATGGTTCGAATCATATACCATTTTGTAGCACCAATCCCTAATGCCCCACTGCGATAGCTTACCGGTACCGTCTTTAGTGCCTCCTGAGTATTTCTTGTAATAAGAGGTAGTACCATAAGAGAAAGAGTCAATGCACCTGTAAGAATGGAATAGCCCAACTTTAAAGTAGTCCCAAAGAATACGTAACCAAATAGTCCAAAGATGATAGAAGGAATTCCTGCTAAGGTCTCCGTCGTAAACTCAATCAGGCTGACCAATCTCCCAGCCTTCGCATATTCATTCAGATAAATGGCTGCTCCTATCCCAAAGGGAACTGCAATAAGTAAGGTTATTAGGATAATATATATGGTATTTACAATATTCCCAGCGATACCGAAGGTCCCCTTGATTGCACTAGGTATCGTAGTCAGAAAGGACCAGCTGATGGCTGATACTCCTCGATATGCAACATAAGCAACAATACCTACTAATAATATGATCGAAATCGAAGCACAAAAATATATTACCGCATGTGCGAAAGTCTCTAAAGTTCGTCTGTTCTTTTTATAAATACTATTCTCTGTCAGCATTCCTCTTTCCACCTTTCATCACTCTGCTAAGTATTAAATTGATAATCATAATGAAAGTAAATAATACTAAACCTATGGTAAAGAGTACTCTCTTATGGGTATCCGTTGAATAGGACATCTCACTTACCACAGCCGTGGTCAAGAAACGAACAGAATTAAAAGGCAATGGCATATTTGTTCCGTTTCCTGCCACTAAGCTGATTGCCATAGCCTCTCCGATCGCTCTGCCGACACCTAGTACAACTGCTGTAACAATACCGGATTTTGCTGCAGGAATAAGGACTTTAAAGATAGTCTGGATATGAGTTGCACCCAATGCCAACGATGCCTGCTTATAATGCTCCGGAACAGCCCTTAGGGCAGCTTCACTAATATTAATTACCGTAGGCAAAATCATGATTGCCAATACCAACACAGCAGATATCAGATTAGAACCACCGGTAAACTGATGAGTTGGATCATCCTTAAATAGGGTCATCTCTAATTTATAGACCAATGGATTGAGAAGCAGAATTCCTAGCAAACCATATACCACAGAGGGGATTCCCGCCAGTAGCTCGACTGCCGGCTTAACAATACCAGCCATGTGCTTTGGAGCTGTCTCAGCAAGAAATACAGCAGTCATAACGCCGATTGGAACACCAATCAATATTGCGAAAGAGGTTCCCATAATGGATGTGAGAATAACATATAGAATACCATAGCTAGGCTGAGTAGCTGTTGGTGCCCATTTCGTTCCAAATAATATGTTAATCAAACCAACCTCAAGAATCGCAGGAACTCCACTGATAATCATATATAAGGAGATTGAGAATACTGCTAGTACAGCAAAGAAGGCACATACTTTGAATATCGCAGCTGCTATGCTCTCAACCATACTTTTTGCTTTATAATTTTCTAGGATAGAATAACTTTTCTCACCCATACATCTCCCTTCCATAACTAAATTAATCAACAGGGGGCAAACCAATGCTCCTAATAAATTCTTTACATTAACGTTCATAATAAAAAAATATCATGATAGCTGTTAAACAGATATCATGATTCTGTATAGACTTTGTAAATTCTATGTTAATCAATGACGTGGCATCCCAATGTGAACTTCGTTCTCATTGTGAACTTCGTTCTCATTGTAAACCTCGTTCCTATTGTAAACTTCGTTCCTATTGTGAACTTCGTTCCTATTGTGAACTTCGTTCACAATGGGAAAAAGCTTCACTTGACCGGAGGGATTATAATCATAACAATCGTATTATAAGATGCATCTTCCTATGAAAAGAAATAGAGGTTCTCACTTATAGGTGAAAACCTCTTTCTCTAACACCCCCAGCAGGAATCGAACCTGCAACTAGCCCTTAGGAGGGGCTTGTTATATCCATTTAACTATGAGGGCTTTTATTATTATTCATTAGCATGCATATCGTAAAGTCATTCATTACGTTTGCAACGTAACTATTCTACTATTTTCTGCACGCTAAGTCAATAATCTAAGTGAAAAATCACTCCTTTGTCTGCTCTGCAAACCCGATATAGCCTTGCATCCAGATGTTTCCTTTGAATCTTCGGCCGACCAAAGGCTCTCCGAGAAGATCTTGCTTGTTAATACATAAGCGGAAAGTAATATCATTGCACACTAATTGCAGATCATATACCTCTTCTTTCGTGTATTCATTAATAATATGACTGCATTCGGTGATAGTAGCTATTATACTGTAATTATCTGATTCAGAACCGAATGGGATAAAAGAGGTATCCACGATGGAGTACACATCTTCCTTTCTCGCCCTTCTTGAAATCATTGCATAGGTATCGATATCATCTATCGTCAAGCTGTCAATCGCATCTTGATTTCCCTTTTTAGCTTCAGCAATTAAATTATTTCTGTGCTTCGTCTCAGCCGTAATGTTACGAACCTGTACCTCATCCATCTCAATCGGAAGAAGAATCCTTCCTTCTAAAGATAAGGCGGCAAGAGTAATCGGAAAGGACGTACTCATCGGCATTTTCTGATTCTTCTTCTCCAGATATTCAACTACATTCTGTAAGTAGAAAATCAAGGATACTCCTACACGGAAGTCATCACACATTCCTGTATATGCATCAGAATCCACTCTCTTATTGATTCCGACCTCTTCTCTGGTACTAACAGACAATCCTTTCAGACTCGGAAAATAATGTTCCATATGAAATTTATTATTCTCATCCAACTCTCCACGAATTGTTATACCTAAGCCGTCTCCATATTCCGTGGTAATCTCCGCTAAGCTGGTATTACCGCTTGTTTGTATTGACCGCTGTTTCTTTGGATTCTCTAAAGCATGATTTAACAACTGATCCAATTCGGTCCGAGTATTTATATTACTAAATCCAATTGCTCTCATGTAACTATGCATTCTATCACTTCCATTCTATCCAATCCCGTTATGGTCTAGAGCTATTATATTATACGTTTCTGACCATAATTCATGTAATAATTATTTATATCATATTTTATAACGGTACGCAAGTAGCATATACTCTCAAAAGCCCACTGCATACAAAAAGCTATCATTAACAATAAATCTACGCGATATCTTGTAATGATAGCCAATATTATAGAAATTATTCTTTTTATACTCTGTTTCTAACTAAGCTATCAAACGTACCTATGTAGGCGCTAGATTCATCCACGACATGCGATAGATTCTAGCCGAAATTCCACAGAAAAATGATGTTATCCACGTTTATAGCCAATCCCCTTGCTATCGACTACTAGATTTCTAACGTATCAGTAATAAACAAGGTTAACTCCTCGGTCAGATTCTTCTCAATCCAATACTCCGGTTTATGTCCATCCTTATCCTCCACAATACGAATGACCGGTCTGGTAGGGCATTGTGGATTCTGCCTAAGCACAATCCCAACCTCACCTTTATTCGTCCGTACTAAGCATCCGGTAGGATATGCCGCAACAGAATCTACAAAGGCTTTCACTACTCGAAAATCGAATAAGATACCTACCTTGCTCACAATATAATCAATTGCATCATGAACCTTCATCTTTGTAATGTAATTACCGTATACCCTACTATCAAACTCATCGCATACACCAACAATCCTACTACCGATCTTAACCCGACCCTCTTTTATATGGAAGGGATAGCCACTTCCGTTTAATCTCTCATGATGGCTGATAATAATATCCTTGGATGTTGAGGATAGCCAATCCATCTTCTCGATTGCCGTATATCCATAAATAATATGCTTTTTAATCTCTCTTCTCTCTTTCTCAGAGCAGGTATCCAGATTTAGATTATAATATTCAGGACTTATATATGTAAAACCAATATCATGAAGCAAGCTACCAATCGCGATATCACGAATTTTAGCCCGTGGAAGCTTCATCTTAAATGCAAGAATTACCGATAAGGCACATACATTCAAGGAATGGGAGTAAGAGCTCTCGTTCTTATCTCGAATACTTGATAGATTATATATTACCTCAGGCTCATCCATAATATCATGAATGATTTCATCCGCAACTACCTTGATATTCTCCAACTCGCCCTTCTCATGATAGGAATATTTAATAAGCAGTTCTCTAACAGCAACCTGACATTGATCCTTTATTTGCAATTCGAGACTATTATTTAAATTCACGCCTTTTGAAAGATCATCTTCTATATATATATAATCTATATTTAGCTCTTTGAGCCTTTGAGCATATTCTTTTTTTATCATTGTCCCAGCAGGTAATAATAACGAATCACTGGTTGTATATATATCCTTAGCCAATAATTCGTTTCCCTTTACTGCGTTCAAAGAGATAATTCTCATTAAAATCTCCTTTCAGCAAGCCTTATCGCATCAATATGTTCCTATTATAATTGTTTCAGTCAGTAGATAGGAATAAACCCGGAGGCGAAAAATCATGTTTTGTTATCATTACTTCAGAATATCTGATAATTACACTAATATAATCAATTATTATATATCGCACTATATATATAGTCTATTATTCATATGATTTTTTCAATCGTACGATAGAACTACTTGATTATAACAGAAAGTGAAACACTAGTTCAATTTATTTCTCTGGTGAATGAATTAATACGAATTGATACTCTCTTTATTATAATGAAAGATCTATTGTACATAATATATAAATTTCTATAAAAATCACACAATTTTTTGATTGTTATTTTTTTAACAAATCTATTTACAAATGGTTTTTTTCGTGTTATATTTTATACATCAGCAATATGTTAAATTTTTAACAAATCTAAGGAGGATTATTATGTCTAAGGAATTGCAGCAACCCACAGCGAAAGAACATGTTGATCAATTAGTAAAAAACGCTCTTAATGCACTAAACGATTTCTTATCCCTTGACCAGGAGACAGTTGATAATATAGTACACGAAATGGCTCTTGCTGGCCTTGCAAAACAACAGACTCTTGCAAAAATGGCAGTTGAAGAAACCGGAAGGGGTATCTACGAAGATAAAATAACAAAGAATATTTTTGCTACAGAATATGTTTGGCACTCTATTAAATATCAAAAGACAGTCGGAATTATTGAGGATAATGAAGAAGAGGATTATATGATTGTCGCAGAGCCTGTAGGTATTGTTGCAGGTGTTACTCCCGTAACCAATCCCACTTCTACTACCATGTTTAAGTGTCTAACCTGTATTAAAACTAGAAACCCGATTATCTTCGGTTTTCACCCAAGCGCTCAGCAATGCTCAAGAGAAGCTGCTAAGACCTTATATGATGCAGCAGTTAAAGCGGGTGCTCCGAAGAATTGTATCCAATGGATTGAATATCCTTCCATCGACGCTACCAGAGAACTTATGAATCATCCTGATGTATCCATGATCCTAGCTACCGGTGGTTCAGGTATGGTAAAACAGGCATATTCCTGCGGTAAACCAGCACTTGGTGTTGGCCCTGGTAATGTTCCTTGCTTTATCGAGAAGACAGCGAATTTAAAGCGAGCTGTAAATGACTTGATTTTATCCAAATCCTTTGATCATGGTATGATATGTGCCTCTGAGCAGGCCGCTATCATCGAAGCCCCTGTCTATAATGAAGTGGTAGAACTTATGAAAAAGGGTGGTTGCTACTTTGCTACTAAAGAAGAGATTAAACTCCTTGAACCAGTAGTAATTAACAGCAAAACAGGCGCAGTTAATCCTGCCATAGTAGGTCAGTCCCCTGCTGCTATCGCTGCCCTCGCAGGTATCACTATTCCTGCTAATACAAAAATATTATGTACCGAATTAGACGGCGTAGGACCTGAATATCCATTATCAAAAGAGAAACTATCTCCAGTACTCGCTATAATTAAAGCACAGACTCTAGAGAAGGGTTACCAGCTCTGCGAGAAGATGATTGAACTAGGTGGTTTGGGTCATTCATCCGTACTTCATTCTAATGACAATGAAGTAATAAAGACTTTCTCCGACAGAATGAAAACCGGCCGTATCTTAGTTAACTCACCTTCTACACATGGTGCAATTGGCGACTTATATAATACAAACATGCCTTCTCTTACCTTAGGCTGCGGTTCCTATGGTGGCAATTCCACTACTCATAATGTTTCCGCTGTAGATTTAGTAAATTATAAGCGTGTAGCAAAGAGGAGGAACAACATGCAATGGTTCAAGGTGCCGAGTAAGATTTATTTTGAGTCCGGTTCAACCGCTTACTTATCCAAGATGCCTAATATTACTAAGGCATTCATTGTTACAGATCCATCCATGACGCAATTAGGCTATGTAAGTAAGGTATTATATCAATTAAGAAAACGTACTGACTATGTACACTGCGAGATCTTCGATCAGGTTGAGCCAGATCCGAGTCTTGATACGATCCTTAAGGGTGTAGAGGAAATGAATAAGTTTAAGCCTGATGTTATCATCGCCCTGGGTGGTGGTTCTGCGATTGACGCTGCAAAAGGTATGTGGTTATTCTATGAGGATCCCACAGCTGATTTCAAGAACATGTCCTTGAAGTTCCTTGACATCCGTAAACGTGCCTATAAGTTCCCTACGCTTGGTAATAAAGCGCAATTCGTTGCAATTCCTACTACCTCCGGTACCGGCTCTGAAGTAACCTCCTTCGCAGTTATTTCTGATAAGAAGGAAAATAAAAAATATCCTTTAGCGGATTATGAATTGACTCCTGATGTAGCAATCATCGATCCTGAATTTGTTATGAGTGTACCAAAGAAATCTACCGCATGGACCGGTATGGACGTATTAACACATGCTATTGAAGCATATATCTCCGTTTTGGCTTCTGATTACACCGATGCATTGGCAATTCATGCAATTGATTTAGTATTCAAATATTTGAAGGAGTCTTATGATAAGGGAGCAGAAAGCCCGATTGCACGTGAAAAGATGCATAATGCCTCTACTATCGCAGGTATGGCCTTCACCAATGCCTTCCTTGGAATTAACCACTCCTTAGCTCATAAGCTTGGTGGTGAGTATCACATTCCTCATGGTTGTGCAAATGCGATCCTCCTACCTCATGTAATTCGTTATAATGGTGTAGATTGTCCTACTAAGGTTACCTCTTTCCCTAAATACGAAAGCTATATTGTAGGTGATAAGATCTTTGAGTTAATGAAGAAGCTAGGTAAGAATCCAAAGAACAATGCCGATGCAGTTGAGATGTTGGCAAAGGCTGTAGAGGATCTGAATAAGCATTTAGAAATTCCTTCAACTTTACAGGAATACGGACTTGATGAGAAAGACTTCCTGGCAAAGGTTCCGGTATTAGCAGATCTTGCATTTGGAGATCAATGTACTACAGCTAATCCGAGACTTCCATTAGTAGCTGAATTAGAAGCAATCTATCTGGATGCTTTTTATGGCAAAGGTAATGCTCCAAAGAAAACTAATTAGTCTATAGCTTGATAAAATAGACCTTCACAAATGATAAAACATAGACAATAGAAAGTATGCTTCTCATCTTTCTATTGTCATGAATAAAAAGGAACTCGATGTCAATTGACATCGAGTTCCTTTTTATTTCTTACATCCCTATAATATGAGCAGCGATACTTTTAATTTTCCTTTGACAAAAATCCTTCTATTCAATCTATATATATATAATTATTAATTATAGATTATTTATTTACATTGCTTAATTGATACTTTTCCTATAATCACTGACTAAAATTCCATAATAAGCCATATCACAGATACCTGTGTTATTTTTATCTGCTTGCTTATGAATTCCCTCAAACTCTAAACCGCATTTTTTCATTACCTTACCTGAGATCGGGTTATTGGTATCATGCCTTGCTTCGATCCGATTAGCACCTACTTCATCAAAGAAGAATCGAATAAATGCTAAAAGTGCCTCGCTGGTAATACCTTTATTCCAGTATTTACGACCGATACAATAGCCTACTTCGACTGCTCCTATTGCTTCATTCAAATGAACCGCACTAATACTACCGATAGCTTCATGATTCTCTTTCCATTCAATACACCATTGATAATAATCTTCCTTTGAATACTCCGAAATCCAGCTCTGAATTACTTTCTTGCTTATATCGATACTAGAATGGGTCGGCCAGGTAAGATATTTTGTAACTTCACTATCGCTAGCCCAATTATCATACATCTCAGATGCATCCTCCAAAGAGAAAGGTCTAAGAATCAACCTATTAGTTTCAATAGTCTTTGTACCTAGATTCTTCATACTGTACTCACTCCATTATTGTTAATTGTTATTGCGGTTATTTGTAAGACATGGTTATTTTAGTAACAGTCATTTAGATTCGATTTTATTCCATATAGTTATTACTATTTAGTGCCTGATTCAAGGCCTTCTTTTCATCTTCCGATAATTCCAAGAAAGATTCTCCTTTTATTATCTCCTTCAGATAGGTATAGCAACCCTCTCTGCTACTATGTACAGAATTAAGAAGAACACCATTATTATTCTTATCGAGTAAGGCTAATACAAAGCTTAATTTACCGCCCATCTCCTTAAACGCATCGTATTTTACAACTCCAACCTTTTGATAGGTTATAAGAAGATTCTCCTTCACTTTTGATAATTCACCACTCAAAAACTTTGAATCGGCTTTTAATTGATCGATATCTGCAAAACGAGAAAGAATTTGTTCTTCTAAATTCTCTGCATTTGCTCCTGCCATGAATTTCTTATATTTCTTATTAAGCTTACTTTGCTTAATCGACAAGATAAGAATTAAAATAAGCAATAACAGTGATAATGCTGTCAACCCAAGAATAATATAGTCATTATAGCTGCTAATGATTTCTGTTATGTTCATAAACATCTCCTCCGTGGTGTGCTCCATAATAATTTGGCTTTATAATATACTTTTTAGATTATGAAAGATGCTCTATATTGATTGTTTCAAACATATCTACGATTCTCTCTAATTCCTCAGAAGAATAGTATTCAATTTCAATGGAACCCTTATTATTATTCTTTTTATGAATTGATACTTTAGTACCTACAATCGTTCTTATCTTATCTTCTAGATTACGGAATATAAAATCATCCTCCTGTGTAACAGCTACCTCTTTATCCGGCTTTTCACTGAGAATATTCTTGACTAGCTTTTCTGTTTCTCTTACACTAAGCTTCTCGTCAAATATTTTACATGCAATATTATACTGCTTTTCTCCGTCTTCAATTGGTATCAAAGCACGGGCATGTCCACTTGCAATCATATCATCGATGATCATTTGCTGAACTCTTTCATCTAGCTTTAATAATCTCATGGAATTTGTGACTGCTACACGACTTTTTGAGACACGCTCTGCTACTTCATCCTGCTTAAGATTAAATTCCTGAATTAATCGTTGATAGGTTTGCGCCTCCTCAATTGGATTGAGATCCTCTCGCTGTATGTTTTCGATCAAAGCAATCTCAACAATCTCTTGTGGAGAATAATCCTTAATGATAGCTGGCACCTCCTTAAGTCCAGCTATTCTGGCGGCTCTCCATCTTCTTTCACCCGCTATAATCTCATATAGACGGCCGTTCTTCTGAAGAATCAACGGCTGAATTACACCAAACTGCTTGATCGAGTCAGCTAATTCTTGTAAGGAATCCTCATCAAACTTCTTGCGAGGCTGCAATTTATTCGGCTCAATATCGTTAATATGTACTAATGTTTCACGTGAAACATTCTCCTTCTTTTCTTCCGTATGTTCAATTTTTTCAGGTATCATAATATCGAGACCTTTACCAAGTCCTTTTTTTACAGGCATATTATCCTCCTCATATTACCTTTTAAAGAATTTACTCTTTTTATTTTTGACCTTAGATACTTCTTTCTTCGTATCAGCACCTGCTTCTTCCTTTTCAATAACCTCCAAAGCTAGTTGACGATAACCATCAGCACCTGCAGACTTTGGATCATATAGGTTTATGGGTAATCCATGGCTGGGCGCTTCGGCTAACCGAACATTTCTTGGAATAATAGTCTTATATATATTCTGCTTTAGATTGCTTTTAACATTTTCAACTACCTGTAATGATAGATTCGTTCTTGCATCAAACATTGTAAATACAACACCCTCCATCTCTAATTGAGGATTGAGGCGTTGTTTAACAAGATTAATTGTATGTATTAGCTGAGTTAATCCCTCTAAAGCATAAAACTCGCATTGAATTGGTACTATCACTGTATCTGCAGTAGTCATTGCATTAACAGTCAGAGTATTTAAGGAAGGCGGACAATCTATAACGATGAAATCATATTCATCACGGACCTCTGCTACATGTTTTTTTAGTATGTACTCTCTGTCCTTAACACCTATCAGCTCAATTTCTGCCCCTGCTAAATTGACATTAGAGGGAAGTAAATCAAGATTCTTAATCGGTGTATGTATTCTACATTGCTCTAAAGAACATTCACCAATTATCATCTGATAGATCGTATTTTTCAACTTGTTCTTATCAATACCGAGCCCACTTGAGGTATTTCCCTGCGGATCAATATCAATCGTTAAAACTTTTCGATCCTTTTCTGCCAGGCATGCAGATAGATTGATAGCAGTAGTCGTCTTACCTACACCGCCCTTCTGATTCGCAATCGCTATTATCCTTGCCATAAACTCCATCCTTCCAAACACTTATTGTTTATTTAACAATACTTTCTTTCGCTTACATAAGCCATATTATATCATCTTTCGAATATTATATCTATACTATTTTCCCTGTTTTATCTATATTGGACTAAATATATATATAATTAATAATGATATTGGGCTTTCGTATTGCAATTTTTTCTTATTTATCTCAACTTTGTACTAATTTTTGATATGAATATATACTAATCAATTTATCATATGACTAGTTCAATATCGGTTTTTACCAACATTACATATGTAATGTTTCACGTGAAACATCGATATCTGAATTGCTTAGTTAAGTTTCTATAATGAGACTTAGAACGCTTCACCTTAAATAAAATCGATACTCCTTTGCTCCTTTTATATCAATATATAGATAAGAGGATTATTCTCATACTCACTACTCTATCCTACACTTTGCACGCCTTATTATCTATGGATCGTCCAATCAGAAAATCAGTCATCTAAAGAGGTAAACAACTATATTCCAATAATCATATCGTTTTGATACCAAAGATTATTATGATTTAGTATTTGAATAATACTGAAGCAAGAATTACACGTTTAAAATACGTTAGCAAATTTCAAATCACGTATAAAAGCTGTTACAATTCATAGATGACCAAATAGGTTATCATTTAGTCGTTATTATTTAGTCGTTATTATTTAGTCGTTATCATTTAGTCGTTATCATTTAGAGATTATTTATTAGCTGGTACGCAAATCAGTTTAAATAATGATCGCTCAAGAATAGAGTTACAAGATGTTTCACGTGAAACATAACAGCACCTTTCTTTTAATTAAAATTATTAATAGTTATTTTCGAAATATTAGCCTATTATGATTTCACAAATTTCATATAACTAATCTAGATACTAACCACTACATAATATTATATTCTCAATAAATACTCCTCCTCTTGTGATACACTTGCTTTGTGTGTATTGTAATCTCTGGTGCATATCAAAATTTAATTACTTATTTACTATACTCTTATTAGTCAACGATGTGTAATCCTTATTCATGATAAATAAGTTTTAGATATCAGGAATAT
The DNA here is from genome assembly GCA_023411555.1 of Bacillota bacterium. Taxonomy (GTDB): domain Bacteria; phylum Bacillota; class Clostridia; order Lachnospirales; family Lachnospiraceae; genus Mobilitalea. The sequence goes on from JAEYOQ010000062.1 coordinate 131,293, forward strand.
TCTATATATTCATGTTCGAAATTTAATAATGTAATTGCAGCTTTACCTAAGAAACTTAATGTACACCCTTTAAGAATATTTAATTAGTTCTCTACTTATTGATCTAAGATACTCTATTTACCCTACCTAAAGCTGCTAAATATACATGTTACTTGGGTAGAATCTCTACAGAATCTACCTCTTTAAATCAATAGATATATTTATATCGTTTGCACCATTGGATCTTAATCCTTTATAATATTCAAACTTTCCAAAGAGTAAATTATAATTGATAATAATAATTCTTTTAGTCATTCTACAATTATTATTATAATAGATGATACCGTCAAGTATTTTTCGCAAAATCAAAATTAGCCGTTTGGATACCGGTAGTTAACCGGCTATGTAAGCTGCTTCATCAGCAGATTGCATATGATCCAGATGCTTCATGTTCATGTAGAGCTTTGCTCCCCACTGGGTACCAGCTACATAGCGAAGTCGGGCACACACCAGCATAAGGGCTGATTGCCCATCAGGAAATGTACCTACCACTTTTGTGCGTCGCTTAATTTCACGATTGAGACGCTCAATTGCATTATTGGTCCGTATACGATTCCAGTGTTCATAGGGAAAGTTCATGTATGTTAAGGTTTCTTCAATACCATCCTCAAGCTTTTTGGCCGCTTCTTTGAGCTTCATGTTTTTTAGCTCATTAGCGACCTGCTTTGCCTTTTCCCGAGCTGCTTCTTTGCTTTCCTGGGCATGGATTGCCTTAAGCATTTTTGCTACGAACTTCATCCGGCTACGGGGAGTTACGGAGAAAATATTTCTGTAGAAATGAACCGTACAACGCTGATATTTGGCATCGGGAAATACTTCAGGAATGGATTCAAGCATACCAAGGTTCTTGTCTCCAATAATCAGTTGGACACCTTTGAGACCTCGGCCTTTTAACTCAATGAGGAAGTTCCTCCAGCTTTCCTTGTCTTCCTTCATTCCCTCAGATGCTCCGATTATTTCTCGATAGCCGTCTTCATTTACAGCAATGGCGATTAGGATGGATACGTTCTCGTATTCACCGCCCCAACAGCGTTTCAAGAAGATACCATCTACGAAAACATAGGGATAGTTTCCACCATGCAGAGGTCGATTACGCCATGTTTCGATGTGTTCATAAGCCTTCTTGTTTAGGTTGCTGATGGTTCCCGGAGATACCTTAGTTCCCCAAAGTGCTTCCGTCTGCGGTAACGTTCAATAATAGCAGTTTCAAACGGAATCCCCTTAAGTTTAGCTACGTTCAGTTTTACCTCACCAGAAGTAGTAACCAGGTTTCTCTGATAATGACCGGATCTGTAACCTTGACGTTCACCTGAACGCTCATATTTCTCAGCATTGACGAGTTCATCTGCTTCCTTATCAAGCAGGGCGTTGAGAGTTTCCTCTACGCTGGAACGAACTAAATCTTTTAATTCGGTTTTGATTATTTCTTCGTTTAATTGTATAATGTTATCAGACATGTTTCATAGCCTCCTTTGGAAGATTTTGTGTGGTAACTTTATTTTACCAAACGGCTATGGAACATGTCCATTTTTTGTTAAACTGAATTTGCGAAATTAATTATACGTTATCCACTTCGGTTTTTCTTACGAGGTAAATATTATCTGAATACATGTTGTGAAACAACTTTTGTAATCATTCAATTATTTGCATACAGAAGTATATTATCTTTATTATGAACTTCGTTCCCATTGTTAACCTCGTTTACAATGGGAATAGCATTTATTTTTAATAGTGCTTTCTGTTACTTAGAATGTTTATTTGAATAAAAAAAGGAATGTTTCACGTGAAACATTCCCAACTATATCTTAATTCTACTATTATATTAATATAGGTCGACAAGATTCTTCCTTATTGCATAAACGGCTGCCTGTGTTCTATCAGAGACATTTATTTTCTTAAAAATATTAGATACATGATTCTTTACCGTTTTTTCACTTATTGCAAGCATATATGCGATTTCTTTGTTGAATAATCCCTCCGCTAATAACTTCAGTACTTCAATTTCTCTTCTAGTTAGCGAATTATCATCATTTGCTTGACTATTTTTCTCTTCCAACTTCATCTTAAGAACGGGCGTTAATTCCGGCTGAATAAATGCCTCTCCGCGATTCACGCTGAAGATTGCTTTCTTTAATACGGATGAGTCAGAATCCTTTAATACGTATCCATCAACACCAAGTTCAACTGCTCTCATTAAATATTCTACTTCATTGTGTATTGTTAATATTAATATTTTTATCTTAACATTATTCTCACGAATATATTGAAGTACCTGTAGACCATTCAAAATCGGCATATTAATATCCAGCAAAAGCACGTCTGTCTTATTCTCGTCCAGAAGCTCTATACATTGCTTCCCGTTACTCGCCTCTGATGTTACTACAATATCGCCATCTAATTCGAGTAATTGCTTAATACCTTCTCTAACCATTGAATGATCATCTGCAATCATAATATTAACTGGTTTGCTCATTTTTATCCCCCTCGTGAATAGTTAGTGGTGCTGATACTGTTACTGTAGTACCATTTTCCATGTCGGATATAATATCTACGGTACCTGATAATAAAGAGATTCTTTCTTTCATAATTGATAGACCAAAGCTAGAGGTATGTCCCTCATCTTCACTTTGCCTTTTATCTATATTAAAACCACTTCCATTATCCCTGATTAATACATTTACTGTAAATTCATCATAAACGATATCAATATTTATAGTTGTAGCATTTGCATGCTTTATAACATTATTACATGCTTCCTGAATAATTCGGAATAAAGTTAATTTAATTACAGGATGTATTTCCTTGGTCTCGTCATTTGCATTAACAATGATATTAATACTATTCAAATCCATTAACCGGCTAGCAAATCTCTCAACAGTTACTGTTAGTCCGATATCGTCTAATGACATGGGTTTAAGATTATATATAATCCCCCTCATCTCATTGATGACTGTCTTTATTGTGTTAGACATTGAATTTAGCTCCAATTTAGCTCGAATAGCATCAATATCGATTAGCTTAACACACAGCTCTGTTTTATGCACAAGACTGGTAAGATTTTGAACCGTAGAATCATGTAAATCCCTGGCGATTCTCTGACGTTCTATTTCCTGGGCCTCTAATATACTTAATCCCTTATCATTTACTACCTTCTTATTCTCATTCGTTTTTTCTGTATTTTTAATATTATCTGTAATAGTTTCATAACGAGCAACGATATCTATTGTACTTTTTAATCCTGAAATCTTTTCTTCAATTTGACAAACTTCTTGCTTTAACTCATCAATTCTTTGCTTGATATTATCGATGGTTATAGGTAAATCCTTCTCATTTTGGAATGACTTATAGATGGGAGAGAAAAGATCAATGTTATGTACTTTCGTTCTTTCTCTTTCATGTAAGTCTTCTTCCTGTTTCTTTAGAAGATTCTGCTGATCCTTTAGTTGAAGCTTTACAGAATATAATTTTTCTTCATATTCGATGATAATTTCCCTCAATAAGGAAGCAGATGATTTAAAGTTATCAATTGGATTATCTCTCATTTGTTCACTGATTTCATTGCTGTCACACATAATAATATTAGCTCCCTTTCTATGCTCAGGCAACAATCTCATATGATAAAACCTTCTGAATTATTATCTTGAAACTAGTAATTACTAATTTGATTTTATTACATGATTTTTATTGTTGTTACTTCTTAACAATAATCCTATAGCTTTGCCTTTAGCTATAAGATATCATTAATATAAATATAATATAACATTATGAACTATTATGGAAGTATTTTTTAATGTAAAATAATATTTTTAGAATATTATGTTAATTTTTGACATGGTGTTGTAATATCATTTACATTAATCCCCACTGTAATTATATCTTGCATTCTTTTATTTTCATCTACTATATGAAAACCAATATTCTCAAAAAATTTAATACTGGTGGAATTAACGATACTTTTAACCTCATGAAATCCAGACGTAAAGGCTTTATTTATAAGCATTCTAACTGCAAAATCACCGTATTTTTTTCTCCGAAATTCCTTTAAAACAGCGACATGACTTATCTCACATGCTTCTCCATCAAAGCATATTCTTCCGGTAGCGACAGCCTTTTTACTACCAACCTCCTCGTATACAATTACATTCATCGCCATTTCATCCTGATCATCAAATACAATAGATTCCGGGAGCTTCATTTCATTTATGAATACCTCTCTACGAATGTAATATACGTCGGATAGGTCATTTTCTATTGATAGTAACTTTCCTTGTACTAACATATTTCCTCCTCAATTATAAAGGCTCTTTGGTAGGCTTCCCTGCACCACGAGGATAATTCTTTGGTGTTTTTTCAACCTTTTTAATTACGATTAAGGATCGCTCTATCTCTGTTCCGGGCAATAGAAAGCTGTCTACCGACTCAAGTCGTGCTCCTAATAATTTAAATGCTCTTTCGGAGGAAATTAGTTCCTCTTCTACTTTACCAGATTTATACGAGATAAAAAATCCGTCTTTATTCACATATGGAAGACAAAATTCGGATAAAGAGGATAATTTCGCTACTGCTCTTGATACACAAAGATCAAATTTCTCTCTATATTCAGGATTTTTACCATAATCTTCCGCTCTTCCATGAAGCGTGGTAATCTTTTTCAGCTGCAGCTTCTCAATCACCTCCTGAAGGAAAACTAGCCGTTTATTTAAGGAATCTAAGAGTACAATCTCTAAATCTGGAAATACGATTTTTAACGGAATACCGGGAAATCCTGCTCCTGTCCCCAAATCAAGGAGCTTTTGATTCTTAAGCTTTATAACTCTTATAAGGGTTAAGCTATCAATAAAATGCTTCTTTATTACTTCAGAAAGCTCTGTTATAGCAGTTAAATTCATTACGTTGTTCTTTTCTACCAACATCTCATAGTAATCTATAAACTGCTGTTTCTGAGTGTCTGATAATTCTAGATTTAATTCCTTCAGCCCCTGCTCGAACTCCTTGATCTCAGGGTAGAGCCTATAATCCATACTTTTCCTCCATAAAGGTGTGCTACACCAATATTGCTAATTTATTATTTATCTTAACTTAATATATCCTAAAATCTAATATTATTAATTCTTCTGGTTACTTCTTTAGCTGAGTCAAGTAAACTAAGAGAACAGAAACATCAGCAGGAGATACTCCGGAGATTCTGGATGCCTGTCCAATATTTTGAGGCTTGATTTGAATCAGCTTTTGCCGTGCCTCAATACGAAGACTTGGTACTGCATTATAATCAATATCTTCTGGTATCCGTCTATTTTCCAGCTTCTTAAACTGCTCCACCTGACTTAGCTGCCTTCTAATATAACCTTCATACTTTATATTAATGTTGACCTGCTCAATAACTTCCTCTGGCAATGGTTCACGTTTCTTATCAATAGCCTCCAGTAATTCATAGGTCAGTTCCGGTCTTCTAATCAACTCTGCCAGAGTCGTTGCAGTGTTAAGTGGCGTACTCTTGCACTGTTCCAGAAGCTGTTGTACTTCCTTAGTTGCTCCAATTACTGTGTTTTCAAGCCGTTTCATTTCCTTTTGAATTTGCTCTTGCTTCTGTAGTAAATGCTGATAACGTTCTTCATCAATTAGTCCAACTTCATAGCCCTTTTGGGTTAATCTCAAATCAGCATTGTCCTGGCGTAGTAATAATCGATATTCTGCTCTGGAAGTCATCATGCGATAAGGCTCATGCGTCTCCTTTGTAACTAGATCATCGATCAATACGCCGATATATGCCTCGGAACGGTCAATGATAAGAGGCTCTCTGCCAAGAATCTTCATACTTGCATTTATTCCAGCAACCAATCCCTGTGCAGCGGCCTCCTCATAACCAGAGCTTCCATTAAACTGTCCTCCACTGAATAGACCTTCTACTGCTTTAAATTCCAATGAAGGCTTTAACTGCATAGGATTGATACAATCATATTCAATTGCATATGCATTTCTTACAATCTTCGCATTTTCCAGCCCAGGTACAGATCGATACATATGATATTGGACATCCTCTGGGAGAGAACTAGACATACCTGCGATATACATCTCATTCGTGTATAAGCCCTCAGGCTCTATGAACACCTGATGTCTATCCTTATCAGCAAATTTTACTACCTTATCTTCAATCGATGGGCAGTAACGCGGTCCGGTACCTTTAATATCACCAGAATATAAAGGAGATCGATCGATGTTTGCACGAATTATCTCATGAGTTTTCTCGTTAGTATAAGTTAACCAGCAGGATACTTGTTCCTTCGTTAGGTCTTCCCTTTTTGTTGTAAAGGAAAAAGGAACTACCTTTTCATCTCCAAACTGCTCCTCTAGCTTACTAAAATCGATGGATCTCTTATCAATTCTAGCCGGTGTGCCAGTCTTAAACCGATACATTTCAATACCAAGCTCTTTTAAAGAACTTGTTAAATAATTTGCTGATTGTAAACCATTTGGCCCAGTATGATTAACCGTTTCACCGTAGATACATCTTGAATTAAGGTAGGTACCTGTACATAATATAACTGCTTTACAAGGATATATCGCTCCGGAATAGGTCATAACTCCGCTTACCTTATTATCTTCGGTAAGAATCTTTACAACTTCAGCCTGTTTTAGAGTCAGGTTGGGTGTATTCTCCAGAATCAACCTCATGCTTTTAGAATATTCCTGTTTATCTGCTTGTGCTCTTAGAGAATGAACTGCAGGACCCTTAGATAAATTCAACATCTTAGACTGAATATAGGCTTTATCTATATTTTTACCCATTTGCCCGCCTAGTGCATCGATTTCCCTTACCAAGTGCCCCTTCGATGTTCCACCTATGTTGGGATTACATGGCATCATTGCAATACTTTCCATATTTATAGTAAAAATTATGGTATTTAAATTCAGCCTTGCCGCAGCTAATGCTGCTTCACATCCGGCATGACCTGCACCTACAACCACTACGTCATAGCTCTCATATACGTAAGACATAATAACCTCCCTACTGCTTCTTTCTGCAGTATAAAACACCATATAACCAATCAACTCATACTAACGAAATAAACATTATTTAGCTAACCAATGGAATTACATTCACTTGGTTTGAAAATCACTTTCTATTTTCCCATACAGAACTCTTTAAATATCATATTAACCAAATCTTCCTCTACATTCTCCCCAATGATTTTACCAAGCAGCTCATATGCATTCATAAGATCAATAGAAAAGAAGTCCTCCGGCATTCCTCCCTCTATACTTTGAATTACCATTTGAAGACTTTCTTTTGCATTTACAAAAGCTTCCTTATGCCGTTCATTTGTAATATAGATATCCTCGTTAAATGTAATTTTTCCTTCAAAGAACATTTCCTTAATCGTCTGCTCCAGTTTATCTATTCCGATTTTTTCGATAACAGAAACCGATATAATCGGATGAGATGTCAACTTTTCTATCTGTTCTATTGTAATCCTAGGCTTTAAATCTGATTTATTTAATAGGAGAATTGATTTTTTATCCTTAATAATCTCTAAAATTGCCTTATCGTTCTCATCCATCTCAGTGGAAGAATCTAGAACATAGATAACAAGATTCGCATCAGATGCTATCTTAATTGCTTTCTCAACACCTATTTTTTCAATAATATCCTTGGTATCTCTGATACCTGCTGTATCTATAACATTTAAAAGTATTCCGTTTAGGTTAATCGTCTCCTCCAAAGTATCACGTGTCGTACCGGCTATATCTGTTACGATTGCACGTTCCTCTCCTACTAGTGTATTTAGAAGACTTGATTTACCGGCATTTGGTTTACCTATTATAACCGTTTTAATTCCTTCTTTGATGATTTTTCCATTGTCAGAGCTCTTAAGTAACTGCTCTATTACTGCTGTTTCCTGCTCTATATGCTCAAGAAGCTGCTCACTATATCCCTCCAAGGTATAATGCTCCGGATCATCCAGAGCCGCTTCGATAAATGCAATATCACGAAGAATCCTCTCTCTTAGCTCTGTTATAATCTGACGTTCCTTTCCTCTCAACTGATTAATGGAATTTATAAGAGCTAATTCATTCTTGGCAGAGATAATATCACATACTGCTTCTGCTTGAGATAAATCGATTCTTCCATTTAGAAACGCACGTTTTGTAAACTCTCCTGGCTCTGCTAATCTTGCACCGTACTTTAATACGGTTTCAAGAATCCTGCGAGTTACAATGATTCCACCATGACAATTGATTTCAACAACATCTTCCCTGGTATAGGTAGCGGGAGCCCGCATAACAGTAACCATTACCTCATCTATTACTTGTTCTTCATCAACAATGAAACCATAATGAATGGTATGGCTTTGCTCCTTGGATAAAAGCTTTCTTCCTGCTCTTGATTGATAAATACGATCTATAATATCAAAAGCCTGACTTCCGCTTATTCTAATAATACTAATGCCACCATTACTTAAGCCGGTTGCTATTGCTGCAATAGTATCCGATTTCATAGCCACTCCTCCATTCCACATATATAAAATGTTACTACATTTCATATCATAATAATATATATTTCGTCTAGATTCAATCCTATTATATATAATAGGAAGCAGGCTTTGCGAACTGTCTATTATCATGAATAAAAAGGTGTCTTAAAGTATGCTCTACTTTAAAGACACCTATCTCAACATACAAATTAAATATCCCAAACTAGTCACTTTTGAAATACTTTTTGCCTAGTTTACTATATCTCACATAAGAGATACTTTAAGCTTTGATTACTCAGGCACACGCTACTCTGCAGACTGTTGGTTTTGCTTCTCTTTGCTTTCTCTATATTTCTCGTAATCCTTCTTGTAATCGGTACTGTAATTTTTATTGTAAGCACTTTTACTGGTATTAAAAGGCTTATTATATCCCTTGTTAACACCACTATTGATTCTTCGATCATCCTTGCGATAATTATTACCTGCAGGCCTGTTATTTGGCTTTGAATCTCGATAAGTTTTCTTTACGTTAATTACAACTTTACGATATGGCTCTTCACCTTCAGAATAGGTCTCTACATACTTATCATTCTGTAAAGCAGAATGAATAATTCTTCTCTCATAAGGATTCATTGGCTCCAAAGAAACCGGCTTTCTGGATCTCTTCACCTTAAACGCTATATTCTTAGCAAGATTCTCCAAAGTTTCTTTTCTTCTTGCTCTATAATTCTCAGTATCTAGCTTAACCTTAATATAGTTTTCACTATTCTTATTAACCACAAGGCTTACTAAATATTGGAGAGAATCAAGTGTTTGACCTCTTTTTCCAATCAAGACACCCATCTCATCGCCGTCCATATTTACTTCAACCGTCGCATTTTCCTCATCATAAATAACCTCGATTGAAGCATTGATATTCATTGTATTAAACACATCTGTTAAGAATTTTTTTGCCGCATACTCAACTGTCATTTTAAATCTAACTCTGATTTTTGCCGGCTTTCCGAACATACCTAAGAAACCGCTGGATTCTTTTTCTATCACTTCATACTCTATCTTATCAATTGTAGTACCAAGCTCAAGCATAGCATTAGTTAAAGCTTCATCAACTGTTTTACCAGTTATCTCTTTCCACTCCATTGCTATTTATCCCCCTTTTCCATGTTCTTGTTCTTAAGAAGGTTGGCTATCTCTGAAATACTCTTTGGACCGGATGGATTTTTCTCTTCACTACTGCTATTTACAGATTCCTCCTGACCTTCACTTGGACTAGTACTTTCAGTAACCTTAGCCTTGTTAGATACAGAACTATCAATAGACTTTGTCTGTAGTTTTGCTAAATCCTGCATGGATGCACCTGACTGTGCTGCTTTCATGAATGATCTTTTCTTTGTTGCTTTGGCTACATTCTTAGCAATTAACTCATCTACATCGATCTTGTCCATATACTTATTTACAAAAAATTGCTGAACAATTGCATATACGCTGGTTGCAATCCAGTAAATACCAACACCTGTAGGTAATGTTACAGCAAAGAAACCTGACATAATCGGCATTACCACATTCATAGACTTCATTGCATTTGCAGAAGGGTCATCATTCTTTGAATTTGCTTTATTCTTAACCTCCAGCTGCTTACCCTGGACAAATTGCAGTGCCATTGCCAATATAGGAATTAAGATTCCCGGGAATGCCCAGCCTGGCTTTTCTGCAATGTTTAATCCTAAAAAGTAATTTACATGGGATATACTTTCATAGGAGTTCTCAATTACAGGCTGCAAAGAAGAAAAAGCAACTTGTAATCCCTCCCATTGAGCCTTCTGGAATTTTGCTAATACATCAATCACGTAATTAACCGTTGATAGATCATTGTTTCCGAAACGAATATCCTTTGCATTTTCAATAATGCCTTTTAATATATCCACATATCCGGTAGTACCCATTATTCCGGTCGCAACCGGCTCATATAATCCTTTAATAGACGATACATATGCCGGAATATTATTAATTACTGAATATAATGCAAACATAATTGGCAAAGTTATCAGCATAGGAAGACATCCGGAGGTCGGATTAGCGCCATATTTCTGATATAATGCCTGTGTTTCCTCTTGCTGTTTTCTTAAAGAAACTTCATCCTTCTTACCCTTATACTTTGCTTGAATCTTTTGCAATTCCGGGTTCATTCTGGAAGAGAGCTTCGTAAATTTCTGCTGTTTGATCGTTAAAGGAAGCATTAAGGTTCTAACGATAAAGGTAAAAAATATGATAGATAATGCAATATTTTGAATGCCAAATAAATGAAAAAACTCATAAATCGCATTCATGATCCAGCCCAGTATTGCTGCGATCGGTCCTAAAATTCCTCCACTTGCCGTTAATAACGTAACAACCAATTATTTTTCCTCCTTAGAGCTGTAGTCCAATTGACACCTTATCTACAAGTTGAAGTAACCATTTATTTCACTTGTCCTAATTACGGAACAGGGTCATACCCACCCTTATGAAAAGGATGACAACGTAATACGCGTCTTACAGCTAAATATGTTCCCTTGAATACCCCATATTTTTCTAATGCCTCAATTGCATACAAAGAGCAGGTAGGTGCATAGATACAACTTGGTGTTCGCTTAAGAGGAGAAATATATTTTCGATAAAATTTTATCATAAATATAAACATTTTCTTAACTATCACTTTTATACCCCTACATTATTTCTCTTGTATAATTATCTAGTTGTTACTAGAATCTTTCCCAATTTTATGGAGTTTCATAAGGTGTAGCAAAGCACTTTCAATCTCACTGAACTTCTTTTCTCTGGCACCTACTCTGGCCACGACGACAATATCGTATCCACTTAAAAAGCTATCCTCCGATAGTCGATAGCTTTCTCTGATTAACCTTGTTATTCTGTGTCTAATAACACTATTGCCAACTTTTTTACTAACCGATATTCCAATACGATTCAATTCTTTTTCGTTTTTTCTGACATACATGATCAAATATTTATTCGCATAAGATTTTCCGGTACGATATATCTCTCTAAAATCATCGTTTTTCTTTAATGTTTCCGAATATTTCATTATTAGTTACCCTTGTTAATGATAACACACATACTTCTAACGCCTACTGCGTAAGATTTTTACCGTCATGTATTATAGGATTATAATTTATACTCTATGCGGTAATGACTTACCGCATTAAGTACAAAATAGATTCATAGAAGAAAAGGCCACAAAATTGCGACCTATGCAGACAATTGCTTTCTTCCTTTTGCTCTTCTGGCGGATAATACCTTTCTGCCGTTAGCCGTTGCCATTCTAGCTCTAAAACCATGAACCTTTGCATGGGATCTCTTTTTCGGTTGGAATGTCATTTTCATTGCTCTGCACCTCCTTTTAACAGCACCGTGCTTTATGCTTAGCGAATTTTATCTTATCGATTTCTTAAATCCAACAATATTCATACTTTCGACGAAATTGTTGTGTCATAAATAAAGGATATGGCTACCCATACCGCTACTTATGCTATTTTGGAATATCACGTCTATTATATTCGCAATGCTTGCCTTCGTCAAGTAAATATTTTGCTTTTCAACCTGTGGATAAATGAATTTCTACCTATTTATATGTGATAATGTTGATAAAAGCTTCTCAGATGTGGATAAGCTGTTGTTTTATCTTTTAATTTTTCGTATGAATCCTTGATTCTATTCACATTCTAGGGTTGTTAGTAATGTTAAATTTCCTTTCCACCCCTTCCACAAAGGTCAGGAAAAATAAAGAAAGGCATATTAACCATTGAAAATTTAATAATTATGTTATAATATATAAATATGTGAGTATTGATGGAGGCAACAATGAAGAATTTAATTCAATCAAAATGGGAAGATATTTTAAAATATTTAAGATCAGAATATGGGGTGACAGATGTATCATATAATACCTGGTTGAAGCCTTTAAAGGTATATGGTGTGACTGATCATGTGATCACTATTTTGATTAATGATGAACGTATTGGGCCTCCAAGCATTAATGTGATACGGAATAAATATGAACTGCTTTTAAAGGTTGCAATCGAGGAGATCATGAATGAACCTTATGAAATCCGATTTGTTCTTCAGAGTCAGATTGAATCTATAGAAGAGACTCCTGAACCGGTTGTTGTAAAGAAAAAAAACACTGGTCCTGTTTTCTTGAACGCCAGATATACCTTCGACACCTTTGTCGTAGGCGGTAACAATGAATTTGCAAGAGCTGCCGCTTTAGCAGTAGCAGAAAATCCGGGTGAAATATATAACCCGCTTTTTATTTATGGTGGAGTAGGTCTTGGTAAGACCCATCTTATGCATTCAATTGCTCATTTTGTTTTAGAGCAAAATCCGGATACGAAGGTACTTTATGTTACCAGTGAAAAATTCACCAACGAGCTAATCGATGCAATCCAAAGAAATACGACAAATCAATTTAGGGACAAGTATCGTTCCATTGATATACTTCTGATCGACGATATTCAGTTTATAATTGGTAAGGAAAGAACTCAGGAAGAGTTCTTCCATACCTTTAATACATTGCATGAATCAAAAAAACAGATTATCATCTCCAGTGATCGACCCCCAAAAGAAATGCTTACCTTAGAGGACAGGCTTCGTTCCCGTTTTGAACATGGTCTTCTTGCAGATATCCAATCTCCGGATTATGAGACTAGAATGGCTATTTTGCGTAAAAAAGAAGAGCTGGATGGATTGAAAATTGACGAAGAAGTTCTTCGTTATATTGCTACTAATATTAAATCGAATATTCGTGAGTTGGAGGGTGCATTAACAAAGATCGTAGCCTTTTCAAGGCTTAAGAAACGGGAATTGAATCTCCTTCTTGCTGAGGAAGCGTTACAGGATATTATCTCACCCAATGAGAAAAAAGTTATCACTGTAGATTTTATTGTGGAAGTAGTTGCAGAGCATTATAATCTTACTCCTTCTGAGATATATTCGAAGGACAAAAGCAGAAATATATCCTTCCCAAGACAGGTAGTTATGTATTTGTGCAGACGCCTAACTGATTTATCTGTTACTGAAATAGGTAAAAGCTTAGGAAATCGTGATCATTCAACTGTTTTACATGGTTATGATAAGGTGGCTAAGGATATCCAGAATGATTCCTCTTTACATAATGCAATTGATGTATTAATAAAGAAGATTAATCCTGAATAGGTCCATCGATATTGATGTAATAATGCTTTTTATATTATATTTTATCCGATGTTGATATTTGGTTGATAAAAAGTTGATAATAGGTTTATATTGTGTTGGTGAATGATTTTACATTATTTGTATGCCCGACTCAAAGATTATATCCACACAAATTACAGGTAGAATCCTGCCGGGTTATGAATTGCCGAAAGCATTGATATTTCAGTGCAAAAACCGGATATCAACATATTCACACCCCTTATTAATATGATTACTAAGAATCTTTTATATATTTCTATCAATGTATGCGAAGGGAGATTATACACATATGAAAATCCAATGTCTGAAATCAGATTTACTCAACAGCGTAAATATTGTTTTAAAAGCTGTTCCTGTAAAATCGACTATGCCCATACTGGAATGTCTGATTATAGAAGTTAAGGATCAGAGTATTAAATTAATTGCCAATGATATGGAACTGGGAATTGAAACCCTGGAAAAAGGAAATGTATTTGAACCGGGATCCGTCGCCTTAAATGCCAAGGTATTCTCTGAAATTGTAAGAAGACTTCCGGAGAACGAGGTCCATATCTCTACAGATAGCAGCTATATGACAGAAATCATCTGTGAGAAAGCAAAGTTCTCTATATCCGGAAGATCCGGTGAGGAGTTTCCCGCCCTTCCTAAGATTGAAAAAGACAATCCGGTCATTCTGTCTCAGTTTACATTAAAAGAAATTATTCGTCAGACTGTATTTTCCATCTCAGATAATGAGAGTAATAAAATCATGACAGGTGAATTATTTGAGATTAAGAAGAATGAGCTCAGGGTCATTTCCTTAGATGGACACAGGATTTCTATTCGTAAGATTATCATGAAGGATTCCTATGAGGACAGGAAGGTTATCGTTCCTGGCAAGACCTTAAATGAAATTAGCAAGATATTATCAGGGGAGGTATCCTCTCTTGTAAATATATTCTTTACAGATAAGCATGTGCTGTTTGAATTTGATGATACAGTAGTACTATCTAGATTGATTGAGGGAGAGTATTACAGAATAGATCAGATGTTATCCAGTGATTATGAAACAAAGGTAACGATCAATAAGAAGGAGCTTACAAGCTGTATTGAGAGAGCCTCTCTTTTGATCAGAGAGACGGATAAGAAGCCGATTATCATCGATATTCGTAATAACAATTTCGAGCTTAAGATTAATACTGCAATCGGATCCATGAATGAAGAGATTGATATCACTCTGGAAGGTAAGGATATTGTAATTGGTTTTAACCCGAAATTTCTACTGGATGCACTCCGTGTTATTGATGATGAGACTGTAGATATTTATTTAATCAACGCGAAGGCTCCCTGTTTTATCCGTGATAAGGAGCAGTCATATATTTATTTGATTCTCCCTGTCAATATTAATGTTGTAGCATAGAACAAGAATGGAGCAATAGAATGCAGCAGATTAAACTGAGGGAAGAGTATATAAAGCTCGGACAGGCTTTAAAGGCAGCGGGACTGGTAGGATCGGGAGTCGATGCGAAGCTTATGATACAGGATGGACTGGTTAAGGTGAACGGTAATATAGAAACCCAGAGGGGTAAGAAGTTATATGATGGGGATCTGGTTGAGTTTGAGAAAGAACAGATTAAAATCATAAAGTAAAAGAAATGATGGTGCGGATATGATTGTAAAATCCTTGGAACTGAAGGACTATAGAAATTATGAGCAGCTAAATATACAGTTTCATAGGGGTACCAATATATTGTATGGTGAAAACGCCCAGGGGAAAACCAATGTCCTGGAGGCTGTCTATCTGGGAGGAACAACAAAGTCCCACCGAGGCAGCAAGGACAGGGAAATCATCATGTTTGGTAAAGAGGAAGCCCATATCCGTATCATGATAGAGAAAAATCAAATAGAGCATAAGATAGACTTGCATTTAAAGAAAAATAAGGCCAAGGGAGTTGCCATAGATGGTATCCCGATTAAAAGACAAGGTGAATTATTCGGAATGCTTAACCTTGTGTTTTTTTCTCCGGAGGATCTCTATATCATTAAGGATGGACCCGGTGAACGAAGAAGATTTTTGGATTTGGAATTATGCAAGTTGGACAAGGTTTATCTGTACCATCTGGCTAATTATAATAAAGCACTAGCTCAGAGAAATAACTTATTGAAGCAAATCTGATTTAACATGAATTTATTTGATACAATATATATATGGGATACGAAGTTAATTGAACATGGGAGTTATATTATTGAGGCCAGGAAGAGATTTATACTGGAGTTGAATGAACTTACCATGCCCATACATAGGAAACTAACCGGTGAAAGAGAAGAGCTGCTTTTAAAGTATGAGCCAAATGTAGAGAAAGAAGAATTTGGAGACAAACTAAAAAAGACCGCAGAGAAGGACCTGTCCCTAAAAATGAGTAATACAGGACCCCATCGGGACGACATGTCGTTTTTAGTGAATAATATAGATATCCGTAGATTTGGTTCCCAGGGACAGCAGAGGACAGCAGCCTTATCCTGCAAGCTTGCAGAAATTCAACTGGTTAGAACCGTCATAAAGGAAAATCCGGTACTTCTTCTGGATGATGTTCTGTCAGAGCTTGACCGAAGCAGACAGAATCATCTGTTGAACAATATCGGTGATATACAGACAATCATTACCTGTACAGGGTTGGAGGAACTTGTTAACCACAGGTTTGATTATAATAAGATTTTCCATGTAAAGAATGGTACTGTTACAAACGAGAATTGAAAAAGCAATAAGATTACAAAAAGTACAGCAGGTAATTACTGCAATGCTAAGAAAAGCCCTAAAGGGTAATGCCTAAAAGACTGGCATAGGGAGGTTATTATGAGCAACGATTATGGTGCAGATCAAATTCAAATATTGGAAGGGTTGGAAGCAGTAAGAAAGAGACCGGGAATGTATATCGGATCTACTTCCTCCAAGGGATTACACAATCTGGTTTATGAAATAGTAGACAATGCGGTGGATGAGGCACTGGCCGGCTATTGTGATACCATAGACGTAACCATCAATCCGGATAATTCCGTAACCGTAATAGATAATGGTCGCGGTATACCGATCGGTATTAACCACAAGAAGGGAATCCCTGCTGTTGAAGTTGTATTTACAATTCTTCATGCCGGTGGCAAGTTCGGTGGAGGGGGATATAAGGTTTCAGGCGGATTACATGGTGTAGGTGCTTCGGTTGTAAATGCCCTGTCAGAGTGGTTGGAGGTTGAGATCAGTATTGATGGTAAGAAGTATTACCAAAGATACGAGAGAGGCAAGGTTGTATGCCCTCTGAAAGAAATTGGAGAGACTTCAGACCAAGGTACGAAGGTATCCTTCCATCCGGACCCGGAGATTTTTGAGGAGACCGTATATGATTTTGATATTTTAAAGCAGCGCCTGAGAGAGATGGCATTTCTAACCAAGAATTTAAGAATTCGACTTCATGATATCCGAGAGGAAGAAGTGAAGGAGAGAGATTTCCATTATGCCGGTGGCATTAAGGAATTTGTAGAGTACCTAAATCGTCATAAGGACCCACTGTACCAGGA
>JAEYOQ010000010.1 GCA_023411555.1 Bacillota bacterium
TTCTATTTGCTCATTGGAAAAATCGGTATGGAACTATGAGTTGAATGATAAGAGCCGTATGAAAGGAGACTTTCACGTACGGTTCTGTGAGAAGTTTGAGGTGAAATTCCTCTTACTTACTCGACTGGGAGGTCGGTAGATAAAATAATTTATCTACCTCCTACCCGATTAAGAAAATACCGAAGAGTGACATTTTAGTTAATATATGGTATAATCTTCAGGATTAAGCAGAGTAATTATTTTTATAAATTATATTTTTGAAAAGGAGGTTAGAGGAATGTTTGAGATGATCAATAATAAAAATGATATTATGATTAATTGGATAGCACCCATTATTGGTATGATTATTGTTGTGATTGCGATTAAGCTATTCGTGGAACGGAATAAAAGTAAGGCGGTTATCGGTATCATCAATATAGCGAATAACCGGTTTATTGATGCGATCAGACCGTTTTTTATCCAGGAGATTGAAATTAACATGAAGCTGATCAATAACATCAGGAATGCGATTAAGCGAGAATATTGCGCAGATGATAACATGCTTTATACAATTGAACAGCTGGAGGAACAGATTATACTGGATATATCCGAGACGAAATATCTGACAGAGGAGCGCAAAAAGGAATTAATACATAATGTCTACGTTAAGTTCGATGAGCTTAAGAATGAGGTTCAGGAAAGCCGAACTGAGGAACAGACCGAATTAATCAAATCGGAAATTAATAGGCTGAAGACCAGCAATACAAGGCTGTTAATTCTGTTTATTTTGATTATAATGATGACCATAATTTTATTAATCAATTATTTTTATACCCTGGATTTTAGTAATCTATATCTGATCATTATTATTTTACCGCTAATCATGTTCCTAGTAGAGATGATTACCGATAATATGGCTCAAAATAAGAAAAACACTAGCAAGATAGAAGAGAAGAAGTATCAGGTCGAAAAGGGTGAGATTAAGAGTATCTCCGAACAGTAACGTCAATAGAGCTTATTATAAAGGATTCCCAAAATCTGCTTGTCAGACGGGAATCCTTTTGTTATACTAGCATCAGCAAATGATTCCTTCATTGTGGAGAGACAATGAAAGGAGAAAATATGTTTAGTAAAGCTTATAGTGCTGCCGTCCATGGAATCGATGCTCTGATTGTATCCGTGGAGGCGGATGTCAGTGATGGTTTACCGATCTTTGACATGGTGGGTTACCTTGGCTCGGAGGTAAAGGAAGCACGGGAAAGAGTGCGAATTGCTCTTAAGAACTCCGGATATATGCTTCCTGCCAAGCGTATCACCGTGAACCTGTCGCCTGCTGATGTACGAAAGGAAGGAACAGCCTTCGATCTGCCTGTCGCTATCGCAATTCTTGTGGCCTTTGGCCATCTTCCCGAGGACTATCTAAAAGATACTTTGATCGTCGGAGAACTCAGCCTAAACGGAAAAGTAAATAAGGTGAATGGTGTTCTGCCTATTGTATATACCGCAAGGGAGCAGGGCTTTAAAAAGTGCATTGTTCCTAAGGAGAATGCCAAAGAAGGCGCTGTAGTCAGCGGTATTAAGGTTTATGGCGTCTCCTCACTATTGGAACTGGTACAGTTGCTTAGTGAAAAATTAGAAGTTGCTCCTGAGTATGTGGATATAAATCAGCTGTTAGCAGAACAGAAGGCAGGAGAAGCTGCTGATTTTTCGGAAGTGGCAGGCCAGAAAGCGGTGAAAAGGGCCATCGAGATTGCGGTTTCAGGGCTACATAATCTGCTTATGATCGGACCACCGGGATCGGGTAAAACCATGCTGGCTAAGCGGATACCATCTATTATGCCTGAGCTTACTTTTGAAGAGAGCATGGAGATATCAAAGATCTATAGTATCGCTGGTCTTATGGACCAGCAAGCATTAATTGCCAGGAGACCCTTCCGCAGTCCACACCATACAATCACAACGACTGCCTTAGTTGGCGGGGGTGGCGTCCCTAAACCGGGAGAAATCAGTCTGGCTCATCTTGGAGTACTATGTTGTAAGGTTTCAAAACATTTTATAGACACCACTCAAAGCCTTGATTTTACTAGGAAAATTTAATCTTTTTGCTTTCAATAGTAGGAAAAATCTGTTATAATAAAAGTGTCAAAGATGTATTCCTCCTATGATACATTGGCACAGACCACAAAACACTTTAGCACTTAAACACTTATTTAAAAGATAAGCGGTTTAAGTGCTTTTTTGTTTTGTCAAGAAAGGAGTTGATGAAATGCAAAGTCAGAAAGGCGAAGTCAAAGTATTTTGGGATACTGTAAACGGTAAAAAGGTACTTCGATTAAGTGCAAAGCATATACCAGAGGAATTGAAAAATGAATTGATAAAAGTATTAGGGGCAAAGGCAATGCACATGGAGGTGACGGCTGAAAAATGATTTACAAATATTCAGATATGCCAAAAGTCAAAGCACCAGCCGTATTATACAGTATTGAATTGTATTTTGAAGCAACAGATAAAGATATTATAGATTTGCAAAATGCTTACAAATATGCACGAAAGAAGAATCCACATATTAGTTGGTTTATAGCAGATAGTGATACTGACAGTAAAACAGCATTTAAAGTTATTGAAAGGACAGGAAAACAAGGTAAGCAAAAAATAGTAGTATATGGCGATAAAGTACCAAGGCATATACATACAGGGGTAATGGGTAATGAGGAAAAATCAGCATGGAAAGTAGCTGAACATATAAGAGTATCAATGAATAAAAAGAAAGGCAAGAAAATTGCAAGGGTTGTATCAATGCAAGGAGTTGGATTTATTAGATATTCATGTATGCAAGCAAATCATTTTTATAAAGGTGGTGATTTTGATTTTAGCTTTGCAGAAAGTGATTTTTACATTGAGGAATGATTTTGCAATTTTCTGAAAGTGAAAATCTAGTCTGTTCAAGTGTCAATAAAGCTATATAAATACTGGGCTTGAAGTCATTTTTCAGATAAAAAATTTCCATATTATTTAATAAGTGTATCATGTAATACTAGGCACAGTACAAACAATGAAAGGAGTACACCATGAAAAAATTGACATTAGAAGAATACGAGGAAAGAAGACGTAGACAATGTGAAAATCAAAAAAAGTATTATTACCGTAAAAAGCAAGAAAGACTTGAAAATGCAAGTAAATTGGCCGAAGCCAAAGCCAAAGAATTGAAAGGAGATAAATAATTATGCCGAGATTACCAGAGTTTATGAAAGTAGGAAACAAGGAAAAAGGATTATTAATCAATTCAGTATTGCAGAATATTAATGCAATCAAACAGGAAATCAATGACAATGCAAAGTATTATACTCCTGTATGGAAAAAGGAAATGTTACAGGCATTAAAAGTTGAAGCAAGGGCAGTTTTAGAAGAAGCACTTGCAGAAGTGGAAACATTGAATAAGCAGTATGAAGACAGGGTTAGTAAAATCAAGAATACTCCATTCAGCCATACGGTGAATAAGGACTTCCTTGATACTGTCAATTATACAAAGTCACGTTTATTAGCTGAATTAAAAATCAATCCATATAAAAAGGATAGTCTTTTAGAAATGGCAGTTGTATCAAAATCGGGAGCACAGGCAGTTCTTGAATTGATTGACAGTAAGGAAATCGACGATTCATTATGGACAGATGATTTATACAAAAAGGCATTTATCAATAGCAAGTCACAGGCAGAGATTGACTTTGAATTGAAAAAGGAAAAGCAGATTGAAGCAATCAATACTGAATGGAGTAATGCTTACAATCACGGACATTATTATGCCGCAGAAAAAATACTGAATGGTGATGTGCGTAGTGTCGTACCGATGCCGACACTAGAAAGACAATTTGATATTGAAATTGAGGAAATCCAAAAGCAAATAGACGAGGGTAGATAAATGGCTATCAATATTAGGTCAACCGATAATACAGTATTCAATCCATTGACTATATCAAAGCCACAATACATAGATACTGACATTGAGGAAGTGTATATAGCCAATGGAGAGGAGTACATACAAGGAAAAGGATATATTCAGAAATACGATGTTGTTGTAGTAAGGCGAATTACTCCAGACATGGTAAGAAAATATATTCAATCATTCAATGATAAAGAAAGTGCTTTGAATTGTATGTATAGCTATTACAAAGACGACCTTGTTAAAGGGCTTTTGACGGTGCTGAATAATGAGCCGAGTATTAATACACTAGAAAATAATGACAGCACCGTCAAAATTGAAAATACAAAGTCTGAGAATAAGACATTCAGTTTTGCAGATGATGATTTAGTCAATAAAGCATCAAGAGTAGATACACAAGTAAAGACACGAAGCAATAATTTAGGAGCATATAAAAAGCAAGTAAGGAAAGACAGTAGTATATTTTAGGATAAATTAGTACGAAAGGGGGGGATTTTTCACATGAATAAATTAGCAGAGGATTTGAAGTTGCCAGAAGAAATAGCTGGGTTGAATGTAAAGGAAACAAAGTTTGTTATTAGTTTACTATGTCATGGCTCAATACCAAAAGCAGGGCAAGAAGCAGGCATTAATAGGAATACTGCATATAAATGGGCGAATAGTGAAAAAATCAATGTCACACTTGATAGACTACGAAAAGCATTAGCAATGCAATCATTAAATCGTAATAAGCTATTTATGAATACAGCAGTAGATAAAGTATTTGAGATTATGAATGATGAAAAATCGTCCAAAAATACTCAGCTTAATGCGGCGAAGATATTGATTGAAATTGCAGACCGTTCCATTGAAAAGACAGATATTATTGAAAGGCTCAATGATTTAGAAAGACTTGAAGAAAAAGACGAGGAGGTTTGGTAATGAGCAAATACAGTACATTACATAAAAAGCTTGATAAAATGCAAAGTAAAGGCACGTCTAAAATTGCTCCTGTAATGGCATTTATTAATACTACTAAAGGCGAATGTGATGCTAGTATAAGTTTTTGGGATGGGAAGCCGTATCCCAGAAGTGCTAGAAGTGAAAAATTAGTAGGACATTTTGAAAATTATGAAGAAGTACAAAATGAAATTTATACTATTCAAGGCATATTTCCACCGACAAGCACGGGGATGATTATATTTGTAGGGGAGGAGGATTTACTTGATTGAATGTTGTTTAAGTCCCAAAGGAATACAAAGCTATTGTAGAGATGAAAGATTGTGGGCAAATAAATTAGTGATAAATTATTTAGATGAAGGGTACAGGCTTGACATAATATTATTTACTACATATCGGAGTACAAAGCCAAAAGAAATACTATCACGGTCATTCGATACAAAAGAAGAAATGAATACATTTATAGGTTCACTTCGTTCATTGTATCCAAGAATAGACATAGCAATTTATGATTACAGGAAAGGAGAAAATTAAAATGTTAGGGAAATTACATCAATTCACAGTAAATGAAAATGGATTTATCAAGGTAACAATAGTTGATAATTTTCCATTTGGGCGTACTCCAGGCACTGGAGAAGATGACAGAAAGACATACGCATTAATTGAAAGTTCGTATTGTTTGCCATTTGTAATGAAAATGAGCCATATATTGAATACACAAGTACAATACGATGCAGAAGCAAAGTCATTTTATGTAGGCGACCATTATGTAATACATACACACGAATAAGTAAGAAAGGCTACTGTGAAATGTCAGTAGCCTTTTTAATAAAGCTAAAGGGCAAATAAATCATTAATAATATCATTAACACTAGGAAATCTTCCCTTTACTAATGTATGTAATTGTAGTATTTCTTCCATATCTGTAAAGACATTTTTATCTCTATAGGTCTTTGTAACGAGCATTAATGATAATCTGTCTCTCAATATTTTTTTTGTTTCAGTAGAAGCTAGAAGAACAATATAATTTCCATTAAGAATCGTATAAAAGCTGTTTGAGGAATCAAATGGGATACTATTTTCAATTTGAATTGCAATTTTGCTTAGCTCAGTTCCGAGGTTTTCTTTGACCCTTAATTGATTACACAAAGTTGGTGCGTCATTCAAATAAAACCATTCTAGTTTTTCTTGTTTTGTTAACTCAATAATTTTATTTATAATTTCTACTTTACTCGTCATTATAAAGCCTCCTTATTATAATTTAGATATCCAATTATTCTTGATAGTAAGTTACAAATAGTGTGTATATCATAATTTTTGTCTTTCTCAACTTCTTTAATTAATTTATTAAAGGTACTGCGCTCCTTTTTGCTCAATGTATTTAGTGATACATGATAAAAAACATTTAGGTCGTTTAGTATATTCAAACGGATTTTATCGTAACTTTTATCTTGGTTTATTGCATCTTGGTATGTAGTTAATGAAGAAGCCATCTTCTTTCTGTTTTTATTATATTCTTTTCCAGCCTTAAGTTCTTTAATCTTATCATCTATTTTTTTGGTTCTAATCGAAATGAATATAGACACTATAAAAGATCCGATAGTAATCAACGAGCAAATGCCTAAGACATAAATATTCTTACCCATGAATTCAAGTAATTCTTTGATATAATCACCTCATTTGTATAAATAGAAAAATTTACTAAATATAGGATACCATATATTAATTTTATCTTCAAGATGTCTTTAATAAATTAGAAATTCTTCTATATAATAGGTGAACGTAAAAATACGGTACATTCTAAATTACAATTTCATATGGGGGCGATTAATACGAAAATAAGGTTGTTTTTCAAATTATTTTACGATGTGTAAACAGGGTCTAGCCCTTTGTTTTACAAGACTGTATAATGAAGGAAAATATTGTAAATAAGAGTGAGGGTATGAAAGTGAATATTGCATATGTAAGAGTAAGTACAGTGGAGCAGAATGAAGCAAGACAAATTGAAGCATTAGAGAAAAGAGGTATTGAAAAGTGGTTTACTGAAAAGGTAAGTGCAAAGGATACTAATAGACCAAAGCTAAAAGAAATGATTGACTTTGCAAGACAAGGCGACACCATATTCATTCATGATTTTAGCAGACTTGCAAGAAGCACAAAGGACTTACTTGACATAGTTGAAATTTTGAATAAGAAAGGCATCCACTTAAAAAGCAATAAGGAAAATTTAGACACAAGTACACCAACAGGCAAATTAATGCTTACCATGATAGGTGCAATCAATGAATTTGAAAGGACTAATTTATTGGAAAGGCAAAAGGAAGGTATTGCAATAGCAAAAAGGAACGGAGTTTACAAGGGCAGAAAAGAAATCAAAGTAGATAATTTTAGTACGTATTATAAAAAGTATCTTAACCGTGAAATCGCAAGTAAGCAAGAGTTGGCTGAATTATTGAATGTCAGTAGACCAACACTTGATAAACTGATAAAGAAGTATAAGGAATTACAAGGATAATTGGTAAAAGCTACTGTGAAATATCAGTAGCTTTTACCTAATATTATTTAGGAGTTTGCATCATCTGTTGGTAGATTATCTAGTGCATATTCACAGCATTGAATAATCAAGTTATTTACTGACACATTCTTTTGTTGAGCGATACTTTCTAGCTTTTTCATTAAATCAAGAGGAATACGAAAAGTTTTATTTATTGTTTCATTCTTTTTTATGTTAAACATTATGCACCTCCTTATATCCAATCGTAAGTGCAAAAAATACATATTGATACACCTTATATTTGCACTTAAAAATTATATGCATATAGCACTTGTTTTATCTTGGGTTGTTTTATATAATAATAGAAAAGGATTCAAAGGAGAATTGCATATGAAAAAAGGTTGTTTAATAAGTATTCTTGTTGTGTTTATTATTATTGTAGTAGTCGTTATTACTTTGGGTGTGTTACTTAATGATTATGAAAAAAATCCGCCTAGTGAACAAAGTTCATCAGAAATAGAGACAGATAATTCAAATCCGCAATTTATCATTGAGGATTTAAGTAAAGGTAAACACTATGTATTTGATGATGAATATGAAAAATTGTATGACAAAGCATGTAATGCTGCATTAGCTTGGGTTGATATTTACGATGAATATAAACCGATTGAAGATAGTAGATTAACAATTTTTGATGATGGTAGTGTTGCAATGCAAATTCTTTCACTGGATGATAAAGGTGTAACAGTTACATATACTGCTAAAGATAAAAACGGTGATAGAGAAAGAATTTCAATTATGTATGATACTGAAAACGGAGTAGAAACAATAACAGAAAAATAAAATGAATAATATGAAAAGCTATTGTGAAAAAAGCAGTAGCTTTTTTGATTTTACAAGTAATGACAAAAAAGTATTATTGTGGTATATTGTAACTAGAATGGGGGTATGTCTATGAATGAGGTATTTACAATACTAGGTGCTGTAATTACTGGAATAGGTGGTTCAAGTGTAATAATATTAGGATTATCAAGTTGGTTAGGAAAAGTATGGGCAAATAGAATATTTGAAAAAGAAAAGGTTAAGTATGGAAAGGAATTAGAAGGATTTAAAGGTGATATTAATAAAGAGTTACAAAGATTGCGTACATTAGATGATAAAGCATTACATATCACGAAGATACAATATGAAAAGGAATTTAAAATATATCAAGAAATATGGAAAGCACTTGTTGAAGTTGTGTGGGCGACAACACGTTTATACCCAACATATGAACAAGCACCTACAAAGGAAGATGAATTAGAAGAATTTAATAAAAAGAAATATGAAGAATACGTTGATAAGTATAACGAGTATTTGCATATTATAAATTTTAATGCACCGTTTTACCAAGAGGAATTTTACAAAGGTTTAATAGAAATTAGGGATAAGTGTATTGAAATAGGCACTATATTTAAAGAATATAATTTCGATGTAAAATATAATGCTACGTTTGCTTTGTGCAGAGACGCTAAAATTGAACCTGATGAAAAAAAGAAAGTATATATTACCTTACCAAAAGAAATACATGAATTAAAGGACGGAATTGAAAAAGGGATACGGGATTATTTAAGAAAATTAAGGGTGGAATAAATTGATTATTAATAGGGGGATACCGTAAGTGTTTAAAGAGTACTTTTACGATTTTTGTGAAAAACACGATTATATTGGTAAGATAGGTTTTGATAAAGATACAAATGAATATCACGTTATTATTTCTAAAGATGATAATAATGCTGGAGCATTTATGAGTAAAGAAGAGCTTAAAGGAATGAATAATTTGCAGATACAAAGTTTGATTGAACTGTTACATAAAGGATTTATAGAGAGATATGGAAAATAAAGTTTAATTCGGATATTGTGGAATACAAGGAAAATCATGATGTAATAATAAAAACTGGGAAAGAAAAGCTATTATAGGTACTAATAGGAACATTAGGAGGTTATCATGAAGATTTTAGACTATGATATATATGATACATGGTACGACGTTATAAAAGGGAATACAACTATAAGGACTTATAGAAATCCGGTAAAGCAATATGTCATTAAACATATATCTAAAAGTTTAGAAGAAATCATAGCTGAAAATAATCTTTTTGATTATATTTTTGACGGAGATGGTAGTGCTTTAACGAAATATAGTGCTTTATCTAATTTTTGCATCTTCATAAATAAACAGTATCTTAATAATAATGGTTATATTTTCCCAATCAGCCGAAATGATGCTAAAGAATTTGATAGTGAAAATAATTTGACATCCAAAAGAAAAAAATTTGCAACTGTTTATTTAGACAAATCTGAAGAATTAATGAAATTATTTGATGACTCATACTACACACATCTTAATAATGAAATAGCAATAATTACATTAAAGGCTTTATTTAGTGTAGCTCTTTCAGCGGGATTTGGAACTAAGGAACTAATTGAGAACAAAGATAATACTTCTTTTCTCAGAGCAAACGATGTTAATATTTATAATGATAATCAAATAGAAATAAGAATACATGATAATGAATACATAGATAAAATCATTTTACCCATAGACAATTCAAAGTATATAATTGACTATATTAAAATAGGTAATAGCCATGTATCGAAAAATAGTGACAGCTCGGCGTTTTTTGTAAAGAAATGGAGTGGTTATGAGTTAGAAATAGACCATAATTTTTGGAACGGCAGAAAGCCATCTGATATAGTAAATCTGGCAGGATATATGCTAATATACATAAGTAATAAAATGAATATATATTCTTTATCATTGAATGACTTAAGGGCAAACAAAGTATATCATGAACTATTAATATCAAAAGGCTCAGCATTGAATGAAATAATTAAAATGCATGGGTATGCTGATTTTGTTAAACAAGCTTATTATAAATATATTAGCATTAATAATGATGGTTTATATGTTGGATTTGATTTTTTTAATTTAACTTCATTATCAGAAAAATCGGAACAGATTGACAATAAAAGCTTTGATAATGAAGTGCCTTCGGATACATATCTCACATTAGAAGAGAAAAAGAAAAGAAATAGAAGCATTGTAGTGGAATTAAAACAGTTATATCAAAACAAATGCCAAATTTGTAATCAAACCATTCATGTGGATGGGAAAGTGTATTATTCTGAAGTCCACCATCTGCAACCACTAGGAAATGGACACAATGGAACAGATAATCTTCATAATATGATTGTTCTATGTCCGAATCATCATAAAATGTTTGACTTAGGAATATTAGCGATAAATCCAATGGATGGTTCCCATTTAATTCACATCGATAATAGGGATAGTTTAAATGAAAAATTTATAGAGTTTAAACACATTGTTTCAAACACTTATATTAGATATCATTATGAAAATATTCATAAAAAGTTAATTCAAGAATTAAAAGGATGTTAGGAAAACAGAACATCATAAGAAAATGAACATGATAACTTCGACTACCAATATATATAAAATTATTGGTAGTTTTTTAATGCATTTCTTTTATAAATTAACATTTTTCTCTATATAATAAGTGTAAAAATAATCATTTGTTATCGTTTATAGTTTTTATACATTCAAAAAGTAATGAAAAGCAGTCGAATTATGGGTAAAAATGTAAAAGAAATGCTTGAAGGCTTTTTACTTATATCTTATAATGAAAATGTAAATAAAAGGGAAATTATTGAAAGGTGGTAGTAAAAATTATGATTTATGGTTATGCAAGATGCTCAACAGATGAATCAAAACAGGATATCAATAGACAGGTTAGGGATTTGATTGAGCAGGGGGCGACAAAGGAGACTATTTATTTAGAATATGAAAGTGGTACAAAGGCTGACAGAATTGAATTAGGCAAGTTACTGAAAACAGTACAAAACGGTGATACCATTTTAGCCACAGAAGTTAGTCGTATTACAAGAAGCACAAAACAGTTATGTGAGATTATTGAGTATGCAAAAGAAAAGCATTTAAAGTTAGTATTAGGTACATTTGTAGTTGATTGTATCAAGGAGTTAGACCCCATGACAGAGGGGATGTTGAAGATGATGGGTGTATTTAGTGAAATGGAAAGGAACATGATTAGTCAGCGAGTAAAAAGTGGTATGCAAAATGCAAAAGCAAAAGGAAAAATTGTAGGCAGACCAGTTGTTACTGAAGATACAATTCCATCAATCTTCTATAAGCACTATCCAAAATATAAAAATGGTGAGATAAACAAAAAGGAGTTTTCAAGATTATGCAATTTATCATATCCGACCATTTACAAATATTTAGGCATAGTAGATGCAAAATAACGACCTTGTAAAAGAGCTTTTGAAGAGCTTTCACTTTTCATCAATACAAATACATACGGAAATAGTGTAAGCATAGTCAAAATTGACGACACAAGGTCTGAGAGTTACTCAATTATACTTTAACACTTTGAAAGGGGATAAATTAGTATGAAAAAAAGAGT
Organism: Bacillota bacterium; assembly: GCA_023411555.1. Lineage (GTDB taxonomy): Bacteria > Bacillota > Clostridia > Lachnospirales > Lachnospiraceae > Mobilitalea. Next base: position 11,834 of record JAEYOQ010000010.1, read on the forward strand.
ATGTGCCTATTGTCGTGTATCGACAGATAAGGAAGACCAAGAGAATAGTTTTGAAAATCAGAAGAATTACTTTGAAAGAGAAGTAGGAAAAAATCCAGATTATGACTATATCGGTACATATGCAGATAAAGGAATAACAGGAACAAGCCTTACAAAACGTAAAGATTTTAATAGAATGCTTACTGACGCAGGATTAGACATAAATGACGGCTATCGAATTATTGCAAAACCCAAATTTGATATGATATTCGTTAAGAATACAAGCCGATTTGCTAGGAATGTTTCAGTTGATGTTATATTAAAGGCATTGGCATTAAATAAGGTGTATGTTTATTTTCTTGACTTGAATAAGACAACGGAGAATTCAGACGATATCACATACATTCAAATATTCATGAGTTTTGATGAAAGAGATAGTCGTGACAAAAGTAAGAAAGTTAGATTTGGTATGAGAGAGGGAGCAGAGAAAGGAAATATATATGTAGGTTACTGTTTGTATGGTTACAAATATATTCCACATCCCGAAAATAGGCTTGAAATAGTGGAAGAAGAAGCAAAGGTAGTATACAAAATATTTGAAATGTATATTGACGGTTATGGCTCTGAAAGAATATGTCGTGAATTAGCAGACACTTATCATATGTTTACACGACAAGGAAAAAGATTTTGCAGTACAACAATATTAGGTATGTTGAAAAATGAAAAGTATGCGGGATTGAATTATGGTATGAAATTTAATACAGGAGATTTATTTGGTGATAAAAGAAAAAGGAATGTTCCTGTTGAAGAGCAAGTAAGATTTGAAACCGATAAAATTCCTGCAATAATTAGTAAGGAAATGTTTGAAAAGGCACAGGAAATAAGGGAAAGTAATACATCACATAAAATCAATAAGGGCAGATATTTAGGAAAAACAGACTATGCCGGTATACTTGTATGTGGTAATTGTGGTACTACTTATCAAGCCTGTGGTGTAAAGCATTTGAAAACAAGGACAATTCGGTACTTTGCCTGTAGGTGTAGATACAGATATGATACTGATAATGGGATTGAGGAATGCAAAAATCCCACAGTTACACAAGATGAATTAGATAATTTACTTAATAGTACAGGCTATTCAATTAGAAGATGGAACAGGGTGAAAAGTGGGTTAGTGGAATTAAAGCACATCCGTTCCGTACTTGAAAGCAGAATTGATAAAGATAATGATACTGAAATAATGCAATTACAGGAGCAGATTGTAGATATCAATAAGAAGAAAGGCAAATTACTTGATTTATATTTAGAGGACAGCTTTTCAAAAGAAGAATTAGATAAAAGGAAACAACCACTTGAAAAGGAGTTGAATGACCTTACTGAAAAGGTAAAGGAGTTATCAAAAACCAATGAGGAAATATATAGAGATATTGCAGACGTTGACGAGATTATAAAAGCATTTGAAGAAGAAAATAACACTTTACAGGAAGAATTTAATAGTGGAGTAGTTAGGCAGAAATTAAGTCGTAAGGAGTTATTGAAAGACATTGATAATATAGTGGTGAGTACTGACGGAAGTATTACATTGAATTTCAAGTCATTATCCATTATCAATGAGATAGTAAGAAAGCATAAGTATTTATTAGACAAAGTTTCATGAAACCTCACATAATAGGGTCCTTTTTCTGGACGAATTACCCGAATTTCAAAAGAATACGATTGAGGTGCTCAGGCAGCCATTGGAGGATAAGTCGGTTACTATAGCAAGGCTCAATGCCTCATATCAATATCCGGCAGGCTTCATGTTGGTTGCTGCCATGAACCCCTGCTCCTGTGGCTTTTACCCTGACCGAAACCGCTGCAATTGTTCTATCAATCAGGTTAAGCGATACCTTGGACGTATCTCCCAGCCTTTGCTGGACCGCTTTGATATCTGTATCGAGGCACTGCAGATGAATTATAAGGAGCTTCAGGTCCAGGAGAAGCAGGAGGGCTCTGCCTCGATTCGCCAAAGAGTAGCGATTGCCAGAAGGATACAGCTGGAACGCTATGAAGGACAGAATATCTATTTTAACTCTAACCTAACGCCGAGATCAATTAAGAAATATTGTAAATTGGATGCCAAGGAACAGGCTTTGCTGGAGGAAGCCTTTATTAAAATGAATCTCAGTGCAAGAGCTTACCATCGGATTCTTAAGGTGGCCAGAACCATCGCCGATCTTGACCAGAGCGAAAGAATTACAACCAAGCATATCAGTGAAGCGATTTGCTATCGTTCCATTGATCAAAAATATTGGGGGGACTAATGTGAATTATTGAAAAGCATAGTTCACATTTTTAATAACCAGATTTTAAAAAAGGAAGGGATAGTATGGAACAGGTACATTATCGGTATTGGTTGGCCAATTTAAACCAAATAGGAATTAAGAAGATAGAACTACTGCTGGACATCTATGGCTCAGCGGAAGAGATATTTAGGACATCCAAGGATGAGCTATATTTGCATAAAAAGGACGGGGCCTTTGTTGAATTGATAAAAGATAAGGATATTGAGACAATTTGCTCAAATAGGGATAGGAATTCGATAATCGATAAATATAATAAACTGATAAGTAGTGGTGCTACTTTTATATCAAGAGAGGACCAAGCCTATCCGGATAAATTGCGGAATATTTACGCAGCACCTTATGCACTTTACCTGAAGGGCAGGCTTCCTGAGAAGGGAGATAGGGTAATCGCTGTCGTGGGTGCGAGAGATTGCTCTCCATACGGTATAGAAATGACAAAGTACATAGCAGGAGCCATCGCTAAGGAAGGAGTGCATGTTATCAGTGGATTGGCAAGAGGAGTGGATGCTTATGCACATCAGGGTGCACTGTCGGTAGGTGGGATAACCTATGCTGTTCTTGGATGTGGGATTGATATCTGCTATCCAAGAGAACATATCGACTTGTACATGGATATTCAGAGAGAGGGAGGGAACATAAGTGAATATGCACCGGGTATGAAACCTCTTGCGGGAAACTTTCCGATGAGAAACCGCATTATCGCTGGGTTGAGTGATGGTATAGTAGTTATTGAGGCGAAAGAAAAAAGTGGTTCCCTTATTACAGTCGATTACGGGCTTGATCAGGGAAAGGATATCTATGCGCTGCCGGGAAGAGCTACAGATCGCTTGAGCGAAGGCTGTAATAATCTGATTAAGTTAGGAGCGAAGCTGATCACATCGCCGAAGGATATCCTGGAGGATTTAATTCCGGGGTATTATGGTAAAAGTAGTCGGGAGATGAATATCAGCTTAACGGATGAATATCAGAATAGGGTATATTCCTGCCTTGATTCGGATCCGAAACATATTGAGGAGATAGCCATGCTTACTGGGCTACCCGTTGAACATATTCTGGAACCGCTGTTGCTACTAGAGCTTCAGGGTATGATTTGTCAGACAATAAAGAATTTTTATTGTAAGCAGCCGGTCTAAAAAAGATGGCCGACAATACTAAACACCTTAACTGTAGCATATATTTTGTCTCAAAGGAGGTTGTTACGAGGACTTAGTGATCGGCTAAACTTCATACTGAAAAGGGCGGCTTATAAAGTTGGTGTAATAAATTGTACATGTTAGGGGTAGAATGAGTTACAGCATAAAGGATGATAAAACACTATTTCTTGAATTTATGAACAATTTATAGACGTTTTGAAAAAAAATAATAAACTTCTTGAAAAAGATTGTAAAATAGTATATGCTTCTCTATGTTTGGAGCCAAACCCATCAGGAAAAGCCTATTTATAGGTTTATTTATTTACTTGCTTCATGAATGCTCCTAATCTAATTTTTATTGATACTTGCTTCACAAAATATCTGCGAAGCTGATATTTTTGAATACTTGCTTCACAAAATATCTGCGAAGCTGATATTTTTGAATACCTGATTCACAAAATATCTGCGAAGCTGATATTTTTGAATATACAGTTAATGAAAACCTACAAGGCTGGCTTTCGTTAATATCCTTAATAACTTCTGATAATTATGGCTGTCAGACAAAACATGTATTTTGATATGTATGAGAAAATGGATTGAACAGTAATAATTAGCGTAATATTTAAAATAAAGAAATGAGGGGACACATTTAATGCCAAAATATCTTGTGATAGTAGAATCTCCGGCAAAGGCTAAAACTATTAAGAAATTTCTCGGTGCAAATTATGAGGTTCTTGCATCGAATGGCCATGTAAGGGATTTGCCCAAGAGCCAATTGGGGTTTGATATAGAAAATGACTTTGAACCAAAGTACATTACAATTCGTGGCAAAGGGGATCTGCTTGCCAAGCTCCGCAAGGAAGTAAAAAAAGCGGATAAGGTATACCTTGCAACTGACCCTGACCGTGAAGGAGAAGCAATCTCCTGGCACTTGTACCAGACCTTAAAATTACAGGAGAAGGATTCTAGCAGAATTACCTTCAATGAGATTACGAAGAATGCAGTGAAAGCCTCAATTAAACAGGCCAGGGATATCGATTTGGATTTGGTGAATGCGCAACAGGCGAGAAGAATGCTCGACCGAATGGTTGGTTATCGCATCAGTCCGCTACTGTGGTCTAAGATAAAGCGAGGCTTGAGTGCCGGAAGAGTACAATCAGTTGCTCTTCGCCTGATTTGTGATCGTGAGGATGAGATTAATGCCTTTGTACCAGAGGAATACTGGACTTTGGAGGCTGAATTCGATATCAAAGGGAAGAAGAAGCCGCTTATAGCTAAGCTTAGCGGGTCAAAAAAGGAAATCCGTAACGAAGCTGAAATGAATGACATTGTTAAGCAGCTAGAGAATGCAGTTTTTGCGATCAGTGAAATTAAGAAGAGCGAACGTATTCGTAAAGCACCTCTGCCGTTCACCACAAGTACGCTTCAGCAGGAAGCAGCTAAGGCGTTAAATTTTTCAACTCAGAAGACAATGCAGTTGGCACAGCAGCTATATGAGGGTGTAGATATTAAAGGGCATGGAACCGTGGGTTTGATTACCTATCTGCGTACCGACTCTGTTCGTATCAGTGACGAAGCAGATCTAGCTGCAAAGCAGTTCATTAAGGAAAAATTCGGAGAGAATTTTGTCGCTCTGGAAGAAAACCAGGGGCGGACGGGTAAGAAGATACAGGATGCTCATGAAGCAATCCGTCCTACCTATGTAGAGTTTACACCGGAAGAGATTAAGCAAAGCTTAAATAGAGACCAGTATCGTTTGTATCAATTGATTTGGAAACGCTTCATCGCCAGTCGAATGCAGCCAGCAAAATATGAAACAACAACGATTAAGATAGAAGCGAATGCGCTGAAGTTTTCGTCCTCCGCCTCAAGACTTGTTTTTGATGGCTTTATGAGTGTCTATATACCGGAGGAAGAGGAAGAGGATATGGGTACCTCCTTTGATAACTTGAAGGAGGGAGATAAGCTACCTTTGGCCAAACTGGATAAAAGTCAACATTTCACCCAGCCACCTGCGCACTATACTGAGGCGTCTCTGGTAAAGATGCTGGAGGAATTAGGAATCGGGCGTCCCAGTACCTATGCCCCGACGATTACGACCATCATTGCAAGGCGATATGTTATTAAGGAAAATAAAAATCTATATGTAACTGAGCTTGGTGAAGCGGTGAATAATATCATGAAGGCTGCTTTTTCCAGTATTGTGGATGTAAACTTCACAGCGAATATGGAATCTCTATTAGACTGCGTTGAAGATGGTACTGTAAACTGGAAGACGATTATCAGCAATTTCTACCCTGATCTGGAAGAAGCAGTAACACAGGCCCATAATATGTTGGATAAGATACAAATTCAAGATGAGGTATCGGATGAGATTTGTGAGGAATGTGGTAGGAATATGGTGATTAAATATGGCCCTCACGGTAAATTCCTGGCATGTCCCGGCTTCCCTGAATGTAAAAAGACAAAGCCCTATCTCGAGAAGATTGGAGTTGAATGTCCTTATTGTGGAAGCGATGTTGTTATCAGAAAGACGAAAAAAGGAAGAAAATATTTTGGTTGTATCAATAACCCGGATTGTGAATTTATGACCTGGCAGAAGCCCTCGAGTATTCGATGTGAAAAATGTGGCGGTCTTCTTCTGGAAAAGGGTAATAAACTGGTTTGTGATAATGATAAATGTGGATTTGTTAAGGTGAAGGAAGCGTAAAATAACGGATTATTTTTCAAATTGTGACAAAATATAATGTTTTTTTCGAAAATATGGGAAATTGGACATAAAAATTAAAAATTATAAAGTAATGTGTGTCAAAATAACGATTAACCTATTGTTTTTGGTGATAATTTGTGATAAAATTGAAAAGGTAGTACAATTAAAGACTATTTTGAAGAAACGGGAATTGTCCAAGAATTCATTATATATGATTTCTGAATTGTACTGTCTTCTTCCATGGATACTGAAAGAGATAGCATAGTGTTATTGGAACCTGGAGGATATATGATAGCTGGGAGGACTATGTAATGAGCGTACAATTGCTGGATAAAACAAGAAAGATCAACAACCTGCTGCATAATAATAATTCGCATAAGGTGGTATTTAATGACATCTGTGTGGTCTTAAGCGAAATACTTGCATCCAATGTTTTAGTAATCAGCCGTAAGGGAAAGGTGCTTGGTGTCAAGAATCGTAGTGATATCACTGAGATTAAGGAATTAATCAAGGATGCAGTAGGAAGACATATAGATGGTTTGTTGAATGAAAGATTATTGAATATATTATCAACAAAAGAAAATGTTAATTTAAGAACCTTAGGTTTTGAATTTGATAATGTTGACACATATCAAGCGATTATTACGCCGATTGATATTGCAGGTGAGAGATTAGGTACTCTGTTCTTGTATAAGAATGGTCCACAATATACATTAGATGACATTATCTTGAGTGAGTACGGTACTACGGTGGTCGGACTGGAGATGATGCGCTCTGTTAATGAGGAGAATGCAGAAGAGAATAGAAAGGTTCAGATTGTTAGATCAGCAATCAGTACTCTATCTTTCTCGGAGTTGGAGGCAATTACCCATATCTTTGAAGAATTAAAGGGGAATGAAGGAATACTGGTCGCTAGTAAGATAGCAGACCGTGTAGGAATTACCAGATCTGTTATTGTAAATGCGCTACGTAAGTTTGAGAGCGCTGGTGTCATTGAATCTCGATCTTCTGGCATGAAAGGGACCTATATAAGGGTACTCAATGATGTCGTATTTGAAGAACTTAAAAACTTGAATAATTAAATATAAAAGGAAAAGATAGTAAAAAGGATTTGTGAGCAATATCTCATAAGTCCTTTTTGCGCTATTTGGGATAAAATTAACAGAGAATGTGAATTGAAGTTAAAGGGTGCCCTTCTAACAATATCCTATATAAGTATATTTTAGTATAATTATTAATTTTATAATATTACTATAGGAGTAATTATTTGCTAGGAATCAAAGATAATCTTCATCTGAATTACTACATGTTACCCCATTATTATACAAGGTATAGTATAATTCTACTATTTTTTCAAATATATCTTGTGTTTTTTAAAATATTAATTATAATTATGTTATATAGGAGGGGTGCAAAATGATAGGCTCTAACGCATTTAATTACATTAACTTGCTGGATAAGGCAGCTGATGCAAGCTGGAAACGTAACGAAGTGATAGTGAATAATATTGCCAATGTAAATACGCCCGGATATAAGAGAAAGGATGTTCAATTCGAATCCTATCTGATGTCGGCTTTGCTCGGAGATGATTCTTTGGATAAGAGGGTGGGAGAAGCCAATCTGAAAGCCCTAGATGCGACTGTATATACCGATAATGTAAATCTGAGTTTCCGTCTGGATGGTAATAATGTGGATATCGATACGGAATCTGCGAATCTGGCTGAGAATCAGATACGTTATTATTCTCTTATGGATTCGATGACACAGGAGTTTAGTCGACTTAAAACGGTTTTGGCAAAATAGTATAAGGGTGCAAGAGTGAATATGACCTACTACTTCATATTTGCGTATCGGATATTGGAGCGATGCACCCTTATTTTGATGAAATTTAATTCATAATGGTATGAAAGGAGATGGAAAAATGTCTTTTATGAATGGTATGAATGTCAGCGCCAGCGGTATGACCGCGCAAAGACTGAGGATGGACATTATTTCGCAGAATATTGCGAATGTTAATACGACGCGAGACGAGAATGGCAATGTGTATCGTCGTAAGGCGGTAGTGTTTTCGGAAAAGGATGTTACTCCTTTCGGAGACATACTGATGAAGACTGCAGGAACTGCCGGAAACGGAGTTAAGGTAACGAAGATACTGGAGGATACGGAATCGGCAATGAGACAAGTATATGATCCCTCTCACCCAGATGCGGATGAAAATGGTTATGTTTCTTATCCTAATGTGAATGTGGTTCAAGAGATGACAGATATGATTGATGCGAGTCGATCTTACGAGGCTAATGTAACAGCTTTCAATGCTACGAAGAATATGGCCTTAAAGGGTCTTGAATTAGGGAAATAGATATTAAATAAGTGAAGAGAAACAGTTTCATTATAGTCTGTTTGGATGGAGAGAAATATGAATATAACTTCAATCGGTAATTTGGCGGATTTAAGTAAATACGGTGTAAATTCAGAGTCTGCGGCATCAAAGAACCGTAATGCAACCTTTGAAAGTCTGTTTCAGGCTGCTGTTAATATGGTTAAAGAGACGAATGCTTATACGAATGAGGCTGAGGAAGCAGAGATGGCATATGCCATGGGGCTTACAGACAGTACCCATGATTTACAGGTTGCACAGCAAAAAGCTAATTTGTCATTACAATATACGGTTGCAGTCCGCAATGCGGTATTAGATGCTTATAAAGAAATTATGAACCTACAATTCTAGTAGGATTCGGTAAATAAAAACAAGGAGCTAAAGGTAATGGCAGATAGATTGAAACAATTACCAAAACGATTACTTGATTTGTGGAATAAATACACCAGTAAGCAGAAGACAATCATAATCAGTGTCTTCTGCGTCGTTGTATTAGCATTTGCACTACTGATCTTCCTGATGCAGCGGGTTGAATATGAAGTGTTGACGATTGCAGAAAGTACAAAGGATGCTAGTGAGGTGATTGAGCTTCTCAAAGGAGAGGGGATTACCTATAAGCTTGGAGAGGATCAAGTGACGGTATCGGTAGATACCAAGAATTATTCTAATGCTATTTTACTCTTAGCCAGTAACGATATGCCTTCAACTGGCTTGACTGTGGATGAGCTGCTTAATAATAGTCTTAGTACCACCAATAGTGATCGGACTCTGAAGTTAAACCTTTACCTTCAGAATCAATTAAGAAATTATATTAAAACCATGGAAGGTGTTGAGGATGCTCAGGTTTATTATATACCTTCAGAATCTACAACATCAATTTTAAAGGAGGCGCAGGATACAAGCGCCAGTGTTTTACTGACTGTAAATAAGGATTTTCAGATGCAGACAGCAAAGACGATTGCTGAAATGGTAGCTTCTGTTATAGGAAATAAATCATCTGAGAAGATCAAGGTTGTTGATCAAGAGGGTAATCTGCTTTATGGTGGTGAACAGGATCTCTACTCCGGAAGCGCTGCATCGAATGAGGATTTCAAAGAAAGGCTTCGCAACACCTTTATCAACAATCTGTATATGGGATTGCTGAAGAGTGGGTTTGATGATGCAGAGATTATGCCAAACCTAGTCTTTAATATGGATAAGGTGACGGAGCTATATACGGAATATCTTCCGGCTGAGGGTCAGGATCAAGGTTTATATAGTCATAGCTATACCTATACTTCGGAGAATGCCAATACTTCTGGCGGAGGTGTACCGGGGACTAGCTCAAATGATGAAACGGATTATATGGTACAGGACTCGAATTCAACCAATGGAAGTGTGAATATTAAAGAATATGATTATTTGCCCAATGAAAGGGTTACAAATACAGAGTTTGAAATAGGTGCTATAGTTCCGGAACAATCATCAATTAGTATTGTGCTTCGTAAGGTGATAAATTATAAGGAAGAAAATTTGGAACTGGAGGGTCTGTTGGCGGATATTTCCTTTGAAGAATATGCACTCCGAAATGACGGAAGCAGATTGGTGGCGGTAGATCCTTCCATCATTACCATGGTATCAATGGCGACTGGTATTTCGGAAGATCGTATCTCGATAACAGCCTTTGAACAGCCTGTATTTATTCCGAAGGTTGAGCAGGTCAGAAACTGGACGGATTATTTGCAGATTGTCCTTGCAGTGCTCATTGTTGGCTTATTGATATTTGTAGTATTTAAGGGTGTACGTCCTGTTGAGGTTACGGAGCTTGAGCCAGAATTGTCCGTGGAACAGCTGCTGGCTACTACGAAGGAAAATCAATCTATAGAGGATATCGAGTTTAATGAGACCTCTGAGGTTCGAAGAATGATAGAGAAGTTTGTTGATGAAAAACCGGAAGCTGTAGCGCAGTTGTTACGTAACTGGTTAAATGAAGAGTGGAACTAAGGAGGAATTATCATGGCAAGAAAAGATGGAGATATCTCCGGAGTACAAAAAGCGGCCATCCTGTTAATTTCCCTTGGACCGGAACGCTCGGCAAGTATTTTTAAACATCTTAAAGAAGAAGAGATTGAGACGATGACGCTGGAAATTGCTAATACCAGAAGCATATCTCCAGCCACTAAGGATCAAGTCATGGATGAGTTTTATGAGATATGTCTGGCTCAACAGTACATTGCCGAGGGTGGAATTTCTTATGCTAAGGAATTGTTGGAGAAGGCACTTGGTGCGGAGAAGGCAAGGGATGTAATTGGGAAGCTTACGGCGTCCTTACAGGTTCGTCCTTTCGAATTTGTTCGAAAGACAGATGCTTCACAGTTATTGAACTTTATTCAGGACGAGCATCCTCAGACAATTGCATTGATATTGTCCTATCTTTCCTCACAGCAATCCTCAACGATTATTTCAGCCTTAGCACCGGATAAGCAGGCTGACGTAGCGAAACGTATTGCTCAGATGGATCGTACTTCTCCGGATGTAATAAAGGAAGTGGAGAGGGTGTTAGAACGAAAACTGGCATCTTTAGTAAATCAAGATTATACCATTGTCGGTGGTGTGGATTCGATTGTAGAGATCTTAAATACCGTAGACCGTGGTACCGAAAAGCATATTATGGAAACCTTAGAAATCGAAGAGCCAGAGCTTGCTGATGAGATTAGGCGCAAGATGTTCGTGTTTGAAGATATCTTAAGTCTCGATGATAAGTCCATTCAAAGAGTTCTGCGTGAAGTTGATAATAACGAATTGGCGGTTGCACTTAAGGGGTCCAATGAAGAAGTTCAGAATGTTATCTTTAATAATCTGTCCAAGCGTCTTGCTTCCATGATAAGGGAAGATATGGAATACATGGGCCCGGTACGTTTGAAGGATGTTGAAGAGGCTCAGCAGAAGATTGTTAATATAATCAGAAAGTTAGAAGATTCCTCTGAAATTATTATTTCAAGAGGTGGAGGTGACGAGATTATTGTCTAATGTGATTAAAGCTTATGCTATTCGTTATGAGGAAGCATCGAAAAAGACTATTGATACACATATACGAATTGATAAAGAGCTTGAAGAACGAAGAAATAAGGCTCAGAAGGTTGCTATGCCACCTGTTGACGGTGAGTTTGTGGAAGGCTTAAAGGCTCTTGTAGTAGACCAGATACCGAATCTGGAAGAAAGTTCTGAGACAGTATCCGCTATTCTGGAGGATGCAAAAAAGGAAGCTGCTTCAATTCTTGATACTGCTAAAAAAGAGGCAGAGAGAATTAAGAAAGAAGCTTATTCTGAAGGGCAGAAAAAAGGGTACAATGATGGGGTGCTGCAAAGTCAGAAAGAGCTTAATAAGCTGAAAGCAGAGTATGACGATAAAGCACGTCAGCTAAAGGATGAATATGATAAGATGGCGGCTTCTCTGGAACCGCAGATGGCAGATATTATTGCCGGTTTAGTAGAGACACTTACCGGAATTGTTATTGAAGACAAGGAAGATGTCATCTTGTACTTAGTGGATAAGACCTTAAAGAATATGGATAAATGCGATGAGTACACCATTAAGGTCTCAAAAGAAGATTATGAGTTTATCTCTATGCGGAAGGAACTGCTGCTGGGAGCAATCGGAAGAGAAGTGTCCTTATATATTATTGAAGATATTAGCCTAAAGAAGAACCAATGCCTCATTGAGACGGACCTTAAGGTTATAAATTGCAGTCTTGATGTTCAGTTGAATAATCTGATAATGGATTTGAAATTAATCGCAGGTATTTAGGTTATAGATAATATTGACGATATAAATAGAAAGCGGGAAACGATGGTATCAATCAATTTTGATAAGTACAGAGAGCTGCAGGGTAAATCCTATGAACAGGAGATCGGCAGAGTGGTTAAAATGGTTGGTTTAACAATCGAAGCGTCCGGTCCTAATGCGAACTTAAATGATGTTTGTTATATAATGGCTGATAACAAGAGCCAAAAAATCCCTGCCGAGGTAGTAGGCTTTCGTGAAAACAGGATATTACTGATGCCCTTTGATGACATGACCGGTATAGGTATTGGAAGCTTGGTAGAGAATTCTGGTTCCGCCTTTAAGGTTCCGGTGGGTAGTGATCTTTTGGGAAAGACCTTAGATGGTCTGGGAAATCCGATGGATGCCAGCGAGCTTTTGTGCAGTCACTATTATCCTGCTGAAGCGCCTCCGCCTGACCCATTAAAGAGAAAGATCATTGATGAAGTGTTACCCCTTGGCGTTAAGGCGGTCGATGGAATGCTTACAGTCGGAAAAGGGCAGAGAATCGGAATTTTTGCTGGTAGTGGTGTTGGAAAGAGTACCCTACTCGGAATGTTTGCGAGAAATACAAAAGCGGATATTAATGTTATAGCATTAATCGGAGAGCGTGGTAGAGAGGTTCGTGAGTTCATTGAACGAGATCTCGGAGAGGAAGGTATCAAGCGTTCCGTTCTTGTGGTAGCTACTTCTGATAAACCAGCGCTCATTCGTAAGAAGGCAGCGAAAACAGCCACAGCCATTGCGGAATATTTCAGGGATCAAGGGAAGGATGTTCTACTTATGATGGACTCCCTGACCCGTTTTTCCATGGCACAGAGAGAAATTGGACTTGCCTCAGGTGAGCCTCCGGTTTCCAGAGGTTATCCTCCGAGTGTATATGCTGAGATGCCTAAGCTTCTGGAGCGGGCTGGTAACTCGGAGAATGGATCCATTACCGGATTATATACCGTACTAGTAGACGGTGATGATTTTAATGAACCTATCACTGATACAGCAAGAAGTATTTTGGATGGACACATTATGTTGTCTCGTAAATTAGGTCATAAAAATCACTATCCGGCAATCGATATTCTTCAGAGTATATCCCGTTGCATGAGTTCGATTGTTACAAAAGAGCATAAGGTGGCTGCCGGTAAGCTGAAGACTGTTTTGGCAACCTATCAGGATGCAGAGGACCTGATTAATATCGGAGCATATAAAAACGGTTCTAATCCGGATATAGATTATGCTATAGCCAAGATTAAAGAAGTAAATGCTTTTTTACAACAGGATGTTAATTCAAAAATAGAATTACCTGATGAAATTTCGATGTTGATGGAGATCTTTGATAAATAATGAAAAAGTTCCGATATAGTATGGAGAACCTGCTTCAGGTTAATAAAAAGCTTGAAGATCAGGCGAAGATAGCTTACGGTATGGCGAGACTTCGGCTTAACAAGGAAGAAGAGAAGCTGGAGAAGATGAAGCTGCGTAAGGACGGATATGAGGATGAACTTCGGGAACTTCGAAGTGCTAAGCTGGATTTGCTTAAATTAAAGCAATGCGAGCAGGCTATCGATATTATGAAGCTCAACATTAAACAACAGACGTCAGTAGTTAAAAATGCAGCTCACCGGCTCGAAGTTGCACGTATAAGACTTAACAACGCTATGGTAGAAAGAAAAACTCAGGAAAAGCTGAAAGAGAAGGCGTGGGAAGAGTATATACAGGAATTTAATGCAGAAGAGCAAAAGGAAGTAGATGAGCTTAATAGCTTTAATTATAGCAGACCTACACTGGATGGGGAGGACCGATAATGGCAAAGAAGGATAAGGCCAAGACTGGCGAGAATGAAAATAAAGAAGGCAGTAAAATCTTGACCATATTAATTGCATTATTAATCGTGATTATCTGGCTCTCAGTATTTGGTTTATTAATAAAGATGGATATTGGTGGCTTTGGTTCCGGAGTGTTACGGCCAATTCTGAAGGATGTACCCGTAGTAAATATGATATTACCAGAAGCTGAAGAAGAGGTTATTGTAGAGGATAGCAGTTTAGAATATAAATCCTTACCGGATGCTATAGCAAAGATTAAGGAGTTAGAACAGACAATCGCTGATATGGCTAAGAACAGTACAGATAACAGCACCATAGTTGCAGAGCTTCAGGCAGAAATTGATCGCCTTAAGACCTTTGAAGAGAATCAGCTGGAATTTGAGAAGCGGGTACTGGAGTTTGATAAAAAAGTAGTATTTAATGATGCGGCACCGGATATTGAGGAATATAAGCAATACTATGAAGCAATTAATCCTACCAATGCAGAGATTATTTATCGACAGGTAGTCGAGCAGCTTCAGTATTCGGACGCAATTAAGGAAAAAGCGGATATCTATCGAAAGATGGAGCCGGCGGCTGCCGCTCTGATTTTGGAGACCATGACTGCCGATGTTGAGTCAGTAGCACAGATACTGCTTAGCATGAGACCAGCGGAAAGTGCAGCTATTCTAGCCGAAATGGATAATGTGGCTGCAGCTAAGATTACAAAGAAGATGCTGGATATGGATGCCGAGAGATTGACAGAGTAAAAAGGTTAAAAACACCCTATTTAGGGTGGTTTTAATACAAGATTAACGAAAACTGCATTTTGTTTTCGTTAATACATGACTAACGAAACCGTATTTTTATTTTCGTTAGTTCACGACAAATGAAAGTAAGCATTAGGCTTTCATTTGTGCAAGATTAATGAAAGAGTGTAATTTTAGCTTTCATTTCTACAATAAACTTAAGAAAGGAGGATGACCGCATGATGACACGAGGCGTTATGAGCCAGGCAGCAAATCTGATTGGAAATGGAACCGAAGGCGTCGCTTTAAAAGGAAAGCAAAGCAACAGTGGTTTTGATCTGATGTTTGGAAATACTATGAAATTAGGATTAGGAGTGACCAATCATTCAGAGAGCTCTGAGGTTAAAAGAGGCTCCAAGCAAAACGCTGTGAATAGTAAGAAGGAAAAAAGTAACGCAGTTGATGGTGGCGCCAAACAAGCAGAAGATACTTCATCGAATCTGGCGAAAACGGATAATGCGAAGGCTACAGCGCACACAGATAACCAGACAAAAAAGGTGGAAAATACCAGCAAGATAGAAGATGTGAAGGTTGATGTTACAGAGGAAACAGAGGTTGATGAAGCAACCCTGGAGAAGATCGCTGGTCTGTTACAGGAAGTACAGAAGACCGTTATGGATCTTCTTAAGCTATCTGCAGAGGAGCTTGAAAAGCTTTTAGCTGAACAAGGCCTTGAATTAGCTGATCTGCTTCAGCCAGAGAATTTACAACAGTTGGTTCTGGCAGATAGCCAAGCTGCAAATATTCTAGCTATTCTAACCGATGAGAACCTATCTGACACGATGAACCAGTTGCTGCAGTCAGTAGAGGAACTTATGGTAGATGCAGACCTAGGATTAAGTCCTGACCAAATCAAGAATATTCTTGATCAAGCAAAGCTACTACAGGAAGATGATGGTGTTACCGATCTAGAGGGATTAGCAGAAGATAATATCATCATGAATCAAAAGCTAAATGCAGATGATACAGGAAAAGCCACGAATCGTATGGAAGAGGATCATGTTTCCGCTTCTACCAAAGAAAGCAATATCCAAGTGGAGGTAGTAAAGGTAACGGATAGTAAGGAGGGCTCTTCTGGTACACAATCCGGATTAAACGAGAAGGATAATCAGGATATTAATATGGCAGAGCAATATGAATTATTCTTGAATAATCTTTCGAATGCTTCTACAACTACTCAATTTAATTCAGATGGAAATATGGTTCAGGTAACTGAGATCAGAGATATAGCAAATCAGATTATCGAACGTATCAGAGTAACCATAAGACCGGACCAGAGTTCTATGGAGCTTCAGTTGAATCCTGAGAATCTAGGTAAGGTTAGTTTGGCGGTTCAATCAAAGAATGGTGTTATGACAGCTCAGTTTGTGGTACAGAATGAAATCAGTAAAGAAGCGATTGAGAGTCAGCTACAGTCCTTGAAGGATACTTTGAATCAACAGGGAATTAAGGTTGAGGCAATCGAGGTAGCAATCGCAGATTATACCTCCCAGCAGAACAATCAGGAAAATGCGGAGGGGCAGGCAGAAACCAAACAAGAACATAATAGCAAAAAGATTTCCTTGGAAGAGGCAATTAATATGTCCGAAGAAACTGGGGATGATATATCCCAGGATATCACAGACCTTCGAGGAAGCCAGATTGACTATACTGCTTAATGTGAATTATTACAGACTATAAGAAAGGAGGAAAAATATGAGCGAATTGATACAATCAGTGAAGGATGGAGTCGTTACAGGAACTAAATCGACGATGAATTCCTCATCTAATAAGAACGAACTTGGCAAGGATGCATTCCTTCAATTGCTGGTAACTCAGATGAAATATCAGGATCCCCTGAACCCGAATACCGATACCGAGTATGTAGCTCAGTTGGCAACCTTCTCACAGCTGGAGCAGCTTCAGAACCTAAGCACAACAACGAATAATACCCAAGCCTTCAGTTTGGTGGGTAAAACAGTTATGATGAAGACAGAGACAGCGCTTGGTAGCACCGAGTATATTGAAGGTAGAGTTGATTATGTATCAACGTCAGGGAAAACCACACAAATATCTGTGAATGGCAAGCTATATAATTTTGATCAGCTAGATACGGTGCTAAGTGACGATTACGTGATTGAACAAGGACTTCCAAAGGTGGCTAGAGCAGCATTACAGTATGATGCAGATAATCCGAAGGATTTAAGCTTCGAAGTGAACCTTGGATCTGGTGATACAGTGGCAGATGATGTTAGAGTTGCAATTGGAGAAGCGTTAATTGACTCTAGTTTAGTAAAACTAACGGGCAATAAGGTGACGATTGATCGAAAAGCATTTGCAGACCTTATAAATGGAACCTATAAGCTGACAGTGGCCTTTAATGATACGTTATATACGACAGTAAAAGATAAGGTTACAGTTCAGATTAATAATTCCAAGATAACAGCGACAACAGAAAAAAGTGATACAAGCGATAAAGATGATACAGAGGACGCTATAATATAGCAAATTAAAAGCTAAGCAAGCACAAGCGGATAAACATTTGTGTAGCAAAAACAATTTGATTAAGGAAGGTGAAGTAATATGAACATTCCGGTAAATCAATTTCCTTCCATCGAACAAATGACGCAGCAGCTAAATGCCGCTAAGAATACGACAGCAAGTATTAACAAGCAACAAGGCGGTACGCCCTTTAGTGAGATTCTAAATAATCATCAAGCTGCAAGTGAATTAGGAGAGCTTAAATTTTCGAAACATGCGAATGAGCGCCTGGCAAGCAGAAATATTGATTTAACCGACGATCAGCTGGAAAGGCTTGAGAGTGGTGCTAAGAAAGCGAGTGAGAAGGGAATTAATGAATCCCTGGTAATGGTAGACAATCTTGCCTTTATTGTAAATGTAAAGAACAATACGGTAATAACCGCTGTGAATGACGGCGAGGACAGAGTGTTTACAAATATTGATGGTGCAGTAATCATGTAGAGCCGGACCTTACGGGGGCTTTGTATCCATGAATGACAGATTGGATACCTGTGATGAGCACAGAAATTGGAGGTCATAAAGTTATGATGAGATCATTGTTCTCTGGTGTATCAGGTCTTAAAGTGCATCAGACAAAGATGGATGTAATAGGTAATAATATTTCGAATGTAAATACAATAGGTTTTAAGTCAAGCTATGTAACCTTTGCCGATGTATTTTATCAAACCACACAAAGTGCCTCTGGGCCAAACGCTACTACCGGTACTACAGGTAGAAATGCAATGCAGATTGGTCTTGGATCAAATGTTGCTTCTATAACAACATCGATCACAACAGCGGGTGCTTCTCAAAGAACGGACAACCCCTTTGATGTCATGATTGAAGGAGATGGCTTCTTTATCGTAAATAGTGGTGGATCAAATTATTTTACAAAGGCTGGTTCCTTTAATATTGATGCCCAGGGAACACTAAGTACACCCTCCGGCGCAGCGGTTATGGGATGGCAGGTCGATCCAAACGATGAAACAAAGACAGTAGCCGATACAGTATCCCCCTTAGCAATTATGTCGCCGGAAAACCTATATGCAGAGCCTGCGGCAACGACGAATATCTACATATCGGGTAATATCGATAGCAAGGATACACAGCTATCCACCGATACAGGCAAGAAGGTAAACCTTACCTTTTATGATAAGAGGGGACATAGCTATACGGCTGATCTGGTCGTAAAACGGACAGAAGATACTGCGAATAATACTTATACTGTAGCGCTGAATGATATCAAGGATGAGACTGGACAATCGATCTTCCTAAAGAAGAATGTAGATCCGGATACAGGTGAAGTTACCTATGAAACTACCGGTTTTTCGGGTATCACTTTTGGGGGTCAGAGTGGTCTTGATATTAACACTGATACAGGTAAGGTTACTGCTGGTGATAATGAAGGATCTATATTAACCTTTAATGGTGAAACAGGAAAGTTTGTAAGTGTCGGTGATGACGAAGGGGCTAAAAATTTAACCCTTGAAATAGGAGGAGAGCCAAATCCCTTTGAGAAGATTGAGATTGATTTTTCGACGATTACCATGTATTCCACCAGCGGTTCTTCTACTTTGGAAGCAACTAAAGGTAGTTTAGAGGGAGTCGGAGCTGGTAAGAAAGTCGGTAACATGACAGGTGTCGCTATTGACGCATCCGGAAAAATCTACGGCAAATATGATAATGGTGATAGTCGATTACTGGGACAGGTAGCTGTAGCGACCTTCTCAAATCCCGCCGGCCTTGAAGCAGTAGGAAATAATATGTTTGCTGCTACACAGAACTCAGGTGATTTTGATGGAATTGGGCAGGATCCTTCCCAGGGAGGCGGTAGCTTAACGACAGGTGTACTGGAAATGTCTAACGTTGATCTGTCCCAGCAGTTTACGGATATGATTACCACGCAAAGAGGATTCCAAGCTAACTCAAGAATAATAACAACATCTGACTCCTTGTTAGAAGAATTGATCAATTTGAAGAGATAATACAAGGCTGATGTATGAATAGGTATGCCATATATCAGTAATGATAGGTGGCAGTCAGAACTGCCACCTATTTTTACTCCTTAGAGAAATACTTCCTAAGGAGTAAAAGGATTAAGCAGGGAACATGTGAAGTTCACTTTGGGATTTTAGGATTAAAAAGGTTTAGTATGGATAACGGAAGGGGGCTGTGGAATGATTGAGGTTACCAGGTTAAACGATACAAAATTAATTATCAATGCAGATATGATTGAAAAGGTTGAGGAATCCCCGGACACAATAATAACCTTAACTTCCGGAAACAAAATTATTGTAAAAGAGAGTAGACAAGAGGTTAGAAATCTTGTAATATTATACAAAAAAGAAGTATTTGGTCGATATTTGTAGAAAAGCGGCACATATATTAAAATAATGTAGATGGAAGGTGACAGTTTTGGATTTAGCGTCCATTTTGGGATTGATATTATGTTTTATCGTTGTTATATATGGTATTTTGGTTGGACAGTCAGGGTTAGAAGTATTATTGAACTTTGTTGATGTTCCATCTATATTCATAACAATTGGTGGTGGACTTGCCTGTATGGTCACGATGTCACCAAGCTTAAAGGGATTTTTAGACAATCTTGCAAGCATTAAGCATATAATGACGACACTGCCTGCAAATGAAGAACAGACGATAACGCAAATCATTGATTTATCCAATGTTGCCAGAAAAGAAGGTTTATTAGCTCTGGAAGAGGCAGCAAATGGTATAGATGATGAATTTTTGAAAAAGGGTGTCCTGCTCATTGTTGATGGAACGGATCCCGAATTAGTTCGAAGTATTTTGGAAACAGAACTAAATTGTATTGAAGTAAGACACTCCAGTAAAATATCCTTTTGGGATGGTTTGGCAGCCATGGGTCCTGCCTGGGGTATGATTGGTACATTAATCGGTCTTATTAACATGCTTAAGAAGATGGATGATGCCAAGGCGATTGGACCAAACATGGCGGTAGCACTTGTTACTACCTTCTATGGCTCAATGATTGCCAACTGGATCTGTACTCCTGTATCAACTAAGCTCAAGGCTAAGAATGCCCAGGAGATAATGATAAAGGAAGTTATGGTTGAGGGACTTCTGTCGATACAGGCAGGTGAGAACCCCAGAGTTATTGAAGAAAAGTTAAAATCCTTCCTGTCACCGGAACGTAGAGCCGCAATGAAGGAAGAAGGCGGTGAAAACGTTGGCTAGAAAAAAGAGAGATGAGGGTGGCGGTGGAGGTAATGCCCCTTGGTTAAATACCTTTGCAGATTTAATGAATTTGCTTCTCTGCTTCTTCGTTTTGTTGTTCTCTATGTCAAATGTTGATGCTGAGAAGTTTGAACAGTTGTCAATTTCCTTGTCTAATGCCATTGGTATTTTAGATGGTGGGCAATCCGCAATCGGAGAGGGAAACCTTATTTCCTCCGGGATGAGTCAGATGAATGAATTAGATGAGTTTTATACCAACATGGGAAAAGCAAGTGCTGAATCCGGTGAGGATATAGACGCAGAGGACAACAAAGAGAAAGATCAGACCTCCGGTGGCAATGGTAATGCAGAATTGGATAAAGCGCTGGAACGGATTAAAGATGAGATGACAGTGGTATCTCAGGAAATGTATGATGAGGTTTCCGATTTGACAGAGCAGCATAGTCTAGGTGATTATGTTGAATTAAGTATTGATCCGGAATATCGATTTGTACAGTTAACGTTGAAAGGTTCCGTACTTTTTGATTCAGGAAAAGCAGAAATTAAGGATGCTGCAAAACCTATTTTATCTAAAATTGGTGATATGCTGCTGAAGTTCGAAGGCTATACCGTTGAAGTGATCGGACATACCGATAATGTTCCGATGACAAGCGGTGATTTCAAGGATAATAATTGGCTCTCTTCAGCTAGGGCATTAAATGCGGCTGAATTCATGATTGATAACAGTAATCTGAATCCATCTAATGTCAAGTACTCCGGTCGCGGTGAATATGAACCGATTGCTAGTAATAAAACCGCAGATGGTAGGGCGAAAAACAGAAGAATTGAGATAAAAATTTATAATGAATATAGCAAGGATTAGTGTGAGAAAAGCATAATAAAGTTATAAGCTTAATCCAAAGACATCATTTATTTAGGGGGATTTAGGATGAAAAAGAACATACTTACGGTGATCATCATGGCAGTCTCATTAATAAATACCGTACTTTTAGCAGTATTAATATTTGCGATAGTACCTACTGCTAATAAAACACTTAAACTAATCGATAGGGTAAGTTCCATCGTTGATTTGGAACTAGAAGCACCGCAAGAAGAGAAAGAAATAATCTCAGTATCCGATATTGTAACCTACAATATTGCAGATAAGCTTACCATTAATCTAAAAAGCCATGATGGCCAGAATCACTATGCTGCTATGAAGGTTTCAATCTCAATGAACAGCAAGGCTGAGGATTATGAAGCCTTATCTGTGAAGGTTGCTGAAAATGAGCTGGCTATCAAGGAAATTGTTTCGGATGAGTTCGGCAAATATACAATGGATGAGGTTAAACCTAACAAAGATTTGATAAAGGATCAAGTCATCATCCGTTTACAGGAATATTTCCAATCCGACTTTATCTACACGGTTTCCTTTGGTGATTTGATTACACAATAAGATAAATATCCATAATATGTACTAGGGCTTTATAAATAAAAATGATGATTTTCTCGCTATTTTGTGTTATTATGTAACTACCTACAAAGGGTGAATTATTTTAATAAGTATTCACACAGGGCATAAATAATTCAAAGGGAAGACATGTTTATTAGGGAGGAAATGACAATGGGTGATGTCTTATCCCAAAATGAGATAGATAATCTGCTGGCGGCTCTTTCCAGTGGTGAATTAGATGCGGATGAGTATAAGCAGACGTCGGAGAAGCAAGTCAAGAATTATGATTTTGCCAGACCCTCTAAGTTCTCAAAAGAACATCTGCGTACCATGAATATAATATTTGAGCACTATGCAAGACTTTTATCTACCAACCTTCCGGCATATTTAAGAAAGAATGTTCAGGTTGAGGTAATGAATTCGGAAGCAGTTCAATATTCTGAATTCTCAAATGCACTCTCGAACCCGGTTTTACTTGGAATTATCGATTTTGCTCCCTTGGAGGGCAACATCATAATAGAGCTGGCAGATAATTTGGGCTATGCAATTGTTGACCGAATGCTAGGCGGCGGTGGGTATCCGTTGGAGAAGGTAAGAGACTTCTCGGAAATTGAGTTATCAATTATCGAACGTATCTTCACCGTATGTACCAACTTGTTGCGAGAACCCTGGGCTAATGTAATTCAGCTTCAACCCAGACTACTCAGAATTGAGACAAACTCCCAGTTCGCTCAGATTATATCTCCCAGTGAGATGGTATCGATTGTTACCTTGAATATTAAGATCGGTAATGTAGAAGGAATGATGAATATCTGTCTTCCTTATGTGTGCTTAGAAAAGGTGATAGATAAGTTAAATACAAAATACTGGTATTCAACGATGCAGTTGAGTGATGAGAAATCCTATAACGATGTAATCGAAATTGCTATTTCAAAAGCAAGAATACCAATACGTGCCGTACTTGGAAAAAGTACGATATCAGTAAATGATTTCATGAACATGCAGCTAGGAGATATAATTAAGCTAAATTCA
Source organism: Bacillota bacterium (assembly GCA_023411555.1). Classification (GTDB taxonomy): domain Bacteria; phylum Bacillota; class Clostridia; order Lachnospirales; family Lachnospiraceae; genus Mobilitalea. The sequence goes on from JAEYOQ010000010.1 coordinate 34,967, forward strand.
AAGGTGGATGATGAATTAACCGTCTATGTCGGTAACTTAGATAAATTTACCGCACTTCCAGGTGCATCCTCAGGTTCCTATGCGGTAAAAATTTCATCGATTAACAGAGGAGAGGAGTAACAGACTATGGATGGGATGCTATCTCAAGAAGAGATTAACGCACTGCTCAATGGTATGGGTACAGAAACCACAGATAATAATGTGAAGGAGACATTAACCGATGCTGAAAAGGATGCGATAGGAGAGATATCTAATATCAGTATGGGGACAGCTGCGACAACACTGTTCTCCTTAGTGAATCAGCGAGTTAATATTACTACTCCGGTAGTTGAATATGCAACATGGAAGGATATTGTAAACAGCTATGATAAACCTTGTGTGTTCATTCAGATTTATTATGAGGATGGTCTTGACGGAAATAATATATTGATTTTAAAAGAAAATGACGTTAAGATAATCACGGACTTGATGATGGGGGGAGACGGTACCAATATTGGCGGAGAACTGTCAGAACTCCACTTAAGTGCAATCAGTGAAGCAATGAACCAAATGATGGGTTCGGCTGCGACAAGTATTTCCTCAATGCTTGAAAAAAGGGTGAATATAAGTCCACCCACCTCAGCGGTGGTGGATTTGTATGACAATATGAATGGCGAAAATATAGCGGAGTTTCTTAAAGGCAACTTTGTGCGCGTATCCTTTCATATGGAAATCGGTGATTTGGTAGACAGCGTTCTGATGCAGCTGTATCCTTTTGATTTCGCAAGGGATCTGTATAAGCAATTTATACAAGCGTCGTCTATGGAGCCGGATATACCTACAAGACCACCGGTTGACAACTCACCAAAGAAGACTCAGGAAGCTCCTTCACAGGCAGCACCTCAGCAACAGATGCCGCAAATGCAACAGCCGCAGATGCAGTTGCCCCCGGGTTATAATCCATATGCTAATATGGGATATCCGCCGCAGGGAATGCCACAGGGAATGCCTCAGGCAATGCCCTATATGATGCCGCCGATGCAGGATGTTAATGTCCAGCCGGTTCAGTTCACATCCTTTGCACCTGTAACGAACAATCTAGTACAGCCGGAAAATATTAATTTACTAATGGATGTACCGCTTGAGGTTACAGTAGAGCTAGGAAGAACCAGTAAGTCAATAAAAGAAATACTGGACTTTTCACCGGGAACTATTATAGAATTAAATCGTTTGGCTGGTGAACCGATTGACGTATTGGTAAATGGCAAATTTGTTGCCAAAGGCGAAGTAGTTGTAATGGAGGAAGCCTTCGGTATCCGAGTAACAGAAATTATTAAACAAAGGGCAATTTAACTAAAAACATAAAAAGGTAGGAGAATGAATATGGCGAAGAGTATTTTAATTTGTGATGACGCTGCGTTTATGAGAATGATGATTAAGGACATCTTAACAAAGAATGGATATAACATCGCGGGTGAAGCCGAGAATGGATTAAAGGCTGTTGATAAATATCAGGAGACCAAGCCTGATTTAGTTATGATGGATATTACCATGCCTGAGATGGATGGAATTCAGGCTTTGAAGAAGATTAAGGCAGCGGATCCTGGTGCTAATGTTATTATGTGTTCTGCTATGGGTCAGCAGGCAATGGTTATTGAATCAATTCAATCCGGAGCGAAAGACTTCATCGTTAAGCCTTTCCAAGCAGATCGTGTATTGGAAGCAGTTAAGAAGGCAGTAGGCTAATAATATAAATCAATAAGTCAATGGTTTGTGCTTATATTGTATTTGTATTGGTATATCGATAAAGAAATGTACATTACCCTTAAAAAGAGGCTATATAAGGAGTTTATATGACTGGTAATACTAGTATCATGTTGCTTGAAGGTCTTGATTTAGATAAAATAATAGGAACTCCCACCCCTTCTCCGGCTACAGGAGGTTCTTCGGCTATGATACCCCAAGGAACATCTGCCTATGACAGCATCCCGCAATTAATAGGATTAGTACTTTTATTAATAATAATTCTTGTTGCGGCTTATTATACCTCGAGATTTATCGGAGGTATTAAGCTGGGGCAGATGAAAAAAAGTAATTTCCAGGTAATCGATTCCTACCGTGTAACCTCGAATAAGGTATTACAGATTGTGAAGATCGGTAATAAATATGTGGTAATCGCTATTGGAAAAGATAATATTAATTATATTACAGAAATAGACGAAGCCGAGGTTGTAGTCAGAGATAGTCAACAGGGTGAGAAGCAAAGCTTTAAACAGATATTGGATAAGCTGAAGAATAATAATGAGTAGAGGCTGATAATCATGATAATACAATTGAAAATATTCAAAGGCTTTCGATCTGCAATTATTGTAGTGCTATTAGCGGTTGGGATACTGATGTTATGTGGTGATAGGACAGCATATGCTCAGACTGCTTCTGATACGGTTACAAGGACAACGGAGGAGAGCGGGAATAATCTAACAGGCTCTCTGGGACCGTTGGATTTCACTCTGAATACTGATGAAGATGCCAATGGTCTCTCCTCGACGCTGCAGATACTATTGGTATTAACCGTTATCTCAATCGCACCGTCTATTTTAATCATGGTAACATCCTTTACCAGAATTATTATTGTATTACATTTTGTACGAGCTGCTATGGGAACCTCAACGACACCGCCTAATCAGGTCCTGGTAGGTTTGTCTTTGTTTTTAACGTTTTTTATCATGTCTCCGGTATTTACACAGATTAATACGGAAGCAATTAAACCTCTTTCCGAGGGTTCTATTACTCAGGAGGAAGCGTTTGAAGCAGGCTTATCTCCAATTCGAGATTTTATGCTGGATCAATTGAGCGGTCATGAGAAGGATATTCGTCTATTCATGGATATTGCCAATATCAGCACGGTTGAGACGGTTGATGAGATACCGATTACTGTGATTATACCGGCTTTTATTATAAACGAATTACGAAGTGCATTCATAATTGGTTTCTTAATATATATACCGTTTTTGGTTATTGATATGGTGGTTGCATCTACCTTAATGTCGATGGGTATGATGATGTTGCCTCCGGCAATGATTTCAATGCCGTTTAAAATTCTACTGTTTATTATTGCAGATGGTTGGAATTTGGTCATAGGTGAGTTAGTACAGACATTTTACTGATCTGCCAAAAACAAGGGTAACAAGAACGAATACCAAAAGTTTGCGAGTTTCTAGAAAGGCACGGGGAATATTATGAATGAGACTATAGTTATTGATATTGCAAGACAGACAGTTTATCTTGTTCTGAAATCTTCAGCTCCAATGCTCCTTGCCTCGTTGGTGATTGGACTGATCGTCAGCATTTTGCAAACAGTTACCTCAATCCAGGAGCAAACCCTCACATTTGTTCCAAAGCTGGTTGGGGTGTTTATGGTATTATTACTGGCAGGAAGTTGGATATTAACTTCTCTAAAGGATTATATGGTGGAGCTATTCTCTAATTTTAGTTATTATATTAATGCTTTATGACCTTCTCAATTGTAAATTTTGAATTTCTATTATTAATAATTGTGAGGATTACCGGATTTATTTTTACGGCCCCTTTTTTCTCATTAAAAAATGTGCCATTTCGAGTTAAAACCGGTTTTTCTATATTTTTGTCATTGATTTTATTTTATTCCGTTCCTTATAGTACGCCGGAATATACCGGCGTGATTGGGTTTGCGGCTCTTGTAATCAAAGAAGCACTGGCCGGTGCTATCATGGGGTATTTTGCCAATATCGTCTATCATATTATTGCATTCACTGGTCAGATGATCGATATGGAAGTCGGTTTTTCTATGGTGAATGAACTAGACCCGGTAACCAGCATTCAAACCACTATAACAGCGAACTTCTATGGTTATTTAATTCTTTTAATGATGTTTATAACTAATCTACATCATTATTTTTTAAGAGCAATTATTGATTCCTTTCAGATTATTGAGATCGGTAAAGTGAATTTTAATCCCAATCTATATAAGCTGATGATACAGTTCATCAGAGACTATTTTGTCATAGGCTTTCGCATCGTGCTTCCGATCTTCGCCGCGATCTTAGTTGTGAATACTATATTGGCTATTCTGTCAAAGATTGCACCACAGATGAATATGTTTGTAATCGGAGTACAATTAAAGATCTTTGTTGGTCTAATTGTATTGGCGATGATTATGGAGTTAATACCATCAGTAGCGGATTTCATCTTCAACAAAATGAAAGAGATGCTCCTGAACTCCATTGAAATGCTACGATAAAAGATTGAAAAATCAAAGATTTTCAATCGACAAATTTGTGCTACCGCCCAAACTCGCAGTGCTTTGCCAGAGAGAAGGATTAGATTGAAAATAAAAAGCAATTTTCACACTTGGAAGAATTTGTGCCTGCGTAATCAAAGTGTGTGGAACAAACTATGCACAAACAAAATAAAAGGGACAGCTTAACCCTCAGATCGGCGGGGATTGTAGAAAAGGAAGGATGAGTATGATTATAGAAGAGCAATTCCGGATTTCTTCATATCGACTTCCTTATAAATTGCAGTTTTTTGCGGAAGGTGGAGATAAGACAGAAGAGCCCACCTCCAAGAAGCTGAATGATGCCAGAAAGGAAGGTCAGGTAGCTAGAAGTAAAGAGCTGATAACTGCTTCCGGTTTGGCCACGTTTTTCATTATAATCAAGGTATTTGTTTCATATATTGGTGATAGTTTTCTAAAGTATTTTTATAAGATATTTGGTAATATAGATAAGCTGGCAAGCGAAGAGTTTAATGTTACTGTAGTCAGCAATCTATTAAGAGATACGCTAGTAACTATCCTTTTCATCTGTATCCCGATTTTTACTACTATAATGGTAATATCCATTGTTGTTATACTGTTTCAGGTGAAATGGAAGATATCAGAGAACGCCCTGAAACCAAAGCTTTCAAAACTGAATCCGGTTAGTGGGTTTAAGAAATTATTTTCTAAGGATAAGGTTGTTGAGCTTCTGATCGAAGTTGTTAAAATCGCCATAATAGCTTATCTGGCTTATAATACTCTGAAAGAAGAGTGGGAGCTGCTCTTAATTCTTTATGATATGAAGCTGGAGCAGGCAATTCTGTTCATCGGAGATTTGGTGCTAGATTTAGGACTAAAAATCAGTCTAATCTTTCTGGTAATCGGCTTTGGAGATCTGCTTTATCAGAAAAAGAAGTTTAAGAAAGACATGAGAATGACAAAGCAAGAGGTAAAGGATGAATTTAAGAATTCGGAAGGTGACCCGTTAATTAAAAGTAAAATCCGTTCTAAGATGCGTGAGGTGTCGCAAAGAAGAATGATGCAGGCTTTACCGACAGCAGATGTAGTAATTACGAACCCGACTCATTTTGCTGCTGCGATCAAGTATGACAAAACCGCTGCTGAGGCACCCGTATTGATTGCAAAGGGAGCAGATTTATTAGCCCAGAAGATCAAAGAGGTGGCTAAGGAAAATGGGATTGAGATAGTAGAGAATAAACCGTTAGCAAGAATGCTTTATTACAATGTTGAGGTTGGAGCAGAGATTCCACCCGAGCTATATCAGATGACTGCGGAAGTTCTAGCCTATGTATATGGGCTTAAAAATAAAAAGATTGTCTAAGTAGATAACTTTGGAGGCTTTAATGAAGAAAAATGACATAATTGTTGGATTATTCCTGCTTTCAGCAATTGTATTTCTAATAATACCAATGAATTCCTTCATGCTGGACTTATTACTGGCATTGAATATTTCCATCGCTATGGTTATTCTTTTTAATGCGATGTTTACGAAGGAAGTTCTTAATATGTCGGCGTTTCCGACCATTTTGTTATTTACGACGATTTTTCGTATCTCCTTGAATGTATCCAGTACAAAGCTTATTCTGTCAACAGGTGAGCCTGGAAATGTCGTAGCTACCTTTGGTCAATTTGTTGGTGGCGGCAATTTGGTAATCGGAATTATCGTATTTATGATCCTGATTTTAGTTCAGTTTATGGTTATTAATAAGGGCTCGGAACGTGTTGCAGAGGTAACAGCAAGATTTACCCTGGATGCTATGCCGGGTAAGCAGATGGCAATTGACGCTGATTTAAACACCGGAGCAATCACTGACGAAGAGGCAAGAGCCCGTCGTGAAAAAATCCAGGATGAATCAGCTTTCTTTGGGTCCATGGATGGTGCTACGAAGTATGTTAAGGGAGATGCAGTTGCTGGTCTGATTATTACCGTAATCAATATGGTCGGTGGTACCGTTATGGGTATGCTCTATATGGGAATGCCTGCAATGGAAGCCTTTGAGCGTTTTGCTATCTTAACAATAGGCGATGGCTTGGTAAGCCAGATTCCTTCCCTGATGATCTCACTTGCAACCGGTATATTAGTAACAAAGGTATCAAAGGAAGCAGACTTTGGCGATTTGCTGATGAAGCAGCTTTTCAGTATTCCCAAGGCCTTATATCTCGTTGGTGCCAGTATGATAGCCTTTGGTTTCTTAACACCTCTATCTACATTAGTATTCACCATATATGGTTTGATTTTCATTATATCAGGTCGTATGATTGCCTCAAAGGTAGAGGTAGCGGCAATTGAGCAAGAGGTATCCTCTGAGGAAGCGGCAGCGAGCGAGATAAGGAAGCCGGAGAATGTGGTTACTTTACTGCAGGTTGATCCTATCGAGCTTGAATTCGGATATGGAATTATTCCTTTAGCAGATACTAATCAAGGCGGAGATTTACTTGATCGTGTTGTTCTTATTCGTAGGCAGATTGCTCTTGAGCTTGGATGTGTCGTACCTATGATCCGTTTAAGAGACAACATTCAACTTAATCCTAATCAGTATATTATTAAGATTAAAGGAATTCAGGTGAGCGAAGGCGAGATTTTATTTGATCATTACATGGCCATGAATCCCGGATATGTAGAAGAAGAAATTACAGGTATACCTACCTTTGAACCCTCCTTCCATCTACCGGCTCTCTGGATTACTGAAAATCAGAGGGAGAGGGCAGAGACCTTAGGATACACCGTAGTCGATCCTCCGTCCATCATGGCAACCCATCTGACAGAGGTGATCCGCAGCCATATCCATGAGCTACTTACCAGACAGGATGTGCAGAGCCTGGTCAATAATGTTCAAGAGGCGAACCAAGCACTTGTATCTGAATTGGTGCCTAAGCTTCTTAACATCGGAGAGATTCAAAAGGTATTGCAAAACCTATTGCGTGAAGGAATATCAATTCGTGATTTGGTAACGATATTTGAAACCTTGGCTGATTATGCCACTACAACCCATGATACGGATGTGCTAACAGAGTATGTGAGACAAAGCCTGAAGAGAGCAATTTCTAAGAAGTATTTCCCTAACGGTGAGATGACTAGTGTAGTTACCTTGGATCCTAAGGTGGAGCAGGAGATTATGGGTGCAGTTAAGCAATCGGAGCAGGGGGCTTACCTGGCACTTGATCCTGGTGTTACTAGGGAAATTATTGAATCGGTTCAGACTGAGGTGCAAAAATTAGAGGATATGGGAAGAAACCCCGTCATTATTACCTCACCGATCGTAAGAATGTACTTTAAACGCTTGACACAGGATTATTTTAAGGATTTAATAGTGGTATCATATAATGAAATTGACTCTAATGTCGAATTACAGTCTGTAGGGATGGTGACAGTATAGTGATTATTAAGAAATTTCAAGCGAATACAGAGACAGAGGCGATCATGCTTGCCAAGGAAGAACTTGGTAAGGATGCTATTGTAATGAATATTAAGACAATATCTCCAAAAGGAATATATAAATTATTTCGTAAGTCTGTCGTAGAAATTACGGCAGCCTTGGATGAAAATGTTTCTTATAGGAATGATAAGGGGAAACCGGTATCCACAGAAGCGTTTCGTAAACCAGTTTATTCCGATGTTATCTATGATGATGACATCTCTATTAAACAGCCGAAGCAATCGGTTAATAGTTCTGAGACAGCTCCCTCCGCGATTGAAGCTAAGCTTAATAATCTACAGACCCTACTAGAGCAACAGTTAACCCTCAAGGATAAACTCGGTGTTGAGAAAGAAGAAGCAAAACCAGCAGAGAAGAATAATAATCTAGCTTGTATTCAACTTATATATAACCAATTGGTTAATAATGATGTTGATGAGAAATATGCCAATCAGATTCTTACAGAAATAGAAGGTCATTTGAAGAAGGATGCCTCTATGGATAATATTCTTGCAAGCATTTATCAAAAAATAATACTCAAGCTGGGACAGCCTAAGACCATCGAGCTTATAGAAAATGCTCCTAAGTTTATTTTCTTCATCGGACCTACCGGAGTTGGAAAAACAACAACAATAGCTAAAATAGCCTCTAGATTTAAGGTTAATGATAAAGCTAAGATAGCTTTTTTAACTGCTGATACATATAGGATAGCAGCAGTAGAGCAGTTGAGAACCTATGCGAATATCTTAGGGATACCCTTGAAGGTGATTTATTCAGAGGATGAGATTCTTCAAGCACAGGAAGAATTCGCTGATTACGATATGATTTTCATAGATACAGCAGGTAGATCCCATCGTAGCAAGGATCAAAGAGATGATATTGAGAGACTCATAAACACGATATCTGAAGAGGAACGAGAGGTATATCTGGTTTTGAGTGCTACAACCAAGTATCATGATTTGATTAAAATTACAGAGGCTTATTCGGAAATTGTGAACTATAATCTTATTTTTACTAAACTGGATGAAACGGGTACAATGGGTAACCTGCTTAATATTCGGATGCTAACTGAGGCTCCTTTATCTTACGCAACCTTTGGGCAGAATGTACCTGATGATATATCCAGAATAGATGCTCAGAGTATCGCTAAGCAATTATTAAGGGGGCAATAATATGGATCAGGCAGATAGATTGAGAAAAATGGTTAAAGAACAACAAGCTGCCCCCAGCCCTAGGAATATGGCCAGAGTGATTACAGTAACAAGCGGAAAAGGTGGCGTCGGTAAATCTAATGTTTCAGTAAATCTGGCAATTGCTTTAAGTCGAATGGGTAATCGGGTTATCATATTGGATGCAGACTTCGGTTTGGCTAATGTCGAGGTAATGTTAGGAATCAGACCTCAGTATAATCTGGCAGATCTTATGTTTCGAGGCAAATCTTTAACTGACATCATTACGGATGGTCCGGAAAACATCGGTTTTATTTCCGGAGGCTCAGGAATACAGGAATTGATGAATCTGACCAAGGAACAAATTGTATACCTCATTCAAAAATTAGTTGAGCTAGATGAGCGGGCTGATGTTATTATTGTAGATACAGGAGCGGGTATTTCTGATGCTGTCTTAGAATTTGTAGCAGCCAGCTCTGAGGTACTACTTGTGGTAACACCAGAGCCAACTTCAATTACAGATGCCTATGCATTACTAAAAACATTAAATAGAAAAACAGATATTTCCCTAGAGGATACGGTTATTAAGATGATAGCAAACCGTGTTGATAATGATGGGGAAGGGAAAGAGCTATATGACAAGCTAAGTTTAGTAGTCAGTAAGTTCTTGGATTTGAAGCTAGAATATTTAGGAGCTCTGGCTCAGGATAACATTGTATCCAAGGCAGTCAAGAAACAGAGACCAGCGATCATGTTATACCCTAATTCCGATTTTTCCACGATGGTTACCTCCTTTGCAGATACACTCTGTAATAATGGGTCCTCGGAGGTACATATCAAAAAGGGGATAGCGCAATTGTTTACAAATCTACTCCGCTCACGTATTAAGAAATAGAAATAGTGTGAAAATTAAAACGATTTTCGCACTTATAAGTTTGTGCCCGCGAAGTTAAAGTGTAGATTGTCCCATAGATGAGACATTGTACACTTGGCACAAACTAACAAGGGTAGGCGTGTTATGCTAGAGTACAGATGTTAAACTAGAATATATAGGCGATTTACACAGGAAGAGGCAGAGACTAGCACATTGGTGCATACGCCTTGTTTCATTCGAGATGAAGAATTAATAGGTATAATAAAACTTGGGGGTGGAGGCATGCTTCGCGAGGTATTATCGATTGGTGACAAAATTGAAATTAAGCCGCTTAATCGCAACGGAAAACCAGCTCATACAGCTACAGCCTTAATTAGTCAATTGGTTGATTTTGCGGATGGAGCTATAATAAACATAGCTGCACCTATTGCTTTTGGGAGGACCATTCCTCTTTCAGTGGGTGAGAATTATAATCTGTGCTTTTATACCGATAAAGGACTTTATCGATGTAATTGTGTAGTAATCAATAATCAGAGGGATAATAAGACCATTATAACGGTTGTCCGTATTACCACTAACCTAGAAAAATATCAGAGAAGACAGTATTATCGTTTGGAGTGTATTCATGATATTAACTATCGACTGATATCGATAGAAGAAGAGATGTTAGATAAAAAAATGAGTTCGGAAGGCTTTGAGACACCAGAAGCTATGGAAGAGGCCAAGAAACAGATGGAAGCATTTGATAGAGAGTGGATTTCAGCTTCTATCACCGACATTAGCGGAGGAGGGGCTAGATTTAGCTCACAAGGGATACATAATACAGGTGACAAGGTCAGAATTAAGCTGGAGTTTCCAAGCGGCAAAGTAATGAAGATACTTAATGTATCAGCCAGAATAATATCATCATCTCGTATTCCTGTCAGTACTGGAAAATATGAATACAGAGTGGAATTTATCGATATTATGCAAAAAGACAGGGAAGACTTGATTAAATACATATTTGAACAGGAACGTAGACGCAGAAAAAATGATATAGTTAGATAAACCATAAAGTAAAAACGCAGAGTTAAGTTATTAGCCACAACGGAGGATTATATCAGAAAATGACGAAAAATATTTTGATTATAGATGACTCTGCACTTATGAGAAGGGTACTCTCTGATATAATTAACTCAGATAAGAGATTCCATGTATCAGAAGTTGCAGTAAACGGTTTGGAAGGTTTAGAGATATTACAAAGCAAGGGTAAAAAAATTGATGTCGTACTGCTTGACATTAATATGCCTAAGATGAACGGTATCGAATTACTGGAAGCATTAAAGGAGAGAGGTATTAAGGCAACCGTAATTATTGTCAGTACCATCGCCAAGAAAAATGCCAAGGAAACAATTCGTGCATTGGAGCTGGGAGCTTTTGATTTTGTTACCAAGCCGGAAAGCTTCATGGAAGTGAAGAGTAACCGTTTTGCTGATCGGATCTTGGAATGTCTTGCTACAGCGACAAAAGCAGAAGTAAAGGTAACTGAAGCTGACAGAATTGAAGAAGATAGAGACATACTTCCGGTTCCGGTTACGAAGAAGGTTATTCAAAAAAAATCACCTTCTTCCTTGCCACAAGGAAAGGAGAAGCTAGTTGCTCTTGCCTGCTCTACAGGCGGACCCAAAGCTCTTCATAGTGTTCTGCCTAACCTTCCGGCTAATCTGGATGCCAGTATGTTAATTGTTCAGCATATGCCAGGTGGCTTCACTAAATCTTTGGCAGACAGATTAAATGAGTTGAGTCCCATGACCGTAAAAGAAGCAGAAGATGGTGAAATTCTGAAAAAAGGCACCGCGTATATAGCAAAAGGCGGTTACCAGATGCGTCTGCGAAAGCAGGATGACCAAACCTATCGTATCGTGATCTCAGAGGAACCGGCAAGACATGGATTATTACCATGTGCCGATATTATGTATGAATCTCTAGTGGACACGGATTTTGATCAAATCACCTGCGTAGTTCTTACTGGTATGGGCGGTGACGGTACTGCCGGTATATCAAAACTTAGTAAAAATCAAAATATATATGTGATAGCTCAGAACGAAGAAACCAGTATTGTATATGGAATGCCAAAGGTTATAAAGGATGCAGGCCTTGTGGATGAAGTGGTTGCTTTAAATAATGTATCTGATGCAATCATAAAGAATGTGGGGGTATATTAAATGGACGTAAGTCAATATCTAGAGATATTTATTGAAGAAACCAAGGAACATTTACAAAGTTTAAATCAGCATTTATTGGTTCTAGAGCGTGAGCCGGAAAATGAAGATACAATTAATGAGATTTTCCGTGCCGCTCATTCCCTTAAGGGTATGGCTGGTACCATGGGTTATAAAAGAATGCAGAGACTGACCCATGATATGGAGAATGTTTTTTCGGAAATCAGAGCTGGTAAGATGAAAGCAACATCCACTTTGGTAGATATACTATTTAAAGGGCTGGATGCTCTGGAGACCTACTTAAGTAATATCCAAGCCGAGGCTAATGAAGGGGAGGAAGATAATGAAGATATTATCAATGCCCTTAATAATTTTCTCAGTGAGGGATTGGGACAGGCTCCTGCGCCCAAGAGCACGGTCGCTGCAACAGAAGTAAAGACCATGACCGCTCCGACAACAGTAGATGAGAAGATGAAATTCATGGATATGAAGTTGGAAGACCATGAGAAGAAGGCAATTGTTAAGGCCGGAATGCTCGGTATGAATGTCGTAGGATTAACCGTATACATACAGGAGAATTGTATGCTTAAGGGAGCCAGAGCCTTCATGGTGAACCGTACCTTAGAGGAGTTTGGTGAGATTATTAAGCTGAACCCCAGTGCGCAGGATCTTGAGGATGAGAAATATGATTTGGATTATTCTGCCTTTATTATAACCAAGGAGACTCCTGAAAATCTTAGTAAGGCGGCTTCCAGTGTATCTGAGGTGAAGGAAGTTGTTGCGGGTTATATTGTGTTACCGGAGAATGAGGTTACTGCTTATTCTGCTGCTATTAAGCAGGATGAAGTATCTTCAGCTCAGCCGAAGAAAGCGGAGCCTGAGGCGAGCTCTCTGAAGGCAGGCAATGCACCAGCACAAAAGCAGCCAGCTAAGCCTGTTGCTAACCGTTCTGTTCGTGTTGATATCGATAAGTTGGATGTATTGATGAACCTTGTTAGTGAGCTTATCATAGCCAAGAATGGTCTGATATCGATCAGCAGCGACAAAGAAATCATGGCAGATAACGGCTTTCATGAGCAGATTGAGTATTTAGAGAGAGTTACCACTAATCTTCATGAATCAGTTATGAAGACAAGAATGGTTCCGATAGAGAGTGTTGTTAACCGCTTCCCGAGAATGATCAGAGACTTATCGAAGAAGCTTAACAAGGAAATGGAATTATATATGACCGGTGAAGAGACAGAGCTTGACCGTACTGTAATAGATGAGATTGGCGATCCCTTGATGCATCTACTTCGTAATGCTGCCGATCATGGACTGGAGAGTAATGAAGAAAGACAACAGGCAGGTAAAAATCCTGTAGGTTCGATCTATTTGGATGCATATCAGGATGGTAACAATGTAGTAATTGAGGTTCGAGATGATGGTTCCGGTATCAATACGGAGAAAATCAAGAAAAAGGCCCTTGAGAGAGGTGCGATCACCGAGGAACAGGCACAAAGAATGACAGATAAAGATCTTATAGATATCCTGTTCCAGCCGAGCTTCTCAACAGCTGAGCAGGTAACTGACGTATCTGGTCGTGGCGTAGGTCTTGACGTTGTAAAGACGAAGATTGAAGCCCTTGGCGGTGAGATAGAAGCAAAAACAAAGCTCGGAGAGGGTTCAAACTTCATCATTCGATTGCCCTTAACACTGGCCATTATCCAGTCCCTTATGGTTATAATCGGTGACGAAAAATATGCACTTCCACTTGGTAGCATACAGACTGTGGAGAATATTCCCATAACAGAGATTAAGACCGTTCAGGGTAAGGAAGTGATTAATTTAAGAGGAAAGGTAGTACCGCTTATTCGCTTGGGCAATCTCCTGAATTGTAAGCAACAGGAAGCTGCTGTCGAGGAGTTATTAGTTGTTATAGTCAAGAAGGGTGAGAGACTGGCCGGAATGGTAGTCGATGAATTAATGGGACAGCAGGAAATCGTTATTAAATCAATCGGTAAGTATATCAAGAGTCATAAGATTATCAGCGGTGCAACCATCCTTGGTAATGGCGAAGTAGCATTAATTCTTGATGTCAATTCTTTAGTATAGGAGGTGCGCAGACATGGCAAATGATTCAAAACAATTTATAATTGCTTATCTTAATGGAAATCAGTATGGTATAGATATTAATTATATAGATAACATTATTGTTATGCAGAGTATTACCAGAATTCCGAAGTCACAGAAGTTCTTTCGGGGCGTAATTAATCTTAGAGGTGAGATTGTCCCTGTTATGAGCCTCAGGGATAAATTGGATATCGAAGAAGCACCCTATACTTCTAAATCAAGAATTATCATTGTACGACCTGAAAATGGGGCTGCACCGGTTGGTTTAATTGTAGATGAAGTCAAAGAGGTAATTGCTTTGGAGCAGGCTTCGATTGAAAAGATGAATTACGATAACAAGGATAAAAAGGTTGGCTATAGTATCGGTATTGGGAAATACGGTACGGAACTCATTAACCTGCTTAATATTCCATCTATTGTAATGGAAAAGGATGTAAACGAAAGTAATTAGAAGGATTGAGTAATCACATAAACCAGGCTTGCGGTAGGAATTTCACCAGAGGGATTCCTACTGTTTGCTCACAGGAGAAAAATGTAATTAAAGCGAGGTGCAGTTACGATGTCCCAATTGGATTTAAATCAGCTGGATAATATGCAGTATGATGTACTGCGGGAATTAGGGAATATTGGTGCAGGCAATGCAACAACTGCACTTTCTCAAATGATTAATTCAAAAATAGATATGAAGGTTCCAAAGGTTGAGTTACTGGAATTTAAAGAGCTATCTGACTTGGTAGGTGGTGCAGAAAACCTTGTAGTAGGTATCCTATTTACCCTCGAAGGTCAGATTGAGGGCATGATGATGTTTATGATGGATATGCCTGCTTCAAGACATCTGGTCAACTACCTATTAGGTGATTATGGCAATGTTTCTTTGGAATTTAACGAGATGGAGTTATCAGCATTAAACGAAATCGGCAACATTATTTCGGGCGCATATCTATCCTCTTTATCTACATTAACTAATATATTAATAATGGCAAGTGTTCCATATATGGCCATTGATATGGCAGGCGCTATATTGAGTGTACCGGCAATTGAGTTTGGAAAAATAGGAGATAAGGCATTATTAATTGAAACAGAATTTGTCGACGATGATAAGGCGGTAAATGGATATTTTATCTTAATACCAACTATAAATTCATATGAAAAAATTCTACTATCATTAGGATTATAAAGGTGAACACATGGGCGACATGATAAAAGTAGGAATGGCAGATTTAAACGTATGTGTATCACCAAATGCGATAACTACCTTGGGTTTGGGATCTTGTGTCGGAATTGTGCTGTATGATCCGGTTAAGAAAATCGCCGGTATGGTACATATTATGTTACCTGACAGTACAAAAATAATAAATAACGAAAACAAAGCGAAATTCGCAGATACTGGTATAGATTTGCTGATAAAGCGAATGATAGAAATCGGAGCGGATCGTCGACTATTGATTGCTAAAATAGCCGGTGGAGCTCAGATGTTTGCTTTTAGTAACAACAGTGAAATGATGAGAATTGGAGAGCGTAATGTGGAAGCTACTAAGCTTAAGCTTGCTCAGCTCGGTATTAGCATCAGAGCTGAGGATACAGGAGCAAATTACGGACGAACGATTGAGTTCTATCCTGAAAATGGTACACTTCTGATTAAATCAGTAGGTAGGGAACGTAAAATTTTATAGTAGAATTGTGGGTGATCTAATGCGGGAGAGATATATTCCGGCTTTTGTTATGCTATTAGCTGGTGTTGTCACCAGTGTTCTTAATATATTAAATAAGGTACAGGTGGAAGATGGCTTAAAAAGATTACTCCTGGTTTTGATTATTTTCTATGTTGTGGGGCTAATAATAAAAGCAGTCATAGTGAGAACTGTTATCAATGCCCCGAAAAAGGGTGAGGAGAATCTCGATGCAGAGGCTGAGGGTGCTGAGGAGGAACAAGAGCAAGGTGATGAGACACCAGGCGATGTGAAGAAATAGTTTTTTGCATAAAACTTAAGAATTGTTTTCGGAGGTACTATGAACGCTGAAGGTAAACAAAAGCTTTGGGAAGATTATGCTAAAAAAAAGACTCCCGAGCAACAGGAAAAAATCATAATTGAATATGCTGGTTTAGTTAAACTGGTAGCAGGCCGACTCAGCATGTATCTTGGATACAATGTAGAATATGATGATCTGGTTGGTTATGGTACCTTTGGACTCATTGATGCAGTCGATAAATTTGATTATACTAAGGGGGTAAAATTTGAGACCTATGCATCACTTCGAATAAGAGGGGCGATTCTTGATCAAATCAGAAAAATGGATTGGATTCCTAGAAGTATAAGACAAAAGCAAAGAAAGATCGATATGGCATATCAAAGCCTTGAGCAAAAGTATGGTCGAATGGCCACGGATGATGAGATTGCTACAGAATTAGAGATATCGATAGATGAGCTGGAAAATTGGCAGAATCAGACTAAGATAACTAACATTATCTCTCTGGATGAGTTTATGGAACAAGGAACGGAAGGTAAAGTAGAGCAGAGTCTAACAGCTGATTTTGATCAACCAGATAGAATTGTCGAAAAGCAGGAATTGAAGGAATTACTCATGAAAACCTTAGAGACTTTAACCGAAAAGGAGAAGAAGGTTATCATACTTTATTATTATGAGGAATTGACTTTAAAGGAAATTAGCAGGATTCTTGAGGTCTCGGAATCCCGAATTTCTCAATTGCATACGAAAGCGCTGCAAAAAATGAAGACAAGGCTTGGAAGCAACATGGAGATATTTACTAGCTTTTAAGCGGATGTTATTTACAAAGGAAGCTTTGGGGAAAGGTATTATGTTAGGAGGAGAAGGATGAGTGGTAGAAATGGTTACTTTCAAATAGCAATCAAGCAGGATGGTACCTATTTAAGAATATTTGATGCAGAACAAGGAGGAGAGCCAATCTACTTCGAGGAAATTAGTAATTACCTCATGGAGCGGAATATTCATGATTATGATAAAGTAGCAATCGGTAAAGCGTTGACTGCTCTGAATGGGGCTACAGAGGTTAAAATCACCAGTGATCCGGTCTATATAATTGATGAGATTATTAAGGTCGAGATTGCTGAGGACCGAATGTATGCAAGAGCCAGATTCTATCCGCCTTCCAATAACGGTCATCTTTTAATGAAGGATGAGATTGTTGCTATGCTTGTTAAAGCCGGTGTAAAGTATGGCTTAGATGAGGCTAGTATAATGGATTTCTTAAAGGATAGAAGATACTGTACTGACTACATATTTGCGAAAGCAACACCTCCTACCCAAGGTCATGATGCTGAGATAACCTATCACTTTAATACAGACCTTACATTAAAGCCCAAGAGAAATGAGGATGGTTCTGTTGACTTTCATCAACTAGATATGATTAGCCATTGCGCAAAAGATCAGCTCCTGGCAACTCTGACTCCAATAGATCAAGGAAAGCCTGGGATTGACGTATGCGGAGTTGTAATCCGTCCGAATAAAGTCAATAATCGTGTTCTCAGACATGGAAGCAAGATATACCTGTCGGAAGATGGATTACGTATGTATTCTGCTGTTGATGGACATGTTAGCTTGGTCGATAACCGTGTATTCGTATCTGATACCTACGAGGTTCCTGCGGATGTGGATGCATCCACCGGTGACATTGAATATGAGGGTAATGTGGTTGTACGAGGTAATGTTATTACAGGTTTTTCCGTTCGTGCTAAAGGAGATATTGAGGTTAACGGTGTTGTAGAAGGTGCATTTATCGAGGCGGGAGGACAGATTGTCTTAAAGCGCGGTATGCAGGGTATGAATAAGGGAATATTAAAAGCAAACGGGAATATTATTACGAAATTTATAGAGAATGCCGAAGTAATAGCTGGAGGATATATTTCAACTGAATCAATCCTTCATAGCAGGGTATCTGCGAAAGGCGATATCATCGTCGGAGGTAAGAGAGGCTTTGTAACAGGTGGAGAAATTCGTTCAGGAACTATGATCTCCGTGAAGACAGCAGGATCGCAGATGGGAACTACTACTCTCTTAGAGGTTGGAATTGACCCCAGAGTGCTGGAGGAGTTTCGTGAGCTGGATAAGAAGCTTGCTACAATGATAGCGGACAAGGAGCGCTTGGCCCAGGCTTTACTCATGTTCCGAAAAAAGATCGCAGCCGGAACACAGATGAGCTTAGAAAAGATGGATTACTTAAAGCAAGTAACTCAGAATAATATTATGCTGGAGACGCAGATTAAAGAAGCCAGAAAACGTTATGAGGAACTGAAAGTCGAGGTGGATAACAATACTACAGGATCAATCAAGGTATCAGGAATTGTCTATCCGGGAACTAAGCTGATTATATCCAATGTAATCCACTATATTCGGTCAGAAACTCATCATAGTAAATTTATTAGGGATAAAGCTGATATTAAAGTACTTCCACTAATGTAAATGACGAGATCTTGAATAGATATTGCCTAGTTAAAGAATGGAAATAGTAGCGTAACGTATATTTAGAGATCGGGGGGATTACAATGCCGGTAGGACCTATCGAAGTAATCAGAGCACAGGAAGCAACGCAAATCAAACATATGGACACCCAGCGGGCGCAGCATGCTCAGGAACAGAGCAGTCATAACTTTCAGAATATGATACAGCATGAGCAGCGTAAACCTACAGAAGCAACAAAAACTGACTATAAAGAATACCGTTATGATGCGAAAGAAAAGGGCAATAATCAGTATACAGGTAATAAAGGAAAGCAAGACAAGAAGGAAGACAATAGAAGCGGCTCAAAGAATGACTCAAAGAATGGTAAGAGCTCATCCCGAAGCGGTGGTATTGATATTTTAATTTAATTATGTATATCATTTGCTAAGGAAGAACTGATTTAGGAGTTTTGATAAAATCCTGCTGGCTACACAATAATGCCCGCTCCATGTTCTTCCGGTGCCAAAGCAATATTGACTATGTAGCGTGAGAGGATAATAGAATGAACCCATTAGAAATAGTATTGATAGTTATAGGTATTATAGTCATCATTATTAGTTGCTTTGTTGTTGATAACTCACAGAAGATAGGAACACAAATGATAGGAAAGTCCCTGTCCTCTTTAGAAGATAAGCTGAGTGAAGATGATAAAATGCAATTGATGAATAAGATGGAGGAGCTTCTGGCAGAAGTACGAGAGGATGTTATCACAAGGACAGACGATACCTTAAGTAGAATATCCAATGAAAAAATTATGGCTGTAAATGAATTCACAGACCAGATTATTGAAAAGATTAAGCGCAACCATGAAGAAGTTGTTTTCCTTTATAATATGTTAAGTGATAAGGAAAAGGAATTGAAATTAACTGTCAAAGAGATTGATTCATCAAAGAAAAGTATTCAGGATATTCTGAGCAGTAAGATAGAGGGAGATAAGCTTCAGGCTGTTAAGAATGTGAAGACCCAGACAACTGTCAAGGCACCGGTTCAAGCCCACTCAGTACAAGAGGAAAAGCCTCAAAAATCGAATGCCCCAGTAAGTGAAGCTGCGGAGATGTCCACAATCAGTGGCCCTAATCTAAATAATAATTCGCAGATATTAGCTCTTTATTCCCAAGGCAGATCTGTAGTGGAGATATCAAAACTATTAGGTCTTGGTCAGGGAGAAGTAAAGCTGGTTATCGACTTATATAAGGGAAAGAAGTAATTCGAAAGGCTTGGTGCTGTACCTATGAAATTAAAATACTATATGAGGGGATTGGGAATTGGAATTGTTCTAACAACTCTGATATTAACCATATCGAACCCGAAAGAAAAGCTGACTGACACAGAAATAATAAAACGTGCTAAGGAATTAGGCATGGTGGAGAAACAAGAGGTAGAGGATAAAGCATTAGGTGAGTTGCTTGAGAAAAATAAGGTCACTACAGAGCCTTCTGCTGCACCTACTAAGGCCCCAGAGGCTACACCGGAGCCTACATCGGAGCCTACATTAACTCCGACTCCTTCCCCTGAGCCTACGCAGGAGCCAACACCAACACCTACCGTTGAGATACCGGATAATACGGATCGGGATGGAGTGAATACCGGTGAGCTGATAACCTTTACGATAGAGCGTGGAATGTCCTCCAATAAAGTTGCTAAGCTATTGGAAGAAGAGGGATTAATCGAAGATTCCAAGGATTTTAACAAATATGTCGTTAAGGAAGGAAAGGCTGGCATAATCCGAGTAGGTAGCTATACCTTGCCTAAGGGAACAAGCTATGATGATATCATAAAGATTATTACCTCAAAAGAATAAGGTTGTAGATAAGAACAGAGACCGTAATTCCTTATTCTATGGGCGGAGATGCTTAAGCAAAACAGGCTGGACGAGATGTCCGGCCTGAATTAATTCTATAGTGAATAGCTATGCAATCCGCAGACTAGGCTATGATCACGAAGTATGCATCGAAATTGTCAATAAACCGACACTTATTATAATAAAATACTTGTCATATGGATAATCTTATGTTATAATCGTTTAGTCAAATTGCACGCATATGGATTCAATAACAAGGTGCCTTAATGCTTAAGGTCTGTTAGGGATATGATATGTGCGGAAGAAAACAACCAAATGGAGGTATATTATGAGCGTTATTTCAATGAAACAGTTATTGGAAGCTGGTGTACATTTCGGACACCAAACAAGAAGATGGAACCCTAAAATGGCGGAGTACATCTACACAGAGAGAAATGGTATCTATATCATCGACTTGCAGAAGTCTGTAGGTAAGGTTGATGAAGCTTACACTGCAATCAAGAATGTTGTTGCAGAAGGCGGATCCGTTCTTTTCGTTGGTACAAAGAAGCAGGCACAGGATGCTGTAAAGTCTGAAGCTGAGCGTTGCGGTATGTACTATGTAAATGAGAGATGGTTAGGTGGTATGTTAACAAACTTCAAGACCATCAAGAGCAGAGTTGAGAGATTAAGAGAAATCGAAAGAATGTCTGAGGATGGTACCTTTGATGTTCTTCCTAAAAAAGAAGTTATCGAGCTTAAGAAGGAATGGGAAAAGCTTGAGAAGAATCTTGGCGGTATTAAGAATATGAAGAAGATTCCGGATGCGATCTTTGTAGTAGATCCTAAGAAGGAAAGAATTTGTATTCAAGAAGCTCACACACTTGGTATTCCTTTGATTGGTATTGCAGATACTAACTGTGATCCTGAGGAACTTGACTATGTAATTCCTGGTAATGATGATGCAATCAGAGCGGTTAAATTAATCGTTTCTAAGATGGCAGATGCTGTTATCGAAGCTAATCAGGGTGTTCAGTTAACTGATACTAGTGATGATAGCAATGATGCAGAAGCTAGCTTGGATGAAGCTGTTTCCGAATAATATCCACGATAAGCAGATCAGATAGGTATGTAAAGCTCAGAGAATTTATAAAGGTTGGTGGATATATCAAGCTTGCTTTTATATACGACATGAGCTTTATAGATATAGTGAGATGGCCTATAGGATATAGTCCGCCTGACCCCCTTAATCTGCATAATTCTCATATAATAAGAATTAAATTCTTTAATAAAATGGAGGAATATACGATGGAAGTTACCGCTAGTATGGTAAAAGATTTAAGAGAAATGACCGGTGCCGGAATGATGGATTGCA
>JAEYOQ010000030.1 GCA_023411555.1 Bacillota bacterium
TTGCCTCAAGTGAACGAAGACACCTTAGAAGTGCTAGTAAACTGGAACCGGCTTTTCAAAAGGGTATCCCATTATCTGAAGTCCTGTCAGCAACCGTGCCTAGAATGATACAGCGAAAAACATTCAAATCAGGTTAATATTGAAAATATTTCATCTTGATGGTAATATATGTATGGAAAGCGGTTAAGAACTATCTTTTATGATTTCCATTGTATTATGATATTTTTGTGTATAGCAATGGGAACGGCTATGGTGTTGGAAAGTTCAAAGATAAGCGAAAGCTTAAGAAAAAATATTTCTATTAAAGGATATTACGAATGATAATGCTTATTCGATTATATTTGGTGGTTTAAAGAGCTAGAAGATAAATAGATGATGACTTGTAAATAATTATGTACAAGAGAAGATTATGAAAATGAGGATTATGATGAAAGCATACCAGATGAAAATTGTAATCAAAAATTCAAAGCCACCTATTTGGAGAAGGTGTATTATTCCGGCAGGCATTACATTCTCACAGCTTAGTATAATATTGAATAAGATTATGGGGTGGTCGGGAAATCATTTATCAGAGTTTGAATTTTATCATTTAAAACTCCAGATTAGGGAAGATGATGATATATGTGAATTTGTCCCGCTGTGGGATTATGATTTATTAGATTCTTCAAAAACATTCATTAATGAATACATGGAAAAACAGGAGTGGTTTACCTATACCTATGATTTCGGTGATGATTGGCAGCATAGGGTTACCATTGAGAATATTATTGAAGATTATCCGTATAACTATCCTCAGGTAATAAAGTTTAAAGGTGATTGTCCGATAGAGGATTGTGGTGGTATTGAGGGATATTATGAATGCATCGATGTGATTGAAGACACAGATAATCCTGAAAGCGCTGAACGGAGAGCATGGGCGGAGTATCAGGGCTATGGATTTGACTATGACATGGATGAAGTAAACGAGGATTTAAAAGAGAGCTGCTATGTTATCTTGGGTAAGGGTGATAGACGTAAGCAGCGAGAAATCTATGACGATATGCTTGACGGAAAGATGGGATTAAACGGATCAAAGACAGCGAAAAACAAAGAACCGAAGTTACAGTCAGAGAGACAAAAAAGAGAGGCTATGCTACAGCAAATAGTAGATATGGCTATGTCACGGGATGAAAATCAGTCACTATTGGATAAAGCCAAGAAAGGCAAAGGGGGCTATTCAGAGGAGTTATATGAAGAGGATTTTATCCGGTCAGAAGTAATGAAGTATATTGAAGAGCTACTATCATATGATAGTCAGAAAAGTAAATTACAATTAGTAGACTTGTTGAACTCATATAGCAAAGAAGATCTGAAAGAAATAGCGTATATTTATCAATTAAGAAAGATCTCATCGCTTAGGAAACCAGAGCTGGCAAAGCTACTAAGTGAACAAATGCTTATGCCAGAGACACTAAAAGAAGCCTTTCTTGCTTTACGGGATGATGAGATTGATGCATTTGAAAGAGCAATCGATTATGAGGAAATCTATTATATGAAAGATATAGAGATGGAATTATTCCAAAATCTTATCAATATTGGATATATCGGTGTTCGAATGGATAATCAGGTCGAGGTACCGGAAGATGTAATCAAGGTGTACAAGCAAGTGAATACCAATGCATTTAAAAACTTGCAAAAGCGAATTAGTTGGCTAATAGCATGCTTTGACGTAGCAAGCTGGTTTTACGGAGCAGTTCCTGTGGATGTTATGGTGAAGCTTTTTAATCAAAGAAAAGATTTAAAGACGGACAAGCGTGCTTTGCTGGAGGATTATGAAAAGATTCCGCAAGTTCATAAGGATTTCATTCTGATTAATGATTTATTTGTCCATATAAATTTACTAGAAGACGATAATTATGTATACTTGATGCAAAATCAAGGAAATAAGGATTACTATATTCCTATGGTAGATGAGATCAAAGACCTTACAACGAATAACTTTATTACAAACGATCCTTGTGTTGAAGAACTTATGGAGTATTTTATCCATGATCTCGATGTTCCGGAAGAAGAGGCAAAAGTAGTTACCAGAACTATTTGGCAAGAGATAAATGAAGGATGCGATATGCATGATGTATTCGATCTGATCAATGATAATGGGATTTGCTTTAATAGTGATAATGATATATATGAATTTGTCCCTATTTTGAACAAGTTCTGGAATAATACACGTATGCTATTGAATAGAGGCTTTACACCAAGTGAGCTTATTAAAGATCAAAAGAAGCATATACATCCAAAAGGACAAGGTAATAGGCCGACGATAATTCCTGGCAGCAGTTCGGCTGCAAAGCTGTTAATGGAAGGAAAGGAGCATATTGAAAAGCTTGGCTTCCCCATTGATTTCGACGCTAATGCAAAAGAAATACCTGTCTATTCAATGTCATCAGGTATTGATGGATCAATAGAAATGAAGATGAAAAAGATATATCCGAATGATCCATGCCCATGTGGAAGTGGAAAGAAATATAAGAAATGCTGTGGGAGGTAGCTTACCCCTCAACAAAGTTGTACGCGAGAATGCCTTTTCTATCAGTGCTAGTGGATAGTGGGGGCGTTCTCGCTTATATGATGGACGTTAGCTGTCGAGTATGAAGCGAGTTTGTCTCCCTCCCCTCATAGTATCATAAAATCCCGTGGAAGCAGGTGGAGGGAAATGTCTCATTGCTTCTGTTCTATCGGTAGTCTCACGATTACCTTTGTTCCTGAATTATGTTTGCTTTGAATTTCAAGTCCGAATTCATCTCCATATTTTATCTTGATTCTCTTATTTACATTTCTAAGACCAATGCTGCTAAATGAATTGTTTCGATCATTGATGTAATCATTTAAGTCTTTTAATAAGGGATCTGTCATTCCTTTGCCGTTATCCTCAATTTCAAAAATAAGCAGGTTTGTGTCTTGTTTATAGCCAGTGATTATAATTTTGCCACCGGAACGGATATCCTTCATTCCATGATAGATCGCATTTTCCACAACTGGCTGTAATATGAGCTTAATAATGTACAGAGAATATAGTTCGGGATCTACTTGAATGGATATCGTATATACCGAATGGAAGCGAATATGCTGCAAATAGATATATTTTTCAAGGTTGTCCAGTTCTTCTTTCACTGTTACTTCTTCTTTGGTTTTATTGATTCCATATCGTAGTATGCTTCCTAGATTCGCCGCCATTTCTGAGGTGGTATCATCGTCATGTATGATTGCCATCATACTGATAGACTCTAAGGTATTATAAATGAAATGAGGATTAATCTGGGATTGAAGCATTTGGAGTTCCAACTCACTTTGCCTAATTTGCTCTACATAAACCTCATGAATTAGACTATTGATTTTACTTGTCATCGAATTGAAGGACTGTGCTAAGGTACCGATTTCATCCTTACTGTTAACATTAATCTTAATATTGAAGTCCCCATTTTCTGCATACTTCATCAAGGACGCAAGCTTTTTCAGCGGATGAACAATCTGTGAAGAGACAAGGAATACTAACAATAAGGAGACTGCAACTAATACAGTGATAACCAATAGGGTAGTATTCTTCATGCTTTGTAAATCATGGAACATCTCTTCATGAGGGATTAAACTGATCATTCTCCAGCCACTGTAATCCGATAATAGAGAAGACGACATATACTTTTGGCCGTTTATCTGAATCGTTGTTTCATCACCCGGTGTATTCCAGTCAATTTCCAATATGTCGCTGGACGCAAGAGAGGCAATATTCTCCTCTTGTGTATCATAGATAACGTAATCATCATGTAATATGATAACGCGGTGGTTTTTGCTTATTTTCATATTTTCGCAAACTTCTCTAAAATAATCCGTTCGGGTGACGACTACAAGAATGCCTTCTACTTTACTGTTTATAAAACTAACAATACCTCTAGAGACACCGAATACGTAAACAGGATTCTTTTCATGGGATACATAGGGAAGCTCATAGGTATCCAGAATGATTGGTTTTCCAAATAAATTAATACTTTCTTGAAACCAGGGCTGATTGGCCGGGTTCATGATTTTATATACGGGCGTACGAACCTTGTAATCACCGATACCAGATAAATTATAGACATAGCATGCTTCTACGTTGTGCTTATATGCAAATATTTCTTCAAACATTTGCTCGCTCATTACTTGAAAATCTCGGGTAATACTACCGGTTTCATTAAAACGCTCAAGATGTCGAAGAAAGGATTTATCCTCTTGTTTATATGTAAGAGGAATTTTGGTGATATTTGCAATATCAGTCAGATAATCATCGATTTTACTCATTGCCTGATGATTCGTCTGATCAACCGTACTATAGATTGAATGCTTCTTTTCGTTAGAAAAGGTCATAAAATTGGTGATGGGTATAGCCATCATTGCGATAAATAGAGAAATAATGATGGAGGATAAACGAAAAAATATGGATTTATTATTATAGATCGACAGTAGTTTTTTTATCATGAATGATTTATCCTCTCGTTTGCAAGAATTGATGTATCCCAAGATTAGGTTATATGAGGTATTATTTGCAATTATTGTACAAAATAGAAGTTGTAAAGGCAAGTGTTATCTATTATAATTAATTTCTCTCAGGTAACAAGTGACTCAAGGCAGTAAGAGTGGAGGAAAATATGAATATTTTCATAGCAGATGATGATGAGATAATTAGAAGAGGATTACGAAGTATTATTGAAAAAAGTAAACTTAATTGTACTATTGTCGGTGAAGCTTCTGATGGAGAACTAGCACTCCAATCCATGGAGCAGTGTGATAAAGTAGATTTACTAATCACTGATATTCGTATGCCAGTCATGGATGGCTTGGAGTTGATTAAGAGAGTCAAAGAACGTTACCTACTAACGAAAGTGATTGTTTTAAGTGGTTATGACGATTTCAAATATATTCGGAATGCATTTGTGGATGGTGCAGTGGATTATCTCCTGAAGCCGATCAATAAAAATCAACTGATTGAGGTTATAAAGAAGACTCAAGATGATCTTGAACAGGATGCTAAGAAGGAAAATTATCGGAAGGAAAGCCATCAGCTATTAGTTGCCAATACCTTATCGCAAATATTCCATACACCAATCCAAAATAAAGAGGAAGAAGAAAAAACACTTAGTAAGATTGAGTTGAATTTGGACAAGAGATATTATTTTGTGATGATATGCCGGATTGATAATTTTTATAAGCAAAAGATGGAGCGAATGGAATATGAAGGAGCCTTAGATTCCATTTGCTCTAAAATGGAATCTAAGGTAGAAAGAAACGATTCCTTTTTAATGTTGCAGTATATTAATAATACGGAAATTGTTTTCTTCGTTTACTCTGAAAAAGAATTAAATGTTAGCTTGATATCGGAGCAGATATATACAGAAGTTTGCGGTGTAGGCTTGGAGGATACTACCTATACCCTTGGTGTCGGTAATATGTATTATGGGCTTCATAATACCAAGATAGCTTATCAGGAAGCACAAAAAGCAGCGGATGCCAGGTTCTACTTAGGGAAAGGCAATCGCATTGAATACAAGGAGATTGCCACAAAAATAATTGATTTTAACTATAACCTAGAGCCTAGCATCAATAAGATCGTTCAAAATATTGTACTTTATGATTATATCGGGTCGAAAAGGATTATGGACCAAATATTTATTGATCTATGCTATATAGATCCATCCAAGTTTCGAAGATATATGAAAGATATGATTGAACTTCTAATACTTCAGATAAAGGATTTTCAAGAGGCGATACATTCTTGTGCCCATGATTATGTCTTCTTTTTGGATAATATTGATACTTACAATGAGCTTAAAACTTATATGAATCACATTATTAAGGATGCGATTGAATTTATTAAAAACGAAAGAGAAAAGAGAAGCAAAATTAGAATAGAGCTTGCCAAGAAATATATATCAGAAAATTATAAAGAAAACATAACCTTAAATGATGTTGCTGATCATGTGGAATTGAATGCCTCTTACTTTAGTAACCTATTTAAGACGGAAGTGGGAACTAATTTTTCGGATTATTTATTGGAGGTCCGGATGCAGGAGGCAAGAAGATTATTACGGGATCCTACCATAAAGGTATATGAGATTGGACGTATGGTTGGTTATGAGGATGCAGTATCGTTTGGAAGAGCATTTAAAAAGAAGGTAAGTATGTCGCCGAAGGAGTATCGAAATACTGTTTATTAGGTCACAGTAAAAGGATTAATTACTAACAGCAGGTTTTTGTCACTCATAACATATAGTTGGTGGTTGGATACACAAAGCCAAAGAATTGTATATAAATACAAAGTGGTGCAATTAATTTTGATATCTGATTATGATATCATACAGGAAATATCTATTATAAGGAGTGTTGGAATGAAAAAACCAGTAATTCGATATTCAAAGGAACCTGTCATTGTACCTCAACTTGGTTGTAGCTGGGCAGATACTATGGTGTTAAATCCGGCAATCGTAAAGGATCCGGAGTCGAATATAATTCACATGTTATTTAGGGCAACAGGACCTTGGCCACAGAAAAATCTAAGGGGATTATCCGATCCATATCCGATTTTTTTAGGATATGCAAGTAGTGAGGATAACGGGGAGACTTGGGATGTAGATTTTAGCAGACCGGCATTAGCACCGGCGTTAGAATATGAAATGGATAAAATGTATGTCATTGATGACCAGGGTAATAAAGTCGTTAATCATGCCAATGGCTGCATCGAAGATCCTAGAATTTTTACTGTGGAGGGAGAGTACTTTTTAACGACTGCTTGTCGTATGTTTCCGCCGGGACCTTACTGGGAAGGGGATAAGAGAAGGGACAATCTACCGGATTGGGCTATGAAGGAAGATAATCCCTTTGGCACAGCAGCCTATAAAAATGATACTACCACCGTATTGTTTAAATTAGATCTTGATAAGTTAAGGGTAAAGGACTATGATCATGCTTTTCAATATGTATGTACCTTAACGGATGGTAATCTTACCGATAACAGAGATGTATTTTTCTTCCCCCAAAAGATGATGATTAATGGAAGGCTACAATATGTGATGCTTCATAGGCCGGATGAGCCGGATAAATTTGAAGTAGGTAAGGGAATTCATAAGCCCTCCATGTTCTTAGCCGCAGCAGATAATTTCAGAGATTTTGTAACCGATAGGGCAACTCACGAATTATTGGCAGTAGGCATTTTTGACTGGGAGGAGGAAAGAATTGGTGCAAGCTTTCCTCCCATTCAATTAAACAATGGAGAGTGGCTAGTTTCCTATCATGGTAAGCGATTACCTGAGTTTGGATATACGCAATCATTTATGATTTTAAAGGAGCAGGAGAATGGTTTTCCTAAAATCATACATCGATGCTCTGCAAGGTTAATTTATGCGAAACAGGACTGGGAATTGCCGGACAAATTTGCCTGCCCTTGTATCTTTACAACAGGTGGAATAGTTAAGGATGATGAATTAATTATGTCTTATGGAGCAGCAGATCAAAAGGTGGGAATCGCCTGGGCTTATTTTGATGAAATTGTAGATTATATCCGTACCTTTGATTCAAAAGGCGATCAAACTGGGATTTAATGAAGAATTTGTTGCAACAATCTTGTAGATACTATTTCAAATAGATGTGCAATATTAAGAAATATGAATTAGTAAAATCATTGAAGAGCCGCTGTGTAATATACAATACACCGGCTCTTCTTTTCGATACATGCTTCATATAAGCTCTGCAAAACGGAATTGCTTGATGATATGCTTCATAAAAACTGGCGATGCTAACTTCTTATATGTGATTATGTCCTTCGTTAATGTTAAAATTCATCTAAAGATATGTACAGAAATCCAAAAAACGGTTGTTTCAAACACTCTAAAATTCATGTATCATACAGTTATGAGTTGCAACTCGAAATCAAGATACTATTAATTATTATATGGGAGATGTTTAAATGAAAAAAATTATAGCTACTTTATTAGTTGTTAGTCTTGCTATAGCTTCATTTACGGCTTGCGGTAAAGAATCAACAAGTCCGGAAACTAATACAGCTGAAAATACTGCTGACACAGCAGAGAATACAGAAGATACTGGTTTATCAGGTAAGATCGTTATTGCTACTAACATGACAAATGTAGTAGATACAACATTAAAAGATTTAGCACAAGGTTTTATGGATGCTAATCCGGGTACAGAGATAGTTTATGAAGCAATCAAAGATTATGAGAGCGTTGTAGCAACTCGTATCTCTGGTGGAGAAGCTCCTGACATTTTCATGCAAATTGATGGTATGACTCCAAATACATTAGCAGATTATTTTCTTCCTTTAGATGATTTGGATATTAATTGGGAAAATATTTTATTCTCAAGAAATAACACAGGTAGCGACGGACAGATCTATACCATTGCTGATAGCGTTGGCTATACTGGTATTGTTTATAATAAAGCAGCATTTAGAACTGCAGGTATTGAAAAGGTTCCAACAACGATGGAAGAGTTCTGGGTTGCTTGTGAAAAATTAAAAGCAGCAGGAATCACTCCTATGGTAACAGCTTTTAAAGATGTATGGCCTATCTATCCTTGGGTTGATTGGAATATTGCACAGTTAGCACTGAATGGAGATAGCAGAGGAAAGAATCTCTATATCGATAAAGATGAGATCTATGATGAGACTGTCTTAACCTATATGAATATCATTAGAGAAATGAATAAAAAAGGTTATCTTGAAGCTGATGTTGTATCCGCTAACTGGGATCAGTTGAAGTTAGATATGGCACAGGCTAAGGCTGGTATGTACTACATAGAGACTTGGTTCCCTCAGCAGGTTGTTGATGCTGGTGCTAACCAGGAAGACGTTGGTATGTTCCCGTTCCCTGAGGCAAAATATGTTTATTCTACAGCTGGCAAGGCTTACGGAGTTTCCAAGGATACTGAAAATCCTGATTTAGCAAAAGCTTATTTAAAATATATGATTGAAGGTGGAAAGCATGCGATAGCAGTTGCTACAATCCCTGCTGATACTACCGCTAATATCGATGATGTATTTGCTGCAGAATTAATGTCCTACGGTGTACCTGCTGGAACTAGTGATATTACTTTAACTGAATTCTTGGATATCAAAAATGAAATTGAGTTAGATGACCAAGCCTTCTTATTATCCTATGTATTAGAACCAGATGATGCTAAGGCAAAGGCTCTTTGCGATGAATGGAATGCAAAGTGGGCTGCAGCTCGTGCTCAAATCGTAAAATAAACTGTATTGATCATAATGATAACTTACAGGTTTCATTAATCAATTATAACAAACTTTTCTGCTGCATTTTATAAAATGCAGCAGAAAATCTTTAAGGGAATGAGGACTATCCATGAAGAGTAAGGTGAAAGACAAAATCACAGTAACAGGGTTTCTCCTGATACCGGTAATACTATTGATCATGTTTTCCTATTATCCATTATACAAATTATTTCAGATAAGTTTATCTGACTGGAACGGATTATCTTCTGATATTAAGATAATAGGTTTTAAGAATTTTAAAGATGTTTTAGGTGGAAAAGAATATCTAGCTACTATTTGGAACAATATGGCTTATGTAATAATAGCTATTATACAGCAATTTGTAGGATTATTTTTAGCGATACTTTTAGATAGTAATTTGAAGTTGAAAAAGACATTTAGAGCAATTATATTTATGCCTTATATTATCAATGGTGTTGCGGTTGCTTTTATGTTCAATTATATGTATGATTTTACGAATTCCCCGATTAATATGGTACTAAAGGCTGTAGGACTTGAAGAGCACATGATACGCTTCATCAGCATGGATTATGGTTCGAACTTTTCGCTAGCCTTTATCGGTTTTTGGAAGTATGTCGGATTTACGATGGTAATCTTTCTTGCTGCCTTACAATCTATTTCTAAAGAAATTTATGAAGCAGCGAGAGTAGATGGAGCCGGTTTCTTTCGAT
This sequence comes from Bacillota bacterium, assembly GCA_023411555.1. Classification (GTDB taxonomy): domain Bacteria; phylum Bacillota; class Clostridia; order Lachnospirales; family Lachnospiraceae; genus Mobilitalea. Next base: position 9,988 of record JAEYOQ010000030.1, read on the forward strand.
TGATACGCCACATAACTTTTCCGAATATCAAGAACATGTTCCAAATATCTATCCTGTTAAGTATCAATGGATCACTGCAGGCTTATTTGGAGCCTTTCGTAATTACCAAGGGTGGACCGAATGGAAGAACTTCTACGGTTATCGTAAAATCCTTGGAGTTGGCATTCCAATACAATAAGTATGGAAAAGCAGCAGCGTTAGGTGTTGTATTATTATTTATCATTCTGTTGATAGTCGTAGTACAAAGAACATTGTTAAAGGAGAGTGATTAATGATGAAAATGAAGATAGTTCCCATTAAAAAAAATAAAAATTCAGATTCGTCAGAGAATACAAATACCTTCACAATCGCTAATCCTGTAGGAAGGCTTTTGTGCTACTTATTTATCGCTTTTATGCTGCTTCTGATTTTAGCTCCGCTGGCTATCGTACTCAATATCTCCTTAAAGGATAATGCAGAATACATGGCAAAAGGAGTATATTCCTTACCGGAGAATATATTTAACTTAAGCAATTTTATCAATGCATATAAGCTTGGTGGCTTTGGTGAGGGCTTTTTGAATACGTTTTTATTAGTTGCCTTTAGCGTTCCAATCGCCATTGTTTTTGGAACTATGGTTGCCTATGCATTGGGAAGATTTGATTTTAAGCTAAAAAAATTACTTTTCGCAGCTTTCTTGTTTCCAACCTTTGTTCCAACCATGACAGTGACCATCGCAACTTTTACATTGATTAAAAATCTAGGATTATATAATTCATTTTTAGCAGGTATTATTTTGTACGTAGGAACTGATATTATGCAGATTTATATTTTCCTACAGTTTATTAGTCAAATTCCGGTTGCGTTGGATGAAAGTGCTCGTATTGATGGAGCATCCAGACTAAGGATCTATTATAGTATTATTCTGCCTCAGTTAAAACCGGCAATTGCTACGACTGTTATTCTGAAATTATTGGGAATATATAACGACTTCTTTACGCCATATATGTATATGCCAAAGATTAAGACTGCTGCAACCTCCCTTAATACTTTTGCAGGTGATCGAATGGCGGATTGGCCTTTAATGTCGGCTGCAATTATATTGATTGCCATCCCTACGATTTTCATTTATATCTTTTTGCAGAATTACATTATTAGTGGTGTAACGGATGGTGCGGTTAAATAAGCACCCAATAATAGAGAGGTAAATGATAAGTTGAAATTCCTTAAAATTAGATCGATTAAACTAAAACTAATTCTATCCTTTTGCATACCGATTATCTTAATTATTGTGCTGGGCGTAATTACCTATTCAAAAGCATCCAGTGTTATTATCAATAATTATAAAATATCAGCTACGCAGACGATAGAGGCTAACGGTAATTATCTGGAGTTAGTTTTTGATAATCTGGAGGCGAAGTCGAACCAAATTGTCAACAATGGGAATATCACGAAATATTATGGTGGAACCTTAACTAAAAACAGTAAAGAGGAATACGAAGCATACAATGGAACTCGAAATGATTTACTTGCAATGGTAGCAGCAGATAAATTCATCTTTTCCATTAATATTATTTCTACAGAGAATGAACCGATCTCTACCTATGCCAATTTTACTTCTGATGAGTATAAAGAATATATTAATTCAGAAGAGGCACTTCTATTTTCTAATACAGGTAAAAAGATGATTTGGTCGGGATATCATGATTTTCTGGATGATACTCTTAAGGTATCGAAAGATAAATATGCGATGTCCCTAACGAGACAATTGCTTCGAACAAAGAGTAATAAGTTACTTGGCTATGTAATCATGGATATCGATTTTGAAAGTATCCAAAACATATTAAATGGTATTAATTTTGGTGATGATAGCAGTGTTGCATTTGCTTCTGGGGATGGAAGAATCCATACGAAGGAGACGGTAGAGGAAAAGGGTGCTTCTGTAATAAAGGATATTGATAAGGAAGCGTTTTTTCAAGAGAGTTTGCTTGGTGAGGATGAAAGCGGATCCAGAGACATTACCTATAATAACGAAAAATATTTATTTGTTTATACGAAGATTGGTGAAAGTGGTTCTACTCTATATAGTTTAATACCAGAATCAACGATTCTTGATCAAGTATCGGATATTAAAAGTATTACAGTTGGAATCGTTGTTTTAGCAGTGATTATTGCATTAGTTGTCTGTACCTTGATTTCTACCGGTCTCAGCTCAACCATTAAGAATATCATATCAGGTGTTAAGAAAGCTGCGGTTGGTGACTTGACGGTAACCTTTGAGACCAAGCGTAAGGATGAATTTGAACTACTGATTAATAGTTTGTCAGATATGATATTGAGCATGAAAGGACTTATTGAAAAGACAGTCCAAGTATCCTTGGCGGTTAAAAATTCTGCGCATATCGTTGGAGACACTGCCGGAAGCTTCATTAAATCATCGAAGAATATTGCGGCTTCTCTTGGAGATATTGAACAAGGATCCTATCAACAAGCATCCGACGCTGAGAATTGTCTTTCTATGATGGATAATTTATCCGCAAAAATTGGTGAAGTATATAATAATACAGAAGAAATTAACCTCATTGCAGATAATACAAAAACGATTGTCAGTACCGGTGTGGATACGATTGGGGTTCTGGAGGATAGAATTACAGATACCTCTGATATGTCGAAGTTATTAACGGATGAGATTGCATATATGAAAAAGGATGTCAGTTCCATAGGTGAGATCATTCAAATGATTAATTATATTGCTGATCAAACTAATTTACTATCTTTAAATGCATCGATTGAAGCAGCAAGAGCGGGTCAAGCAGGCAGAGGCTTTGCTGTAGTTGCAGATGAAATAAGAAAATTAGCCGAACAGTCAATCAATGCAGCAAGTAAGGTAGATGAGAACATTACCAGAATTAACTCCAGAACAAATAACATGGTGGAAATCGCAAATAAAACGGTAGTCGTTGTCGAATCTCAAGAGCAAGCGCTTTCAGATACCGTTCATATCTTTCATCGAATTGATGAGCAAGTAGATAATTTAGTTCAATTCCTTCAAAAGATATCGGAAGGAGTTGTAACAGTAGAGGAAGTGAAAACAAATACCTTGAGCTCTATTGAGAGTATCTCTTCTATCATTGAGGAAGCTTCCGCAGTGACCGGAGAGGTGAATTCTACTGCCCAAAGACAATTGAATCTAGCAGAAGAACTCAATAATGCAACCAAGCAGATGGAAATAGATTCCGATACATTGGAAGCGGCAATTGAATTATTTACGATTTAATAATCAAAATCAGCAAAAAGAGTAAACCATAGGGAGTCTTCATACAAAACTTTAATTATTGTGTGAAGACTCTTTGCTATTGTATAGGTAGTTATTGCTTCGCTATCCGCTCGGGCGAGAAGGGGGAGCAAGCGGACGCTTTCTTTGTTTCTAAAAAATTGTATATAAATACAAACTAGGGCAATTAAAGTAATAACATTATTATGCTAACATGATAAGAGATAATGTATCTAATATTCGATAATAGTATCAGGAGGATGTAATATGAGTGAGATTAAAATATTAGGAAACGAACTTAACAATATTCCGTGGCAAGAGAAACCCGAAGGTTGTACTGATGTAATGTGGAGACATATTGGAAATCCGATTATGGGAAGGAATGAAACCCCTAAGTCTTCCAGAATATATAATAGTGCTATATTACCTTACCAAGGGAAGTTTGTTGGTATATTTCGTGCGGATCATAAGGATGGTATCCCCCAGCTACATGTAGGATATAGTGATGATGGTATAAAGTGGAACATTGAGGATGAAGAAATAAACTGGGTGGATGAGAATAATCAGGAATATAAGACAGGTTATGCTTACGATCCCCGTTTAGTGGAGATAGAGGGTAGCTATTATATTGTTTGGTGTACGGATTTTGGCGGTCCGACCATAGGATTAGGTGTTACGAAAGATTTTAAATCCTTTGTACGCTTGGAAAATTCCTTTATTCCTTTTAACCGAAACGGTGTCCTATTCCCCAAAAAGATCAATGGTAATTATGCTATGCTTAGCAGACCCAGTGATAGTGGACATACACCCTTTGGTGATATCTTTTTAAGCTATAGTCCTGATCTAGTGTTCTGGGGTAAGCATCGTAGGGTGATGACCAGCGGTCATACCTGGTGGCAGGGAACAAAAATCGGAGCAGGTGCTGTACCGATTGAGACATCAGAGGGATGGCTGCTCTTTTACCATGGTGTGAATGGAACCTGTAACGGTTTCGTATACAGTATAGGTGCAGCAATACTGGATAAGGAGAATCCATCAAAAGTATTATATCGAACCAAAGATTATATCATGACACCGGAGATGGATTATGAAGTAACGGGGTTTGTACCTAATGTAACCTTCCCTTGCTCTGCGTTATGTGATGCTGCTACCGGAAGAATTGCAATTTATTATGGGGCAGCAGATACCTGTCTTGGTATTGCTTATACAACAGTAGACGAGTTAGTGAACCATATTAAAGATAATTCCTTCTTATTACCTGGAGATGCTCAGGAGTATCGCTAGGAGCAGCTCATTGGTGACATATAGATATTAATCGGATCAATATGGAGGTAGACGATTGAAATTCGAAATGCAACAACAACTGGATCATGTCATCCTACCCTACTGGAAAGGGTTAGTTGATCGAAGAATGGGTGGCTATTATGGATTTGTTGATTATGATTTGAAGATAGATGAACAAGCAGATAAAGGTGTAATTCTTAACAGTAGAATATTGTGGTTTTTCTCAAATGCTTACTTGAACACAAGAGAGGAAAATCTACTTTTCTATGCAAAGCATGCCTATGATTTCTTAATCGAGCATTGCCTGGATCAGGAGTATGGCGGTGTATACTGGATGATGACTTATGATGGTAAGGTAAAGGAAGATATCAAGCATACCTATAATCAGGCATTTGCTATTTATGCATTAAGTGCATATTATGAAGCATCAAAGGAAGAAAAAGCGTTAGATGCTGCCTTTAGATTATTTAACCTCATAGAGGAGAAATGTACTGACGATTACGGATATCTGGAGGCCTTCAGCAGGGATTGGATTATTATTGATAATGAAAAGTTATCGGAAAATGGGCTATTAGCAGATAAGACGATGAATACCTTATTGCATGTCTTGGAAGCTTATACCTTATTATACAAAGTATCAAAGGACGACAAGGTAAAGGAAAAGCTGATACATATTTTAGAATTATTCCGAACAAAGGTATACGATTCAAAGAAGGTGCGTCTGGAGGTGTTTTTCAACGAAAGAATGGAGAGCATCACTGACCTTCACTCTTATGGCCACGATATCGAAGCGTCCTGGCTCCTTGATGAGGCTTGCCAGGTAATTGGTGAAAGCAACATCACTGAGGCTACCAAGGAATATACCAATGTTATTGCCAACAGCATCCTCAAATGTGCCATGGATGGCGATACAGTTCTTAACGAGTGCTTCTTAGGTGAAGTTGATAAAACAAGAGTATGGTGGGTACAAGCAGAAGCTGTTGTAGGATTTTATAATGCATATGAGAAGACCGGGCAAGAAGTTTATCTGGAGGCATCAAAACGCATCTGGAATTTCATAAAGACCTACTTTATTGATCAAAGACCTGGTTCTGAGTGGTTTTGGGATTTGGATGAGAACAACCATCCCAGCAGTCATAAGCCAATTACCGAACCTTGGAAATGCCCTTATCACAACGGTCGTATGTGTTTTGAAATAATTAGGAGGATGAAGCATGTTTGAAAGTAATAGAGAACGAGTTATAAATCGTTATGAAGAAGTAATAGCGCAAAAAAACAGTAAGGATACAACATTCTACAATGGAATTTACGATCGTTGGGTAAATCCTGTATTAACGAGAGAACATATTCCGTATTTTTGGAAATACGATATGAACAAGGAGACAAATCCCTATTTTATGGAACGCCTTGGTGTAAATGCTGTGATGAACTCAGGGGCCATCGAATTAAACGGTAAATACTATTTAATAGCCAGAATAGAAGGAAATGACAGAAAATCCTTCTTTGGCGTCGCTGAAAGTGATAATGGCGTAGATGGCTTCCGTTTCTGGGACTATCCAATCTTACTACCTGATACCTGCAAGGAAGAGACCAATGTATATGACATGCGTCTGACGAAGCATGAGGACGGTTATATTTATGGTGTTTTCTGCTCGGAAAGTAAGGATACCACAGTAAATGATCTTTCGGCAGCTGTAGCTGCTGCAGGTATCGTACGTACCAAGGATTTAAAGACCTGGGAACGTCTGGAGAACTTAAAGACCTTGCGTTCTCCTCAACAGAGAAATGTAGTGCTACATCCGGAATTCATTAATAACAAGTATGCTTTTTATACCAGACCGATGGATGACTTTATTAATACCGGTTCCGGTGGTGGTATTGGCTTCGGTCTATGTGAGGATATTGAACATGCTGTCATAGATGAGGAGATTCTGACCAGCCAAAGAAAGTACCATACCATTACCGAAGCAAAGAATGGAGCCGGGGCAGTACCAATTAAGACAGAGAAGGGCTGGATTCATATTGCACATGGAGTACGTAATACAGCAGCAGGTTTACGTTATGTACTGTATGCCTTTGCTACCTCATTAGAGGATCCAACCAAAGTGATAGCTGAGCCTTCCGGTCTTTTCCTTTCACCGCTTGGCAAAGAAAGAGTTGGAGATGTATCCAATGTGGTATTCACCAATGGAGCTATTGCGAAAGATAATGGAGAAGTATATATCTATTATGCATCCTCCGATACAAGACTTCACGTAGCTACAACCACCGTGCAACAATTGATAGATTATGTATTCAATACGCCGTCTGATCCCCTTCGTTCTGTTGAATGTGTGCAGCAGCGCTGTGATTTTATCAAAAAGAACCTGGAATATATGGGAAGATAATTAATATGAAGATAGGAAGAAAGCAGGAGGAGTTCAGTGCCTGAGTATCTTTCTCTATGTGAAAGGGGCTGTTTCAAAACTAATAATAAATTAGTGGAGAAACAGCTCCCTTTTTATGCATTAAATCAAAAAAGCGGATTCCGAAGAACCCGCAAAAATGGTATAATTAGTTATGCCAATAACTTCAT
>JAEYOQ010000045.1 GCA_023411555.1 Bacillota bacterium
TTTGTTATTATAGTGCGGTTTGAGACCCACACTCATTATAACAAAGGAGTTCTCTTATGAAAACGCTAGAAGCCACTGGGATCCACCAGCATAGCTGGTGGTTTTTTAAAGATAGCCCTACAAAAAAATCGCCCTAAGCTAATGCTTAGGGCGAACTAACGTGTCCGTGGTACCACCTAAATTCAGAAATATTTCTGCTCTCATTACAATACGGGAATATATAAAGCTATTCCGATATCGCTTCCCTAGATAACGGTGGGAAATTCCGTTGGAGTCTACTAAGTAATTACTGTTCAATCCAAAGCTCAAAGGCTACTTCCATGCTCCCATCACGAAGATTTTCACCAACCATCTTCTCTCTGTCCATCCGGAATAGCACGTACTCCTCCTCGTCAACGCTTTTGCCTGTATTTGTTAGTTTATATTTTAACATACTATTATTATGTGTCAATATCAATTTTGATATTCTTTCACGATAATCCTCTGTAGTCTCATAGGGCTAACAAATCCAGTATACAAAAATCGTGAAAAAATTTAAATTTTGTATATATGTATTATTGAGAATCATCATGCATAGTGCTATACTTCATGGTTGTACTCATTTAGTAAACGGAGGCTTATATGGGCGAATCTAAAGTATATCGAATTCTATCAGGGTTTTTTCAGTTTCGGTGGAAAATTGCGACAAAGGGGATTCTGGCTGGTTTTGTTGCCGGATTATTAGTAGTATTATACCGCATAGGTATCGAATATGGCACCGAAACTGCCATAAAAATATATGCTTTTTTAAGAGAACATCCTATTGCTATTCTTCCTTGGTTAGTCCTTATCTTATTAATCGCCTTGTTTATATCCTGGCTAATAAAAATCGAACCCATGGCAACCGGAAGTGGTATTCCGCAAGTAGAAGGCATCCTTCTCTATGGAATGAAGATGAAATGGTATACTATATTATTCGTTCGTTTCGCTGCCGGCATTATTACTTCATTTCTGGGTGTGTCCCTAGGTAGGGAAGGCCCCTCCATTCAGATTGGTGCTTCCGCTAGCCAGGCAGTTGCCCAAAGAATAAGTAAAAATAAGCTGGAAGAAAACTATCTAATCACCGGTGGAGCTGCAGCCGGTATTTCTGCTGCCTTTAACGCCCCCTTATCGGGAATTGTTTTTGCATTAGAGGAAGTTCATAGAAGTTTCTCTCCGCTTATACTCATAGCTGCTACTACCGCTTCATTAACAGCAGATACCGTATCAAAATACTTTTTTGGATTAAAGCCTGTTCTTGATTTTATTACAATCCCTCAACTTCCTCAGAAATATTACTTCTGGTTGTTACCAATCGGTCTAGTATCCGGGTTGATTGGTTCCTTGATTAATAAAGCATTGCTTAAGATCCAAGTAATTTACGGTAAGCTTCCTATGGTTATACGCCCTATCATTCCTTTAGTGATTGCTCTCCCCTGCGGTTTATTGATACCACAGGTATTAGGAGGCGGGCAAAACTTAGTGCAGATAGCCGAAAAGGGAACCACTCCAATGGAGCTAATTGTATTATTCCTCGTAATTAAACTGGCCTTTACCTGCATATGCTTCGGTAGCGGTATTCCTGGGGGAATATTCATGCCTATACTCTCGATTGGAGCTCTGACCGGATGCAGTCTCGGATTGCTTGCAACCTATGCAGGCTTACCTTCCGAGTATATTGCCGTATTTACCGTATGTGCCATGGCCGGAGCCTTATCCGGTTCGGTGAAAGCTCCTGTTACCAGTATTTTATTAACTGCAGAGATGACTGGCTCTCTCGTGCATTTACTCCCGGTAGCAGCCTGCTCCTTTATCGCTCTGTTTTTATCAGACATCTTAAAAGTAACTCCCATTTATGAAGCACTCCTGGAACGTATTGCAATTAAAAATGAGACATCCATTAAGAATAAAAGGCAAGGTGTTTTATTGGAATTTCCAGTAGAGCTCGGTAGTTTTATATGTGATAAAAAGATTCGAGATATCTCTTGGCCAGAGCATTCGCTGGTTGTCGGAATACGTCGCGGTAATATGGATATCGTCCCTGATGGAAATACAAAGATTATGTCAGGTGATTATCTTGTTATTCTATCATCCGAACAAGCATTAATGGATATAAACTCTCAGATGAGAAAGTTATGTTATTCAGAATAGAGCATGACCTAAAGTGCTCTCCCTACGAGAAGAAAAGCATTCCCGGGTAAAAAAACAGACCTGAGATGGGGCTGCTTAATGAACTGTTAAGCAGTTCATTCCCCTACTCTAGGTCTGTTTTCTAAAATACTTTGGATTTTAAACCTACTAATATAATGCATCAATCTATTTTTGCTATTATCTTATCATCAACGGTATTCTATTATACAAGTATCATTTTACGCTCTTTAAAAATAACATTTTTAAGTTCATATCTATCCGCTAATCTTTTTGCTTCTTCATAATTTGTTGCTAAATCTTCCGCTTCATGGGAATCCGATCCGATTGTAACATATTTACCCCCACAATCCTTATACATCTCAAGAAACGTATCACAGGGCATCGTATCAGCAAGCCCTTTTCTCAAGGATGAGGTGTTAATTTCTAATACAATGTTCTTATGTAGCATGATCCGAAATATGTCGCGTATCTGGTTTTCATTATAATATAGCTCCCCGTAATATCTCTTTGGAAAATCAATATGCCCGAGACTATCAAATCCCCCGCTTAAGACACATTCGTATACTTCTTTCCAATATAGGTCAAAGAATTCTTCGGCTGTATATTGATCTCTTACCTTCTGAAAAGGGAACAAATCACCGACCCAATGTACGCTACCTATGATAAAATCATATGGATACTCTTTCAGTTTGTCTAGTTCTTCCTTGTAGAGATGCGGCTCAGAGAATTCAATCCCCGCTAATATATCCATGTCTGTATTTCTACAAAGCTCGTTATAGTAAGAGAAAAATTTCTCCGGATTATAATAGTTATACCCCTCGTCTATTTTATTAAAGTCTACATGGTCTGTAAAACAAAGCACACCGACTTTCCTTCTTTTTGCAATGTCAATATAATCAGAGATTTTCGCCTCCGAGTCACATGACAATTCAGTATGAACATGCAAATCTGTAATCATAAACTCACGCCTCCATCAGGATGTATCTCAGCAAACGTTACCATTGTACCATATCCTTCCATATCTCGCAATGCTAATATAATCGTAAGCGTCAAATCATACGCTCCTAATAAATTTTAAGCGCCGCTTATTTGCGACGCTTACTGTAACAATCAGCCGGAAGTGTTCTTGACCACGGCATGAGTGGCTCCAGCTTTGATTGTTCTATAT
>JAEYOQ010000009.1 GCA_023411555.1 Bacillota bacterium
GTGGTTGGAGCCTTTTAATAACCATCAAGTGGTAGGAGAAATCAACCAATCCACAGTATCTTAAAATAGCATAGTCTAACCTATAGAAAAGGTAAAGAATGACTATGACAATATAATAGTAGGAGAAGGATATGAAGAAAACAAGTCATATATTATTCGTTTTTACCTTAATGAACTTTGTGGTATCAATGACAGGGGTTGTGTTTAATGGGATTCTGGATAAAGTTGCTGTTTCACTGGATATTTCAGTTGCTAACTCCGGTTTACTAAATACCATGTATGCTTATGGGGCTGCTTTCGGTGTACCGATTACTTTGATTGTATTAAGAAAAATCGAACGAATTAAGATGTTAAAGATTATGTTGTTCATAACAATACTAATGACTCTGACACTGATCTATGCAATGAACTTTGGACAGTTACTCGTCATTCGACTCATCATGGGGATATCAGCCAATAGCTATAGCGTATTAGCAATGTCCACGGTTATGTTATTTTCCTCTGAGAAAAGGCGGGGCCGTTCTATGGCGGTTCTTATTATGGGGGCCTCTTTGGCTCTGGTAGTTGGAGTACCTTTGACTCGTGCCTTATCAGCCATCCTGGATTGGCGCGGTATATTCTGGATATTGAATATCATTATGATATTCTCCCTTATTTTCTTTCAATATTGTCTGCCAGCAGGTAATCACGACACAACAAAACTGAATCTAAAAAATGAGCTGCTGTTTTTAAAGGATAGAAAAATTCTATGTATTATTATATATACCATTACTATGTTCGTTGGATACAATGCATTATATACATACGTAACCCCCTATCTACTGCATCTATTTCCATCCTTAGAAACGGTCATGAGTATCATTCTTGTTGCTTTGGGAATTGCCAGCTTCATCGGTAATTTTATAGGTGGTCAGGTATCGGATCGCATAGGTTACGTCAGATCAATGAATATCGGTTCTATACTCCAATTAGTTTTGGCCGTATTATTATTTATTTGTCAAGCCGTTATATGGCTAAACCTGCTGTTTATCCTACTGTGGATCATGAGTGCCTGGTTCACAGGTCTGCAGCTCAATACCGGAATCGCCCAAGAGACGGGGAACAGATCTAGTTTTATGATCAGTATTAATAGTTCGGCGCTTCAATTGGGTAGTGCGATTGGTTCAAGCTTGGCCGCCATCGTCATCCCACTCAGTGGCATGCAATCTATTGTTATAATTACTATGCTGACTAGCCTGGCAATTACTCTGCTTCAATGGCTTTCGAATAAAAGTGGATACATTGGGCTAAGAGATTACATTTATAAAATTACTAAATAGGGTAACAATGTGCTCCATATGTCGATATTCCTCACGTATATGCTTATAATCTCTATTTATTTATAGGATAAATGACATTATAATGCAAGTTATGTAAATACCGAAAGGAGATATTATATGAACATACCGAGACCGGAGCATCCATTTCCACAGATGGAAAGAGAAAGCTGGTTAAATTTAAATGGTGAATGGCAGTTTGAATTTGACTTTGGTAAAAGCGGCAGAGACAGAAAATTATATCAAGAGAAGGCTTTTAAAGATAAAATCATTGTCCCCTTCTGTCCCGAAAGCGAATTAAGCGGGGTAAATTATAAGGATTTCATTCCTGCCGTATGGTACAAAAGAAATCTAATCATTACAGAAGAGAATTTAAAGGGAAGAGTGTTACTGCATTTTGGGGCTGTTGATTATAAATCTTATGTCTATATTAACGGCAAGGAAGTAGGTGTTCATAAAGGCGGCTATTCCTCCTTCCAGTATGATATTACAACTTTTCTGACTGTGGGTGATAATGATTTAACCGTATTAGCAGAGGATGATTGCAGAACGGGATTACAGCCAAGCGGAAAGCAGAGTGATGATTACAATTCTCATGGTTGTGTGTATACAAGAACCACCGGAATATGGCAGACAGTATGGGTAGAGTTCGTACCGGAAACTTATATCAAGAGCTTAAGATATTACCCTAATGTTTCAGAGGGACAATTGCATATTAATGGGACAGTACAGGGCAAAGGTACCTTTACGGCGATTGCTTATTATGAAGGTAGAAAATGTGGTGAGGTATCTGTAAAGTCTGAACACGGTAACATTATAGCGACTTTACAATTAAGCGAAATCCATTTATGGGGTATCGGAGAAGGTAACCTGTACGATCTGGAGTTGATTTTCGAAGATGATAAGGTCAAAAGCTACTTCGGTCTGAGAGAAATCAAAATGGATGGTATGAAATGTCTGTTGAATGGAAAATCCATATTTCAACGCTTGGTACTTGATCAAGGCTTTTATCCTGATGGGATCTATACCGCACCTTCAGAAGAAGCGTTGATAAAGGATATTAAGTTATCCCTAGACATGGGCTTTAACGGAGCCCGCCTTCACGAGAAAGTATTTGAACCAAGATTCCTTTACCATTGCGATAAGCTTGGTTATATTGTATGGGGGGAACATGCCAACTGGGGTCTTGATATATCCAATCCAAACACCTTATTCTCTTTCCTACCGGAATGGCAGGAAATATTGGAGCGTGATTTTAATCATCCATCCATTATTGGTTGGTGCCCCTTCAATGAAACCTGGGATTACCATGGAAGAAAACAACTTGATGATATTTTAAGAATTGTGTATCTTACCACCAAACAGTTTGATACGACCAGGCCTTGTATCGATACCAGCGGAACCTACCATGTTATTACTGATATTTATGATTTGCATAACTATGAGCAGAATGTTGAGAAGTTCCGATCACATTACGAAGGGTTAAAGACAGGTGGAGCCTTCTTTGATGAAAATGATAAAAGACAACATTACACCCAAGGCCTACCCATATTCATTAGCGAATATGGCGGAATCAAATGGGATGCTAATGATTCCGGTACCGGATGGGGATATGGCGAAGCTCCGAAAACAAGCGACGAATTTCTGGCTCGTTATGATGGTCTGACTACAACATTACTCGAAAATCCTAATATATTTGCCTTCTGCTATACACAATTGTATGATGTTGAACAGGAAAAGAACGGACTATATACCTATGAGCGACAAGCTAAGTTTGATCCCCAGGTAATCAAAGCAATCAATACACGAAAAGCAGCTATCGAAGAACTGTAAAAGCTACTATTATTAGTTCAATCAATAAGGTAAACTCTATTACAACACATAGACTAACACTGCAGGACAGGATCATATGCATCCCATAAGGATGTGTGGTCCTGTCCTATATTTATACCGGTGATACCAGTTAAGCGGACCACACTCGCCTTTGAAGCGAGCTCGGTTCTATATATTTAGTCCCATCCCAGCAATGGTTGATCCTATAAGTTAAATACAATGGAATATATAAACCTTACTTGGGATTTACTTTCGTTAAATATTACAAAATAAGCGAATCGAACTTCAAAAGCTAGATAAATTGATTTATGCAAAAATACCATCCGGTATGAATATTCGTGAAACACCACACAAATATAATGATGAGATTGATTTAACAGAACTTCGCTGCTATAAGGAAATTCATGAGCATCGGGCAATTCACTCCATAGGAACATTAGGAGGCGGTAATCATTTTATCGAGGCTGATAAGGATTAAGAGGGTAATATATACATAGTGATTCACTCAGGAAGCCGCTACCTCGGTAATGAGGTTGCAAAGCTTTATCAGGAGATGGGGTATAAGCGCCTGAATGGAAATGACAAAAGAACTCTTGACAATCTGCTTAGAGAATATAAAGCGGCAGGTAGAGAGAAAGAAATTCAAACTGCTATCAAAGAACTAAAAAGTCAGGTTCTTACGAATATCCCTTAGTCGCTAGCATATGTTAGTGAAGATTTATTTGAAGACTATATTCATGATATGCAAATCGTTCAGCACTTTGCTACACTGAATCGTAAAGCTATGGCAGATGAAATCATTCGTGGAATGAAATTGGATGTTGCGGAGCAATTTATGACAATCCATAATTATATTGATACGGATAATATGATACTACGAAAAGGTGCGGTATCAGCAAAGCCTGGAGAGAAGCTTCTGATACCAATCAATATGCGTGACGGAAGCTTGATCTGCCTTGGAAAAGGAAATGAAGATTGGAACTGCTCTGCCCCCCATGGTGCAGGGAGGCTTATGAGCCGTACCCAGGCGAAAAATACCTTTACGGTTTCGGAATTTAAAAAGCAGATGAAAGATATCTATACGACCTCCGTCAATAAGGATACACTGGACGAATGCCCGATGGCCTATAAGGATATGACTGAAATTGTTAAGAATATCACACCAACCGCAGATATCCTAAAGATAATAAAACCGATTTATAATTATAAAGCAAGCGAATGAATAGTGAACATTTATGGGCAAGTCCATTTTTCTGTGGTTCTTGCCCATAGACACGCTTATCAAGCGCTGAGCTAGTTCATATCCTCACTATAATCATTCTTGTACTTTTGCCGTTTTTTCTTATTTTCAAAAACGGCGGTCCGGTATTTTACACCACAGGAAACTCGTTTCTTACGATCTTCCTGGGTTTCTTTTGTAAGCATCAATAAGTTTGTCTTTGTCTTTTTCTTTTTCATTTCTTCTCTCCATGAATAATCAATTTGTTTTTTAGTTTCGAACGATTCAATAACTCTTAATTTCTTTAAAAATAGGCACAAAAAAAGCCCAGATAATTTACCCGGGCATCTAGACGATAAGACATGGTGACATAATCGTTTAACCGACATGAATAAAAGGCGCTAAATAACGCCATGCCGGTTCAGATAGCACGAGTATAGTTGATTGTTGGTTGATTTTAAGATTAATACAAAGCATGACGTCACCTTCCTTTCTTAATATGATATAATTAACCTATCATGAAACAAAGCACATGTCAAGAAATTTCCAGATCGTCCAATTAGTAAACAACCTCTAAATAATCTATATTTCTTAAATTATTCATTAATTATGTTGACTACCTATTATCAATGTGATAATAGATAAAAATATAGTAAGAACAAGGAGGAAATGAACTTGAACACAAAAATATTGGTAGTGGTAGATATGCAGAACGATTTTATTAGTGGGTCATTAGGAACTGATGAGGCGAAGCATATTGTTCAAAATGTGGTTCGAAAGATAAGAAATCATTCCGGAGTAATTATCGTTACAAAGGATACCCATGATGATAATTACATGGATAGTCAGGAGGGACATAATTTACCGGTACCGCACTGCATTAAGGGAACAATCGGCTGGGAACTTAATAAAGACATTGAAGAAGCTTTGAAGGAACATTCACATTATGTCGTTGAAAAGCCTTCCTTTGGATCCTTACAGTTACTCGATACTATTGATGGCTTGATAAACCAAGGGTATTCCATCGATGAAATTGAGTTGGTGGGCTTATGTACAGACATATGCGTAATATCAAATGCAATAATCCTAAAGGCAAGATTGCCGGAAGTACCCTTTGTTGTAGATGCCTCCTGTTGTGCAGGCGTGACCCCTGAAAGTCATGGGAATGCACTAGCAACAATGAAGATGTGTCAAATAAAGCTCACGAATGAATAGGAATGAATAGGAATGATTAGGAAAATATAATTAAGGAATGCTTTATTCGAAATATTATGATAGAATATTCTAAGTACTTCCTAAGAAGCAGCAATTGTTGAAGGAGGGATTATTCTGAAGAAGGTATCGTTTTTGACCAGGCAGCCTTCCATAATCGGGGCAGATCGATGCAGACAGTATGCGATTCTGATCCCGCTGATACAGGTAAGTGGGACGACATGTATGCTCTTTGAAAAGAGATCGGCTAAATTGAGGAGACAACCTGGAGAAATCTGCTTTCCGGGTGGGAAGCTTGAACCGGGGGAAGCTTTGATGGAGTGTGCTGTACGTGAAACGGTTGAAGAGCTTAACGTCAAGAAGGAGCAGATCAAGCTCATCGGAGTAGGGGATATTTATATCTCACCCTTCAACTTAATGATCCATCCCTTTATTGGTGAGATAGTGGATTACAAGGATACCTTTAGTCTTGATGAGGTGGAAGAGATAATAAAAGTCCCACTGGATTTCTTTCGTAATCATCCACCGGAGGTATTTGAAAGCAAGTTAATCAATCAACCTGCAGAGGATTTTCCGTATGAATGGATTCCGGGTGGAGTAAATTATCCGTGGTCGAAAGGAATACATGAAGTATTGTTTTACCGATATGAAAACTGTACTATATGGGGAATGACAGCGCATATAGTAAGATCAGCCATAAGATTAATTGACGAATATAAGGTATTAATGTGAAAATAAAAAGCGATTTTATTACTTCCAAGTATCTGCTGAGCCATCCTTGGTGCAAAATAACACAAAGGTAGGTATGTCTTGTTAAATAGGAAAATCAAAGACGAATTATGTACATTCATAATATACGGAAGGAAAAACGACTAAAATGAAGAACTTTCTATTTAAGCATCAATTACTTCGTACCCTAGTTGAACTACGTGGGAATCCTCGTGCTTGTGTATATACCGAGCCTATGTGGGGTTTATCCATGAATCTCTGCCTGCCATATGCAAGTGTTTATATGCTTGCCTTCGGTATGAATGACATTCAGGTAGGGATTGTAACCTCAATATATATGTTTTCTCAGATGATTTGTGCGTTTTTATCAGGTGCAATCGTTGATAAATTTGGACGCAGAAAAAGTACCATGATATTTGATTTCCTTGCTTGGAGCTTACCTTGCCTCATATGGGCATTCAGCCAAGGCTTTTGGTTCTTTGTAGTAGCAGCCTTGCTGAACGGAACGATGAAGATAACTACAGTATCCTGGGATTGCCTGTTGGTGGAGGATGCACCAAAGGATAAGATAACCCAGATCTATTCCTGGGTTATAATTTCCGGTAATCTTTCCGCACTCTTCGCACCGATTTCCTCAATTCTGGTATCTCAATTAACACTGATACCTGCGATACGAATCCTATATATTAATGCATTTGTTGTTATGACAGCGAAGCTTATAATTTTATATAAACTCTCAACTGAAACAGAGATTGGAAAGATCAGAAAAGAGGCGGCCCGCAACATGTCATGGGGGCAGATGCTATCCGGTTATAAAAGTGCAGTACATAAAATGTTGACTTCTCCAGGAACAATCTTCGCTTTGATTATAAGTATCTTAGTAGAGGTTGCTGGGATGCTTGGATTAACCTTCTGGCAGATTATAGCATCCCGACGAATCGGAGTTCCGGATACATTACTACCTATCTTTCCGATGATACGAAGTATACTTTCGATAATCCTGTTCTTCACCATAATATCACATATTAAGCAGACGAAGCTGAAGTGGCCTCTGTACGGAGGATTTTTCAGCTCCATAATTGGTTGTCTGCTACTTATCTCAATAAGCAATATCGGTGTGTGGGGTTATATCATATTATTACTTTCTCTGGTTTTTGAAGCACTGGGAGTAGCTGTTCTAGGCACCTTGAGAGAATCTCTGGTTGCTATGCATGTAGATCCAGACGAACGTTCAGGAATTCTCGCCTTGCTTCAGACAACCGTAATGCTGGTAAGCGTGCCATTTGGTTACATAGGCGGCCTGCTTAGTGATATTTCAAAGGTATTGCCCTTTGTCCTATGTATTGTATTATTGCTTCTTGGGATGCTGGCAACCACTATATTTTATCGAACTTCAATGAATAAGAATAAGGCAATCTAAGGCATACTCCGCTCGGAATAGACTACATTCTAGGTCTGTCTGGCCGGAGTATATTCACTTAGTAAGGGACTTAGAAAATAATAGATAAATGGGAAAAAATTACTAATGAGACGTAGGATGAACTTAGGTTCTGTTATAATTAATTCCAATATGATACTCTTATTTCATGACAATGTAAATTATATGTGAAATGTGTAAGAATAAGAAAAGCTAGGTAAAGCAATGTAAATTATGAAAAGCCTTATAGGGGAGGAGAATACCACATATGAAACTATTTCATATATCCGATCTGCATATCGGAAAACAGCTTCATTATTATAATCTAAAGGATAATCAGATTGAGATATTAGAGCAGATTGTGGCAATGACGAAGGAGTATCGTCCTGATGTGATTATGATTGCCGGTGATATCTATGATAAATCAGTGCCATCAGCCGAGGCGTATGAGATCTTTGATCGTTTTTTAATCGACCTTTCAGAGATAACTCCATCCATCCCTGTCCTGATCATTGCAGGGAATCATGATTCGGCAGAGCGCCTTAACTATGCCAGTACCTTTTTGGAAAAGCATCATATATATATATCAGTTCTCCCCCCTCAAAGTGAGCAGGAATATCTGAAGAAGATTACTCTACATGACGAGCATGGTGAAGTGAATTTCTATCTGCTTCCCTTCACCAAGCCCGGGTTTGTACGGCACTTGTTTAAAGAAGGGGCAGTGACAAGCTATGATAGTGCGGTAAGGTCGATTATTGAGCGTGAAGAAGTAGATTTCAGTCAAAGAAATGTTCTTATATCCCATCAATTCTACATAGCCGGAGATAAGCTTCCCGAGACCTGTGAATCGGAGCAGGCCTATATCTCTGTCGGTGGAGTGGATAGTGTAGATATCGCAGCTGTTAAGCGGTTTGATTATGTGGCGCTAGGTCATCTCCATGGACCACAACAGATAGGCGAAAAGCATATCCGCTATAGTGGTACACCACTGAAATATTCTGTCAGTGAAGAAAAGCATGCAAAGTCCATTACAATGGTAACAATGGGTGCGAAGGGAGAGGAGATTATCCTGGACAAGCTTCCCTTGCTAGCAAGACAGGATGTCCGCAAGGAGAAGGGGACCCTGAGCGAGATTATTAACAGGGCAACCGATGATAACAGGGATGATTATATCAGCATAACCTTAACAGATGAAGCTGATTTATATAAACCCAAGGACCAATTAGAGGAGCATTATAGGTATATACTGGAGGTTCGGGTTGAGAATAGCAGAACCAAAGCCCAGATGGAGAATGTCACCGGTGAGACCTCTGTTCTTAATCCCCTGGAAGCATTTCGTGAGTTCTACCAGGAGATGAATAATGAGCCTATGAACGGTGAGGAGGAGAGGATAATTGCTGAGATTATTACTTTGGTGAAGGAGGCAGAGAATAAATGAAACCAATCTATGTGAAAATGAGCGCCTTTGGATCCTATGCAGCAGAGGAAACAGTAGATTTTTCAGAAGTGAACCAAGGAATATTTCTGATAACCGGAGACACCGGAGCTGGTAAGACGACGATCTTCGATGCGATTACCTATGCACTGTATGACAAAACCAGCGGTGGTAAACGTGATGGTGAGATGATGCGAAGCCAATACGCAGATGCCGATACACGCACCTATGTAGAATTGAAGTTCATATATCAGGATGATATCTATACCATTATACGGGCTCCAAAGCAGGAGCGCATCAGTAAAAGAAGGAATAAGGACGGTGAGCTGACGAGGACAATCGATCCGCCTAATGTTGAGCTGATTATGCCCGATGGAATGCCTTATCGGGGGAAGCTCAAGGAGACTAATCAGAAAATCGTTGATATTATCGGTCTGGATGTCGATCAATTTACCCAGATTGCAATGATTGCCCAGGGGGATTTCCTTAAACTGCTACATGCACCCTCTAAGGAGCGGAAGGAGATCTTTGCAAAAATCTTTAACACCAGAATCTACTGGAGAATCGAAGAGGAATTAAAGAACCGGTCCAAGCAAATCTATGGTAAGCTGGAGGATAATCGGAAGGATATCCTTCGTGAGATGGAGAACGTAAGGTGCGTAGAGAATAGCAGCTTTGAGGAGCAATGGGCAGAGACACCCCATTTTTTAGAGAGTGATTATGATTTACAGATATCCTTGATTACACAAATTATTGAGGAAGCCAAGACAAGAGAGAAAGAGATCACGGTCTGTATCAAAGAAAATCAGAATAATTTAAGCAAGGTTACACTGGAGCTTCAGCAGGCGGAGGCTATCAATCAGCTATTTGTAGCATTGGAGAATGCTTATAAGATTCAAGAACAGTTAAATAGTAGAGCAGAAGAGATGAACTCTGTGAAGCAAAGGCTTGATGACGCCAAGAAGGCTCTGATGATTGAGCCAAAGGAGAAGGCATATCTGGCGAAGCAAAAGGAGTATGAGGCCTGTATTGGTAGAATGGAAGAGATTAAGGAGTGGCTTGTCATAAACCAGCCTATTCTTGAGGAATTGCTTCGACTGAATGAAGAAGCTGAATTAGACTATAAGAATAAAACACCGGAGTTGGGAGCTAAAATCAGCAAAATCAAGGAATTCTTACCAAAGTTCGTTGAATACGAGGATAAAACCAGAGAACTTGAGAAGATATCGAAGAACTGTGAGCTGGCACAAAGGAATTTGGAGGAGATCATAGTTGAGATAAAAAGAGCAACAGACCAACAAAGAAGCCTTACGGATGAACAGAGTTCGATTAAGGCGGCAGCGGAGGAATTGCCTTTATTCTCTCAAGCGGTCGAGGCATTAACAGAGCGTAAATCAAGTCTTGAGCAGCTAATAATCGATAAAGGAGAGCTGGAGAAGTTACATACCTCCTACATAACGAAGCTACAGGAATTTACACGGATGGAGGAGACTTGTAAGGAACGAACCATGTATTATGAAAACTGTTACCGACTGTTTTTTGAGGCACAGGCAGTAATACTGGCTCATGAACTGAAGGAAGGTTGTCCATGTCCGGTATGCGGTTCTACGGCTCATCCCCATAAGGCTGCCTCATCCGAACCCGGGGTGACACAGAAGGATCTGGATAAGGCAAAGAAGGACAAGGAGGAGGCAGAACGCCACCTGCTTAAGATGAGGGAAGCTCTTCACCAGTACCAACAGAGCTACGAGAGTAAGAAGGTCTTGGTTGAACACGAAGGAAAGAGATTAATCACTGCGGAATTTAGTATTGAGGCGGCTAAGACTGAGGAGCTTCAAAGTGTGCTACAGGAATGTGATACGAAGCTGAACATGGAAGCAGCTAATAAGCAACGGGCAGCAGCCGCTAAGGAGAAATTGAGTCAGAATGAGGTATTGCTTCATAAGCTTTATAACGACCTTGAAGCCTATGCAGCGAAAAGGGAAGTGGCAGAAGGTCTTCTAAAGGAGCTAGAGATGAACCGGGTAGCTTCGGAGAAGGAAATCACACTCCTAAAAGGTAATATGATCTATGAAAGCTCAGCTCTAGCACAACAAGAGCTTTCAGCTGCCGATGAACAATTAAGGTCCTTGGAGAAGGTAAAAGCGGATAGTGCAAAAAAATATCAGACCTTACTGGAGCAAATGAATACAACCCGGGGGAAATTAAAATCAGAGGAAGAAAGCTTGATCAGAGTGGGAGAGGAAGTGAAGGAGCTAAGAGAGGTTTTTGACAAGGAACTTTTGGTTCAAGGCTTTGCGGATAAGACCATCTATCACGCTTCCTTGTTATCACTGGAAACTATTAAGTCTATGGAGAATGCTCTGCAGGATTATAATAAATCTATCATCGAGAATGAGAATAGTATCCGACATTATACAGACCAGATAACCGGGAAAGTGAAGGTGGATACCACTTCCTTGGTAGAGAAAAAGGCCGCATTACTCGAAGCTGGGATAGGACTCGATGATACCAATAAGCAGGTATATGGTATTCGTACCAGAGATGAGCAAATCCTTGAGAATGTGATAAAGCTTTTTGAAATAAGGAAGAAAGCCCGGGAGGAGTATGTGATCATTAACCGTCTGGAGGCCACTGCCAATGGCAAAATCGGACCAAAGCGCCTTAATTTTCAGACCTACATACAAAGAAGGTACTTTAACTCTATTCTGAGAGAGGCCAACAAGAGGCTATATATCATGTCCAATGGGCAGTTTATCTTAAAATGCAGAGAAGTAGAGGAGTTATCTAATCAGGGTGAGGTAGGTCTGGATCTTGACGTCTATAGTATGGTAAATGATCAGATTAGGGATGTAAAGACTTTATCCGGTGGGGAATCCTTCATGGCAGCCCTGGCAATGGCACTGGGTATGGCTGATATTATCCAACACTCTGCCGGTAGAATTCACATTGATACCATGTTCATCGATGAAGGCTTTGGCTCCCTAAGTGATGAGACAAGAATGCAGGCAATCAATGTACTGGCTGAATTGTCAAAAGGTAAGTGCTTGGTCGGAATTATATCCCATGTATCGGAGTTGAAAGCACAGATCGGGACAAAGCTCATGGTAACCAAGACCGATAAAGGTAGCAAGGTACGATGGGATTTCGGTGATTAGGTTTTGGTAAGTTTGGTCCTACAGGGTCTCTCGTGACCGATTAGGGTGTTTTGAGAGTGACTATGGTAATAATAAGACAGCTTAAATGTAGATAGCATTTAGGTTGTCTTTTTTATTACATACGATGAAATTACGTCCTATGTAATAAAAAGCTCTCCGGGCAGGGTGCGCACTTCGCGAATAGGAAGTTGTTGCTACGCAACCTGCGGTCAGGCAATGCTTGCTATGCAAGCATCGAAAGAGTCAGCAAGCTGACTCTTTATCAAAAAATTAGCTATTGACATGGAGTTAACTCTAGGGAGTAGAATTAGCTATGTGTGATAGAGAAGTATCATCGGCTCTGAGTAGAAGCAACGATAGGATTAGCCCGAGCAGTATGATAAAATAGTAGGTATATGTAGTAATTCATAATATATAGCTTAATTAAGATAAGGAGGAAATTAAATGGAGTATGTAAAATTCGGTAATACGGGTATGGATGTTTCAAGATTATGTGTTGGAGCCATGGGCTTTGGTGATGTATCGACTGGTTTTCATCAGTGGGTTATTGACGAAGAGAGTTCGAGAAAGCTGGTAAAGCAGGCATTGGACCAGGGGATTAATTTCTTCGATACAGCAAATGTCTACTCCAAGGGTACCAGTGAGCAATATCTGGGTAAGGCTTTAAGGGATTATGCGAATCGGGATGAGATTGTTCTTGCAACCAAGGTATTTAACCGTATGCATGAGGGACCGAACGGAAGCGGTTTATCAAGAAAAGCCATCTTAAGTGAAATCGATAAGAGTCTCAAGAGACTTGGCACTGATTATGTAGATTTATACATCATTCATCGTTGGGATTACAACACGCCTATTGAAGAGACAATGGATGCACTGAATGATGTAGTAAAAATGGGTAAAGCAAGATACATAGGTGCATCGGCAATGTATGCATGGCAATTTCAGAAAGCACTTTATACTGCAGAAAAGCATGGCTGGACTAGATTTGTATCCATGCAGAATCATATGAATCTGATTTACCGAGAGGAAGAGAGAGAAATGCTACCGCTTTGCAGAGCGGAAAAGATAGCAGTTACTCCCTATAGCCCCCTTGCCGGTGGCAGATTGACTAGAGATTTATCAGAAACTACTTTCCGTGGAGAGACCGATCACATTGGTAAGCTCAAATACGGCAGTACAGAGGAGCAGGATCGTACGATTATTAACCGTGTCGCTGAGCTGGCTGAGAGATACAATGCAAACCGCGCACAGATTGCCTTGGCATGGCTTTTGCAGAAGAATGGGATTACCTCTCCAATCGTGGGGGTGACTAAGGAAAACCATATTACCGATGCAGTGAAAGCATTAGAGATCAAGCTATCGCCTGAGGATGTAACTTATCTGGAAGAGACCTATGTACCCCATAAAGTGGTTGGGGCTCTGTAAACATTTATATCGTTCGGAAAGGGGAACAGGAAGATGAAGAAGCTGGGATTTGGATGTATGAGACTACCAATGAGGCAAGAGGATATGGGTGCAAACGGGGAGGTAGATTATGATCAGTTTAAACGGATGATTGATAGATATATGGATGCAGGTTTCAACTATTTTGATACTGCTCATGGTTATGTAGGAGGAAAAAGTGAAACCTCACTCAGAGAATGCCTCGTTAAGAGATACCCAAGAGCTTCTTATGTTCTGGCTGATAAGCTTTCGTCTCAATTCTTTGAAAAAGAGGAAGATATCCGTCCGTTGTTTGAACGTCAACTGGTGAATGCCGGAGTGGAATACTTTGATTATTATCTTATGCATGCGATGAATGCTGAATACTATCAGAAATACGTTAGATGTAAGGCGTTTGAAATCGCAAGGCAATTGAAGGCAGAAGGGAAAATCAAACACATAGGGATATCCTTCCACGATAAAGCTTCTGTCTTGGAGCAAATTCTAATGGAACAGCCGGATGTTGAGGTGGTACAGCTCCAATTCAATTATGCGGATTACGACGACCCCGGAATTGAAAGCTATCCCTGCTATCAGGTATGTGAAAAATATAATAAACCAGTAATCGTTATGGAGCCGGTAAAGGGTGGTGGACTGGTTAATCTTCCTGATCAAGGCAAAAAGCTTCTGGACGCTTATAATCCGAAGGCAAGCTATGCCAGCTATGCAATCCGTTTCTGTGCATCCTTTGACAAGGTTATAATGGTATTAAGCGGTATGAGTAACCTTGAACAGATGGAGGATAATATCAGCTTTATGAAAGATTTTATTCCCTTTTCCGAGGAAGAATATCAGCTAGTAAATCGAGTCAAGGAAGTGCTGAGAGCTCAAGAGCTGATACCCTGCACAGCATGCGCATACTGTGTAGATGGCTGCCCTAAGCAAATACCAATTCCGGATACATTCGCTTGCTACAATGCAAAAAAGCAATTTAACGATTGGAATAGCGATTGGTATTATGGAGTATACACCAAAGAGAAAGGGAAAGCACGAGATTGTATTAAATGCGGTAAATGCGAGAAGGTATGTCCCCAGCACATAAAAATAATACCTTATCTAGAGAATGTCAGTGAGATCTTCGATAAAGAAGCTAGCTGATACATCTGCATAAATCTAGCTTAGGTGATATAAATAGCTACTATGACGGGTGTGATGCTTGGCTAAAAATGAGGATTGTCCGTATTAAAAGGTATATCTGCGAAAGAGAGGTGATCCTATGACAATAGCTGAGGTTAGCAGAAAATATGACTTGTCTGCAGATACACTTCGTTATTATGAACGTATTGGTTTAATCCCACCGGTGAATCGTAATAGCAGCGGTAACCGTGATTACACCGAGGGAGACTGCCGTTGGGTTAAGTTTATCAAATGTATGAGGAATGCAGGTCTTTCAATCGAACTTCTGATTGAATATGTATCTTTGTTTCAACAGGGGAAAGCGACTATTGATGTAAGAAAGGAATTATTGTTGGAACAGAGAAGGCAACTGGCAGAGAAAGTGCAAGAGCTTCAAAATACTTTGTCTTATCTAGATCATAAAATCAATGGTTATGAGGAAAGAATGTTGAAAGTAGAAGAGGATTTGAAGAACTTTAGTGAGTAGCTTCAAGCTTGTGATAGGCGGTAGCGTCAATAGTTGGGGTGGGATACTTCTAAATCCCGCCCATTACTATGTTTGGAGCCATTAAATGTTTTGTCCTATAATTCATCTTCTGAGCACAACAAATAAGCATCTTGTTCGCCGACCTGTTTTATCAGATAGAGCAGTGTATAATTCTTGTACGGAACCTTTCAAAGTTCCTAATTCCATATAAAATGAAGATCTTTTGACGTTTTAGAACTTTTGTGTGATATCGCTGTTATGATACAGTAAGAGAGAAATCATAAGTTACTATAAGATTGATTTAGGATGCTTGAGAAGATACTTTTCTGTGGCATCTGGATATATAAACTTTGCTTGGATTCTGAGTAATGTTGACGTGATATAAAGTCATGCATTCTGAATCTTGACTTATGTAGTATATTAATTATCATTTTTCACAGATAATCATCTGCAATTAATTTCTAATAATCATCGCCTGTAACTGATTATGTATCAAGTCTTTATTGTTTCACATTATTTTCACATAAACATCTGAGCTAAGAAGTTACATCTACAGTATTATCCATATTGTACCTATATATGTAAAAAAACAATAAAAAATTAACAAAAAAGTATATTTTCCATAGATAATATGATAGTATTAGTATAATATTATCGATTGAGGGATTTTCATACTTGGTCAACCTTTATAGTTATTTTGAAAACTAATAGTAAAAAGAGAAAATATTTTTTGGAATAATGTTGATGGCATACGCTTTTCATCTTGAAAAATAAATGTTACAATATTCTCAAATACTGGGTAAGATATATTTATGGAGGGTGAATATGGCAAAAGCTAATCATATTTTAAACAGCCTCTTCACTCAAAAAGTTTTTCGAGAACTTATTGACTCTGGAGAGAATGAGATTTATCAGGCAGCGGTTGAGCAGTATGCTCAGGAAGCGCATACCAATCTTGACGCTATTAAGATTATATATAGGAATCTTTCATTAAATCATAGGAATGAGTATTTCTACCTAAACACTTTGCTAAATAAATGGCTAATTGGAGTTCATAGTCTTAAAAGCACAACTGCTCTGACTCAAATACCAATTGATAATTCTGTTGCTGACTTTATTCTCATGAATGGAATTGCTGTTGTATATGAAATTAAAACTGAACTTGATAATTTTGATCGTTTAAATAGCCAATTATCAGATTATTACAATGCTTTCAATAGAGTGTGTGTTGTAGTTCCTGAGTGTAATTTTGATAAAGCTTGCACTCTTTTAGGGAACACTTGTGTAGGGATTTACAGTTTAACCCAAAAAGTTACTATAAGCAAAAAAAATAGAAAAGAGCCGGTAGAAAATAATTCAGCTTTAAAACATTCGTCGATTTTTAAAGTTTTAAATAAAAAAGAATACGAGAATATATTAAAGAAACATTTTGGGGAGTTACCCAAAGCAAAGCCTGTTTTTTATTACGATGAGTGCTTGAAAGCATTTAATGAGATTCCGATAAATGATGCATATTTGTTGTTTATTGAAGAACTCAAAAAAAGAAATAATATAGAAAAGCAAACATTGGATCAAATTCCTAAAGAACTTAAGGCTTTATTCTATTTTTTTAATTCAGCGCACCGTGATATAGATGGACTGAATAGATTTTTGGAACAAAAGTTGGGAGGGTAGCAAATGTATTATCCTTATTTAAAGGGAAGACAGTATGAGCTTTTAGCACTTAAGGAACTTGTTGAGAATGAACTTATTACTCCGCAAATAATTCCAATCATTGAGCCACTGAAAGCATCGACAACATTATGCAATACACTGCAGGTATTTGCTGAAACCGATCGTACAGTTGTTTCTGTTTGGTATCCAGTGTCTAATGATTTTAGCAAGGATTATGATAAGATTCGTAAAGATGAGGATTCTAAGAAAATTGCTCAGAGAGTCTTGGATATGATTAATGATGCACGAGTAAATAAGGGAATAGAGGTTACAGAACGGAGTCGAGAGATTATCATCGAGTGGGAGAAAAAGGGCTTTACAAGAGATAATTGGACGGTAATATGTAATAATTATGACATGATGGAAGTATATGATTCGTTATTTACGGATGTACATCCTCAATATGTAATTATTCCTGATGACAGTGCTTTTCGAAGAAGAGTACGAAAGAACCGTAATAAGATTGTTATTGATGATAAATTTCAGAAGCAAACTAGGAATGCTGATTATATGGATAATATAGATGAATTTTTTAGCGATGACCATCTGTATTTCTCAGAAGAAGGATTCAAAGGATTCTCTGATTATTCTATAGTGGGTAATTATGAAGCTACATCAGGTTTTGCTCCTAAAGCCGTAGCAATACATATAGTTTATATTGATAAAAATGATAACACACTAAGAATACATCATTTTGTTTCGGATTCAAATGAAGATATCCAGAATACAGCAAAAAAATTCTATGAAGCTGTGGCAAAGCTTGTTGCATGGTGTGCATCTGAGACGCCAGAAATGACTTATGGACTAAAAGAATTTATCAACCATTATGAAAATGGTACATATCCTGGTCTTGGGGTGGTGAAAAAATTATCAATCATGCATCATTTGGAGTTGATGAGTAATCATTTGACTGAAGGTGGATGGAGCCAGATATGAAATGCTGTGTTAATTGTTTTTCGGATCCCGACATTAAAGAAATTATTGAGAAGTCAGGTATTATCGGTGATTGTGACTATTGCGAAGCAAAGAATGTATTTATATATCCAATGAGAGACAATGATGCAATTTCAAATATGTTGACCGAGTTGTTAACTATTTTTGATGTAAAGGATAACTTTTCACCTCATTATCCAGCTAATCGAATTTTACCGATTGCAGATATGCTTATACATGAACTTCAAATATTTAATTGTGAACCAGGGATAGCGATTGATCTTCTGAAAGTACTTTGTGAAGATACATATCTTGATAATCCTAAATTGTTTCGCGTTCCGGTGGGTGTCGCAGCACTTAATGATGAAGAGTTTCTTAAGGATAACGTTTTACTCGGTGGACATACATGGGAGCAATTTGTTGAAACAATTAAACATCAGAATCGATTTTTCTCCAATATGTTTAATACTGATGTCATGCAACGCTTTTTTTCATACATTACAAAAAGAATAGTGGCGGGAACAACTTTTTTTCGTGCGAGAATCAGTAAAAACTCCACAGGATACATAAATCACAGTGATATGAAGGCTCCTCCTAAAGATTAGCATCTGCTGGACGAATTAACTCCGCGGGAGAACCGTGCTTATATTTAGCTGACTCGGTAAAGACTACTTTACATGAAGTAAGAGCTGGTATATATGATTTCGTATCTGTCGGTGAATTTGTTTTAAAACAGGACATTGATATAATCAATTTAGCTATGCTTGATAATATAGGTCCATTTAGAGGAATGAATCTACTAGAGTATGCAGCTAATATTAGGGACTTAAAGAAAATAGCAAAGGAACTGTCCAAGCCCTTGAGACGATACGATAGTCAATTGGATTATTTACCTACGCAGTTTATCTGTGATTTTATAAAGAGTTGTGGTTATAGAGGAATCGAGTACACAAGTACTATGCATAAAGGCGGTGCAAATTTAGCTGTTTTTGACGAGTCAGTCTTTGATATTAAAAGTATACAAACATACGAAATTCAGCTTTTAGACTACAAATACATTTAAATAATTTTACTGGTTAAGAAAACTATAGATGCATGTTTGTGAGTAATAACTAGATTATGTATTGAACCTATTTTAATAATAAAGTAAGATATTCGAGGAGTAGCTTAAGAAGTTGGAGGAATAGGCATGATAATAAAAAGCTTTGTGATGTTAAGGCATTACAAAGCCTTTTATATTTCATAGGGAAAATGTGCCCTATGAAATATAAAAAACACATGCGCATCTCTGCGAGCAAACGTATTAATTCGTTCGGAAGTTTATTGCTACGCATTTCTCAGTCTGGCAATGTCTGCTTCACAAACATCGAAGTGTCAGCAAGCTGACACTTTATAAAACTAGATTTTAACAGCATTATTCTGAACGAATAGCAGATAATATATGATAAATCTAGAAGGGAGGTTTTTTGTATGCCAAAAAAACGAAGTACACGAAATTCAAATAATACCAGTATTAATACCGATCATAACGTAAGCAATAGTACCGGTACTAATACTTCAGTAGAGAATGAGGCAAAAGGCAGGAAGCAAAAAGATAACCCATACTATACATGGTGGTAATATATTGGTAAGGAAGAAGGCATGATAACGTTCAAGGGAGTTCCCGGGCATACGGTTTATTCTTGTTTGCTATTTTGAGGATAGGGGCCGTACTTTACGCACCTTCCCCTTGATCGTCTTCTCCTTCAATTTTTGACATACCAAGTTACCTTTATTATTTAGGATCTCAACCTGAGTAGCAGTAGGGAGAATCTGTATAATTCCGATATCCTCTGCTGTAATACCTTCGATGCTGCAAATTGTGGCAACAATTTCGTTGGTACGAATCTTATCCTTTTTTCCTGCATAGATGTGGAGCTTAGTGATGGATTGATTTAAGTGTTTTCCCTTCTTTTCCTTCAAGAGGAGAGGCGTATTAAGCTTTTGTTCGAATTCATCCATATCATTCTGAGAAATCAAAAGAGAAGCCGGCTCTAATATAGGGATGGAAATACCGGTAAACCTCATGATAGCATGCATTGCTTCCTGTTCTCTACTTGTAAAGAAGGTTACTGCAATGCCAGAAGCACCAAGACGCCCACACCGACCAATACGATGGACATAATTTTCATTTCCCCTAGAGATATCGAAGTTAATAACCATCGATATATCACTGATGTCTATCCCTCTGGCGGCTACATCGGTTGCAATCAGATAACGAAAGGCTCCTTCCTTAAAGTCATTCATCACTTGAATTCGGTCTTTCTGCCGCATAGCACCATGAAGACAGTAGCATGGATAATTATGAAGAATGAGATACTTGGCAATTGCTTCTACCTTATCCTGAGTATTAGCAAAGATGATACAGCTATCCGGTTGGTACTTGGCGGTGATTTTACATAGCAGCTCTGGCTTGTCTGGCTCATCCACACAGTAGGAAAGCTGCTCGATTCTTTCTACAGGTATTGCTTCCTCCGCAAGCTGTATTACCTCCGGTTGTCTCATATGGGTCTGCGTTAGTTGCTGTAGATCCTCCTGTAAGGTGGCTGAGAATAGCATGGTACTACGTTTGCTGGGGAGCATCTTTATGATATCCTCCACCTGTTCCTGTAATCCAATATGAAACATCTCATCTGATTCGTCAACGACAAGGTTAGAGATCATATCCACCGGAAGTGTACCCTTTTGTATCAGATCACGAACCCGGCCAGGGGTTCCGACGATGATATGGGTCTTTTGCTTCAACTCCAGCTCCTGTCGGTCTATAGATACTCTACCAAAGATGGGTAATACTTTAAGGCGCTTTAATCTTCCGATATTACCGATTTCTTCGGCTACCTGGAGCGCCAACTCCCTGGTTGGTACAAGGATTAATGCTTGCGGGTGATTTGGAAGCCACTGGGCCTTCTCGCATATGGGGATTCCAAAAGCAGCAGTTTTACCGCTTCCGGTTTGTGATCTTACCCAAAGATCCTTGCCTTCCAGTGCTTGTGGAATTACTAGCTGCTGTATT
This sequence comes from Bacillota bacterium, assembly GCA_023411555.1. Lineage (GTDB taxonomy): Bacteria > Bacillota > Clostridia > Lachnospirales > Lachnospiraceae > Mobilitalea. The sequence continues at coordinate 21,103 of JAEYOQ010000009.1, forward strand.
CTGGTGGGCTGATGATATCCTAATAAAGCAAGTGCTTTGCAAAGTTCTGGTTGTAGGTGAAATTCTTCAAATCTATTTAAATCCATCGGTATCTCCATTTCTTTCTTATTCGTCCGTATTAGATAACTTATATGAGATCATATCATATTTTCTACATGATACATACAAAATAATATGAATTAACCATATTATTTTATTTGAGTGTAAGTAAAGCAAGCATTTAGAAGCTTGCTTATTAAAAAGACAAGCGCACGCGAATAATGCTTGTAAACAGGCAGCGGAGAAACTCGCAAAGGGTGTTTTATTCCGGTTTATGGTTATAACGCTACTTCAGTAACTATTGTACTTTTTATAGGTTTACTTAAGTAGGTTGGTGATCAGGGAATAGCAGGCGTTTCATGACTTTACAACAAAAAGCTTGATCCTTATAGTAAAACATGCATTTATTGTGTTATAATAGTCTCCTATACGAAGCTTGTTCGCCTTAGGATGGTACACGAGTTTCGTAATGCAAGTACGCTGAGACATGCTTGATAAGGTAGATAATACAAGGTCAGGTATGAGAGGAGAGTATCATGGAGCAGGAAATAGATGAAGGAAATAAAATCATTCATATAAAGTGTACGGAGAAGGAACGGGATAAGATAGTGGCAGAATTAACACCATATCTATATGATTATCAATTTCATTTTATTATCATAGGGGAAGAAGCATAGATACTTCTTTAGAAGCACTGGCTGTTATGGTGATTTATAAAAAATCAATAAGAGTAATAAATAATTAAGTAAAAGGAGAAACAGGATAATATGGATGAGAAGAAATTACATGCAGTACTAAATAAGTATAATGGAGTAATTAAAAAAGCGGGAGCTTTTCTGTTAGAGATTGATGAGAAGGAATTACTTATTACCGATTCCTGTGAAGGCGTTGATATGGTGCCACTGGATAAAGATCTATGCTTCAAGCTTTCCGACCTGTTCCGTGAGCTCGGAGAGAATCTGTAAGAATAACTTGCTTTCAGGTTTATAGGAGACTGTTGTCCTATCATCGGTATAAATTCATGGAACTTACGCATAATATTCTATCATTTAATAGGAGGTAGTTCCTTTGTCGAATAGAATAAACAGTAAGAATCCTAATCATACCAACACGAATAATAATGGACTCGCCGAAAGAGATATTACCGGAGATGATATGAAGCGCTATAAAAATGCACTGGATAGTACCAAGGGCTATGTAAGCGGTGACCAGGAAAGATCCTCTTCCAGTCACCAATTTACAGATAAACCCAAAAAGAAATAAAAGAATTTCAGCTATCACGATAAGTAAGCTGGCTATATATCCATTCCGATCCGTTATTTAATCAAGAATTTCAAAAATATCAACTTCGTTAAATTTTGAATAAGTATTTAAATAAGGATAAATATCTTCACATATATACTGGTGACAGATATTTATCCTTAACTTATGAGAATAAATCATATTTGTTACAAACTTGGTTATTGCTTAACGGATTTGTCATGTCTATTTATCTATTCCTCGATTCGGCATTTCGCTTGGAATATTTGGGGTCGCAGTAGCCGGATGAGGGTTACTGACCTCTGAACTGCTACTGTAATCAATATCATTCTCCACTGCTGCGTTCCTCGAACTGGTGTCTTTGGAGGGGGTAGCATTACTATCGTTACTATAATCCATAAAATTAACTCCTTTCCTTTGTTTCATGACGAATGAATTGCTGAATCAATTCGAACCAATACAACCATCGAAGCTCAAAGAGCATGCTTCTTCCGGTTTATATAGTATGCGTAGCTGCCATAGTTATATACATCTTATTAATTTTGGGCTTTCTCCGATACTGAGGATAATTCAGTGAAAACAACTTCTTGATTTAATATTTGGTTATGGTAAACTATTATCTGTTATGGTTGTATGATATTCACTTAAGTGTGAGTAATAAAATCAAATTCATATCAAGCGTCTGTTTGCTTGATAAGTTTTGTGATTGTATCCTCTAAGAACTAAGAATACGTATTAACAAGCTTAGAGGGAAGGCATGTGAAGTTATTATGGAATGTATAGATAAGGAGTGAATAGATACTATGATCAATAGTGAGATTTTAGAAATCAGAAAACAGATGAAGCATGAGAATTGCTCTATTACGAAGGTTAGCGGTTGTTATGTGGATGGGGAAAAGACGATTAAAACCAAATTTACTGAGTCATTTTTATGTTTACCGGAGGAAGAGACCTTTAAGTATTTTGAGATTTTCAAGAAAACCTTGTCCGGGACCATAGGTAAGAACCTTATCAATATGGATTTTCCCTTAGAGACTGAGTTTAATGGTGGAACCCAGGAATTTTTATTGAAGCTTCGTGACAGTGAGCTTAAAGATGATAGCCTATTGGAGGAATTCTATAATAAAATAATCCAGAACTATGATTATCCGGGAAACTACCTTGTACTAATTGTTTATGCAGCTTACGATGTTCCGGGGAAAACCAATGATAGAATCATGATGGAGGATGCCTCTGATGAGGTGTATCGTTACATACTTTGCTCAATTTGTCCTGTCAATCTGTCAAAGCCGGGATTAAGCTATCATGAGGACTTGAATCAGATTGGGAAGAGAATTCAGGACTGGGTGGTTGGTGCACCGCACAATGGCTTTCTATTCCCAGCCTTCAATGATCGCAGCACAGATCTTCATAGTGTCTTATATTATTCCAAGGATTCCGAGGATCTGCACAACGATTTTGTAAGGGAGCTACTAGGTTGTGAGGTACCTATGTCTGCAGGTGGACAGAAAGAGACCTTCCAGACTCTGATTATGGAGACACTGGGTGAAGAATGCGAGTATGAGATTGTACGAAATATACATGAAAAGTTAAATGACATCTTGGAAGAGCATAAGCTGAAGGAGATCCCGGAGCCCCTTATCTTGGACAAGAATGAGGTAAAGAGCATCTTTGCAGAAAGCGGAGTAGAGGAAGAGAAGCTCGAAGAATTTGATAAAAACTATGAGAGGATGGCTGGCGATAACAGCACTCTGATGGCAGCAAATATAGTAAACACTCGCGCGTTCGAGGTTAAGACACCGGATGTGGTCGTAAAGGTGAATCCAGAGCGTGTGGATCTGGTACAGACGAAGCTGGTGGATGGACGGAAATGTCTGGTCATTGAGATAACCGATCAGGTAGAGGTTAACGGCATTATTGTGAAACCAACCATATAAATTAATTGCCCCAATGTACCAGATGCTTATCCATGTTGATTCGTCCGTCCTCCTTAAAGGTGACGCCTTCCTGCTCTAGTAAGCGACGTTGATTGCCAGCTCCAAAGATCTCCTCAGGTGAAAGACTTCCATCCTTACTGACCACTCGGTGGCAGGGAAGGTGACGGTCTGGCGGAGCGTCATGCATAGCATAGCCTACGACACGAGCAGCCTTTGGCCTTCCTAACATGGTGGCAATCATACCATAGGTCATGACAGATCCCTCCGGGATATTACTAACGATTTGATAAACTTCTTCGAAGAAGTTTGTTTGAGCAGGATACATGGTCAGCACTCCTTTGCAAAATGAATGTTTAATAATGAATGTTTAATCATAATATATCGTGATGAGAACAGAATATCAAGGGTCATATTAAGTGTTGTACCTTCAAGACAGTGAAGATAAGGCTGTTTTTATTTGATTATAATAGCCCGATATCCCAATAAATATTGATAAAATGGAGTATGCTATAGGTACACAATAGGTATGTAAGTACCAGATAACAGGAGAATGGTGTATGAAGAAGGATATAAAGCTCTATTTTAAGCTATTTACATCAACTTTTCTTCTAAGTGCCTTCACCTTTGGTGGTGGTTATGTCATTATATCCTTAATGAAAAAGAAATTTGTGGAGCAATATAAATGGATTGATGAGAATGAGATGCTTGATCTTACTGCAATTGCCCAATCTACTCCAGGTGCCATCGCGGTGAACGCCTCCATCCTGATTGGCTATCGGATGGCAGGTCTTTTGGGAGCGCTATTGACTGTGCTTGGAACAGTACTCCCCCCTCTGATCATATTATCAGTAATTTCTGTTGCATATACAGCATTTCGAGACAGTGTGATGGTGGGCTATACCCTGCGTGGTATGCAAGCCGGAGTGGCAGCAGTAATCATCGATGTAGTCATTAATATGATTCATAATGTAATAAAGGAAAAAAAGATATTATCTATCCTTTTAATGTTGGCTGCTTTTATAGCGCTATTTGTCTTCGATGTGAATGTAATTATCATAATATTGGTGTGCGGACTACTAGGTGCTGTATCCGGCTATTTCACGAAGTCTTCTGAGGATAAGGAGGATGGAGCATGATTCTTCTTACATTGTATTGGAGCTTCTTCCAGATTGGACTATTCAGTATAGGTGGAGGTTATGCCGCCCTGCCTTTAATTCAAGATCAGGTAGTGGATATTCATGGCTGGCTTACAATGACAGAGTTTGCGGATGTAGTAACCCTGTCCCAGATGACACCCGGACCAATTGCTATCAATGCAGCTTCCTTTATTGGAATACGGATGGGAGGTTTTCCCGGAGCAGTGATTGCGACCCTTGGCTGCGTTACACCTTCTATCATACTTTCTCTGATCTTAGCATATGTCTATTATCGTTATAGAGGACTCACGACCCTCCAGGGTATCATGAAGGGACTACGGCCTGCAGTCGTTGCACTGATTACCTCGGCAGGAATATCCTTAGTTCTCTTGGCCTTCTGGAAAGAAGAAACGGCGATTACGGATTTAACGAAGGTAGATTTATTATCGGTAGTAATCTTTACAATAGCACTTTTTATTCTTCGTAAATGGAAGATAAGCCAGATTGCCATAATGATTGGAGCCGGAGTTATCGGTCTACTCGTCTATCCGTTCATAGCATAAATTAATAAATCAACAAGCTTAGGGGTGTCCGATACCGTTTTGGTATCGGGCATCTTTTTTGACTCTTCTTATGGTTTTATCGTAGGGAAGATTGGATTTATCATAGGTTTTACAACAATAAAATTAATATATTTGTAATAAATATTTAAAAAATATGTCATGAAATCCATGCAAGAAATCGCCATGGCTTTCAGCTGATTTTTCAGCAATCTTTCATCGATAAATGCCACGATAAAAGCTCTACAACTCCTTATTTTACTAAGAAAGTATTGATTCGCTATGTGGTTGACTTCTGGAAGTGATAGCTATATATAATACCATATTTTAGGACGTATATTACCAGACTAAACCAATAATAAGGTAAGACCTGTGTCAAACACCAATATCTAACTATTGAACCCCCCTTGCCTATGTGTTACTCTAAGGGAGCAGCAGATAGTTACCATAAAGGAGGTACAAAAAATGAAGAAACTTATAACAACATCAGTATGTACACTAGGGTTGACACTATTGAGCGCATTTGGTAATAATCAAAATTCATTGGATTTATCAAAGGATTTGAATGCAATCACTAACACTACATCTGTAGAACAAGATGTTACAAACACAGATGTTCAGCAGAGTCTTCCTATAACAACAACCGCAGCAAAGGATGCTGTGGATGAAAATACAGATAATAATGAAGTAAAAGCAGTACAAACTTCTACAAAGAAGAAAGCTACAAAGAAGAAAGCTACAAAGCAGAAAACTACAAAGAAGAAAGCAGCAGCAAAGAAGAATAAGAAAGCAGAAGCAAAAAGTACTACGAACAAAAGTAAAAGCAACAGCAGTGCGAAGTCTACGGACACCACAAAGAGCACTAGCAAGGCTCCGGAATTGGCTTATAAGAATATAGATTTATCCGATTGTGATAATTTAAAAGAGGTTGTCGTTGAGCTTCAGAAGAATGGCGTATCCAATGTGACAATAAGCAATATTCAGAATAATAAATCACTGGAGGATATCGTTGCTTATTTCAATACGAATGGATCAAAAACGACTTCTACATCAAAGCCTGAAACGTCCAAGCCTACAACTACCACAACACCTACCCCTACAACAAAGCCTGAATCTACAAAGACTCCAGCAGCTACAACAAAGCCGAATACTACAACACAGTCTAGTAACTCCTCTGACGTAAGCGATTATGCTAATCAGGTTTTAAAGCTTGTGAATCAAGAACGTGCTAAGGCTGGGCTGTCTGCATTGACTACAAATACAACCTTAACGAATGCTGCAAACAAGCGAGCAAAAGAGACTGTGCAATCCTTCTCTCATACAAGACCTGATGGAACGAATTTCAGTACTGTTTTAAAGGAATTTAATATTTCCTACCGTGCAGCTGGCGAGAATATTGCCTATGGTCAGAAGACTCCTCAGGAGGTTGTAACCGGATGGATGAATTCTCCCGGTCATAGAGCGAATATCTTAAATGCGAATTTTGGTAAGATTGGTATTGGTGTATATAAATCCAATGGTGTGATCTACTGGTCTCAGTTGTTTACAAACTAATATAAATGTTTTACCGAGCCTTTCGATTGATAAGCAATTAAGTTATATAGATAAGATGAATTAATACATTTATCATAAATAAGAAAAAGGAGTACCGAAAAAGAGGGTACTCCTTTTTCTTGTTCAAGGATAATATATTAATGCCTAAGGAATGTTGGGGATATTGGCATCCTCTTCTTAATATAATGTGAGTAAAGAGGAAAGATGATAAAATCTTCAGTAAGTGAATCGATTGAGGGTTGCCACAGAATGGGGGATTGATTTGGACATAATGATAGAAGGGTTAATAAAGAATATGTGGGAGTATCGATATCTGCCTTATTACCGGGAGTGTAATGCAAAAAGGTATATTAGTTATAAGCTGACCCACAATGAACTACCATGGGGGGATATTATTACACAAGTTGAGATAGGCTTGGACTACGGGTTCTATTCAAAGGTTAGTCCGATTATATGTCCGGATAGACCTACAGTTCTGGTGAATAAGTACTGTCAGCTCCCAAGAGATTATATTCCGGGAGATTTGGAGATGATTACGCCGGATTATAACGAGTCAACGCTGTTACTTCGTCATGTAGCCCGAATCTATTTTGAAGCTATGTGCCTTGCCGCAGAGCAGGAGGGGCTTATACTGAAAGCAATATCAACCTTTCGAAGCTTTATCTACCAAGAACGGGTGTATCATAAGAATTGGAAGGAGGAGATACCGCTCACAGAGTACCAGAAAGAAAGAGATAAGGTATCTGCAAGGGCGGGACACAGTGAACATCAGACGGGTTTGGCTGTAGATATTAACGACCTGGAGGAAACCTTTGCAGACACAGCGGAGGGAATATGGTTGGCTGAGAATTCACATAAATATGGATTTATACTGAGATATCCCAAGGGCAAGGAACATATTACGGGATATAATTATGAGCCCTGGCATTTTCGGTATATTGGCATGGATCTGGCTATAAGACTGCGTCAAAGCAGACTTACCTATGATGAATATTATGTAAGATTTTTACGGAATTAAGAGCAAGCTAGCGCTTTGCTACAATTCGAACTGAATTTACTGTGTAATCTTATACAGTATGAAATAGACTTAGCTGTGTTCCTTCATTTTCACAACTAGTAATGGTTGTAACGAAAAGAATGAGCACAGCTATCCTTATATCAACTTAATGTGTTTGATATGAATGAGACTTTTCTTTACAGAAGTCATTATATGACATCGTTCGCGTATAACCTATAATAGCCCTGAGGAAATGTACAGACCGGGCAGATCTCAGGGGCACAAAGACCACTCATAATATTCCCGCATTGCATACAGATCCAGAGGCTTTCAACCGGCTGACAATACAACTCCCCGCGAATCAGCTCATCATGTAATCTCCTAAATCTCAAGTCATGATTTAATTCGATATTTGCAATTCCATTGAACAGTGATGCTATATAATCGTAACCCTCTTCACGAGCAATTCGGGCATATTCCCGAAATAGATTGTCGCCTACATTTTCTTCCCATTCATAGGAACTTTGAAGGTTATTCTCTGTGTTTGGCAAAACTCCTTGGTTTAGTTGTCGCATCCAAATCCTGGCATGCTCCCTTTCATTTCTGGCAGTGACTTCATATATTGAAGCAATCTCTATATAACCCTCTAGCCTAGCTTGGTCTGCAAATAATTCATAACGGGTATTTGCTTCAGCTTCAATGTTATATGCATTTAATAGGTTTTGATATGTTCTACTTTGTTGAAAATCCATAGCCTCTCCAATAAAACACTGTATAGTTTTATATAATCATATGTCCCACAAGTGAGATTTATCACTAATCCAATACTTGTAACTTCTATAATTACACGATTATTCTAAGTCTACATTTGAGTAACTATCTCCATTCATTCGCAAATTATAGTAAAAAATGGTTCCTTTTATAAATAAAAATATGGAAATAATAACTAAAACATGGTATCATTGTATTCTAGGATGTCTTATTGGGGGAAAAATATGGAGAATGCGAGTGCTTATAAGAAGGTAATAACTGTTATTGCTTTATTGGTCATGGTTGCTGTAAATATGCATGCTAATCTAGTAGCTATCAATGGAATTACTACAGGTGATATTATTTATATTTATCCATCATTGATTACACCCGCAGATTATACATTTTTGATTTGGCCCGTTATCTATTTTCTTTTATTCGGATATGCTGTGTACCAATTAGAACGCTTCCGATTTATAAGAAAACTGGAAACCAAGATATTCGATTTGATTCGAGTACTCTTTATCCTATCCTGCTTATGTAATATAATATGGATTTTTGCCTGGCATTATAGATATATTGCTTTATCACTGATGTTAATCGTGGTATTACTAGTATGCTTAAGAATTATTAATAAATATATATACTCGGAAGAGCTTTCTTTTTCGGAGAAGGTTTTCCTTAGGCTACCCTTTAGTATTTATTATGGGTGGATAACGGCTATAGTGGTAGTCAATACCGCTGTACTCCTGATAAGTATAGGCTGGTCCGGTTTCGGAATTTCAACAAGACTATGGGCAATCGTAGCTATACTGATTGTATTATTCATAGCATTCTTCAATACCTTGAAGAATAAAAGCCTTGCATATGCAGCTACAGTAATTTGGGCTTATATCGGAATGATCATGAAGCATATCTCAAAAAGTGGCTATAATCGTGAGTACCCAGAGGTTAAGATAGCAATCATTATTTGTATTATTTGTCTATTAATTGAGATGGGATATGTATTTATTAAAGAAAAGAGTTTTCATTATTACTTAGAAAGGAGATAGTGGTGATATGCTTGAGATGGTGGAAGCAAGGATCTTATCGGATCAAATGAATGAAGTCATTCGTGGTAAACGAATCATAAAGGTGACCACGCAATCATCACCTCATAAATTTGCTTTCTTTCACGGTGATCCCCAGACCTATGACGAATTACTGAGAGGACGCATCATTGGAACAGCAGGACCCAATGGTGGACAAGTCAGGTTGGAGATTGAGGATTTGATTTTTGTATTCGGAGATGGTGTGGACTTAAGGTATTGTGAGAAGAATACTAAGCGTCCCGTGAAGCATCAGTTGCTGATTGAATTTGAGGATGGATCGGCTATGAGTGGTTCAGTTCAGATGTATGGCTTCATGTTGTGTGTAAATGAGAAGGAATTTGATAATCCATATTATTTTGTTGCGAAGGAGAAGCCCTCACCTCTGAGTGATCGGTTTGACAAGGATTATTTCAAGAAAATTCTTACAGAACCGGGAGCACAGAAGCTAAGCGCGAAGGCTATTCTGGCTACAGGACAAAGAATACCGGGTCTGGGAAATGGTATCCTACAGGATATCCTTTATTATGCTGGAATTCATCCGAAGAGAAAGGTAGGGACCTTCCAAGGGGAAGATGTGGACAGGCTTTATCAGTCCGTTAAGGATACACCGGAAAAAATGATAGCTACGGGAGGAAGAGACACGGAGAAGGACCTCTACGGTACTCCTGGCAGATATATAACAAGACTGAGTAAGAAGACTGTTGGGAAGCCTTGTCCGTCCTGCGGTCATATCATTCAAAAGGAAGCTTATCTTGGGGGAAGTATCTATTATTGTGATGGTTGTCAGAGTTAATTAACAGTGGATTATCGTTCATAGTTATAATATGAAGAGAGGCTGCTTCATAATCATAGTCTGTAAAGGTAAGGTCAGACATCGCATAACGCACTGCTATGCTTACCTAAAGAAATATGATATGAAACAGCCGCTTTATTGCAGTGTTAGTTTAGGTTATACAACACAGAAGGAAGCTTACCTTGTAATAATTCCTTTAGAGCTCTAGTCTGGGCCTGGTAGGATCGCAATCAGGTCTTTTAATAGTAGAAGAGCTCTGTGATAATTTCCATAAATAATAGCATTCTTCTCTGGACATATGATCTGCCATCAGTGGCATCAGTGTTCCTAGTACCTTATGATCGGTACGTTTATCCTGTAGCGAATCAAGATATTCGGTAAAACTTTGAATTGCAGCCGCAGCTTGTTCGTTCAATCTGGTCAAGGCAGGAAAGGCTGTAAGCTCCGTACGCAGATATCCGTTCATGATGAGGGCCTTCATATACAGATCTTGAAACTGTATCTTGTATTGGCAGGCCAGATCAATCAAATCTGCTTCGATGAAGTCGAGCTCAGCTGCTATGGAAGCAGCATGACCGATTGCATCAGAAAGCCATAGCATGTGATAATGAAGAGGATGTATTATGCTGGGAAGGTTATTACTTAGATTACTTAATACATAAAGATATTCCTCCAGTTCGTTAACCATATCATTGATGAAGGAGGGAGGTAAATGTATTTTTAAGTCTGAGTCAAGGGACATGGATAGCAGCTCTAGCTTGAACTCCCTTAACCGGTAAGCTGCTTCGTAAGCATTCTTATTTAACTTCTCAAGAGTTTCCTCATCCAAAGACTGGTGGGCTTCTTCAAGTAGGTTATCAAAAAGAAGAATGAACTCCTGAGCTAACAGGATGTATTCAGTCTCTGTTGGTGCCAGAGAAAAGAAGATAAATCTGGAGTGATCGCCGAGTATCTGAAGCCAAAAACGGTGCTCAAAGACAGTAGCTTCTATATTAATCGGAGTAACCAAGTGAATTCCTCCTGTAACATTATTCATTTTAATATATGCCTAAGAATGCTATTTTATTAGAACAAGATGAACGGATAAAATTACGTAAACCATTTATTTCATGAAATAAAAAAATCATAGAAAGAAGGAGATGATCCTTCATTCCTATGATTTGATGAATACCTATTCCTTGCATTATTATGTTGTGGATTATCCTCGGAAACCGCGTCCGATAATCTCGCTGGTATTTGTTATTAATATGAAAGCGTCCGGGTCTATTTGCTTAATATACTTTCTTAGTGTAACGGCCTGGGAACGATTCATAACGGTAAGCACGATACTTTTTTCCTTTTCAGTAAAGGCTCCTTTAGCATCGAAGACTGTGGCACTTCGATGAAGCGTATTGATAATGAAATCGCAGATTGGTTTCGGATTAACACAGATAATCGTGAAGTACTTATTAAGGTTCAAATTCTCGATTACGTTATCAACCAGAGTTGATTTTAATAATAAGCCTAAGACGGATAGTAATCCAGTAGTAACGCCAAAGACCGGAAATACTGCAACGGTAAGTAAAAAGTCTGTCAACAATAGTGAACGGCCGATATCAAGGTTGGTGTATTTCTTAAGAAGCATGGCGATGACATCAGTACCGCCGGTTGAAGCTCCGATATTAAAAAGCAAAGCGGAACCGATTGAGGGAAGGATAACGGCAAAGGCAAGCTCTAATGCAGGTTCGTTCGTAAGAGGTTTGTCCAGTGGTACGAGGATTTCGAATACCCGTAGGGAGAGAGATAATAATAAGCTTCCATAAACGGTTCGGTTTCCAAAGCTCTTGCCTAAAGTTATATAACCAACAATTAAGAGGATAATATTGATAATTAATACGATGGTACCGGAGCTGACACTGCTTCCGAAGAAACTGCTTAATATGATTGCCATACCCGTAACTCCTCCGGTCGAAAAGTTATTCGGGAATTTGAAGAAATAAACACCAATCACTACCAGCATGACACCGATGGTAATGAGTGTATATTCTTTTAGCTTTTGAAGTATAATATTTTGTGACTTCACTGGAACCTCCTTGCGTGATTCTATATAATTATCACCAACAAAAAGTATATATCAAGGGGTCGAAAAGTCAAGGAAAATTATTTTGCCAAAGCAAGTAATATTTACATGAAGATACAATAAATAGAGGTTACATGAAGTTGCAAATCACAGACAATGCATAAAGATATGCAATCGACATGTATTAAAGCGGTTGAGATATTGTTTGCAATAAATATACAAAATATTTTAAATAATGGTTGCATATAGTAAATTTATCCATTATAATAGCTGTGTAATAAGATGATTATACTCAATATCAGAGGGTGACCTTTGATTCGAAAGGAGATGTTTGAATGTTGGCATTTAGAATGGTGGTTTATAGCTAACTTCATATTGGGCATACAAGCTGGGAGCTTCGTTCTATGCTTTGGGATGCCGTACGAGTAACCTTTCGTGAATACCATGACCAATGTAGTGGCACACTTTAGGGTGTGTTATTTTTGTGCTTAAAATACGGCATCGGCCAAAGGCAGCGCGATGAAAAGGGCTGCTTTTGGCTATTTTTATGCCCAAATGAAGCTGGATTAACCTGAGAAAATGCAAGAAGAAAAGTGAGACGATAACAAAAAAGAATTTAACGATAAGAAAGGAGCGATTTTATATGAGTATTGTATTATGTGCGGAGGATAGCTTACGAATAAGAAGAAAGAAGAATAGAAAATTAATTAAACAATTGATGGAGGAAATGAATGATCGATTTAGTGAATTACGGTTATACCGAAAACAATAATATGGAAGATGTATTAGAAGGCCTTATCCCGGCCAGAGTGACAGAGGTTCACAGGGAATTATTTAAGGTGATATCAGCATATGGCGAGAGCAATGCCAGATTAAAGGGCTCATTCTATAATAAATTAGCTGTTGCAGAGGATTTCCCGGCAGTGGGAGACTTTGTATCTCTGCGTTACAATGAAACTGGAGATTCGTTGATCGTGCATGTGCATCCCCGCAAATCTAAATTCTCCAGACCGGATTATTCCGGTCATGCAGCAGGCTATGTAAAGACGGTCTTGGAGCAGGTCGTGGCTGCGAACTTTGACTATGTATTTATTTTAGCTTCCTTGAATTATGATTTTAATGTTAATCGTATCTTAAGGTATATAACCGTCTCTTGGGAGAGCGGCGGAACACCGATCGTATTACTGACAAAGGCTGATCTGATGGAGGACTATACCAAACAGCTGGAACAGGTCAGGCAGCAGGCGGTCGGCGTACCGGTATATGCAGTCAGTGCCAAGACGAAAGAGGGTCTAGACCAACTGCTGCAATATATGAAGCCAAAAAGTACTCTTGTTTTTCTTGGATCCTCCGGTGTCGGTAAATCCACGCTGGTGAATGCACTGGCGGGTGAGGAGGTTATGGATATCAGTGAAATTCGTGAAGAGGATAGTAAAGGAAGGCATACAACGACCCATCGTCAATTGATAATGTTGAAGAACGGCGTGATGGTTATTGATACACCAGGAATGAGGGAACTAGGAATGTGGGATGTGGAGGAAGGGTTGGGTGAAGCTTTTTCCGATATCGAAGAGTTGTTTGCCCAGTGCCGATTCTCGGATTGTACCCATCGAGGTGAACCGGGCTGTGCGATACAGACAGCAATTGCATCAGGTGCTCTGGACCGCTCAAGATGGAAGAACTATCTTAGTTTAAGGGAAGAGGCCAGATTTACGGAAGATAAATCAGCTTATTTGAGAGAGAAGAGGGAATTCTTTAGGAAGCTGGAAAAGTCCAATCGAGCGAGACATAAGGTAGGAGGAAAATGATAATGGAGATAGTAGATTTTAAGCAGGAGTATATACCAGTAGCGATTCAAATTGCAAAGGAAAATTATGAACAGGAGCAGAAGAAAGTAACGATACTTCCTGAGATCGGTTTATTTCCAGGTATGGGGGATTTTGTAGAAAAAGGACTCGGGGTGGCTGCCACCCACGGTGATCGGCTCATAGGATATCTATGCTCATACCCTCCAAGAGAAGATGCCTTTGGCACAACGAATGTACGAGGGGGATATGTACCGTTGTATGGACATGGTGTGGTATGTGATATGGATGAGAAAAGCCGGGATCGCATTTATTCAAGGTTGTACCAGAGAGCGGCAGAAAAATGGGTAAGAGCCGGTGTACAAAGTCATGCAATTACCATATATGCTCATGATAAGGCTGGAGAAAAGAGCTTTTTTTATAACGGCTTTGGGCTTCGCTGCTTGGACCTGGTTCGGTCTCTGGATACAATACCTCCGGCTAAAGAGGTTGTGCTTATCTCTGATGATAAGGTGACTTATGTGGAGCTGTTCAGAGATGAGTGGGTGCTCCTGCTAAAGCAGCATAATGAATTAATACACCATCTCAGCTGCAGCCCGTGCTTTATGTGCTTTAAACCTATCGATGAAGAGGGGCTGTATAAGCAGGCAGCGGAGGATGTGAGATATTTTGCCGCCAAGGTAGACGGGAAGCCAATCGCTTATGTCAAGCTTTCCGATAGTGGAGAGAATTTTGCTACTATGGTCGATGAGATGATGAATATCTGTGGGGCATATTGCGAACCGGAATATAGGGGTACCGGTATCTACCATAATCTGCTTTGTTATGTTATGAGAAAGCTGAAAAGGGAAGGGTATCGTCTGTTGGGAGTAGATTGTGAAAGCTTCAATCCGACAGCCCGCGGTTTCTGGACAAAATACTTTGAAGAATATACGCATAGCCTGGTAAGGCGTATCGATGATAAAGCGGTAATCAAAAGCTGTAATGCACAATTATAAAGTTAGAGTAATAGCGAAAGAGTAGTAAATAAAGAACAGTAAATCAGTAGTAGATAAATAGTTGATTTTAGCTCTAAGGATAGTCTGCGAAAGAATGGGTTACTGCGACTAATTCGACGAGATAGAAGGGCTGGTGTATGACGTAAGCTACGTTATGCATCAGTCCTTTTATCGTTTGCTTTCGGAAGCAGAGATACGCTCCATGTGATGCTTGTTCCTTGTTTCTTTCGGGTTATGTGCTATATCGAAGATAAAGAATGGGGGCTTGTATTAGTATTTGGAAAATGATACATGTCAGATAAGGGAACCTTACTTTTATGTTCTACGTCTAATGATTGTAAACGAAAACGATAAATGAAAGGAGGTTAAGTATTAGGGAGTTCTCTTTCGGTACCAAAAGAGAATGTCAAGAAGTAAGGGCTAATAGCGAACAATATACAAAGGAAGATAGCATTTCAGATGCATGAAAGATAAATCAATTAACAGTGAATATATAACCGTATCACAAGCAATCGGACCCAAATTAATAATAGCTGGGTTACAAAATAGGATGACAGCTTATTTTATGAATAACGGAGGAAATATTATGATAAAGAAGAATTTATTGAAGACAGTTATGTTAGGATTATGTATGGCGACAATAACTACCGGTTCCGCATATGCGACACTTGCAGAGGACACTAATCCATCAGTAGCAGAGGCGGTTTCTGATCAAACGAAAGCTTTGTATGCAAAGCAGGCAGAGCTTGAGAAGCTTCTTTTTGAAGTAAATGCTAAGGAGATAGAGACGCTTGGCTTTATGGTGAATTATGCAGGCGTAGTAGAAGATAAGATTGAAATTGGGATATCTCCCTATAATGAGGAGAACGCAAACTTCATCTATGACCTGGTTGGTAAGGATGATGTTAAGGTAATCGAATTTGATCAATCTGTGATATTTGCAACAGGTATGGCTCCTGATGAGGTAGCTGGTGAGGTTGTGACCGATGCAGAAGTCATTATGTACAACGATAACGTAGAGGATGCAGTTTTAGAAGCAGCCAGCGATGACACTGTCACCGATGATGAGGAGTTTCAGATCCAAATAGAAAGTATAGCTGAGGATGCGAATGGAGAAGAAAAGGTATATAAGAATACTTCTGCTGACGCAGAGGAAATCCTTACAGTTACGAATGAAGAAAAAGCTCAAGATAATGCAGCTACTCCAATCATCGTACTGGCTGCTGTTGTCGGTGGGGCAGCATTAGTAGGTGGAGCTGTACTTTTATCGAATAAGAAAAAGGCTGCTAAATAATTAAACAAGGTAAGCGTAATTCAATTGTTTACAAAGCTGCTTAAAATCTAAAGTAAAAGTCCTAACTCGGGTTGGGACTTTTTGCTTTATAAGGGAATATCAGATGCCGGAATACAAAATTAAGTTTAAATTGGTAGAAATAGGGTAAATTATAGGTAAGCATTTTGTTTATACAGAAAGAGGAACTGGGATGATAATAAAGGAATATAGCAATGCTGATGTATTCTTAAAGGAATATGAAGCTATATTATTGAAGAGAGAGGCTGTTGCTCAATTGCTGCTTTACTTTGCGCATCAAAGTCTGACAGGCTTAGGAACTGGTAAGGAATTATTCGGAGTAGTGATGGAAGAGGCTCAGATAGTCCTAATATTTGGAATGATTCGTGGCATTGACTTGATATTATACGTTGCAACCTCGGATAAAGAGGAAGAGGCGGCTGGTGCATTGGCTGACTATCTTGGAAATAGTCACATTATTATTGGCAGCTTGAATGCAAAACAGACATTGTGCCAGAGCTTTATGACACAATATAAAAAGTATTTTAATGTGAGCTTTATCCAGAAGGTCGGGATGGATATTATGGAGTTGCGGCAGGTAAATGATATAAGGGCGGCTGCAGGTAGTCAGAGGCTAGCTGAAACCGAGGATGCTAAGCTAGTAGCGGACTGGATGATACAATTTCAGATTGAAGAGCTAATGGACGAAGCGGATTATGAGGCTTCTCTTTTGAGTGCCACCCAGTTGATTAGCCGTAAGGAACTGTACTTGTACGAGGACGAGGAAGAGAGGCCGGTCTCTATGGCAGCAGCAACGAGAAGACTTGTTCATGGTATGGGAATAACGCATGTATTCACACCTGAGGAATATCGTGGGAAAGGTTATGCTGCCGCTAATTTATATTATCTAAGTAAAGCGTTACTGGAACAAGGCTTCGAATTCTGTTGCCTATATGTAGATAAAAAGAATCCTCTGACTATTCGTGCTTATGAAAAGATTGGATATAGGGTTATTGAAGATAATTATGAATATATGATTATGCCATCGGAAGAAGTCTGAGTATATATATCCGAGCCATTTTATGGGCCGCCTGCTTTCGTTTCATGTAGTGCCTTAATGGTGCTCTGAAATAGAAGGAAAAAGGTGGCTTTTATATTGCATTTATATAGAACGACTAGTAAAATAGCATTAAGTGGGCAAGAAGAATTCTTTACAGCGAAAGCTTGAATAGATAGTTGAAAGAATGATATAACATACTTTGAAGATGGAGGGATTAAGCTATGAGAGCAGTAAAGTGGGGGATTATTGGTGCGGGAAATATATCTTCAAAATTTGCAACGGCTTTAAATTCAATGGATCACACCGAGATTACCGCTGTCGCATCCAGAGACCTGAGGAAAGCGAAGGAATTTGCAAACGGTTTTCATATTGAGAAAGCATACGGCAGTTATGAAGAACTCATAGGTGATCCCGAGATTGATGTCGTTTATATTGGTACTCCTCATACGGAGCATAAAGCACATGCTCGGTTATGTATTGAGGGAGGAAAAGCAGTGCTATGTGAAAAACCTTTTACCATCAATTATACACAAGCCAAAGAGCTGGTTGATTTGGCAAGGGACAAGAATGTATTTCTGATGGAAGCAATGTGGACAAAATTACTTCCTGTGACCGGGGCAGTGAAGCAATGGATCAAGAATAAGATCATTGGCGATGTAAAATATATGAATGTTTCCTTCGGTTATCGCATGGAATTTGATCCTAACAGCCGTGCGTTTGATCCTAGGCTGGGAGGTGGAGCTCTGTTGGATGTGGGAGTTTACCCAATTTCTTATGTTATCCATCTAATGGAACGGCTTCCGGACAAGATAAGTAGCAGCGCTTATATTGGCCAAACTAATGTGGATGAGATCAATGTTATCACCTTTCAGTATAAGGAAGGGATGCTTGCCAGTATCAGTTCTGCAGTCTCTGCGGCCACTGGAAACGATGCTATTATTATCGGGGAGAAAGGGCGGATTGTAATACCGAATTTCTGGACTGCAGAAAGCGCACAGGTATATGATGCGAATGACAAGCTGGTGGATTCCATTCATCATCCTTTTACCTCCAATGGATATGAATATGAAGCGGAAGAAGTAAATCGGTGTATTCGGGAGGGAAAGAAACAGAGCGATCTTATACCTCTGAAGGATACGCTTGATATCATGAAGATATTAGATGAGATACGGGCAGATTGGGGCCTAGTGTATCCATCCGAACTTATGTAACCAAGGAGGAAGTATTAATTTATGAAAGAAAACGAATATAGAGTAGCCGGATATGCCTTTTCGGATGCCCGTAGTTACAAGGAAGCAAAACGGGAAGAGGAGACGGTGGAATATATCAAAGCCAATACAGATCTCAAAGATCTAAACAAGGCCCTTAAACTGTATCACAAATTAGTAGAAAGGAAGACCTTGAATACTGTGGTTGGATATTCCTTTCTTAACGAACTACGCAACAGAATATTAGAAGCCGGTATCGTTACAAAGGATAATTTACCTGATATTCGTATAGAGACAACGAATAAGGAGCCAAGAGTGTATGATAATGAGCTGGAGAAAGAGAGAGAGCAAAGACATGTTGCATTGTTGGAGGACTATAAGATAAAGCTCCGTAATTCCAGAATCATTAGTTTCTTTTTAGCAATTATCATTGTAATTATGATAGCAATCGCCATATTCAGTGATAGGAGTATGTATTCTATATATGAGAATCAAGTAATCGATAAGTATGTAAGCTGGCAGGCAGACCTGGAGAACAGAGAGAAGGATCTGGAGGAGAGGGAGCAGGCACTAGAGAAAAATGAGTAGTCCAATTTCACATATTTTTCATAGTTCCGTGTTAATATGATGAAAAATTAACTAATACCGGAGGTGCCAAATGGAAAAGCTGAAAATCTTAGTTGTTGATGATGAAAGTAGAATGAGAAAGCTTGTGAAGGACTTTTTGGTGCGTAAAAACTATGATGTAATGGAAGCAGAGAATGGCGAACAGGCAATTGACCTGTTTTTCGCCAAGAAGGATATAGCCTTAATTATATTAGATGTGATGATGCCCAAGCTGGATGGCTGGCAGGTATGTCGCGAGATCAGACAATACTCTAAGGTTCCTATTATCATGTTAACCGCAAAGAGCGATGAGAAGGATGAATTGCTGGGGTTTGAGCTTGGTGTGGATGAATACATCTCCAAGCCCTTTAGTCCTAAGATACTTGTGGCCCGTGTAGAGGCGGTCTTACGAAGAACCACTGTTACGGATGAAGAGAGTATAGAGGTTGGAGGAATTGTTCTGGATAAAGCGGCTCATCAGGTGAAGATTGATGGGCAGGAGATTGAACTGAGCTTCAAGGAATTCGAATTGCTTACCTACTTTGTAACAAATCAGGGGGTTGCTCTTTCCAGGGAGAAGATTTTGAATAATGTTTGGAATTACGATTATTTTGGAGATGCCCGTACGATTGACACTCATGTTAAAAAGCTGCGTAGTAAAATGGGACCCAAGGGAGACTATATAAAAACAATCTGGGGACTTGGTTATAAATTCGAGGTAGATGCATGAAGCACTCCATCCGTTTTAAAATAACACTCACCCTAACGATTATGGTGATGTTAACTATTTTTGTCACCTGGTTTATCAACCGGACTTTTTTATCCAGTTATTATGTTTATACGAAGATTAAGAATCTAGATACGGCATACCAGGAGATTAAAGCTATTTATGATCAGACGGAGGATCATGAACACTTGTCAGAAGCCGATACGGTGGATATGGAGCAATTATCCTCGAAGTATTCAGTAGATATCTATGTCATCAATTCATTACGGGGCTTTATCTATCCTACCAGTATAGGAGATAGAGAGTTAAAACAGATGCTTGCTATGCAGGCGGAATACCTTGCTAGGTATATGAATCCGGATGTAACCAATCGTAGGGTGATAAAGCAAACAAATAATTATCAAATTATTCGTCTATACGATATCCAAAAGGAAGCTAACTATATTGACATGGTTGGACTTTATGGCCTTACCTTTGAGGATTTATCCGAGGCATCGGGGGCTGGTGGGAGAAATAATAGATCTGGCAACCGGAAAGAACAGGATTTTAGTATTATCTTACTTCGTTCTAATTTTGAAAGCATTGAAGAAAGTGTAGCCATTGCTAATAATTTTCTTGCTTATGTTGGTGTTCTTGCAGTTGTCATAGGGTCTGTAGCGATGTTGGTTATTAGTAAGAGATTCACGAAGCCGATTCTGGAGCTGTCTGGGATTGCCAAGAGAATATCGGATCTAGATTTTGAAGTAAAATATAAAGTAGAGACCAAAGATGAGATCGGTGAATTAGGAAAGAGTATTAATAGTTTATCTGAAAAGCTGGAATCAACCATTACAGAGTTAAAGCATGCCAACAACGAGTTGCTGACGGATATTCAGAAGAAGACAGAGATTGATGACATGCGTAAGGAGTTTCTATCCAATGTATCCCATGAGCTGAAGACACCGATTTCGTTAATTCAAGGCTATGCGGAGGGGCTGAAGGAGAATATCAATGAGGATCCGGAAAGCCGCGAGTTCTACTGCGAGGTCATCATTGATGAAGCAGACAAGATGAATAAAATGGTTAAAAAGCTACTAAGTCTCAATGAAATTGAGTTTGGTAATAATCAGGTCAATATTGTCCGCTTTGATATTGTTACCTTGATCCGATCTGTATTAAATGCTACAGAAATACTGTTTAAGCAGAAGGAGGTTATACTTCATTTTGAACATGTTGATCCCATTTATGTTTGGGCAGATGAATACCTAGTAGAGCAGGTAGTAACTAATTATATCAGTAATGCCTTGAATCATGTAAGCGATCAGAGGATTATTGAGATTAAGTTAATCCCTATGGGCGATCGAGTGCGTATTGCCGTCTTTAATACAGGAGACAACATTCCGGAGGAAGACCTGGATAAAATATGGATAAAATTCTATAAGGTTGATAAAGCACGTACCAGAGAATACGGTGGTAATGGTATTGGTTTATCAATCGTAAAAGCAATCATGAATTCCTTGAATCAGGAATGTGGTGTAATTAACCGTCCCATCGGTGTGGAGTTCTGGTTTGAACTTGATACAAAATCATGATCTATGAAGGCTTCCCTCGGAGAAATAATGAGGGAAGCTTTTAAAATGCTTGCTTCGTAAGTATCAAATTAACACTTCACAGTATAAATGGAATTAATTTTAGTTGCTGATTTAAAGGAAAAGTGATAATATGTAATCTGTAACACCCTGTATACAGCGGTGTATTTGCAAGTCACAAATGACAGGGGGAAAAATCAATGAGACGTTATATGTTAATACCTATCATACTACTAATGACAACATTAACAGGATGTGTACATAAATACGAATATACGGACCAGCAATCTGATGCAGCTGCAGAGTATATAGCCGGAGTTGTGTTGAAGAACGATAAGAGCTATGAGGCTGAATTGGTTTCATTCGAAAAGATTATCGAGAAACAAGAGGCAGAGGTTGGAGCAGTAATCCCGGAACCAGAAGACACTCAGAATCTTCCTTCAGATCAGGAAAATATTGCAGCTCCCGCTGTCACAAAGTCACCAGTAAAGGATTTTACTTTGACAGAGGTAATCAATGAAAAGGGATTTGAGATCGAATATAGCGATTTTATTGTTACGGAAAGCTATCCAGAGGATGCAACGGAAGCTTACTTTTTAATTACAGCAAGACCGGATAATAAGCTGGTTGTATTGTCCTTTAAGCTAAAGAATACTCAGGATAAGAATAACCGTTTAAATCTGACAAAGTCGAATATAGTATATCAGTTAGATGTAAATGATGGAACAATATATGAACCACCTTTTGTTCTATTGGAAAACAATCTGAAGCTAATCGATTTGAAACTGAAGGCAGGAGAAGAAAAGTCTGTAGTACTTATATTTGAGGTTAAGAAAGCTACTGATTTAGCATATGCCAATTTGGTGATTACTAGGGACAACCGGTCCGAAACGATTAAGGTTAAGTGATTGTGAAAGTTTATGATGTAATACACAAGATGGATATTGATGCTTCTGTTTATATGGAGTAAGAAATCAGACTTCATCCACAAAGTTTTGATGAGTAATTGTCTGAATAGCTGATTTAGCTTATAGGTGATATATAAAATATTATTTAATTTTATGCTATGCAATTATAAGGAGGTTATAATGGGTTACGTTGAGAGAAAGCGTATCAAGTTTTTTGGTTTACCATTTACATTTACTAAGTATAGTATTAATGAAGAAAAACTCACAATTACATCCGGCTTCCTTAATATTACGGAAGATGATGCACTAATGTATAAGATACAGGATGTTAGATTAACTAGAAGTTTATCTGAGAGAATATTTAAGCTCGGGACGATAACCTGCTATACGGGAGATACCACTCATCCTGAGCTTATTCTACAGCATATAAGACATTCCAGTGAGATTAAGGATTTTATCATGAGGTTCTCTGAAGAGGCAAGAAGAAAGAGAAGAGCGTTACATACATTTAACATTGGTGCAGATGACTTAGATGATGATGAGCTGGATGAAATTAACTGAAAAAAAGTTGATATTCCGTCTTGACATTTTTCGATTTGGATTGTAAAATAAAAATCCACCGTTGATGAACGGCCACTAAGAAAGAAAAAACGAAATAAAATAAAAAAAGTGGTTGACATAATACGATGGATGTGATAAACTAAAAAAGTTGGCAGCGACAACAGTGAAAGCTGAGAAACATAAAGCTGACAAGCAATATGAACCTTGATAATTGAACAGTGAAACAACCCTGAAAATTCTAAAACATTGAGACTTCACATGGGTCTCAAAAATAGATTTTCATTAATGAATTGACATTGTCAATTCGTTACGAACCGTATCTGGAAACGGATACAACCACAAAAACAGTAAAGACAAACGTAAGCACAACTTATTAGTTGAAAGCCAAGTTTATCTTATGCTGGATCAAAAACTTAAACATGAGAGTTTGATCCTGGCTCAGGATGAACGCTGGCG
>JAEYOQ010000054.1 GCA_023411555.1 Bacillota bacterium
GGGATCTTAGCTCAGCTGGGAGAGCATCTGCCTTACAAGCAGAGGGTCATAGGTTCGAGCCCTATAGGTCCCATTTGTGCCGGCGTGGCGGAACTGGCAGACGCACAGGACTTAAAATCCTGCGGGACTAATCTCCCGTACCGGTTCGATTCCGGTCGCCGGCATTATTCTATAAGATATTATTATAGAGTAATGCTGTTTTATATTAATGACGGCATAATATGTGTGCTTAGCTCAGCTGGATAGAGCGTCTGGCTACGGACCAGAAGGTCGGGAGTTCGAATCTTCTAGCACACATTGTGAATGCATTGTATACATGTTTGGTATACAATGCATTTTTTGTTGTATAGGAAATTTCTCCGTATTTCATATTCAAAATGCGCTTCGTGCGAGTAAATAGATAATACATGAAATCAGTTTGCATAGATGACCTACGCTACCATTTCTATAAGAATAATTTAAGATTACCCCTAGACGTAAAATATACAGAAAATTAATTAAATTTTAACCTTAGAAACATTTACGTAGTATAGCCCTTATGTTAGAATGTTCAAAAGGAGGCATATGCCAAATGAATAAAGAAGAATTTTTGGATGTTTTGCGGCAGTCATTAATTGGAGAAGTTGCCAACGAAATTATCACTCAGAATATCAAATATTATGATGGTTATATAAGCGCTCAGAACCTTGAAGAAGAGGCGAAAATTATAGATAGGCTTGGAGATCCCAGATTGATTGCTAAGACAATTATTGAGGCGGAAAAGGCTGCTAAGGAAAAAAACACGAGTAATTTGTCTGGAAGAGAGTATCAAAGTTATAAATCCGAAACTTATCAGGATTATCGGGACAATTCTACCATGCATGGTAAGAAATTATTTTTTACGAATATGAAATGGTATCATAAGCTTATTGCTGCATTGGTCATTATCGTATGTTTTATTCTTGTGGCTTTTGTCGGGCGTCTGGTAATTGGATTACTATTTACCTTTAGTTTGCCTATTTTATTGATATTACTGATTATGCTATTGTTACGTAAGCGCTAAGACTGTGGGGTATAGAGTAACGCTTATTTATTTGGAAGCTTATCTGATTATTATAGGTTTTGCAAAGTAGTGTACTAGAAATATAGGAGGGATACCATATCCCTCCTTTTAGATTCGAAAGTATAAAGCTCTAAATACTTATGAAAAAACATACTCATCTTCAAGAATTGACATTACAATCAATGATACATAATCTCCATTATATAATATACAATCTCTTAAAAATCCTTCTTTTTTAATCCCTCTGATGTGTAAATCTTTGTGCAATATAATTTTTTTGTCTAACATCAAGCCATAGCTCTTTTGTCCACTATCCGACATATAACGCATTATCCTCCCACTTACGGTATATTGTATACCATGGTGCTTTATTACTTGGTAGTATTATGTATAAGCAATCAGATTATTTGCAGTACATTTGGGATGTTTCTTATTGAGAAAACACAACTAAGTAAAAGCCGGATATAAATGAAACAACCGCAAGGGGGAGCCATGCGGTTGCTTCGATGAGGGGAGTATAAATAATTAATAAGGGGTTTATAACGTACGTGGGTCGTCCCAAGTACTACTTTATTATAACTCAGTTGTTATTATTATGCAATAATTATCTTACTTAATTAGGCTACAGTTAGAACTCTATTACATTAATAGGTATTAAAAGACACTAAAAAAAGGAGACGATGCAAAGTAACGCACTAAATTTTTTGAATTGTTTGTTTTATTAATTAATATTCCGATATCTTCTGGAAATGAAAGGGTAAAGAATGCAAGAGTAGTGTTTATCAAAAAATAGTAACGTGTGATTATGAATATTTAGCGAAGAACGGCAGATAATAAGTACGTAATATCAAAACAACTCATTAATAGGAGGCCATTTATGACAACAAGTAATAACAATTCTAAAAACAATAATTCATATCAGACATCTAATGTGAGAAACACGACAGGAACAAGTAATAATTCAAGTAGAAATGCTAACACTAGCAACGATACAAGTAGAAATGCTAACACAAGCAATTACACTACTGGTACAAGCCGAAATGCCTCCGGCACAAAATGTGAAGACTCTTCCAGAAATGATGTAGGAACATCCAGAAATTCATCCAGAAATTCGACCAGTAACACGAATAGAAATAACTTCTTAGATGATATGGATAATAACTATTAATCTGCAAGAAAATTAATTAATTGACAAAAAACCCTTTAAGAAGGAATCTTAAGGGGTTTTTTATGCGCATAATGATACTTCTTTGAATATTATAATATTGGGGTTGATTATAATCTCATCTATTAGAACTACCTTCGGTGTAAGGAATTAAACAGGAAGGATGTATTGGCAGCGGCGTTCTTGTATATATCTTTTCGGAAAGAGGTGCATTATAATATGTCTTTCGATACAATTAATACCAATGAGATAGTAAAATATATAGGAAATCCCAATGCAGTAATCATTGATCTAAGAGAACAATATGAATATGATAAGGGTCATATTCCGGGGTCCATTAATATCCCTTATGAGGAGCTTGATAAGTATAAGGATCGACTCAATCGCCGGCAACAATTAATATTCTATTGTGACCGCGGGCATATAAGTTTATTAGCTGCAAGAGATTTAATGAAATATGGATATAATATTAAAAGCTTATACGGAGGATTAAGGGCATATCGTGGAAGATTAGATAAAAGTAACTAGAATATTCCACTAGATAAATGCAACTAGATAAATGCAACTAGAAATGTTTGTTGACTAGTTGCCTAAAGAGCTTTACAATAACAGATACAGAATATAATCTGCTATTTGATTGCAAAAGCAAAAATCCGGTTATTCTAGTACATAGGATAAAACACGGTTAATTGGAGGTTGTTATGAAACAATTTGAATATATATCCCCCTGTCATTTTGGACTGGAAGCTGTTCTTAAAAGAGAGCTTACCGATCTTGGTTTTGAGATAATAAAGGTAGAGGACGGTAAGGTTACCTATACCGGTGATGAGAATGCTTGTGCAAGAGCCAATGTCTTTCTAAGAACCACAGAGCGAGTGTTGTTAAAAGTGGGTTTCTTTAAGGCAGAGACCTTTGAGGAGCTTTTTGAAAATACAAAAGCAATTCCGTGGGAAGAGTATTTGCCGAGGGATGCAAAGTTTTGGGTAGCGAAGGCAAACTCTGTGAGTAGTAAGCTGTTCAGCCCCTCTGACATCCAATCTATTATGAAAAAAGCAATAGTTGAGAGAATGAAGCTAAAGTATAAACAGGATTGGTTTGAGGAGTCAGGGCCCTCTTATCCTTTGCGAGTTACTATTCTGAAGGATGAGGTTACTGTCTGCATCGATACCTCCGGAGAATCTCTTCATAAGAGAGGATATCGAAAACTGACAAGTAAAGCTCCTATCACCGAGACACTGGCTGCAGCTCTTATTATGCTTACACCCTGGAATAAGGACCGAATTCTTGTGGATCCCTTTTGTGGCAGTGGTACAATACCGATTGAGGCAGCAATGTTAGGAGCCAGAATGGCTCCTGGGATGAACCGTAATTTCTTGGCGGAGACTTGGTCTAATTTAATACCTGAAAAAAGCTGGGATCTGGCAAAGGAAGAGGCACATGCTCAGGTGCTTAGTGATGTGGAGATGAATATTCAAGGGTATGATTTAGATGGGGAAGTGATCAAGGCGGCCAGACAGAATGCGAGATGGGCAGGAGTAGATCATATGATTCATTTTCAGCAAAAGCCTATGAAAGAACTGAGCAGCAGCAAGAAATACGGCTTTATTATAACGAATCCCCCATATGGTGAGCGATTGGAAGACAAAAAGGAACTTCCCGGTTTATATAAGGAGATTGGGAAGGTGTTCGGAAACTTGGATTCCTGGTCCTATTATATAATAACCGGCTATGAGGACGCCCAAAAATATATAGGGAGACAGGCAGATAAGAATAGAAAGATATATAATGGTATGATGAAGACCTACTTCTATCAATATATGGGCCCCAAACCTCCAAGACCCAATAAATGATAGAATAAAAAGAAAGATGTTGCAAAGCTGCAGCGATGTGTTTACTTCACATCTATGCTTTGTAACATCTTTTTATGTATTAATATCGTTTTAGACTCGTTTTGCAATCCATTGCTGGATATCAGAATATACATCCTCGTTGTTGAGCTCATTCAACAGCTCGTGACGGCATTCCGGATAAAGCTTGTAAGATACGTTAGAGAAGCCTGTTTTCTTAAGAAGCGATAGGTACTTTAAAATCTCTTTACCGTAACCGCCTACGGGATCCTTCTCACCGCTTATAATATAAAGAGGAAGCTCTGTCTTAGTCAAGCGAATGCGCTTCTTTTTGGTGGCTCCTTGGATTAGCTTCAATAAATCATGGTAGAAGGAGGAGGTACAGATGAAGCCACAATAAGGATCATGAATATATGAGCCTACTACCGGATTGCTTCTGGATAGCCAATCAAAAGCAGTACGACTGGAGAGACTAGTATATTTCTTATTACCAAACATAAGGCTGTTTAGAAATGGTGATAGGTGCTTAGGACCTTTGCATTTCTTTATCAATCGTGAAATGAGTAACCCGGAAAGGGTTAAAAGCTTAGGCGGAAATGCGGTACCACATAAGATGACACCATTGTATATGTCATATTGTTGAATCACATTTCTTGCAATCAAAGAGCCCATACTATGTCCAAACAGAAAGAATTTATTACTTCGATTATTTTGCTCAATGTATTTGCTAACTGCAATGGCATCCTCTACAACAAGTTGATATCCCTTATCAGGGCCAAAGAAACCTAGCTCACTCAGCTTTCTTTCTATACCATGACCGCGGTGATCATAGGTATAAACATCATATCCGTTATTCACCAGATATAAGGCGAAGGATTGATATCGCTTCTGATGCTCAGCCATACCATGGAGGATTAAAATACTGGCTTTTGGCTTCTTGGGACAACTATAATGAGTAACATTGATGCAATAATCATCCTTTCGCTTAATTGCTATATTGGAAACATCATTCATGATTCCGAATTCTCCTTCTCTTCTTGTAAGAAAGATTATTTACTTGCTATTTATAATTATATCGGTAATATTGGTAAAATGCAACAAGGATGATATGCAAATCACCCCATAAATCTACAATATAAGATAATGGTAATAAAATATTATTGTTTATATAACCATGTTATTATATAATCAATGTAAAATAGCACTATTTTATGAAGAATTATAGGATTTTACAGAACCCAGGAGAATTAATTATGGATCAATCGCTGCTGAAGAGGGTAGCAATTCAAAGTTTAGCATTAATGTTAGGTGTTATTACATCCTCGTATGCATTAGAACAATACAAGACAGTAGAGATATCCGCTAGTATAGATCAAGTTATTATTGCGGATATTCCTGGGAAGGTACAGGGAGTGGAGTCTGTAGATAAGGAGTTGGCCTTAAACCTGGAGCCGGTAGCTACTACAGGTTCCGTCAATATGGCTACATCCCTGAATGAGCTCAAGAGCCAGGTGAGCCCTGAGCTAATAAATCAATTAAGTAATAATTATCTAGTTATTAAGAAACCGAGTTCTGATCATATTACGATCACTCTGGAGGATATTTATCTTAAGAAAAGCATCAGGCTCTCTATGACCGGAGCTTTTAAGGATATACCGGACAGCTCTATGGTTATGAGAGTAAGAGGAGAAGATTATTTTCTCGGGGAACCGGTCTATAATGAAGTAATAACACAAGAAACAGACGAAGAACTTGGTACCGTAAAGGAAGTAATTACGAAGAATTATGGGTTAGATCTTAGCCACAACATAAAGTTCACCAACTTGCAGGATGCAAAGAACGGCTTAGCAGGAATTGAAATGCTCATAGAGCTGGATAGTGTTTATGCCCATACTATATATGAGGATGATAATTACTACTTCATAGATTTGCAAAAGCCATCAGAAGTATATGAAAAAATATTAGTGATCGATCCTGGTCACGGGGGTAAGGATGCAGGTGCTCTATCTAAGGACGAAAAGTACTATGAAAAAAATATTAATCTTGGAATTGTGTTGGCATTGAAGGAGCTGCTTGACAAGGAAAATATAAAGGTTTATTATACTCGTACTAATGACGACACGGTATTCCTAAGACCCAGAGTGACTTTGGCAAATGAGGTGGATTGCGATTATTTCATTAGTATTCACTGTAATTCCAACGAAGTGACTAGTCCAAACGGAACAGAGGTGCTGTTTTTTGATACAGAAATAAATGGTGTATCTAACAAAAAACTAGCTGGTTTATTCTCAGAGGAGCTAGGGAAGACGGTAGAGCTGAGCAAGCGAGGAGTTGTGCGAATGAATAAGAAGGATATTTTCATTATGGAGAAGTCAAAGGTTCCCATGGTGTTAATCGAGATAGGATATCTTTCTAATTCAAAGGACCTGAATTACTTAATAGATTCCAAGAATCAAAAAATTGTAGCTGAGAGTATTTTTGGCGGAATTATGAGAGCTTATAATGAGCTACCTTCTACCAGACAATAATTTAATGGTTTTACGATAGACAATACGGAGGTATGAATGAGAAAGGTAATCTTTGCAACTTCTAATGATGGAAAGATGAAAGAAATCCGCGATATATTAAGGGATGTAGATATAGAGCTATTGTCTATGAAGGAGGCCGGCCTTAATCTCGATATCGAAGAGAATGGTGTTACCTTCGAAGACAATGCGATAATTAAAGCAAGAGAAGTTATGAGATTGACGAATGAGATCGTTTTGGCGGATGATTCTGGACTCGAAGTGGATTATATGAATAAGGCTCCCGGTGTATACTCGGCGAGATTTATGGGTGAGGATACTTCTTATGATATTAAGAACCAATATATTATAGACCAATTAGCAACGGCAGCAGACAAAGAGAGAAGTGCCAGATTTGTATGTGTGATTGCTTGTGCTTTTCCAAACGGCGAGGTTGTTACCCGCAGAGGAACGATTGAAGGCCTGATTGCGAAGGAGCCTGCTGGATCCAATGGCTTTGGATATGATCCTATATTCTTTGTTCCGGAATATGGTTGTACTACCGCTCAGATGTCCTCTGAAATTAAAAATGCAATAAGCCATAGAGGAAAAGCACTTCATGTAATGAAGGAAGTGATTAAGCAGTATTTAATGGATTTAGAAGGTGGAGATTTAGTATGAAGGTATTGATTGTTAGTGACACCCATGGCAGAAATCACTGCTTAATCGATACAATCAATCGGGTGAGTCCCATTGATTTGCTGATTCATCTTGGTGACTTTGAGAATGGTGAGGAATATATTAAATCCATGACAAATTGTCCTGTTGAATTCGTATCAGGCAATAATGATTTTTTTAATGGATTACCAAAGGATAAGCTAATTACTATTGGTAAGTATAAAGTTTTTTTAACACATGGTCATCGTTATGGTGTTAATAATAACACTAGGTCTATTATTGAGACGGCAAAGAACCATAAGGCTGATATCGTTATGTTTGGACATACCCATGTTCCGATGATTGATATATCAGACAGTATATGGACGATCAATCCGGGTAGCCTTGCTTTCCCAAGGCAAAGCGGAAGGGTTCCAACCTTTATAATTATGGATTTGGATGCTTCAGGAGATGCACATTTTACCTTGAATTATTATAAGGAAGTATGATTGATTAATTTGCTAAATTTACCTTATTTTGTACGTTATTGCAAAATTTTAAAAAAATGAAAAAAGTTTTAAAAAGTTGTTGACAATAATGTATGTCTATTATATAATAATTCTTGCGTCACGGCTGGAACGAGTGGAACGGACCTAGAGAGTGCACAGCATACAGCCTGAGCTTCGGGCGTTTGAAGCCACTCGAGAGATTTGCTAACTACCAGAAAAATGGTTAATAAAAATCGGGGTGTGGCTCAGCTTGGTGGAGCGCTTGGTTTGGGACCAAGAGGTCGCAGGTTCGAATCCTGTCACCCCGACTAGGCAGTAATATGGCTTAGTTAATTATCCATATCTTTCTCGTCTTGCTTGCATAAATAAGACGGTGTGAACGCAAAATAATAAAATAGTAATCCTATGCGGGTGTAGTTCAATGGTAGAACACTAGCCTTCCAAGCTAGATACGTGGGTTCGATTCCCATCACCCGCTTGATATTTGGGCTTATTCAAATAGGTCCCCATATCATAATGTGCTAGTAGCTCAGTTGGATAGAGCAACGGCCTTCTAAGCCGTGTGTCGGGGGTTCGAATCCCTTCTGGCACATTTTTCATCTAATGAAATATTTGAAAAGTGTTTATGGTGGGTATAGCGCAGTTGGTTAGCGCGCCAGATTGTGGCTCTGGAGGCCAAGGGTTCGAATCCCTTTATCCACCCTATATTGAATGTCATGAAAAGTCTGAAAAGGCTTTTCGTTTTTCAATTAAGGTTTTTAGATTGGGCTATCGCCAAGCGGTAAGGCACAGGACTTTGACTCCTGCATTACGGTGGTTCGAATCCACCTAGCCCAGCTCTGATTAAGACCCTGACTGTTAAGAGAATTTGAAACAGAGCTGGGATTGACCAGTTTTTGGGCAAGACCTTGATTGTCTCAATGAACTGAGACAAAATTGGTTTGACCACTTTTATACAGAAGACATGTCCCTTGAATAATAAAGGTTCTGCTAAGAAAGAATATGTTCTATAACCTAGACTGTTTTTTCGGCGCTATGCTCACTTCTGTACTAACGTCGAAGATAGTTGATTATGGGATATTAGCTCAGTTGGTAGAGCACATGACTTTTAATCATGGTGTCCCGGGTTCGAATCCCGGATGTCTCATTTACTTAGGAAATAGAACACTTTCCATAAGTAAATAATATGCGGATGTGGCGGAATTGGCAGACGCGCCAGATTTAGGTTCTGGTTCGAGAGAGTGGGGGTTCAAGTCCCTTCATCCGCAGTAAAAGAAACACTTGAAATGATAATATTTCAAGTGTTTTTTGTTGTTCGATTATATTCATATTTACAACTTAACCTGCACCAGTAGTTAAACGGAATGATGTGTACATTAATATGGAAAGCAATATATGTTTTGTATCTATTTATATGAACTGAAGAGCTTTTAGAAGATATACTAAGAAAAAGATAGTAATGATACTGAAAATCGAAGTGACTATAACGATTTGTCCTGCTAATTCTCCGTCCGCATCCATCTCTACGGCCATTGTAAAAGAGGAGACTGCGGTAGGGGAAGCGGTCACCCCGAGCAATGCCACCAATGCTTCACCTCGCAGTCCGAGGGCAATGGCTATGGTAAATACTATCAGGGGAATGAAGATCAGTTTGCCTAGAACAACTGTACTCAGATACTTCAGGTTACCACTGATTCTACTGAATTGAAAGGTCCCTCCGAGAACAATAAAGGAGAGGGGAGTGGCAATCTTTGAAAGGGAGGACAAAGGAGATAATAGAAGCTGGGGAATCTGAATTCTTAGTAGTAATAAAATAAAGGCAATCGCAGATGCTATAATAAGAGGATTTTTTACTATATTTAAAAGTACCTTTTTATAGTTGACCTTTCCCCCGCGATAGTATTCCAGTACAAAAACTGCGATGATATTAAATAGAGGAACGATAAATGCAGCAAGCAAGGATACTAGTCCAGTACGAGCCTCTCCATAAATTGAAGCAGCAATCGGGATTCCGAAGAGGACAAGATTGCCACGGAAGACACCCTGAATCATAACACTGCATTTCTTCTTATCTTGAATAAAGTAAGGAAAGATAAAATGTATGATAACTGTAATTATTATTACACTCAAAGAAGCTAGTAATAGGAGAGTTCCGTTCTCCTTGCTTAAGGCCTCTTCGAGCTCAAGAGAATAGATATTGAGGAATAAGAGAAGAGGCAGAAAAACCCGAAAAACTAGTTTATTCATCACATTCAATGAATGGGTATCAACGATCTTTCTTCGCCTTAATATGTATCCGATTGCCATCTGTAGCAACAAGGGAAAAACAACGCTAAATGCTAATACGAAATTGTTCATGCTTCTCAGTCCTTTATGGAATATTTAGTAACAAAATTAAGTTGGATTCATATGCCTAAAGCTATTCTAGCATATGAGGGAATAGAACGCTATAGCTGAGTTGCTCTTCCGATGCAGGTAGGTAATTTAGGGGTCGTCTTCGCTAGTATTTACCAGTAATATCATAAAACCCTTGGTAATACAATGAATTCTGTGATATACTATTTCCTGTACTTTAAATAATATGATTAAAATGGCTTGTTAAAAAGCCAACTATACGGAGGAATTCGAAATGCCAGAATCTGACACAGAAAGCTTGTTAGGACAACTACTCATACTGATTATTCTTACTGCAGTCAATGCATTTTTTGCTTGCGCTGAGATGGCCATGGTGTCATCGAACAAAAGCAAAATTCGAAGGCTTGCAGAGGAAGGAAAAAAGAGTGCCAGGTTAGTACAAAAGTTTAATGAAGAACCCACAAAGTTCTTATCGACGATTCAAGTTGCGATTAC
This sequence comes from Bacillota bacterium, assembly GCA_023411555.1. Classification (GTDB taxonomy): domain Bacteria; phylum Bacillota; class Clostridia; order Lachnospirales; family Lachnospiraceae; genus Mobilitalea. Next base: position 10,575 of record JAEYOQ010000054.1, read on the forward strand.
TTTAGCAGGCTTCTTTTCCAGTGCTACTGCAGCTCAAGGACTATCCCAACCACTAGGAGAATGGCTTAGCACAAGAAATATTCCTTATGGTGGCCAGATTTCCTTAATTGTGGTTACATTGATCTTATCCTATTTTACTCTTGTCTTTGGTGAGCTTGTACCAAAGAAACTAGCGCTTCAAAAGCCGGAAGCCATCAGTATGTTTTGCGTTAAGCCAATCAAGGCTGTAGCTAAGGTGGCATCTCCTTTCATTAAGTTGCTCACCTTTTCCACAAATCTGGTGACGATGCTTTTTGGTGTTAAGGAGGGAAATACAGAAGAGATATTATCCAGAGAAGAGCTGATTTCCCTTGTGAATGAGGGGCAAGCTCAGGGTGTTCTGAATAAGCAAGAGAAGGAAATGATTAATTCCATCATGGAGTTTGATGAGAAGATAGCAAAAGAAATCATGACACCTAGAATTAATGTGTTTTCGATCGATATCGCTGCTCCTAAGGAAGAATATCTCGAAGATTTGATTAATTCAAAATATACACGAATTCCGGTTTATGAGGAGGACATAGATAACATTATCGGTATGCTTTACATTAAGGATTTTCTGAAGGAAGCGGTGAAACGCGGTTATCAGAATGTCGATGTGAGAGCAATTATAAAGAAACCTTATCTCGTACCGGAGAGTAAGGTTATCAAGGATTTGTTCCGTGATCTTCAGATGTCAAAGAAGCAGATTGCTGTATTGATAGACGAGTATGGTGGTTTTGCCGGTATCGTAACCATGGAGGACCTGGTAGAGGAAGTAATGGGTGATATCGAGGACGAATATGATTTGACTCATATTAAAATCAAAAAGATGGATGATTCTACCTACCTGCTTGATGGAATGGTAACGTTGGATGAAATAAATAATCAATTGGATTTGCAATTATATTCTGAGAACTACGATACCTTATCCGGATTCTTAATTGATCACATCGGTAGCATTCCGCAGGAGAATGATGACCGTACGATTGAAATAGAACATATGGTATTCAAACTGGAGAGTGTAAAAAACAAGAGAATTGATAAGGTTAAGCTATATATTGGCAAGGAGAAGTCGGAAGAATAGGTTTTTGGAAGATTTGCAGCGAACCTACTAAGGAAAAGATGCTTAAAGCCGGAAATCAGAATTGTGAGACCATAATTGAACGTATAAGGGGTGCTTCAAAACAAATATCGTTTTGAGGCATTCTTTTTTTGTGCGTAAATCGCCCGCGTCATCCATTGTATGATGAAATATTACGTGATAAGCAGCCAAATATGACACGAATGTTTTGGAGTTGAATAAACTGTATTGAGATAAGGATTACAGCAATTCTCTATGTTTACAAGGAGGCTTATATGAATAGCAACAATGCGAGAGAGGCAAGATCCCAGGCAGGTATACCCTACAATGATATCATTTGGTATGATGTTGTGGGTCAACCCTTCGGAACTGCCGCTTATTTTAATGCAATCATTTTTGGAGATGCCAACAATATTGTAGATACTAAAGGTGCAATGGCAGTAGGAGGGAACTTCGTGAGTCCAAGAGGACTTTCCCTTGGCTATGGTAATGATTTGAAGTTAACCGGAACAGGATATAGCCCTGACCTGGTTCGCTTTTTGGTAGGTGGCAATGTAGCGATGCAGGGACCGTTGGTAGTAATAGGCCATGTTGTCGCAGGAGGAAACTTCCGTGCAGCTAACGGAAGCACTTACCTAATCGGTAAGGACGGCTCGAGTAGCCAGGTGCAGGAGCTGACGCGTTTATACCAAGCCAATAATGGTAGCAGATATTGGCGTGTCAGTGATCGTGACAATCATTATTTAATTTCTAGCTATGATGTACCGCGCTTTATTCCTGCAAGTAGAATTGATGCGGATGTGAGCGACTTCTTTGAGGAAGCACGTGAAAGTATCGTGGATTTTCATGACTGTATTGTTAATACTCAACCTAATGGAACAGTAGTCCCTCATTTCCATGAACTGATTTTGAGAGGAAATGATCCTGATCAAAACATATTTGTGGTAGATGCTCGGCCGAACGGTATTCTTAATAAGGAACTCCGTTTTGAGATTCCATCAGGCAGTCGTGGTATCGTCATATTCCGTACCGGAAACAATGCTCACTTACAATATGGTCTCTGGGGAGCAGAGAATCTGGCAAACAATACTCTTTATGTTTTTGAGGATGCAAGAAATATCTATATGGAGGTTCCAGCAGCAATATGGGGAAGTATTCTAGCACCTCAAGCGATGTTTCATGCACATCAGACCGGTGGAACCGTGAGCGGAAATGCAGCCTTGGGAGGCTTTGCAGTTAGTCCTACCAGCGGCTTTGAATTCCATCTATATCCATTTATAGGTGGGGTAGTATGTGGTGAAGTGACTCCAGAACCAGTACCAGCTCCTGCGCCAGCCCCCGCACCAGCTCCTGCTCCAACCCCCGCGCCCAGACCAATTCCGACTCCAGCACCAGCCCCTGCGCCCAGACCAACCCCGACTCCTGCGCCTGCCCCTGCACCCAGACCAATTCCGACTCCAACACCAGCTCCTGCGCCCAGACCAACACCGGCACCAGCACCAGCCCCGGCGCCCAGACCAACTCCGACTCCTGCGCCCAGACCAACCCCTGCGCCAGCCCCGGCCCCTGCGCCCAGACCGACCCCGGCTCCTATTCCGGAGCTAGTCTGTCCTGAATGTGAGGAGTGTCCGCCACAAATCATTCCAGAACCTTGCCCTGTGTGCCCTGAAGTTAAGCCGTGTCCTGAGTGCGAGGAATGTCCGCCTTGTCCTCCGAATGAGACAACAATAATTATTGAACCGGTGCCAGTTCCAATGCCAATTCTGGTGGAAGAGGATAAATGTAAACAGGGTTGTCTTGTGGAAGTAGGCGTTATTTTCGGATGCATATGGGGATGTAGCTGTTGTCATAATCATGCATGGGAGATTAACCTTTACAAGATGTGCAGCGATAAAAAGAGGCTACTACATTGTGAAAATATTTATGGCTGTGGCTGCTTTGAATTCAAAGTGCCCTACGATGATCTATATTGCCTAGAGGTGTGTCCGATTGGACAAAACGCCAATGCAATCACCTGTAAGCCGATGCTTACCTTAAAGAATGTCGGAGTAAAGAGCCTTATGATTCATTAGTTTGAACTGCCTAGTGTTATTTTTCTATTGAAATGGTTAATAAGAATTACTATAATTAATCATATTAATAGAAAAGGAGTATTCATATGGCGAAGGTATATCTGTTTCTGGCAGAAGGTTTTGAGGAAATAGAAGGTTTAACAGTAGTTGATTTGCTTCGAAGAGCAAATATTGATATTGTAATGGTTTCCATCACTGGTGATCTTCGTGTTACAGGTTCCCATCAGATTACAACAATAGCCGATGCTTTATTTGATGCAGTGGATTATTCGGATGCTGATATGCTTGTATTACCGGGAGGAATGCCCGGAACTCTGAATCTGCAGGCACATACGGGTTTAGATAGGCTACTCCGGGATTTTGCGGCAAAGGATAAAAAGCTTGCAGCTATTTGTGCAGCGCCCCGAGTGCTTGGAAGCAAAGGATTGTTAAGCGGGAAGAATGCAACCTGCTACCCCGGTCATGAGGATCAGCTGTTAGGAGCCCATGTGACTAATACTGCCGTTGTAATAGATGGTAATATAACGACCAGTAAGGGGATGGGTACGGCGATTGACTTTTCCTTATCCCTGATTGAAACCTTGAAGGGGGCGGAAGAAGCCTCTCATATTGCAAAAGCAATTCAATATACGTATTATAAGAATAATTCTGAGCAATAAATGTTTTCAATCAGCTTTTACTGTAAGGGAGTATTTGCTTGCGTAGGAAGAATAGGCAGACCAGATTGGGCAGAGCCATGAAGGCATTCACCAGATCACTAAGCTCCCATACAAGTTCTAATGACATAATTGATCCAATATAGATCATAAGGATGTAACAGATGCGGTAGGTACCTATTCCGGATTTTCCGAACAGGTATTCTACCGCTTTTTCTCCAAAAAACGACCATCCAATTAGGGTGGCAATGGCAAAAGCGACTAAGGATATTCCGAGAAATACCTTTCCGAAGGGGATTGTATCAAAGGCGGCTGAGGTCAGTTCGGTAAACGCATAGCCGCTTACGGAGGATGGATTTTTAATCAGATTAGTAACAATGACAAGCCCGGTTACGGCACAAATCACTACCGTATCCCAGAAGGTAGCGCTCATAGAGATTAAGGCTTGCCTTCCTGGACTGGAGGTTTGTGCACCGGCAGCAGTGATTGCAGCAGACCCTATACCGGCTTCGTTTGTGAATAATCCTCTTGCAATTCCGTAGCGGGCAGCAGATTTTATAGTGCTTCCAATAAAACCTCCTGCTACAGCTGCGGGAAGCTTTGAAGGTATGAAAGCGCTTTTTAGTATTAATTCTAGAGCAGATGATAGATAGGGAATATTAATGACAAGTATCACTATACATCCGACCATATAGAAGATGCCCATAGCTGGTACCAGCATGCTGCAGATAGTCCCGATGGATTTGATGCCGCCAACGATGACTAAGCCTACAATCAGGGCAATAACAATACCGACAATATATTCAGGTAATCCCCAGAGGGTATGTAGTGTCTGGGTTACAGCACGTGCTTGAGTGGAACAGCCTACCCCATAGGAAGCAATCAAAGTGAAAAAGCCAAATAGTACAGCCAGCCATTTCTTTCCGAGCCCATACTCAAGAGCATACATAGGACCACCGAGGAAGGTACCGTCTGAGGTACGCTTTCGATAGAGAACACCTAGGAAACATTCGGCATAGGTGGTGGCCATGCCAAGTACACCGGTGAGCCAGCACCAGAAAATAGCCCCTGGTCCACCAAGGGCAATCGCAGTTGAGATACCTATGATATTACCGGTTCCAATAGTTGCAGCTAAGGTAGCGGATAAAGCAGCAAAGCCACTTAAGTCACCCTCGGCATCTCGGTCCGGTATAAAAGTTAATTTTATCGCCCTAAGAATATGTTTTTGAACACCCTTCAGATGGAGTGTAAAATAGATATGAGAACTGAATAATAGTACTGGTAAGGGGATTCCCCATAAAAAATTATTGATGCTCTTAAGGTAATCCATATGACCAACCCCTACATGATGATTGTTATATGTATATGTGGGGGTAACTAAAAGTAGAAGAGCCCTCTATAAAAGCCCGAAGAAGGAATAGAATTTAAAACCAGTGCTAAGTGCATAGTCAACCATAAGAAATAAGAACAGAACAATAAGACTAGAACTTTTAAAGTATATACGGATGTGTGAATATGATAAAGAAAAGGACTGTTTTATAGACCTTATATGACGGTCCTTTTCTTTATCATTTCGTATTCTCTACTACACCTGTAGGGCCTTCACAACATGTTCGAAGCCCATGGAATGGGAGGCTTTGACAAGAATTGTGTCATCTTCCTGCAGGATGTCTGGAAGATTAGCAATCAACTCGTCTCGAGTTGAAAAATATAAGAGTTGAATTGCTTTTTCAGTTGAGGATGCTTTAATTTGCTCCTGAGCCCCTTGGTACATGTGTAAAGAGAGAATACCTACACAAATAATCAAATCGGCCCTGGTGGCTATAGCATATTCACCAACCTCTTTATGAAGTAAGGTTTCGTTCTTACCTAATTCAAACATATCCCCCAATATAGCAACCTTTCTGGTATTTGCCAGGCTTAGAAGATCCAACGCGGCTTTCATGGATACAGGATTGGCATTGTAACAGTCATCGAGGATGGTCCATTTCTTTTCTCGGAGGATATTGCTTCTACCTCCCAGCGGCTTTACACAGGCAATTCCGGTTTTAATTTCCTGGTACGACAGGTTAAGAAGTCGTCCAACTGCAGTAGCGGCAAGGGCATTCAATATCATATGAGCTCCGGGTAGAGGAACCTCCGCGTGAAAGGAGCCGGACACGTCACGAATTTCACACAGGCTTCCAAAGAGTCCTTTTGATATAATGTCTGTGGCGGTAATATCATTGTCACTTGCAAGACCGAAGCTGATTGGAGGTTTTCCCTTAACTTCCTTAATGGTAGCCAGCATATCATCGTCACCATTTACGCATACATGGCCCTGGTCGCTCATAAAATCAAATATTTCTGTTTTTGCCTTCAGAATCCCTTCTCTGGAATGGAGATTTTCGAGATGACACTGGCCGATATTTGTGATTACACATATATCCGGTTTTGCAATTTCACTGAGGCGGTGCATCTCACCGAAATCACTGATCCCCATCTCCAGAACGGCAATCTCATGTGTGTCTCTGATACCTAGTATGGTTAATGGTAATCCGATTTCATTATTATAATTACCCTCTGTTTTTGCTACTTGATATTTTTGTGACAGTACAGAGCTTATGAATTCCTTTGTGCTAGTCTTTCCTACACTGCCGGTAATTCCTACAACCTTTATGTCCAGCTGTTCACGGTACCACATGGCAATTCTCTTTAAAGCTAGAAAGCTGTTCTCAACAAGTATATAGGGTCCCTTGGGGGTATCTGGGGCTTTCTCGCAGACAACGCCCAGTGCTCCTTTATCAAAGACTTCGCTAATATAACTGTGACCATCGACACGCGCTCCTTCCGAAGCGATGAACAGATAACCCTTCTCCACCTTTCTTGAGTCCATAACCACACTTGTGACCGCTAGTCCCGGGTCTACTCCGTAAAGCATCCCATCACAGGCTTTGGCAATTTGAGTTAATGTCATATTCTTCAATCTGTTATCCTCCATCCGGCTATAATCCGACTATCTATATTTGTTAAGGGATATCTCAATTATCTTCTCGCATAGACTGGGGAAATCCATACCGATTACCTGAGCCTCCTGCGGAAGGAGTGAAGTGGGAGTCATGCCAGGAAGCGTATTCGCCTCCAAACAGAAAATATTGTTCTGTTCATCTAGCATAAAATCCATACGAGCATAAGTTTTTAATCGCAAGGCCTTAAATACTTCCTCAGCGATTTTTTGCATTCTTACGGTAAGCTCTGGGCTTAGATCAGCCGGACAGGTCTCGATTGTACTACCTGCCTGATATTTATTCTTATAATCATAAAAACCAATCAAGGGAGCGATTTCAATTACCGGTAAAGCAGTTCCATCGATAACCCCTACTGAGAATTCACGGCCCTTAATATATTGCTCGATAACGACTTCATTACCATAAAGAAAAGCATCTGTAAGAGAGGCTTCCATCTCGGAAGCATTATTTACGATAGATACACCGACGCTGGAGCCTCCGTTACATACCTTAACGACACAGGGAAATAGCTTCCATTCAAAGGACTCTCCCTTCTTGGCACGAATTCCGATGGGGGTTGGGATATGATTATATGCAAAGAGCTCCTTGGAGATTGCTTTATCCATAGCCAGAGCACTGCTTGTATAATCAGTACCGGTGTACTTAATACCCATAAGATCGAAGGTGGCCTGAAGCTTGCCATCCTCACCATTTTCACCATGGAGTGCTAGAAATACGATATCAGCCATGCGGCAAATATCCAGTACATTTGGACCGAAGAAGCAGTCAGGATCCCCCTTTCTCATTGCCTTGATCTGGGCAATATCCGGATTGCTCTCCTTTACTGCTGCTGCATTTGCTGCAAAATCCTTCTCTATATGAAATATATCGGTAAACTCTCCTTCATAGCCTAAGTATACATCGAGTAAGACGACCTGGTGACCTCTGCCTTTTAGCGCTTTATAAATCATGCTACCTGTAGATAAGGAGACATCTCTTTCTGTACTAGTTCCTCCAGCCAACACTACGATTTTCATTCTGAATCCTCGCTTTCATCCATTCAATATATATCTAAATCAGTATAACGCAAAGAACCATACAAGTAAAGATGATGGAAGGCTTTTAGCACTTTCTATCAAGTAAAAAGCACTAAGTGCAGAATAGGTCATTCTTCATTAATATGTAATTGCTAATAATTCACTATATTTATTTGTTGATAAAAATAATAAAAAAGAAACAATGATCCAATACTAAACTTGGGTAACCGATGGTTTATCACAAGGATGACTGCAGATATTGCAAGGCGTTTTTGCAGACATTATATGATAAAAGGTCGGAATATTTGTTGGATGGTAGAAAGAACAAAAATTACCATCATAATATTTACCTAAGCTGTTAACAATAAGATTACAGGCAATACAAAAACGAAATCACATGCGGTGATAATACTTATTTAGAAACCGCTGAACCTACAAACAGTTGATTTTGTACTTGGTTGCTTTGATACTAGTCAAAATGGAGGTGAATTTATTATGGCAAGCAATAATAATAGTGGATCAAACAGAGCTGAGGTTCCTCAGGCAAGAGAAGCTCTTGATCGTTTCAAAATGGAAATTGCGAATGAAATCGGTGTTCCGTTAAAACAAGGTTATAACGGCGATTTAACTAGCAAACAGAATGGTTCTGTAGGTGGAGAAATGGTTAGACGTATGATCAGACAGCAGGAACAACAGATGTCTGGTGGCCAACAGTAATCTAATAAAAGAAAACATCACTGATGAAACGGCATCACCGTTAAATCGGTGATGTTTTTTTTGCAATTAATAAATTTCCATTTCCATAATCGTGTTAACTATGTTAAAATAAAACGAGCTTTAAGGGTTTATTATGTTTTTTCTACATGGTGTTGTACGTAAATGATCATAGGCATATACTAGTTTTAATAAGCGGCGTTGGGTTATCATTTTCTGATGCCGAATTTATTATATGATATAAAAGTGAATTAGAAAGGATATAAAACAATGGGTAAATATTTTGGAACAGATGGCTTCCGCGGTGAGGCTAATGTGAACCTGACAGTAATGCATGCATATAAGGTAGGAAGATTTTTAGGACACTATTACGGTAGGGAGCATAAAGCGAACATTGTAATAGGAAAGGACACAAGAAGAAGCAGTTATATGTTCGAGTATTCTCTTGTGGCTGGATTGACAGCAAGCGGAGCGGATGTATATTTGTTACATGTTACCCCGACACCAAGTATTTCATATGTGGTACGGACGGAAGGCTTTGATTGTGGCATTATGATATCTGCCAGCCATAACCCCTATTATGATAATGGTATAAAGGTGATTAATGGAAGTGGTTATAAACTAGAAGCTGAGATAGAGAATTTGATCGAAGCTTACATCGATAGTGAAGAGGATTACCTTCCTTATGCAACCAAGGAGAATATTGGACGAACCGTTGATTATGCTATTGGAAGAAATCGATACATAGGTTATTTGATTTCACTGGCAACCAGATCCTTCTCCGGTAAGCGTATCGGTCTTGACCTTGCCAATGGAGCTGCAACTACGGTTGCCAAGGGTGTGTTTGATGCACTCGGCGCAAAGACATATGTTATCAATAGCGAACCGGATGGAACGAATATCAACACGAACTGCGGTTCTACTCATATAGAGTATCTACAAAAATTTGTATTGGAAAATAAGCTGGATGTGGGTTTTGCCTATGATGGAGATGCAGATCGTTGTTTAGCTGTGGATGAAAAGGGAAATATAATAGACGGAGATAAAATCATGTACCTTTGCGGTGTCTATATGAAGAGCCGCAATGATTTGAAGAATAATACCGTAGTTACTACCATTATGTCCAACTTAGGGCTATATAAGGCCTTTGATAACAAGGGAATAAAGTATGAAAAGACCGCTGTTGGTGATAAGTATGTATTTGAGAATATGATGGCAAATGGTCATTCCATCGGCGGAGAACAGTCGGGCCATATTATCTTTAGTAAGCATGCGACCACAGGTGACGGAGTTCTTACATCTCTGAAGTTAATGGAGGTTATGTTGGAAAGTAAAGCACCTCTATCGGAGCTTCTGAAGGAAATCAAAATCTATCCTCAGCTTATGGTAAATGTTAAGGTACATAACAAGAAAGCGGTTAAGGATGATGCGGTTGTTATGGCAGCAGTGAGTGAAGTAGAGAAGAAATTGGGTAATAACGGACGTATCCTGGTTCGGGAAAGTGGTACAGAGCCTGTTGTCAGGGTTATGGTCGAGGCTGACTCGGAAGAAATCTGCCACACCCTGGTTAATCATGTAGTGGAAGTAATGAAAAAACAGGGACATGTAAAATAAGTAATTTATAAAAAGTTTAAATTATTTTCACAAAAAAGCCCTAATTAAAAATAAAAATGGTATTTACAGAAAGTATATGTTATAATATACTAATGTCAAAATGTCTGAAATAGAGATAAAAAGTACTTTTGCATGAAAATGTATGAAATGAACATAAATGGCAAAAAGTAAGTTACAGATTATGCTTGAAGGATATAGTCCTTCAGGAAGAATAACAGGGATAAAATTGTCCCAATATACTAGGAGGATTCAAAATGAGTTTACAGGTTGAAAAATTAGAGAAGAATATGGCAAAGCTTACCATAGAGGCTTCCGCTGAGGAATTCGAGAGTGCTTTAGAGAAAGCATATCAGAAGAATAGGAATAAAATCAATGTTCAGGGATTCCGTAAGGGTAAGGCTCCTCGTGCTATCATTGAGAAAATGTATGGCGCAAGCATCTTCTATGAGGATGCTGCAAATGAGATCATTCCTGAGGCTTATGAGAAGGCTGCCAGTGAAAGTGGTCTTGAGATTGTATCCAGACCTGATATTGATGTGGTTCAGATAGAGAAGGGAAAGAACTTTATTTTTACTGCAGAGGTAGCTTTAAAGCCTGAAGTAACCTTAGGAACCTATAAAGGAATTAAGGTAGAGAAGAAGGAAGCAGAGGTAACAGAGGATGAGATCAACGCTCAGATTAATAAAGAGCGTGAGCAGAATTCCAGAACCATAACAGTAGAGGACAGAGCGGTTCAGGATGGCGATATCACTGTAATTGACTTTGAGGGCTTTGTAGATGGAGTTCCTTTTGAAGGCGGTAAAGGTGAGAACTATTCTCTTACTATAGGCTCTCATACCTTCATTGATACCTTCGAAGATCAGTTGATCGGTAAAGCAATTGGTGAAGAAGTAGAGGTTAATGTTACCTTCCCTGAAGAGTACCAGGCAAAAGAGTTGGCGGGTAAGCCGGCATTATTTAAGGTTACAGTAAAAGAGATTAAGGTAAAGGAGCTTCCTGAGTTAGACGATGATTTTGCACAGGATGTATCTGAGTTTGATACTTTAGATGAATATAAAGAGAATATCAAGGCTACAATTAAGGAAAATAAAGAAAAAGAATTAAAGACAGCAAAAGAAAACGAGATAGTTGATAAGATTATCGAAGAAGCTACAATGGATATTCCTGATCCGATGATTGCTGCTCAGGTAAATCAGATGGCAGAGGATTTTGCTCAGAGAATGCAATATCAGGGACTTTCCCTCGAACAATATTTCCAGTTCACCGGTATGGATGCAGCAAAATTTATGGAGACCTTAAAGCCTCAGGCTGTTAAGCGTATTCAGAGCAGATTGGTATTAGAGGCTGTTGCTAAAGCAGAAGACATCCAAGTGTCCGAGGAGGAGTTAGAGAAGGAGCTTACAGAGATGGCTTCTATGTATCAGATGGAAATAGAAAAATTGAAGGAATTAGTTGGCGAGAAGGAAAAAGAGCAGATTAAGGCTGATATAGCTGTTCAAAAGGCAGTAGACCTTGTAGTGGCTAATGCTATTGAAGAATAAGGAGCTTTCTTCACACCAGTTGGTTGAAAAGGAGGATAAATGTATGAGTTTAGTACCTTATGTCATTGAACAAACAAGTCGCGGAGAGAGGAGCTATGATATCTATTCCAGATTGTTAAAGGAAAGAATCATTTTCCTCGGAGAAGAAGTTAATGATGTAACTGCAAGCTTAATCGTTGCGCAGTTGCTGTTCTTAGAATCAGAGGATCCGGGCAAGGATATTAATTTCTATATTAATAGCCCCGGTGGATCGGTAACAGCAGGTATGGCAATTTATGATACCATGAATTATATTAAATGTGACGTGTCTACTATCTGTATCGGCATGGCTGCGAGTATGGGTGCTTTCCTGTTATCAGGTGGTACAAAGGGTAAGAGATTCGCACTCCCCAACGCAGAGGTAATGATTCATCAACCCTCCGGCGGCGCTAAGGGTCAAGCTACCGATATTAAGATTGTGGCAGATAATATTATAAAGACAAGAAGAAAACTCAATGAGATTCTTGCTGCAAATACCGGAAAGCCCCTTCAAGTAATCGAGGTAGATACAGAAAGAGACTTTTATATGAGTGCAGAAGAAGCTCGTGAATACGGAATTATCGATGGCATCTTGGCACATAGATAATCGAAGGACACACGAGTATAACTATTAAGCAGAGAGAAGAGGTGATAAGGCAGTGGCAGGAAAGGTAGATGACAGAAAGCAACTAAGATGTTCCTTTTGTAATAAGACTCAGGATCAGGTTAGAAAACTGATTGCTGGACCTGGTGTCTATATCTGTGATGAGTGTATTGAGATATGTAGTGAGATTATAGAAGAAGAATTTGAAGGTGAGCCTATCGTTAACGCAGACATCAACCTGTTGAAACCCGCGGAGATCAAGGCGTTCCTAGATCAGCATGTAGTTGGACAGGATGAAGCAAAGAAGGTTCTGGCTGTCTCTGTGTATAATCATTACAAACGAGTGCTTGTTGAAAAGGACTTAGATGTTGAGCTGCAGAAAAGTAATATTCTCATGGTTGGTCCAACTGGTTCCGGTAAGACCTATCTGGCTCAGACCTTAGCAAAATTACTGAATGTACCCTTCGCAATTGCAGATGCAACTGCACTGACCGAAGCAGGATATGTAGGTGAAGATGTTGAGAATATCCTACTGAAAATCATCCAAGCTGCAGACTTTGATATCGAGCGTGCAGAATACGGCATCATTTATATCGACGAGATAGATAAGATAACCAGAAAATCGGAGAATACCTCTATTACGAGAGATGTATCCGGTGAGGGTGTACAACAGGCGTTACTAAAAATCCTTGAAGGTACGGTTGCATCCGTTCCGCCTCAGGGTGGAAGAAAGCATCCTCATCAGGAATTTATCCAGATCGATACCACCAATATTTTGTTTATTTGCGGTGGTGCGTTCGACGGTTTGGAGAAGATTATTGAAGCGCGTATCGGAAAGAAATCCATTGGCTTTAATGCTCAGATTATAGAGAAAAACAAGACAAACGTAGGTGAGCTGTTCAGACAGGTGATGCCTCAGGATATGATTAAGTTTGGTCTTATACCGGAATTTGTAGGACGTGTACCCGTTACGGTAGCACTCGATATGCTGGATGAAGAGGCTCTGGTTCGTATTCTTAGGGAGCCGAAGAATGCTATTACAAAGCAATATAAGAAGTTGTTCGAGCTGGATGGTGTTGAACTGGAATTTGAAGAGGGTGCCTTGGAAGAGATCGCAAAGCAATCCTTTAATAGAAAGATCGGCGCAAGAGGACTTCGTGCTATCATGGAAAATGTTATGATGGATTCCATGTATCATATCCCATCTGATACGAATATAACAAAGTGTATTATTACAAGAGATGCAGTTCTTGGCATTGAGAAGCCTACAATAGTTGTTTCTGAGGATGTTGTAGCCAGGAAGCCCATTGTAAGACGCAGTGCTAAAAAAAGTAAGGGTGAGATAGCGTAGAATATAACAGCTGTCTTCTTACATTTTGGAATGAGGTAAGTACTAAGTGCACTACAAATGTTTGACTGGATTAAACATTTATGGTGCACTTTCTTTAATAATTTGATAAGCGAGGGATGAAATATGATTATAAAAAGTGCAAGTTTGGAGACGGTATGCGGAATTACCAGTACGCTGCCGGTGAATGATAAGCCGGAGGTGGCGTTTGCGGGGAAATCCAATGTTGGTAAGTCATCCCTTATTAATGCCCTTATGAATAGGAAATCCCTTGCGAGAACGTCGGGACAGCCTGGTAAGACGCAGACCATAAACTTCTACAATATTAATGATGCCCTATATTATGTGGATTTGCCGGGCTATGGATATGCAAAGGTATCTGCAACCACGAAGGAGAAGTGGGGAAAGATGATTGAAAAGTATCTGAAGACCTCAACTCAGCTTAAGATGATCTTTCTGCTATTGGATATTCGCCATGAACCTTCCGCTAACGATAAGAGCATGTATGACTGGATTGTATATCAGGGCTTTCAACCGGTCATCATTGCCACCAAGCTGGATAAGATTAACCGCAGTCAGGTTCAAAAGCAGGTAAAAATCATAAAAGAAGGTTTACAGGTAGTACCCGGAACGAAGATATTCCCCTTTTCCGCCACTAGCAAACAAGGTAGGGAGGAAATCTGGGCGTGTATAGAAGAAATATGTTTTTCGCCACAGGAGTCTGCGAGTGTAGAGGAAGCGATAGACCAATCAGATAGGACAGAATAAATTGTGACACAATAGAAAGCATGATTTGCGTACATTCTATTATAAAAAAAGGCATCGGTTAGATGCCTTTTTGTATTAATGAAAATGGAAAATGTCAACATTAGGAGAGGACTGCTGAGCTTTCATATTTGGCGTGACATCAACAGACCTATATGGTTTTTAAAGTAACATAGACATCAGATGTGCATAGACATCCGAGCTTTTTTCTCTCCAGTTGTTACAGAGACTTTTGGCTTCTTCCTGGGTTGTGACAAGGAGAGTTAAATCAATAATGGAGGCACCTCGTTCCACTACGCTAAGATGAGCAGCATACTCTCCCTTTTTTACCTGATAGTATTCAGCCTGGGTGGATACCTCAGCCTGAAGGTCATATTTATTTTCAAGTAGATAAGCCTCAATATCTTCCTTGATACCGGAGGAGATCATATTGTCAAAAAGGAGCAGTGTTTCATTTCCGCTATCTGTAATTCGATATAGAGTGCTGTTGCGAATCGTCTTCATTGAAATATAGGCATCATCAATCAATTCCGATATGGCTCTTTGTATGTTGAAATAGTTGGTATATTCCTTTTCCAATATAAATGTAGTCAATTGGGCATTGTTTAATGGAAAGTTAACTCTACTCAGAATATAGAGTATCATAAGCTTATATAATAGAAAGGTATCGGATTGCATTGCTAACCTCCTTTGTTCAGATCAGTCGATTATAAAATTTCCCTTGATATGTATCCCGTTTCTTCATCTGGCTGTGTATTTGATTAAGCACAAGCTTTTTATTACTACTCCATAGAGGGGCAAGTAATAAATTCTTGGGACCGTCGCCGGTAATCCTATGAATCACAATTTCCTCGGGGAGACGTTCAATGCAGGAGATGACAATATCGACATAGGCATCTAGGGTGAGCTCCTCCAGTAGACTTCCTTCTTCATAGGCATGTCCAAGATCGGTACCTTTTAATATATGCAATAACTGTAATTTAATACCTTGGACCGGAAGAGTGGATATATATTCCATGGTTTTTAACATATCATGTTTTGACTCCTTTGGCAAGCCCAGAATAGTGTGAACGATGACTGAAATACCATGCTGATAGAGTGAATGGACACACTCTTCAAAAACCCGAAGGGGATATCCTCTTCGTATAAAAGCTGCTGTATGCTCATGGATCGTTTGTAATCCAAGCTCAATCCAGACAGGCTTAATCTGATTCAGCTCTGCAAGCAGGGTAAGAACCTCTTCGTTAATACAGTCTGGTCTGGTGGCAATGGATAGAATGACAATATCGGGGTGGTTAATTACTTCCGTGAAGATGTCTCTCAGATAATCCACTGGAGCATAGGTATTGGTATAGGCCTGAAAATAGGCAATGTATCCAGTATTCTCAGGGTGGGCCAGTTTGGAAGAGATTCTGGCCTTTGCATCCTCTATTTGCTCATTCATATCCTGCCGAAAACTTGCAGCAAAATCTCCTGAGCCGCCTTCGGAACAGAAGATACAACCGCGGGTATCCAAGGTACCATCCCTATTGGGGCAGGTCATTCCACCGTTCAAAGACAGCTTATAAATCTTTCTTCCATAGAGCCTTTTAAGCTCGTAGTCCAGCGAATGATATCGCTTCTGATCCCACATTTTACTCTCTACTTTCTAATTTATTGATACCTTTATCAAGCTATATAGATATCATAACACTCTGAAAAGGGTTAATCAAGAGTCTGGGATTAAATGAAACAGGTGTACCGGTAATTGAAATGGGGTTTCACAACCCAGATCATGATTATAAGGCTCGATTATTATAAACAAAAGTCTTAAATTCAAGCTTCATTATGACTTATAGATATACAAAGTAAAATAAAGGAAAAATATAGGAATAATAATG
The DNA here is from genome assembly GCA_023411555.1 of Bacillota bacterium. Taxonomy (GTDB): domain Bacteria; phylum Bacillota; class Clostridia; order Lachnospirales; family Lachnospiraceae; genus Mobilitalea. The sequence goes on from JAEYOQ010000054.1 coordinate 26,913, forward strand.
AGATAGAAAATACTTTTCAATCGAAATCAGTTGATGTATAATAAAATATCATATTAGGATAATCTATGGATAATTCCATCATGTAGTAATTCTGTATCATTTCTATATCATAATTCCGTAAGAGAATCCAATCTAAGAGAAAAGGAGCTGTAGTTATGAGTAATCAGTATGATTCAATGACTCTTGTCAATTTACGAGAGATGGCAAAGGAAAAGGGACTAAAAAACATAACCACTATGAAGAAAAGTGAATTGATTGAGGCATTATTAAAGGTTGCTTCTGAGAAAGCGCCGGTTCAGACTGAAAAGCAGGAGATTAAGACAGCAGAGACAACAACAGAGCAGATTTCTGTTACGGGACATGAAGAAAGAAAGCCTTCTGCAAGTACGAACCAGAGTGAACTGGATCAACTGGACAGCGGAGAGACAAAGGTTGGTATACTGGAGGTCCTTCCGGATGGATACGGTTTCATTCGCTGTGATAACTATCTTCCGGGAGAAAATGATGTATATGTGTCACCGGCACAAATTAGAAGATTTAATCTTAAGACCGGAGATATTGTATCCGGTAATACAAAGATTCGTAGTCAGACTGAGAAATTCAGTGCGTTATTATTTATAAAGAGCGTCAATGGTTTTCATCCGGCAGAGGCTCAGAAGAGAAAGCGTTTTGAAGACCTGACACCGGTTTTTCCAAATCAGAGAATCCATCTTGAGACACCGGGAGCCGGAGTATCTATGAGAATGGTAGACTTAGTATCTCCGATCGGCAAGGGACAAAGAGGTATGATTGTCTCCCAACCAAAGACAGGTAAGACAACCTTACTGAAGCAGATTGCTAAGGCGGTTACCAAAAATCACCCGGAGATGAAGTTAATCATTTTATTGATTGATGAGCGTCCGGAGGAGGTAACCGATATTAAGGAATCAATCGAAGGAAAGAATGTAGAGGTGATCTATTCTACCTTCGATGAGCTTCCTGAGAATCACAAAAGAGTATCAGAGATGGTAATCGAGCGGGCCAAGAGACTTGTCGAACACAAGCAGGATGTTATCATATTGTTGGATAGTATAACCCGTCTGGCCAGAGCCTACAACCTGACGGTACAGCCGAGCGGCAGGACCTTATCTGGTGGTCTTGATCCGGCAGCACTTCATATGCCTAAAAAATTCTTTGGTGCAGCGAGATGTATGAGAGAGGGAGGAAGTCTTACCATACTAGCTACGGCCTTAGTAGACACCGGAAGCAGAATGGATGATGTGGTATTCGAGGAATTCAAGGGGACTGGTAATATGGAATTGGTTCTGGACCGCAGCTTGTCTGAGAAGCGTATCTTCCCTGCAATAGACTTACCAAGATCTAGTACAAGAAGAGAGGATCTGTTATTAACTCAGCCTGAGTTAGAGGCTACCTACCTGATGCGTAAGGCTCTGGGAGGAATGAAGTCAGAGGAAGCGTTGGAACGCATCATTGATATGTTCCTTCGAACCAAGACGAATGTTGAATTCATCGAGACGATTAAGAAAACTAAAATTGTTTTTTAAGTATTGCACTTGAGAATAACCTATGCTATAATAATAAAGCTGTTTATTAAATTGGAATTATTATAATGCCAATAGATAAAACTATTCGATTATAAAGAGGTGAAAACATGAAAGAAGGAATCCATCCCAAATATCATCAGGCTAAAGTTGTTTGCAACTGCGGTAACGAATTTGTAACAGGATCAACTAAGGAAGATATCCACGTAGAAATCTGCTCCAAGTGTCATTCATTCTACACCGGACAGGTTAAGGCTGCTGCTGCTCGTGGTGCAATTGATAAATTCAACCGTAGATATGGTTTAGGCCAGAATAATTAATAGATATAACTGTTAATTATCATTCTATGCAAGTGAATTGGTTTCCGATTCGACTTGAGCGTAAGACAATTTAAGCATTTAAAATTGGGTTGAGGTATACTTCCTCAGCCTATTTTTAAATACTTTAGTTATAGTGTTACAAAAACCATACGTATATTTAAATTGCTAAGCTTCTATTATTGATTCGAGTGGGAAACTGGCTTTTATTGGTTTGTTATGATATATTACATATAGTGTTAGTAGCAGATTACATGGTAGAAATACGAGTATGGAGAAAGGTTCGGGTGCTAAAATGAAACCATCGGGAATTGGGGGCATGGCCGTTATGGAAGGCGTTATGATGAAGAACAAAGACAAATACGCCGTTGCCGTACGTAAGCCGGATAATGAAATTGCAGTTGAGATAAATGCTCATAAAGATTTTTCTGATAAGGTGAAGCTTTTTAAATTGCCGGTATTTCGTGGGATGCTGGCCTTCGTTGATTCCATGATTATTGGGGTGAAGGTATTGAATTATTCCACCAGCTTCTTTGATGAAGAGGATGAGCAAGCCAGCAATAAGAATAAAGGAAATAAGCAAAGTAATGAGGATGATGATTTTATTGTCGAGGAGGTAGCTGCTCCACGTTCTGGACAGGACAAAATCGCCAGTGAGAAGACCAACGATTTTAGGAAATCAGATAAGCTTAATGGATTGCTTATGATATTGGCGGTATTAATTTCTATTGCTATGAGTGTTGCTTTATTTATGGTACTTCCCGTCCTTTTAACTAATTTTATTACCCAGTTCATCGAGAATCGATATACGATTTTATTCATTGAGGGTTTAGTTCGCCTTGCTATCTTCATCGGATATGTCTTGCTAGCTTCTAGGATGAATGAGATTAAAAGAGTATTTATGTATCATGGAGCCGAGCACAAGACAATCAACTGTCTGGAGAACGGCTTTGAGCTTACTGTAGAGAATGTCAGGTGGCAGTCAAGGCAGCATAAACGCTGCGGCACTAGCTTTATGTTATTTGTTATCTTAATCAGTCTTGTTTTCTTTATGTTTATGCCTGTAGACAGACTTATATTTAAGATATTATCCCGGATTATCCTTATTCCCTTCATTGCCGGAGTGTCATATGAAATCATCCGTCTTGCCGGTAAGAGCGAGAATAAATTGGTTCAGGTGCTCAGTCAGCCTGGATTATGGATGCAAGGTCTTACTACAAAGGAACCGGATGATGCTATGATAGAGGTTGCAATACAAAGCTTTAGTGCGGTATTTGATTGGAAAGAGTTCTTGAAAACCTCTACAGATAATCAAAGAAAGAAGCCTGCCTCAAAAGGAAAGAATGCAAAGCAATCCTCCCAAAAGCAATCTTCATCTAAACCAAGCGGAGCTAATCAAACATCCACCAAGAAAGCAGAAGTAAAGCAGTCTGTAACGAAGCAGGTTACTGATGCGAAGCAATTAGATGTTAATCTGGTTGCCGATATGAATACCAAGCTGAACAAACAACCGATAGAAAGCAAGCAGGCTGCTAAGAGCAGCGAGAAAAAATCGCGTATCGAGGTGAAGCCGCAGGTTGGAGGATTGGCCTATACTGGGAAGGTGGAAAGTGATAAGAAAATCTCTGCTACACCTCAGAGGGCGAATAAGTCTCAGGTGGATGATATCAGCGATAAACAGCGCGAGGACCATCATAACACCATAGTACGCAATAAAGGTATGACTGAGGTCAACTTTAAACCAGACGTCAGGGTAATAGACGATGATGAGGATGACGAGATCTTAATGGCCCTTGATAAGTTCTTTGATGATAAGAAAAGCAAATAGCTTGTAGGTAGGCATGACATAATAAGTGTGCATGCATCAAGTGGTCTTACAGGGAATGGAAGAGGATTATAAATGAGCACTTATAACCAACTATTGCAGACCGGGCGCGTATTACTGAAGGAACATAAGATAGCAGATGCAGATTTGGATGCATGGTATCTGCTGGCTCATGTATTTAAGATGAAGCGGACGGATCTACTACTGAAGGGTAACCAGTCGGCCGATGAGGAAGGGGAAAAACACTATCTTGAATTACTGGAACGACGTAGCACCCATATACCATTGCAGCATATTCTTGGTAGCCAGGAATTCATGGGTCTAGAGTTTAAAGTGACCAAAGATGTACTGGTACCCAGACAGGATACGGAGCTTCTGGTAGAAGAGGTACTAAAATACAGTGAAGATAAATCGGTGTTGGATATGTGCACAGGCTCCGGCTGTATCATCATAAGTCTTGCAAAGCTAGGGAGAATAAAGTATGGGGTTGGTGTTGATCTCTCAGAGAAAGCCTTGGCGGTCGCGGCTGAAAATGCTGATAAGCACCAGGTGAAGGTTGAACTTATACGAAGTGATTTGTTTGACCGTGTACATGGAAGCTACGATATTATCGTATCCAACCCACCCTATATCCCTTCAGAGGATATAGAGGCTCTGATGCCAGAGGTAAGGGATTATGAGCCTAGAATGGCTTTGGATGGAAGTAGCGACGGTCTTAAGTTTTATCGAAGCATCAGCAAAGCAGCTAAGGAGCGATTGAATCACGGAGGTTTGATTTTTTATGAAATAGGATATAATCAAGGTGAAGCTGTGAAGGAAATATTAACGGAGGAAGGTCTTACCGATGTAATAATAAAGAAGGATTTGAGTGGGCTTGACCGTATAGTAGCAGCAAGAAGACCATAGATGATGTGGTGACTCAAAGATGCTTGTGCCCATAAGGATTGCAGCGGAATAGATAAAATAGTGTGAAGACAAAATGTTTTCACATATACAATTATGCTCTGCGAAATGAGAAAACTAGGATATTCTCAGATTGAGTTTGCAGATTTTGAAGAAAGGCATGGTTATTATTATGTTTGATAAATTAGAGGATCTTCTGATTCGCTTTCAGGAAATTGAAGATGAGATGATGAGCCCAGACGTCTTGAACGATCAGAAGAATTATATGAAGCTTCGTAAGGAACATTCTGATTTGAGTGAAATCGTCGAGAAATATAAGGAGTATAAGTCGAACCAGAAAAGTATTGAGGATAGTCTTGCTCTACTGGAGGAAGAAAGCGACGATGAGCTGCGCGAGCTTGCTAAGGAAGAACTGAATGAGTGTAAACAGAGGGCTCCTAAGCTGGAAGAAGAGTTGAAGATTTTATTACTTCCTAAGGATCCCAATGATGAGAAGAATGTAATCGTAGAAATCAGAGGCGGAGCCGGCGGAGATGAGGCAGCCTTATTTGCGGCAGAGCTATATCGTATGTATGTAATGTATGCGGAGCGTAACCGCTGGAAGATTGATGTCATGAACATAAATGAGAATGGAATTGGCGGCTTCAAGGAAGTAGTATTCATGATAAATGGTAAAGGTGCTTACTCCAAGCTGAAATATGAGAGTGGTGTACATCGTGTACAGCGTGTTCCGGTAACAGAATCCGGTGGACGAATTCATACCTCCACCTCTACCGTAGCAATTATGCCGGAGGCAGAAGAGGTGGATGTGGAGCTTGATCTTAATGATTGTAAGTTTGATGTGTTCCGTTCCTCCGGTAACGGCGGTCAGTGCGTTAATACCACAGACTCAGCAGTTCGATTGACTCATATTCCTACTGGGATTGTAATCTCCTGTCAGGATGAAAAATCACAGCTGAAGAATAAGGATAAGGCAATTCGTGTACTACGTGCAAAGCTTTATGACCTGGAGTTAGAGAAGGCCCGTAATGCAGAGGCAGAGGCGAGGAAGAGCCAGGTTGGTACCGGTGACCGTTCAGAGAAGATCAGAACTTACAACTTCCCTCAGGGACGTGTAACCGATCATAGAATCAACTTAACCATATACCAAATCGATAAGGTTATGGATGGTGATCTTGATTTTATTATTGACAGCCTGATTGCGGCCGATCAGGCAGCGAAGCTGAGTAACTTGCAAGAAGCCTAATGGGAATTATGAAAAGGTATAATTTCACTAGGGTAGGTATGTTAAGTTAGTGTGAGGGTCTAAGGCTTGATTAAGGATAGGATATTATTCTATGTGAGGTTTAATAATGAGACAGAAGACAGTCATAAGCAGTATGAGTAATGCCCAAGTGAAGAACCTGACCTTATTACAGAAGAAAGCGAAGGAAAGAGAAGACCAGGGAGTCTATGTAATCGAGGGGATAAAGATGTTCGAGGAAGCCAGAGAAGCGAAGCTTCTCAAGAAGGCTTATGTGGCTGAGAGCTTTTATGAGGAGATGCAGGTTGAACATCCGAACTATTTTGATGATATAGAGTATGAAATACTTACGAATCATATATTCAAAGAAATCTCCGAGACCAAAACGCCCCAAGGAATTATGGGTATAGTGGCTATGGCTCACTATCAGCCGGAAAATATTCTGTCACATCCAGATGCCTGCTTGCTGTTATTAGAGGATATCAGAGATCCAGGCAATCTGGGTACTATGATACGGACAGCAGAAGGGGCAGGTGTAACAGGAATTATTCTCAGTGATTCTTCTGTAGATGTATATAACCCCAAGGTAATCCGAGCGACCATGGGGTCGATTTACCGCGTACCCTTTTATCAGGCTAAGAATTTTTATGAGCTTGTAGCGCAGGTGAAGACCCAGGGGATAGAAATATATGCAGCACATCTTCAGGGAATCCCTTACGACACGGATGGAAGCTTCCAAAGCAGATGTGCATTTCTAATAGGAAACGAAGCAAAAGGTTTATCTGAGCAGGCGACCGAACTGGCGGATACTCTGATAAAGATCCCTATGGCAGGAAAAGTAGAGTCCTTGAATGCAGCTGTGGCTGCAGCAATATTAATGTATGAGGCAGCAAGACAGCGAAGACATAAATAGCACTTATATTCCATGAGGATACTAAGAAAAGGATTTATGCTTTAAGGTGTCGCAACAGGGAACACGAAATTCTCGCGGTATGAAGGAAATCAAGAATCAGCAATTATTAATTGAATATAAAAGATTATTATATCTAAATTATAGCGTGCTTTAGCACGCTTTTTTTTGTTGTCAAAATTGGAATATTAAAACAAAATTAAAAAACTGTCACTTCTATTGCAGAAAGCGAATGAAACGTTTAGAATAGAGGAAAGGATAAAAGAAAGGGGGGAATGTAGATGACCAATTCAATCTTATGGCTTCTGATTCTCGCAGTATTAATATTTATCGAAATTATTACACTTGGTCTGACTACAATCTGGTTCGCAGGCGGTGCATTAGTTGCATTTATAGTATCACTATTTTTTGATAACCTGTTGCTAGAAGTGATTTTGTTCCTTGCAGTGTCCATGGTTTTATTAATTTTTACACGACCGTTAGTGTTGACATACTTTAACCCGAAAAGAACTAAAACAAACTATGAGGGAGTAATCGGTAAGATCGCTATGGTTACCGCAACGATTGATAACATGAATGCCGTTGGTCAGGTCATTGTTGACGGACAAGAATGGTCAGCAAAGGCGATGGAGGACATGGTGATAGAAAAGGGTAATAAGGTAAGGATTCATGGTATTACTGGTGTGAAACTAATTGTAAGTTTATATAAGGAGGAGTAGAAATGGATTTAGGACAGTTGTTAGTAATTATTTTGGTGATATTCATATTACTTATCATTGCTTCCTGTATCAAGATAGTTCCACAGGCGAATGCATATATCGTGGAACGCCTTGGAGGATATCAGGCAACCTGGGATGTTGGTATTCATATTAAGGTTCCTCTAATTGATAAAGTAGCCAAAAAGGTTCTCTTGAAGGAACAGGTTGTGGACTTTGCGCCTCAGCCAGTAATTACAAAGGATAATGTAACAATGAAAATTGATACAGTAGTATTCTATCAGATAACAGATCCCAAGCTTTATACCTATGGTGTTGATAATCCATTAATGGCAATTGAGAATCTGACTGCAACAACCCTTCGTAATATCATAGGTGATCTTGAACTAGATGAGACCTTGACCTCCAGAGAAATTATTAATACAAAGATGAGAGTGACTCTCGATGTAGCGACCGATCCATGGGGAATCAAGGTGACCAGAGTAGAACTAAAGAATATTATTCCTCCGGCAGCCATTCAGGATGCCATGGAGAAGCAGATGAAGGCAGAACGTGAGAGAAGAGAGTCTATTCTCATTGCGGAAGGACAGAAAAAGTCTGCAATTCTGGTTTCGGAGGGTAGAAAGGAATCGGCCATTCTTGATGCTGAGGGTGAGAAGATGGCAGCTATTCTTCGTGCAGAGGCGAAGAAGGAAGCTACTATTCGTGAGGCGGAAGGTCAGGCCGAGGCTACCATTGCTGTTCAGAAGGCGATGGCAGAGGGCCTTCGTTACCTGAATGAAGCAGCTCCCAGTAATGCGGTGATCCAGCTTAAGAGTTTGGAGACGTTTGAGAAGGTGGCTGATGGTAAGGCAACCAAGATTATTATTCCTTCAGAGATTCAGGGTATGGCAGGAATGGTAAAGGCTCTTACTGAAGTAGGAAAAGATGATATAAAATAAGTAGTATAGATTGAAGAATGCTGCAGTGGGAATTGCTATTTCCCCCTGCAGCATTTCTTATGCTGTGGGAAAGCATCGTACAGATAATAACTATTCTAGGAACTTTGTATCAATACGGTTAGCCAGTGTATAATTTGCACAAAGAAAAGCCCCAGCATTAAGAAAAAATTAAGATTTTACCGCTTGATAATGATAGAGCAATGAGCTATTATAGACCTGATTTATTAGTAATCTGTGATTTTACTAATCGGCGTTTATGGAGGCTTTATGAAAAAGTTAAAAGGTATTATCGGATCCCCATATTTTGTGATCTTCCTTTTTGTATTTAAGATGATGGTGTACTATTCTTTGATTAAGGTGAATCGCATGGAGATTGTCATGATTGTTCTTAGTCTAATCGTATGGGGGACCATTTTTATTTGTTTTGGAAGAAGTGGGCTGAAACGTAAGTCAGCGATTTTCTTAACAGTTTATTTTTTGCTAAGTCTACTGATGTTTGCAGATACCATGTATTATAATTACTATAATCAAACTGTATCCATCCGTCAGCTCTGGCAAGCGAAGAGTGTTACCGCAGTTCCTAAGAGCTTTATTGCTACCCTGATACCAGCGAGCTTTCTGCTGTTTTTAGATATTCCTTTTGCTTATTATAGCTTTAAGAAATATTCGACAAAGGAAATTCTTCAGAGACTTTATAACTGGAGAAAGTTAAAATATGTTTTGTATGTCATGACTGCTGTGATTATCACCCTGATTGTTAATCCTTTTCATTCAGCAGCGATTGAGCGCGTTAATAGCATGGAGTTCTTTACCGCCCATGTTACCGATATCTATGAAACTATTTCTGATAATTTAAGTCAGGGAAAGATGGAGCAGGAGGAGATCCTTGATGTATTGGAAGAGGTGACGCCTGTGATTAAGCTACCTAAGTATAATGGAATAGGAGAGGGAAAGAACCTGATTGTAATCCAGTTGGAGGCAGTTCAAGATTTTGTGATTGGGGCTGAATACAATGGTCAGGAGATTACGCCGAATATGAACCGTCTTGTAGAAGGAAATACCCTATATTATGATCATTATTATACCAATGTAGGCAAGGGGAATACATCGGATGCGGAATTCTCCAGTATGAACAGTCTGTACCCGGTGGAAGATGGTGAGAGCTATCGCTTGTTCCAGGATAATACCTTTCATGGATTACCCTGGCTGATGCGTGAGAAGGGATACTATGCATTTGCTATCCATGGCTTCGAGGGAAGCTTCTGGAATAGGGAGTACGCTTATCCGAACCAGGGCTTTCAGAATTTTTATAGCATGGAGGACCTGAACCAGGATGAAATCATCGGAATGGGAATATCGGATAAATCCATGTTTCGCCAGCTGGTAGAGATATTAAGGCAGCAGACAACGCCGTTTTTCACATTTGCCATTACCCTATCCAATCACCATCCCTTTGATATCGATGACCAGTATCGGACCATGACATTGAAGGAAGAGGATCAGGACACTAAGTTTGGAAATTATCTGCAATCCGTACATTATACAGATGAAGCAATTGGTCAGCTGATTGCTGACCTTAAGGCTGCAGGGCTTTATGAGAACACAGTAATTGCCCTTTATGGCGACCATCACGGTTTGAACTGTGGGATGGACGAGATTACGGATCAGATGAATGCTTTTATTGGAAGGACCTATGATTATGACGAGATGTTGAATGTACCCTTAATCATCCATGTACCGGGTAGCGGAGTTAATCAGACCATATCGACAACAGGCGGACAGGTAGACTTCATGCCCACCATTGCTAATGTTATGGGATTAAGCTTGGATCAGACCTTTACCGTAGGTCAGGATTTATCCAATGCAACGGATGGTTTTGTTGCGTTTACAACGTATCTGTTTGAGGGGTCCTTTGCGACGAATGATATTATTTTTGAGATTTCCAGGGAGGGTATCTTTGAGGGCAGCCGTGCCTGGAAGATAGGAACTAACGAGGTTGTGGATGCAGCTTTGTATCGAGCAGAGTATGATAAGGCCATCTTGCTTAAGACGACCTCAAAGGAGATTCTGGAGCAAAATCTGATCGCTGAATTTATCACCCATGGCGTACCGGCTGCAGACTCTATGCAAGAGGAGCCAATTGACTAGAGTATCACAGGATTTATATAGGACATAAGGAGGCTTCTGGCTGCCATAGAATGAAGGAGATTTCATTCATGGCAGCTTTCTTGTCTTATACGAGTAAAGCCTGTAAAAGTACCAGTAGGCTAGAGCTTTGTTCCTTTTCTTGAGAGCTTATTATTTTTCTTGACAAAAAGATAAATTTATCATAATGTATAAATAAACATAAATAAGTATAAATATAAATTAAATCGATTGCTTTTAGCTGTATGAGGACAGCGGATAGGAGGATATTATGAATTTAAAAGGACGCAGTTTATTAACCTTGAAGGATTTTGCCCCGGAGGAGATTGAATATCTTATTGATTTGGCAGCAGAGTTGAAGGCGAAGAAAAAGAAGGGTATCACCGGTAATAGTCTGAAAGGCAAGAACATTGCCTTGATATTTGAGAAGCCCTCCACCAGGACTCGTTGTGCATTTACCGTGGGATGCGTGGACGAGGGAGGACATCCGGAGTACTTAGGTAAGAATGATATACAGTTGGGGCATAAGGAGAGCATAGAGGATACGGCCAGGGTTCTCGGAAGGATGTTTGATGGAATCGAATTTCGTGGCTTTGCTCAGGAGACAGTGGAAAAGCTAGCTAAGTACAGTGGCGTTCCGGTTTGGAACGGCTTAACTGATGTGGATCATCCTACGCAAATTCTTGCAGACTTCTTGACTTTAAAAGAGCATTTTGGTAAGCTTAAAGGATTAAAGCTGGTTTTTGTGGGTGATGGTCGTAACAATATGGCCAATGCCCTAATGATAGGCGCATCAAAGATGGGAATAGATTTTACGATACTGGCCCCCAAGGAGCTGTGGCCTGAGAAGAAGCTTGTGTCTGTCTGTGAGGAATATGCGAAGGCAGCTGATAGTAAGATCGTCATCTCGGATGAGCTTAGTGCAGTTGAGGGTGCGGATGCGATTTACACCGACGTATGGTGCTCAATGGGCGAGGAAGATAAGGCAGCAGAACGTATAAAGCTCTTACAGCCATATCAGGTAAATGATGACTTATTTGCACTAACCAAGAAATCAAGTACAATATTTCTTCATTGCCTACCTGCCGTAAAAGGCAAGGAGGTTACTGAGAAGTTATTTGAGCGTCATGCTGATGTAGTATTTGACGAAGCAGAGAACCGTATGCATACCATCAAAGCAGTAATGGTTGCCACGTTAGGAGATTAGATAGACCCGGCATGTGTTTTGCTATGCCAGGGTAGTTAGAAAGGCATGGTTATTAACATGAACAAATTCAAGAAGCAATTAGAACAACACTTATCGGGGAATAATAAAATCAATATCATTGATTTTATTAATACTATCGTGGGAATTGTTCTAATTATTTCTCTGATACTGATCTTTCAAAATCCTGCAAACCGTTATGCTATTTTGGCTGCTTGTATATCCGGTGGATTAGTGAATGTAATAAACGGAGTAAAACAGATGAAGGACCCGAAGCGAAAGACGACGGGCTTAACCTTTATAATGATGGGAGTCATAGTCATAGTACTTGGCTTTGCTATTATTCAGATGGTATAATAGAAGGTTGTCATGGAGGATTTAATATGTATCAGGATAAGGTGGTTTTATGCGCGAGCAGTGCATATGAGAAGAAGTTCTGGCTAAACGAGGATTTTCAGTCGTTACCAGACCAGATAAAGCAAGAGCTAAAGATAATGTGTGTGCTTTTTACCGAGGATATCGGAGGTATCCTTTCCCTGGAATTTGAAGAGGATGGTACGCTGATTATGCGTGTTGACTCGGATGAAACTGACTATCTATATGATGAGATTGGCAGCGTCTTAAAGATTAAGCAGCTTCAAAGAGAGAAAGCAGAGCTTTTGGAGGCATTAGAGCTTTATTATAAGGTGTTCTTTCTTGGGGAGGATGCTTCTGATCTCTTATAGCAAAACTTGCACCAATGCTTTGACCTTAGGAATGTGTTCAGGAGGATATTAATATGTTATTAGTAATCGATGTTGGTAATACGAATATTACCTTAGGTGTATTTAAAGAAAATGATATGAGGGCGAGCTTTCGTTTGACTACCAAAACGGCTCGAACCTCTGATGAATATGGCTTAGTCATATCTGATTTGCTTAAGGCTAGAAATCTTAAGATAGAGGAGATTAGAGCGGTAGTTATAGCCAGTGTGGTACCACAGATCATGTATTCCCTGAACTCGGGAATAATTAAATATCTGGGTATTACTCCTTTGATTGTTGGTGCAGGAACAAAAACCGGGATTAAAATCGGCACAACGAATCCAAAGGAGCTTGGTGCAGACCGTGTAGTAGATGCAGTTGCTGCATACGAGATCTACGGTGGACCGGTATTAGTCATTGATTTCGGTACAGCAATTACCTATGATTTGATTACAGCAGATGGTAGTATCATTGCTGCAGTGACTTGTCCGGGACTTAGAATCGCTGCAAATGCATTATGGAATGACACTGCTAAGCTTCCTGAGATTGAGATTGCCATGCCGGACACCATCCTTGCCAAGGATACCGTAACAAGTATGCAAGCAGGACTGGTCTTTGGCTGCATCGGCCAGACCGAATATATTGTTCGGAGAATGCTTAAGGAGGCAGGCATTGATAAATGTAGAGTCATAGCAACTGGTGGCCTTGGTAAGATAATATCGGAAGCAACAGATATCATCGAGGTTTATGACCCTAATCTGACATTAAAAGGTCTTAAGATTATCAGTGATAAGAACAAGGGCCGCTAAGAAACTAATTCAAAAGAAAGAATGGATATTAGAATGAGTGTTCAGATAGGAAATGTGAGTATTAAAGGAAATCTATTATTAGGACCCATGGCAGGAGTAACCGACCTGCCATTTCGTTTACTCTGTAAGGAGCAAGGAGCTGATCTCGTCTATACAGAGATGGTCAGTGCCAAAGGTGTCCAATATAACAATAAGAATACAGAGCAGCTTCTCCAGATTGCCGAGGAGGAGCGTCCGGTTGCTCTTCAGCTATTTGGAGCGGATCCGGATATTCTTAGGGATACATCAAGGAGGTTAGAACATCGTAATTTTGATATCCTTGATATCAATATGGGGTGCCCGGTGCCAAAGGTGGTAAATAACGGAGAGGGCTCTGCTCTGATGAAGAGGCCGGACTTGATTGGGGAGATTGTCCGTAAGGTGGCTACAGGATATTCTAAGCCAGTTACAGTAAAGATACGAAAAGGCTTTAATGAGGACTGCATCAACGCAGTAGAGGTAGCAAGGATTGCTGAGGAGAATGGTGCGGCCGCAATCGCTGTTCACGCCAGAACCAGAGACCAGTTCTACAGTGGAAAGGCAGACTGGGATGTAATCCGCCAGGTAAAGGAAGCAGTCAAGATACCGGTCATCGGTAGCGGCGATATCTTCACTCCTCTGGATGCAAAAGCGATGCTAGTGCAGACCGGCTGTGATGCACTTATGATGGCAAGAGGTACCCGTGGCAATCCTTGGCTCTTCGCCCAGATCAAGGAATATCTAAAGACAGGCATCCTTCTTGAGAAGCCTAGCTTTGAGGAGGTTCACAAAATGATTCTTCGCCACGCGGGCATGCTGGCTGATTATAAGGGGGAAGGCATTGGAATTAGGGAGATGCGTAAGCAGGTTGCTTGGTATACCACCGGATATCCCGGTTCGTCTAAGCTTAGGAATCAGGTAAACGAGATTGAAACTATGGATGATCTAAGAAGTTTGCTGGAGAGTTATCAGAATATTGTAGAAAATAACCAAATGAAGTAACGTTGTGGCCTTATATTATATATAATAGTAACAAAACTTTAGAATTCTGTAAAAAGAGGTTGATTTTTTTAAAAATTAGTTTATAGTATACTTACAACAAAGACAGATGTATGCCATACGAGAACATATTTGGAGGATTTGAGATGGATAAATTAAAAGTGGGTATCCTTGGAGGAACCGGAATGGTTGGGCAGCGTTTTATTTCCCTGTTAGAAAACCATCCCTGGTTTGAGGTCGTTACAGTTGCAGCCAGTCCAAGAAGTGCCGGAAAGACATACGAAGAAGCAGTCGGTGACCGTTGGAAGATGGCAACACCCATGCCAGATAGTGTAAAAAAATTAATCGTAATGAATGTAAACGATGTAGAGGCTGTGAGCGCAAGCGTTGATTTTGTCTTCAGTGCTGTTGATATGACGAAGGACGAGATAAAGGCGATTGAAGAGGCATATGCGAAGGCTGAGACTCCCGTAGTATCTAACAATAGTGCCCATAGATGGACTCCTGATGTTCCAATGGTGGTTCCCGAGTTGAACCCGGAGCACCTTGAGGTGATCGCAGCGCAAAAGAAGCGTCTGGGTACAGAAAAGGGCTTTATAGTAGTTAAGCCCAATTGCTCTATTCAAAGCTATACACCTGCGCTTCATGCATTGCGCCAGTTTGGCATCAAGCTGGTGGTCGCCACAACCTATCAGGCGATATCCGGAGCTGGCAAGAATTTTGCTGATTGGCCGGAGATGATAGATAATGTAATACCCTATATTGGTGGTGAAGAAGAGAAGAGTGAGCAGGAGCCGCTTCGTATCTGGGGAAAGGTAGTGGATGGTCAGATTGTAAAGGCCGAAGGACCGATGATTACCACACAGTGTATCCGTGTTCCGGTAACCGATGGACACACAGCAGCGGTTTTCGTTGACTTTGAGAACAAACCGACCAAAGAAGATATTTTAAAAGCATGGGCTGAGTTTAAAGGAGTTCCTCAGGAGCTTGATTTACCGAGTGCTCCCAAGCAGTTCATAAAATATTTTGAAGAGGATAACCGTCCGCAAGCAAAACTAGATCGTGATTATGAAAATGGTATGGGAGTATGCTTCGGCAGGCTCCGTGAGGATAGAGTATTTGATTACAAGTTTGTAGGCTTATCACACAACACCGTTCGAGGTGCTGCCGGCGGTGCTGTTTTAATCGCAGAATTATTGAAAGCACAGGGGTACATCACAGCAAAATAATAGTTGATTACTGCGCTCGTCGCATTCATATATAAAGCTTTAGAAAGCTAGGATAGTAAGAAGCCTTAAGTAATTCTCATAAAAGCAGGACCCCCTTGGATGAAAGTATCTAAGGGGGCCCTCTATTTTGAGAGTTTTTAT
This sequence comes from Bacillota bacterium, assembly GCA_023411555.1. GTDB lineage: Bacteria > Bacillota > Clostridia > Lachnospirales > Lachnospiraceae > Mobilitalea. The sequence continues at coordinate 42,597 of JAEYOQ010000054.1, forward strand.
TATCTATAATTAGGTCAATTACTCATTGTAAAGCATTCGGAGAAACTCCGCTGCATTTTCCTTGTTTCCTGCATTGACTAAGATACCGAGAACATAAGGATCGGTATTATTGGCATTCTCAGAAAAAAGCTTTGTGTCAGTAAGGTAGATACCGTAGACATTCTTTTCTGGGACCTCCTCGGTGTCGGAGATAAAGACATAATCAGCAAGACCGGTATAGAGGTCGGTAGGCAGCTGATTAGATATTTTTTCGAAATATCCAGCATAGACATATCCCTTAAAGGTAGATTCTGGTGCGATGATTACATCGACCTCACCTGCGGCAATATAGGTAGTCAATGCCTGCTGCATAGCCATTGCGTATTCGTCTTCAGATTTCAGATAGAAGTTATAATTAAGCTGTATTTCTTCTGTCTCGAGATTTAAGCCCAGATATTCGGTTGTATTGATGCTATACTGATTCCAAACCTCTTCCGAGATGGTATTATTAATAACCGCTACATAGAGCTGATTTTCTACATTCGGTGTGATGATCTCGTAGATAATATAGGATATTAGAGCAATCACGCCTATAATGACAGCAGCATGGATGCGATAATATTCCCAGAGATAGGATAGCTTATCCTGGAAGGACATTTCCTTGAGTTTTTGCTTCTCTGTTAGCTTCTGTCTGGGTTGATAAATAACTGCATCTTCATCTAGCCTAGTTTCTTTTGGCATAACTAAAACCTCGCTTATATACCGTAATATGTTATACTTTGACTTACCATAGTGTAACATATTTATACAAAGAAAAAAAGAAATTAATTATTAAATATATCTTAAATAAAAGTCTTCCTAGGCTTATAAATAGCCACTTTCCATACAGAAAGGACTGCATGGTAAAGTGGCTATTTATCCGTATTCTTCGGTTAATCGGAATATGTGCTAGGGAAGTAAATCATTGAGCGCATCCCGTCTGATGCCAAGGGACTTGGTGAGGGAGGTCAGATAATCTTCAAGATCGATCCCTGACAGATATTGATTGTATTCCTGAAAGTCATATAAAGAAGCAGTAGGATCCGGTTCGGCTACTTTATAATTTGATAAGAGTGTATTAGTACTGTCAATTGTGAGGAGGGGAGAGGTGCCCAAGCGTATAGCTGTCGTATTAAGCTGTTGCTTATCCTCATAGCTGAATACAGAGGTTAATTGAATACCACCTAACTTATCGGAAGAAAATGTAAAGGCTCCTTCTAAGAAATAGTGATTATCATAAACCAGAGCTTTTAAACCCTCATAGGTGATATCGATATTCATATCAGAAGTGGATAGGAAAGAGGGGCACTTAGCTAAGATACTAATCGCACCTTGATTATGATCACCAACCCTTCTATTGGTACCGTTAATATGGAGGGAGTCCATCAGAGGAGCGGTAGTGAGATTGAATTCATATTCTAAATAATCCTCCTTCTTTAAGACAGTATAGCCGATGGTGGTCTGATCCAAGCTACTCACTTCTCGGCTCAGAATTCTCCCATTCCTGTCTACGTATAGCTTCATTTGTAATACTGCTTCCGGACTATCTTCAGAATACCGATCGCTAATAATATTCTCAATCCGATCAAGTGCTTTCTGGTATTGGTCCTCTGTCATATTAACCAGAGGTAACAAAGACATAAGATCCTCGTCTACCCTTGCTGTTTTCAGTAGATCTAAATACAGTTCTTTGAGCTCCATATGAGTGAAAGTTACGGTAAGTAAATTACATTCAATGTCTTCCTTGTCCAGTGAAAGGGTAACCTTTTGCTCCATACTAACTGAACCGGGCTTCTTGAAATAAAGCTCCAGGTATCGTGCAAGAATTTGCATCGGCAGATCTGTGTCATGGAGCTTTTTCTTCAGCTCATATGTATTAGCTGCAGCTTCCGTTTCATCTTGAGTATTGGTAAGATATGCTTTACTAAGCTCTGGAATGCGGAAAGACATTCTATTGGTAACAGTATCTAGGAAAAGCTCTGCGGTAAGTAGCTCTTTATCATTAAGTCTTATTGTGACATTTTCGTTATGCAGATTATCTTTAGAGGCCAGGAGCACATCGAGACCTATATTATCCAGGGTAAGACCAAGATGCTTTTCAAGATCGGTAAGGTTAGATCCAAGTGCAGTATCCAGAATGGAATTAAGGGCATTCTTACCAAAGCTTATATTAGATGAGATATCATAGGCATAATCAGTCTCCTCTTTTGAAGCTTCATCGCGGGAAAATCCAGAAAGAAGCTCATATAGGCCGCGCTTCTCCAGATATACATAGTATTCCTGGGGACTTTTCATGGTACGATAATAGTAATTAATAATAGTATCTTTATAAGCATAGGCAGTCCATATACCGGTAAGGAGTAGGAATAGAATTACAAGGAGCAGGATAAGGCTATCTTTCTTTATTTTGTTGATTTTCATTTTAACCTTCTTTCTAGTATTTTTTTATATAATAAGCTATTCTTACATTTTTTTTATATTTTGTACATGGTTAAAAAATGCCAGGTTCAGTTTCGCAATATTGCACTAATATAGAATGGTTTTTTGTGCCACTTTTCTGGGACGGATTTGGTTGAAATAGCAGAAAATGTATAATATAATGAGAAATGGAGTACAAATAGTTATAAGGAGGCAATTAATAATGCAATATGGATATTTTGATGATTTGAATAAGGAGTATGTAATCACGGTTCCCACTACTCCTTATCCATGGATTAATTATCTAGGATCCCAGGCATTTTTCTCGTTGATATCGAATACGGCCGGAGGCTATAGCTTCTATAAGGATGCAAAACTCCGCAGAATAACACGATATCGCTACAATAACGTGCCACTGGATCTTGGAGGTGGACGCTATTATTACATCAATGATGGGGGAGATGTATGGTCACCCGGCTGGGCTCCGGTTAAGAAGGAGCTAGATAAGTACGAATGCAGACATGGTATGGGCTATACTAGGATTACCGGCGCTAGGGGAGGCGTTGAGACGGAGATAACCTTCTTTGTTCCAATCGATACCAATGCAGAGGTTCATAAGGTAGTAGTTAAGAATACCTCCGGTGAAAAGAAACAAGTAAAGCTGTTCTCCTTCGTAGAGTGGTGCTTATGGAATGCCCAGGATGATACCACTAACTTCCAGAGAAATTATAACACCGGTGAGGTTGAGATTAAGGGCTCTGTCATATATCATAAGACAGAATATAAGGAAAGACGTGACCATTATGCCTTCTTCTCTGTCAATGCTCCGATTGCGGGCTTTGATTCTGATCGTGAGAGCTTTATGGGAACCTATAACGGCTTCCATAACCCGGATGTTGTGTTCGCAGGTAAATCAAATAACTCTGTGGCAGATGGCTGGCATCCAATTGCTTCCCATTGTCTGGAGATTGATCTGGAACCCGGAGAGACAAAAGATTATATATTCTTATTAGGTTATGTTGAAAATGCTTTCGAGGAGAAGTTCGAAAGTAAGAATGTAATAAATAAAAAGAAGGCAGAAGCTATGATTGACCAGTATGCTACCACTGCAGCCGTGGACAAGGCCTTCGAAGAGCTTGGAGCATATTGGGATCAGCTGTTATCCAAATACACTGTGAACTCTGCAGATGATAAGTTAAATCGCCAAGTTAACGTATGGAATCAATATCAATGTATGGTTACCTTCAATCTGTCAAGAAGTGCGTCCTACTTTGAGTCTGGAATTGGAAGAGGTATGGGATTTAGGGATTCAAATCAGGATATTCTAGGCTTTGTTCATCAGATACCTGATCGTGCAAGAGAGAGAATCATCGATCTAGCCTCTACCCAGCTGCAGGATGGTGGAGCATACCATCAATATCAGCCCTTGACGAAGAAGGGGAATGATGAGATAGGTGGTAACTTCAATGATGACCCCCTGTGGTTAGTGTTAGCAGTGGTTGCTTACATCAAGGAAACCGGAGATTACTCCATCCTGGATGTTATGACACCTTTTGATAATGATGAAGCTACCAGTACACCTCTTGCTGACCATCTGAAGCGTTCTATGGATCATGTAATCAACAATCTTGGACCTCATGGGCTACCGCTGATCGGTCGAGCAGACTGGAATGACTGCCTTAACCTTAACTGCTTCTCCACCGAGCCCGGTGAGTCCTTTCAAACAACTACCAGTAAGGACGGTAGAGTGGCAGAATCGGTTATGATTGCTGGTATGTTCTGCTATATCGGCGAGGAATATGTAGCCTTAATGAAGAAGATTGGTAACAAGGCTGAGGCTGACCGCATCCAGGCAGAGATTGCTAAGATGCGTGAGGTTATCATGAGAGATGGTTGGGATGGCTCTTGGTTTGTTCGTGCTTACGATGATTTCGGAAGAAAGATCGGAAGCGACGAGAACGAAGAGGGTAAGATATTCATTGAGTCTCAGGGCCTTTGTATCATGGGTAACTGTGGTACAGAGGATGGTAAGGCAATTCAGGCATTGGATGCAGTGGAGGAACGTCTTGGAACCAAATATGGTCTGGTGCTTCAGAATCCTGCGTTTACAAAGTACTATGTAGAATATGGTGAGATTTCTACCTATCCGGCCGGCTATAAAGAGAATGCTGGTATCTTCTGTCACAATAATGCTTGGATTATGATTGCAGAAGCGATGATGGGAAGAGGCGATAAAGCCTTTGATTACTATACAAGAATAGCTCCTTCCTATACAGAGGAATACTCAGACGTCCATCGCATGGAGCCTTATGTATATTCCCAGATGGTGGCAGGTAAGGATGCAAGACGCCATGGTGAGGCGAAGAATTCCTGGTTAACAGGAACTGCTTCCTGGAACTTTATAGCGATTTCTCAAGCAATTCTTGGAATTAAGCCGGAATATGATGGATTACAGGTAGATCCCTCTATTCCAAAGGCATGGGATGGTTATACGGTAACTCGTGAGTTCCGTGGGGACAAGTACCATATTACCGTGAAAAACCCGAACCATGTATCTAGGGGCGTTACTAAATTAACCGTAGACGGCAAGGAAATTGCAGGCAATATCATTCCCTTAGCAGGTGATCAGAGGGCTCACGAGGTTGAGGTTATACTAGGTTAAGGAAGTCCCCAATGATGCAGTAATTGGGTATAACATAATACAAGAAAAGGCTATTGCAATATAGAATTATATAGATAATAGAAGGGCTATGATCATCATTTATATGAAGGCATAGCTCTTCTTATATTATTGGAAAGTCCGCCTATAACATAAAAAGCCCTCCGGGCAGGTTGCACACTCGCAAGTTTGGAATTTATCTTCGCAAGCGAAACTCATTCTTGAATTAATAGAAGTCTCTAATTCACATCCAAGTGATTTTAGCTTGCATTCAGTAAAGGCAATTATGTGGTCCATATTCCTAGTTGGCAGAAAGGCCTAAAGATGTTAGAATGGGTAATAAAAAAGATAAGGACGTGCGAATGTGAAAAAAATTCTAGTTTATCTGAAGACAGGTGTAATGCCATTCCTGGCTGCCTTAACTATAATCTATGGTGCAGCAATTCTGTTTCAAACAATATATCAGGTAATGATTTCTGCCTATATCGGAATCTCTCAGGGTAAAGAAGCCCTGATGGACAGTAACCGCTTGTACATGGAGGTCATGAATATGATGACCCAGGATATGCTCTATTTTATCTCAGTAGCTTCTGTTTTAATCTGTGGCATTGTGTTCTATTTCTGGTATCATCATGAGGTGCGGGGAGAGCAGAAGGTGGATCCGCGTACCGTCTTTCATCGAAGTAACCTGCTATATTTTCTAATCTTAGGGATTGGATGCCAGTTCTTCTTCTCAGGTGCAATGAATATAATTCAACCCATGTTTCCAAAGGTATTCGATGAATATGGTAAGACCATGGAAGGACTTCTTGGAAGTAATCTTTATCTGATGTTACTCTATACCTTATTGATAGCTCCCATTGCCGAAGAGTTGATTTTTCGTGGAGTAACTTTATACCGGGCAGGAAAGGTGCTGCCATTCTTAGGGGCTAATCTGCTTCAGGCTATGTTTTTTGGTATTTATCATAGAAATATCATTCAAGGTATTTATGCATTCGTGATGGGATATCTACTGGGACTTGTTTATCGCAGATACCGTACAATATACGCAACAATTCTATTGCACATACTCGTCAATGCCAGCGTATTTTTTGTGGTACTGTTCCCTGCTGCAACCCTAAGCTATATTATCATGATGGTGGTTGGCTTAGCCGGAAGTATATATGCTATATTCTCTCTTAAGCTTTTAAAACCGCATGATTAGGTCCCGAAATATTCCATATCCGGATGATTTTTACTTGCATTTTTCGTTTAGATAATATAATATGATATCACAATTGAGTAATTGAGATACTATGTATATTCTAACTTAATCAGATGAAGCACTGATTCTGTGTTGTACCAGAGTACCCACGAGGTGGGACGAAAGGAAGAAGACAGGTGTAGTTTGAAGTATATAGCATCCTTGACACCCTATATAGTCTTGACCTTTTTTATGTGGCAGGAACTTGAACGTGGTTGTGTTCGGCAGAATGAGATATATCGAGGATACTGTGATGTATTGAGCTTCGGTCCGGATATAGGAAAATAATTACGATAAAGTTTGCATCGCTACATAAGTCGGAGGATTTCGGACGAAGTGAAGCGGTGCTTTTTATTAGCGGTTATTCATTGGACATTGACCAATACTATAATTAGATTGGAACAATCAGAATGGAGGATATTATGAGGACGAAAACAAACAAACGTACTTTAAGAATGGTTCAGCTTGCATTATTTACAGCTATTATATTATTGATGGCCTTTACTCCCCTTGGCTATATTAAAACGCCGGGTCTGGAGATTACCTTACTGGTCGTACCGGTAACAGTAGGAGCGATAATACTCGGGCCGGTTGCAGGAGCAATCCTCGGAGGAATATTCGGGATTACCAGCTTCATTCAATGCTTTGGAGGTGGTCCTTTAGGTGCAGCATTACTAAGTGCCAGCTTAGTAGGAACCTTTATTCTATGCATGGTTCCACGTATTCTGATGGGCTGGCTGGCAGGTTTGATCTATAAGGCGATGAAGCACTGGGATAAGACCAGATTGATATCACATGCGACAGCCAACCTTGCAGGTGCTTTACTAAATACAATACTTTTCATGTCTACCTTTGTATTATTTTTTTTCAATACAGAATATATCCAGAGTCTTGTAACAGTTTTAGGAGCGAACAATGTAATTCAGTTCATACTCCTATTCGTAGGCGTGAATGGAGTGATAGAGGCGTTGGTTAGCTTTGTGGTCGGAACTGCTGTATCCAAGGCAATTGATGTGTTTACAACCAAAGCTGGTATGGTGACAGGTTAATTAGGTCAGCGGAGAATAGGCAAAAGAAATACTATTAGTTAGATAAACATAGATTGCTGATACTATTGGATAAAGTTGAAAAAGATATATAATAGATATAAAGTAGTTGACACATTTACTACTATGTGTTATATTAATAAGGCTGTGAATACTGATTGCAGTATTTATGAGGAAAGAAGAAGAGAATCCATCTCTCACCCATAGCGTAAAGTGATTTATTGTGAACGGGTTAATGCAAATATAATTTCGATAGTATTTCTGTAAAGAGATAATTACGTGATTGTGCATTCAGGGTGGATATTCTTTATCCATCCTTTTTTATTCACGAATAAAAAGCGATTGAAACCAAGTAACAGTAAACTTAAAACCTATGGAGGTGCAGTACTATTAGCGATTTAATGATTAATGAACAGATCAGGGACAAAGAGGTTCGACTGGTTGGCGAAGACGGTGAACAGTTAGGTATCATGTCTGCCAAAGATGCAATGAAGCTTGCGAAGGAGGCTAATCTTGACCTTGTAAAGATAGCTCCGACAGCGAAACCACCGGTTTGTAAGATTATCGATTACGGCAAATACAGATATGAGATGGCAAGAAAAGAGAAAGAAGCTAAGAAGAAACAAAAGGTTACCGAGGTAAAAGAGATTCGTTTATCTCCGAATATTGATGATAATGATATCAATACAAAGGCAAACCAGGCCCGTAAGTTTCTTACTCATGGTGACAAAGTAAAGGTTGCATTACGTTTTCGTGGTCGCGAAATGGCACATACAGCAGCTTCTAAGGTAATCTTGGACAATTTCTTTGCGAGACTCGAGGATGTGGCAGTAATTGAAAAGCCTGCAAAACTCGAAGGAAGAAACATGATTATGTTCTTAACAGAAAAACGTTAAAATACTAAATTTAAACAGCATTTTGGATGGGGCAGAGTCTTAATTCTGCATTCTCCGGCTGTATTAATTATTAAGGAGGAAATATCATGCCTAAGTTAAAAACAAGCAAAGCAGCAGCAAAGCGCTTCTCTATCACAGGAACTGGAAAGCTGAAGAGAATGAAGGCTTATAAGAGTCATATCTTAACAAAGAAATCCGCTAAAAGAAAGAGAAATCTTAGAAAAGCAGCTATGACGGACTCAACTAACATCAAAAACATGAAGAAAATCTTACCATATCTGTAGAGATTGG
>JAEYOQ010000028.1 GCA_023411555.1 Bacillota bacterium
ACCCGTCCGCCACTAAGTTATTATCAATCCATCCGAAAACTTCATAATAATAACTCCGTTCGACTTGCATGTGTTAGGCACGCCGCCAGCGTTCATCCTGAGCCAGGATCAAACTCTCATGTTTAAGTTTTTGATCCAGCATAAGATAAACTTGGCTTTCAACTAATAAGTTGTTGCTTACGTTTGTCTTTACTGTTTTTGTGGTTGTATCTGTTTCCAGATACGGTTCGTAACGAATTGACAAAGTCAATCCATTAATGAAAATCTATTTTTGAGACCCATGTGAAGTCTCAATGTTTTAGAATTTTCAGGGTTGTTTCACTGTTCAATTATCAATGTTCATTGTTTGTCGTTGGCTTATTTACTTGCTTCGTGTCTCGCCAGCAACTTTTATAGTTTAACACGTTTGCTTTTGTTTGTCAACCACTTTTTTATTTTTTATTTCTTATCTTTCTTTCGTGGTTACCGTTCTTCAACGGCGAAATCCATTGTACAATCTAAAGGGCAAAATGTCAACAACTTTTTATAACTTTTTGTTACCAATTTATACCATCCCCTAAGTCCCTGAAGATTAATGCTTCTCCGCACATAGTAATGACCGTATGTCAAGTATAGTATTGACATTACGGTCATTATATATTCATCTATTCTTATTTCTGTAATAAATGCACTGCAAAGCCGCCAAAATCAGCATTTAGATATACTGCTACCAGCTTGTCGTTCTTATACTTCTTACTCTCCTCGTTAAAGGTGAAGCCCCTCTGCTCTAGATGATAGATTGCACGGTCAATATAGTTCGTCATAATCGCTATGTGACCATTCTTACCAAGATAAGGCGCTTTCATGAGCTCAATTGCAGTGCCCATGAAGATTGAGCTATTTCCGTCATTCTTCGCAAATCCAAAAGCATCACCGAATAAGTCCGCTACTTCATTTGCTTCTGTTTCATTAGGCATATTGATACCAACATGACGAATCTCAAAGCCAAGCATCAGTGCCACTGCCTGTTTGGTAAGAGCGGTAATTCGATCAAAGGCTCCTGCCTTAACCAGGTCATCACTAACCATCCAGCTTCCACCGCAAGCAATAATCTTGGGGAAGTCCAGATAAGAGGTCAGATTCTTCTCATTGATTCCACCGGTAGGCATGAATTTTATATTAACATAGGGAGCAGCCATGGCTTTAATCATAGCCAGTCCCCCAGCTGCCTCTGCAGGGAAGAATTTCACAACATCAAGTCCAAATTCTATCGCAGCTTCTATATCGCTGGGACTGGAGCAACCGGGTGTAATTGGTATATTCCTCTCTACGCAGTACCCAACCACCTTCGGATTAAATCCGGGACTTACAATAAAGGTAGCTCCGGCAGCAATTGCTTTATCTACCTGCTCCGTTGTCAATACGGTTCCTGCGCCTATTAACATATCCGGATAGGCTTGTCTCATTAGGCGGATCGATTCCTCGGCCGCTGCTGTGCGGAAGGTTACCTCTGCACACGGTAGTCCTCCTTCTACCAAAGCCTTGGCCAAGGGTACGGCGTCCTTTGCATCATCCAGTTTGATTACTGGTACAATCCCCATTTTTTGAATCTTAGCTAGCATCTCATTCATCTTTCTCTCTCCTTATGTATAATTAAAATAATAGGAATTCCTTAAAAAAATATCTTCGTAGCGCTAGTTATGAACTTAAGTAGGATATTATTATTGTAAATTATGCTTAGCGCTTCATTCTCTCCGACTAATTTCATTATTGATTGACCAAACACAGTACCGCCAAATACATTCAATAGTATAAAGAGCAACCATACCAAAATTAGTCCATGGATCAATCCTGCTAAAAGACCCGCTGTCTTATTCATTTGATTCAGCAATGGCAGCTTACTAATCAAATCCAGTGCCATGAATATAACCCATAATATAAGCTGAACGGCAATAAAGGTCGCGATGAAGGATATAGAGTTTATTATGACCCCGGTAAGATATCGGCTGACGTATTGCTTGAAGCTGGTTATAGCCATTTCCTTATAGTTTTCAATCGTATTATTCTTTAGCAGCCCCTCTTTTATGGATTTTGGCAGGGAGAGCTCATCTATCGCCTCCGTCTCTTCCTCCTCTAGAATCTCTTCCTCTCCGAAAGGAAGTAGCTTTTCAACCTTCGTAGCAATACTATTATAAAGCTTCTCATTTTCCATCATATAGTCCTTTACCATGGGACTAATCCATGTCGTCAGAATAAGCGCCAGAATCAAGGAAACCAGAGAGAATGCTGTCTTAATAAATCCGACCCTCATACCGATGATAGCATTACTCAAAAGAATGACTAATACCACTACTACTAACCAATTCATAAATTCCTCCCAATGATAGCTGATTATTCCACAAGTCTGATTTGTGCGATTTCCTTTTCACTCACATAGTAATATTGATCCAGGGAATTGATCGGGTAAAGTGCTATGATATCACTTCCAAAGGTGTGACTGAATTTAACACTACCATTTATTTTCATCACAATACAGGATACGTTATCTATCATTATAATCTCTTCCCCTACCAGACGGATTTCTTTGTAATCAAAATCCAACTTTTTATCGAGAATCTTTTCCCCCTTGAGGTTATAAACAACAAGTCCCCGATAACCGGTTTCACCTGCATCTATAACAACTCCCACATATTTTTCATTATATAGAATGCTCTTGATCGTATTCTCAAAGCTAATCTCCTTAATTACCCTAGGCATCTCGGAATATTCTATTAACATGAAGCCATTTTCCTTAAATACACATGCTGTATCATTATTATTAAAGAAAACTCTGGGCGCAATGATCCCCTCAAATTTAAAGCCTCCAACCAGGTTGTCAATCCAGTTCTGGCCTACCTCCCCAAAATTATAGAAGCTTGCGATTCCTGTCAACTCTCCTGTATTGACAGTAAGATAACTGGTAATCAGCTTTAAACCATCATCAGAGATTGAGATATCGATTGGATATCCGTCCGCACTCATGGTGGTAACTTTCTCACCAAGTACTGTTCCATCCTTATCATATAAGAATAAGTAATTCATATTATCTGCTTCCTGTAAAGCATACACTACACCTTGATGTGCAATTTCGACCTTAATAATAGCATGAATCGTTGAAATACTTTCAACGAAGCCTTTCCCGTCAAATATCTGAATCGAGGTACCACCCTGATCCGCTACAACTGCATAGTCCCCACAAACATCAGCTATCGGCTGGTTCATCTCATAAGAACCATTCCATTTTAACTTACCGTCTTTATCAATAGCTGTGGCACCATCCTTACTATACTTCAACACGCCGTTACCATATTGCAGATACTGCGTTCCATTCTCCACTGTATTTTCCATCGACTTAAGCAGTTCAAAACTGGTATAGCTTTTATTATACAGATTGTATAGATAAATGCCGCCTCCGACCAATAATGCTATAATCGCCATTCCTATGATGATTTTGCGTCTTCTTCTGATCCTTTTTTTTCGTTCACCATAGTCTCTAACCGATTGTCCTTCATTGTCTTTAGCCATAACCCACTCCTCCCAGTGCTTACTTTATAGTGATTATAACTCATTTGCTATAACTTGGCACGTACTATTTTTACATAAAATATTGAAATCCGAGTTTTCATTGGTGGGCTTCTATTGTCATGAATAAGAGAAGTGCCACTTCTGTAATTCTTCAAATAATATTGAAGAGGATAACATAAAGCGGCACTTTTTTTGAGTATGATCAGCAAAAACATCAAACCAAAGAAACACGCACAGCATGTTTTCCGGTCTGCCAGATGGATGACCAATGTAAGAATTGCCTTTACTATGGAACAATCAACTTTTGTCCCACATAGATTAAATCCTTATCGGTGATATTGTTCAACCTCATGATTTCCTCTACCTTTGTATAGGTCTTATATAATTTATAGCTGATAACCGCAAGAGAGTCTCCCTCAACCACAATGTAATAATTCACTTTATTCTCATCCTTTTTTGTAGTCTTTTCCTGCTTTGAAGCTGCACCCTCCTCGGCCAGCTTCTCACCAGTGGTTTCCTCATTATCTTTCTTTCTATTCTCGGTATCCTCAGGCTCCGTTTTCTTCTCTAACGGTTTTACTTCCCCCGGTACTACCTCCACATCAAGACTATCCGTCCCCTTCTCAGGGGCTGCTGCTTCTTCTGTAGCTTGATCGTCATTACTGATGTCGGAAGGTTGTCCCTCTATCACCGAGGTCTTGGATTGCATATTTCCTGCCATTCGATCCCCAGCAACAATGGTCTGTACCTCTTCCATATTACGAGACAGGTGGTTCAAAGTATCCTGCATGCTCTTCATTTGATCATAATTATTTAAAATTGCCGCTCCAACAATCAAAACAATCACAGCCAACAGAGTTCCGGCCGCATACATCAGCCTGGTAATTCCCTTACTTTCTTCCTCTACCGGCTTTTTATTCTGCAGAACCGTACGAATCTCTCTGGAAACTTTGTCATCGTAATCGATTTCATTGCTCTGAGGCTCCTTATGGTCTATGATATAGGTCTGCATCTCTTCATTCTTCTCGTAATATACGTAATACCCATCCAGCTTGGTCAAGCGGTTATTCTCAAAGCTATAGAAGCTCTCCTCCTTCTCCATATTGTCAAAGGTGAACAAGGTCTTATCCTGCCCAGCGAAATTATTCAGATGTGCTTTTGTAATCTTATCCATATCCTCTAGAAGATACCCTGGGCCACCGACGAACCAGCCTACAATCTCTGTCTCAACAAAGTACTTTTTTATCTCCTCATACACTCTGCCCCAAGTATCATTGGAAAAGGTGGTCTCTGCAGATAAATCGATATCTTTAACCTCCACGGTACCAGATATAAAAATATTACGAATATTCTCCAGTCTGATACACTGACCAACCAAAACGGCCACCTTATAAGCGGAGTAATCTCCTCCTACCAATTGCTTTATGTAAGACATGACATAATCTTCTACATAGATCTTTTTATTCGAATTACTCTTTCCTATCTGTCTTACATTCTTTGGCATTTTAAAGGAAGGCTGTACCTTACTTGCCGTATTACCTTCTCCGCTCTCATTACTGTATATGGTTTCAATCACATGGCTCACTCCTATCCGATACTTTTTGTACTAGTTACCCCAAAATATAACTAATCATATCATAGGTTGGACATGCTTTTTGTCGTATCAGATTATTATGTAAACAGAACTTATCATCAGAATTCCATGTAAAATACTCCAAACCCCTCTTATTTGATTTCTTTTTTACCTTTTCTGCATCTTCTCTGCTCGAAATAACCGTTTTTTTACCTTATATCATCCATATTCGTTTAATTACAGCGTCTAATGTGTAAAGTTTCTGGTAATACTATATCTAAGCTTTCGCAAGACGCAGATTCGCTGACATACATTTATTTGCTAATTCAATGAAAGGCATGTGTAGTAGATGAATATCCTATTCAAACCAAAAAACAATATCACTTATTTTAATTCTACAGAAAAAACCACCGCTTATGAAATGGGCCGTACATTGTCTGAGCTGATTAGGGAACAGGTTCTCTTAAACCGTACGATTGTCTTCCTGTGCATCGGCTCGGATCGAGCAACCGGAGATTGCCTGGGTCCGATCATCGGATATAAGTTATCAATACAAGATGAATTTGCACATAAATACTCTTGTAATGAATATAATAAGAACCATAACTACTATGTCTATGGTACTTTAGAAGAACCCGTTCATGCGAAAAATCTGAAGGATACCATTACGATGATTAATCATAAGCATGATGATCCATTTGTCATAGCCATTGATGCTTCTCTGGGAAGATCAGATCACATCGGATATATTACAGTGGGTGAGGGTCCATTAAAGCCTGGGGCCGGAGTTAACAAGGATCTCCCTGCTGTAGGCGATATCTTTATTACCGGAATTGTCAATTTCTCCGGTATGCTTGACAGCATGCTCCTTCAGACCACCAGGCTGGGCGTCGTTATGATGATGGCTGACCAAATTTGCCTTGCAATTAATTATTGCATCTGTAAGTTGAGAACTCTCACCGTCTCCTAACCCTCCTCCCCTACCAATTCCAACAAGGATACCCTCCTTATATGAACTCGTAAAACATAAAAAAAAAGAGGCTGTATCACATCATTCAATGCTAGTCATCCATGGGAGCTTTTTGATATTCCTCCTCCGCTGATGAGCATGATGTGTAACAGCCTCTTTGGCTTATTTATGAGTATTAACGCCTTTCTATTCTTCCTTTTCTAAACTATGTTTATAGAAAGCAACCCCTTCTGATATTGTCGAAGCATTCCCTTCTTGAATAATCTGAATCAGGGTATCAACCTTCTGTACCGTCATTAGTTCCCTGCCTAGGAAGGGTTCATAATCACTGGCTATCTTAATTGTCAGAGCTTTTATTCTCTCCTCCGCTTGTGATAAGGAAGACTTTAGCTTCTCATACTCTTCCCGTTGTGTTGTTAATTTGCTTATATATTTTGCTTCTATCTCGGATGTTATAATCGAGACCGTGGTATTATCAAAGGCAGCTAGCGTTTCTTTCTTTTGTAAAGCTATTTCAGACTTTTCCTGCTCTAGCTTTGCCATCTCTGTATCAAAATCCTGCAATCCATAAGAGCTTTCATCCCGGTCTTTACGAATGTTCCTTTTGATTACGTCCATTTTTCGTTTATTCACTCTGATCTGTCCCCTCAGACCCTTCACCTTGCGAAGCTCCTCGGAGTACTTCTCCTTCGTCCGGTTACCAAGAAGAAGATAAATCCCCCCGAAGATTAGTACAGTGAGGACATAGGTAAGAATCAGGTAAAGAATCTTCTCTTCGGGCAGCAATAGAAAGTAGATTCCACATGGTATCAGTAAAAGAGTAATTAAGATTGTGGCAATAGCGAGCAGTACATCGGTAAAGCAAGACGGAAAATATAAAGAATAGTAAAGCTTTGAATTGCAAAGCGAGGGGACATGCTTTTGTCTGAATAAAGTCTTGGTCTCAAGTCTAAGCTGAGCATTCTCTTGCCTGAGCGAAGCAGTCTCTTCCTCGATTCGCTGAGACACCTTGGCACTCTTACTCTTCTCTCGCTTCTCCTTAATCCGCTTTATCCTAGACTGGAGCTTGTCCTCCTGCTGATCAAAGGTAGCTTCGATTTCTTGCCTGCGCTTTTTGATTGTCTTATGGATTTCTTCCTTTATCGCCTGTTCCAGGTCGGCTATGCTTTTCTCCAGCACTTCCTCCTCTAGAAGTAAGGTTTCATTTTTCGACTGATAACCATATCGCTCTAGCAGACACTCTTTAATCTCATTTAACTGGTCTATCCCACCGGTTAATAAATTACTACCGTCCATCAGATTGCCCTCCTGATACCTGTTTTCTTCATTTTACTGCTTTTTTCTAACATGGTCAAGACGGACGTCAACCAGTTTAAATGCTGTTCAGACCATTCATACCAAAAACACCACTCCAATAATCCTTCCTTTTGTTGATTGAAGTATTATCAGGAGTGGTGTCCTGTTATATTATTCTCTTATTACTAATTAATAATTGGGAGCGGGTTTCTTCTTCTCTTCGAAGATAATGTCATCGCCCTTTTTCTTCTTCCACATTACCCAAAGCGGTCCGGCAATACAGATGGTTGAATAGCAACCGCTAATAGAGCCCACTGCCATCGGAAGAGCAAAGCTCATAATAGAAGTGATACCATTACCCATTGCCAGGATATATACTAAGCTGACACTCAACATTACCGCAACGTTGGTATTGATGGATCTTGACATAGACTGTGTGATGGAAAGATCTGTGACAGCCTCTAAGGGATATCCAATATAGGACTTTGCATTTTCACGGATACGGTCATAAATAACGATTGTATCATTGATGGAATAACCGATGATACTTAATGCTACCGCTACAAAGGACTCTCCGATCGGAATCTTGAAGATAATACAGGTGAAAAATACAATCAACACGTCATGGATCAAGGCAACAATTGCCATCGCACCTGCAGAAAGACCACCCATCATCTTAAAGCGAATCCATACATATACCAGAACCAGAGCACCGGCTAATAGAATGGATAAAATACCATTCCTTAAGAAACGCTGTCCAAAGAAGGGCTCAACCATGGAGGTCTCAGACTGCTTCAGCTGTGAATCAGGGAAGGCTTCCGTTAAGACCCTATCAAATTCCTCTCTTTCTGCCGCATCCATACCGTAATTACCAGCGATATTTAAGATCAAACGCTTCTCTCCACTGGATATATCCTCGGTAGTCTGTGTTGTGACCGGTCTGCCAAGTGCCTCCGACGCAACATCTGCTGCCTTCTCAGCATCAATCTCATTGACATAGGTATACTTGATTAATGCTCCACCTTTAAACTGGATATCCAGCTGTACCCCATTGATGAACATGAATAGGATACCAATCAGCATAAGTGCTATTGATATAGTAAAATAAACCTTACGTTTCGCATAAAAGGGTATAATCTTGTTCTCTTTATACATCTCGGGAGTTACTTTAACTTCCTTCACATATTTCCTATCTTTCATATCTTTCATAGTGTTATCCTCCTTGTCCAGCAGGTATAAAGTGCCGGTTTGTTCAAGAATTTAAAGGAACTCAAGGAAGTTGTCATCAAGCGAGAAGCTGTAACACCTGCAAGGAAATTGAACACAATACCAGTGAACAATGAATATGCGAAGGATAACATGGTTCCTGAGCCAAATACCATTAAAATAAATGCAACAATAAGCACTGTGATATTACCATCGAAAACAGAAGAGAAGGCATTCGTATAGCCAGCTGCTATTGCAGAAGCAACACTCTTACCGGATTTAATCTCCTCACTAATTCTCTCAGAGATAATAACATTCGCGTCAACACCCATACCGATGGACAGGATGACACCTGCAATACCCTGCAGGGTCAGGGTCATCTGAGGAATGGAGAGCGACAGGATCTGACCTGTTACCTGAATTGTAAGTGCTATGCAGGCTACAAAGCCGGGAAGTTTGTAATAGACTATCAGGAAGATACAGATTAACGCAAATGCAATCCCTCCTGCCATTAGCATAACATTAAGAGCACCGGAGCCTAAGGTCGGGCTGATGGTACTATAATTCTTTGTAATCATTGAGAAAGGTAACGCACCGGAATTAATCTTATCAGCGATATCCTTCGCCTGCTCGTAGCCAGTCATACCGGTGATCTGAGCAGAGCCTCCGGAGATGTGCTGCGATACCGTAGCTGATTGGATCAAGTTCTCATCCATATAGATGTTAATCAGCTTGCCCACCAGTCTTTTGGTTGCATCACTGAATAATTTGGTACCTTCTTCGTCAAAGCTTAAGCTTACTACGTATTGATTGATACTCTGATCTACCACTGCGGATGCTTTAGCAACATGATCACCAGTCAGAAGGACATTACCTTCTGAATCCTGGAAGGTAAGCTGAGCTGTCTCACCAAGCTCTGCAATTGCTGCCTCCGGATCGAAATCGGTCTCGTCCGCTTTCCACGGGAAACGAACAATAACATATCCGTTATCCTTATCAATTGTTACATCACGATCCATAATGTTTTGCTGATCGAGACGAATCTCGATAATAGAACGGGCTGCTTCTAACTCATCTCCTGTAGGCTTGCGATCCAGACCCTCCGGCTGGAAGGCTGCATCCACACCACCACGAATATCGATTCCATATCGCATATCCGGTGCGCCCTTCAATGTCAGAGGGTCATCACCCATAGGAATCGTTAAACCATTAATCGCTGTATATACCATAAGTATTGTAACGATTAATACTATAAAAAATGCTGGCTTATTCTTCTTCATTCTTTCTGTCCTTTCCAAGGTTATTGTTTTTTCATTTTATCTATCGTACAGGTGGAGCATGTCCACCCAGAGAAAACGCAAGTAAGGATTTTCTCCGATATGATTGCTTATAATAGGTTAATGTATAGACCAATAAAATTACGATGGTGATAATCGGCTGCACTGTGGCATCAAGCACTCTTTTGAGCAGCCTTCTGAGATCTTTCAAATTCCTACTTACGGTGGATTTTATCTTGACATCACTTAACAACTCAAAGTCATTTACTTCATTAATAATATAAGCTTCATTTGATAGGGTAAAAGGAATATGAGACCTACCGGATGCCGGCTCTTGTTTCCTTGTATAAGCCATCGGTGTAAGCATTAGATGGATCAATATAGTAGTACCGACCAACAGAGCTATCCTGGTAATATCATCTGACCGTCTTTTATATTGTATCATCCTTACACCCCTTTCTTTTTGTCATTATGTACCGGATCATCTATTCCTATCTTAATCAGTTGTTTGAATTATTCAAAAAATACTCTACAAATTGTGTCATCAAGATATAAATTAACACAAACTTTGTAATTTGTATACAAAAAAATGATGTCACCACTCATATTCCATACGAACAAAAGTATCTCTGCCGGAGGGTGTAAGTAACTCATAAATGTCCACCAATCGAAAACCAGTCTTTCGGTAGCATTGTATTGCTCGACGATTAAAGGAGCGCACCTCCAGAGCAAGAGGTTTATCCGGATATTGCGTCTTGCTCTCCTGTTTGATCAATTGCATGACAGTGTCTCCAAGCCCGAGGCCACACAGTTCCGGTGCAAGTCCAACTCCAAGGTAGATATAGTCCTCATGCTCCTTCAAGCGGAAATGTCCTATCAGTTCATCCTTATCATTCACCAATGCATAGTATTCTTTATCTCTGACTAAGGCCTTACCAAGTCCCCAGTTCTGCTCTATGATTATCTCCCAATTCGGATAATTATAGACAGAATATTCCCCGTCATATCTCCAGGCACATACCAGCCTTGCATCCTCTTGGGTTAGATTTCTGACAAATAGCTTCATAATGTTATGTCCCCAGCTCCGATCATATTATACAAACAAACTTGCTATGCGGATGTTTTTCTCGCATTTTATTCATTACGCTTTATTATAGCATATCTTCTGATTATTTCATAATATTTCCTATGATTAGAATTTCTATTTTCTCAAATAAAAAAGCATTATGATATGGGATAAGATTAAGCCCGCACATAATGCTTTTTCTCTCAATTATTTATCTTGGCCTGCATCGGAAGCAATATACACCACTTCTGATTTTCGTGCCACACTTCGCACAGGAAAACCATGCATCCTCTGAGTCATCCGAGAATTCCAGTCTATCTCCCCTAACCCAGTCTAAAAGTTTATTGACTGTCACATCATTGGCCTCGGCGATCTCAGCGACAGTAGCTTTGGGATTACTTAAAATATATTCCTTTACCTGATCCAGCTTTTTTTCTTCCTCTTGAAGCAACGGTTTCAGAACCCACTTCTTCTCTGTCATCGATGAGTCAGAGAAATCGGTACAGTCCGGACACAGCTCCGGTCCGTAGATATGATTATAAAGCCTTCTACAGTTTTTACATACCTTAACTTCCATCTTTTCTCCTTATTCATGCAGATTCTAACAAGTTGTTCATACATCATTAGAATAACTTCTCTTTCCTTACGATTATTCTTACCTAAGTAAATAATAGACATACCTATTAACAATATATCGATATCACTTTCTTCATAGTGAATAACAACTCCATCAAAAACCCCTGATGAAAATAAAATCTTTGTGATATTGGATATAATATATTCATCGACCTTTATATCGAATTTCTTAAGTACTTCTTTTGATAAATCAATAGAGGATTGAGCGACATCAATAAGTTGTTACGCCTACAGTTACCAATCATTTTTAGATCTGTTTTCTTACAATCTTATATTCGTCATGGAATTGGAAGTGCGGGCAATGGAATGTTGAGTAGCTTAGAAACCGCTCCAAATCATCCTCATCCAGATTAACCGCACACACATAATTATCATATTCTTCATCATAAACAAAATGGCTGCAATTCTCGCAGTTATTTGCTCCACTCATAGCTTACACCTCTTCATTTGATGGTAATAATAATAACACAAAAAGCATAGTCGAACAACGTTCGTTATGCTTTTGGCAAATTAATTCCTTCTTATTAAGAATAAAGCTAACTTGCTTTACCCTACCGATTACTTATGTTTGAATGTGATATTTCATAGAAACACATTGAGAATGTGACTCTACAAAGCCTATTTTTTTATATAAGGGATGACCTGACGGCGTAGCACTCAGTTCAATATGTGCCAGATCCAGCTTCTTTGCATCCTCGATCGCCATATTTATTAATGTTCCCGCCAGACCCTGTCGACGGTAGTTCGGTTTCGTATACACATTCAATAGGAGCCCAGTCTTACCCGATAAAAAATGAGGATTTCCAGGTTTTTCAGTGATAACCATGAGTACAGTTGATACAACCTCCTCCTTATCCTCAGCGACATAAGCCAGCAGAGAATGATTTAAATTCTTTGAAAAATATACTGGCAAGTCCTGTTCCAGTCTTTTTCTATGCTCCTGTAGTATTTCTCCCTGATCCTCTATAAGATAAGCCAGCCTCATCTGTACAAGCTGAGGGATATCGGATGCAACTGCAGCTCTAAGCTTCATAATACTACCTCCTGTAAGATATATTAATTTTTGACTAGCACTGTTCTTCTAACTTATATGCTTCATCAATCCTGGCATATTATAATTCCGACTACTGAACTCTTTATTCCACACTAATCTTATTTTGAAGGAAGGTTATCCACAATATATCTGCAAACTCCACGATGCCTATGGAATTTCACATGGTCAAGCTATTTCCTGCATAGGAACATTCCGTATTCCTTAGGAATATGTATGATACCCCTCTCATCCTTTGCTGCTACTAAGCATTGATAAAGGTCCTCCCGTGTCACATTACCAAGATCTCCTATGGAGGCCATAGAATAGAGATAATCCAGCAGATCTTCTGTCTCTGTCACTTCAAGAGCATCGATATAATCCCTACGGTTCACATCGATAAAATGCTTTCCTAAGATATCCGCTCCGTTCTGTAGCGTAAAGCTTCCGTTAATATCGATGTTAATGCCATATCTGCCTAAGGTACGGGTTAAATATCCCTGAATTCCGCTCTCTCCGAAGGTAGCACAGTAAAAGCTACCGCCCTTCTTTAATACCCGTTGCACCTCTTTAAGCCCCTTCTGTAGATCCGGCACATGATATAGCATCATGTTCGCGATTATCATATCGAAGGACTCCTCTTCATAAGGGATTGCTTCTATATTAATCTGCTCAAAAGACACCCAGGGATTGTGGGAGAACTTATTCCTCACTACCTCTACCATTCCCTCAGAGTAATCAGATAGTATTAGAGAGATTCCAGGATTTAATTGATCCATCCTATTCGTCCATAGATCACCTGTGCCACACCCCAACTCCAGAATCTTCATATTGTCGCTAAACTCATATTGCTGATACAACCAATTACCAAAGCCCAACTTATTAACACTATATTTCTCGTGGATCGATATTCTAGTATTCAGGTTGGTACTGTTACTGTATTGCTCCTTAACTGCTTTTGCATCCTTCATACGGTTCTCTGACATGGGATACCTCCTCTATTTTTATAAAAATGACCCGTTAACCTATCAAATCACCAAGCACCAGCTGGTCCATCCTTACCTTAAGCTCACCAATCCGGGAATAGCCGAAGTCCCCATGGCAATCAGATCCCGTCGTAATTAACAAACCTTGTTCTCTGCAGGTCCTTACACAAATATCTGTTATCTCAGCTGAATGCATCGGATAATAACATTCCACTCCGTCAAAGCCCTGCTCCAACAGCTGCAAAAGTCTGAGCCGGAACAGTTCCGGATCTGCCTCCTTAATCGATACTCCGGGATGAGCCATAATAGCTTTCCCTTCTGCATTGTGTATCTGCTTTATCACCTCACTGGTCGAGGGATAATCACCGCTATCATTGGTGATTCCATATTGATTGTATATGGTGAATCCCTCTCGCAGCTTCTCTGTCAAGCCCTTCTGCTCAAAGTAATGCAGCGCCTTCCAGCCGCCCTTCCGTCTGTCATAGGAATATGCCTGAAAATCAGCTAGGGATATATCCTCATAATCCTTCTCCATATCACTAATTAGTCTGACACTGATATCATCCATAATAGCTCGATTATTCTTCACAAATCGGATAAATTCCTCATTGCCTACATCCACTCCATATCCTAGAGTATGAATATCAGAACCTCGGTCGATAGAATCAAGCTCCACCCCGGATAAATAAGCTATCCCGTAATCCCGGCTAAGCCCCTCAAGCTCTCCTACTGCAGTCAAAATATTATGGTCGGTGATTGCCAACAGCCCCACCTGATTGACTGCAGCTTCCCGAACTATCTCCTCCGGTGACATTGTCCCATCCGAATAATAAGAATGTAAGTGTAAATCCACATATCGGTCTGTAATACTCATGTCCTGTTAGCTCCTTTTCCTTGTATCTACTATATTTGCGTGTTTACAAAATTGTATCTTTATCATGTCTAGAGCTGTGGATATATGATCTCCAACAAGCTTAGCCTCATCTTTTCTGCCAGAGTAGGGTCCTCCAGATTGGATAGTACAGTAATCACCGCATTCTTGTCCGGCAAAACCATACAAAGCTGGCCCCATTTACCTCTTGCACAGTAGGAATTATACATCTCCCTCCAGAAGTAATAGCCATACCCCTCTTCTTTGTTCACAATCTGCTTCTTGGTAGCTTGCTCTACCCATTCTCGTGGGATTATCTGCTTATCTCCATAGTAGCCCTTCTGCAGATATAGCTGTCCAATTCGACTAAGCTCATTGACCGTCAGCTTCATTCCTGTGGAACCATAATAATAACCCTCCGGGCTATAAGCACAGGCCACCCCCCGAATCTGCAGTGGTTCGAATAATCTGGGCTCCAGATAATCAAGCATCGATATACCGGTTGTCTTCTCTACAAGGGCACCGGCAAGATAGGAGGTGAAGTTATTATAGCGAAACTTTCTCTCATTAATATTCGGTAAAGGAATCGATAGGATGTGCTTCAGCCAGTTATCACAGGTTAATCTTTCAAAGGGATAGTCCACGATGGACATGGTGAGGAGTCTCTCTACGGTAACCTTATACAGATTGTCCAGGTGTTCCTGTGAAGCCTTCTTCGCAAGCTCCTGTTCAAAATAGGGAAGAATAGAATCCTCCAATCGAAAATACCCCTCAGCAATTGCCATCCCAACCGCAGTGGAGGTTATGCTCTTAGTAGCAGAGTATAGATTCCTTCTTTCCTCAGGAAGAAAATGATATTCCGCTACCTTGTCACCGCCTTGTAATACGATAATTCCATATACCTGCATATTATTCTCGTATACTTGCGATATATATTCCTTCAGCATAATTCATCACCATCCCCAAGCTCTATGTAACTACTAATTAATAATGTTATCTTACATTTTAACATTCGTACAGAATTTGGCAACCCGAATATGGAATTAATTTATTGGCAGAAGATACTGAAGAGGCTTACCGGTATGTAAGGCAACTGTAACCGGATAATTAGGAGAACTTTCTTCCTTTATAAAACAAAACCTCAAGGCATTATATAATCCTTGAGGTTAATATTGATATGTATATGTTATCATGTGAAATGTTCTGTACTGATAAAACGTGTTGGCCAGAATTCGTATAGGTGTAGGGAGGTAACCTTCCCTTCAAAGGCTTTAAAATTCTCCATTACAAGAGGTATTGCCTCATATATCCTCTCCGGCTGATCGATTAACATTGTCGTGTGAGGTGTCCAGTTAAGGCTGTCCCCGAACTTCTCTTTAAGCTCCAGTAGGTCACGATTCCGATCCGGTGCAATGAAGAGCACCTTAGCGCCACCAAATATACCAACATGGTTAAAGGTAATCGAGAACTCCTTTGTCTCATTAGCAGCTATGCGAACCAGCTCCTTAATCTCCTCTTCCCTCTCCACCTCAAAGGTTCCGAGGGTAATGTGCTGTGGCAGGTTCTTGGTATGTTCACCGGTATAGCCTCCATCATAGAGCTTCTGCTGTATCCCTCTTAAATATTCTTCTGTAGTCTCATCATAGCCGGCCATAACGCATAAAAACCTGTTGCTCATCCCGCCTACCTCCTAAGGGTATCATAATAGTTCAGTATCACGATTATATTAATATCGTAATATTATATATAAAAATACGATATTAAGAATATATACCCTATAAGCTTAGCAAAGCAAGGTATATTTAATAAGGAAATCAGCAAAGAAAGAAATCGCCCAGGAAAAGTCGCTAATATATAATTGCAAAGGGCTTCTCAGCCTTAGTACTCATCTTCATTTGTCCCTATTGAACATAGCAGGTCCTTTTTACCCTTATATTCTAAATAGCATTTTAAAACCCCTTTAGAGAATTTGGTTGTAAGCTTTCCGCCATGTCCGAAAATAGGCTCCAAATCATAGAGACGAAGGCTCTCCCAATTTTGAATTCGTTTTTTCTCCCATTGTTCGCTAGCTATGAATGGAGCATAATCGGAGTCTTTGAAATAGGTCTTGACAGACTTATGATATACCTTTCCATTGATTGTTTTCGCCGAACCCTTTTTCTTAACCATTACATAAAACACATCACAGTAGGTATCATTATATCGGTAGACCATTGCTATTCCCGGCTTTACTCCTGTTATTGATCCATTCTCCGCTTTCACTACTGAGGTATCGGTGGAATAGAGATTGTTATTCATATCACTGGAGGACAAGCTTATGGTCTGTCCTACACTAATGTTCTGTTGTTTTGTATCCTTTTCAATAATCCATGCGGGTAGATGCGTTCGATTATAGATGCTGTCTTTATCTTCTACGCTAAAGTCATATTCCGTTTTCAGTTTATTCGTTGCAGTAAAATATATGTATTCCTCAATTAGCTCTTGATTTATCTCGGTATCCAAATCCTCCTCATCTGATTCATAGAACTCCTCATAATCCTCCTCATATAGTTCGTATTCCTCATCAAATTCTCCTGATAGCTTCAAATAGTTTTTATAGCTTATATAGAGCTTTAAGGAATTTTCTGCTGAGCCGATATCACCAAAAACCGAAGCTTGAAATCCCATGTTGCTTAACATCAATCTATTCGCCTGTGCATACCCTTCAGCAGTAGCATTCTTATAAATCAATCTATCATATGCCGTTAGATAGCCATCTGCCAAATCATCCTTACGCTTCTTTAATATCTTGTTATATTCTTTTTCAGATAGTAATTTCCCATCGTATGCTATCATCGCATCTAGAGCGGCTTTAATTCTTTGGTTTGTCGTTGAGTACTTAGGGTCAGCCGCTTCTGTTATAAACTTCTTCAGCAGTTTCTGTTCCTTCTTTCGATTATCAGCCGAAAGATACTCCCCGTCTATACTAACAAAGCTACTTGGTGAATATGCTATATCCGAAGTAACTGTAAATGTGTAAGAATCGATTAATTTCTTCCCATCATAGACCTTAAGGGTGGCAGTACCGGGGCCCAATGCATGAACCTTTATATCATTTGGATAAATCCCGACCATATTTCCCTTTTTATCTACATCTACGATAAAGGAATTAAAATTAACATCGCCATTGAATCTTAATCCAATAACACTATCATCGGAGATTTTATAGGTGAACTTCATAAATTTTTTGTAGTCCTTATACTTATCATTTGGATACAAATAATAGTAGCTACTGTCGCCACCATCATAGGATCCATAGCTGTGGTCCTGGCTTAATGTAATTTTTTCTGTGGCTCCCTGCACATATACCGTTCTTAGGGCGATTATAGCACACACCATTAATGCAGCAAGAAACACTTTACCTATGATCTTCCTTTGTACCTTATCCTTTTGTCTCATTTGCAAGTTCCTCCTTCTGTCTATTCATCTCTGTCGAATTAATACTTCATATACCCTGGTGTATGCTAGAGTGAACACCTGGGATATGGGTTGTTTTCTGCTTCCTTATCTATTATATGAATTCCCCCTGCTGTTTTCAAGGACACAAATATACACAAAGGGTTATGTCCATATTGCATTATCATGGTTAATATTGTAATATATGTATGTATTGTCGTTATACTTTTGACAATATAACGCTATGATTACATAGGAGGAGATTATGAAAAGATTAGTACAATTGTTATTCATCGCAATTACCATCCTCTCATTTACTGCTTGTTCAAAACAAGCAACAGAGGATTCACAAGCGACGCCAACTCAGGCAGCACAGGAGGAAGCTACTGATGGTGCAGAGCAAACAGCCGAGCCGACAGAACAAGCGGCTGACACCATGGATCAGGCTACCCAGGTCACTGAACCGGCTACTGCAGCACAGTATCCAGTTACCATAACCGACCACCTTAACAGAACTGTAACCATCGAAAAAGCTCCCGAACGAATTGTAAGTGGATATTATATATCGACCTCAGCTCTGATCGCACTGGGATTAGAGGATAAGGTGGTTGGATTGGAAGCAAAGGCAGCATCAAGACCGATCTATTCCCTTGCGGCTCCAAAGCTATTGGACCTACCCAATGTAGGTACTGCAAAGGAATTTGACCTGGAAGGCTGTATTGCATTAAACCCTGACTTAGTAATACTTCCGATCAAGCTAAAGGATCAGATCAGTACACTGGAGCAGATGGGAATCGTGGTTGTCGGTGTAAACCCCGAGAATGAGGAACTATTGCTTGAAGCCATCACTATGATAGCAAAGCTTACAGGTGCCACAAATTATGAAGAATTGATTAACTATTATACCGAAAAGGAAAATGAGATTACAGATATACATGGAAAGATAACAGAAAAACCAAGCGTGTACCTGGCCGGTAACAGCAGCATGCTCTCTACAGCATCTGCTAACATGTATCAGAATGATTTAATAGAAGCTGCCGGCGGAATAAATGTGGCAAACGATATTGCCGATTCTTATTGGGCAAATATCTCCTATGAGCAACTGATTGCATACAACCCTGAATATATCATCATAGTGCCTGAGGCAGATTATACCAAGGAAGATATTATGGGCGACAGCAATCTATCTAACCTTGATGCCATAAAGAACAATAAGGTATACGAGATGCCAAGCAGCTTTGAGGCCTGGGATTCACCGGTACCCTCCAGCATTCTCGGTAAAATGTGGTTAACAAGTATTCTCTATAAGGACCTGTATTCCAATGATAACTTCGCAGAGGATGTGGCTCATTTTTATCGCACCTTCTACGATTTCGAGATTGATAAAGAGGTATTGAAGAATTAATGAAGAATGCACACAAATATAATATTGTAAAATCAAATACAGTAAATATAATTGCATTCCTCCTCGTGATTGCTTCCTTTGTTCTGTCAATCGCTATTGGTAAGTACAGCTTGACTATGGAAGATATCGCAAAGATTATCAAGGGAACTCACGAGAACCAAATGACCGTTAATGTATTCTATATGCTAAGATTACCGAGAAGTATCATGGTAATCTTAGCAGGTCTTGGATTAAGTATAGCCGGAAGTGTCTACCAAACGTTATTTAAGAATTCTCTTGCCTCCCCGGATATCATAGGAGTCACCTCCGGAGCAAACGTAGGTGCTGCCTTCAGCATAGTGTTTGTCTCTGGAAATGTGTTGTCTGTAGCCTTTGGCGCTTTTGCTGGTGGAATCATCGCACTCGTTTTTGTAATTGGATTAGTCAAATTATCAAAGGCAGACAACGTGCTAAACTATGTTATGTCAGGAATTATCATTAACGCACTTTGTAATGGAATTCTAATGGCCATCAAATATTTCTCAGATCCGGAAAACGAACTGGGTGCCATAGAGTATTGGACTATGGGGAGCTTTGGAGGTATTACTGCCGAAAAGCTAAAGATTATCCTTCCTTTTCTTTTGGTCGGTCTGATTGGTATTTACTTAATGCGCTGGAAGATATTCGTACTCTCCACCAGCGATGAGGAAGCAAAGTCACTGGGAATCTCGGTAGAACACAGCAGATATTTGATTCTTCTATTCTCCACACTTGTAGTTGCAAGTATTGTGTGTGTCACCGGATTAATTAGCTTTATTGGCTTAATCCCACCCCATATTGCCCGCTCAATACGAAAGAGAAATGATTTCAAAACCATGCTCTTCAGCGGATTAATCGGTGCAATTCTGATCGCATTATCCGATTGCATCGCCAGAACAATACTTCCCTCTGAGCTACCGATCAGTATCATTACATCATTTATAGGAGCTCCATACTTAGCTATGCTGGTTTGCAAAAGTAAGAACTAGCAAAAGGGCGTGTATGTTATGGATTTCAACAGAAGGGAGACTAGTTTATATGATAATCGATCGTATATCAGGTGGATATCCGGGCGAGTTTTTTATGACCGACATAAGCTTTACCATGGAAGCCGGTAAAATATATGCTCTGCTTGGCCTTAATGGCGCCGGTAAGACGACCATTATTAAGACCATTTGCGGATTACTAAAAGCAAGATCAGGAAGTGTTACGATAGATGGGAAAGACATCCTCACTATGAAAGAAAAAGAAAGAGCACAGTTGATTAGCTATGTTCCACAGCGGAGCAATCTGGTCTATTATACGACGGTGATTGATGTTGTCCTAATGGGTACTACACCATTTTTGAATATGTTTGAATCCCCAAGCCGTGACCATATAAATCAAGCTGAGGATTGCCTTGAAAAGCTAGGTATTGCAGAGCTAGCCGAATCAAACTATCTGAAATTAAGTGAGGGTCAAAAGCAGCTTGTATTAATAGCCCGGGCCTTGATACAGAACGGAAGGTATATGTTCTTAGATGAACCCGAAAGCAGTCTGGATCTAGTGAACAAACACAGACTGATGCATAAGCTGAGAGAGATCATACTGGAATACAACAAAAGCGCACTGATCTCTATACATGATCCAGAGTATGCCTTGAATTATTGCGATAAGCTATTGTTATTAAAGAACAAGCAAATAACGGAGATTGACTTAAAGACAGAAGGAATGACTTCGATTGAAGAGAAGTTAATTGAGGTTTATGGTCCGATAAAGATATTGAAGCACGATAACCAATTTATTCTGTATTATAATGGATAGGTGAGCGGATGTATTTCCAGAGTAAAATATATATAGTCAATAATAATGTTAAGTTTTTTGGTCCCGGACCGCTGACTCTGCTGAAAAAG
This sequence comes from Bacillota bacterium, assembly GCA_023411555.1. GTDB lineage: Bacteria > Bacillota > Clostridia > Lachnospirales > Lachnospiraceae > Mobilitalea. The sequence continues at coordinate 21,205 of JAEYOQ010000028.1, forward strand.
ACAGAAGAATTAGGTTCTCTGAATAAGGCCGCTATTGAAATGAAGATGTCTTATAGTAAAGCCTTCTCTATGATCAAAAAAGCGGAGAAGGAATTATCCATGAAGCTCTTAGAGGGGCATGTGGGCGGAAAATGTGGAGGGGGCTCCTCGGTTACAAAGGAAGGGAAGGAGTTTATGCTAAAATATGAAGAATTCATTCGTCGAGCAAACCAATCAACGGAAGACCTATATCATGAAATCTTTTCATGAGAGCGGCAAGCAGCATCTATTAATAACAGGCAATAAAAAAAGCGGGAAGACAACCCTATTAACGGAAATTCTAAAGGATGCACCTTCCTTTGGAGGAATAATCACCTATGCAATCCGCGATGATAAGCACGCACCAAAATGTGTAGTGCTTAGTGATATCAACAATCCGGAAGTTAATGGTACAATCGCCGTAAGGAACGAGGCAGGCACTTCCTTACTCCCACTGCCCGAAACCTTCGAGCATCTTGGAGTAGATATTTTAAGTCAATGCTATCAAAGCAGTGATGAACTAATTGTGATTGATGAAATCGGATTTTTAGAAGCTAAGGCTCTTAGTTATCAAAATGAAATTCTAAAATGCTTTGATAAAAAGGTTATTTTGGTCATAAGAAAAGAATTAAACCCCTTTACCGAAAAGCTAATACAAAGGCAGGATGTATATTTCGTTGATGTTGATGATATACCCTTATTTACCCGAATCTAATTTAGAACATCCATAACTGCATTATATTTATCTTCGAATACCTTTTTACTATCTGAGGATAGTTTGTTAAAGCTACGCGTTAATTTACCTCATATGATAATAACAACCCCTACCGAAAAAGTTATTGGATCTTTCACATCTTACCTTTATATCCTGTTCTAGAAACTCTATGATGTCTTTTCTTATGTCTTTAATCACGTCTATCACCTCATAAATCCTCATTTTCTTCCGTATGTTATTAGTAATCCCTGCACATGTAAAAATGACTTATCTTCCTGCTTCTTAAAATAATCCGCTATCTGAGCCTGCCTTTTGATATACTCTTCGGCCTGCGCTCGATCGACACCCCGGTTCATAAAGTATTCAATTGTGCCTTCGCACTTGGAGATGTTAAATGATTTATTCAGACCATGAATATCAATAAAATCTTGGACTTCCTGCTCGTAGCTTTGCATATCAGGATTCAGGTACCAAACCTTATCATTCATCCGGACATCAACATCATACAAACCCAGTTGTGTCAGGTAAAAGGGCAATCTCATACCGATAGCATAGTCCCTGCCTTCGCACTCCAATTCCTTACTCCATATTTTGTGGAAGTCAAAGGCCGTACAAAGGAAATCATAATCTATGTCATTGATATACAATCCATCATTTTCAAATTCTCTGTTAACATCTATGCATATAACCAGACCACCCTTTTTCACGGAAGCGATCATTTTCTTCAGCACATCCTTCGGTCTGTTCATATGCCGTAAGCCAGCCTGTATAATAGCAATATCATATTTCTTATCTGGTTCGAATGAATAGATGTCTGATACTAAGAAATTCGTGATATCGTGGCTATTAACAAATCTACGCTTGGCTTTTTCCGTAAAATACTCGTTATCAGTGGTACTCCCCTTTGGTAAAATCTCAAGTAGCTGCTGTCCTAAGTAACCATCGCAGCATCTGAATTCGATTACATCAACAGGCGCTTCCACTTTCCAGACCTTTCTTATAAGGAACTCCAAATAATCGTCATTCCAGAAATATTTTCTGTTTTTATATAGACTATTTTCCTTCCCATTGGAGGTATCATGGTTATCTGTATTACTCGGTTTGTATTCCCGTTTAGGAAGTGGCTTTAATCCTAATAGCTCATCCACAGAGACGCTGAAGTATTCCGCAATTTCCGGCAACAAGGTAATATCCGGCATGGTAACTCCAGTTTCCCATTTACTAACAGATTGAAACGATACTCCTAAAGCCTCTGCTAAATCCTGTTGCCCAATTCCCTTACTTTTTCTTAATTCTGCAACTTTAAGTTTAACTGTCGCCATAGAATAAACCCTCCTGGTTAATTATTTTATGACCTAATATTATCAAACTCATGCAGTCAAACCCATAACGTAACCTGCGAAATCGCTCACTTATCAGTTGAATATTATGCAAAGGAAAAGATACAATCCGAATATTCTTCCACGTACTCACATTTGATAAGCTCTCCCGATTTTATTCGACAATGATATTGTTCCAGAAATCCTGCGTTTCCTTCTGTGTCAATTTCTCCGAAACACGATCCATATCTACGAATTCATACCCATCGATCTCATCATCAGTACATCTTAATACTTCCGGTCGCTCGTCGATCTGTACCAGATACATCGTCATCTTCTGCATATCATATCCTGTGATTTTCTTTAAATCCTGAGGGAATTCAAAGCCTATCTTATTTTCAAACTCTTTCTTGATAACAAAGCGTTCTATCCCGGTTTCTTCGAAGATTTCACGCTTTAGTGCATCCAGCATAGCCTCATTATGTTTAACTCCACCTTTTATAAAGTCCCAAGAGTCTGTGCTGATATTTCCCTCCTTACAAATACATATATTAGACTTATGTACCAGGAGAACCTTATTCATAGCATCAATAATGATAGCCCCTACTGCATTTCGGATTTTACTTCTGCCAAATACATTGATTTCTTCCATATGCACCAATTCATCTCCCTGAAAGGTCAATTTCACAATCCAGGGCATTAATGAACGAATTCTTTGAAAGTCATTGTATCCAAAGGTCGGTTCAAAATAATTAATAATCGTACTTAATGCCGTTCCATGACTTCCGACGACAATATTCTTACCCCGGTGCTCTCTTAATACATGCATAAGTGCATCAATATTACGTATCTGAACTTCGCGTAAACATTCCCCATCGGAAAGCTTATAATCGAAATCACACCACTGTCGCTCTGCAAATTGATTAAAATCCGCTATCCAACCACTGTCGACTTTTCTTTCACGAAAAGCATCGACAGTAATTATTGTATGACCATAAGTGTCTGCAAAATCTTTTATTGTCTCAACAGCCCTTACATAAGGACTAGATAATACAACATCAATATTCTTATCTCTCAAATAATCCGTCACTAACTTACAATCTTCTTTTCCTTTTATCGTTAAGGGTCGTTCCCTATCATTATGGTTCGTGTAATCCGGCTCAGCATGCCGGATAAAATATACGGTTGTCATAGGTAATTCTTCCTCTCTTTGTTGCAAAATCATCTTCCGTTCAAGATATTCTCACCTACTGATCGGACAATTCTACCAACATAAATAAACTGACACTAGAATAACATATTGCACCATATATTGCTATATCCATTTCCACTATATCCCTGTATTATATCCCCACAAAGCCCTGTAATTACATAAAGCGAACTCACCGAATACACAATAAAGCCCCTTCGATGAGTTCGTCTTTCTTAACGCTATCAATGCTTCCTTATTTAACTACGCCATCCTTCGCCTCTTAGACTGTTTGTAAATAGCGATAGATTCTAACCGGGCCCATTAGGCCGGAAATTAAATCTTCGCTTTCGCGGTAGATATTATCCTCATTCCAGTACCGATTCCAGGCCACTGCCATACCCTCATCTACGAGCATATATTGGCGCTCCACTGCTGCAGAATTAGCTACAATGATAGCAACCTCATTCTCACCTGCTTTTACATACTCCGTGATATCAAGCTGATAAGGCTCCCATACCCTGACTCCGGCTAAAGATCCATTGATCCAAACCTCTGCGTTTTGACAGACACCCCCTAGGGATATCACATATCTATATTGTTCTATTTCTTCCAGGCTACCTACCTTTTGATTTTTAAAATCGCTCGTTATATAAAAGCAATTCTTATACAATACTCTTCCAGAGAACCATGGCAAACCTATCTTGCTCCATTCTCCGTATCCTCCGGCAAAGGGCTTCACAAGGATATCCACCGGTGTTTTTAATCCCTGTGATCCGTCTGATACCTTAACATGGATTTGTAAGGTTCTAATGTTATTATGAGGGATTAGATTATAATAGCTTAAGGATGTAGCTTCTTTGCCGTCCATCTCCTCTTCCCAGGATATCTCAACACCATCAAGGGTATAGGTTGCGTCCCCCTCTACCTCCGGTTTCATAATCCGTACTGTTCCGCAAGGTAAAGTAATCGAATAATATACTGTAAACCCATATTCCGGCATCTTACCAAATAAGGGAAGGTCTCCCCAAGGATGTAAGGGAAGCTTACCACGTTCCCATGCATACAGCCACTCATCTTCCTTTGCCGGAGGAATATATTTTGATGCATCATGATCAAGCGCCTCTTGATCATAATCCATGTCGGGCAGCATCCAGTTAACCATTTCCTTTGCAGTAACAATCCAGGAGGAATCGGATATCAGTTGGAACTGGCCTCCCTCACAAAGGATTGATCCTTCCACCAATAATGAAATCATACGATCCTTCGGAAGAGTTTCCGCTTCGGCAATATTGAAACCCATAAATGGATTCTCATTATGTACATGAATTGCGATCAGGTTGTCTCCCCTTTTAAGGAAATCTCCAATCTCCACTATAATTGGCTCACAGTTACTGACCGTCTTAATAACCTCAGTACCATTAACATACAAGCTAAATTCGTTTACTGCTGCAATACAAAGGGAGGCTCTCTCCGGCTCGGTTAATAGAGCGACCTTTTTTCGAAAATATAAATCCTTTTGCATCATACCGTCGCCCCAATGATGGCGACGAGTTATCCATGAAGCATTCCAAAGACTTAGATGTCTAGAACAAGCCCCACTTTCCCAAGGTGTATTGCATATTCTTATTGGGAAGCTATCCCTATGAAGATCCGAGGAAAATAATGCAATCGGAATAGATAGTCTGCTTTCTTTGGCATCGATATTCCATTTATGATCATATATCGTCTCTAGGGGAAGTATATTCCATCTTCCGGTAACCGTCTGATATCCCTGATATTTCGATTTTCTGTCTTCTTTTATCCTTGGTAGCTTTGTTTCTATATCGTCAGGCTTCAAGTTAGTTTCTTTTGTAGGTTCAAACATGATGTATACCGCCTCATCTTCTTTCAGTGACAGGCTTATTATCGTATACTCACCATCCTCCACAGAGTCAATGAATTCGCTAGCTCCACTTTCCGGATACCATTTACTGACCCTTCCGGTACACCGAAAAGCGATCTCTAGCTTTTTGGGTCTGTCATCACTATTGGTGACAAAGTAAAGGTGGGTATTGTCGACGATCCGGTGATTGGTATAGATTTCATCACTATCTCCCCCTATAATTTTAATATCAGGTCTCTGCATTTCCAAATACTTGTGATATATATCATCGGGATCTATATATGAACTATTTTCCTTCCACTGATAATAAAGAATATGCCCACCCTTGCTTTCAAAAGAATGTAACTTATCTTTCAGAGCCTCACTCATCATTGCATCTTCATTGATAAAGATGTTCCTTATCCTTCTTCCCCCACTGAGCAGGAATCCTCCCTCTATATCTGATGCAAGTATGGTGTCTTCATCAATAAAATCAATATCAGCCTGATTATTCACCATGTTATAAAGAACTCTGTGAAAGGAAGCTTCCAGCGCTCGATTAGCGTCATGCAGCTTTCCGCCCACCATATTAGACTGCAGGTCTGCAATGGGATAGAACAAGACATTTTCCACAACTGGTTCTCCAATCGAATTCACAAGGCTAATTCTACGTATTTCATCCGAAAATATCTTGAAATATTTCCAATATGGATTCTGATAAAAAAAGCTTGCAGGCCAATCAGCCTGTGACCCTTGATGATCACACTCATAATAAAAACCATGCAGACAGAAAAGGTTTATTCCCATTGCTGCCAGTGTATGTATTCCCCTTCTGTATTCCTGAAGACTGCAGCCCCAACCGGCACCACCCAAGGCTTCGGATAATGCTCTTTTTTGTCCATATGCCCTGGCTACCGATACGGAGTATTTCGGTTCTTGTATAGAGATCTTCCTCGGCATGCTATAGCGATAATCATGACAATCCGCTCCAGGGATTTGTAGATGACGCATGGTTCGAAAGTAATCCCCCTGCCGCCTGGGATGATTGGCCAGCTCCTCTTCTGTATGGCCTGTTAACATTAAGTTATTTGTCTTACACCAATTAGCGATCTGTTTAAAAAATGCCTCTTCATACATGCTGGCAACAACTCTATAATAATCCAGACGTAAGGATTTCCCTGCAGTATTGTCCTCAAGTAGCAGGGGCAGCTTTTCCATGATATTATATCCCCACTGTCGGTTAAAAACATCGGGAAGCTCCTCTGTCCATGCATATTCTGAGGATGCCATATAAATCTCATCAAAGAATATACCGGGTATTACGCCCCCAAATTCCGTGTTAAAATGCTCTTTATATCTCTCATGTGTTGCATTGATAAATTCCTTGATGGTCTTTTTATTTAAGTAGTCTACTGCTTTGGGAAAGGTTTGCATGTAGCATAGAACTATCTCCCTGCGGTTATCTATCGCTTCCATCAGAATTGTCCTGTCTACTTCTTCCACGGTAGAAAACATCATATATTTTATATCATCATTATTATCAACCTTATAATAGATCCCAAGCAATTTAAGGTTCGTATCCTCCTCTATCTCCTCATAGAGGGCTTCAGAAGAAGCTATTACTATTCTTTTAAACACCAATCCCTTTGCCATGTTTTCCGATTTCCCATTCAATATACGGGATGGACTTTGATAACCGTATTCAAAGGTACTACCTGCCGTTCCGCTGGGCCAGGCGTACTCATCATACAGCCAGGCTGACAACCCTAGTTCCTTGCTTTTATCTACACATATCTTGACCGCATCCCACCACTCTTGTTCAAGATAGGGGGTTTTAAGATATGCCCTTGCATGCATAAATGCACCATAAATCCCTTTGTCTACCATCTCGGTTATCTGTTCTTCCAATTTATCTTTCTCCAGGGTCCCATACCAAAACCAAAAGGCTGTCGCACTATACTCCTTAGGCGGATCACTAAATATATTTGAAAAGTTCATCCTAAATGTCCTTTCTTATGATGTTATCCAGGCAGGTACTTGCTAAAATCCCTTGCCGGACTATAATTTCAGATAAATAGTAAGGCATCAGTTACCAGATAACAATATTCAAAGTTGTTCCGTATATTACTAAAGTTGCTTTTTTCTTACGGGATATATATAATGAAATATAGTATGGAAAATAATTGAAACATTGCACCAAACGAACCTTCTACTGTTATAAACATTCATTCAGGAAAGGGTATAATAACGTGTTAAACTCTGACAATTATATGTATTCAACAAATAATTTTATCATCTTCACACCGGTACCCTCCGAAAATAACTTCCCATACTACATGGTTACCTCCGGTTATGTAGTAGCCAAAGAAGGCTTTTTTACTGAGCGTACGGAGCGCAATGATTACTATTTGATTTTTACTCTCTCCGGAAGCGGAAAGATGATATGGCATAATGAAACGGTAGACTTACTGCCCTATAGTGTGTGTTTAATTCATTGCATGGACTATCACCACTATTGGACCACCTCAAAGGATAAGCCCTGGATTCATTATTATCTTCATTTTAATGGAACAGGAATCTCGGCATATCAACCCTTCTTGCTCGATAAGCTTCATGTCTTTTATCCGGCCAATACCGAAACCTTTCTCGATGGATTTCAATTCATACAAAAGAATGTACTTAGAAATGACCCCCTCTCTTATTCGAAGGCTAACCTTATCATATCCTCCTTTTTGAATGAGCTGATATCCTCAAGATATGACTTTAGCAATCATAAGCTTTCCACGCTACATACCGTATTAACTCCTGCATATGATCTGATTAAGCATCGCTATCATGAAGACATTAGTATCGACGAATTATGTGATTGCTGCCATCTGTCCAAGTACTATTTTATTCATCTGTTTAAGCAGGTATCAGGGATATCTCCCTATCAATATATTATGAACTACCGCATTCACTCTGCCAAAAGCCTACTAATCAACAGCAACGATTCTATTGATCAGATCGCACATGCTGTCGGTTTTAAAAGCTATAATAATTTTTTAAATCAATTCAAAAAATTTACTGGAACCACTCCTAACCTGTTCCGGCAATCAACGAGATATCTGAGCCTGTCCAGCGAATCTCATGATGATACACTTGATTTTTATTCATAAGCCATACAAGAAGAAAAATACTTTCTAGGCAAAAAAGACCTATGACAGGTTAGTGAAGTGCATTATTCTTGATTCACTGCCCTATCATGGGTCTAATTGTTAAGTTAATGTCTGCCCTCTAATACTTGTACCGATAACCATTGAGTCAATAACCTGTAGATGGTCTCTTGTCAAACAAAATTCACTATATCAAGCGGTTTTTCCATCTGAATGAAGTCATGCTTTCTCTTTGCCGGTTGTGTTGTCCCATCCCGTAGATACCAGACTGCTTGAACCGCTTTCATTCCAAGTTTTCTAGCGGTCTCTAGCTCATCACTTCCACCATCCCCAACATACACACATTCTTCTGCCTTAACAGAAAAACCATCCATACATCTTTGGAAAATCTCTATATCCGGCTTCTGAATCCCCAGTTCATAGGAAAGATAGATGGCATCAAAATATGGGAATAGCACACTTCTTCGGATTGCATCCGCTTCTTCTGAAAAACAGTTACTGATTAATCCGATTAGCAATCCTCTTTTTCTCAAACTTGAAAGCATAGGAATAATTTCGTTATGTAAATGTCTAAAGCACTCTTCCTTTGCTGCTATACGCTTATCTACTATTTTCTTTAAAAGTGCTTCAGAATAACGATGGTTTTCTCGGAGAAACCTTTCCAACACCTCTTCTAGTGTTACCTTCCCTACAGTACGGTCATATTCCGTCGGCTGCCAAAGCAACTGAAATTGATCTTCTGGAATTCCTGCATCCTCCGCCATCTCTGCTCCAAAATATAGTGGGCTTCGAAAGAGTGTAACCAATGTTTCAAACATGTCAAATATTACTGCTCGTATCATTGCTTGTCCTTTCTACCATAATCAATTCTTCTACTTCATACATTCCTTTACCGTAGTTTAACCTATATTATATATCAATATATTAACTCATTTCATATCAAACCATCAATAATAATTGATTTCCAAGCCATCATATGGTATGGTCTGGATCTATGTGGCTGTATAGAATATACTCTACCTTCTTTATATCTGCATTATTCAATGCATGGGAAATATCCTCTGGAGTATCAATCAAGATACTAGCATCCTCAAAGTACAAACTACAACCGCACCTAGCGTATGGAAATCCTTTTTTCCTTGCCTCAGTACAGACATTACACTGGCATAACGGCTTAGGTAGGCTGACACAGCCTCCAGATCCAATGATTTTCAATTTCATTTTTATTCTCCTCTCGCTTTGATCTATGTTCACTCATTTATATATTTTCTCATCTTGATTAATCACGATCACTAAGCTACTAACGCATGTGTTTCCTTCATTAGATAAAACTTGTCTTTCATAAATTTTAGCACTTTATCAGCCTTTGGTAAACCATATAAAGGGATTTAATGGATGGCTGCACAGATTAATCTTTTTCACAAGAAGAGCGCCTACATTATTGCAGACGCTCCCGCTTCTTAATTCATAACTTACTATTAAAAATATTGTTACTTATATATTGCCCTTTTGGCTATCAGCTTCGAAAGATAACTTTATTTGCGCTTGTACAAGCCTTGATGTCCTGTTCGGTACTCATATAGAACTCCCGGAACTTCTTCGGACAGGTTATAATAAGCTCCGGCAATTCATCCTTCATGGACATTTGCTGTTCTGTTTTCTTTCTACGAACCTCTCCGATCACATCCTTTATATGATCTCCAAATTCAATATAGATACCTTGTGTATCATGGGTACTCCATATCAACTGATGGATTGAAGGAGCGATCTCATGCATTCGATAAAAGTCCTGATAGATATATTCCGTGATGTAAGGAGTATAGATCGCATAAAGCTTTAATATCCCCAGTAAGCTATGATATAAAGCATATTGGCCCGAGAATCTCTGCTCGATCCCATGTTTATCAGGCTGATAAAGTCTTTCTTTTACGATTTCAATATAGTAATCACAAAAGTCCTTCCAGAACAAGGTATCGATCTCATGCCTTGCCTGACCGATCTCAAAATCATTCAGAAGTTCAGTCGCCACAATTGTAGTTTCGTTTACCCGCTGCAGCATCCACTGATCAATGGGTAATAGTCTGGCTTCGTCATAGTGATCCGGTTTCTCATAATCACCCAATTGCATAATCGCGAATTTAGCTGCATTGTAAAGCTTAGTGATAAATCTTTTTGATATCTTCAGCTCATCCTCGCTAAAGAACGTATCCGTTCCAAGCTTGCTATTCGCTGCCCAATACCTTATCGCATCTGCCGAATGATTATCAATTATTGCCATGGGCGAATTTGCGTCATTGTTCTTTGATTTACTGATTTTCTCTCCCGGCTTTGCCAACACAAAACCGCTAATCATGATATTCTCCCACGGTATCTGCCCTGTATGGTACAAGCTCCTTACGATAGTGTAAAAGGCCCAGGTACGAATAATTTCATGTGCTTGATTTCGCATTCCCATTGGAAGTATTTCATTCGAAATATCACCTTCTTCACCATACTTGGCATTGATTAAAGGGGTAACGGAAGAGGTTGCCCAGGTATCAAAGACAGCTATCTCCGGTATAAACTCATCACAGCCACAGTCACAAGCCTTTCGCGGTTTATCTTCTAAGGGATTCACCGGAAGCTGTTCCTCCTCTGCAAGAATCGGTTTCTTGCAGGCTTTGCAATACCACACAGGAAATGGAACGCCAAAGTATCTTTGTCTTGATATACACCAGTCCCATTTTAGATTTTCTACCCATAGCTTATATCGATTTTTCATATGCTCCGGATGCCACTTTATCTCATCTGCTGCCTGTAGAAATCTCTCTTTCTCTGATAACACGTCGATATACCACTGCTTTGACGGGATAATCTCAATATCGGTACCACAACGCTCATGAACAGCCACAGAATGGGTGATTCCTTCCTGCTTCACCAGTAAATCCTTCTCTAGTAGTATTTCAATGATTCTCTCTCGTGCCTTCTTAACCTTCATACCACCGATATATGGGATATGATTCTTCATGATTCCATTTGGCATAATTGTCTCTCTATAAGGCAGATTATGCTTCCTATACCATTCCATATCCGTCGTATCACCGAAGGTTGCACACATAACAGCACCGGTTCCCTTTTCCATTGAAACTGTATCGTCAGTCAGAATTGGTATCTCATAATCATATAAGGGTACCATAGCCTTCTTTCCAACATAATCCTTATATCTTAAATCATCCGGATGAACGAAGATACATACGCATCCATACAATAGCTCCGGTCTTGTGGTTGCTATTAATAAATCACCAAGGGAAGTCTTAAAGTTCAAGTAATTAAACGTCGTCTCACATTCTTTGGTCTCTAATTCTGCTTGAGCAATCGAGGTTTGACATTCCGTACACCATAAAACCGGGGATTCTTTTACATAGGCCTTATTCATCCTTACAAGCTCTAAAAATGCCTTCTGTGATATTTTCTGTGATAAAGAGGATACGGTCTGATACTGAAGTGACCAATCAACACTAAAGCCAAGCCTTTTCCATAAGCCCTTAAAATCATCCTCATATTTCTGAATGGTTTTTATGCAAACATTTCGAAATTCACTCCTAGGTAGATCCGCTGCCCGGATATGTTCGTCTTTTTCTACCAGTCGTTCCGTCGGAAGACCATTGTCATCAAAACCAAAGGGATAATATACATCAAAGCCCTGCATACGCTTAAATCTGGCAATCATCTCTGCCTGGGTATAGGAGAAAACATGCCCTATATGAAGATTACCGCTTACGGTCGGCGGTGGAGTATCAATGGAAAACACTTTTTGTTCTCTACCATTTTGATACTTGTAAATAACATTTTCCTCCCACATCTTCTCTACTTCTTTTTCCACTTTTTGAAAATCATACTTCTTATCCATAATGATACCTCCAGTAAATAATATAACAAAACAGACAATCAGCACCACCAGTGTGAACTGGTGGTTTGCTCTGCCCCTGTAAGGGGCTATTGCCGGCATGGGCCTCAAAGGCCCTTCGAAAGTAAGGGCCTCAACCGCACCACTTTCTCTGGCTAACCCTTA
>JAEYOQ010000059.1 GCA_023411555.1 Bacillota bacterium
AAGTTATTGGCATAACTAATTATACCATTTTTGCGGGTTCTTCGGAATCCGCTTTTTTGATTTAATGCATAAAAAGGGAGCTGTTTCTCCACTAATTTATTATTAGTTTTGAAACAGCCCCTTTTTCGTCCTTTGTAAGAAAGTATACTTACTCTTGTTTTCTTAATACAGTTAAATCGGATGGTTATATCCTTTTCACATCCGTGTTCAGGAAAAAGCAGTTCGTAATCAGTATAAGTAGAGTGTTGGTGACTAGAATGGTGATTGGTTTAGTGATAATGCACAACGATGCTAGCTCATAAATATATTTTTATTTGTATATTGACAAAGAAAATATTGGTATGTATAATAATTTTATGCAATAAGACAAGAGCATATTAAAAGATGCTCTAATTTTTAAACTACACTTGTATGACAACTAACATCTGATAACTGATGAGTGCTTGTAATACAAAACAGTAAACAAGTATTAATGGGAGTAATAATTTCACCGTTGGATGGAAAGTAAATGAACTAGAGGGAGCGTCTATGATTAAACCTATTAAAAAAATAAATATAAGTGAAGAAGTCTTTCTTCAAATGAAGCAGCTAATCATCGACCGCGAATGGAAATCGGGTGATAAGCTTCCATCAGAAAGTGAGTTATGTAAGCTTTTCGATGTTAGTCGATCCACTATACGAAATTCCCTTAAAAAACTTGTGGCACTAGACCTGATTGAAACGAGGCTTGGAGATGGGTCTTATGTAAAAATGAGTGATGATATATCTAGTATTAACAGGCTGATGCCAATTGCATACTTTGAAGATAATTTTGATACTATTTTGGAATTTCGCCGTGAAATTGAGTCAGGCACCTGTGCAATCGCTGTAGAGAAGGCTGATGAAACGGATATTAAGGAGCTACGTAGCATGCTCAATCTGATGGAGAATTTACAGGACGATTTAGAGAAGCTGGCTATAGCAGATCTTGATTTTCACTATAAAATTGCACAAATATCTAGAAATGCCTTAATTATAAAGACATATGAAATAATTACAGATATATACAGTTCTCACATGAAGAGAATGGTTAAAAATATGGGCGGTGAGATTGGAATGTTCTACCACAAAAATATTGTGGATGCTATAGAGGCAGGCGATGTTGATAAGGCCAGAAGCTGTATGCGGGAGCATATAGAAAAGAACCAAGACTTTATCAGGTGGAACAAAATTGATGCGCAAAAGTAACTGAGCAAAGATAAGTGGGGGGTGATAGATAGAATAGTCTGATTTTATGGGAAAAATTTTTATGGGAAAAATTTTTTGGGAAAAGCAGAAAACTATTAAAAATGAAAGGGGAATTACAAAAAATGTTAAAAAAACTGTTAGCACTAGTTTTAGCAATCGCTATGATGACATTTACGTTATCGGCGTGTGGAGGTTCGACTGAAAGTAAAACAACTTTGAAGGAAGAAGAAAAGGTAGAAAAAGCAGAGACTAAACAAGAGAAAGCGTCAAATGAAAAAGAAGGCGATAATGCTTCATCAAAAGAGCCGGTTAAATTCTTGGCATATGCTTGTGTTACCGGTAACAATGCTGAATCAGGACGTCAAGTAACAATGGCTGCCGAGACAGCTGAGTGGTACATAAATAATAAGCTGGGTGGGTTCCCATCTTTAGGTGGTAGACCAATTGAAATTGAGGTTCTTGATTCTACATCCGATGCTGCAACAGCTACTCTTCCTTTGGAAAGAGCACTTTCGGCAGGGGGATATACCGCTGTTATTGGTAATTCTACATCCTCAATCGCCCTTACTATGTTACCAATTCTTGAAAAATACCAGGTTCCTGCTATAACAGGTGCTGCTGCAAATAAAGCGGTAACAGAACAAGGTGCTAGCTTTGTTTTCCAGCCGGCAGCTACTTCTAGCTCATTTATTCCTACACAGCTAGATTTCTTGGAAGAATATGCTCAAAGACTTGGAAAGGATATAAAGGAACTTAAGCTTGGCTTAGTGTATGCAAATGATGCATGGGGAACGGATCAGGCAAACAATACCAGAAAGCAAGTAGATGCACGTGGTCTTAATCTGGTAATTGATGAGTCATATGAAATCAACTCCTTCACAGATGCAAGTCCTCTTGTTACAAAGCTAAAGAATGCAAAAGTTGATGTTATTCTTCCGAGCTCCTATCCAAACGATATTAAGCTGATATTTACTGCTATGAAATCCTTGAGTTATAGTCCCCTGATTGTAGGTGGAGGTGCTGCTATGACATGGCCTTCATTATATAAAGACCTTGGCGCTGATGTAAATGGAATAACATCCGTTGATTCCTGGTGCTGGGATCAGAAGGGTGCAAAGGAAAATGCAGAATGGATGGAAATGAATGAGTATTACGAAAAAACTTATGGAGAGTTTATTCCTGGACAAGCTGGTCCTACATTAGTAAGTATTATGCTTGCTTATGAAGCAATAGAAAACATCGCAGATACGGATTCTGTAAAGGTACGTGATGAGCTCAGAAGGCTAAACGCTGATAACAGCAAGTGGTTCAAGGTACTTAACGGATACGGAGATTTTGATGATGAAACCGGATTAAATACCCAATCCAAGGCTGTAGTAATGCAATGGCAAGACGGTAAGCCCACTACTATTTTCCCTAAGGAATATGCTGCTTCTGTGATGCTCAATCCGGAAACAATGCAACCATACTAAGATTTGGGGGATGGGAAATTCCGGGGCGTACCTCGGAATTTCCCAATAAGGAGGAAAAATGGTTCAGATAATTATAAATGGACTACTTATAGGTGGTGTTTACGCATTAATTGCAGTCGGCATCACCATGATCCATGGTGTAATGAAGATTGTAAACTTTGCACAGGGAGATTTTTTGGCTGCTGGAATATATCTGACCTATGCTATGTATAAACTTCTCCCGAATGGAAGTTTACCGTATTGGCTGTTGATACCGGTATTTGCCGCTATGTATTTATTAGGCTGTATTATATATACAACCTGTATTAGGAAGGTTATCGGTAAGGGAGATAGTAATTACATACTGCTTACAATAGGGTTATCCTATTTACTTCAAAATACGATTCAATTAATATTTGGTCCCGATTTTAAAAGTATTCCTGTATCCGATGATCTGCGGTACGGTGTAATCAATATCGGGGAGGTGTGTCTTTCTGTTCCAAGACTAATTGCCTTTATAGCAGCTGCGATCTTTGTTATATTCATAAACTGGTTTTTAAGCCGAACAGATATCGGACGCGCTATGCGTGCTACTGCTGAAAATAAGGTCATCGCAGAATCCTTGGGAATTAAGACAGGACTTATTTATGTAACCGCATTTGCCCTTGGCACAGCCTTTGCAGGTGTTGCAGGATTATTGGTATCGCCAATGTTCCTTCCCTTCCCCAAAATTGGTGCACAATTTTCAACAATTGCAATGTCAGCCATGGTATTGGGAGGCCTGGGGAATATAAAAGGTGCTTTAGTGGGTGGTCTTATTATAGGATTGGTGGAGTCTGCCAGCAGTACCTATTTAAGTGTCAATTTATCGCAAGCATCAATCAATGTTGTATTAATGTTAGTACTTACCTTTAGACCGTATGGTTTATTTGGGGTGAAAGGAAGGGTGGCGTAATGACAAAACTAATAAAGAAGCACCCTGTTGCACTTCTTTTTGTTACACTTTGCCTAATATTTCCTGTGATGAGCACCAATCCATATTTAGTACGTGTATTAATGGAGGTTTTTTTCTTTGCTGCAATGGGAAATGCATGGAATATTATTGGTGGATTTGGAAAGCAAACCTCCTGGGCATCCTCTGTATTCTTTTCAGTAGGCTCCTATACCAGCATAATATTGTTCACCCGATATGGTGGAATTTCACCTTGGATAAGTGTAATTCTGGGTATGGCTTTAGCAGCGGGTCTTGCTATCATAATAGGTTTGCCATGCTTTAGACTGAGAGGTGTATTTTTTTCAATCGCTACGATTGCTTGTGCAACAATTTTTCGTCAACTACTCATATACTTTGAAGGCTTCACGGGTGGCTCCTTAGGTATATCTTTTAAGATTAGAAAGGGCAACAGCCTATGGAAGCTACATTTTGATAGTGATATTCCCTTTTACTACATTGCGTTTATATGGATGCTGATTACGGTAGGCATTGTAATATATATAAAGCGTAACAAATTAGGATATTTTTTGAGAGCAATATGTGAAGATCAAGATGCTGCAGAGTCTCTTGGCATTGAATCTGCTAAGATAAAGCTTAAGGCATTTGTTATAAGCTCCATGATGCTTGCTTTCACAGGTACGATCTATGTATTTAAGACAGGCTTAGCGGAACCCAATACTCTGGCATCTCATGACATGGCAATAAGAATAGGTATCGTGGCTATCCTGGGTGGAATGGGTTATGTCTGGGGGCCGACCTTAGGTGCTTTGATTAGTGTGTCCTTATTAGAGCTTTCTAATGCATACCTTCAAAATCTTGGTGGAGGTGTAGCAGGGTGGGCATTATACGGACTTTTAATAGTTATAATGGTTCTATTTAGACCCAATGGATTAATATCTCTTTGGGATGACCTAAAGGAACGATTAGTGAAAAGAAAAGCTGGGAAAAGCCTTGAGAAGGGAGGAACAACATGAGCCAGACACATAAAAAAATTATGGAACTAAAAAATGTTGATAAATCCTTCGGAGGCGTGCATGCAATTAATGATCTTAGCTTTAGCATCTATGAAGGGGAAATACTGGGACTGATTGGTCCTAATGGTTGCGGTAAATCCACTTCGGTCAACCTTATGACAGGAGTGTATACACAGGATAAGGGTGAGATTATCTACTATAAGGATGATGGGAAAGTGATAAATCTGAAAGACCAACCAGTGACCTATCGGGCAAAGATGGGATTGGGACGTACCTTTCAAACTCCAAAGCCCTTCTCTGATCTTACGGTTTTTGATAATATCAACACAATTGCAATGCTTTATAACAAAACAATGAAAGAAGCCTATAGAGCAGCAGAGGAAATCATTGAGTTTGTAGGACTTACGGATATCGCAAATAGCAAATGCGAAAAGCTACCGATAGAAAAGCGTAAATGGTTAGATATGGCTAGAGTTTTAGCAATAAAGCCAAAGCTGCTTATGTTGGATGAATGCTTGGCAGGACTTACTCCGAGCGAAATGGAGGAGAGTCTGGAGATGGTTCGCAAGATCAATAAGCGTGGTATTACGATATTATTTATTGAGCATGTTATGACAGCGGTTACCAAGCTATGTAATCGAGTTGTGGTAATGGAAGAGGGTCATTTTATGACCGAGGGAGACCCTATTGAGGTTATGAAGAAACCGGAGGTTATCAGAGCATACTTAGGGGAGGGTTATCAAAATGCAGATGCTTAATATAGAAAAACTATGTGCCGGATATGGCGATCTAAAGATTCTGTTTGATATAGACCTCACGGTAAATGAAGGTGAAGTAGTAGCCCTGGTTGGCTCGAATGGGGCAGGAAAAACAACAATCCTGCGTGCTATATCCGGGGCTGTAAAGGCCCAATCCGGTTCCATATCTTGGTTCAGTGATAGGCTTGATACAAAAATGGCCTATAGCAGAGCAGAGATGGGTATCGCTCACATCCCCCAAGGTCGTGGCATTTTAGGTTCGCTTAGCATTAAGGATAATCTTATTCTTGGTTCCTACACGAAAAGAACCAAGGGGAAGAGGAAAGACCTTTTGGAAAAGGTTTATTCTACCTTCCCCATTCTAAAAGAGAGAGAGAATCATTCAGCAAGTACGCTGAGTGGAGGTCAACAACAGATGCTGGCCATTGGCAGAGCGATGATGATGGATCCCAAGCTTCTGATATTAGATGAACCATCCTTAGGACTGGCACCCATTGTTATCGAGGAGGTATTTTCTATTTTAGCCGAATTAAAAGCGCAAGGAACCTCTATGCTGATTATTGAACAGAATCTGGTCAAGGCACTTCAAATTGCAGAGCGAGGGTATGTCCTGGAAACAGGAAAAATCACACTGGCCGGTGACAGCAAGGAATTACTGAATAATCCTGAAGTGCGTAAGGCATATCTGGGTATAGCATAAGGAAGCGTACAGAATATTAGAGAAGGAGAAAGCTTTTATGAAAGCGCTAATGTATCAAGGTTCAAAAAGGCTTGAAGTAATTGATGTACCACGCCCGATACCAAAAAAGGGTGAACTTCTATTGAAAATAAAAGCCTGTGGTATCTGTGGTAGTGATGTACATGGATATTTGGGGATTACCGGAAGAAGGCTAGAGCCTATGATTATGGGGCATGAGTTTGCGGCAGAGGTTGCTGAGCTTGGTGAGGATACCAGCCTGGGTTTCAAGGTAGGAGACCGGGTTGCTATTCAACCCTGTGTATCATGTTGGCAGTGCGATAAATGTAAAGAGGGATATAACAACGTATGTGAGCACCGAAACTTTATGGGGGCGCTAGATTATAATGGTGCTATGACAGAATATATGTGTGTCCCCGAAAGACAAGCATATAAGCTACCAAATGATATATCCTATAGCGAAGGGGCATTGATAGAGGCATTGGCAGTTGCTTACTCAGCAGTAAAAAAGGCAGGCAATCTAGAAGGAAAGAACGTGGTGATTATTGGTGGAGGAGCCATCGGGCAATTGGTATTGATGTGTGCAAAGGTGCAAAAGCCTAAGAAAATCATACTATCTGACTTGAGTGACTTCCGATTATCAACAGCCCGGAAATTAGGTGCTGATGCTACCATAAATCCAAGTATAGGAGACTTTACTCAAGAAGTAAGAAAAGCCTTTAACGGAGAAAAAGCAGATGTCGCTTTTGAGGCAGTTGGAGCTGGTCCGACCGTTTCACAGGCTTTAACCTCACTAAAATCACAAGGAATCTGTGTGTGGATTGGTAATAGTGCGAAGACCATAGAGGTTAATATGCAACAAATTGTAACCGGAGAGTTGAAGATATTTGGTTCCTATCTATATACCCATGTAGAGTTTGGTGAAACCATTGATTTTATACATAACAACAAATTAGATTTATCATCAATCATTTCTAAGGAGTTATCACTTGATGAGGCTCCCAAAATGTTTGAGGAGCTTACAACACAAACAGAACAATACCTTAAGTGTATTATAACAATGTGAGAATAGGAGGTAATATAAGGTGGAATATAATCAAAATTTACTGGATGATTTACGGAAAATGGGACAAACACTTAGGCGAGATGTTATAAAAAGCGTGGGGATAGGAGTTGCGGGGCATATAGGCGGTTCGTGTTCCGCTGCTGATATTGTTGCTGCGTTATACTTCTATAAGATGAGGCATGACCCGAAAAACCCGAAGATGCCCAACAGGGACCGTTTCTTATTAAGTAAAGGGCATGTAGCGATTCTTCAGTATGCAGCACTGGCAGAATCAGGGTATTTCCCAGTTGAAGACCTAGTTCATACAAAGGAGATTGGCTTTCATCTTCAAGGCCATCCCGATGTTATTAAAACACCGGGCATTGAAGCAGGTACAGGCTCCTTAGGCCAAGGCTTATCCATTGGATTAGGTATGGCAATGGGATTAAAGATGGATAAGATAGACGCTAAGGTTTATGTATTATGTGGCGACGGCGAACTTGCAGAAGGACAGAACTGGGAAGCAGTTATGTGTGCAAAGGTTAACAAATTGGATAATTTAGTAGCCATTGTGGACCACAATAAATTACAAGCAATGGGAAGAGTAGAGGATCGCTTTGACCTGACACCTATTCCGGAAAAGTGGGAAGCCTTTGGTTGGAACGTAATCGAAATTGACGGTCATAATATGGAGGAGATTTTAACTGCATTGGATGAAGCAGATAAGGTTAAGGGTAAGCCTACTGTTATTATAGCCAATACAGTAAAGGGTAAAGGCTTAACCTTTGCTGAAAATGTAGTATCATATCATAATGGCACATTGACAGAAGAAACGTATGCTCAAGCATTAGCTGAGCTATCAGAATAATAGGGAGGTAGCAAAGATGAATTACACAAATCAAAGAATTGCATATGGAAACACATTAGTAGAACTTGGAAAAGAAAATGACAGAATAGTTGTACTTGATGCTGACCTTTGTGCCTCTACTATGGGAAAACTATTTGAGGTAGCTTATCCGGACCGCCACATTGAGATGGGAATTGCAGAGGCGGACATGGCATCTGCTTCAGCAGGCTTGGCACAGACAGGTAAGATCCCATTTGCTAATTCATTTGCAGTATTTGCAGTAGGTCGTGCATATGATCAGATCCGTCAGACGATAGCGATTGGTAAGCTTAATGTAAAAGTAGTTGGTTCCTCCGCAGGGCTCTCTGATTTTGGAGACGGTGCGACTCACCAAAGCATTGAAGACATAGCGATTATGCGTGCACTGCCCAATATGGTTGTAATATGTCCGGCTGATGCCAATGAAGCTGTGGAAGCAACCAAGGCGATTACAGAATATAACGGACCAGTCTATATGCGTTTAAACCGCAATGATTATGATAATGTTACCGAAGCAGGAAAACCATTTAAGATTGGTGAACCTACCGTATTAAAAGAAGGTAACGATGTTGTTGTTTTTGCAACAGGATATATGGTTGGTCTTGCTCTTAAGGCGGCTGAGGAGCTAAAAGATACAGTATCTGTGAAGGTTGTAAATGTAAGCACTATTAAGCCTCTAAATAATAATAAAATTATTGAGTTGGCAAAAGATTGCAAGGCAGTAGTAACAGCAGAGGAACATAGTGTGATCGGAGGATTAGGCGGAGCCATTGCCGAAGCTCTCTGTAAATCCTGTAAGCCTATTGAGTTCATTGGGGTAAAAGATGTCTTTGGCTGTAGTGCACATAATTATTTTGAGCTACTGGAGCATTACAATTTAACTCAGGAAAACGTTGCAAAGACCATTGAGAATATGTACATTTCCTACAAATAATACAGGAGCAGGAGGATAATCAAGTGAAAATAGGATTTATCGGACTAGGAATCATGGGAAAACCTATGGTAAAAAATCTATTAAAGGCAGGCCATGAGGTTGTTGTATATGATATTGTAAAAGAGAATATAGATCTCTCGGTTTCAGACGGAGCAAGGGCAGCTGAAACAGTGAAAGCTTTGGCTGAAGAGTGTAGCATTATTATCACAATGTTACCGAATGGCCCTCATGTAAAATCAGTAGTTATGGGCGATAACGGTGTACTGGAGGGTGCAAAAGCCGGTACAATTTTAATTGATATGAGCTCAATCGCTCCTTTGGTTTCCCAAGAAATTGAAAAGAAATGCGCTGAAAAGGGCATTAGAATGCTGGATGCTCCTGTATCCGGCGGAGAGCCTAAAGCAATTGATGGAACCTTATCTATCATGGTTGGTGGAGAAAAGGAAGTCTTTGATGAGGTTTATGATATATTGATGGCTATGGGTGCCAGTGCTGTATTATGCGGACGTATTGGAGCGGGAAACACAACTAAGCTTGCCAACCAGATTATAGTTGCACTCAATATAGCAGCTGTCTCTGAAGCACTGACGCTAAGTACAATGGCAGATGTGGATCCTATCAAGGTCTTTGATGCGATTAAGGGTGGCCTGGCTGGCTCTACGGTTATGAACGCAAAAGTACCAATGATTACAGAGGGGAACTTTAAACCGGGCTTTAAGATTGATCTTCATATAAAAGATTTGAATAATGCGATAGAAACCGGACATAGTGTTGGTGCCCCACTTCCCTTAACTGCTATCGTTATGGAAATGCTACAGAACCTTCACGCTAGTGGTTGTGGGCAGGAGGATCATAGTGCAATCGCAAAATTCTATGAAAAGATTTCTGGGACTGAAATTAGAAAATAGCAGGCAAGCGAATAAGGAGGATGCAAATGAGTATTAATTCATACTTAGAGAAGATGTTTTCTCTTGAGGGTAAGACAGTGATGTTCACTGGTGCGGCTGGAGGCATCGGAAGTGAAGTCGCAATGGGAATGGCCAAAGCCGGAGCTCATGTAGCATTGTGTGATATCAATGTCGAGCAGCTTGCTATAATACAACAGAAGATAAGCGATGAAGGCGGTAAGGCCACTAGCTTCTTACTGGATATTACTAATATGGATAATATTCAAAAATGTGTGGATAGAGTAGGAGACATCAATGGTAGAATAGATGTGTTAGTCAACTGTGCCGGCGTTAATAAGCGGGAGGGTTTTGCAGATGTAGAGGAGGCTACCTACGACAGAATTATGAATATTAATCTGAAGGGTGTGTTCTTTGTATCTCAAGCGGTAGCCCATTATATGAAAAAGCAAAATAGCGGAAGCATTATCAATATTGGCTCCCATAATACAGGTTGGATTCTAGGCGGCTGCTCTGTTTATGGAGCTACCAAATCCGGTGTCTTATCATTGACAAAATCAATGTCTGTTGAGTGGGCAAAGTATAATATTCGTGCAAACTGTGTAAGTCCCGGTCATATAAAAACAGCATTGACAGAAGCAACCTGGGCACATCCTGAACGATCCAAATACTTACTTGACCGCATCGCAATGAATAGGCCAGGATATCCGGAGGACATAACAGGTGTTTGCTTATTGCTGGCATCGGATGCTTCCTCCTACATAACAGGCTGTGAATATCGAGTTGATGGTGGATGTATGAGTGGTGGCCAGCCCTGGCCTTATGATACGGCCTTCTAAATTCTCCTCCATATACAAGTGAATAACAGAATAATCGTTGATAATTCCATCTCAAGCTTCCTGGTCTCAACGATTGTATGATAGAAAAAGGTATCGTAAATGAGTACGATACCTTTTTCTATATATTGATACAGAGGAAAGAGATGTACTAAGCAGATAAAGTGGATTGATTGGAGCATACCAGGGAGAAAACGAGAAGAGTAGATGGCAGATTAAGCGGGTGTTGACGATCAATAAGAGGTGGTGAAATATGTAAAAAAACGAGGATTTGAATTGACAACTTTTAATATATCAAGTAAGATAGTTGTGCTACAAGTATACAAGCATACAACGTATAGCTAAGAATAGTGATATTTATTATCTTTATAATGATAGAAGAAGGAGTTGTTATAGTTATATGAAAATTCAACCTGTAAAAAAAATTAATATAAGTGATCAGGTTTATGAACAGCTAAAGGAGCAATTAATTAACGGTGTATGGAAACCAGGGGATAAAATACCATCAGAGAATGAGCTGGTAGCTCTGTTTAATGTTAGTAGAGTGACTGTTAGACAGGCCCTTTCTAAACTTATTACCTTGGGATTATTAGAGACGAAACTGGGCGAAGGTACATTTGTAAAAGAAATTACTCCCGGTGTGTATATGAAAGAAATGATTCCTTACATTTACCTGAACAAAGATTCTTTTCGAGAGGTATTGGAATTCCGTTTAGTGATTGAGGTTGAAACAGCCGGAATAGCAGCAGAGAAGATTACGGAGAAAGATATAGCACGTCTTGAGAAATGTCTAAATAGAATGATTGAATTTAAAGACGAGCTAGAAAAATATGTACATGAGGATTTGCATTTTCATATGATAATCGCAAAAAGCACGAAGAATTCCTTAATTATACAAGTAAATAATATTGTAAGGGAAATAATTCGTGAAACAATAAAAAACGTTACAGAAGAGATTGGGATCGAGGTCGGTCTAAAATATCATAAGCTTTTGATTGATTCATTCAAACAAAGAGATGCTGAAATGGCAAAAAAAATGATGAGAGAGCATCTTCAACAAGCAGTTATAAGGTTCAATTAATATAGAATAAAACCGAAATTTAGAGCCAGACACCGATAATTAATTACATCGGTGACTGGCTCCTTTTAGTGTACGCACCTAGCGGGTACACGTTTCAAATTATCTTTTAATTAGTAAAACAGATAAATCATTTACATTTGTGCCGGTAGGACCTGTGACAATAAGTCCATTGCAGGCTTTTAAACCGTGATAGGCGTCATTCTCTTCAAGTACCTGGTGGACATCAATACCACTATCAGAAAGAACTTGTAATGTGTTACCATCTACATAGCCACCAGCTGCGTCAGTTGGACCATCCGTACCATCAGAACCGATGGAAAATATCGCTGTATTATCCAAACCGGCGATACCTATGGCAGATCCGAGTGCTAATTCTTGATTTCGACCTCCTAATCCTTTCCCCTTTAGATGAACAACAGTCTCGCCGCCTAGAATAAATGCAAGTGATTTCTCAGTATTACTATAATATCTGGCGATGGAACCCAAGAAGCGTCCGGCTTCTCTCGCCTCACAATTTAAACTGGTCGTAAGTATTATTGGCTCATATCCTAGTTCCCGGCATTTTTTTTCGGCAGCAGTGCAAAGCTGTGTTACGCTACCCGTTACTTTGGTGGTTACATTTGCAAGAGTACTGGGGGTTTCAATATGTAATAATTCCTCTATTTCTTGTGATACTTCAATATTATATTTTTTTATAATATCCCAGGCTTGTTGACAGGTTGAACTATCCGGATAAGCCGGGCCGGAAGCAATCATATCAAGTGGATCTCCGATAATATCGGAAAGAACCACAGAAAAAACCTGAGCAGGCTCACAAAGCTTTGCAAATTTTCCGCCCTTAACAGCCGATAATCGTTTGCGAATTGTATTCATTTCTACGATGTCTGCTCCACTTGCCAGAAGTTGCTTTGTAAGAGTCTCCAGCATGTTCTCTGATATGAGAGGTTTCTCAAAAAGCGCAGATCCGCCCCCAGATATCAGAAATAGTACAGTATCCTTCGAAGAGAGCCCTGTAACTAATTGGATGGCCTGCTCTGTGGCTGCAAAGGAGTTGTGATCCGGAACCGGATGTCCTGCTTCAAATATACGAATTTGGGGCAGGTCTCCCATGGAATGATCATATTTTGTAATGACTATTCCATCACTAATGCGTTCTCCAAGTAAATCAGAAGCAGCCTTTGCCATAGACCATGCGGCTTTTCCGATTGAAATTAGGATTAACTTACCACCACAGAAATCGACACCCTTTAAGGCTTCTTTTACAGCAGTATCAGGCAAAGCCGCTTGAATGGCAGAATCAATAATTTGATGTACATCATTTCTAAGACTCAAGACATATCCTCCATATTAGTTAATATAAGTTTCATTATCGGGAGATTACTCTCTGAAGTATCAAAATATTACCAATAACTCAATAATATTATAGATTATTTGGTATAAAAATACAATATAAATCAGTGTGAATTATAACTTTAATGGTAGAAATTCATAAATTAAGTATGAAAAAGGATAACTATCATGTTACAGATGAATAGGTGGAAAGAATAGGTTATTTACCCTGTGATGATCTTATACATAGCTAAGTAGATTCAAAAGTTGTAGCACTTGATGTTATAGAGGAAGCAAGGTATAATTAAAAAGAATGAAGTAAAGCTTCAGTAAGGAAGGGCATATCAGGGGGAGAGACGATGACTGGAAAGCGTAATTGTATGTGGTAGTTTTGATTATTATACTGGTGTGTGGTATAATGGCCTTTGTAGAAGTTGGTCCAGTCAGGAAGATAACGGAACGTTACAGACGTTCTTACTATATGTAAAAGCACGAACGAAAAGAGTGAGGCATAATAAATTAGTAAGAAAAGGGTGGTTGTCATGTTATCAGAAGATAAAAAGATGAAATATATATATGTAGTATTCGTATCGACCAATACATTTATGGGAAAAGGGATTCGTCTGTTTACCAGAAATAAATATAGCCATGTTACTATAGCGTTTGACCGGAATCTGGGATCCATGTACTCCTTTGCCAGATACCATATTAATTCACCGATCTACGGAGGCTTTGTAGTGGAACGACCCGGTCGTTATCTTCATGGAGAGAAGGATGTTCTGGTGAAGATTTGTGAGATACCCCTCGAACAGGAGGAGTATGACCGGATTCGCTCTGAGGTAGAATATTTTCAGCAGAACCATAAAGTGATGCTCTATAATACTATCAATGCTCTTTTGTCCTTATTAGGCAAGCGGCTGGATGGTAAGGATATGTACACCTGCTTGGAGTTTGCGACCTATCTTTTACGTTATCCGAGGATGAATGCGATCCGTGAGTTGGAGCAAAGGCTGGCAGAGTATGTGGTCTATATCGGAAGTCTCCGAGATACCGCTGACTGGAAGCAGGAGCAGATGGAAGACGATGAATTCTTTCGCAGGCGTAGAGCAATTGGTATTGCTTATGATACTGTCTATCATTTTCGTAAAGTGGTTCAAAGAGTGTTACATGCTTAGAACGAGGTCTATGTTGACTTAGAAAGAGGCGTTTATGAAGGGGTTTTATTATCAAACCAAGCTGGGAAGGCTGTTTATTGCTGAGGATGGGCAGGGAATAGTGGAAGTTTCGATTGTCAAGGAGAAGGTGGTTGCTTCACTAGAGAATGAGAATATGATAGGAAGAGAAGAGCTGATGAGCTGTGAAATAGAGGAAACATCACTGATACAGGAAGCGGCAAGACAGCTGATGGAATACTTTGATGGGAGGCGTAAGGAATTCTCCATATGCTTGAATCCGAAGGGTACTGATTTTCAGAAAAGAGTGTGGGATGCCTTAAAAACAATCCCTTACGGTGAAACCCGAAGCTATAAGCAGATTGCCGAAGCGGTAGGGAATAAGAAAGCCAGCCGAGCGGTTGGTATGGCAAATCATCATAATCCCATAATGTGTATTATTCCGTGCCACCGAGTAATTGGAGCCAATGGAAGTCTGGTCGGTTATGCAGGAGGTCTTGATATGAAAGCAACGCTACTTTCGATGGAGCAGTCTGGCATGTAGAATAAGATTGATATGACAGGCAGTATATTAATGCTAAAACTTTAATACAATAAGATAAATATCAACAAAACACATAGAAAGGAAGAATAGGAATGAATAAAGAATGGTCACTAGATGTGTTATATAAGGGCTTTCAAGATGAGCAATATATAAAAGATAAAGCGGGGCTTCAGGCCTTAACCGAGGAGCTTACTAATTTTAGTGAAGGTTTAAAAGAGGAAAGCAACGAAGAAGCAATATTATTGAAAGCTATTGATTATATGGAGCAGTTTCAATTACTGAGAACAAGATTGAGCTATTATGTAGCATTAAGACAGTCTGTAAATACTTCTGACAGTGAGACTGTGAATGAAATGAATGCCATTGAAAAGCAGTTAAGCTTATCCTCAAAGCCTATGGCTGTTATTAATAAGTATATCGCCGGTATTAAGAATCTGGAAGGCTATATGAATCAACATCCGAAGCTGAAGGAATACGAATACTTATTAACTGAGATAAAGAAGGAAGCAAAGCATCTGTTAAGTGATAATGTGGAGGATGTGATTGCAAAGCTTAATATCAGTGCAGGCTCTGCTTGGGGTAGTATGCAAAGCTTCTTAACCTCAACCCTGGAGGTAGAATACCGGGACAATATCATAAGCTTTTCGGAGGTTCGTAATAAGGCTCATAGCGAGGATGTCGAGGTACGTAAGGACGCATTTGCGGCAGAATTGAAGGCCTTGGAGAAGATTAAGGATGCGGTAAGCTTCTCCCTGAACAATATTAAGACCCAGGTAAATACCATCTGTGAGCTCAGAGGCTATGCGTCACCCTTAGACATGACCCTGGATCAGGCTAAGATGAAGCGAGAGACCCTTGAAGCGATGTTAGAGGCAATTCGTGAAGCTTTACCCTCCTTCCATAAATATTTAAAGCATAAGGCAAAAATCATGGGTCATGAGAAAGGGTTACCCTGGTATGATCTGTTTGCGCCGATTGGAGAGACGACAACCAAATTCACCGTAGAAGAATCAAAGGATTATTTACTGAAGCATTTCAGAGGCTTTGCGAAGGATCTGGCTGATATGGTAGAAGAGGCTTACGACCAGGAATGGATTGATTTCTTCCCTCATAAGGGAAAGGTTGGCGGTGCTTTCTGTGAGAATTTGCCCTTTGCAAAGCAGAGTCGTATTCTTACCAACTTCACCGGTTCCTTAAGTGATGTGGTAACCCTGGCTCATGAACTTGGTCATGCTTATCATGGACTTAATATTCAGGACCATCTTCCACTTAATGTTGATTACAGTATGCCTGTTGCAGAGACTGCCTCCACCTTTAATGAAGCAATTATTATGGAAGCAGCTATTAGAGAGTCTGATGGAAGAGAGAAGCTTGCTTTGATTGAGAGTCAGCTTCAGGATGTAACCCAGATAATCTGTGATATTTACTCTAGGTATCTCTTTGAAACAGCTGTTTTTGATCGCTGTAAGACAGGCTTTTTATTCGCGGATGAGTTGAAGGAGATTATGCTGAGTGCGCAGAAGACAGCCTATGGTGATGGACTTGATCATGATTATCTCCATCCCTATATGTGGGTGTTAAAGGGTCACTATTACTCCGAGAATCTCAGCTTCTATAACTTCCCTTATGCCTTTGGTGGCTTATTTGCAAGAGGTTTATATGAGAAATATAAGACAGAGGGAGAAGCCTTTATTCCGAAATACCGTGCATTACTGAAAGCAACCACTGTCATGAGTGTGGAGGACGCTGCGAAACAGGCTGAAATTAATCTGGAGGATCCCCAGTTCTGGAGAACTAGCCTTAAGACAATTGAGGCGTTGATTGATCAATTTGTTTCTTTAGCATAAAATAATCGGAAGTAACACGCTGTGCGAGTTCCTCCGATGCCTGTTTACAGACATTATTCTTATGCGAACTCGTCGCCCTTTAATAACAAGCTTATTAAGCTTGCTTACGCACAAATTAGTAGAGGCTGCTATATCTATATTGGTAAATGGAAAACATCTTTTTTATCAGATATAGGTAGTAGCCTTTTTGTGTTCATAATAATAGGGTCCAATTATATAATTCGGCTTTTCCTATGATCCCAATGTTTGGAGGCTTCAATGATTGCAACAGATAACAAGAATTCGAATACGTTTCATCGTGTGATTGACACAATCTCAGGTATCTTTATGCCAATTATTAATGTGATGATGGCAGCAGCTTTGCTTAAGGGAATCTTAATGCTTACAACGAATCTAGGAGTACTAAGCGAAAGCTCGGGAGCTTACCGAATCCTATTTGCGATATCAGACGGTTTTTTTCACTATCTTCCGATTTTCCTGGCTTATACAGCTTCGCACAAGCTAAAGGCAGATACGGTCACTTCGATGCTGCTGGCTGCTGCTTTGGTATATCCTGATATTACAGAGCTTTTTGGCAAGGGCATGAGCCTGGATTTTTTTTGTATTAGGGTTAACCCGGTGACCTATCCTGCCAGTGTTATACCGATCATAATGGCTATCGCTTTGCTTCATTATGTAGAGATACCATTGGAAAAATACATACATGGTACAATAAAGGGTTTCTTAAAACCGATGCTGGCATTAATAATCGTAACACCGATTACCTTTCTTGTATTTGGACCGCTCGGTGCGCTCATAGGGAGCGGTTTGTCTACTGCCTATTCTGCAATCTATAACTTTAGCCCGATTGCAGCAGGAGCGGTTTTTGGACTAATATGGCAGCCAATGGTAGTCTTTGGTTTCCAATGGGGTATGGTTCCAGTTATACTAGAGCATCTGGATACAATTGGCGTTGATTCCTTCCTACCCTTATGCGGTCCAGGGGTTATGGGGCAGGCAGGTGCAGCAATGGCAGTCAGTTTTCTAGCCAAGAACAAGAAGCTGAAGACGGTTGCCTTATCCGGATCGATTACTGCTATCCTGGGAGTCACCGAGCCTGTATTATATGCTGTTAATATACCGCTAAAGCGTCCGATGATTGCTGCTTGTATTGCAGGATCGATAGGAGGGGCTATTGTCGGTAGCTCTGGTGCCGGGGCTGTTGCCTTTGCTTACCCTTCCATGCTATCCTTGGTGGTATACTTTGGTAAAGGCTTCTGGACCTTCTTTTTTGCAATGATTTTAAGCTTCTTAATCAGCTTTTTTTTGGGTTTGTTGCTACGATTTAATGAAGCGGATCTTAGAGTTGACGAGTTGTCCGAGAAAACCTTGTAAATTAATTGCTTTCAATATATCAAAATATGAAGAAATAGGAAGAAATTTAACACATAAAATAAAAAACAAA
Organism: Bacillota bacterium; assembly: GCA_023411555.1. Classification (GTDB taxonomy): domain Bacteria; phylum Bacillota; class Clostridia; order Lachnospirales; family Lachnospiraceae; genus Mobilitalea. The sequence continues at coordinate 18,125 of JAEYOQ010000059.1, forward strand.
TCAGATACTAAGCTTGAACTAATTGTTATGATGCGTAATGGCAGGAAAGGAGAGAGCTATGAGTCTGGTTGGCGATCAGCTTCCGGAAGGACTGGGCTTTCGGCTGGCACTGGATATGGAAGCAATGAAGAATTTTGCAAACTTATCTGATCAAGGGAAAGAGCAGCTAGTGAACTACATCAAAGGTTCTGCGACAGGGGACGAGGCGAAAAACCGGGTAACAGAGGTGGTTCGTAATCTTCATAATGGGGGATCCTTTCAATAATATGGAGAGATTCGTTTGAATCAAGGGTAATCGATTTACACGATTATAACGGATTAATTGATAAATGATAAAACAGATGTAATTAAAATATAAGGAGCTTCTTCGTAATTTTGAAGGAGCTCCTTGCTTTTCTTATTATTTTTTTATATTCATTTTTTCTCTCATGAAGCTCTTAAATTCCTCAGGACCATGCTCGAAGCCGCTCTTTACAAGATAATGAGCTTTATCTGAGCCTAAATAGATGTAAATATACTCTTTGTATTCCTTGATTTCTGTGACCTGCATATAAGGATATTTTGAGCTCGATTGGATTCCGGATAAGGTATAATATTCATCATAAAATGTGAATAATGCCTCAGAGCTCTTACTTTTTTTAAGTGCCTTTACTTCGTGGATGATCGTTTTTTCTGTCTGAGCATAAAATTGATAGACCAACACGATGGCTACACCAATAGCTATAATGCAAACATAGATGGATCCGGTACTATAAAAGGTGACAATTAACAGGAGTAAAACGGCAACCGTTAGAATCCAGAACTTTAATCTCTTCCAGATACGATCATAGGTATAAAAGTCCTTTATTAAATTCTCGGAATATTTGGAGCGATTAATAAATAAAGGTTTATCTTTAATATTCTGTTCCTCTCTCTGTCTTTGTTCAATATAGAAGCGGGATAGAGCTTCTGTTTTTTCCTTCTTTATTAGGCTTTGCTTCTTAGCAGACCGTCTTCGAAGTACTATTATACCGACTAGGAGTAATATGAATATGCCCACTACAGTGGCTAGAGTAATCATTGCTGTACGTTGCTGTGCCTCAAGTTCGGCTTTATCCAATAGTTCGGTAAAATGGGTACCCGCAACTAATTCTTTTATAAAGCTTTCATCCAATGGCTCTGTTGCGTTTTTCTCGAACATATCAAAAGTGATGGAATAACCATTCGCTATGGTACCATATACGACTTCCGAATACTCGGTACTTTCCTGTGTTAAGTTGAGGCTCAGACGGTAAAATGGAATCTCGTTATGGTCATATACATCTATGGTATAGATTGCATTTTCGTCTGTCGTGGAGAAGATTTCATCAAGATATGCAGTCAGCTCCTCTTTGGACAGCAGTGAAAGATGGAATACCTCTACACTGTCATCGCTGCGCTTACTCATTACTCTGACGGTTGCTTCAGTGCCCGGATCGTAAAGGATGACTTGTACACCCATGTCCTTCATAGTCTTTTTCTCGGCGGCAGGATCAAAGATACCAATATCACTCCACTGCGGATCTGAATTCGGTGTGTCCGAGGTTAAGATAAGGGTATCCTCAGGTAGGGTAACCTCCATATATAAGGACGAGAAGGTTTGTACCTTGGCCTGTACCTGTGAAGTCGGAAGAAGGACCAGAATAAGTGGAATTAGCAGGAATAAATATCGAAATCTATTCTTTTTCATTTGTTTTCTCCTTATTTTTATACTTTTATTGACAATCGAAAGCTTGCGAAGGCAGCATTCTTTTGGTCATGACAAGTGAAATGTTTGTCCAGTTCATCTTGTACTCTTTCTGCTATTGTATCATGAATACCCCTAATTTGAAATTAAAAAAATATAAAAGATTTAACAACAAAGATACCTTCATACAAATAGCAGCATATCCTATATAGCTTTTCTGTTAACAAATGTTAAGCTGTATAGGATATGCTGCTAGGAGCATCTTTGGTATTTTAGCTTATTTCATAATAATTATGCTTAAAAGGGGGCTACAGCGGCCAAGTAAGCTCAATGATGAATAGGTTCTGCTCGATTCTGGCATTGATATGCCCTTTCATCTTTTCAGTCAGCAGCTTTGTGATCGTTAATCCCAGACCGCTGCTTTGATTGGCTCTCGATTGGTCTCCGGTGTAAAAACGCTCAAAAATACGTGATAACTCTTCCTCTGTAAGATTTGCAGTATCATTGATAAATTGAATACAACAACTGTCCTTGGTATGAAGCTGTTTGATCATAAATTGCTTCTCTGCGTACTTTAAAGCATTTTGAACTAAATTATTAAGAATACGTTCGAATTGAAGCTTATCCGCTATAATATAACAGGGTATATCCTCTAAGGAGATATCCACCGAGATGTTGCGTTTCTCGAACTCAAGATAATAAGCTACCGCTACTTCCTTTAATGAATGTTGAACCGGGATGGAGGTTAACTGAAATGAATAATCATCGGCTTCGATTCGAGATATTTCATAAAAATCACCAATGAAGCCCTGCAATATTCTGGCCCTTCTTCGAATAATCTCAAGATACTCTGTCTTTTCAGCAACCGAGGTGTCTTCATCCTCAATTAAATTAAGGTATCCTAGGATAGAGGTGAGAGGTGTACGAAGATCATGGGAGATATTTTCTATTTCCTGCCGTATTTGCTCCTCTCTTCGCTGATAAATTATACGTTCCGTTTGCCTTGCATTGTAGAGAAGATTAATTCTCTTCAATAACTGCTCAATGCTTTGATTCCCTGATTGGGATTTCAATTGACGGTTCTGGTCGGGGTGTTCTTCAATTTCATCCATGTTTTTAATAGCCAAGCGCAGATCGCGATGCAGAAAATAGAGGCGTACAGCAAGCAGTAACACCAATAAGATTAAAGCGACACATACATATTGCATCTTCACGCCTCCATTCTATGATTTTATCCAATGAATTATTTAATCTCTTTCCTGCGGAATACGAAATAACCAATCAGGACCATCAAGAGCATCTGTGCAGCTCCGTAGAGCCAGTAATTAAGATATCCTGTGCTGCCTTCCCAGGGGAGAATAAGCTGAATTTCGCTCGTATTAAAGGATATTTTGGTGATTAGATTCCAAGGAAGAATCCTGGATATTTTCTGAAATATCACAAATTTCATTGCTAGATAATTGCTTACAATAGGAAAGGCTAATAATACGCCTATAATAGCGGTAATTGCACCACCGGTCCCTTCGAAAATGAAAAGAAAGCAATTCGATGTAGCAACGGCAAATAGCAGGAGGGGCAGTGCAACAAAGCTGGCACGGAAAAGCAGCTCTAATTCACCGGTATTGGAGTGCTCCAGAAGAAGATAGGCACTACCGACGTATACACCTCCGATGATCAAAAAGGCTACAAGCGAGTATATGATTTCTACAAGGAATTTGCCAAGGTAGATGCAGCCTCTGGAGATACCAAAGGAAACGCTGTTCTTCAGGGTATGATTTGTATGCTCATTGCCGAATACAGTTGATGCTACCGATATGCACAGAAGAAATACTATGGGCAAATCGCCATAGAAAAGACTTAGGGAAAAGGCTGTATTATCAAAATAAAAACCTGCATCCGTACGTCCAACCAAAGCCAAAACAACATTAGCGCTTACCAATAAAGCAGAACACATAATAATGAAAAGATAGCTGCTCTTACTGTGGAGCAGACGGTATAATTCACTCTTAATATAATTAATCATTGCTTTCTCCTCCTACTAATTGAATAAAGTAATTCTCCAGATTGATTTCCTTAATCACTATAGAGTATAAGTCCACACCGTTATTGACCGCAAGCTGACTGACCTTTGCTGGTTGGTCCATGTAGTCAAAGATATGGATGGAATAATCCGGGGTTACCTTGTAGGAAGTACAGCCAAGCTTTGTTTCCAGGAGAGAGGTCATTAACTCAACCTTATCAACCTTAAGCTCAATATAACGATTCGATTCCCTGGAGATTTCTTCAGCAGATACCTGTTTTACCAGATTACCTTTATCGATAAATCCATAATAGGTTACCAGATTGGATAGTTCGGATAAAATATGGCTGGAGACTAGAATAGTAATATTCTTCTCCTTGTTCAATCGTATCAACAGGTTACGGATTTCAACAATTCCGAAGGGATCCAGTCCGTTGATTGGTTCGTCCAGTAATAGTAGCTCCGGCTTATTCATGAGTGCCAGAGCAAGTCCGAGACGTTGCTTCATACCAAGAGAGAAGCTCTTGTACTTCTTATTACCTACATGGCTAAGCCCTACCTCCTTCAGGGCTTCCGCGACGCAGTTCTTTCCGGGAATCCCGCGCTGGATACGGTAATACTCCAGATTTTGCTCTGCGGTAAGATTGCTATAGAAGCTGGGCATCTCAATGATGGAACCGATTCTTTTTCTTCCTTCACTGAGACCCTCCGGGGAAGAATAACCGAATAATTCTACATCACCTTCCGTTGCAAAGGCTTGACCTGTGACCAGACGAAGCAGGGTGGTTTTACCTGCCCCATTTTTACCGACCAGACCATAGATCTCCCCCCGTTTTACTTCTAAATTAATATTGTTGACCGCAAAGGTGTTATTATAATTTTTGGTCAGATTTTTTGTTGATAAGATAACTTCTCGCACTTTAATACTCCTTTCAAACTTAAAATTCATTTCTCTAGATTGATTTCAATTATAAGCAATGAATTTTAATAAGTACTTAATAAAGTTTAAAGAAAGTATAAAGTTACAGGTCAAGTAGTCTCCATCTTAAAGCCGATGCCCCATATGGTTTTAATATAGGAAGCATCATCCAACTCCTTGATTTTTTTGCGTATATTAGACATATGAACATTGATGGTATTATCTTCACCATAATAGCCAGTCTTCCAGATATCCTGATATAGCTGCTCCTTGGTAAATACCTTATCCGGATATTGCAGTAGTAGCTGCAGAATATCGAATTCGTATGCTGTTAAAGAAATTGGACTCCCCATTACTGTTACTTCTCTGGACAGGGGATTAAGTGTAAGGTTTTTAAAGCTATATATATTTTCCGACGTAGCTTCTTCTATTGCTGCATGTAGATTACTTCTTCGAAGAAGGGCGGCAACTCTTGCCAGTACTTCCTCCCGTTCAAAGGGTTTCACGATATAATCATCGGCTCCGGTTCTTAAAGCATTTACCTTATCCTCCAGCGAGGTTTTTGCTGAGATGACTATGATAGGGATGGAAGAATATTCCCTTATCTCAGAAATCAGCTCTTCTCCGGTTATACCCGGTAGCATAAGATCCAGCATGATTAGATCGAAGGTCTCAAGCTTAAGCTGAAGTCTAGCCTCAGTACCAGAGTAGGCAGAGATTACCTGATATTGGTCCTTGACTAGATATCGGCAAAGTAATTTGTTGATATCGGCATCATCTTCGATTACAAGTATTTTTGCTAACATTTATGCACCCCATTATTCTTATTTATTCTATAATAACGTGTTTGCGGTCGGAATTACTTCGGCTGATATCATATATCTCATTATGATTGCCGAAGGATGAGACCCAGCTGTCATTAAAAGGGATTATAGCATATCGTTATTATTGTGACAATATCACAAATTGCTTCAAAGAAAAGGCTGTAATAAAACCAGAACTCACAGCCATAGCTAGGGCAGAATGCCTAACTGTGTAGTGATATGGTTTTAAAACAGCCTTAATGTATTAATATGAGATTGCTTACCTTACGCTACCCATAAAGAAGAGGGCTATGGTTCCTGGCCCGGAATGTGCTCCGATCGTCGGGCTGACGTAATTAATGAGGACTTCCTTGATGCCAAAGCGCTCCTTTACCAGATTGCCTACAAACTCGGCATCTTCTATAGAATCGCCGTGGCTGATGAAAACAATATCATTAGAGCCCTTATAGTCCTTGATACTGGCTTCCATCTGATCTACCAGAGAAATCAAAGCCTTTTTCCGTCCCCTCACATTATGCAAGGGAATGAGTCTTCCTTCATTATCTACATGAAGGACAGGCTTCACATTAATCAAGGTTCCGATAATCGCACTAGCCTTGGATACTCTACCTCCGCGGTGAAGATGGTGTAAATCATCTACGGTAAACATGTGGCATAGATTTAGTTTATTCTGATTCAGCCAATCTGCCGCCTCATCAATGGATTTACCTGCTTCCTTCAAGCCGACTGCCTTGTGAACTAAAAGTCCCTCGCCAAGGGAAGCGCATAGGGAATCAATTACTATGATTTTTGAACCGGGGCGCTCATCCATCAGTTCTCTGGCAACGGTTGTAGCTACAGAGCAGCTACCGCTGAGGGCAGAGGAGAAAGCAATATGGAGTATGTCATAACCCTGATCCAGAAGCTTTGTGAAGACCTCCTTAGCAAGTTCAGGATTCACGGCCATTGTAGTCGGCATTGCACCATGACGCATCTTGTCATAGAACTCCTTTGGGGTCAGAAATACCTTATCACCATACACAGTTCCGTCAAAATTATAATATAAAGGTAACAACGCAATATTGTGCTGTTGTAAATAGTCCTCAGGTAGATCACTGGTTGTATCGGTTGAGATAATATACTTATTCATTGTACTAAAACCGTTCCTTTCTTACAATATTGTCTTTTCACTTATTGGAATCAAGTAGTTTTGATTACGATATGATAGATTATACCATACCATACCTAATTGTTTCAATATACATTTCCAGAATTATCATCTTTAATTCTTGACATTTTTATGTAAAAAATAGGATTTACAGAATTAAAGCAAAGTATGAAAAAATACTTTTCTTATGAAATTACATATGATATAATAACTTGAAGTAAAAGCGTTAAGGAGGCTGAAACAATGAAGCATATCAGAACTTTAAACACAAAAAACCTTAAGGATACTATGAAAAAAGGTGGTTGTGGTGAATGTCAGACATCCTGCCAGTCAGCATGCAAGACATCCTGTACAGTTGGCAATCAGAGCTGTGAGAACAATTAAGAATTAGTACATAGATCACGCAATCTGGTTATATAAGAACAGCGCTTAAAAGGTGTCTTAAGGAGTCGAAACACTTGAGACACCTTTCATTGTATTTTATTGCTACGCAATCCGCTCGCGATAACATTGCCTGTAAAAGGGCATCGAGAGACTCGTGGAGCGTGTTTCTTCCGGTTGCTATCTAACAGTGGGACTGCCTCATGATATTTTTCGTAAAGCTGGAGCTTTGAAAGATATTATCAGACAGTCCTGTTCGTTGTGGTGGTTATGGTCAGCAATTCAATTAGGAGGTATTACGGTGGTTCACCAATTTAAGAATAATGGATATAATATTGTACTGGATGTCAATAGTGGCATGATTCATGTTGTAGACGATCTGTGCTATGATATCATTGAGATGTATGAGGAACATGATAAGGAGAGCATCCTTCATGCTATGGAGGAGAAATACTCTAAGCCTGAAAATGCAGTAAAGCTTACTGACCAGGAGGATGAGAGAACCGGGTTAATAGGTAATGCAGAAGCATTGTCCTCTTATATTAAAGAAGCTATTGCTGACATCGAACAGCTGATACAGGAGGGTGCCCTTTTTACCAAGGATATCTATGAGGAATATATTCGAGATTTTAAACAGAGATCTACTGTTGTAAAAGCTCTTTGTCTACATATAGCTCATGATTGTAACCTTGCTTGTAAATATTGCTTTGCTGAGGAAGGCGAGTATAAGGGGCACAGAGAGTTGATGAGCTTTGAGGTTGGTAAGAAGGCACTTGATTTCCTAATTGCAAACTCTGGCAACCGTAAGAATCTGGAGGTGGACTTCTTCGGCGGGGAGCCTTTGATGAATTGGCAGGTGGTGAAGGATCTGGTCCAATACGGCAGGGAGCTGGAGCAAGTACATAATAAGAAGTTCCGTTTTACCCTGACCACCAATGGCGTATTACTGGATGATGAGGTTATGGAATTTGCCGACCGCGAGATGAGTAATGTGGTGCTCAGTATCGATGGACGCAAGGAAGTCAATGACTATATGCGACCTAGTCGTAACGGTAAGGGAAGCTATGAACTGATACTACCTAAGTTTAAAAAGCTGGCCGAGAGTCGTAACCAGACGAATTACTATGTAAGAGGAACCTTTACCCATCATAATCTTGACTTCAGCGAAGATGTAAAGCATCTTGCTGACCTTGGATTTAAGCAGATTTCTGTGGAGCCTGTAGTGGCTCTTCCGGAAGATACCTATTCTATTAAGGAGGAGGACCTTCCGGTATTGTTCGAGGAGTATGATCGTCTTGCAAAGCTGATGCTAGATTATAAGAAGCAAGGGAAGGACTTTAATTTCTTCCATTTCATGATTGATTTAGCCGGAGGACCTTGTGTGGCTAAGCGTCTGTCAGGATGTGGATCAGGTACGGAATATCTGGCAGTCACTCCCTGGGGGGATTTGTACCCCTGCCATCAATTTGTAGGAATACCGGAATATCTGATGGGTAATGTGGATGATGGGGTTGTTAAGCCGGAGCTTCGTGAAGAATTCAAGGTGTGTAATGTATACTCCAAGGAAAAATGCAGGAATTGTTTTGCTAAATTCTATTGTAGCGGTGGTTGTGCGGCTAACTCCCACAAATTCCATGGTGACATTAATGATGCATATGATATCGGTTGTGAATTACAGAAGAAGCGCGTAGAGTGTGCTATCATGTTGAAGGCAGCAGAATAATGTAATAAATTAATTCCAATGTGAAGTTGTAATTCCAATGTGAATCTATAATTCCAATGTGAATCTATAATTCAAATGTGAATTTCCAATTCACATTGGGAAGAACACGTTATGTAGACATTAGATAGAAGGGTATAAATGCTAATTAATAAGAAGGAACGGCAACACGGTAAGGAATAGCAAGAGTACACCCGGAGGAAATATGGAGAATTGGGTAATTAAGAATAAAAAGGCGGATTTTAGCCAGATTATGAAGGAATGCGGTGTGAGTGAGGTTTTAGCACGCTGCCTTGTGAATAAAGGGCTGGAGTCACCACAGGACATCAATTCGTTTTTACAGCCAAAGGTTTCGGATCTGTATGACCCCTTCTTGATGGAGGATATGGAAAAGGCTTGTAATATCTTAAGGGTGAAGCTTGCGGAGGAAAAACGAATCCGCATCATCGGTGACTATGATGTAGACGGCGTGGTTGCAACCTATATTCTATATCGCAGCCTAAAATGTCTTGGTGCGAAGGTTGACTATGAGATACCTGATCGAATTAAGGATGGCTATGGTATTAATAATCAGATGGTTGAGGCGGCCCACAAGGAAGGGATTGATACTATTCTTACCTGTGACAACGGAATTGTCGCTTTGGAACAGGTGGAACTAGCCAAAAGCTTGGGAATGACAGTGATTATTACGGATCATCATAGCTTATTAGAGGAGATACAGGATACGGTAGGACTCGCAGAGGTGGCGTTAACGATTGAACCTGATATTGGAGAAAAAGCAGAGAGAGAAAAGAATAATGCGACTCATGTGAGACTGCCGGCAGCAGATGCAGTGATTAATCCGAAACGTCCGGATTGCGAGTATCCTAATAAGGGTTTATGCGGAGCGGCGATTGGTTATAAGCTGTGCTGTGCATTACATACGTATTATGATTTGAAAAATCGGGAAGAATTTGAACAAGAATTACTTTCTTATGCAGCGATAGCCACGGTTTGCGATGTTATGGAGCTAACAGGAGAGAATCGAATTATTGTAAAGCATGGTCTGCAGCTTCTGAAAAAGACTAAGAATATGGGATTGCTGGCTTTGATGGATGTAAGCAGTATCGACAAGGAGCAATTAAGTGCCTTTCATCTTGGCTTTGTGATAGGCCCATGTCTGAATGCTTCTGGGAGACTGGATACTGCCAAGAAGGGTCTGGAACTGCTTTTAGCTGTAACGAAGGAGCAGGCACTGACTTTAGCTAGTGAAGTACGTGGCTTAAATGATCTTCGCAAGGAGATGACTACGCATAATGTTCAAAAGGCAATTAAGCTAATTGAGGAAACTGACATTCACAATGATAAGGTCCTGGTAGTCTATCTGGAGGATTGTCATGAGAGCATAGCGGGAATTATTGCAGGAAGAATCAGAGAACGATATAACCGTCCCACCCTGGTGCTTACGGATGCAGAGCACAGTGTGAAGGGATCGGGAAGATCCATCGAGCAGTACAATATGATAGAAGAGCTTAGTAAATGCAGGGAGCTATTCCTTAAGGTTGGCGGGCATCCGATGGCAGCAGGTCTTTCACTGATACGAGAAAATATAGATATTCTCAGAAAAGTCCTAAACGAGAATACTAAACTGACAGAAGAAATGCTAATCCCTAAGGTAACCATCGATATTCATTTACCCTTTGGGTACATCAATGAAGCACTGGTAGATGAACTGAAGCAGCTGGAGCCCTTCGGTAAGGGGAATGAGAAGCCCTTGTTTGCAGAGAAGGAATTGAGGATTAAATCAGCATTTATTATAGGTAAAAATGCCAGTGGTATTCGCTTCTACCTAGTGAATAAATATGGGAGAGAGATGGAGGCAGTTTATTTCGGTGATGTGAATGAATTCTTTTCTTATATTACCAAGGTATACGGAGAAGATGAAGCTCAGAAGCTTCGAACAGGTCGAAGCCTGAACATAGCTCTTGCTATTACCTATTACCCGAAAATCAATGAATACAATGGCTTTCGGAATATACAGCTAATGATTCAAAACTACCGATAAAATAATCGGAAATGTAGATTAGGAAGGATTTATTTACTTTTACGTCAGTTTAAGGAAGAAAAAACAACACAATTGCTAAATTTTCTTTACGAAAGATCTAAAATAGTGATATAATAGGCATCTAAACGAATATATCACTGTTTTGTCCTGAGAATAGCTAGCAAGCAAAAAGTTTGCGAAGCTAACTTTTTAATGCTTCACAAAATATCTGAAAAGCTGATATTTAAATATACAGGGTTAACCCTAAGAAAGGCATGGTTGTAGAATGAAGAAATTGGAAGAGTATGTGAGAAGTATCCCGGATTTTCCGGAGCCTGGAATTATATTTCGAGATATTACTAGTGTTTTGCAAGACAAAGACGGTCTTAGATTAGCGATTGATCAAATGCAGGATTTATTGAAGGATCTTGACTTTGATGTGATTGCTGGTCCTGAATCAAGAGGTTTTATCTTTGGTGTCCCGATTGCTTATAATACGAATAGGCCGTTTATTCCGGTTCGTAAGAAGGGGAAATTACCCTGTGAGACCGTGTCCATGGATTATGATCTGGAATATGGTAAAGCAACAATTGAGATTCATAAGGATTCCATAAAACCCGGTCAGAAGGTAGTTATTATAGATGACCTGATCGCTACCGGCGGAACAATCGAAGCGATTACAAAGCTGATCGAGATGCTTGGTGGAGAAGTGGTAAAGATTATATTCCTCATGGAATTAAAGGGATTAAAGGGACGCGAGAAGCTGACCAAGTATGATGTGGAAGCGGTAATACAATACGAAGGGAACTAATGAAACATAGATTGCATATCTTAACTTCAGAAGAATACTTGAGACTGATTGACTTTTCATAGATGGGCGGTGATGATCATGGAAGAAATGAAAGAGATAATAGGAAAGGATGAGGTGATCACAACGGTGACGTTTAATGCACCGGCTGATTTTACTGCGCCCGAAACCTTGTATCAGAAGCTTATTGAAAAGATCAGAAGCTACCATCCATCAGCAGATATCTCCTTGGTGGAAAAGGCGTATCGCCTTGCCAATGATGCCCATAAGGATCAGTTCCGTAAATCCGGAGAGCCTTATATTATTCATCCCTTATGTGTTGCGAATATTTTAGCGGAGCTAGAGCTGGATAAGGAAACCATAGTTGCAGGAATACTGCATGATGTAGTTGAGGATACTGAATTTACAGTGCCACAGATTGCTGCTTTGTTTTCTGATGAAATCGCTCTTTTAGTAGATGGTGTTACCAAGCTGACCAAATTAAATTACGACATGGACAAGGTTGAGCTGCAAGCGGAGAACTTAAGGAAGATGTTCTTAGCGATGGCGAAGGACATTCGTGTTATCTTAATTAAGCTGGCGGATCGTCTGCATAATATGCGTACCCTTAAATATAAGGAGGTGCATAAGCAGAAGGAAACCGCAAGAGAGACCATGGATATCTATGCTCCGATTGCTCAGAGGCTTGGTATCTCCAAGATTAAGATAGAGCTCGATGATTTATCCCTTAAATATCTTGAGCCAGAGGTCTATAAGGAGCTTGCAGAAAAGATATCCACTAAGAGAAGCGAGCGTCAGGCTTATATCGATGATATCGTAAACGAAGTTAGAGCGCATATTGAAGAAGCTGGAATTTCTGCCAATATTGATGGACGGATCAAGCATTTCTTCAGCATCTATAAGAAAATGGTGAATCAGAATAAGACCCTGGATCAGATCTATGATCTGTTTGCTGTGCGTATTATTGTTGATTCTTTAAAGGACTGTTATGCGGCACTGGGCGTAATACACGAGATGTTTAAACCGATTCCCGGTCGTTTTAAAGATTATATTGCCATGCCTAAACCCAATATGTATCAGTCTCTTCATACAACCCTAATTGGACCGAAGGGCTCACCCTTTGAGATCCAGATTCGTACCTATGAGATGCACCGCACCGCCGAATATGGTATTGCTGCCCACTGGAAATACAAGGAGGGACAGAGCGGGAAGGGCGGTACAGCCAATTCTGAGGAAGAGAAGCTGACTTGGCTTCGTCAGGTACTGGAATGGCAGAGAGACATGTCCGATAACAAAGAATTCCTGAGTCTGATCAAGAATGATTTTGACCTATTCTCTGAGAGTGTCTATGCTTTTACCCCGACGGGGGATGTAAAGACCTTACCAACCGGCTCGAATCCTATCGACTTTGCCTATGCAATCCATAGTGCAGTTGGTAATAAGATGGTTGGTGCCAGAGTAAACGGTAAGCTGGAGCCGATCGATTATGTGATCCAGAACGGCGATCGTATTGAAATTATTACTTCCCAAAACTCTAAGGGTCCGAGTCGTGACTGGCTCTCTATTGTTAAGAGTACACAGGCAAAGAATAAGATCAACCAATGGTTTAAAACAGAGCTTAAGGAGGACAATATCAACAGGGGTAAGGAGTTGATTGTTGCCTACTGTAAAGCAAAGGGTATTGTCCAAAGCGATATTATAAAGCCGGAATTCATGAGTACGGTTATGCGTAAATATGGCTTCCGCGATTGGGATTCTGTTCTTGCTGCTCTTGGACACGGAGGCCTCAAGGAAGGTCAAATTGTCAATAAGCTGCTTGAAGAATATAAGAAGAAGAACAAAAAAGAGATAACGGATGAGAATGTTCTGGAGACGGTTCAGGAGATAAAGGAGCGTATTCCAAAGAAGAAATCCAATAGCGGAATAGTAGTGGAAGGTATTCATGATTTGGCGGTTCGCTTCTCCAGGTGCTGTAGTCCTGTACCGGGAGACGAGATAGTTGGCTTTGTCACCCGTGGCCGAGGGGTATCCATCCATCGTACCGATTGTATTAATGTAATTAATCTACCTGAGGAGGATCGGGCAAGACTAATTGATGCAGAGTGGAATGTCTCGGCAGATGGTAAGGAAACAGGCGGTGTATATAGTGCAGAGATTAAGATCTATGCCAATAACCGAACCGGTGTATTAGTTGATATCTCAAAGGTTTTAACAGAGAATAAGATTGATGTAACCTCGATGAATGTTCGTACCAGTAAGCAAGGTAAAGCCACAATCAGTATCGGTTTTGAGATTAATGGGAAAGAACAACTGAATGAAATAATCTCTAAGATTAGGAATGTGGAAAGTGTACTCGATATCGAGCGTACGGCCGGCTAAATATGAATAAAGGATTTTGAAATGCAAAATCCTTGGGAAGAACGCGAAATTCGCACAATGGTGCTCATTCCTTGTTCTTCCGGGTTGTGAAAGTCACGCACAAACTAATTCAAAGGGTAGGAAATGGAAGTAAGAAAAATCCTTGGGAAGAACGCGAAATTCGCACAGTGGTGCTCATTCGGCACAAGCTGATTCGTAGGCTAGGTTATAACAACAAGCTAAATATATAGGAGGTCCGTATGAGTGAGCTAAACTTGAAAACCCTTGTATTGGGTATGGTTCAGACCAACTGCTATATTGTAAGTAACGATGAGAGTAAGGAAGCAATAGTATTTGATCCGGCGGATGATGCCGATAGAATAGAACAGTATTTAAAGGCAAATGACCTTGTGTGCAAAGGGATTCTTCTCACACATGGTCATTTTGACCATATTTTGGCTGCCGAAGACCTGGCTGCCCGAACAAAGGCCCCTATTCATGCACATGAGGCGGAGGAGAAGCTTCTTAAGGAACCACGTCTTAATGCCTCTTCTCAGATCCGCAGGGAATGTACACTGATACCGGAGGTACTGTTACAGGATGGTCAGAACATTGAGTTGGCAGGCTTTAAAATCAAGGTAATCCATACACCCGGTCATACAGCCGGTGGGGTATGCTATTATTTCCAGTCCCATGGGACCTTGATTAGCGGTGATACCTTATTTCTCGAAAGCATAGGAAGAACAGATCTTCCTACGGGCAATAGTAAGCAATTGGTTGCTTCCATCAATGAAAAGCTGATGATTTTGGAGGACCAGGTAAAGGTATATCCAGGACATGGAAGGCCCACCACTATCGGCTTTGAGCGGGATAATAATGTTTATCTCAGTGGAAGCTTGTATTTTGACTAAGAAGGAAATCTATCTCAGATATAGAGATAGATGAGGAATAGATATATATGATTACAGTAATATTATCCGATAAGGCATATGAGAATGATGTCTATCCCCTAGTGAAAGCATTTTATCCGGAGGAGTCCATTAGGGTGTATTCGGCTACAGAGTATGAGACAACAGAGCGAATTAGCGAAGCAGGAATGCAGACCAGTGGGTTGAGATCCGTTAAGGATGATGTGCAGCTATGTATAAAGCTTGACTTTCAACCGGAATTAATTGACCTGCTTATTGTAAGGGGAGACAAGCAATGTGCTTCGGATCGACTTACACTAGTGAACAGTCCAGCTAAATCAGAGTATAAAAATGCCTTGAAACGATTTCTCTATGAGATACTGTCCAGGATTACCGGACGAGACCTACCCTGGGGAATACTTACCGGTATCCGACCTACCAAGTTGGTTTATGAGTTGTTGGAGCAAGGCGTAACAGAGGCTGATATTTATCACAAAATGAGTAGAGAATATCTTTGCTCTAACGAGAAGATTGCCCTAAGTCTGGAAATAGCCAGACGGGAGCTAAAGCTTCTCGGTGAACTGGATTATAAAGAGGGCTATAGTGTCTATATTGGAATTCCCTTTTGTCCGAGCACCTGTCTCTATTGCTCCTTTACATCATATTCCGCAGAGAAGTATTCGAAGGAGATAGAGAGATATCTGTCTGCCTTAGAAACGGAGATTCGCTCCCTTGCCAATTCTCTTCCCGGAAAGAAGCTTCAAACTGTATACCTTGGAGGAGGTACACCAACGACCTTAAGTGCAGAACAGTTGGATCGACTATTGGGCCTGGTGAAGGAACAGTTTGATTTTACTGAGGTCAGAGAGTTCTGCGTGGAAGCTGGAAGACCGGACAGTATTACTGCCGAGAAGCTTATGGTGCTAAAGAGGTGGGGAGTTGATCGGATCTCCATCAATCCTCAGAGTATGCAGCAGAGGACTCTTGATCTCATCGGCAGAAAGCATACAATAGAGCAGGTAAAAGAGGCTTTTTGGATGGCGAGAGAAGCTGGACATAGTAATATTAACATGGATATTATCATCGGTCTTCCCGGTGAGAGGCCGGAGGATGTGGCTGATACCTTAAGACAGATAAAGGAGCTTGACCCGGAGAGCCTTACGGTCCATACCTTAGCGATTAAACGGGCAGCCCGGTTGAATACGGAGAAGGAAAACTATATAGAGAAGAAGGCGACCGAGGTTTGGAGGATGCTAGACCAAGCGATGGAATTTGCCAAAGAGAATGAATATCTCCCGTATTATCTTTATAGACAGAAGAATATGGCAGATAACCTGGAGAATATCGGCTATGCCAGATATGGTAGGGAGGGACTCTATAATATTTTGATTATGGAGGAAAAGCAGACAATCCTTGCCCTTGGTGCCGGCGGTATGTCTAAGTTTGTCTTCCATAAGGAAAACCGATTGGAGCGCGTAGACAATGTAAAGAGTGTGCTGGATTATATCAATCGAATTGATGAGATGATTGAGAGAAAGAAGCGTTTTATTGAAGCTAATCTGGCTGAGCTTTAAGGATGTATCACCTTATTACCAATACAATTGAGAAATATATTTTTTATCAGAACGGAGGACTATGATGATAACACAACGACCGAAAGGAACCCAGGATTGGTATGGTTCCAGCATGCATAAGCGTACCATAATCGAGGGTATCGCAAGAAGAATCTGTAAGGCCTATAATATAAAGGAGATCATCACACCGGCTTTTGAACATACCATTCTGTTTCAAAGAGGTGTAGGAGAGACTACAGATGTGGTGCAGAAGGAGATGTATACCTTTGATGATAAGGGCAATCGAAGTATAACTCTGAAACCGGAGGGAACAGCCGGCGCAGTCCGTGCTTATCTGGAGAATAGCTTATATGCAGAAAGTCAGCCCACGAAACTGTTTTATGTCACTCAGGCCTTCCGCTATGAGAATCCTCAGAGCGGCAGACTGCGTCAACATCATCAATTTGGTATTGAATTCTTAGGTTCACCTAGTCCCCTTGCTGAAGTTGAATTGATTTCTCTCCTGACTGAATTTATGAAGGAGTTGGGTATGAAGGGGGCAAAACTTCATATCAACAGTATCGGCTGTGGTAATTGTCGTAAGACTTATAATGAGGCTTTGCTCAGTTATCTGAGACAGCATGAGGATAAACTCTGCCCTACCTGTAAGGAAAGAATGCTTAAGAATCCTCTACGTGTTATTGATTGTAAGGTCCCAACCTGTAAGACGATTGTCAAGGATGCTCCGCGAACAATAGAATATCTGGATGAAGAATGCCAGACACATTTTGATGAGCTAAAGAGTCTATTAGACGAAATCGGTATTTCCTATGAGGTGGATACCGGTATCGTAAGGGGCTTGGATTACTATACAAAGACGGTCTTTGAATTTGTCAATGCGGAGGGCTTTACTCTTTGTGGTGGAGGAAGATATGATAATCTGATTCATGAAATTGATGAGAAGCAGGATATACCAGCTGTGGGCTTCGGTTTTGGTATCGAGCGAATTATCAATGAATTGGCCGCAGAAGGTGTTGAGCTTGAAGCAGAGCCGGCTGTAGAACTCTATGTGGGGATATTGGGTAAAGAAGCCAAGGCGTCTGCTTTTAAACTGGTGCAAAAATTAAGATCAGCAGGGATCGTTGTGGAGACCGACTATATGGATCGGAGTGTTAAGGCTCAGATGAAATACGCCAATAAAATCGGGGCGAAGAACACGGTAATTATTGGAGCGGATGAGCTGGCAGGTAACAAAGTGAATGTGAAGAACATGGAGAATGGAGAGCAGACAGAAGTAGGATTGGATCAGCTTGCCGAGTATTTTCTAAACCAATCACATTAAATGAAAGTATCATAGGTTACAAGTGGAATTAGATAGAGGAGAATGCCAATCGGTATTCTCCTTTTATGGATATTAAAGTCGACCATACATATTTGTTTTCGACAAATCGTTTCATGTATTGACGTTTTTATGCATTGTTACTATAATGGAAATACCTAGAAAGTAGGTAATTACTACTATAAGTAAGGTGTTAAGAAGTGATCAACATTGAAGGTACTACTCACAACATGTTATAATAAATACATAGAACAAGGAGAACATAATGAAAAAAGTATTAATAGTTGATGATGCAGCATTTATAAGACTGGCAATAAAGAATATATTAGTAAACAATGATTTTGAAGTTGTCGATGAAGCGGAGAATGGTCTGATAGGAGTTAATAAGTATAAGGAATTGAAGCCTGATCTGGTTACAATGGATATCACCATGCCTGAGATGACTGGGCTGGAGGCATTAAAGGAGATAATTGCCTTCGATCCAAAGGCTAAGGTTGTGATGATATCTGCTATGGGTCAAGAACGAATGGTTATGGAAGCAATCAGCTATGGAGCGAAGACCTTTATCGTGAAGCCTTTTAAAGAGGAGCATGTAATTCAGACCCTGAATAAAGTATTG
The DNA here is from genome assembly GCA_023411555.1 of Bacillota bacterium. Classification (GTDB taxonomy): domain Bacteria; phylum Bacillota; class Clostridia; order Lachnospirales; family Lachnospiraceae; genus Mobilitalea. Next base: position 36,449 of record JAEYOQ010000059.1, read on the forward strand.
CAACAGTAATTTGTGACATAAAAGGAGGAGCCTGTGATTACTATTTCAAAGAAGGAATTTGATCAATTAGCAAGCTTTATCAAGGCAAGCTATGGGATATATCTCAAGCCGGAGAAAGAGTCTTTGGTAATTGGTCGACTTCAAAATGAACTAATACAAAAGGGATTTAAGGATTTTTCGGAATACTATAATTATGTAATTAGTGATAAGACGGGTGCGGCAGTCTCAGGTCTTCTGGATAAGATTACAACAAATCATACATTTTTTATGAGGGAAGCGGATCATTTTACCTATTTAAAGGATGTAGTTCTTCCTTACTTCGCGACAAGGATAACCGACAAAGACCTACGTATCTGGTGTGCGGGTTGCTCCAGTGGTGAGGAGCCTTATACATTGGCAATGATCCTGGATGAGTTTTTCGGTAAGGACAAGCTATACTGGGATACAAAGGTATTGGCAACTGACATATCCAGCAAGGTGCTTGAGGAGGCAAAAAAGGGCGTCTACACGAATAAAGAGATAGAGACACTACCTGCTAAATGGAGATTAAGCTATACCACAAAGCTGAATAACCAGGAATCTGTATTTATTGACAGACTTCGTAATGAGGTGATTTTTCGGAAGTTTAATCTTATGGAAAATGTATTTCCCTTTAAGAAGAAATTTCATGTTATATTCTGTAGAAATGTTATGATATATTTTGATAATAAAACGAAGAATAATCTTGTAAATAAGTATTATGATTTATTGGAGCCCGGTGGTTATCTATTCATCGGACACTCTGAGTCATTAAATCGTGAGGAAACTAGGTTTAAATACGTTCAACCGGCAGTTTATCGTAAAATATAAGAAAGGCTAAACTCTATGAATAGGAAAATCAGAGTTCTAATCGTCGATGATAGTATTCTGTTTCGCGAGGTACTCCTTCGTGGATTATCTACAGATCCGGAGATTGAAGTAGTAGCGACGGCTAGTGATCCTTATGACGCTAGGGATAAGATAATTGCCGTAAAGCCGGATGTAATGACCTGTGATGTCGAGATGCCAAAGATGAACGGGATAGAATTTGTTCAGAGACTCATGCCTCAGTATCCGCTGCCGATTATTGTTGTCAGCTCAACCTCAGGAACGGTATTTGATGCTATGAATGCAGGAGCAGTAGATTTTGTAGGAAAGCCGGACCTATCCTCTGTCAACAGTGTTGAACACTTTGTCAACGAACTGATCAGTAAGATAAAGATTGCTTCAAAGGCGAAGATAAACAATGTTGTAGAGGATGAGCCTTTCAAGAAAATAGTAAGCAGCGAGATTGCAGGTAAAGGCAAAATCATAGCCATTGGTGCCTCAACGGGAGGGACAGAGGCAATCTATACAGTATTGAAAAATCTACCGGTGGATATACCGGGAATAGTAATAGTACAACACATTCCACCAAACTTTTCCCGTATGTTTGCTGAAAGACTTAATATTCAGACAAACCTAACGGTTAAGGAAGCGAGGTCAGGAGATTATGTAGAGCGAGGACATGTACTAATCGCTCCGGGCGACCAGCATATGATAATCCGACGTGTTGGTGAAAGATATCGGGTAGAATGCTTTTATGGAGAAAAGGTAAATGGTCATTGTCCTTCCGTAGATATTCTATTTGAGTCGGTTGCCAAAGAAGCGGGCAAGAATGCGGTTGGGGTGATTTTGACCGGTATGGGCTATGACGGTGCAAAAGGGCTCATGTCTATGAGAAGAAAGGGAGCAAGAACGCTGGGGCAGGATGAAAAGTCCTGTGTGGTGTATGGAATGCCTAAGGTGGCCTTCAATATCGGAGCAGTGGAAAAGCAATCGACAATCGACAATATGGCGTATTCTATCTATAAGATGCTTTCTTAACTCAGTAATACCGAACGGATTATGATTATCCAAGCTCTAACTCGTGTGGTTTTTATGACATTTGAGTTACTTGGATTTGATAATGTATGGAAGGAAAGGAGTTAATGATGTTAAAGCAGCAGGGGGAAATCAAACTGCCATACCTGATTAATGATGGTATGGTACTGCAAAGAGGGGAAACAGTGCGTATATGGGGATGGGCGTCCCCGAGCAGACAATTAACCATCGAATTTCTAGGAGAGAACTATGAAACAAGGGTGCTGGAGGATGGGAGCTGGGAGATCGTAATGCAGAATCTGCCTGCCGGCGGACCCCATGAATTGAGAATTCTTTGTGCAGGTCAGGAACGATGTGTAGAGGATGTGCTGATTGGTGATGTCTGGATTCTTGGAGGACAGTCCAATATGGAGCTCAATGTGAGCAGAACCTATGATTTATACGAGGAGGAGGTTCTAAGAGATTCGGATTATCCATATATACGCAGATTTTCGGTGCCTCAGACCTACAACTTTCATAAACCCGTGGATAACCTCTCCGATGGTAATTGGACTCCTTTAACACCGGATAGTGCCAGTAAGTTCAGTGCAGTCGGATATTATTTCGCAAAGGAGATCTATAATCTCTACCATATTCCCATTGGTCTGCTACATACTGCGGTAGGAGGAACACCTGCACAAAGTTGGATGAGTGAAAAATCATTACTGAAGCATAAAAGCTTCATGGAGACCTTATCACTTTGCAAGGATGACGCTTATGTGGGCGGGAGAATTAAGCAGGATGAAACTAGAACAAATAGCTGGAACTTGAATCTGAATAAGAAGGATCAAGGTCTTCAGCCAAACGAGACACCTTGGTACAGCCTCGAATATGAGGATGAGAATTGGAGCAGTATGGAGCTGCCATGTAATTTCGAGGACACGGAGCTTGAGAATTTTCGAGGCTCAGTATGGTTTCGCAGAGAAATCATCGTTCCTGAGGAGATGGCAGGACTGGAAGCAAAGCTGGACCTCGGAACGATTATTCATGCTGATGAAACCTATCTGAACGGTGTTCTTATCGGAAACACCACTTATAGATACCCACCGCGCCGATATAGGGTACCAGAAGGGGTCTTAAAGGCTGGCTCCAATCTGCTGGCGGTTCGGGTAATTGTCAACCATAGTATGGGGGCTTTTATCACCGATATGCCGTATTTTCTAAAGGTAGCAGGGGATAAGCTTCCTCTCTCCGGCACCTGGAAGTATCAGATCGGAGCTGTCATGACCACCTTGGAACAGAATGAGAACTTTAACTATAAGCCTGTAGGCTTATATAACGGAATGATATATCCGCTGCGTAAATATAGTATCAGAGGAGCACTCTGGTACCAAGGCGAATCGAATACGGATGATCCTTATGGTTACAAGGAACTGTTCGAAGAAGTAATCAGTGATTGGCGAGCCACCTGGTCTCTCGGCAGCTTTCCTTTCTACTATGTGCAGTTAGCAAATTTCTGTCTCTGGAGGAAGGAGCCAGTAAACAGCAATTGGGCAATTCTTAGGGATGAGCAGAGACGAGCTATGAAGATTTTGAATACAGGTATGGTGGTTACCATTGATATCGGTGAATACAATGACCTGCATCCAAAGGATAAAAAGACCGTAGGGCAGCGTCTTGCCAGATGGGTGAGAAGAGATATCTTTGGAGAAACGGTTGAGACCTGTGGTCCTATGTTTGATCACGCAGAGCGGGAAGGGAGTAGCCTTCGACTGTTTTTCAATCATGTTGGTAGTGGCTTGATGGTAAAGGGAGAGAAGCTGGATGGCTTTATGCTTAGCAGTTTAGATGGTATCTATCAGCCTGCGCAGGCAACCATTGATGCCAACACAATATTGGTAGCCCATCCTGGAATAACAGAACCTGCCTTCGTCCGTTATGCCTGGTCTGATAACCCGGAGGGGGCAAACCTGTATAATAAGGAAGGACTACCAGCATCTCCATTCGAAGGAGCATTATAGCACTAATTTACCAAGGAAGACTTGGCAATATAAAACATTAGAAAATGTCATTGCTATGAAACTAATATTGAAAATGAAAAGATAACTTTATTGATTACACAACTAATAAGAAAGGTTGGTATAATAATGGTAAAACACATTGTGGCATGGGATTATGCAGAAGGCTTTTCAGAGGAAGAGAATAAAAGTAATGCGTTAAAGATGAAGGAGGAGTTGGAGAATTTAATCAATTTAATTCCCGGAATCGTCTCGATAAATTTATATATAGAGCCCTTATCCTCATCTGAAGCAGATTTAGTTCTCGACAGTGTCTTTGAGAATGAAGAAGCGCTTGCGGCTTATATTGTTCACCCTGAGCATGTAAGAGTAGGTTCAAATTATGTGAAGCCTGTTACGAGAAATAGAAGATGTGTTGATTTTCATATGAGTTAAGTTATGCTTTTGCAGAGTGAAGGATGTGAACTAAGGTCTTTGAAGCACCCTTATATGAGTCAATCGATATGATAGTATGAATCATATGCATAAAAAATCTATGGACAGATATTCTAAAATGCTATAAAATAAAAAGCATTGAATCGGTTGAAAATTACGAGTACCAATATGGTATTCGGTAAAAGGAGAAAGATAAAGCTATGGCAGAAGCAATGAAGGGCTTACAAAGAAGCCACAGATGTACTGAAGTCTCTAATAAGAATATCGGTGAGACGGTAACCGTCATGGGATGGGTACAAAAGAGCAGAAATAAAGGCGGAATTATCTTTGTTGATTTAAGGGATCGTTCCGGTCTTTTACAGATTATATTTGAGGAAAGTGATTGCGGTAGTGAGAATTTCGCTAAGGCTGAGAAGCTGAGAAGTGAGTTTGTAATCGCGGTTGTTGGTAAAGTAGAGGCGCGTTCCGGTGCTGTGAATGAAAATTTGGCAACCGGAGATATTGAGATCAGAGCAACCCAGCTTAGAATTCTATCCGAGGCAGAGACGCCTCCCTTCCAGATTGAAGAGGAATCCAAGACGAAGGAAGAGTTGAGATTAAAGTATCGTTATCTGGATTTAAGAAGACCGGACCTTCAGAAGAACATGATTTTACGAAGCAAGGTTGCAACGATTACCCGTCAATTCTTGGCAGAAGAGGGCTTCCTGGAGATTGAGACACCGGTATTAACCAAGAGTACACCCGAGGGTGCAAGAGATTATCTGGTTCCGAGCCGTGTTCATCCCGGTAACTTCTATGCATTACCTCAATCACCGCAGTTGTTCAAGCAGCTATTAATGGTAGCAGGCTATGACCGCTATTTCCAGATTGTTAAATGCTTCCGTGATGAGGATCTCCGTGCAGACAGACAGCCGGAATTTACCCAGATTGATATGGAGCTATCCTTTGTGGATGTTGATGATGTAATAGGTGTTAATGAGCGCTTATTACAGAAAATGTTCAAGGAGAGTATCGGAATTGAGATTGAATTACCGATACAAAGAATGACTTATGCTGAAGCGATGGAACGCTTCGGTTCTGACAAGCCAGATGTTCGTTTTGGCTTTGAATTAAAGAATGTTTCTGAAGTAGTAAAGACTTGTGGCTTCAGCGTGTTTACAGGTGCTCTCGAGAAGGGTGGTTCCGTACGTGGTATCAATGCAGAGGGACAAGCTGATATGCCCAGAAAGAAGATTGATGCTTTAGTGGACTTTGTTAAGGATTACGGTGCAAAGGGACTGGCATATCTGGCAATCGATGCAGAAGGAAATTACAAATCCTCTTTTGCAAAGTTCTTAACAGAGGATGAATTAAAGGCTCTGACAGCTGCTATGAATGGTAAGCCGGGAGACCTCTTATTATTCGCTGCGGACGAGGATGATACAGTGTTTGCAGCGCTAGGTGCTCTCAGAGTTGAGCTTGCCAAGAATCTGGGACTTCTTCATAAGGATGAATACAAGTTCCTATGGATTACCGAGTTTCCTTTGTTAGAATACTCTAAAGAGGAAGGTAGATATACTGCAAAGCACCATCCTTTTACGATGCCTATGGATGAAGACCTTGACCTCCTGGATACAGACCCTGGCAAGGTAAGAGCAAAGGCCTATGATATCACCTTGAACGGTACAGAGATAGGTGGCGGTTCTGTTCGTATCTTCCAAAGTGATGTACAGGAGAAGATGTTTAAGGTTCTTGGCTTTACTAAGGAAGCTGCCTATGAGCGCTTCGGTTTCCTTCTGAATGCCTTCAAATACGGCGTACCCCCGCATGCAGGATTAGCCTACGGCTTAGACCGATTGGTTATGCTTATGGCTAAGGAGGATAGTATCCGTGACGTTATTGCTTTCCCGAAGGTGAAGGATGCCTCCTGTCTTATGACCGATGCTCCGAATGTAGTTGATGATAAGCAGTTGAAGGAACTGGGTATCGATATCACACCTCAGGGAGAGAAATAATAGCATGGAGCTTATGTATAAGCTGGTGATTGGTTATTTTGGAATAGTGAATCTAGTTGGGTTCCTAACCATGGGATTGGATAAGCAGAAAGCCAGAAGGAATGCTTGGCGTATTCCGGAACGGACTTTGTTGCTGATTGCCTTTCTTGGCGGTGGCCCAGGTTCCCTGATAGGAATGTATACCTTTCGCCATAAAACTAAGCATATGAAATTTGTTTTACTAGTTCCGCTGGCAGCCATAATCTCCTTGTTCGCGGCCTATAAAGTGATTTCCTTGCTGTAAGTCTGGCAAAGCTATTTAATACCGTGAAGCAGTGATTTGGCAGCTATTAATAAATTTAATATATGTAGAATAAAAAAGCCGGTTTTTACCGGCTTTTTTTGTTTACCCTTTATATTCCAAAATTGTTGACTTTGGGGTAAATTTAACAAAGATTGACGATTCCTATTGACAGTTCGTTAAAAGTTTGATACTATTGCTTTAAAGCGTTGAAGCGTTGAAGAGACATAGAACAGGGAAAGAGGATAAAGTATGTTAATTAAAGTGGTGTTTTTAATTGTATTTTTCACCATCATGATATTGGTTGGAATCTATGCAAGAAAGCATACCACCAATGTAGGTGATTTTGTATTAGGAGGAAGGGCTGTAGGTCCATGGCTGACTGCCTTTGCTTATGGAACTACCTATTTCTCAGCAGTGGTATTTGTAGGATATGCAGGACAATTCGGATGGAGATACGGTATATCGGCAACATGGATTGGTATTGGCAATGCTTTTATCGGAAGTTTATTGGCCTGGGTTATCCTAGGACGAAGAACACGAGTTATGTCACATCATCTGAAGTCTACAACCATGCCTGACTTTTTTGGCAGCAGATATGATAGTAGAGCGCTCCGAATCATAGCCTCTGCCATTGCGTTTATATTCCTTATACCTTATACCGCCTCTGTATATAATGGTCTATCCAGACTGTTTGGAATGGCCTTCGATGTTCCTTACTGGATTTGTGTTCTAGCAATGGCAGTTCTGACCGGTATCTATGTTGTTCTCGGTGGATATATGGCAACAGCTATTAATGATTTTATCCAGGGTATTATCATGTTGGGTGGAATTTTTTTTGTGGTAGTAGCCGTTTTGAGCAAAAACGGCGGTTTTGTGGAAGCAATTCAAAGATTGGCACAATTGGAAAGTGAAGTACCTGCTACTGCCGGGATGCCTGGTGCCTATGTTTCTTTCTTCGGACCGGACCCAGTTAATCTTCTCGGAGTTGTAGTTCTAACCTCCTTAGGAACCTGGGGGCTACCGCAGATGGTACATAAGTTTTATACTATCAAGAATGAGAAATCCATCAAGTCAGGTACGATTATATCAACCGTATTTGCAGTAGTTATTTCCGGTGGCTGTTATTTCCTCGGAGGGTTCGGCCGATTATATGATAACGAAGGAATCTATAAAGCGGATGGCTCTGTAGTATTCGATGCAATCGTACCCTATATGTTGTCTTCCTTGCCAGATGTCCTAGTTGGAATCGTTGTTGTATTAGTACTATCTGCATCCATGTCAACCCTAGCCTCTCTGGTTATGACCTCCAGTTCAACCCTTACACTGGACTTTATCAAGGGAAATCTGGTTAAGAATATGAGTGAGAAGAAGCAGATCATGACCATGAGAATATTAATTGTGGGCTTTATTGCCTTATCAATTATTATTGCTCTGAATCCACCAACCTTTATCGCTCAGCTCATGGGAATCAGCTGGGGTGCATTGGCAGGCTCCTTTTTGGCACCTTTTTTATATGGCTTGTACTGGAAGCGTGTTACGAGGGCTGCAGTTTGGGCCAGCTTTGCAACAGGCGTCGGTATAACGATGTCAAACCTATTCTTAAAATATATCGCCTCACCGATTAATGCAGGTGCTATTGCCATGGTGGCGGGTTTGATCATCGTACCCGTAGTAAGCATACTTACTCCTAAGATGGATCAGGGTAAGGTGGAGGAGATATTTTCTTGTTATGGAGAAACGGTTACAGAAAATTCGAAAAAGTCCATCGAGGCAGCATAGGAATTGGAAGACCGTATTGCCTAAGTTGATTAGGGATACATAAGAAGTATAATCAGACGGAAGCTGAATCGTCGTATCATGCTACGAGGAGACAGCTTCTTATTAATGCCTAATCGCAATAAATGAAGGAGGATTTGACATGATATGGGCGAAAGAAGAAACGTTTCCGAGGAAAGAGATGGAAGAGCTTCAACTGCTGAGATTGAAGGAGACAGTGGCAAGAGTCTATGAAAAGGTACCGGCATATCGGGCGAAGATGGATGAAGTGGGCATTAAGCCGGAAGATGTGAAGAGTTTAGAGGATTTAAAGAGACTACCCTTTACTAATAAGAAGGACCTAAGGGATAATTACCCTTTTGGATTATTTACGGTTCCTAAGAGGGAGCTTGTACGAATTCATGCATCCTCCGGTACAACAGGAAAGCCTACTGTGGTAGGTTATACCAGGAAGGACTTACAGACCTGGACTGAATGCGTATCCAGAATAGCTGTAATGGGTGGTGCGACGGAGGAGGATGTAGCACAGATTTGCTTCGGCTATGGGATGTTTACCGGAGCCTTGGGCTTACATTATGGCCTTGAGAACCTCGGAGCAATCGTGTGTCCTACCTCCTCAGGCAATACTCAGAAGCAGATTATGTACATGCAGGATTTTGGAACCACGCTTTTAGTTGCTACTCCCTCCTATGCATTACACATTGGTGAGGTAGTCCATCAGATGGGGCTTGATCCTGACAAGGACCTGAAGGTAAAGATTGGTCTCTTTGGTGGAGAAGGAATGACGGAACCCATGCGTCAGGAGATGTATAAGCTATGGGGACATGATATGAAGGTTACCCAGAATTATGGTATGAGTGAGCTGATTGGACCAGGAGTATCCGGCGAATGCTTGGAGCTTAATGGCATGCACATCAATGAGGATCATTTTATTCCGGAGATTATTGATCCTGAGACTGGCGAAGTACTTCCTCCCGGTTCCAAAGGAGAACTGGTTATCACCTGTATTACTAAGGAAGCCTTACCCCTGATTCGATATCGGACCAAGGATATCTCCAGACTCTTGTATGAGCCTTGCAAATGCGGAAGAACCACAGTGCGCATGGAGAATCTGTCCGGGCGCTCAGACGATATGTTAATCATCAGGGGAGTGAATGTATTTCCTACCCAGATTGAGGAGGTACTGCTAGGTATCCCCGAAATAGGTGCACATTATGAAATCGTGGTAGATCGTAAGAATTTTATGGATTATATGGAGATTAAGGTGGAATTGGCTGATGAAAGCTTACTAGATTCCTACGCAAGACTTGGAGATCTGGAACGAAGAATTAGGTCGAAGCTGAGAGTAGTTCTGGGGTTAGATGCAACAATCAAGCTGGTAGCACCAAGAAGCCTTCAACGCTTCGAAGGCAAGGCTAAAAGAGTGACAGATCTGCGCAAGGATTTATAAAATGTTGCTTTGAAATATCTTCCAGATATGTTAGGATAAGTATATAAAAAATAATAAAATCCAATATTAATAGCTAGTTTGCTATTGCTATACATAGGAAAGGAGTTTTACATAGTGGCAGATAAAGTAATTATGCTAGGGAATGAAGCCTTCGCGCGTGGTGCATATGAGGCAGGCTGTAAGGTTTCAGCTGCATATCCGGGCACTCCAAGCACTGAAATCAGTGAAAATATTGTTAAATATAATGAGATTTATTCCGAATGGTCACCAAACGAGAAGGTAGCAATGGAGGTTGCAATCGGAGCCTCCCTCAGCGGTGTAAGAGCCCTCGCTTCCATGAAGCATGTTGGTCTTAATGTTGCGGCTGATCCGCTCTTTACAGCTTCCTATATCGGTGTGACAGGAGGACTAGTCGCTATTATTGCAGACGATCCCGGCTTGTATAGCTCTCAGAATGAGCAGGATACAAGAGCGGTCGCCAGAGCTGCCAAGGTTCCGGTACTGGAACCTGCGGACAGCAGTGAAGCCAAGGAATTCGTAAAATTTGCCTTCGATCTGAGTGAAAAATATGATACACCGGTTATCGTACGCTCGACCACAAGACTTTCTCATTCTCAAGGTATGGTGGAGCTGAACGAGAGGGTAGAGAAGGAAGATAAGCCTTATGTTAGAGATGTTGCCAAGAATGTCATGATGCCAGGTAATGCAAAGGGACGTCATCTGGTGGTAGAGAGCAGGGAGAAGGCTCTGGAGAAGGATGGCTGCGATTTCCCGATTAATAAGGTGGAATATTTAGATACAAGGATAGGTTTTATTACCTCCGGAATACCCTACCAATATGTAAAGGAAGCATTTCCAGATGCCAGTGTACTGAAGCTGGGAATCGTAAATCCTCTACCCAGAGGGCTGATTGAAGAGTTTGCCTCTAGGGTAGATACCCTATACATTATTGAAGAGCTGGATCCGATTATCGAGGAGCAGGTGAAGTCCTGGGGGATTAAGGCGATAGGAAAGGAAATCCTTACGGTTCAGGGAGAATACTCGGCTAATTTACTACGAAGGACTATATCAGGAGAGAAGCTTCGGCTGGTTCACCCGGCCCAAGTACCAAATCGACCTCCGATCCTTTGTCCGGGATGTCCTCACAGAAGCGTCTATTCCGTCTTAAATAAGCTACGAATTCATGGAGCCGGTGATATCGGCTGCTATACCCTTGGTGCGGTGGCACCCCTTAGTGTGGTAGACACTACGGTCTGTATGGGAGCGAGTATATCCACTCTTCATGGAATGGAGAAGGCAAAGGGAAAGGAATATATCAAAAACTGGGTGGCTGTAATTGGTGATTCTACCTTTATGCATACTGGTATCAACTCCTTGATCAATATGGTATACAACAAAGGCACCGGTACTGTGATGATTCTTGATAATTCCACGACCGGTATGACTGGTCACCAGGATCATGCAGCTACTGGTAAAACCTTAATGGGTGAGGATACTTATGCGGTAGATCTGGCGGCTCTTTGTAAAGCAGTGGGCGTAAATCAGGTATATGAGATCAATGCCTTCGATACGGAGAGGTTGGAGAAGGCCGTTAAGGAAGCAACCACAATGGATGAGGTGGCAGTAATTATTACGAAAGCTCCCTGTATTCTGCTAAAGAAGTCCCCGGTCAAGAAGCAGTATAAAATTCTTCCTGAGGTGTGTAAGAAGTGTGGAATGTGTATGAAACCAGGGTGTCCGGCTATTACGAAGCTAGATAACGGAACTATTACAATCAATGATACCATGTGTAATGGTTGTGGTCTATGCGAAACAGCATGTAGGTTTGATGCAATCAAACCCGTTGAGATATAAGGAGGAGGACACCATGGAGACAAAGAATATAATGATCGTTGGTGTAGGCGGACAGGGAACCTTGCTTACTAGTAGAATCTTAGGTGCTTTGACTATTCAGGCAGGTTTTGATGTAAAGCTCTCCGAAGTACATGGAATGGCTCAGAGAGGCGGTAGTGTCGTTACCTTTGTGCGTTACGGAGACAAGGTATATGAGCCAGTGGTTGAAGAGGGGCAAGCCGATGTATTGATTGCCTTTGAGCGTTTGGAAGCGCTACGATATGCACATTTCCTTAAAGAGAATGGTGCGATCATAGTGAATGACAGTCGAATTGATCCGATGCCGGTCGTAATTGGTGCGGCGAAATACCCGGAGTATATCCTGGAGGAGCTTGGTAAGCATCATCGTATCTATAAGGTGGATGCATTGGAGGAAGCAAAAAAACTTGGAAACAGTAAGGTATTCAATATTATTGTACTAGGAATTGCCGCTCAGCATATGAGTTTCTCGAAGGAAGAATGGCTGAGGGTAATTGAGATGACAGTTCCGCCAAAGACAATAGAAATTAATAAAAAGGCCTTCGAAGTGGGATATAATTTGCATGAATAATTCACACTTCAAAGGGGAGGCATGTTATTTAGGGTAATAAAATCGCATGGAAAAGGAGGAGTTTAATGATCAAGCAGCTTTCTGTTTTTGTTCAAAATGAGATCGGCAGCTTAGCGAATGTAACATCTGTTTTAAAAGACAATAGAATAAATTTGAGAGCAATCGCATCCTTTGATACACCTGAGTTTGCAATCCTTCGAATTGTAGTAGATCAACCGGAGAGAGCCAAGGAGGTTCTGGGTGAAAAGGGCTTCGCAGTAAAGGTGTCCGAGGCAGTAGCCGTTGAGTTGGAGGATAAGCCTGGTGCATTGGACGGTATGCTTCACATAATTGCAGATGCAAAGCTAGGGGTCAATTATATTTACTCGATTGTACTTCGGAATGGAAAGGCTCCTCTGATGGTCTTAAATACGGAGGATCTGGTGAAAACAGCTGAGGTCCTTAAGAAGCATGGGTATATTGTTGCAGAGCAGGAGGATGTAATCACATGATATGGAATGAAACCAAGGAATGTATGAGCCGCGAGGAGATTCATAAGCTACAAAGTGCGCGGTTGATAAAAATGGTGGATCGAGTCTACCATAGTGTGGAGTTCTACCGGAAGAAGATGCAGCAGCTGGGCATGGAGCCGGGGGATATCACCGGAATAGATGATCTTCATAAGCTACCGTTTACAACCAAGGATGATCTTAGAGATAATTATCCCTTTGGATTATTTGCGGTTCCTCAGTCTGAAGTGGTACGTATTCATGCGTCCTCCGGAACAACCGGAAAGGCAACCGTAGTAGGGTATACCCGTAAGGATATTGATCTGTGGCAGGAGTGTGTTGCCAGAGTTCTTGCCATGGCAGGTATCGGACCCCATGATAAGATACAGGTTGCTTACGGCTACGGATTATTTACCGGAGGCTTGGGACTTCATTACGGAGCTGAGAATCTGGGGGCTACTGTTATTCCTATGTCTACCGGTAATACCCAGAAGCTGATCACCATGATGCAGGATTTCGGAGCTACTGCAATTGCCTGTACCCCTTCCTATCTGCTTCATATAGCAGAGACCCTTGAGGAAGCAGGTCAGCTCGGGAATATTCAGTTGAAGGCAGCAATCTGTGGCGCTGAGCCTTGGACCGAAAATATGAGAAAAGAAATTGAAGCAAAGCTTCATCTTAATGCATACGATATTTATGGCTTGAGCGAAATACTTGGTCCCGGTGTGGCAGCCGACTGTGAATATCATAAGGGCCTTCATGTATATGAGGATCACTTCGTGCCTGAGATCATTAATCCTGAGACCCTTGAGCCCTGTAAGGAGGGAGAGGTTGGTGAATTGGTATTCACTACGATTACCAAGGAAGCGCTTCCACTGTTCCGTTACCGTACCAAAGATCTAACCAGCATTACCTATGATCGATGTGAATGCGGCAGGACTCTAGCGAGAATTGAACGTTTCAAAGGCCGTTCCGACGATATGTTGATTATTCGTGGAGTGAATGTTTTCCCTTCCCAAGTAGAAGCCGCGTTACTGGAAGTAGCAGAGACCAGTCCACATTATTTGCTTATTGTTGACCGGGTGAATAACCTGGATACCCTTGAGGTACAGGTTGAAGTCGAGGAGCGTTTCTTCTCCGATGAAATAAAGCATCTAGAAGGTCTGACGAAGAAAATTACCTATGTACTTCAATCGGCTTTGGGACTATCGGTGAAGGTAAAGCTGGTAGAGCCAAAGACGATTCAGCGCTCGGAAGGTAAGGCAAAGCGCGTAATTGATAAACGACATTTTGCTTAATTTATAGAAGGAGGGGGACAATGGTTATCAAGCAGCTATCTGTATTTATTGAGAATACCCAGGGCAGGCTGGAGCAAGTCACAGAAGCATTAATGGAAAGTGATATTAATATTGTATCCTTTAGTCTTGCTGATACCTCGGAATATGGCTTACTCCGAATGATCGTATCAAATCCGGAGGAAGGCAAGAGGGTACTTAAGGAGGAAGGCTTCTCTGCGATGCTTACCGATGTCCTTGCGGTTAAGATTGCCCAGAAGCCCGGAACACTCCATGAGGTTTTAAAATGTCTATCTGATGCGGGTATCAGCGTAGAGTACATGTATACACTTGCCACTGCAGGAAGAGATACATCAATCATCATGAAGTTGTCGAATGTGGACGAGGGCATAAAGCTTCTGATATCCAATGGATATGGGTTGTGTACCGCATCTGATGCATATGAACATAGAATTTGGTCGATAAATAATATTTGACATGGTGTGGAAAGAGTGATATCATAAAATTGTTGTTAATGATATTGACAACCTATTATTTTTATTTTTTGGAGGAATTAACATGAACAAAGGTACAGTTAAGTGGTTCAACAACCAAAAGGGCTTCGGATTTATCTCCGACGAGCAGGGCAACGATGTATTCGTACATTACAGTGGTCTTAACATGGACGGCTTCAAGTCTTTAGAAGAAGGACAGGAAGTAGAGTTCGAAGTAGTTCAAGGAGCTAAGGGTCCTCAGGCAACTAACGTAACAAGATTATAATCAATGTTGGGTTTACAGTGTACCTTTTTCTAGAATATAAATTTTGTTTTGATAAGAAATAAGTTTATAAAGAAATGGCTATATTGTTTGAAACAATTGATTAAAGGTTATCCTTAAGGTATTATCCTTAAGGATAACCTTTTTTTGTCGTATAGGAATATCAAAATTGTTGCTTCGCAACCCGTAGTCAGGCAATGCTCGCTTCGCCAGCATCGAAAGAGTCAGCGAGCGGACTCTTTCGATCTAATTTGAACGGCGTCTTTGGGACGTTCTGGTAACTAGCACATGTTTGTAGTTCTTCTATTGATTTTATCCAGCACCGTATATAAGGGCTGAGCGAGAAGAAGTGCTATGACAAAATTGCTTACACAGTGAATAACATCAAAGGGAATGCCCGCAATCCAATATGCAAGAGCAGAACCAATTCCGCTTATAAAGATATTGGGTATGGCGCATAGTGCACCAAAGATAAGACCGAAGAAACCGGATATGGTTGCCCAGATATAGGGCGAATGCTGTCTACGAAGGAGCATGACAAGGATAAAGAGGATGGTCCATATATAAAGATAATTGATCCACCATAAGCCAAGCCCGTAGATGATACCCTCTACTGCTACAAATACATAGATTATATAGAGTGTTTTTCTTCCAAATACCAGAGTGAATACTATGATAAGCAAGGATACCAACTCTATATTGGGAAGGAAGCTAAGACCTACCTGGAGAATTACCAGAATAGTGCTCATGATACCGATTAATACAATCTCTTTAACTTTCATAGCTTCCTCCATTCATCAGCGTTATCTCAATAAAAACCAACCATCAGCGTAATTTCATATTTATCACCATCAGCGATTGTTATCATATCAACACCATAATTTACCTGCTCACCTTCTTTGGTTATACACCACCATTCTTGATTACTTTCATCCGAGACACGTCCGTTTACTTCTGAAATAAATAATCCGTAATCGCTTTCCTCGCCCTTGATCAGGTTCACTTCCTGGAGTGCCTGGCCTAGATACACAGCATCGGTATGGAGGGTAAATACCTCAGTCTCTTCTTCGGGAATTACTACCTCAATTGTGATTTCCTTCGCACCCAGATTAGCAGAAGGTTTGAATTGATTGTAGACCAATAACATTGCGATAATTACTACTGCCAGAGCTACGAAAGCGATGAATGGCTTAATAAAACTCTTATTTTGCTTCATGACTGATCTCCCTTTAAAATATTGTATAAAAAAATCCTTTCCCCAAAATTGGAAAAAGGACAATAAAAGAAAACTGTTACACACAGTGACTTTATTGCACCCTCGTCCAAACCTCGTGGAGCCCTTGGTACCGGTATAAGCAGGTCTTCTGACTTATGGATCAACATTCGTTTTGAATCTTCCCAGCAGATTAATAAGCTTGTGACTTATTAACTGCCAGTGATGCGATACAAGGTATTACCTTGCCAAAACGAACTCCTCAATTACAGCGGCGAGACCGTACAGGATTGACACACCTGTTTCCCTATTATGAAGCAGCTACCGCAAAGCTTGTGTAACGGCTTCCACTTATACCAAAATAATCTGTTGAATACAGTATAGAAGTATAGCATTGATATCTAAAGGTGTCAACTATACGGAAATAGCTTTTCATTTTTACACGACCATGTTATAATTATAAACTAATAGTAATATATGAATGAATAAGGAGTAGATAGAAACATGAAGATTACGCAGAAACTATTTGGGAAGACGGTAAACGGCGAAGAAGCAACCTTATACACTCTGACGAACAGCAATGGCATGCAGGTTTCCTTCACAGATTATGGTGCTAATATAGTAAGTATCATTGTTCCTGATGCAAAGGGCAATTTGGCTGATGTTAATTTGGGCTTCGAGAATCTGGCTGGTTATGAAGAAAATCCTCCGGGTTTTGGATCCTTTATCGGCCGTCATGCGAACCGTATCGGTGATGCAAAATTTGAATTGAATGGTAAGGTCTATGAGTTGGACAAGAATGACGGTAAGAATAATCTTCATGGTGGAGCTGTTGGTTATAATAAATTCATGTATGAGACAGAGGTGTATGAAGATGATGATATCGCCAGCATCGAGTTCTCAAGACTAAGCCCTCATATGGAACAGGGTTTTCCTGGTAATCTTGATGTTTCAGTTACCTACAGCCTTACTGAAGCAAATGAGCTTGTAATAGAATATTTGGCAGTATCCGATCGTGATACGATTGTTAATTTAACAAATCATGCCTACTTTAATCTGGGTGGCCATAATTCCGGTTCGATCTTAGATCATAAGGTTTGGATAAAGGCAAATCAGTTTACTCCAACCACATCAGATCTGATTCCGACGGGTGAGATTAGAGACGTAACCGATACCCCTATGGATTTTAGAAC
The DNA here is from genome assembly GCA_023411555.1 of Bacillota bacterium. GTDB lineage: Bacteria > Bacillota > Clostridia > Lachnospirales > Lachnospiraceae > Mobilitalea. The sequence continues at coordinate 53,653 of JAEYOQ010000059.1, forward strand.
TCCTAAGAGAATTGGACAGGACATTGATGCAGATTATGAACCTTTATTGATAGCAGGCGGCTATGACCATAATTATGTACTAGACATCAGTGGCACTCAGGTAGAAAGGGTTGCTGAGCTGGTAGATGATAAGAGTGGAAGAAAGATGGAGATATTCACAGATCTTCCCGGTATTCAGCTTTATACCAGTAACATGCTGAGCCCTGTGAAAAACAGCAAGGCAGGCGCTGTTTATGAAAAGAGAAGTGGAGTTTGCTTTGAGACTCAGTTCTTCCCGAATTCCATTAAAACTCCGAATTTTACCTCCTGCATGCTTAGAGCCGGTAAGGAATTTGATTCAGTTACAATCTATAAGTTCTCCACGATATAAAAAGGGATGAGTCAATTTAATCCGGTTCGTAGCTGTCAAAGGAAGAATTACTTATAAGGATATAACTGATTAATAACTATGTGCAAGAACAAAGAAGGGTGCTGAAAACTGTAGGGAATCTGATTTGTATCGATTCCGACTGCTTCAACACCCTTGTTTAATCATACCGATTGTAGCAAGTCAATTCGGTATGAAGAAAGACAATTATTTAGTACCGTAGATTCTATCTCCGGCATCCCCGAGACCGGGTAGGATATAACCCTTTTCATTTAGACGCTCATCAAGGTTTCCGATATAGACATCTACATCTGGATGTGCCTTAGTTAAGCGTTCAACACCTTCCGGAGCTGCGATAAGGCAGAGAAAATGGATCTTCGTAATTCCTCTTTTCTTTAAAATATCGATGGCAGCTACAGCAGAACCACCGGTAGCTAACATTGGATCTACTACGAAAATCTCACGTTCTGAAGCATCAGAAGGCAGTTTACAAAAATATTCAACAGGCTCAAGGGTCTCTTCGTTGCGATATAAGCCAACATGTCCAACCTTTGCACTAGGGATAAGATTTAAGATGCCATCAGCCATATGAAGTCCAGCTCTTAAGATTGGGACGATGCAAAGCTTCTTGCCTGCGATTTCCTTTACGGTAGTCTTAACAAGTGGTGTTTCAATCTCTACGTCAGCAAGAGCAAGCTTTCTGGTTGCTTCATAACTGATTAGCATTGCAACCTCTGATACAAGATCACGAAACTCTTTCGTGGATGTGGTCTTACGTCGCATAATTCCCAATTTGTGTTGGATTAAAGGATGGTCCATGATAGTTACATTTGACATTTTTTTACCTCCTGGATAATTTATCTTGGCTCTGTAAATCGAAATAGCCATGTTTTTAAATTCCTAACGAACATTATATCAAATTATTACTATACATAAAAGAAGAAATTTGATATTTTTTGTGTTATAGAAGTTCGCCTATAACATAAAAAGCGAAACTCTTTCTTGTATACCTAATGAAATATATACATCAGCCTGCTGATAGGAGAAAAAAGATATATGAGAGAAAAATTCATCAAAGCACTTGTTGTGGATGATAATGAAGTTAATATTATAGTATTGTCAAATATGCTTGAATTATTTGATATTAACGTTGATCAGGCTGATAGCGGAATAAAGGCATTAGAGATGTTGAAGGAAAAGAATTACGATATTGTATTTCTGGACAATGTCATGCCGGGACTGGATGGAGTAAAAACAACAAAAGCAATTCGTAAAAGGTCCAACCCTTCCGATCCAGTTATTATTGCCTTAACCTCAAGCGTAACGGAAGAATTAAATAGACAATATCAATTAGCCGGAGCAAATGGGCTTTATTCTAAGCCTCTGGGCTTAATGGAGCTTTCGGCTATCTTAAATGAGTGGTGCTCTCAGCTGTCTTTTACGGAGCCTTTTAATCCGGAAAGGACGATTAAGCACCAAGGGGATACTTCGCTGATAAGGAGGTTAATTCAAGATATCAGTGAGATTAATTATGAGGTAGGTCTCCGATATGCTCTGGGAGACGATGGGAACTATATCAATATCCTTAAGGTGTCTCTCAAGGATATTAGGAACTGCCTTAATGTCATACAATCTGGATATGAGAATAAACAGCCTGGTGATATGCGAATCGGTATACATAATATGAAGAGCGTATTTGCTAATATAGGGGCTATGGAATTAGCTGAAATAGCGAAGGAATTAGAACAGACTATATTGAATAGGAATATGATAGATATTTATGAAAGTGATTACTCCAAGCGCATAAGAAGCTTTTATGGAAAGCTGGAAGTGGCGATATTAGAGTATGACCGCATAAGTGGGGAGTTATCTCAGGAGGAGCATATGGATCTTCTGATAACCAATGAGGAATATGAACAAAGTCTGGCTAAGGTCATATATTATATCAAGAGGTTTGATTATGTAGCAATTCTTGATGAGCTGGAGGTTTTGATTAAGAGAGGTGGGCCTGAATATAAAGTAGTGTTTGAGGAAGCCTTGTCTGCTATCAGAGATTTTCAGTACGAAAGAGCTTTGCTTTTACTAACAAACATAAAAAAAGAGATGGAGCATCATGCCATCTAATTAGAAAAAGATATTATTAACAGCGGAAGATGGGAGAATATTCATTCCGGTGTTTTATCCTATAAAAAGAGGAGAAGCCCGGTAGAGGGGGGAGGGTAGCTGCCGGGCTTATTTTATGAAAAAAATTATCTTGTAAGCAATATTAAATTGAATTTCTTAAATAAGTTATCTTCTTAACTTGGTTTTATTATAATGGACATATATGATTTTTGTATGGATATATTATGAACATTCTGTTAATATTTCGATAAATATTAAAAATAATCGAATAATGTTGAAAAGAACAAGGATTCAACCGATATATGTGATATAGATAACATTAGGTAATTGTGACAATAATTGCAGAGTTTTATTTTATGTCCTTAGAGAATAATAGTATTATAGAGTTCGTAAACGATAATCTAGATAATATAGAACGAGTATGATATAAAATCAAATAAGATGACGGCCCACATAGTATGAGAGTAGGTGATGTTATGTCAAATGTGTTTAAAAAATTAATTAGTAAAGAACTGGGTGAAGCAAATTACAATCGCTACTGTTCTTTTTTAAAAAAGAATATGGAGGCCAGGATTAGTGATAGCCAAACCATCTATAATGATATGTACGAAAAACTGAAATATAGAGATTTAAAGGTGATTACGAGAATGCATAGCCGGCTGAACGATACGATGATACTGGCCTTTAAGATTAGCAAGAATTTCTTCTTTGCTTTTTTATTCTATCTGTGCGCTTGTATTTTTATCATAGCAAAGGTACATCAGCCTGTCTTATCCATTAGTGCTTTGCTATTGATTAATGTAGCCTTTGTCTATAAAGCATATGAATTCATTGCTAATAAGTTTTGCTATATCGATGCACAGCTTATTCTGGTATATAAAGCTGTCCTCGATCGAATTATTTTAAATGAACGTAAAAGCTCCCAGGAGCATGACAGAATATAGTGTTATCTTAATGAAAGTCTGCTAAGCCGACTTTCGTTCATGTAAAATTAAAATGATGAGCTATCCGCTTACTTGATTTTAAAGTGAAGGTGGAAGCTCATTTTTCATGTTCAGAAAATCTCCTTTAGTATAGATCCAACTTCTGATTTGTAAAGTACATAGGCAATGATGTCTTGTACTAATCAGAAAATCAATGATTTCTATAAAATTCATTTGATTCTTCCATGGGAAAATGGAAGAAAAGGTATTACTATATTCTATGAGTGATTAATACCTTATCGACAGAGAAGTTTATAACTAATACGGAGGATGGGTCCTGTTAGCTAATATGGACACAATGAAAGGAGCAGGTCAATGATACGAGTAGCAATTGTAGGTACGGGTAATATATCTGCGGCACATATTAATGCTTATTTGGCATTTCCAATGAGATGTAAGATTGTTGCCTTATGTGATATCTATCCGGAGAAGGCCGAAGAAAAGAAGAAGAATTTCAAGCTTGAAGCTGACGTGGTTGATGATCATATGAAATTACTGGAGCGTGAGGATATCGATCTGGTCAGCATCTGTACACCTCCCTTTTGCCATGCACAGATAGCAATTAATTTTCTAAGGGCAGGTAAGAATGTAATCGTTGAAAAACCCATGGCTGCTTCCCTAGAGGAATGCGACCAGATGATTGCAGCTTCTAAGGAGTCGGGTAGGATTCTGGCTGTTATTGCACAGAATCGCTTCAAAGATCCTGTGATGAGACTAAAATCGGTACTGGATAGTGGTAAGATTGGACGAGTATTGCATGCTCAGATTGATTCCTTCTGGTGGCGCGGTCACTGCTACTACGATCTGTGGTGGAGGGGCTTATGGGAGAAGGAAGGCGGCGGTTGTACACTGAATCATGCTGTTCATCACATAGATATGTTGGGCTGGATGCTTGGCAAGCCTGAACGGGTACAGGCACTGCTAAGCAACGCAGCCCATGACAATGCCGAAGTTGAGGATATATCCATTGCCGCTCTTCAATATTCCAAGGGTGCGGTTGCACAAGTGACCAGCTCCGTTATTCATCATGGTGAGGAGCAGCAGGTTATCTTTCAGGGAGAGAAGGCGAGAATCTCAGCTCCTTGGAAGGTGTATGCCAGCACTTCACTGGATAACGGTTTTCCCATAGAGAACATAGAGCTTGAGAAGGAGCTGGAGGAGTATTATAATAGCCTTCCTGAGCTTAAGCATACGGGACATGAGGGTGAGATTGATAATGTTCTGACAGCCCTTGAAACTGGGGGACAGCCCTTGATCACCGGAGAGGATGGACGATTGACCATAGAGCTTATTACCGCTATCTATAAGGCTGGTTTTGAGCATAGAACAGTCGAGTTTCCGATTACGGAGCAGGATGAGTACTATACTGTTGCCGGTATCCAAAAGAATGCAATTCATTTCTATGAAAAGACTTCAAGTGTTGTAGAGCTGGGGACCTCTCAGGGCTTTACTGTGGGTAGTGATTATAAAAAATAAGTAACCAAGCAATTAAAGGTGCCTTTGATTTAATTACGTCGAAGGTGCCTTTTTCCATGGCGAATGTTACTAATTTTTATCGAAAGAAGGATTGCTGTTGCATTTGATTTTGGATATAATAAAGCTAGCAAATCGAAAGAGAGGCAAAATAGCCATGAATGTATTCGATATAATGGGGCCGGTCATGGTAGGCCCATCCAGCTCCCATACCGCCGGTGCAGTGAAAATCGGTTTCACGGCAAGGCAGCTTTTACGTGAGGAGATTAAACAGGTTAAGCTATATTTGCATGGTTCCTTTCTTGCTACAGGAAAAGGGCATGGTACAGATAAAGCATTAATTGCAGGACTGCTTGGAATGAAGCCGGATGATGAACGAATCCCGGACAGCTTCCGTTATGCAAAGGAACAGGGATTGGATTATGAATTTGATGGTATTGAACTCAGGAATGCGCATCCGAATTCTGTATTGCTGAAGTTGGAGGGAGTGAAGGGGAATAGGCTAGAGCTAGTAGCTTCTTCTATCGGTGGAGGAGCTATCATGATTAATAAGATTGACGGTATAGATGCGGATGTCAGTACAAGCTATCCCACCTTAATCGTCAATAATGAAGACAAACCAGGACATGTATCGCTGGTTACCTCTGTATTAAGCCAGAAGGCGGTGAACATTGGGACGATGCGTATCTGCCGTGATAAGAGAGGTGGAAATGCAGTAATGATTATCGAATGTGATCAAGAAATTCCGCAGGAGGTCATAGAGGTGCTTCAAAAAGCAGAGGGAGTAAAGAAAGTAACCTATCTTAGTATGGAGGAGAAAAATGAGTTTTAGATCCCTGGATGAGATAATAAGTCAGTGTGACAAGCATCAGAAGCCCTTCTGGAGGGTAATTCTTGAGGATGATATAGATGAGAGAATGACTACTGAGAGTGATTCTTTGTACAAGATGGAGCAGCTCTATCTAAGTATGAAGAATGCCGATGTAGCCTATGACGGAACATTAAAGTCGGCGAGTAAGCTGGTTGGTGGGGATGGAGCAAAAATGGATCACGCCATAAAGGAAGATAAGATACTCAGTGGACCTTTTATTGGTGAAGTCATAGCAAAAGCATTGAAGATGGGAGAATCCAATGCCTGTATGAAGAAGATAGTAGCAGCCCCTACGGCTGGCTCATGTGGTGTAATTCCAGCTGTGCTACTAAGCTATGAAGAAAAATATAATCCGCCATTACAGAGGATGGTAGAGGCAATGTATGTGGCTTCGGGTATTGGTGAAGTTATCGCTGCCAAGGCCTTCCTAGCGGGAGCAGCAGGAGGCTGCCAAGCGGAGGTTGGATCTGCCAGTGCCATGGCTGCAGGCGCTTTGGCTTATCTGAATGGTGGAGATAATGAGAGCATCGTTCATGCAGCAGCGATGTCACTGAAGAACCTATTGGGTTTGGTATGTGATACAGTTGGCGGCTTAGTGGAGGTACCCTGCGTAAAGCGCAATGTGGTGGGAGCGGTGAATGCCATCGCCAGTGCCGATATGGCAGTTGCTGGAATTCGTAGTCAGATACCACCGGATGAAGTAATTGATGCCATGCGGGAGGTAGGAGAAGCCTTACCAAGATCGCTTCGTGAAACAGGAGAAGGCGGACTAGCAGCTACTCCGACAGGTCAGGAGATCATGGATCGACTGATGAAGGCATAAGGATACAGAGCCATCTTGGTAAGTACATCGGACAGGTATCCAACGACCAGAGTGATAACATTAGCTCCTGAATATAATAATCTATGCCAATTATCGTAGGCATTGCGGGTAGTTTAAGGTGACAAATGAAGGAGAGGGAAGACTTTATTGATCGATATGAAAGGCTTCTAACCTGTATCATAGGCAGGCTTCCCGAAGCAAAAATATATGTGATGTCGTATTATCCTGTCAATGCGGAGCTTGATTTTGGTACACCTCATATGAAACAGCTGTTTGAAGTAAGAACCAATGCCAGAATAAGTGAAGCAAATAAAAGGATTGAGCAGTTGGCGTATAAACTACAGCTTCGATTTATCAATATCAATCAGGGTATTACTGACGATAAGGGGAACCTCAAACAAGAGTATTCCATCGAAGGGCTGCATATGTATGCGAATGGATATCGGGCACTTCTAGATGATATTATGAGGTATGTGAGGGATTGATTTATCTGTGTCCCTGTTGTTCTATGTATATCGGCCTAGCCCTCCCAATATATTGTAATAACACAGATATCATATGGTGGGTCTATGAAGAATAGAGGGTTATGGGATGAACAACAGGAACCGGTACTTGAACAATGGAAGGAGACACAGACAGAGAAGGAGAGCTATGTCTCCATATTTGTCAAGGTTGGAATTATTGTCTTGAGTATGATTATGATAGTTGGTTTCGGAGTAAAGATTATTCCAAAGGCAGTAACAGTTTCAAATCTCAGTACGAAGAATGATTTGCCAATTTATAGTGTTAATCTGTCTGAACCGAAGGTTTCTCTAAGCTTTGATGCTGCGTGGACAAATGAGGATACGGATAAGATATTAGAGGTTCTTGATAAGCATCAAGTTAAAGCCACCTTTTTCGTGACGGGGGAATGGGTAGAGCAATATCCGAAGGAAGTAAAAGCAATTGCGGCAGCAGGGCATGATATAGGGAATCACAGTGAGAATCATAAGCAGATGTCGGAGCTGCCTAAGAAAGAATGCGAAGCAGAGATTATGATGGTTCATAATCGTGTAAAGGAGCTGACAGGGATTGAGATGATGTTATTCCGTGCGCCTTATGGAGACTATAATAATATGCTCGTTGGAACAGCAAGAGAATGCGGCTATTATACGATACAGTGGAATGTAGATTCACTAGATTGGAAGGACTATGGAGTGGAAAGTATCTTAAGCAAGACAGTAGAGAACAAAAAGCTGGGGAATGGTTCTATTCTTTTATTTCATGTTGGTGCAAAGTATACCATGGAGGCATTGGATAAGGTGATACCCGAACTAAAGAAGAAGGGATATGAGATAATTCCGGTATCGGAGCTGATTTATACCGGGGATTATAAGGTGGATCAGACTGGTAGACAGATTAAGAAGTAATTATTCTAAAAGGTAGTGTAAAGTAAGTTCCAGTACCTGTACAGTCTTACGAAGCGTTATTCTAATATAATAATTGATTTACAATGAAGACCCTAAGAGATAAACTATCATCTCAAAGGGTCTTTTATCCATTCCAAACGATCTTAATGCATATTAAAATTCCATGTTAATCAATAAAATGGCTTACCCGATATTCACTACCCTAAGTCTAATCTTATAATTTACATTAAATTATGACATTACACGAAAGAACCAGACAATGTGGCAGGTGGCGCCTGTGGTACTTTTGGAACTAGAAAACATGTGACACAAGCTGTTAAGGTACGATAAAGCAATTGACGATATAAGGTAAGAAGGAGTAGAATTAGGACATGCTGGATTGATATGAATATCAGCATTATTTTACTGAAAAGTGGAGGGAAAATATGAAAAAGATACTTGCTTTAATGATTGTATTAGCCATTTCTTTAAGCTTAACAGCTTGTGGGGGTGAGGAGGTTACTCTTCAAAGTCAGACGGTAAATAACCTTACTCTTGATGTTCCTAGTGATATAGGTGAGTTTACTGATGTGTCGGATAACGTCAAAATGGCCTACAATGATGACAGTACAGCCGGAATAACGATTTCGGGTCGTGTGGATGCACAGGGGATAACTGCAGATATGTGGGATGAAGAAACCTATACTACCACCGTACTTTCTGAGTTTGGTGATTTGCAGGTCCTTGAGTTTAGTACTTCTGAAACCGTTGCAGGTTCCAGCGCAGTATATGCACATTATACAGGAAAAAATTCTGGCGATGTAGAGATTGATTGTTATAACTATATGCTTTTCTTTGATGATGGTACATTTCAATCAGTTGCGTTTAACTTTACCAAGGATGCAGACTCATATCTGAAGAAGAATTTGAGTCAAGTTATAGAGAGCATGAGAGTTCAATAATTACATATCATGTTAACTAGCTAAGCCGCCCGGGGAACATTTTCATTTATGACTATGTTTACCGGGCGGCTTTTGTAACAAATGAGCAGTCTTTGAAGATTTCGCTCTTACAAAGGAAAATCTTAGAGATCAGCTGAGAAAATATACTTTAAACGGTTTAAGAAATAATTGCTAATGATTAAGTTGATAGGAAAATGTTATGACTAAGAATGAGCTATATTACGAATAATACAGGTACAGGAAGCTCGATTGATATGAAAATCAGCATTATCTGAACCATATATAATGGAGGATAAATAATGAAAAAAGTACTTGTCTTAATCATTACCTTAATCATTTCCCTAAGCCTTACTGCCTGTGGAAGTAATGAAGTTACGCTTCAAAGTAAAACAGTGTATGGCCTTACACTTGATGTTCCCACTGATTTGGATGAATTTAGTAACGTGTCGGATCGGGTCAAAGCCGCCTATAATAGTGACAACACGGCTGGCATAACGATTTCAGACCGAGTGGATGGGGGTGGCATAACTGCTGATTTTTGGGATGAAGAAACGTATATCGAAAATATTCTGGCTGAATTCGATGGCTTACAAGTCCTTGAGTTTAGTAATTCAGAGACAGTTGCCGGTACCAAAGCAGTGTATGCCCATTATGAAGGAAACAATTCCAACGATGTAGAGGTTGAAGCTTATAACTATATGCTTTTCTATGATGATGGTACATTTCAATCCGTTGCCTTCAATTTTATTAAGGGAGAGGATTCTTTTCTGAAGAAAAATATAAGCAAAGTCATCGAAAGTATAAGATAAAGGTACAATAATTAATTATATTATACCCGAACCAATTGGGCTGCTCTGTAAATAATGTCATTCATGACCACTAGGTTTACAGGGCAGCTATTGTAATCTAGGAATACCTTGGGATAGCTTATATGTAAGGATATGAAGAGGCACTCATTTCATAACAGATTTATTGGAAATCTATATTAAGGATCATATCGTTAGGAAAAGGATGAAACAGTTGAAGCGGATAGCCAGGAAGAGTAAGAAGTAGTGAAAATAGTTCTTGATAATTTTGGATATTTCATTTATCGTAGATGATGATGGCAAAAACATATTGCTATATCATTAATGATACGGAATCAAATTTAAAGAGAACGCCTGTGGGGCAAAGTGCATCACCCTGACGGTTAGAAAGAGGTTAATTATGTTACAAGATGTAGAAACTATTTTATTGGATGAGAATGCTTTAGCAAAAAGAATACATGAAATAGGAGAAGAGATTTCAAGAGATTTTGCTGGTGAGGAGATTTTGCTTGTAGGTATCTTAAAGGGTGCAAGCGTGTTCTTCTCGGATCTGATTAGGCAGATTAGTCTACCTACTTATATTGATTATATGGTAGTCTCAAGCTATGGTAATTCTGCAGAAACGAGTGGTGTAGTTCGTATCATAAAAGACCTAGAGGATAATATTGAAGGAAAAAATATAATTATCGTAGAAGATATCATAGATACTGGACTAACATTGGCATATTTAAGTCAAAACTTATTAAGCCGCCATCCAAAATCACTAAAAATCTGTACTCTTCTAGATAAACCTGCAAGAAGAGAAAAGGAGATTAAGATAGATTATAAGGGATTTGAGGTTCCGGATGAATTCATTATAGGATATGGTATCGATTACGCCGGAAAATATAGAAACCTACCTTTTATTGGGATATTAAAAAGAGAGGTTTACGCTAAGTAATAATACATCCAACAAATGAGCTAGGCTGTTTTGAAACAGCCCAGCTCATTTTTCTATCATAGGAACTGCGTCCTATGATAGAAAGGTGTGAAAGGGAGAGAGGAAATGTCATCAAATCCCCCTCTCATATAGATATCATTATAAAGGAAAAAGGAAGTCTGATAGTACACGGTCGACTTCCTTTTTCCTATATACGCCTCAATTTGGATTAATTGATAGAAAATGGTTGACATTTATACTATTAATTAATATAATTACATTTGGATTGAAAATGAGAATGAAAATCAAAATCGAATAATTCTTTCATAGGAATAATCATGTGATATTTCGTTCGAAATTTATCAATAAAAATATACATATATTAAAGGAGCGACCATATGAGAAACGCAAGATTTGTCAAATTGAGCATATTCATATCAGCTGTAGCATTATCATTAACAGCTTGTTCAAACACTAACACAAGCACAACAGAAACTAATCAAGTTAGTGAAGTAAGTGAAGATACAGCCAAAGTAACAGAGGTGGAAGCTGTTGCGGAAGAACCAACTCCTGAAGTAGTTACCCAAGTGGAGATTACAGATGTGCATGGAACGGTTTTAGTACCTGTAAATCCAGAAAGAGTAGTGGTTTTAGATAGTAGAGCCTTTGAAACCTTAGCAGCTTGGGACATTGAATTAGCTGCTGTACCGAAGGGGGTAATGCTTGCAGATTCACCCTATGTATCGAATGAAGCTGTTCAAGATATCGGTAATCATCGCGAACCAAATCTTGAAATCATTGCTGCGATTGATCCTGAACTTGTTATCATTGGACAAAGATTTGCTGGTTTCTATGAAGATGTAAAGGCTCTTGTACCAAATGCAGTCGTTATTGATCTTAATTTTGATGTATCTGAGACCGCTGAAAATCCTGGCCAGAATTTAGTAGATGGCTTTATTGACTCTACAATTTCTCTAGGTAAGATATTTGATAAAAATGAGGAAGCAGCACAATTAGTCGCTGATTTTGAAAAGTCAATTGCTGATGCAAAAGCAGCCTACAATGGAACGGATAAGATGATCAGCGTTATCGTATCAGGTGGAAATATCGGTTATTCCGCACCGAAATCCGGACGTGTCTGGGGACCGATTGCTGATATCCTTGGATGGACTTCAGCTCTAGAGGTTGATAATACTTCTTCTGATCACCAGGGCGATGATATCTCTGTAGAAGCCATTGCACAAAGCAATCCTGACTGGATCTTTGTATTAGATCGTGATGCATCCGTATCCTCTACTACCGATGCTGTACCTGCACAGGATGTTATTGATAACTCACCGGCCCTTCGTAACACGAAGGCTGTAACAGAAGGCAAGATCGTATATGCTCCGAATGATACCTATACCAATGAATCAATTCAAACCTATAAGGAAATATTTGAGATTATCGCTAGTAGTTTAAGTAATCAATAAAGGAGCATGAGTGTGGTGAAAGAGATAACTCATCAGCCCTTGCCTTTTGATAATAGGGTATGGACTAAAAAATTCATAATAGCCGTAATAGTCGTGACAATTTTAGCTATTATATCCTTATTTACCGGTGTTTATGAGATATTCAAGCAAGAAGATGGTCTTAGAATGATATTTATTACGAGAGTGCCAAGGACAGTAGCCCTACTTCTTACAGGAGCAGCTATGTCAATGGCTGGATTGGTAATGCAGCTAATCACTCAAAATCGTTTGGTTGAAGCCAGTACAACAGGAACTATTGAATGGGCGGGACTTGGACTTGTTTTCGTATACTTGCTTTTTCCGGCACCATCTTTACTATTAAGAATGGGTGGAGCGATTCTTTTTTCCTTTGCAGGAACAATGATATTTTTCTTGTTCTTAAGAAAGATTAGATTGCGGTCTTCCTTAATTGTTCCCATTATAGGAATGATGCTAGGAGCCGTCGTTTCAGCCATATCAACCTTTATTGGATTAGTATTTAATATGAGTCAAAATATCGAGAGCTGGTTTGTAGGATCTTTTTCATCGGTTCAAGTAGGTAGATATGAGTATTTGTGGTTAATTGTTATCATTACCATCCTGATCTTTATATACGCAGACAGATTAACCTTAGCAGGTCTAGGGGAAGATGTTGCTACAAGTTTAGGGGTAAACTACAATCGAATTGTTTTCATTGGGACAGGTCTTATTTCCCTTGCCATAGGGATTGTTGCTGCAGTAATAGGGAACTTACCTTTTCTAGGTATCATCGTTCCGAATCTTGTCTCCATGTATAGAGGAGATGATCTTAGAACGAATCTTCCTTGGGTATGTGTAATAGGTATGGGAACGATTACTATTTGTGATATCGTTTCCAGGACAATCATTGCTCCTTTCGAGGTACCGGTATCCTTGATTTTAGGGACGATTGGTTCCGTTGTATTTATTACTATCTTATTGAAAAGAAGGAGGAAACGATGAGAGAACTTGCTGCTTCAAATAACAGTGATAGATCTGCCAGAGCATTTCGTACGAAAAGAGATCAAAGGCGTTATTGGATCCTATTAATAACCTTCATTCTTTTAGGTATTGCTGCAACCTATGGTCTTCTGGTTTACAATAATCCGGTACCGGTTACATCACCCTCTTTTATCCCTGTTGTTAAAAGAAGGCTGGTAGCCATCGTTGCAATGATGATTGCGGTTGTCTGCCAAACCTTATCGACCGTTGCCTTTCAATCCACTACCAATAATAGAATTATAACTCCTTCCTTACTAGGCTTTGAGGCTCTCTATTCAACAATACATACAAGTGTTATGTTTTTCTTTGGCGCCAGAGCATTTATCAGTCTAACAAATTTGCAATCCTTTGTATTCCAGGTGATTGCTATGGTAGTTATGTGCCTCATTCTTTACGGATGGTTATTGTCTGGAAAGTACGGTAATTTACAGCTGATGCTTCTAGTAGGCGTCATCATGGGAACCGGACTCAGATCCTTATCAAGCTTTATGAGAAGACTCTTAGCACCTTCCGAATTCGACGTATTACAAGCCAAATTATTCGGTTCTGTGAATAATGCAGATTCTAGTTACTTTGTAGTGGCTATTCCTGCTGTATTAATAGCAGCTGTTTTAATCATAGCCTATTCTAAAAAGCTAAATGTATTATCACTGGGTAAGGATGTCTGTACATCACTAGGGGTTAATCACAGATTCGGTACAATATATATATTAATATTAGTAGCTGTCCTAATGTCCATTTCCACCGCTTTGGTTGGTTCTCTTACCTTTTTTGGATTTTTAGTTGCTACCCTGAGTTACCAGTTTGCACCAACCTATGATCATAAATATATTTTCCCAATGGCACTTGCACTGGGCTTCCTAGTATTAACCGCCTCATATTTCTTTATGAATCATATTTTTAATGCCCAGGGTGTTGTATCAATTATAATCGAATTGTTTGGTGGTATTACATTTTTAGTAGTAATATTAAGAAAGGGTATTTTATGATAAGAATTGAAAATGTAAAAAAGGCATATAGTGATGAGGTCAGAATAGGAACATTAAACATTGAAATTCCCAAAGCGGGTATTACTTCCTTAATCGGTCCCAATGGTGCGGGTAAATCAACTACGCTCCTAATGATTGGCAGACTTTTAGCAATGGATGAGGGAAGAATTACTGTAGCCAATATGGACGTGACAGACTCAAAATCAGGAGATTTAGCTAAGATACTAACCATATTAAGACAGGAAAATCATTTTATAACCAGACTTACTGTGAGGCAGTTGGCAGGCTTCGGTCGTTTTCCTTATTCCAAGGGTAGATTAACAAAAGAGGATGAGAGGATTATCTCTAAATACATCGACTTTCTTGGTTTGAAAGAGTTAGAGAACAGATATCTTGATGAATTATCCGGTGGTCAAAGACAAAGAGCATATGTAGCAATGGTCCTATGTCAAGAAACCGAATATGTACTGTTAGATGAGCCGCTGAATAATTTGGATATCGCCAGATCGGTTCAGATGATGGAGCATTTAAGACATGCAGCCGATGAATTTGGACGTACGATATTAACAGTACTCCATGATATAAATTTCGCTGCAAAATATTCCGATCGCATCTGTGCCATGAAGGATGGACAAATTGCTGCCTATGGAACTGCAGATGAGATCATGGATCCAAAGCTTTTATCAGATATATTTGAGACTAGAATTGAAGTAATAAACGGACCATATGGACCGGTTGCAATTTATTAGTTAGTAAGAATGAAACAGGGACTTCGCACATAAAAATGCGGGGTCCTTTTTTGCGTTGTCTTATTTACATAGCATTGCTCCATTGTACTCTGTCCCCTTGACTTGTCCTTGTTACATTGTCCTTATATCTTGCTGTATTACCATATTTATCCAATAACATGTTTCATGTCGAAAAAAACATGTTTCATGCAAAGAACAGATTTTATAGTCGGATTTCTGATAAATTATATTCAGGATAATTCCCTATTACTATTTAACTTAAATTGGAGGACTTGATATGAAAAAATTACTGGTACTTATGATGGCGCTTATTATGACCCTAGGCCTTGCAGCCTGTAGAGGAAGCGAGGCTGCCCCCGTAGAGACTTCACCAACACCTGCACAGGTCGAAAAAGCGGAAGAATTTACAGAAGAACAAAAAGCTCTTGCACAAGAATTTTCAGATATGGTGGATGCATTCAATGCAATTGTCGACAGGATAAACGCAAGCCCTGAGCTTCTGAGTGATGAAGAACTTGTTACAACCATGAATGACCTTTCTGGTGAAATTACAGCGGCCGATGATAATTTTACTAGTCCTGAGACTCTCACTGCTGAGGTTATGGAGGGCTTAAAAACTGCCATTAAGGCAGCATATGAATTTATTGATATCGCTGGAACTGCATTGGACGAAATTGATAGTGCAAAAGCTGATTTAGAAGCAAGTTCTGTTATTGTTCCTGTAGAGATTCACAACTTTACAGGTGTTGACATTTATGCACTTGCCCTTTCCCCTGCCAATAATAACGAGTGGGGAGAGAACCTGATCACTGAGGTTATCAAGAATGGTGAAGCGGTGCAAGGAGATTTGGTTTTCACTGCTGATACGCTTGTTTGGGATATTTTAGTCCAGGATCAGGAAGAAAATCAGTTGACCTTTATGGGAGTTGACTTTTCGGATGCCAGTACAGATGGAGCGAAGCTAATCCTAGAGTCAACAGAGGGTGGCGATTATATCGCATATGTCAACTAAAGGATATCTACTGATTAGACAACAAATCTACTTAATATAAAGCATAACACAGCTTGCAAAAGTCAACAGAACCTTCTGTGGACTTTTCCCAATATAAGAAAATGGGAGGTAAAATACTATGCTGCCAACTTTCATTACAATCAGCGCAATTGCTGTGGTCATTGTTATATGGATTATCTCTACGCAACGAAAACTGGTAATACTTGATGAGAATATCAGCAATGCCATGAATCAGATCGGGGTGCAGCTGTCAGGTCGTTTTGATGCACTGACTGCTCTTTTGGATATTACGAAAGGCTATGCCGCGCAAGAAAGCGAAGAATTGCTTTATAACAGTTAAATCCAGAAGGTGTGTAATTGCGGCAAAGTCCACAACGGATGATGTACTGCGTCAAGAAGGCATTATTTCCGTAGCTTTATGCAGGATTGCAATGGTTACAGAGCAATATCCCGAAATAATGACAAACCAGAATTATAGCAAGATGATGGACGCAGTGGATACCTTTGAAATGCTGGTACGTACCAGCCGTCTTATCTATAACGATGGCGTGACAAAGCTGAACCGTGAAATTCGAATATTCCCAGTTTGTATGATTGCCGGGATATTGGGCTTTCATCAAAGAGAGTATCTTGTGGACCAGGCTGGCAGGGCAGAAAATAGGCCAGTCATGAAACAAGAGATATTAACTAGCGTAGAAGGGCAGCAATGAAAAACATCCCCAACAAAAGAGTATAAGGAGGAACACGAACATGAAGAGAAAGTTACTGAGTATGTTTCTTGTGCTATGCATGGTATTTACTATGTTACCGGTTTCGGCAAGGGCACAAGAAGTACATACGACCAATGCTGCAAACGGAGAATTATCTGAGTTTACAGACACAGAAGAAACAGTAAATGAAGTACCAATTGGCTCATCCTTAGAGGAATTTGAGCAAGCTGAAGCATTGAATAATACTATGCAAACCACATTGATGGTCGCACAGGAAACGCCGAGTTCAATCAGCGGCTCCGCAATAGCTTATGGAATCTGTGTAGGTGGCGTAGAGGTGACCAGTGAGAATTATGCTAATATAACTGGAGAAGGCATTATTAATGGAACTGTCTCCTACGATCCAGACCTCAATACGCTTACTCTTGATAACGCATTTATAAATGGCGCACATTACGATGATAGTAATGGAGATAACTACGGTATTTACGCTGACAACAGCCTGACACTTGTGAGGATAGGCGAAAACCTAATCACTACACCAACTCCTTCTGAAGGGGCAGACAGTGATGGAATATATGTCAAAGGCAATCTCGCCATCTCAGGTGGTGGTACTCTGATTGTTACTGCAGGCGCTGATGATAGTAGTTATGGTATACATGTTGAAGATGGTGACCTTACTGTTGAGGGCGGTAGTCTGGCTGCCACTAGTGTTGCCACAGGAACCTATACCGAAAGCTATGGAATTTGCGTTCATGATCGTAACATGACCCTTACAGACGATGCTCTTGTGATTGCTTATGGGGACGATGCAGCTTATGCAAGCTACGGGGTTTATCTGGGAGGTAGTGATGCCGTTCTAACGATTGAAAGTGGTAGCAGCCTGCTAGCGAGTGGCGGTGATCCGGAGACCGGTGCTTCAACTGCAAATAACAGTTATGGTATATATGGCATTATTTCGGATGGGGCCGAATCCCAACTGATTGTTAACGGCGGTAGTGTGAGTGCCATCGGCTGTTCAGCAGTCGAAGAGAGCTGTGGTATCCTCATTAGTAAAGTCATTGTCAATGGCAGCGCTTATTTAGAGGCCTTTGGTGGTTCTATTACCGGTGATTCTGCCAGCGCAAGCGTCGGAATTCTCAGCGACGATATAGAAATTAATGACGGTACTGTGGAAGTCGCTAGCGGTGAGGCTGAGATGTCTGTAGCGATGAGTTCGGTGCCAAGACTGGGCTCCCATGAATTCATAATCAACGCTGGAACCAATGGAGCAGATGCTGCCCCTGTGACAGAATTAGTACTCGCACATGATATCTACAACTATAGATATATTATGATTGAGCCAGTTATCAGCTATGACGTCTGGGTAGGTGACGTGCGGGTAACTAATGCAAATCAGAATCGTATCGAATGTGAATGCATTACAGGAATTGTTACCTATGACCCTGATAGTGCCACCCTTACTCTTAATGGCGCAAGCATCGCAGACACTGCGCATATTTATGATGGAAACAGCTATGGTATTTATGCCATTGGTGACTTGAATTTGGTAAGGATAGGTAGTAACAGCATTACGATACCAAGTCCTGCTGAGGATAAAGATGGTAGTGGGATTTATGTTACCGGCAATCTCACCATCTCTGGCGATGGTAGCCTGGTGGTTACTGGTGGACAGGTGACATCAGGAGTTCATGGTAGTAGCTACGGTATACACGTTGAAGAGGGTGACCTGACGATTGAGGGCGGAAGCTTGATTGCCACTGGTGCTGCTGCAGGCAGTTCTTCTGGCGCTAGCTATGGAATTTGCATTCACGACGGTAGCCTGACTATTATCGACGGGGCAAGTGTGGTCGCTAGTGCGGACGATGCTGGTATGGTGAGCTGTGGAGTGACACTTGGCGGTAGCAACATCAAACTAACTGTGGAAAGGGGCAGCAGTTTGAGTGCGACTGGCGGTGGTTCAGAGGTTGATTATTCAACTGCTAATTTCAGCTTTGGCATACAGGCTGAAGGAGATTCAACCGAACTGATTAACAACGGCAGAGTGACTGCCATCGGACGTTCTGTGGTCAGAGAGAGCTGTGGTATTCATATTAAGAAAGTTATCGTAGGTAGTAATGCCACTTTGGAAGCATTAGGTAGCTTTGCGGCCGATGTTAGTCACGGCATTGACAGCAGCCACATCGAAATCAATGGGGGTATGTTGGAAGTCGCTAGTAGTGAGGCCAGATTATCTCAAGCTATAAGTACAGCTCCCACCTTTGGTAGCGGCTATACCTATACCATCTACGCCGGAAATAACGGTGGTGATGCAACCTATCTAACAAATGCAGAGCTCTCAAGGGGAATCAGCAGCTACAGATATATTGAGATAACTTCCCAAATACAAAGTGGTGGAGATACTGGTAGCGGTGGAGATACTGGTAGCGGTGGTGGATCTGGTAGCGGTGGTTCCTATACACCGACTCCGACTCCAAATACCAAACCCAACGGACCAGCTACCGCTACCGGAGTAACAGAAACCAAGGCAACGGTCGATAGCAGCGGAAATGCCAGCGTCCAGATTACTGAAAAAGATATTACGGATGCCATCGCTAGTGCAAAGGCAGAGGCTGAGAAAAACGGTGGTAATATAGATGAAATAAAGGTAGTTATCAACGTATCAACGGGAGGTTCGGTTGCATCCGATTTCACTGTAAATCTACCCAAAGCAGCTCAACAGCAGTTAATTAGCAATGGAATTGCAGGAATTGAACTGGTATTTGATACCAATATAACCTTAGGGATTAATCAATTAGCTTTGGAGGAAATCAATAAACAGGCTAAGGCAGATGTTCAGATTACTATAGACAAAGCAGATAGCTCCAAGCTAAGCAAAGAGGCTCAAACAGTTATTGGTGGCCGTCCGGTTTATGATTTTGGAGTGAGCTATCAAAATGGAAGCAAAAATATAACGAACTTTGGTAATGGTACGATTTATGTAGGTATTCCTTATAGCCCTGCAGAAGATGAGGCAGTAGGCTACCTACATATGGTTTATATCGATGGGCAAGGAGAGACCAGCCGTGTGGAGGCATCTACTTATGATTCCAGCAGTGCTTGCTTAATCTTTGCAGTCAATCATTTCTCTCTTTATGGAGTAGGTTATACGGTTCCTGGTACAGAGTTTACTGATATCAGTACTCATTGGGCAAAGGATAGTATTGATTATGTAGTGGGTAGAGGGCTAATCTCCGGAAAAATGAAGGACTCTTTTTCGCCAAATCTTGCTTTAACACGCGAAGTACTGGTAACAGCACTTGGTAAACTGGCAGGCATAGATACGAAGGAGTATACGACGAAGACCTTTAAGGATGTAAAGGCCAAGAGTGCAGCCCGTCCTTATATCGAATGGGCATACAGCATGGGTATTATTCCGGGAATCAGTAGTAGCCAGTTTGAGCCTAACCACGGCATCACTCGCGAAGAAATCGCTTTAATAATAGAAAATTATGCTAAGGCGATGAACTATAAGCTACCTGCTAACCGTAGTGCAATCGAATTTGCGGATGCATCCAGTATTGGCAGCAGCTACGCAGATGCAGTAAAATCCATGCAGCAAGCAGGCGTCATGATGGGTGAAGCAAACAACAAATTCAATCCGAAGGCCGTTGTCACCCGTGCAGAGATCTGTGCCATGATCCATCGTCTTGTTAAGCTGACGATTAACCCTACAGCGGCTCAGGGCTGGGCACAAAACGATGATGGACAAACCCTTTATTATGACACCAATGGCAATATGGTGGCTGGTAAATGGATCCAAATCGATAGCAAGTGGTATTACTTTAACGCTGACGGTATTCTAGCTAGAAGCACTAAGATTGATGAGTTCGAGGTAGATGAAAAGGGCGTAAGGATCATCAAATAATAGAATATAGCAGGGTAAACCGATGAGAATCGGGACCTTAAAGTCACAGGGTCTACCCTCTTCAAGCAGAGGGTAGACCCTGTCCTTGAATAATTGATTTAATAGTATAATAATAAAAATTTTGGAGGAAATGAAGATGACAATTAACAAGACTTTAAATACGACGGAATTGACCATAGCACTGGTAGGACGTCTGGATACCACTACAGCACCTCAGCTGGAGGCGGAGCTAAAGGCCTCACTGGATGGTGTGGATTCCCTCATTATGGATTTTGCCGAGCTTGATTACATATCGTCTGCCGGTCTGCGCGTACTCCTCTCTGCCCAGAAGGTAATGATCAAGCAGGGGACGATGGTAGTTCGACATGTGAATGAAACCATTCTTGAGGTGTTTGAGGTGACAGGATTTATGGATGTCCTCACCGTTGAAGCATGAGGGCGACCCGTTCAGTCACCACTGTAGGACAGGAACGGATCTTTGTAGATAAAGCTTTTCGACGCTTTTTCATTCCGTCTCTCCTGTCTAACCTGAGCCTGGCTCTGGGCGGAATGGTAGACTGTCTGGTTGTCGGATCAAAGCTGGGGTTAGAGGGCCTGTCCGCAATCTCCCTCGGCATACCGGTCTATCTGTTTTATAACCTTCTAAGTTATGGATTTTCTATAGGTGGTTCCATTCACTATGCCTCCCTTATGGGGGCTGGAAAGCCGAAAGAAGCGAATCGAATGTTTGGTACTGTACTCCGCTTTCTAATTATCACCTATCTTGTAACTACGGTATTGGGAATTACCTTTCTACCACAGCTTTTAAGAGTCCTGGGGGCCAGTCCCGATTATCCAGGTGTGTATGCCATCGCAGAGCGGTATGTACGGGCACAGCTTATCTGTGTTCCAATCCTGTTTTGTCAGGGACCCTTTTACTATTTTGTCCATGCGGATGGGGCACCAAGACGTGCGGCTGTAGCTTTGACCATATCCAACGCAGTAGATATCGTGCTCAATTATGTCTTTGTGATTCGTCTGGGTATGGGGGCCGAAGGCTCAGTATGGTCTACGGCAATCGGTGCGGTGTTCTGTCTTACTATCTGCGGAAAACATATCCTCGGAAAGCAGGGATTGTTGCGGTTTTGCTGGCCACCGGCTAATCCTCAAGGGCTCATAAGCTGTATTCGAACCGGTTTTGCCTCGGCAATACAACATATTTATCAATTTGTCACGGTGCTCTGCGCCAACACTTTGCTACTTTCCATCGGCGGGCCGGTGGGTGTGGCAGTTTTTGATGTAGTGTATAATCTTTCCCTGGTTTTTACTGCGGTTGCAGATGGTACAGGAATGACACTACAACCCATGATAAGTACTTACCAAGCAGAACGGGATACCCCTGCTGTTAAGCGCACGGTCCAGTTAGCGCTGAGATATGGTTCTTTAATGGCACTGTTTGTGATCCTGGGTATTGGCTTCGGAGCTGGTCCACTTTGCACGCTGTTCGGACTTTCGGGCAAGGCAAAAGAAATCGGCATGGTGGCATTGTGGATCTATTGTATCAGCATCCTGCCCTCTCTATGGAATCAGATTGCAATTTACTACCAGCAGACAACGGGACGAGAACGCAGTGCCTTTGTGATTCAGACACTACGTCTATTCATATGCTTTCTGATACCGATGTTTGCTCTTGCCGCCTTCGGTCTGAATGCTTTTTGGTGGGTGTTTCCGCTTTCTGAGATGAGTACCTTTAGTTATACCCTGATTAGTATTAAAATGCATAAAAAATCTAATCAGCTAGCGGATGAAACGAAAGCGGCCACGTTTCGCAGTTTCTCAACCTACATTCAAAATGCTGAATTGTTGGGAGACACAGTGGAGGAGCTATTAGAGACCTGTGAGGCATGGGGGTGTACAAGCCAGCAAAGCTATTATGCTACCTTGGTTGTAGAAGAGGTATGTGCAGCTATTTTGGAGGATGCAAAAAACAATCATCACAAGGACGTCTTAATCAAGCTGACCATATCGGCGGATCAGGACGGCTTTACCTTGCAATTGAGAGATAATTCCTATGAATTTAATCCCTTTTCCGCTAAGGAAGGCGACGGCCCGAATGCGCTGGGAATGATGATTGTCAGAAAGAAGGCAAAGGAATTCTTCTATCGTCGTTATCAGGGCTTTAATACGTTAATCATCATCCTATAAGTTTTAACCCTGAGCTTCTATTGAGCTTTGTATCAGGGATAAGGGAGGGAAAATCACCATATGAAATCAAAAAAGAATCTCCGGATCTCCTTAGGTTTTAAAACAGCAGTGGGCATTGTGTTCATAGCGGTTGTATTGAGTACGGTTGCAATTATCTTTGGATATCAGACCTATAAAAAGGCTTTGGAAGATCAGCTGATTCAGACGGCCTTCAATCTGGCGCAAACAATCGCCGCTGAGGTGGATCCGGAATCCATTGATCGTTACCTAAAGAGTGGTCAGGAAGATGATGCCTACTGGGAAACGCGGGACCATATTATCAATATTCAGGAGAGCAACCATATCGTATATGCCGTAGTAACCAAACCTACACAGGAGGGCTTCTATTACATCTATGATACGGATCAGAGTGATGAGGCATTTGCTCTAGGCGATTTCCAGGAATTTTACCCTGGAGATTTTCTGGATAATAAGCAGAATTTTCTTTCGGGCAATATTATCGAACCTATCATCACTGACTATGAGTTTGGATGGCTGATCTCCGCCCTGGTTCCCATCAAGGATGAGAGTGGTATTATGCATGGTTATGTGAACGTGGATCTCTCCATGACTGAGATCAAGGACATGGAACAGGATTTTCTTATTAAGCTGGCGGGAATTCTCATCAGCCTTACTTTGCTATTAGTCGTACTGTTGTTGACGGCTACCCGAAGGATACTGGTTACACCCATCAACCGATTGGCCTTAGCCACTGGTGACTTTGTACGGCGCCGGGAGCGTGAAGAGGGTGTGAATGGTATCCTGGAGCTTCCCGGTCTGGACACCAGGGATGAGTTGGGGCATCTTTATCGATCCATTCGAAAGATGGAAGCCGATATCTATGCTTATATTGAAGACCTTACCACGGTCACTGCGGAAAAGGAACGTATCGGTGCAGAGCTGGACGTAGCCAAGCACATTCAAGCCAGTATGCTCCCATGTATCTTCCCGGCCTTTCCTGATCGGACGGAGCTGGATATTTATGCCACCATGACTCCAGCCAAGGAGGTGGGAGGCGACTTCTACGATTTCTTCTTTGTAGATGAAGATAAGCTTGCTTTAGTTATGGCCGATGTATCCGGTAAGGGTGTACCGGCGGCTCTCTTTATGGTGATTGCCAAGACACTGCTTAAGAATGTTACGCAAACCGGTCTTTCCCCGAAAACCGTGCTGGAAAAGGTCAATAATGAGCTCTGTGTCAATAATGAAGCGGAGATGTTCGTCACAGTCTGGCTGGGGATTTTAGAGATCTCCACCGGTAGGCTTACCTGTGCCAATGCTGGGCATGAATACCCGGTAATTAGGAGAGCAATGGGTGACTATGAGCTGATAAAAGACAAGCACGGTTTTGTGCTGGCTGGAATGGAAGGCTCCCGGTATAAGGAATATGAGCTTCAGCTAGAACCAGGGGACAGACTATTCCTATACACGGATGGTGTGGCCGAAGCCACCAATATTCACAATGAGCTTTATGGCACCAATAGGATGCTGGTAACCCTAAATCGCAACAAGGACGAAAGCTGTGAGGTCCTACTGCGTTGCCTGAAAGACGATATTGACGCCTTTGTAGGCGAGGCACCTCAGTTTGATGATATCACAATGCTGAGTCTGGAATTGATCTCCAAAAAGGAGCCTACTATGAGAAAGCTGGAAGTATCCCCTACGATGGAGTCCATGGACCAGGTAACTGCCTTTGTGGAGCAGGAGCTGGAGGCAGCAGAGATTCCAAGGAAGGTAATTACCCAAATGAATATTGCGGTGGATGAAATCTTCTCTAATATTGCGAGGTACTCAGGGGCCAGCGAAACCATCGTGTACATAGGAATTGAAGATGGAAGCATCCTACTACGATTTGCAGACAATGGCAGCCCCTATGACCCCACGAAGAGAGAGGATCCGGATACCAATCTTTCTGCCGAGGAACGAGACATCGGCGGACTGGGCTTTTATATAGTGAAGAAGTCCATGGACACTGTGGAATATGAATATCAGGATGGCTTTAATATTTTATCACTGTCCAAGAGATATAAATAGAAGGAGACGAACATGAGTCATAATACTATTTTTCGCAAAGCAAGTCTGGACCGAGTGTCCTCCCCCGAGCAGCTGAATGACTATATAAAGGTTTCCCATCCCAGCGTGTGGTTGGTTTTGGGAGCGGTGATTGTAATGTTAATCGGTATTTGCTTTTGGGGGGTATTTGGTACACTCACGACTACCCGTGAAGCATTGGTTCTGGTGCAGGACGGCAAGTCCATCTGCTATGCTTCACCTGAGGTGGCGAACAGCCTGACTCCGGATATGGAGGTACGTATCGGAGACAGCGTAGGAAAGATTGTTGATATTGCTTCTACACCGATTGAAATTACTGTTGACTTCGACCCATATGCACTTTATTTGAGCGGTATAAAAGCGGGAGATTGGGTGGTTCCGGTGATGGTAGATATTTCATCACAGGACGGCGCATATATGGCTAAGATTATTCTTGAAACCATCTCACCCATTTCCTTTGTACTGAATTGAGGTGGCACATGAGCGACAAGAGACGTAAAAAAACAATAGTGAATGGGCGGGCTAAGGTTCCTGTTGTGATGCAGCTGGAGGTGTTGGAGTGCGGTGCGGCAAGCCTTTGTATGGTACTTGCCTACTACGGTAAGTGGATACCGCTGGAGCAGGTACGGGCCGACTGCGGCGTCAGCCGGGATGGCTCCAAAGCCTTAAATATCCTTAAAGCAGCACGAAGCTATGGGCTGAATGCCCAGGGCTACCGTTTTGAACCGGAGCAGCTTCGTGAAAATGGTCGCTTCCCTTGCATCATTCACTGGAATTTCAATCATTTTGTAGTATTGAATGGATTCAAGGGGCAAAAAGCTTACATAAACGATCCTGCCAAGGGTATATATAGCGTTACCATGGAACAGTTTGATAAGTCCTTCACTGGAATATGCCTCCTTTTTGAGCCGAATGAAACCTTTGTAGCAGATGGAAAACCTAAGAGTACCTGGAGCTTTATCAGAAAGCGTATGGTGGGTACCGGTACAGCAGTAACCTTTGTGGTGCTTACCACAGCCATTTCTTCGCTGATGGGAATCATAAACCCCGCATTTTCACGAGTGTTCTTAGATCGGCTACTCACCGGGCGAAACCCTGAGTGGTTATACCCTTTTCTAATAGGGATTGCTCTAATGACTGTAGTGACTCTAATCGTTACATGGGTACAGGCTGTTTATGCGCTGAAACTGAAGGGAAAGCTGGCGATTGTAGCGAATTCTTCCTTTCTATGGCATGTGCTACGGATGCCTATGACCTTCTTCTCTCAACGGATGGTTGGTGATATCGCCATGCGGCAATCACTCAACGAGGGCATAGTAAGCACCTTGATTTCCACCTTTGCCCCTCTGGTGCTCCAGGCTGGCATGATGGTATTTTATCTGGTCGCCATGCTGCGGTACAACATATGGCTGACCGCACTGGGCTTGGCATCTATCCTGATCAATGTAGGCTTAGCACAGATTATCTCCCGTAAGAGAATCAACACCACTCGGGTGCAGTTGCGCGACGCTGGTAAGCTGGCCGGTGCTACTGTGGCAGGGATTGAGATGATCGAAACCATCAAGGCTAGTGGTGCAGAGAATGGATTTTTTGAAAAGTGGGCGGGTTATCAGGCTGGTTTAAATACCCAGACGGTTAAATTCACAAAAATCAATCACTACTTTGGGATGATACCTCAGTTGGTTTCCACCCTTACTGCCACCGCAGTACTGATGTTGGGTGTGTACTTGACCATAAAGGGACAGTTCACCGTAGGTATGATATTGGCCTTCCAGGGATTTTTAAGCAGCTTCACAGCACCGGCAAGTTCCCTCATCGGAGCAGGGCAGACCATTCAGGAGATGCGTACTAATATGGAGCGTATAGAGGATGTGATGGAATATCCCACCGATGTAAACTATGACATTAAGCATAATGAAGCATGTGAGTATAACAAGCTTTCTGGAGAGGTAATCATGAAGGATGTGACCTTCGGCTACTCTCCACTGAATGCACCTCTTATAGAGAATTTTAATTTGAATTTAAAGCCAGGAAGCCGGGTGGCTATTGTCGGACCCTCCGGTTGTGGCAAGAGCACTCTATCCAAGCTTATTTCAGGGCTGTATCAGCCTTGGAAGGGTGAGATTCTGTTTGACGGTAAACCCATCAGAGATATTCATCGCAGCGTCTTCACCGGTTCGGTGGCAGTGGTGGATCAGGACATCATTCTCTTTGAGGATACCATTATGAACAATATCAAGATGTGGGACAGCTCTATTGAAGACTTTGAAGCCATTATGGCAGCACGGGATGCACGTCTACACGAGGATATCATGGGGAGGGACGGTGGCTATGGTTACAAGCTAATGGAGGGCGGTAGGGATTTATCCGGTGGACAGCGCCAGCGATTGGAGATAGCAAGAGTTTTGGCCCAGGATCCCACCATCATCATCATGGACGAGGCCACTTCTGCTCTAGACGCCAAAACGGAATTTGAGGTTGTAAAGGCCATCAAAGACCGGGGTATCACCTGTATCGTGATTGCCCATCGTTTATCCACCATCCGGGACTGTGACGAAATCATTGTCATGGAAAAGGGCAGGGTAGTGGAGCGGGGTACCCATGAAGAGCTATACATCAAGGGCGGGCTATATACCTCCCTGGTATCCAACGAATGAAGGGAGGCTGAGTAAGATGGGATGGTTTGATGAACAGATTAAGCAACGTATCAGTGCTGATGATGATGCCTTTTCAGATGCCTTTGCCTCTATGGCAGGGGTGGTAATGGGAAAGGGTACCACCCGTGCATTGATGGACGACCTGCAGAAAACGAAAAATGCAGTGGATGAAATTCTAAAATTTTATCACGTTAAGCCTATAGATCTACCGGATGAACTGAAGGATATGAATGAACAGCTGGAATATCTGCTACGACCCTCCGGTATCATGCGCCGGGTAGTTAACCTGGAAGGAGCCTGGTACCGTGATGGTGTGGGAGCATTTCTAGGAACCCTTAAAGGTGGAGGCGTAGTTGCACTATTGCCTCATGGTCTTTCCGGTTACGCCTTTTTCGACTTTGATAGCGGGAAGATGGTAAAGCTGAATCGCAAAACAGCTGATCTGCTGGAGACGGAGGCAATCTGCTTTTATAAACCGTTGCCACTGAAAAAGCTGGGTATTCGTGATTTACTAATTTATATTGCCCAGATTCTATCACCGGCAGATTTTTGCATGGTGGGTATGGCCACCCTAGTGGTCACCCTTATAGGAATGCTTGGACCGAAGCTCAATAATATCATCTTTTCCAATGTTATTGAAAGTGGAGATATGAGTCTCTTTCTGGCTATAACGGTGATGTTGGTGGCCACCGGCATTGCAGGGATGCTCCTTAGAACAGTAAAGAACATGGCCATGGAACGATTGGAAACAAAGACTGGTACGGCGGTACAAGCGGCTTCCATGATGCGGGTGCTGTCTCTTCCAGCAGAGTTTTTTAAGAAGTATAGTGCCGGTGAGCTTAGTAGCCGTACCCAGTGTATTAACAGTCTGTGTGATATGCTGGGAGGTATTATTCTGAACACAGGACTTACCTCGGTGTTCTCACTGGTTTACATCACGCAGATTGTGAGCTATTCTCCAGCATTGGTCCTTCCTGCAATTACAATTACACTGGCAACGGCCTTGTTTACGATTATCTCCACTTTAGTGCAGATGAAGCTATCCAAACAGATGATGGAGTTGGACGCCAAGGAATCAGGTCTTGTATATTCTTTTCTTGCAGGTGTACAAAAGCTAAAGCTGGCTGGAGCAGAGAAGAGAGCTTTTTCACGGTGGGCTGCTTTGTACAGCAAAAAGGCCGGCTTAACCTACGACCCGCCTATGCTTATAAAGCTTAATACCGTTATTTCCACAGCTATTTCCTCCATAGGAACCATCGTCCTCTATTACACAGCGGTGAAAGCAGAGATTTCAGTGGCAGACTATTTTGCATTCAACGTGGCATATGGTATGGTCAGCGGCGCATTTCTCTCCCTCTCCAGTATCGCTCTGACGGCAGCCAATATCAAGCCTGTAGTGGAGATGGTAAAGCCCATTTTGGAGACAGTGCCGGAGGTATCTGTCGGAAAGAAGGTTCTAACCCGCATCTCGGGTGGGATCGAGCTCTCTAACGTGTCCTTCCGCTATACCGAGAGTATGCCTCTCATCGTGGATAATCTGTCTCTAAAAATACGACCAGGGCAGTATATAGCTCTGGTAGGTGAGACCGGCTGTGGCAAGTCGACCATTATGCGGCTGCTACTAGGCTTTGAAACACCACAAAAGGGTGCAATTTATTATGATGGTAAGGATTTAAGTACCATGGACTTGAAATCTCTGCGGCGACACATTGGGGTGGTGATGCAGAATGGTAAGCTCTTTTCCGGGGATATTTTCTCTAACATAATCATTTCTGCCCCCTGGCTCACTATTGACGAGGCATGGGAGGCGGCGGAGCTTTCCGGAATTGCAGACGATATAAGGGAGATGCCTATGGGGATGCACACACAGATTAGTGAGGGCAGCGGTGGCATTTCCGGTGGACAGCGTCAGAGGTTGATGATAGCTCGGGCGGTGGCACCAAAACCTCGAATTCTTATGTTTGACGAAGCAACCTCTGCCCTGGACAATCTCACACAGAAGAAAGTAGCTACTTCCCTGGCTAATCTCAAATGTACCCGTATTGTCATCGCCCACCGGCTTTCCACCATTCAGGATTGCGACCGTATTATCGTACTGAAAGCTGGGCGAATCATTGAGGATGGTGGCTACGACGAGCTTATCGCAAAGGACGGCTATTTTGCAGAGCTAGTGGCACGCCAACGTTTGGACGACACAGAATTTGTGGGTAAAACCACGGTATATTAGCATTTGTTATACAGCAATAACGATATACAATAAAAAAAATTAAGGGGGAAGAATATGACAACAGAAAAAATTATAGCACTGGCAAAGGAAAAGCTAGGTAAGGACATAACCGAACAAGAGGCACAGGATTATCTAGACGGTAAAATTACACTTCCTGATGAAGCTCTTGCCATTGTAAGTGGAGGTGGTTTCTGCGATCCAATATATTGTCCCAATTGCAAAGCAACTAGTATATATGCTAGTGATTTTTATGTTTGTTTCTGTAAGAATTGTGGTTGTAAATTTTATTACTAGCTTACCGCGATAAGCCGGATCAATTAGAATGCTATATCTGCGGATCTATAGATAAGTAGATTTAATTTAATTTAGTGGTAAATAAGGAGGAAGAATTATGACAGCAGAAAAAATCATAGCCCTGGCAAAGGAAAAGCTAGGCAAGAACATTACTGAGCAAGAGGCGCAGGACTACCTCGACGGTAAAATAGCCCTTCCCGATGAAGCCCTTGATGTCATCAGTGGCGGTGATTATTGTAGGAATCAAACATGTCCAAAGTGTGGGGGTAGTCTCTGGAACAAAATGGGGACTTATGATTTATATTGTGACACCTGTGGATACGAAGGTGTTTTCGAAAGGAAATTTGAGTAATCGTGATATTCGAAACAGCCATTACCATTACATAGGAGGAAGATGATAATGATCGGCAAGGATATTACAGAATACATAGCGGAAGGAGAAGACAACAATGTATTACAAGCTGTGTGAACCCTACCGCTTACGCGGCTGGGATGGTCTGCCGTTTTGTTTGGCATCCCCCCATGCGTTAACACCGCGCTTGTTGTCACGAGACGAATTTGCAGTGCTGTTATGCTGCGACGGAATCACAGAATTTGGTGACAACAGTGATGAAGGTGTTAGTGAGATCATTCGGAGGATGCTGCATGACGGAGTCATCTCTGCCTCTGAAGCTGAGTCACAGGTTATGGATGTGCAAAAATTCCGATTGCATCCAAATGGTCATATCCATAGTGTGATATGGAGTATAACAGGAGATTGCAATCTGCGCTGTAAGCACTGCTATATGTCCGGAGGAAGAAATAAATACGCAGACCTGACGAAAGCCGAAGCTTTTGACATAATTGATCAACTTGAAGGGGCGGGAGTAATGGAGGTAGAGCTTTCAGGTGGTGAGCCACAGCTGTCACCATATCTGTGGGAGCTTGTGGATGAGCTTTTGCGCCGTAACATCGTAATCTCGCACTTTCACACCAACGCAATGCTTTTAGACGACGATTTTTTTGCCGAGATGAAGAAGCGAAACTTGAGCTGGATGTTTGATTCCAGTCTTGACGGCGTAGGAACCCATGATGATTTGCGCTCTACTCCCGGCTCTGAAAAAGTTGCGATAGCTGCCTTTCGCAAGATACGGGAGCATGGCTACCCCTTGCTTGTCAATTCCAAGTTTCACGCAGACAGTGTACATGCAGCTTTGACTACCTATGAGTTAATGAAAGAGATTGGGGTGACAGACTGGAAGGTTAGCTTTGTCTTCCCTATTGGTGAAGCAGTTTCCAATATTTCATCCAATCCAGCTATCCTTTGTGACGAGTATCTTGAACTGCTAGGACGCTACAAGGCTGACGACAATCCCTTTGAGCTGAACCTTCTCGAGGGTGTTGTAAAAGGATATGAGAACGGTAGCTTTGCCTTTTGGGAGAATGATAAAGAGGATCCCTTCAACCAGCAGCGCGTATCCTGTGGCCTGTGCCGCAATCGACCTTATATTCTACCGGATAGTACGCTTGTCCCCTGTATTGGCTGGGTGTCCACTCAGGTTGAAAGCTTATTACCGAAACTGAGGGAGACACGTTTGTCTACTATCTACGCCGATCCCAGTTCTCAATTTCGTAGGCTCGTGGGGATTAAGGTTTCTGATATTACCGAGCAAAATGCAGAATGCCGTGAGTGTGAATTCAAAATGACTTGTGGTGGAGGCTGCCGTGCAGATGCACTTGCGACAAATCCTGGTTATGACGCAATATACAGACGTGGCATGATGATGTGTACGGTTTATAAAAGCGGTTTCATGAAAAAGGTACAAGA
The DNA here is from genome assembly GCA_023411555.1 of Bacillota bacterium. Lineage (GTDB taxonomy): Bacteria > Bacillota > Clostridia > Lachnospirales > Lachnospiraceae > Mobilitalea. The sequence goes on from JAEYOQ010000059.1 coordinate 85,506, forward strand.
AATCTGTGGCAATAAAGTAAGTACGAATCACCAAGAGCCTGTTAGAAATTACGAGTACCAGTATTAAAAATTACTGAAAGAGGGGAACTAATATGTATAAAAAACTGCTCCCGCTAATCTTATTCATTCTACTTACGCTTATGGGATGTGGAAAAAGCGAAGCACCGAAGGAAAATATCCAGAGTGACGCTGAGCTTCGCAATGAAGATTTTATCGGCAAGCGTATGGCGTTTGCGACGGGCGAGGCATTTGATACCTTGTTCTTGGAAAATGTCGGAGAGTTTACGCCGATTCACTGCATCTATGAGCATGAGGCAATGGAGCTTGTGAAGAACAATAGAGCCGATGCGTTGATGTTAGATGAGCCCATGGCAAGAAAATGGGTTTCGATGAACCCGGAACTTATGATTGTATATCCCTCCTTCGCAGAATATGGTTTCGGAGCTATCTTTAACAAGGAGAACGAGGAACTTAGAAGGAATTTTAATGAGTTTTTAAAGGAAATCAAAGTCAATGGCACATATGATGATATGATAACACGATGGATTGATACGGTCGATTCGCCCCCAATGCCGGATATTCCCTTAAACGGCACAAAGGGAGTCCTTACCTTTGCCAGTAACGGTGAACTGGAACCCTTTGGGTATATCGCAAACGGTCAGCCGGAGGGCTTTGACATTGAGCTTGCCTATCGATTTGCAGCATATATGGATATGAAGCTAGACATTTCTCTTATGGCTTGGGACGCGCTGATTCCTTATGTCGATGCTGGGAAGGCTGATTTTGCGGCAAGCCTGTTTATTATTAATGAGGAACGAGAGCAATTTGTTGATTTTTCCGATCCCTATTATACCGGTGGAGCAGTTTTGGTTACGAAAAAATCATCGACAGAAGGAGCAGACAAAGATGATTTGTCAGCTTTGAGTTTTTGGGAAAGACTCAAGACCAGCGTTGAGAACAACCTAGTGAAGGAAGATCGTTGGAAGCTGGTTGCGGAGGGATTACAAGTCAGTCTGACCATTACAATCTTTGCCTTTGCACTGGCTACCTTACTTGGCTTTGGGATATGTGGCCTGTGTATGAGTAAAAATCGAATATTGAATGCCATCGGCACTGTGTATGTCACCGTTATGCGGGGGACACCAATCGTTGTATTGCTGATGATCACTTTTTATGTCATATTCGCCAAGAGTAGCGTCAGTGGAACCGTGGTCGCTATCATCGCTTTCGGAGCTAACGGTGCAGCCTTCATCGGCGAGATCCTCCGCAGTGCAATCATGACCATAGACAAGGGGCAGGTGGAGGCGGCCAGGAGTATGGGCTTTTCTAAGGTTAGTGCATTTTTTACCGTGACCTTCCCGCAAGCAGTCCAGGTGGCATTTCCAACCTATATGTCTGAGTTTGTATCAACCTTTAAAGAGACCGCCGTTGTTGGATACATAGCCATCGTGGATCTTACCAAGGCGGGTGATATCATCCGCAGCCGTACCTATGATGCCCTCTTTCCTCTGGTTATGGTGGCGCTTGTTTACATGATCGCAGCATCTGTCATAATATGGGTCTTCAACTTTATTTACCGTAAGACGAATAAGCGTTTGAGGAGGGCAAAGTGATGATTACAGTAAAAAACCTGAAAAAGAGCTACGGTGATTTTGAAGTCATTAAAGGGATTACCACTACCATAGAGAAGGGAGAGGTCATCTCTATCATCGGTCCGTCCGGAACAGGCAAAAGTACCTTCCTTCGCGCCTTAAATCTTCTGGATCCGCCTACAAGCGGAGTGATTGAGTTTGAGGGAATTAATCTCATGGATAAGCGTACCAATATCAATGAGGTTCGTAAAAAGATGGGCATGGTGTTCCAAAGCTTCAACCTTTTTGCTCATATGAGCATCCTGGATAACCTATGCGTTGGACAGACTAAGCTGCTTGGGATTCCACGAGACGAAGCAGAGAAGACGGCCAGGGACCTCTTAGCCACGGTTGGACTTGCTGCGAAAGAGAACGCTTATCCCGATGAGCTTTCTGGTGGTCAGAAGCAGCGTGTAGCCATAGCCAGGTGCCTGTCAATGAAGCCGGATATTATACTATTCGATGAGCCTACATCTGCCCTTGACCCGACGATGGTAGGAGAGGTCACGGCTGTTATCAAACGTCTGGCAGGGAGTGGCATGACAATGGTAATTGTCACCCATGAGATGGCCTTTGCCAAGAATGTTTCCACCCGTATTTTTTATATGGATGAGGGTGGTATCTATGAGGAAGGTCCGCCGGAGGTGATTTTTGAGAATCCCAAGAGGGAGAAGACGAGGGCCTTTATCAAGCGGATGAAATCCTTCCATTATAAGGTTGAATCCGAAGACTTTGACTTTATTGAGCTCACCAACAGCCTACTTAATTTCTGCTCATCCAATGCCCTTTCAAGAGCCAATACGAATAAGGTGGGATTATTGTCCGAGGAAACAACGGTAAATCTTATTCCAAAAGAAAAGCTGATTAGCGTCGATTTCAGCTTTCCAGACAGTCAGACTCAGTTTGAGCTTGTAATTACTTATGGCGGCGATAAGCTAGATGTCACCCTGGATGAGAGTATGTCAGCACATATTGTAAGAGGGATAGCAGGCGATATTCGCCATGAGTATGACAATGTCAATCGACTTCGTTTGAAATGGAACTAAATACATTCCAATAACAAAGGAGGATCTATTATGACAACACAAGAAGTCATTGCCCTAGCAAAAGAGAAGCTGGGGAAGGATATAACAGAACAAGAAGCTCTGGATTACTTAAGTGGAAAAACTCCAATTCCCGACGAAGCCCTTGAGCTTATAAGCGGTGGTGTTAAATGCAAATTACACGTATTAGCGTATAATGAACGTGCTAAGTGCCCGATCTGCAGACGTAAAATTGTCGGGTATGAAAATGCTCAATATGGATATCTATGTGAACATTGTGGTATCCGTTTTAGTAAAATCCAAGGAACTTCTAGATTGGAACTTGTGAAAGCATGTAATAAATGCGGGAATCTTACTTATTTCCAAGTGGCTGAAAACGAAACACTGGCTTCTGTGCCATGTAGGATTTGTGTAATTTAAGTCCAGACGAAACGGACTATGGTTAACAAGTTTATGATAGATGGCAGGACTGCCGTTCTAATATTAGCCTAGGAGGAACATATTATGACAACGGAAGAAGTAATTGCCCTGGCAAAAGAAAAGCTGGGAAAGGATATTACAGAACAGGAAGCTCAGAATTACTTAAGCGGAGAAACTCCACTTCCCGATGAAGCCCTTGATCTTGTAAGCGGAGGCGGGTGTAAAGTCTTTAATGATTTGACTAAGAGCAGTATAAAGCGTCCGGTTTGCGGCGCGAAAGCTTACGAGTATAAGCATTGGGTATTTTGGTGTGAGCGTTGTGATACAGCTACTGAGAAGCTAATAATAGGAACAACTGAGCCACAAATTAAATGGGAAATAGCAAGAAAGTGTCCAGTATGCCAGTGTACCGGATTTGACTTGGTGAATGACATAAAGTCTTATCGATATCGTTGTCTTGGTTGTGGAAATAACATCATTAATCCAGTTATTTATGGATAATTAAAGAAGTCAAAGGTGCCCGATATGCAAAAAGAATGAATGGCTAGTTGTGGTATACATTACTTTTTATGAAAAGTAAATACATAAATATGCTTAGGAGGAAAAACAATATGACATCTGAAAACGTTATTGCTTTGGCAAAGGAAAAGCTGGGAAAGGAGATTACGGAACAAGAAGCTCAGGATTACTTAAGCGGAAAAATCGCAATTCCTGATGAAGCACTTGATCTAATCAGTGGTGGTTCCGGTTGTAACAAAGATGCATTTTGCTCAAGATGCCGCCTGTTTACACGTTACGAGCGGAAAGAACAGCCTGGAACCTATTATTGTATGAATTGTGGATGTATCGTACCTTAATGGTAAGTAAACGACAGAATGAAACAGACCCCAGTGTTACATAGCACACATATGTAAATCTCTATAAATACCTAAGGTTTGAGCCGGGGATGGATAAAGTCGCCCAAATCGGTACTACAGACTACTATTCCCTTCAAGAAGCAGTAAATGCGGTTACGAATGGGGGTACCATTAAGATGCGGACAGATATCACCCTCGCTGAAGCTGTTATCATTGCCAGCGGCGAAAGTAAAAGTTTCACCCTTGACATAAGGGGCAATACGCTGGATAGTGGTAGTAGCCCAGCCATAGAGCATAGAGGAGTTGGTACACTAACCATCTTCGATAGCGAAGGATACGGTAGGATTACCAGTATCACTGCAGGATCCGGCACGATTTTATTAATCGGTGGTAGCCTGGCTATCTCAGGCGGCACAGTGGAAAATACCGCAGCAGGTAATGGGATCAGCAACGATGGCTCCGGTAGAGTGAGTATATTATGTGGCAGATCCACCATCAGGGGTGGCAATATGGCGATGAATGTGGCACCGGATTTGAGCTCCTATACCGATGTAAAGATTACGGCAAGTAGCACCAGTACATCCGGTAAAGACGCTTCAGAAATTATCCTAGAGTACATTGACACAGATGCAGAGGTTCAAGCCTATAAATTCTTAAGGTTTGAGCAGGGGTTGCATAATGTTGTCCGCATCGGCTCGAAAGGCTACACCTCTTTACAGGGGGCGGTTTATGCTGCTACGAACGGGGATACCATTGAGCTGCTGGAGGATATCACCCTCGCAGACACTGTCATCATCTCTGCTTCTTCCTTAAAAAGCTTTACTCTCGACCTAAGGGGTAAAACATTGGATGGTAGCACTAATACCGCCATCAAGAATGCGAGTTATGGGACGCTAACCATTACCGATACCGGCAAGGGTGGCATGATCACCAGTGCAAATACTAATATAACCAATGGTACGCTTTACGTATACCAAGGAAGTCTTGTTGTTTCTGGCGGTACAGTGGAAAATACTTCATCAGGGGGATCTACAATAGTCAGCAATTCCGAAGGTACAGTGAGTGTTACAGGCGGTACCGTAAGGGCCACCGAAGGAACAGCTATTTACAATGGCAATACCGGAAAAGTAACGATAGATGGGGTAGCCACAGTCATTAGCACAAAGGCGGACAGCGGTTTTGTCCCTGCATCTGATACGGGAACTATTTATTTGAAGGATGGATTAGCCGATATACCTGTGCTAGAAATCACAGGGGGAACAGTAGAGAATACCACCACAGGCATAGCGATTTACAATAACGGGACCGGAAAAATCAAGATTAGTGGTACAGCTATAGTCAAAGGCTCAAAGGTAGATAGTGGTACTGTTTCTACATCTGATACAGGGACAATATATCTGAAAGAAGGCGTAGCCGGTAATACCGTGCTGGAAATCAAGGGAGGTTCAATAGAGAATACCACCTCAGACAATGCGATTTACAACACTGGCTCCGGCAATGTGAGCATTTCCAGTGGTATGGTGAGCGCCAATAACGGTACGGCGATTTGCAACCACAGCACCGGGAAAATCATAATTAGTGGTACATCCACCATCAGGGGTGGCACTATGGCGATGAACGTGGTGCCGGATTTGAGCTACTATAGTAATGTACAGATCATGGCAAGCATCAACAATGCAGATGGTATAGACGCTTCTGAAATTTCCCGAGATAGCATTGACACAGATGGAAAGGTTCAAGTCTATAAATACTTAAAGCTGGGAGAGGCCAAAGTTGCTCAAATCGGCACTACAAGCTACACTTCCCTGAAAGCGGCGATTGATGCGGTTCCGGATGGGGGTACCATTGAGCTGCTAAGGAATATCACTCTCACAGCCGCTGTCGCCACCGGCAATAATAGCTTCACCCTTGATCTGAAGGGTAAGACGATGGACGGAGGTGTTAACACCGCCATTGACCATTGGGGTAAAGGCACGCTAACCATCACCGATACCGTAGGTGATGGCAAGATAATTAGTACATATAAAGATGGAGCTACAATTGTGAACTCCGGCACCCTGAATATTGCTGGCGGCACAGTGATTGGCTCAACTGGCACAGCAATCAATAATTATAAAAAAGTTATAATTTCCGGTGGTACAGTAAAAAATATCAGCGAAGGCCGTGGGATTTTCAATTTTGAAGCAGTTGAGGTTACAGGAGGAATGGTGAGTGCCGAAAATGGCATAGCAATTGATAACTTTGGATATGGAAGTTCCGTGAATGCTTCTGGCGGCACTGTAAGTGCCAAAGGAGACTATGCAATGTTAAATAGAGGCGAAGGAAAAATCACCATCAGTGATACGGCCTTGGTTACGAATGAAGGTACTAGGGCTACGATTTATCTTATGCATGATAACCCTTATGGTTATACTCTTACCATCAAGGGAGGTACGGTGGAAAATACCGGAGAAGGAGAAGCGATTAATAATAGTGGCTACGGTCATGTTGAGATTTTCGGTGGAACAGTTAGTTCCACAGCTGGTACAGCAATATACACCCTTATCGGCACCAGTGAGGTGTTTATTTTGGAAGGTACCTCCACCATCATCAAGGGTGGCTATAGGACGATGAACAAATTCCCGGTTTTTTACGAGTATGACAATGTAAGAATAAGGGTAAGCAAGACAGATGGTACAGATACTTCTGAGGTTTTATTATGGTATTTCCTTACAGACAAAAAGAAGTTTGAATCCTACAAATACTTAAGGTTTGAACCTGCCACCGTACCCGATCCGCCTACCAACCTTGGAGCGACCCCCCTCAACGGGTGCCTGAGCTTGACATGGGATGCTCCGGCCAACAACGGCGGCAGGGAAATCATCGGATATAAGATATCTACCGATAACGGTTCAAGCTGGACTGTCACCTATAGCATATATAACCCCCGCAACGTGTACGACCTGACGAACGGAGCCAGCTACACCGTATTGGTTCGGGCCTTCAACGAAATTGGCGACGGCCCGGTGTCCGATAGTATAACAGTCACACTGCCAGTGCCTACTTACACCATCAAAGGCTCCATCAAGGACAGGGATACAAATAGTGGTATTCCCGGGGCGGTGGTGCAGTTAATGAATGGGAACAGCAAGGTAGGTAGTCCGGTGTTCACAGATTCAAACGGAGATTATACCATTTTCAATGTTATTGGAGGTACTTATAGTATTGAAGTGAGTTCTGATGGCTATGATAGCGGCACTGTCAGTAGTTTTTATGTATCTTACAATGCTACGAATAAAAACCTGATGTTGACACTGATTCCGGCTCCTGTCATTATCAATCCCGAAGAATCGTCTCCTCCAATAGGGAACGACGACAATGAAAGCAGCCCGGTTGGCGACCCAGGAAACAGTCCGGTGAGCGAGATAGGGTATAGTCCAGTAGATGACAAAGGAAATACTCTAAAGAACGATAAACGAAACATCACAGTGATCATCACTGAAAAAAACCTGGCTGATGCTTTGGATAAGGCGATGGCAGACGCCAATAAAAAGGGAAACGAACAAAAGGAAATTACCCTTGTGTTAAATGTAAGTACTGGCAATAAAAATGCAAACAATGTCACGATCAATCTACCAAAGGTAGTGCAGGAAACCATCATTAATAGTAAAGTCGAGGGTATTATAGTAGTGGTGGACAATCCTGACATTAGAATCGGTATGGATTTGGCAACGATAAAGGAGATTAACAAGCAGGCAGGATCTGATGTTAAAATCATCGTTACACGTTCTGGAAAGCTAATTGGATCTGCAAAAAAAGCCATTGGCAGTCGCCCTGTATTCGATCTTAAGGTGAACTATGGCAGTGGTAAATCGATACAGAACTTTGGTGAAGGTAGTATATCGATAGCTATCCCATATACCCTTGGCACGAAGGAGAAGGCTGGAAATGTATGTGCCGTCTATGTGGACAACAAGGGAAAGGTACACTGGCTAAGCAATTCGGTATATGATAGCACAAGCAAGATGCTGCGTTTTTCTACTTCGCATTTTTCTACCTATGGTGTGGGATATATACAGGAAGCTTATGAGTTAACCGACATATCCACCCATTGGGCAAAGGATGACATTGAGTTTGTGGTAAGTCGTGGATTAATTAGCGGTACTTCCACCACCACATTCAGTCCGAATACCGCTATGACCAAGGGAGTGTTTGTTACGGCTCTGGGTCAATTGGCAGATGCTGATGTGAGCAGATACAGGAAGAGCAGCTTCACCGATGTGAGAAATGATGCCTACTACATGGGCTATATAGAATGGGCATACCAAAACAATATCTTAAGTGGCACTGGCAATGGAAACATTATTCCTAATCAGCCCATAACCCGGGAGCAGATGGCAGTAATCATGCAGAAATACGCCAAAGTAATCGGGTTTACATTGCCGAAAATCTACGAGGAAATTTCCTTTGCAGATAGTGCTAAAATAAGCACCGACGCCAAGGAGGCTGTAAAACAGCTACAGATGGCAGGAGTAATCAGCAGTAACAATGATAATCGCTTTGATCCCCAGAGGACAGCCACCCGTGCTGAGGTTTCGGCAGTGCTGCGCCGGTTTGTAGAACTGGTGATATCTAGTGTTACCATGTAGGGCTGGGCAATGAAGTAGGAGTAAGATAAATACCACCTGATGACTACCATAGTCTAGCGGTGGTATTTTTGTTGTTATCTATGCATTTGGCAAATAATCAATCCAGCTAAGCTAATTTAAAAGTTTGATGGATTAAGATACCGGATTACTATTAGGATTAAAAAAGAAATATTAAGAATAAAATAACATAAAAAATTGAAATTATAATAGAATATTGAAACTTTGTAACAAAAAAGTGAAATTACAAAAAAATGTTGATTTTGGTCGTAATAGAATATATAATAGCAAATGAATTTATTTCCACATGGAAGCTACAACATGGATTGGTGTTTTGTATAATATGACACGATGTGTATTTAAGGAGAGGGGATTTGAAGCCTAGCTCAAATATATACATCATAATGATCGATAAGTTTATATATGAGGCACTAGGTGGAAGCACTGAGATAAATATAATATTTATTATGAGGCAGAATGAACTGAACGTAAAATTGAGTCAGACATAGGCCGAAGTAGAAGCACTATAGCTTTTTACTTCGGCTTTTTTTTATTCTAGGAGGTGTATTTCAGATTATTACGTGTAATGTAAAAATTAATAAGCTGGCACCGGAGGGTACAAAAAAAAGATTAGATCAAACCCTCAGTGCTTACGTCGGGAGATTATATAAGGATATTGCCGGAAAGGGACCCGAAAATGTGTATGTTGCCTTTGGTGACAGATGCTATGTGGTCTATATTAAAAACTATATCACACCGTATGAGAAAATAATCCAACAAGAGGGTGACAAGGAGCTATTATATAAGGTTATGCAGGTTACCATAAAAAATCTTAACGCTCAGATTGTCAAGTATACAGAGTTTATTACGGGAATATCAACGGATGAGGTATTTTATGACTGGAATATTGAAACCGGTTCCAGAGTATTGGTGGGAATAAGCAACCAGAAATATGATGTAGGTTCGGTGGTAAGGTCTGATTATTATGGTGAACAGCAGCTTAGCAAGGAGCTGATCAAGCTGGGGCATTTAGCGGATAGTATACCTGAAAAGATAACATCAGTCTGTCTAAATTCTAAGTTTTATATCTTTGAGAGAGGCGGAGGAACGTCAAGGCTGGAAAGAGAAATGGAGCTATCTGGTTATGGAGATGTTATTAAGAATAAGAAAAGGCAGATAGAAAAGCAGTATCTTAATAATAATTTATATATAAAAAATGTTTTCGATATGGGTGGTGTTGAAACCTTTATTGATTGGAACTTTCATAACAACAAAAGTATCGTTGTGCTTGTTAAATCTTAGGTTTTTATTTTTTTGTAGAGATAGAAAAAGAGAAAGGAGTGCTTGTTGTTATCAGTACTTAGTAAGGAATAGGATAACAGCGACAGAGAAGAGCACTATGACAAAGGTTTTAATCGTTGATGATGCAGCATTTATTCGTATGCAATTAAAGCAGCTGCTTATTCAAAATAATTATGACGTTGTTGGTGAAGCACAGAATGGTATAGAAGCATTGGAAAAAATCCAGACGCTAAATCCAGATATTGTGACTATGGATATTACTATGCCAGAAATGGATGGAATTGAGTGTATGGCGGAGATTAATAAGTTGCAATGTAAACCATCCGTAATTATGGTATCAGCAATGGGACAAGCAGAGCATGTGCAGCGAGCCGTCATGAATGGCGCCAAAGGCTTTATTGTAAAGCCATATAAGCCGGAGATTGTATTAAAGCAGCTGGACAAGCTGAGAAGGTAATCCGGAATGCTGAATATAGATAGGAATCTGTGCATCCGCAAAGACGAGAGGAGAAGATAATCATGCTTATGTTAACGGATGAGGAGCTATTAAATTACGTAAAGAAATGTGAACCAGAAGTTTACACGATGGCTGAAATTCACAAGGTACTGATTCAAAATAATATAAGCTGCAGTATCGACGAGCTGCGTTCAAAGCTAATCCCTTTATATCTAGACGGCTATATGGGGAAAGAGCCGACCAGTGACGGAGTGAATATGTATTACATACTTTTTAATCCGGCAGATACTGCCTTAAACCCATCGAAATAAACGGAGTAGGAACATGAGCAGATGAAAAGTGTGCTAATCCCTTTCATGCTTGTTTTTCATATAATTTATTAAGTAGGAGGACTTATCGTAATGGAAAAAAAATTAGCTATGCCTGCAAGTGAGTTAACGGAAAAAAGAATATCTCACACCACATTATCAACAGAGGACATGGAAAAAAAGAGAGAGCTAGCCAGAAAACATGCCCAGGACAAGGTAAAAGCAAGAACCTTAGCAAAGCAGCAGCAGTTGGCTGAAAGAATTGCTACAGCCACCGAGCAATTAGCGTCAGGAATAGAGGAAGCCAGCAGTGCCGCAGAAGAGCTTGGAGCTACCATGCAGCAGATTGCGACGGGAGCCAATGAGGCATCCTCCGCAGCGGAGGAATCAAGAGCAGCGATTAATCAAGTCGATAAGGCATCAGTAATAGCAGACCGAAACGCTAAGGAATCTCTGGAGAGAGCCGATGCTGCGAAGGAACTGATTGAGAACACTTCAAAGGATATCGACCTAATGATACAGGGAATTCAGGATTCAGCAAAAACTAATTTTGAATCAATCAAGCTGGTAGGAGAGCTGGAGAAGCAATCAAATGAAATAGGAGATATCGTCCAGGCAGTGGTAAGAATCGCTGACCAGACAAACCTCCTTGCCCTGAATGCAGCAATCGAAGCAGCTAGAGCCGGTGAGCATGGCAAAGGCTTTGCAGTTGTTGCTGATGAAGTAAGGAATCTGGCTGAAACCTCGGAAAAATCCGCAAGGAATATTAGGGAGCTTGTAACTGAGATCCAAGAGAATGTTAAGGTTGTAGTGGAAGATATAAATAATGCAGGTGCTGCGGCTAATGAAGAGGTTGAAAAAGGTAGGAAAACCACTCAAGACCTAATAAAGATCATTGAAGAAGTAGGCTTGGTTCAAAAGACCATAGGCGATGTATCACAATATGCTTCTAATTCTAATAAAGGTGCTGGAGAATTCCTAGCTATGGCAGAGGAGATAGCAGCGGCAGCAGAAGAGCAAAGCAGTGCAGCAGAAGAGGTGGAGAAATCCATTCAGATGCAGAATAAAGCATTTAATGAGTTAAATGCAGGTGCATCCGATCTGTCCCAGATGGCGGAGGATTTAAAGGTATCCACAGATGCTCAGAAATCCTCAGAATCTGTGGCTGCAGCGGCCGAAGAATTATCTGCCAATGTGGAGGAAGCAAATACAACCTCCAAAGAGATTGCAAAGGCAATGCAGCAAATAGCAGAAAGTGCCCAGAGTCAGGCTGAGCTTACGGATAAAGCCTCTGCCCTTGCCGAAAAGCTTGCAGCTGCTGCACAGCAGATGACAGAGAGTGCAGCTTTTTCGTCGAAAAAGATCATGGAGCTACAGGAGCTGCTGGATGCGAACAAGATTTCTGTGGATAACATGATTGCCGGTATTTCCAATGCTGCTCAAATATCGAAGGGGGCAGCAAATAATATCAAGAGCCTCGAAGAAACCACCAGAAGAATTGATAAAATTGTGGATGCCATCGTAAATGTGACTATTCAGACTAATATGTTGGCTGTGAATGGTTCGATCGAAGCAGCCAGAGCAGGAGAATTCGGAAGGGGATTTTCTGTTGTGGCAAGTGACATAAGAGCTCTCGCCAATGAATCGGCTGAGAATACTGATAAAATCAAAGATTTGGTCCGAGGAATTCAAAATCAAATACAAAGAGTGGCAGAAGATACGGATCTTTCCAGTAAAACCTCACTGGATGAAGTGGAAAAGGCAAGGAAAACAACTCATAACTTAAATATCATTGAAGAGAATATGGTAAAAATTCTGACCGGAGCCAAAGAGATTCAAACAGGCTCAGAGGAGTCCCTGATTGCATTGGAGCAAGCGAAAAAGGGAGTGGACCAAATCGCCACAGCAGCCCAGGAAGCAAGTAGCGGTGCGGCTCAGGCCCTAGTAGCTGCTACACAACAGTCGAAAGGTATGCAGGAATTAGCGGAAGCGATAGAGGAAATTTCAGGATTGGCTGATGAGCTTCAAAACATGTAAAGAATGGAGAGGATAGTTATGGCTTCTGATATAAATTATGACAGCTTTACAGAGCGCCAGCTAGTTACCTTTCTGCTGGGAGAAGATGAATTCGGAGCAGATATCATGGATGTCAAAGAAATCATTCGGGTTCCGGATATTACAAAGGTACCTAATGCTCCAAGCTATGTAGAAGGTGCCTGCAATCTCAGAGGTAGTGTATTACCAATTATCGATGGAAGGACTCGCTTCAATCTTGATAAGAAAGATAAGGATGAATACAGCAGAGTTCTAGTGATTGATGTGGAGGGCAAAGCTACGGGAGTCGTTGTGGACAAGGTCTCAGAGGTAATGCGGGTAAGAACAGCCGATATAGAGGAGACCCCGCAGATTGTTAAGAATGTGGAATCCGATTATGTGAACGGTGTTGTAAAGCTGGATAACGGTAACAGGCTGATTATGCTACTGGATGTAGTAAAAGCCTTAAAAATAAATAATACAGGGAAAGAACGTCTCGCTCAAAAGGATGAAATTTCACACGGTAATAATTCCTTGATCAAGGGCTCGGTGGAGGCAGTCGACGAGGAGCAACTGGTTTCCTTCCTATTGGGTAATGAAGAATATGCCGTTGGCATCATGCAGGTGAAGGAAATCATCCGTGTACCTCAAATAGTAAAGGTGCCAAATGCTGAATCCTATTTGGACGGTGTGGTCTCTATTCGCAACAATCTGCTTCCCATGATAAATCTAAGGGCTTATTTTGGAATGGAGCGTATAGAAATCAACGACCAGATGAGGATCTTAGTGGTGGATATGGGTACCTTTACGGCCGGAGTTATTGTAGATAAGATTTCAGAGGTTGTGAGAGTACCATCCAATATTATTCAACCCCCTCCGAAATTCTCTTCAGAAGGTGGAGACCAGCTAAAAGGGGTGGCAAAGCTAGATAATGGAAGACGCATGATCTTAATACTTGATCCCATGCAACTAGTTTCCTCTAAGGAAATCAGTTCGCTCTGTGAGGTGAATGAAACAAAGGCTTCGACGAAGGGTAATGATGAAGTAGTAAGTCAGATACTTGACGAGGAAAAACTAGTTACTTTTAGGCTGTGCGAGGAAGAGTATGGGATTAAGATAGCCCATGTGCAAGAGATTAACAGGATGACAGGAATAACCAAAATACCTAGAGCTCCCCAGTATATAGAGGGAATTGTCAATCTTAGGGGGAATGTGATTCCGGCCTTGGATCTAAGAAAGCTCTTTCAGCTTGTAGATAAACAGGTAACGGATGCTACAAGAATCATCATTGTAGATTTAGACGGAAAAAGAACCGGTATTATCGTTGATTCTGTATCTGAAGTCCTTAAAATTGAAAAACGACTGATCGAGGCAACACCAGAGATATTAACCAGTGGGGTCGACAGCGATTATGTTGAAGGAGTGGCTAAGTTTGACAATGGAATGAGAATGGTTATGATACTCGATATTCTTAAAATTTTGAATTATAACTAAGGCAATTCAAGTATTACCCCAGAGGAGTGGTATTTACGCTGGGGTAATACTCACTTCTGCAAATTGATTATAAATACGGTACGAAATATTTAGATAGGTGGTATGTGTATGCCTGACAGAATTAAGGTTTTGATTGTAGATGATTCGGCATTAATGAGAAAGGTGCTGAAGGAGATTCTTGCGACTGACAGGGATATTGAAATTGTGGGTACAGCCAGAGATGGAGCGGACGCGATTGAAAAGGTAGAGGATTTGAGGCCGGATGTCATTACAATGGATATCAACATGCCCGTAATGGATGGCTTAACATCGATGCAATACATAGCAAATGATTTTCCGAATATACCGGTTATTGTTGTAAGTTCTCTGACAGAGGAAGGAGCGATGACTACCTTTGAAGCGCTAGAACTGGGTGCATTTGATTATGTCGCTAAACCCTCCGGTACAGTATCATCGAACCTTTATATTGTAGGTAGAGAAATAATTCAGAAGGTAAAGATGGCATATAAAAATGCCAATAAGAAAAATATCAGGGATAGGATAATCAGATGCAGTGATAATGCGACTAGAAATAAAGTCCCACCTGCTTCCAAAAGTAGGATCATAAAGAGCGAGCTTTCTAAGGTGGTTGTTATCGGCATTTCAACCGGTGGTCCAAGTACCCTGTTAGAGGTGCTTCCCATGCTTCCTAAGGATCTGGAAGCAGCGGTGATTATTATACAGCATATGCCCCCTTCCTTTACCATGTCCTTTGCTAATCGACTGAACGACGCCTGTCAAATTCCGGTTCACGAAGCAAAGCCCGGTGATGTACTGGAGAACGGACAGGGGTATCTAGGTGCTGGTGGTTACCATCTAGTAGTAAGGGGAGAAGGAGGGATATTGAGACTCCCCACGAGCCCTAAAACTCTCTATATGCCTTCGGTCAATGTTACTATGGAATCAGTTCTGGATACCTACGGCGGAAGGAAGGTGATCGGGGTTCTGATGACCGGAATGGGAGATGACGGAGCTGATGCAATGGTAAAGATAAGAAAAGCCGGAGGTGTCACCATTGCCGAGGATGAGTCAACCGCTATCGTATATGGGATGCCAAGGGAGGCAATTGAAAGAGGGGGTGCAGAAATCGTATTACCCTCTTACAAGATAGCAGATGCTATTATAAAAGCTGTTAGAAGCAGTTAGTTATTTGGAGGATCCAATGAAGGATAAATATAGGATATTAGTGGTTAACCAGGATGAAGCAGTGTCTGAAGCCATAGGGGAAATCCAGAGTATGGGCGAATACACCTTAGAGCTCATACATAGTGCTACAGAAGCATTGGAAATAGTAAAAAGAGACAAATATCATATAGTATTTATTGATCTTGATATTCCGGGTGAAAATGGCATCGACCTGCTAAAGGAGATGAAGGCTTATGATTCCCTGGCCCAATTTATAATGACGACCAATCACTCCACAATGGATAAGATACTGAGCTCACTAGAATATGGAGCATATGATTATTTAGTGAACCCTTTCATAAACTCAAAAGAGGTTGTACTAACAATCAATCATACAATTGAAAAATTAGAGAGGTGGAGAAAATCCATCCTAGACTTAGTAAGATAACTATTTCGATATTACATAAACTAAGAGGTGAATAAATGGATACGATGATCCAGTCCTATATGGAAGAAACAGAGGACATGCTTCAAAAGGCAGAGGAGTGTATTATCAGGCTGGAGATGGAATATTCGTCTGTTGATGTCAATGAGCTGTTTAGAATCGCACATACTATTAAAGGCTCCTCCCATATGGTGGGATATGAAGACATCGGAAATCTTATGCACAGGATTGAGGATATGCTTGATTGTGCAAGGAACGGCTCAATTGTATTTAACCAAAGCATAGTAGAACTATGCTTCGATGGGTTGGATGCAGTAAAAAAGATGCTGCAGGCAAAAGACGAGTCCGGCTCACAGGTAAATATGAGCGAGCATAATGAGGATGCTTTAAGGATTAGCGAAAGGATAGAGGGCTTCATCCGGTCAAATAAAAGAAAAAATAAAAAGAAAGCTACTTCGCAAGAGGAGGAGGGACTTGTTTCAACTCTTCTAAATAAAGAGCCAAAGGGTAGGAATAAGTATTATATTACTTTCGTATTGGACGAGGATGCTCCGATGATATCCCCTATTCTGTTGATCATATTAAAAAGTATTGAGGATATCGGTACCCTTCTTTATTCCAGCGTATCAGATGATTATTTCGTAGAGGCTGCAAATGATACGGAATTGAAAACCTTTGACATAATACTGTGTACTGATGCTGAGGAAGGGGAATTGTATACCTATTTTGCTTTGTTTTATGTAATGAAAATAAACATAATTAATCTAAATCGAAGCCTTCATGAAATGAATGATTACTGCTTCAATGAAGTTGACATTTCCCCTTATGTTATCGTTATGAAGGCAATTATGAAGCTTTATCAGTATATTTTTAACCAATCATCTGAGTTTGAGATTCACAATGAAGAGGGATATTGTCTTGAAAAGCTGCAAAAGGAAGCAATTGAAGCCTTGAAGCGGATTAAGAAAAAGGATAAGTCTGAGGAGTATATTAAGAATCTTAATAAATTATTTGGTTTTATCTTAAAAGCCATAGACGACAAAGGAAAAATCAGTGAAAAGACCAGGATGAATAGTCAGGGGCAGCTGATTAAAATAATAGAGGGATTGTATCAGGAAGTAAAAGGAAAGCATATCGTTCGGACTATAAAGCCCCAAAAGGATCGTTTTATGAAGCAGCTTAAGAACTTTATAGGCATGGTGAACCGATCATCAACCTTAATTCTTCTGGTGGATATAAGTAATTTAGATATTTTACATGAGTATGAAATAAAGGATATCATTGAGTTGAAAAATGATCTTTTGAACCAGGGGATCGAGCTTGCCTTGATAGCAGAGGGCCCTAGAGTCAGAAGAATTATTAATATATTTGATTCTATTAAGCCGATATTTGACTTTAGATTGTATAAATCAGAACTGGAAGCAATCTTCGGCATCTTTAAAACAGTAGATTCATTTCATAGAATAATGAACAGAATAGAGGATTTGGAGAGAGAGCAATGAATTCTACTTGTTTCGGTATTACTCCCCAATGAAGATAATAGGAAAAGGGGTGCTGAAAATTATATTAACAGATGAGTTATATGATAAGTTTGTAAAAATGATTTATAAAGAGACCGGCATATTTTACGAGTATAATAAAAAATACTATGTACATAAGAGAATCGAGAAACGAGCGCAAATATTTGGATTGGACAGCCTGAACGAATATTTCATTATGCTTCGGTGTACAGAAAATTCGTCAGAATTCTATAAGCTGATCAATGATCTGACGGTAAACGAAACCTACTATTTCCGTGATTTTCCCCAGCTAAGAAACTTTGCGGAGGATATCCTTCCTGTTTTCGAAAAAGAAAACATCTACCGAAAAAAATTAAAGCTATGGTGCGCAGCATGTTCTACAGGAGAAGAAGCGTATACATTAGCTATCATACTATTAGAGATGTTGGACGACCCTGAAGAGTGGGACCTTCAGATACTTGCTACAGATATTAACAGTGAAGTATTACGACGAGCGAAAATAGGACTATATGACGCCAGGGCGATTAAGGAAGTACCTCCGGAATATCTGAAAAAATATTTTACAAAGCGTCTCGACAAATATTCGATTAATCCTGAGGTTAAAAAGCTTGTGACCTTTAAGCAAATCAATCTTATGGATGAAGAAGCTATGTGTAATATCAGCGGATGTGATTTTATATTCTGCCGCAATTGCCTCATTTATTTTGATGAGGAATCTCGAAGGAATGTTGTATCACGATTTTATCATATGTTAAAGCCTGGAGGCTACCTTTTTCTCGGCCACTCGGAATCCGTTGGAAGGATTTCGTCCGCATATAAAGTCAACAGGATGGGGGATACCATTGTATATACCAGACCAATGTGAATTATTGAAGAGCAAACGAATAGAGTCAAAAATACTTCTTAAAAGGGAGTGAAAACAGAATGATCAGTAAGATTTATATAGAAGATATCAAAGCAGTAAAGAAATTGATGGATGAGTATATGAGATCTCTGGGTCCTATGGAGAAAGAAGTGCTTACACTTGAGATGCACTCTGAGGATTTAGATCTGCTTCATCATATCATCAGCTGGCTTCATACTGTAAAAAGAGGCGCATCCTTCTTTGGGTTATCAGGCTTAACCAGGCTGACCTATGAAATGGAATACCTTCTTTTAATGATTAAAGTGAAAAATGAGACCGCTAAGACGGAGCTTATTGACAATCTTCTTATGTGCGTTGATTTTATGAACTCCTATATAAAGCGGCTGTCTAAAGCCTTACAGGAATATGCAGTAGATGAGACAAAGGAGAGGTATGTTACCTTCACGACAGATTCCAAGGAAAATCAGATTTTAGAACACTTAGAGTTGGGCCACAGAACCTATGACCGAAAAGATAAGGAAGAGGATACACAGCAAGAGAATGCCTTTGGGGATCCGGAGGACTTCGACCTGCTTCTATCTGAAAATCTGCAGAACGGACTGGCGAAGGATGTGAGGGAGCAGTTTCTGTTTGAAAATACAGAGCATCTGGAACAGATGGAAAATAATATACTAATTCGCCTCGATAGTAATAAGGATGATAGAGATGCGATAAATGAGATCTTTAGAGTCGTTCATAGTATAAAAGGAAGCACAGGAATATATCTTGCTACATTATCACCTGGAATTCCACCTTATGATGATATTAAGAAATTCCAGGAGGTCACACATGTATTTGAAAGCTTACTGTCTTTGGTAAGGGAAAAGAAATGTAGCTTTGAAAAAAATCTCGTGGATTTAAGCTTGCTGGTGATTGACTATTTTAAGTCTTTAATTACTGCGGTGGAGATGGATGAAATAGGTACAGCTGCGGAAGATGATATACTGGACAGGATAAATCAGGAAATCCAATATATCCATGCACTGCCTGCCAATAATGATCAAAACAATAGTCCAATTATACAGAAGGAAGGCGAAAAAGCGGAGGAAACAAAATCAAAAGGTGTCGTTAGCCAAAGTATTCGAGTTAATCAGGATAAAATTGATATCATGATGAATATCATTTCTGAACTTGTAATAGCCAAAAATTCCTTTGCCCACATAGCCGATAAACTAAACCTGGAGTATAATTTGCCTCACATATCAAAAGAGGTAAAGCAAGTAGGAGCTTATGTGAACAGAATATCCGATGAGCTTCAGAATTCGATTATGTCAATTAGAATGGTTGAGATTAGAACCATCTTTCAAAAAATGCCCAGAGTGGTCAGAGATATTGCTCAGAGTACCGGAAAAAAGATAGATCTGGTTATGGAGGGTGAGGATACGGAAATTGATAAGTCGATTATTGAGCAGGTAAGCGACCCCTTAGTACATATCATACGTAATTCAGCGGATCATGGAATAGAAGCTTCAAAGGAGCGACTACATAAAGGAAAGCCAGAGACCGGAAGAATCATCCTGCGCGCATATAACAAGAACAAGTATGTGTTTATTGAAGTAGAGGATGATGGAAAGGGAATTAATCCGGAACAGATTAGGGAAAAGGCAATAGAAAAAGGCATCCTAACTGAGGTAGAAGCAGAAAGAATGAAGCCTAACCAGCTAATCAATCTTATCTTCCTGCCTGGCTTCAGCATGGCAAAGAAAATTACAGAGGTATCCGGTCGCGGTGTTGGAATGGATATTGTGAAAAGTAATATATCGAAGATTAATGGTGATATAACAGTGGAGAGCGAGGTTGACAAAGGCACAAAGATGATTATTCGTTTGCCTCTTTCCTTGGCGGTCTCCCACGGCCTGATCGTTGACGTATCTGGGGAAAATTATATCATCCCATTAGAGAATATCGTAGAAACAGTGAAAATTAGTAAAAGTAATATTCATAGGTTTAATGAAAAATACTTCACTTACCTAAGAAATACTGTCATCGGATTAGAATGGCTCAGTAATATTTTTCTTCTGGGCGAGACAAAAAGTGAAATAGAAGAACTAAATGCTGTAATCATATCAAACGGCATTGAAAATTACGCAATTATTGTGGATAAGCTTAAAAATGAACAGGAGTTTGTCATGAAGCCATTGGATGGACATCTTGCTTCGATTCCGGGAATATCAGGTTCTACTCTACTTGGAGATGGTCAGGTGGTATTAGTTGTTAATCCCATTGAACTTATCAAGCTGGCAGAACAATAGAGAATGATTTTTTGGAAGAAGGAGGATAACTCATGACTAGAAGGTTTCATAAATTAGCAGTCTTTAATAATAAGGGAGGCGTGGGCAAAAGCACGGTAGCAGTACATACAGCCCATGGTCTCGCTTGCCGGGGAGAGAGAGTATTATTAATTGATATGGATGAGCAGAATGATGCAAGTCTTTTTCTTGGATTTACTGCAGAGGATTATAATAAAACTCTATATGATTTTATCAAAGGAGAGGCTTCCTCGATTGAGCAATGCATCCTTAAGGCAAGAGATAATCTGGATCTGCTTCCTTCCAAACATTTATACTACTTAAATACACAGCTTATTAAGGAAGGAGAGATAAGCTCCTTTTTTAAGGTCAGGTTAAGAGATTTAGATCAGATGGGGTATGATTATATCATTATCGATTGTGGGCCGCAGAGAAGCAAAGTGAATGATGCAGTTCTATATTATGTCGATGGAATTATAGTCCCGGTTCAGCTAGAGGCGGCTTCTGTACGGGCCTTAGGTAATATATATGAGTATCTAGGTGATCTGGGATTGGATTCTAATATGGTTCTTCAGGTTGTACCTAACATGTATGATAAGAGGACTAGCGATGCTAGGGAAAACCTTGACTTTATTAGAGAATTCTGTACTGATACTGACGTATTAGCAGAACCTCTACACCGTAGAATTAAGATTACAGAAGGTGGAAAGATGGGAAAGACCGTCTACGAGTTTGACAATGCATCTATGATGCAATTTGAGCAGATAGTGAAAAGGCTGGTGTTTATCAATGGCGAGAAAAAGTAGCAAAAAAGACCAGAGTAATTTTGAAAAACTAAAAAGAGAGATGGCAATAAAGAAAGAGAAAGCAGACCATAGGCAAGAGTCTGAAATCACCACGGAAGAATCACAGCATAGGTCCGACTTACCACAGGTTAACATAGATAGCAGCCAGATAACACATGAGGCCTGTGAAGAAGCTGCGGTTTCTCCTGATTCATTACAGGATAGGGAAACGATTGACCAAGACAATGATATAAAGCTGACCATATTTCAAGTGGAGGATGAAGAATATGCCTTTCCTATAACCAATGTAAAAGAGATTATTCGGATACCGGATATGATAAAGCCGCCCAATTTACCTCACGGTGTAATTGGGTTATGTCACTTAAGAGGAGAGCTACTACCTATTATAGACACTCGTCAATTATTTAAGCTCCCCTTACAAGAAGCAAGCGAGCTTAGTAGAATTATCGTTACGGAGCTGGATGGACATAAGTTAGGAATGATAGCCGATAAGGTGTCAGAAGCAATTACGATTCATGAACAAGATATAAAGGAGGCTCCTACCGCCCTTCGAGGAAAAGATGAAGGGTATATAGAGGGGATCATAACTCTTGGGCTTGGTAAAAGAATGGTTATCCTCTTGAACGCAAATAAGCTGATAAGTAGGCTTAACTCAAGTAAGAAAGTATTCGATCAACAGATAAAAGAGACCAAAGATGAGTTAAGGCAAGCTATGGAAGAAGACCAAATTGTTATCTTTGGAATCGGAAACGAGGAGTATGGAATCAGTATAAATTGTACTAGGGAAATAATCCGCCTGCCAAAGGTCTCCAAAATACCAAATGCAGCATCCTATATAGAGGGAGTATTCTCCTTAAGAAAGCAGATATTGCCCTTAATTAATTTGGGAATGCTTCTCGGAAATAATACCGGACTACAAAATGAGTCCAGTCGTGTGGTGATTATCAATCAAGGAGAATTTTCCTTTGGAATCATTGTGGATAGAGTATCGCGTGTTGCTACGGTACAGAAGAAGCTCCTGAAGGAAGTCAGTCAGTTGGAGTATGGCTCCTGCTCCGAATATATCAAGGGAATGATCAGTTTAAATCATGGAAAAAGTTTAATCATGATGCTGGAACCCCATAAATTAATCAATTTGGTACAAGAGAAGGTAGCTTCAGCCAGTGATGAAATTAATAAAGTAAGTGGCCTCATCTCAGATGAAGGTAGCTTAGATATGGGACACGAGCAAATTGTTGTTTTTAAACTAGAGCAGGAGGAGTACGCACTAGATATTAATTATGTACAAGAAATAAGCAGAAGCAGTGAAATTGTTCGATTACCCAAGGCTCCACAGTATATCAAGGGTATTGTTGATTTGCGGGGAGATATCATACCAGTTCTTGAGCTTAAAGCATTATTACATATACAGGATACTGCTAACAATTCCGAGCAGAGGCTTATCGTTGTCCATAATGAGAAAAGGAAGATCGGCATACTAATCGATTCTGTTTCTGAAGTACTTAAAGTCCCAACCAATTGTCTGGAAGCTCCACCTCAAGTCTCCGGTGGGAAAGAGCAAACTAATTTCATATCAAAGATAGCGAAGTTGGATCATAACAAGCGTAATGTCATGATCTTAAATTTTTCTACACTATTAGGCTATATAGGGTGATGTGGATGAAGCACGTGAATAATGAAAAGCGTTTGATCCTGTATTATAATAATTGGACGATATCCTATTCTCAATTGGAAACAGTAAAATAATATATTGAAACTTCCTTACGGCTAGGCTAAGATAGAAGAAAGATAAGGTAAAGTCTTCTATATACACCTATATATAGGAAAGGGTAAGAAAAGATGAGAATATGTATTATCAATGGATCCCCGAAGGGGAAATATAGTATCACGTTGCAAACGGCGCTGTACATCCAAAAGCATTTTCCCGAAGAGGAATACGAGATTTTCAATGTCGGCCAGAAAATTAAGCTTTATGAGAAAGATATGAGTGAGGTTATAGAGGGTATCCAAAAAGCCGACTTAATCATCTTCTCCTATCCGGTATATACCTTTATGGCTCCTTACCAGCTCCACCGTTTTATCGAGCTGCTGAAGGCTTGTAGGCTTGACTTATCTGGTAAGTACGCCACTCAAATTACGACCTCGAAGCATTTCTATGATATTACGGCCCACAAATATATAGAGGAAAATTGTTATGACTTAGGCCTTCGCTTTATCCGTGGGCTTTCTGCTGATATGGAGGATTTATTACAGAAGGAAGGACAAAAGGATGCGTTGGCCTTTTTTAACTATGTCATTTATTGTATTGAACAAGGAATTTATGAAACACCACCCACAGTAATGTCAAAGGCCACAGAGCATTATCTTCCGTCCTTAGGGAATATTCCAAAGGAGGAGAAATTTGATACTGTAATTATCACGAATTGTGAGCCGGAGGATAAGGACCTTGCCCTGATGATTCAGGACTTTCAGAATGCGTATCCTTATAGTACCAGATTAATCAATATAGCCGAATATCCTTTTTCAGGAGGATGTCTGGGGTGCTTTCGATGTGCCGGTGATGGGAAGTGTATCTATAAGGATGGCTTTGATACCTTCCTGCGGGAGAAGATTCAGAAGGCAGATGCGATTGTATATGCATTTACCATCAAAGATCATTCCATGGGAGCCTCCTTCAAGTGCTATGATGATCGGCAGTTTTGTAACGGACATCGTACGGTAACCATGGGAATGCCTATGGGATATATTGTAGGTGGTGATTATGAGCGAGAATATAACCTACAAACTGTTCTGGAGAGTCGTTGTGAGGTGGGACATAATTTCTTCTGTGGAGCAGGATATAATCCGGAGGAAATCAAAGGGATGATCGGGAGGCTCACCTATGCCCTGAACAACAAATATGTACAGCCTCAGAATTTTTATGGTGTCGGCGGAATGAAGATCTTTCGAGACCTGATCTATCTGATGCAGGGCTTCATGAAGGAGGATCACCGTTTCTATAAAAAACATGGCATCTATGATTTCCCCCAGAAAAAGATAGGAACTCTGTGGAAGATGAAGCTAGTCGGTATACTTGTTACTAATCCAAAGATTATGGATAAAATGGGGAACAAGCTGAATGAAGGCATGATAGCCCCCTATAAAAAGGTACTCGATACGATCTCAAATACCGTCCCTTGATTATAGTCTGTCACATTCCTTGAGCCATATACCCCCAGGTATAATCTGGTCTGATCCAGATTCGTACCAAGACAAGTGTAATAGGCTGATTGTGAACCAAAATTGTAATCCACCTCAATAATACTATAATCGTTCAGTTTACAATCCGGTTTAGTTCTGGTGTAAGCCAAAGCTCCTCGAGCCGGAGACCTGGATCCTTCATTTTGGACAAAATCAGTAAACACAACCCCTCCTGCTAAAGCGGGGATAGCATCTCCCATATATACCTGGACGCCGGTAAGTGCTGTTCCTTCAAACTTATCAGGACGGGGATCTTCATGATAATAACAGGTTAGTGGAGGGAGTCTCTTTACTGAGGTCCTTACGGCATCCTCGTAATAAGCGAAGGGTCTTTCTACTAAGGCATCATTGTTGGCACATGGTCTTATAATGGAAGTAGGAAACGAACCTTCCCAACCTCGCCACCCAAAGTTAATGAACCCTTTCTGGTCTGGTTCCACATTCATCGCAGAGGCTTGCACAATCTCAGTAACCGGTAGTGGCTTATAATCAGTGAATGAAAATATTGCTTCTACCAGGTCTTGACCGACATTTCCTACATATTTGATATATTGGTTATTCAAGTGTTGATAGGATATGCCGGGGATATTACGTACGCCTTTTGAAATTACCGTTAGCATTTCCTGTATGGATATCGGAAGCTCATCAAAACGGGTAACTACCGGTGGTTGGTTGACTGATATATTCATAGAGACATCAATTTCAATTATTTTTCCCGCAATCTCCATATCATCCTGGCTTAAATTAAAAGGATCATAGCCTGATCCACCGTCTCCGGTAGTTAAGACAAGCCTTCTTGTTTCAGGTGAAAAGGTTAGGCTATTGACACCGTTATGATTAAGAAAGGGTCTTCTTAAATTAAGCAATGTCCGACGCAATTGAGGTTCCCCCTCCGGTTGCAAGCTCCATTCTTCAACGGTATCTATATGATCATATAAAGCTTCTCTATTACTCCACTTAAGATTTAAGGTACTAAGATCACAGGGATTGGGACGAAAGGATCCGGAAAGCGCTCCGGGACCCTGTGAACCTGCCAATGAGTAGTGAAGATAAAATAAACCGTTGTAATAAAAATCAGGATGAAAGGCCAGTCCTAATAACCCCCGTTCATCATAGCCGCCGCTTAAAGTACCAAGCTGTAGAACACGATGACGAATATCTAAGAAATTCTGTATCACTCCATGTCCAATGTAGAAGATCTCGCCGATTTGTGTCGCAATAACTAATCCTTCCTCAGTATCACCAGGTAGGAATGTTGATTTAATAACAGTGGGTAGATTTAAATTACTGACAACCGGCTGTAAACGAATTCTTACTTTTTCCAACCTTCTATACTCCTTACTCCAATATCTTATAAAGAATATGATAAGGACAGTTCTATTAGTACCCAAAATGAGCATACCAATTACTAAATTGTATCGTTGTAATCATATGCTTGGGGGTACATTCGATGAAAAAAATCAATATTGTTCAATTGGTATGTATAGGTGGTGTATTGACATCGATAACGGTTTTGTTTCAATCGGCCCCTGTATTTTTCCCGACAATAGGGCTGGCTATCAGCCCCTTTAGTACGCTACCGGTAGCAATAGCAGCGGTTGTAAATGTTTTTCTTGGTCTTTCTGTATTTATTTCTTCTGCATTCATTCTTTTTATAGTGAGTCCACAGGAAGCAATTATTCTTCTTTTCACTACAGGAATACTCGGTATTACACTGGGCTCCTTGCTATATAGAAAGGGAATATTAGTAACATTACTAGCTTCTGCCGCCTCATTAGTATTAGGTATTATACTACTAACCTATGTAGTGGCAATTCCATCTTTTGTAGAAGTCACAGGTTCTTTCTCATTCCCTTTTATGCTACTTATTTTTTCTGTTTTCTCACTTATCTATGTAAGTATATGGTACAAAAGTCTTAAAAAACTTACGAAGCTCATCATGAGATTAAAACTAATCGAAAAGTCCTAATATAACCTTACATTTGATCCCTTACCATGTAATTTGTAGCTTCGAAACTGATTCATGACAAAAAAATCATGTTTCATGCAGCAGACGGATTTTTTGGTAAATTTCTGTTAAATTATAGATGTGATCTTAATTAACAAATTATGACCAATCGTGCCACAAGGATTGTCTTTTAAAATTCAATGAGGTATAAAAGTTTTACCATAATTCTGAATAATTCATTGAAAGGGATGAGAGAGGATGCTAAATTTTGATGAGCTTTATCAATCTGCGATACGAACTATTCGTGACGTGATTGAAGATATCCGCTTTAAAAGAGACTTAAATTTAGAGCCAACATTAGCTTGTGTAGAAAAAATTTGCAATTACATGTCTTCCTATACGAATATATTTACGTCCTTGAACAGTGTCGAGAATAAATATCCTTATTTATATTCCCACCCGGTTAATGTGACATTTTTATCCTATGAGATAGGAAAATGGCTAAACCTCAGCCAGTCGGAGCTCTTTGGTCTGGCATGTGGAGCTTTTCTTCATGATATTGGGAAGGCAAAGATCAGAGATAGCTTGCTCAACAAAACGGAGGAATTGAGCATTAATGAGATGAAGATCATGAGAACGCATTCCATCATTGGCTATCAATTAGTGGAGAAAATGAATGTACTAGATCAGGAGGCTTTACTTGGTATCCTACATCACCATGAGCGAATCGATGGCAGTGGCTATCCCATGGGATTGAAGGGTGACCAGATTAGTTTGAATGGACGAATTATTGCAATCGCAGATATTTTTGATGCAACAACATCAACGAAGGCATATCGAGAGAAACGCTCACCCTTCAAGGCTGTGGAAGAGATTGCAGCATCAGGCTTTGCTTCGTTGGATCCATACATCTGTCAGACCTTTGTGAATAAATCAATAGACTTTTTTTATCGATCATCGGTTAAGCTAAGTAATGAACAGGTTGGTGAAATTATATATATTAATAGGGAAGAGAAGACCAGGCCATTGATACGGTGTTACGAGAATGTATATCTTGACCTTTCCAAGGAACGAAATATCGCAATTGTAGAAGTATTATAGCCAGTTGAGAGTTAATTGGATCGCTACTGGGACTGAGGTATGGGCAATTTTACGCAATCAACAGTTTAGGTATATGCTTCATATATAAGATACCTATATGTATTTATCATAATTATTTATGTTGGAGGAAGATTGCATGAGGGAGAATGTTCGGATGAAAGTAATGGCCATGGTTCTCATAATAGCGGTAGCGTTAACAGAACCGCTATCTATACCTTTGATCGGTAATATAGAAGTAGCCAATGCGGCAACTGTGAAAATAAGCGAATCGATATTGACTATGAAGGTTGCTGAGACTACAACTCTGAAAGTAACAGGAACGAATAGTAAGGTGACATGGAGGAGCAGTAACGAGAACGTTGCAACAGTTACAAGCAAAGGTGTTGTAACTGCTCAATCCATAGGTACTGCTAATATAACAGCTACCATAGGTGAAAAGAACTATATCTGTACTATTACCGTTATTCCGTTAGGAAATCCTTACCTTACAACTACTGATTTAAAGGAAATTCAATTAGCAAATCTCAGCTTTGTTATTCCTAATATATATGAGGTATCAGGAGATGAAATTAAGGATACCTATATAGCAAATCTAACGATACCTGATTCAAAATCAGGTATGCTAGTATTAGCCGACAAAACTGGGAAAAAAGCTTCCTCCTACGTAGACGTTGCAGCATCCTTAGAAGACGTAAACTTAGAAGATCTACAAGAATCCATGGACGCTACTTATGGTTCGGGTGTAGCATTGGTATCCGATTTTAGTACCTTTGCATATGAAGCGAAGAATGGGACGAAATCCTTTGGGTATAGCTATATGTTAACCAAGGAATCTGTTGCGTGCAGAATGATATCCTATAAGCTTTCCATTGATGATTATTATCTACAGATTATAGCAATTAGTTATGATGGTTATGATATCCGTTCACATGCGGAATGTTTAATTGATTCCTTGATGTATATTGAGTAATAAATCATTAGACACAGGCTATGAGATATTATTTGTGATGAGGAATAAGAAAGACCGATACTTTTATTAGTGTTGCTCTTTCTTTTTTATTTCATAGAAAGTTTGTGTAACCTAAGTTTTAGCACTTGTAAAGTTTGAGTAAAGATTAAGTAAAATATGTGTAAAGCTTGAGTAACCGAGCTTGAGTAATAAATTTAACTAATTGATGTTTCATGCCTAAAAAATGGTGTTTCATGCAGCCAATGGTTTTGAATATATGTTTTATAGTATAATATAGCTATATTCAAACTATAAAAAATTTATATTGGAGGAAATTTATATGATGAAGTGTATTAGGATGAAAGTAATGGCTTTTGCTCTTGTAATGGCAGTTGCTTTAGCAGAACCGCTCACAGTACCTTTTATAGGTAATATAGCAGTAGCGGAAGCGGCAACTGTGAAAATCAGTGAATCAAAAGTAACCATGGAGGTTGGAGCAACTACAACCCTGAAAGTAACTGGCACAAAGAGTAAAGTGACCTGGAAGAGCAGCAATAAGAAAGTTGTAACAGTTACAAGCAAAGGTGTTGTAACGGCTAAATCGGAAGGTACTGCAAAAATTACAGCTACCGTAAATAAAAAGAATTATACCTGTACTGTAACAGTGATTCCGGTGGGCAATCCTTATCGAACAAGCCTTGATCAACAAGAAATTCATATGGCAGATCTCTGCTTTGTTGTTCCTGGTATATATGAGGTGTCAGGAGAAGAAACGAAGGAATCCTATATAGCAGATCTTACGATTCCTGATTCATTATCAAGTATTAAAGTAATCGCCGAGAAAACAGGCAAAAAAGCTACTTCATATAAAGAACTTAAATCGTCCTTAAGTGATGTAAGCCAAGAAGTTATACAAGAAAGTATGGATGTTACTTATGGTGTAGGTGCTGTGAAGGTATCCGATTTTAATACCTTTGAATATGAAGCAAAGAATGGATTAAAATCCTTCGCGTATAGTTTTATGTATGATGATGGAACGAATCCATGCAGAACGATATCCTATCATCTTTCCATTGACAATTATTCAATACAAATTATTACAACAGATGTTGAGGGATATGATGTCTACGCACATGCGGAATATCTAATTGACTCCTTGATTTATCATGAATAGTAAATAATAAATGCCAGTTCTGTAGGCAAAAATAATGAGCTAATAATCTTATATTATGGGATAGGGGAATAATAAGAGAGAGTAATACTATAAATGGTATTGCTCTCTCTTATTTACTCTTTGATCTGGAAATTTTCCATACAGAAATCAAGGAGACTGGAAGGAATGGCCATTTATTGAAATATTGATAATATATACCCCGAATGGTATAATTTTAATATTGAGGCAAAATTTATGCTGTTCTAGAAAGGAAATACCAATGAAAGCTAAGTTAAGACGAATGTATATAAAGATGTTCCATTCACGTACAATATTTATGCAATTGGTAACTTTTACTCTCATCGTAAGTGTAGTTCCGGTTATATTAATTGGTTTTTTCCTTTTTCAAAGAATCAGTGATATGGTAACAGAGGAATTAGTGAATTCGCATTATCAGCTAGTTGCTCAATATACATCGAACCTAGAAGGTAAGCTATATCAATATAGGGACAGCTTAGCTGCTATTTCAAATAATACAATTATCGTGAATACCATGAGAGATAAGACAGATGAGAAAAATCCTTATATTAGGGGGAACAATGTTAGTAATGAAGTAAATAAATCCTTGAGACTTGAGAACAATGAACTAAGAAACTGTATGATTTATTCTGATATCGAGGAGAATAAAGTATATGGTAGCAGAATCGCCATGATGGAAGGGGCTAGCAAAGAAATATGGTATATTTATAAAAAGGCCTTGGAAGAAGACTATTTCATCTACTCAGCAGTGGATGGGAAGAATATGATTCTCTCCTTGATTCAGAATATTGTACATATTGATGTGGCGAATTATAAGAAAGATTATATTGGCTTTATTAAACTGGATATATACATGAATCGGTTGTTTCAACCAACCTCTGATAGTGAACAGAACTATTCTTATGATGTAATTGTATTAAATGGAGGAGATAATATCGTTTATTCCTCTAATCAAAGCTATAACGATATTCTTTCGGAACTATCCTACGAACAACTGAAGAATAATAGAATTAATTATTTTAAAGACACGATGGTATGCGCTGACTACGAAGATAATTATGATCTGAAATTAATTTTTCTGTTCAATAATAGTCAGTTGAGCTTTAAGAAGGCTGAAATGGTAAAGACGATTTTGCCTATCTTTATTTTTGTATTTGTTGTAATAATGTCAACTACTTTCATTTTCACCCAAGGATTTTCTAAGAGAGTTGCTAGATTAATTAATAAAATTAAGGTTGCGGAAACCGGTGACTTAACCATTACCGAAGAATTAGAAGGCGATGATGAAATTGCTATACTAGATAAACAGTTCAATCATATGCTTCTTAAGCTTGATAACCTAATTAAGAAAAATTATGTTCAGCAATTAGAGAAAAAGGAAAGTGAGTTTCGAAATCTACAGTTGCAGATTAACCCTCATTTTCTTTATAATACCTTAGAAACCATAAGCTCCATTGCAGCTGTGAATCAGGTATTCGTAATCTGTGATCTTTGCGAGAAGCTAGGTGAGAACTTCCGTTACAGCTTGGGTAAGAATTATGGTGAATTTGTTACTGTGATGCAGGAGCTTCAACATACTCAAAATTATGTATATATTCAAAAGACCAGATTTGGTAATAAATTTGAGGTTTTCTATAATGTTGACCCGGAAGTGGAAAATAAATTAATATTGCGATTCATTCTACAGCCGGTTGTTGAAAATGCTATTGTTCATGGACTAAGTAACATATCAGGAAAAGGTACTTTAGAGATTTCGATTAATAAGGTAAATGATATGCTCGTCATTAAGATTGAGGATGATGGTGTCGGTATGTCTATGGATAAAGTGGAGGAACTCAATCGCTATATTAATAATGTTAGTGTTGCTGATCAAAAAAGACAGAGTATCGGTATCCGAAATGTAAACCAGAGAATACAATTAGCCTGCGGAAATGAGTACGGGATTATTATAGAAAGCTCTGAAAATCGAGGCAGTTGTTTTACGATTAATCTACCATTGATGCAGTAAGGGGGACTAAGGATGAATAGAAGTATTTTAATCGCTGACGATGAAGCACTGATAAGGCAAGGAATTATAGCCAGACTAGAGTATCTTAACTTGAAGCCGGATCATCTTTATGAGGCGGAAAGCGGACTTCAGGCTATCGAGCTCCTAAAACAGCACGATGTGGATATTGTTATTACTGATATTCGAATGGGTGATATTGATGGGCTAGCCTTAATTAAGCAGGTACAACCTTTGTATCCTAAGATCCAATTTATTATCCTAAGCGGTTATGCTGAGTTTGAATATGCGGAGCAAGCAATTCAGCTTGGTGTAAAGGCTTATTTACTGAAGCCAATATCAAATGATTCCTTAAAAAAAGCAATTGAAGATGTACTTGCTAGGATTGAGGAAAATGAGAATCTGCAACGGACCTTGAGAGAGGGAGCTCGAACAATAGAGGAAAAGAAGGAATTTCTTTTTGATAAAAATGTAAATGAACTATTAAAAAAAGCAGACACAATCGACGACGTTAGTGATATTTCTAGAAGCGTTTATGAAGAGTTTCCAATGGAAGACCGCTTCTTGATTGTCGCAATCATTAATATTGATGCGGAGAGCTATGAGCAGAAATTATTTGATTATAAGGACATTGATTTAGTCAAATTTATTATTAAAAATATATTCGTGGAACTACCTTCCCAATACACCAAAAAGATTGTCGATAACATGTCCAATCGAAATCAATTATATGCTCTCTTATCACATACGAATAAAAACCAACTACGTATTGAGGTAGAAAAGCTTTTTATGAATTTGCAGAACATCCTTATGAAAAAGATGAGGATTTCTTTGACCTATGGGATCAGCTCTGCAACGGATCACATATCAGAGACTTGTAATAAGGAGGCCCAGGAAGCCCTCCTGCAAAGAATTATTCATGGGAAGTCGAATCTGTATTTCTATGATGATATTAAGATGTTATCAGATGGTCAAATTCCTGTTTCAGAGCTTCATATGCTACGACAGTATATTGAGAGGCATGATGCAGGTAATATTGAGTTTTTGATTAATGATATTTTTTCTGATGAGAATATTAAGAAGTATAATACGACCTATATTCGTATTATTTGGGCTCGCATCATCAATATATTATTAAATGTTGCAAGCCCAGCTTATACAAGTAATACTAAAAACATGGAAAAGCTTCTAATGAACTTCGAGATATTTGATTCCTTCAAATCCATGGACGAGCTACGAAGCTATCTGTATCTGCTCATATTGGACTGCATACAGGTCAGTACAGATATCGATAATAATGCCAGGAATAAGATAAAAATCGGGATCAAATACATACAGGACAATTATAACAAGGATATCGCTATTAACGAGCTGGCCGAAAAATTTGCCATCAGTCCAAACTATTTCTCTACAATCTTTAAAAGGGAAACAGGACAGACGACCGTAAACTATATCAAGGATCTTCGTCTGAAGAAAGCTTGTGAATACTTAATTAACACGAATAAAAGCATTGTTGAAATCTCAAAAGAGATAGGCTATGAAGATAGTCAGTATTTCTTTCGAGTATTCAAGAAAGCAACCGGACGAACACCGCTGGAATACCGGAGATTGCACCGAAAGTAACTAATTTAGCACAAGGGTAGGCGCTACGGCGACCAAATTCTCAATTTGAGTGTCCTTTTGATATAGCTTTGGTAATAGGATCCTTTCATTATCGAATTCTTTATAATCAATAACAAGAGGAGTTTTAGCAAAAATTTGTTTTGTTAAAATTCCTTTTTTTGTTCGCACAGTGACGAAATACGGGTCAGAATCCTGGTAAATGTATCCGGGTTTTTTGGTGTCCTTTATCATAAAGGTGATGGTGGATTGTTCTTTGTCAAGCAGGGACTCCAGGATAGGACCCTTTGAAATCCAGGTTCTCTGACTCCGAATAGCTGTTTCTAGTTCCTCTTCAATTGCACCGCCCTCTGTTCCTTCAATGAATGTGGCGTACTGATTTTTCATATCCCATTTTCCATGCAGATCCATACCACAGGTAAATGCAAGTGGATAACCCTGTAATACTAGATCCTCCCACCATGTAAGTCCACGTTCATTTACTTCGTGGAGAGGCTCCGGATTATTGAAGATTTCTATGAAATCAAAGGAATGAAAATCAGTGATTTTCATATCAAACCGGCAACCTCGGGCAAAGGGATGACCATAGGAGTAGGGATGAGCAACACCTACAAGGGCACCTTTTTCTTTGGCTGCAGAAAAAAGTAACTCTGGTTTATGAAGATTGATGTTCTCCCAAGGAACATATTCCTTGAGATTAAGACAGAGGATATGTCCATAATAGGTCGTGTATTCCATACCATAGATACATGCAATCGAAAGCTCCTCTTGTTCGATAATAGCTTTTATTTTATGATGTCCTGATATCGTATTGTGATCCGTGATAGCAAAAGCATCCACCTGATCCAAAGCCATATATTCCACTAATTCACGGGGGGTGAGACTACTATCCGATTCAGTTGTATGGTTATGTAATTCTAAGCGTTTATACATATTGGCCTCCTTTTTGTTTTCATTATCAATTTACCGAAAGAGTAACCTGGTAATTCGTATCATCCTGTATCACGTTAAAGACAACTAAGGTGAGCTTGATAACACCGTTGATGCTTTTTTGTGGGATACAGCCATCACTGGTATACTCTGGAGAATAGATCATATGGCGGGTAGTAAGCTGCTTGTGGACACCGCCGATAAAGCCATCATTCATCGTTGCCAGTGTATGAATTTCCGTCTTCATACCATTCAGAGCATCTATGATTTTTTCATCAGAATCTGTCTCTGAGCTATACTCACCATTGCATTCCGCAATAAGCTCTGTTTTTAATTCCTCGGTGATCGTAGTATAACGCTGCTTGTCAAAAGAAAAGGCAATATCCATCTCGCTATATTCTTGGTCAAGACAAACGGTATAAGAGATCTGTCCTACGAAACCTTTGTTAAGAATACCTCCAACATTATAGATGGTTTTCATAATAACCTCCAATCTGTCGCTTTGCGACAAACCCATATTCATAATAAATAATAATATAATCCTACTATTCTGCTTCAATATACTACTCTTGAATTACAGATTCAAGATGAGTAAGGAAAGATATAAAAATGTCCACTAAATTACGAAGATTTGTCCATTGTTATGGTGGTACAGCTTATATAAGATTTATATAAAAATAAGATAAGGAGAAGTGACTGTATGAAAAAGGAATTATATTTTAATCAAGGAAAATTCAAAATACTTCAATTTACTGACGTTCACTTTAGCGAGGATAATGAACTGGATCATCGCACAATAAAACTGATGGAAAGGTTAATCGGTGAGGAAGTACCCGATTATATCGTCCTGACTGGAGATACGGTGTATGGGCCCAATAATGATAAACATATTACTAAAGCACTACAACCGGTTGTTAATTCCGGGATACCATGGAGCCTTACCTTTGGCAACCATGATACCGAGGATGGGGTGGATTATGCTCCTTTGTTTGAAATCATTAGTAGCTTACCGAATTGTATTACGTACAATGCAGATGCTTCCATCAGTGGAACAGGAAATCATTATTGCGAGGTGAAAAATTCTGAGGGTGAGACAAGATGGGTTTTATTTGGGATTGATAGCGGCAATTACAACCGTCTTCCTGATGTAGAAGGTTATGATTATGTCAAGAAGGATCAGATCGATTGGTATCGTAATGTGATTAGAGATTTTGAGAAGGAAGGAAAACCGTTTTCTGCCCTTGTATTTATGCATATTCCCTTACCGGAGCACAAGGAGGTCTGGGATACACAGGTTTGCTATGGTGAAAAAAGAGAAGAGGTCTGTTGTCCCCTTATCAACTCTGGCTTCTTTGCGAATATGCTAGAAGCAGGGCATACCAAGGGGGTTTTTGTAGGACATGATCATATTAATGATTATTTAGGAAGTTTATATGGGATTACACTAGGGTATGGAAGAGCTACCGGATATAACACCTATAGTCAAGAGGGTTATAAAAGAGGAGCCAGAATAATACTACTGGATGAAGATAATATAGAGAACTTTGAGACTTACATTCGACTCGAGGATGGAACAGTGATTAAGGATGCGAAGAAGCATGAACCAAACAGAATGGAGAATAGAGATGAAGCTGGTAACCTTTAATATTCGATGTGATTATGAACAAGATGGTAATAATAACTTTGCCTTTCGTAAACAGCTAATTCTAGACAGAATAAGAAAAGAGAGCCCGGATATCATATGCTTTCAGGAGGTATTACCCCATGTTGACTTATGGTTGAAGGAGAACTTACAGGACTATAATGTGATTGGATGCGGTAGAGATGAAAAGCTGGAGGATGAGCATACATCGATTGCTTATAAAAAGATGGAATTTAATTTATTAGAGATGGAAGTATTCTGGCTGTCAAGAACCCCTAAGATTCCCGCTTCCCGTTATGAGGATCAAAGTATATGTCCTCGAATTTGCACAGAAGCATTACTTCAGGATCTGGAGACGAAGGAGTTAATTCGTATCTATAACACACACCTAGATCATATTGGAGAAGAGTCTAGAAAGCTGAGTCTGCTTCAGATTCTGGACAAGATTGAGCTTGATAATAGAAGCTTTCCGGCACCAACTATTTTAACCGGAGATTTTAATGCCTTCCCCGATTCACCGGAGATGGAGGTGATAAGGAAGCATCCAGACCTAAGGGACTTAACAGAGGAGATCTCAGGAACCTTTCATGATTTTGGACAAATAGAGGAGCTTGAGAAAATCGATTACATTTATGCAGACAAGCGGTTTAAATATGACAAGGTATACCTATGGGAGGATTGTGAGAATGGTATATACTTATCCGATCATTATCCAGTCTGTGTAGAAATATACACTAAATAAAAAAGTTTTGTCCATTGTGAGAGAATTATATCTTTTTTATAATAGGTACAGACTTAAGGGAGGAGGAACATCATGTTGACTGGAAGTATAAGGCAAAGGCAGCGCAAACTTACGAATAATGCTTCACCGGTGAAAAAACTCCTGAAGTATTGGCCGCTGTATCTCATGTTATTGCCGTGTATCGTTTATTACATATTATTATGCTATGTTCCTATGAGCGGAGTAGTATTAGCCTTTAAAGATTACTCTTTTAAAAAGGGAATATGGGGAAGTCCATGGGTAGGGCTTCGATATTTCAAAACATTTTTTACAAGCTACGACTGTATCCGTTTGATACGGAACACCTTATCGGTTGGTTTTATTAAATGTATTTTGGAATTTCCCTTTGCAATTATTTTGGCTTTAATGCTGAATGAAGTTCGTAGTATGAAGTTTAAGAGAGTGAGTCAGACGATTACTTACTTACCGCACTTCTTGTCCTCCGTAATAATCATTACTATGATCCAAAGAGTATTAGCACCAAATACAGGTGTTA
Organism: Bacillota bacterium; assembly: GCA_023411555.1. GTDB lineage: Bacteria > Bacillota > Clostridia > Lachnospirales > Lachnospiraceae > Mobilitalea. The sequence goes on from JAEYOQ010000059.1 coordinate 122,669, forward strand.
TAAACCAGATTATAGGATTATTCGGTGGAGACTCAAGTATCTTTTTTATGATGAAAGCAGAGTATTTCTTCAAATTATTGTTCACGATGGATATATGGAGGAACATCGGATGGGATTCCATAATCTACTTGGCAGCAATTAGTGGTGTGGATATGTCCCTCTATGAAGCGGCGAGTATTGATGGCTGCACAAAGCTGAAGAAAATGTGGCACATCACGCTTCCGAGCATTCGAGGAACGATTGGACTTCTCTTCATCATGGGAGTGGGTTCCCTGTTATCTTCGGGATTTGAACAAGTATGGTTATTGCGTACACCAGGAAATATGGTTTATGCAGATACATTAGATACCTTCGTAGTACGTATCGGTTTGATGGGTGGACAATTTGGATATGCAACAGCCATTGGATTGATACAAGGTATTGTAGGACTTGTCTTAGTTGTTAGTTGTAATAAATTATCCAGGAAGTTTACGGAAGTAAGTCTATGGTAAAGTGAATGCTCTCTACTGCTTCAAGAGCGCAGAGATACATATAAAAAGGAGGAACATTATGAAAAAAAGTACTTTGAAACGACTAGTTACCACAATGCTGGCAATCTCATTGGTTGCATCAAGTATGGCTGGGTGCAGTAAAACAGACAGCACAGACAAAGCCAACAAGAATACTACAACGGATGCAGCAAAAGACGCAGCCACAGGAGACACAGCTTCTGACAAACCGGATACCTGGATTGCAGATAGAACTATCACGGTTCAGGCATATGTAAGCGATATTTATAACACTTTGCCTGAGGATATTAACAATACCCTCGTGATGCAAGAGCTTACCAAGCGTACCGGTATCAAGCTTGATATTCAGTTTACACCAGGAGATAGTGATTCTGCTATATTAGCCTCTCAGCTGGCAGCAGGTACAATCCCGGATGTGATTGTTAATTATTTGAATAACTCAACTAGAAAAGAATTTCCTTTATTGTTAAAGGCAGCTCAAGAGGGTATGTTTGCTGACGTAGCTCCCTACATGAAGGACGCTAAGGTATACAGCCGTTATTTAGAAGAAGGTTACTTACCGACTGATACCTATAAGAATATTACCTTCCGTGACGAATTCAACGGTGCAGCTTATATCATGCACTTATCCATTCCTGCAGTAGATAGAAGTCTTGAATACAACCCTCAGGATGCTTACATTGGTGGTATGTACATACAGAAATCTATCGTTGATGCACTCGGAATTGACCCAACCAAGATCAATACTCAGGATCAATTTTATGATTTATTAAAAAAGATCAAAGAAGGCGGCTTTAAGGATGATAATGGTAATGACGTATATCCTTTAGGACCTAAGTATTGGGGTGGCTCAGCAGATGCTTTGGATTATGTCCTGAGAGAATACAACTGGGGTGTCAGTGATGCTTATAATATTACTGAGGATGGAACTATCCTGCATGAAGCTGATACAGATTATGTATATAAGAAGATTAACTTCTTTAGAAAGCTTCTTGATGAAAAATTAGTTAATCCAGAATTCTTTACTATGGATTCCACTCGTGCTGAGGAAGTATCAAAGACTCATAATTCCGCAATTATTGCCGATGTTCATAATTATGTAGATATCATTTATCAAACAGGTGATTGGGTACCGCTTGGACCGATCAATGACATTGCTGGAGATACTGCTAATGTTGTAAGTGGTAAAACCGGATATGGCTCATTCGCTATCTCTTCACAGGCTGAAAATCCGGAAGAAATCTTTAAGTTCTTTGATTACCTTTCAACAAAGGAAGGAAAGCTTCTTTGTGAATATGGTATTGAAGGTGTTACCTATAACATGGTTGATGGTAAGCCGGTTATGACAGATGAAGCATTAGAAAAGATTAATGCCGATGACAAGGATTACATGATTAATCAAATTGGTGCAGCTTTTGGTGGTTCAGGATTACACTTCTTTACCTTTGTGCAGACCAATAATGATCCTGTCGCAGATTTTGGTGAGAGCCGTCCTGGTGCAGCTGCTTCTACTACCTATGCTAAATCAGTAGAATTAGCAACGAACTATCCACGTACCTTTAAATTAGTTCCGGGTCTTAAGGCCAGTGCTTTCTTATCAGCAGATTCTATGACAGAAGTGAAGGCTCAGATGTCCTTGTTAAATTATAAGGAAATGTTAGTTCAGGCTATGTATGCAACTAGTGATGCTGAGGTTACTTCAATTGTTGAGTCCTTCCGTGCTCAGTTAAAGTCAGCAGGAAACGATCAATTCACAGAGTATCTAAAACAGCTTTATACAGAAGATAACGCATCAATTAGCTTTTATACCAAATAGTTTTAAGATAAACTCCTTGCCTCTGCTGTCTTCCCGCAGCAGAGGCATTAAGAAAGGTTAAGGTGGATCTGCATGAAACAGAAAAGTAATACTATGAATTATTCCAAGGGAAAAATCAAGGCGAGTCTTTCTGAGAATATACTACAAGCTGTAATCTATCTGATACTGATTGCACTTTGCCTTGTGATCATTCTTCCTTGTATTAATATTGTAGCCTTATCCTTTAACGACGGAAAGGATGCTGCAAGGGGAGGAATTTATTTTTGGACGAGAGTGTTTACTTTAGATAATTATAAAGAGGTCTTTGGTGATGGAAGTATCACAAGAGCATATAAAATAACGATCGCTCGTACCTTTATCGGTACCTTGTTGAGCCTGTTTGTTACTTCTCTGGCGGCGTTTTCCTTAAAAGATAAGAACCTGCCTTTAAGAAAAATAACCACATTCCTTATTACCTTTACTATGTTATTTAGTGGGGGTACGATACCTACTTATATACAATATAATAAGCTAAATCTATTGAATAATTTCTCGGTGTATGTCATACCTGGTTTAGTAAGTGTTACCTATTTATTGATGATGAGATCATTCTTTGAAACAATACCGGACAGCTTAGAAGAATCAGCAAAGCTGGATGGTTGTGGATATTTTAAAATATATGGAAATATTATCATGCCTTTGAGTAAACCGGTGCTTGCGGTTGTTGGTCTGTATACAGCAGTTAACCATTGGAATGATTGGTTTTCGGGAGCCTTCTATATGAATTCGAGCAAACTGTGGCCGGTACAGACTGTCCTACAGCAGATGCTTCAAAAGTCAATGGCAAATCAACAGGAGATAACTTCTGCGGCACAGGCGATAGCACAAAATGCGAGTAATGTTACCACAGATTCCTTAAAGATGGCTGCTGTTGTAGTAACCACAGTTCCAATCCTTTGCATCTATCCCTTTGTACAGAAATACTTTGCCAAAGGCGCTATGATTGGGGCAGTGAAAGGTTAATTCACCATAAAAGCCGGATTAAGATGTGCAAATTGACGAAACTAAGTAATATGTAAGGCTTTTGACATTCTAATCAAATATAAAGAATATAGATTCTTTACCTACGTTAATTAATTATATCTTCATAAGCTATTAGTGGGGAAACGGAGGTAAAGAATTTTTTATAGTAAGAGGAGGTTCCTATGCCATTTAATTTTCATAACAGAGATCGCATCAATAATTTAATTGATGAGCTCAAGGAGTTTCGCTATAGAAATCTACATAATATTGAGGTCTTTCACTGGTACACGGATGACGGAACAATCGGTAATCGTGAACCACAGGGTCCGTCTAAAGAGGTTGGCGTTGGCTACCGCTGGAAGGGATGGGATCAATATAATTGGTTATGTACTTCTATTGTTATTCCGGAGGATATACAGGATAAAGAAGTAATTGGCCTTTTTGACTTTGGTGTTCCAGAAGGTACAGGTAATAACAGTCATTTTGAGAGCTTATTGTATCTGAACGGGAAACCCTATCAGGGCGTAGACGGCAATCATAAGGAAGTATTCTTAGATGTGAAGGAGAATGGCCTTAAGCTCGACCTAAAATTCCGGGTATGGTCTGGCCTAAATGGGGGTGGATTTCCTAAGGATATGGCTATGGAAATCGAGCGTGCCCAGTTTGGCATACTGGATCATCCGACCGATGATTTGTATTTTCTCGCAAGAAGTGTCCTTGAAACCTATGATTTACTGGATAATAACAATGAACATAAGGAATGGATGTTAAATACATTAGTAAAGACCTTCCAGCTTATTGATTATACAGAACCAGGGTCAGAGTCTTTCTATGAGAGTGTGGGCCTGGCTTATGGTTACCTGAATGATAAGATGGACGGAAGGGGAAAGCCGGATGTCAATGTAAGTATGCTGGGCCATACTCACATTGATGTAGCATGGCTTTGGAGACTTCGTCATACCAGAGAAAAAGCAGCGCGTTCCTTCTCTACCGTCAACCGGATGATGGGAAGATATGATCACTATACTTTCCTGCAGTCACAGGCACAGCTATATGATTATATCAAAACAGATTATCCGGACATCTATGAACATATCAAGAAGAGGGTAGCGGAAGGAAAATGGGAACCCTCCGGCTCCATGTGGGTAGAATGTGATTGTAATCTGGTAAGTGGGGAATCAATCGTAAGACAAATCTTAGTCGGCAAGAATTTCTTTCAGAAGGAATTCGGCTATAAGAATGAATTCCTGTGGCTTCCCGATGTATTCGGTTATTCCTGGGCGTTACCGCAAATCCTGAAAAAAGCCGGGATCAATACCTTTATGACAACTAAGATCAGCTGGAATGATACGAATAAGTTACCCTATGACACCTTCCTTTGGAGAGGAATTGATGGAACAGAGATTGTATCTCATTTTATCACTACCACTGACCAGGGTTCATCCTCCTATACCTATAACGGTGATACCAGGCCCTATGCTGTAAAAGGGGTTTGGGATAATTATAAAAACAAGGATCTAAATAAAGATTTACTGATTTCCTATGGCTATGGAGATGGAGGAGGTGGTCCTAACCGTGATATGATTGAGACAATCAAACATATCAATAAAATACCAGGAATCCCTCATGTTCAAGTTGAGACTGCTACAAAGTATTTTAGACGCTTACAGGAGACTATTCAGAAGAATGAGATGGAAGGCTATCTTCCGATATGGGATGGGGAGCTATATCTGGAATTTCATAGAGGAACCTATACCTCTCAGGCCTATAATAAGAAGATGAATCGACAGCTGGAATATATGCTTCGTAATGTTGAGATGCTTTCCTTTATTGCAGAACAATTCTCTGAGATAAGGTATCAGAAGGAAACAATTCTGGAAGCCTGGAAAATCGTTCTCTGCCATCAATTCCATGACATATTACCAGGATCTTCAATTAAAGAGGTATATGAAGATAGCCATGAGGAATATGAGAAGGCGATTGCAATTCTTGATGATGTAATGAAGCGTGTGAATAACGGGTTATACGAAGAGAAGGATGGTACTTATACGGTATGGAACAATTCTAATTGGAAACGTAGCTCTTATATCGTGGTACCTGATATTACCGAACAATGCTCTTTTATGAATCAAAAGGGTGAAATATTGACCAGTGTCATAAAGGATGGTGAAGCACTTGTATTTGTAAAGGACATGGAACCCTTCTCCTTTACTACCATCACTAAGACGGATCATGCACCAATACCAATGAAAGCCGGAGGGGCTACCTGTAATCAGGCATCCACCGCATATTATCAGGTTAGGTGGAATGAGCAAGGACAGCTGATAAGTATTTATGATAAAGAAGCGGGCAGAGAAATTCTTCCGAAGAACAAGCTTGGTAATGTACTGCAGATCTTTGAGGATAAACCAAGATGCTTTGATGCTTGGGAGATGGAGCCCACCATTCATAATAAGATGGAGCTTGTAACGGACTGTAGAGATATTCACGTAGAAGAAAATGCACTTGGTATCTTTATCAACTTTACCTGGAGCTACCACAAATCTGAGATTAAGCAAACCATGTGCTTATATCATGAGAAAAAGCGAATTGATTTTAAGACCCAGGTCCAGTGGGAAGAGCGCCAGAAGCTAATGAAGGTAGCATTTCCGGTAAATATCCGTGCAGTTGATGCCAGATTTGATATTCAATATGGCAATATTCGCCGGCCAATTACCAGAAATACCAGCTGGGAGGCTGCCAAATTCGAGGTGGTTGCCCACAAATGGGTTGATATTAGTGAGACGGGCTATGGCTTCGCTTTACTAAATAATTGCAAATACGGTCATGATGTGCTCGAGGATACGGTTCGACTTACACTGATTAAGTCTGCAGTTGATCCAGATTATACTGCAGATCTGGGATATCATGAATTTACCTACTCCATCTATCCTCACGTTGAGGAGTGGTATCAGAGTAAGCTGGAGCAGGAGGCCTTTGATTTAAATAATCCCATCACGGCGGTTGCTGGTACAGCAAGGTTCGAACTAGGCAGCTTATTCACCTTCCAGAACGAGAATATCGTGGTGGATTGCATCAAGCAAGCGGAGCTTTCTGATATGGCAGTGATTCGCTTCCATGAATATACCGGAGCACGGGGAAATGTCACAGTAACCTCTGGCAAGCCTATTGAAAAGTGGTGTGAATGTGATCTGATGGAAGAACCCATCGTAGGCTTTATGGAGGAACCGATTGAACTTGCAATTAAACCATATGAGATAAAGACCTTACTGGTAAAATTCAAATAATGCTTCATAATAGGGACGATTGCCGGTATATTTCCGGACGGTCCCTTTTGGCACATAAGACAGGGGGGATATGATCGATGCAATTTTACTCTAAAGAACAATTAGTCATAAGGAAGCCGACGGAGCATGTATTAGTACCGTATTTTGAAGAGACAAATCTAATCAGCCAGCTACAGCTTATTCCACTTGAAGATAAAGCCTGGATAGATAGGATAAAGCTAGAAAAGAGCTCGACCGGACAGACCCTATGGGTACCTACGGCGGATAGTTTGATTGCAATAACCTTGATGTATCTGGGAAGGCAAGTTAATTTTAAGTTGGAGCAGCTGAAGAAACTCTTCGCTTCCTTTGGGAAGAATGTCGGTGAGGATTGCCAGATTCTTCTGCAAGGACTGGAATTTGGTGGGTATACTGAGATAGAGATTGCTGAGACAATCATTAAGGCAATGTATCAGGGCGCCTATACCTTTTGTAAAGAGAACCTGACCCGGGTGAGTGAAGGCTCCTTGTTTGCCATGAGAGATCAATTAATAGAGGAGAAGAAGAGCTGTCACTTCACCATAATTAGCAGGAGTATACCGGAGGAGAGTATCAGTAGAGCACAAACCTATGGGAAGTGCATCAATTATGCCAGAATGCTAGGGGACCTCCCGAATAACTATCTGCATGTAAAGCAATTTGCAGACTATCTCATGGACCTTGCCAAGGAATATCAATTAGCTTATGAGATATTAGGGAGAGAGGAATTAGAAGCCTTACATAGTGGTGGAATCCTGGGCGTGAATGCCGGCTCTGAGGAGGAGCCAAAGCTGATTTGTATTTATTATGAAGGGTTGAAGGGGGCACCGGTCACAGCATTAATCGGAAAAGGAGTTATGTTTGACAGCGGTGGCTATCACCTCAAATCCATATCCGGAATGCAGGGCATGAAGTATGATATGTGCGGTGCTGCTAATATGGCTGAAGCCTTTGAGATCGCAGTCAGACAGAAGAGTCAGAAGAATATTTTATTGGTCATTCCCGCCGTAGAGAATGTAATAGGACCAAATGCCTGCAAGATGGGAGATGTCCTCACCACAATGTCCGGAAAGACAGTAGAGGTCTATAATATTGATGCAGAGGGGCGGTTAATCCTATGTGATGCGATTACCTATGCAATCAAAAAGGGTGCAGATTATATGATTGATCTGGCTACCTTGACCTATTCCTGCCAAAGGTCCTTAGGGAATGAGATATCGGGTGTGTTCTCTAATAGGGAGGATTTCTATGAAGCGTTTGTACAAAAGACAAAAGAGCAGTGCGAAAAGGTGTGGAGATTGCCCCTAGATCCTTCTTATCACGAATTCCTTTATAAGACACAGACGGCGGATCTAATCAATTATGCCCCCGGTAGCGACGGCGGTGCCAGCGTAGCAGCATGCTTTCTGGAGGAGTTTGTTACTCCTGGACTACCATGGATTCATCTAGATATTGTTGGAAGTGCAGTTAACAGAGGGGAGAATAAACTTCAGAGTATTGGAGCAACAGGAGTGCTTACGGCATCCATAGCAGCTTTTTTAGAATAATGAATACTGGGAGGGCCAATGAAAAATTATACCTTTGATACATATATAGAGAAAGAAGTATTAGAAAATTATTTATCCAGAGCAGTAAGCGCGGCCTTTTTTTATAATACCAAGACGCTTAAGGACGATCTTCGAGCGATTAAGAACCTGGATGTGAAATTTATCGGGAGAGCTTCTGGGTACTGGGAGCCTGATTTAGATGATGAGGAGCATTTTCAAAAGTCCAGGTACCTAGCGGAGGAGGTACACAAGGTCGATCCGGAGATTATATTACAGGCATGTATCTTTGAAGCGGTGTATCGACATATTGAGAATTTTAAGGTACCGGCTTATGTATTTGAGGCTTTTGGTTTAGAGCCGGAGGACAGGGGATTTCGTTTTGAAGAGATGCGGTTTCCAGAGAAGCCTAATGGCTTTATCTGGGGTGAGAATGGGGCTCTTCCGGACATCAATCGCCTGGAGACAAGATTATGGTTCTATTACCGGGCTACCAGATATATTGATGCCGGATATGAAGCCCTTCATCTGGGACAAATTCATCTCTACACGGCCAATGACAGAGGCATGGTAAAGATGGCTGAGCTGATGGAAATGATACGTGCCTATGCCAGAACTCATGCAAGACGTCATCTGGTTTTAATGGATGCTCATAGCCATGGGATTAACATACGGGGAAAGCTTCTACTAGACTATCATGCTATGCCCTATACCAGATACCCCGTTCTGGACAGACCCGGAGAAAATCTGGTCTTAGTAAGAGAAGGCTATAGCGAAGGTGGCTTAAATCCCAACGGTTGGTATGCTGATGAGATGCCCTTTCTGATGGAATATGATAACTGGGGTGGTAAAGCCGTTAAGGATTTTGATCTCTACTCCTATGAGGAACGGGCTTGGAAGGACTGGTGGGGCTATGACCAGATCGGATGGTTTGCCAATCAGGACGAAGAAGGTCAGAAGCACTTTTTGGAGTATACCTATAAATGGACGGCAATCAATAATGTACATGCATTCTTTCAGATTCCATTTCGTAGAAGCCTTGAAGCAGCAGCAGTTAAGATGATGCGGGCGGATACTGGGGAGGTGGACCTGCAGGATTATTATCAGATAAATACAAAGAGTCCTGATTGTCCTATGGGCTTTAGCCAGGAAGAGACAGTTAAGAAGCTCTGGGCTATGGGGGACAGTCTGCGTAAGAAGGCCGGCAATCCGGAAGGCATTATTAATTATGGTGCAAAGAACACCTTTGATGAAGAGACGGGTATGAAGCTGCCGGAGAAGATTGTTGTGTATGGAAGCTTTCAAGCCTATGTAGGTGCAACCAATAACGATTCGAACAGTGAGGTAACCAGAATGTACTATATGGGGGATAATACCTATACTCTTTCGGTTGTAATTCCCTTTGCAGGAGAATACGATTATGCTATATCCACCTATGGAACCTTGTCAGCAACCTATTGCTACGATACATATCCAAGAAGCGGCTCGTCAAATAAAGGATATTTTAAGGTAGAGAAGAATAATACGGTGGTTCGTTTCCGTTATAAGTTTATTGATAATATCGTAACGATTGAACAGTTTGAAGAATAATTACTTAACAATCCCTTCCTATACATAAGGTACCCCTGGGGGCGTCGCACAAAATGTGCGGCGCCTCTTTGTGCATTAGTAAGGTTTATCACATACTAGATTGACAAAATAGTGTGTAATAGTTAACATATGAAATTCACACCTGGATTTGTGTCTGCGTAATCAAAGTGCAAAACCTTTGCGAAGGAGTTGTTGCCCAATTGCCACAAACGAACCGTAAGGGCAAGTATGCTCTAATAGATAGAAATGTAATAACAAATAAACGAAGAGTACAGCATGGCTGACAACATGCTGTACTCTTCGCAATAAAAGTGCGCCCATCGGGCGCACATACATTTTCCCAAATCGATTAATAACTGGAATAGTCTTTGTCTTACAATTAGTTCTTTGCCGATTTATTATTATGGAATAAGCTTCTTTTTTTATATGTTCTTCTTGAAAAGAAGTCTTCACAGTTATAATAACGTTCGGAGGTAATCAAACTGTTTGGAATATTTGATGTATACTCCGATGGGTTGATGTATATATTTGTGCTGCTGATATACATATATCTCTCCTCCTTACAGATATAAATACAGTTTTAATATGGATCAAATCCTTATCTACACTTATATTATAGTCATGAATTGACTTACTGTATATAATCTGCTAATCTAAAATTATACTGGAAATTAGTGCTATTAACACAAAACATATGTTTGGATACGAATAAGGGGGAATGGAGTATTGGCAATTCGATTTTGGGAGATATATGAAGAGACAAAGGTGCAGTTTCGTCTTAGGATAGTTGCAGGTAAAGCTGGTATGGATACAGTAGTCAGCTGGGTTCATATGCTAGAGGATGAAACGATTGTATCAAGATTCAATGGTGAGGAGCTGGCGATTACAACGGGTATGAAAGCAAGTCAACCTAACTGGTTGCTGAACCTGGTACAGGAGATGGCAAAAGAGGAATGCGCTGGCATTATTATTAATACCGGCATGTATCTGGAGAAAATCCCTGAGGATGTGATCACCTGGTGTGACGAGCACCGATTTCCTTTATTAGAAATGCCTTGGGAGATCTCGATTACCAGCTTGATACAGGATTATTGCATGAGAATCATCGACCAGCTGCAATATGAAAAAAAGATCAGTAATACCTTCCGTGAGGTTATTCAGGGACGTACAATTGAGGCAGAATACAGAAAGGTTCTGGAGCAGAGATATGATATGAAAGGAACCTTCCGACTGTTTTGTATCAATGTGAAGAAGACGATTGAGGAAGAGACCAACCTTAACCAGGCTTTATATAAGCTTGAGAATTTATTCGGATTATGGAAGGGGAATAAAAAGATAAATATCTCCTACGGATTGATTCGAATGGAGGATTCCATCGTATTGGTTCTTAATAATATGGAACAGAAATATTTTATGGAGCTACCGGATTTAATACTGCAAAGCTTCCGGTATTTTACGCAGAAGCATTGCTTGTTTCTTGGAATCGGACCAAGCGTATCAGGGATTGGGGAACTGCCAAATGGATATAAGAGAGCCAGGACTGCAATGAATATGGCCATTGCTACGAAGCAGACGACGGTCCGTTTTGATGAGATGGGTTTTAATAAAATTCTATATTCCATCGAGGATACAGAAATACTGTCAAGCTACTTAGATGAAATCCTGGGGAAGCTGGTGTCCTATGATGAGCTTCATAACACCGCCTACTTAGATACACTCAGAAGTTATATAAAGAATGATCGAAGCATCCTGCGCGTCGCAGAGGATACCTACACTCACAGGAATACGGTGAATTACCGTATACAGAAAATAAAACAAATAACAGACTGTGAATTCAAAAGCATGGAGGAACTATTTATTTATCAGGTTGCCTTTTACATCCATGATATGGAAAAAAAGTAATTATCAATTGCTGTCCTATCAGGCGATATGGTATAATGAACGAAGAGAGCTTACTTTTTCTAAAAATATAACCTAAGGGGTTACGTTGCATGGATAAGAAGAAACTAGAGACGAAAGAGCTATTGAATGCATTATCTGAGACAATGCATATTGATGACTTTTTCCAAAATTATGAGTCTGAGTTAAGTAAATTGGAGTTCCATACCTATCTATATGAGTTAACGGAGCGGGCAGGAATGACTATCGCCCAGTTGATGGATAAGGCAAGTATTGCAAAATCACTGACTTACCAGATATTTAACGGACAGAGAATGCCAAACCGAAATCTATTGATACGTATTGCCCTGGCACTAAAGCTCGATTTAGAGGATACCCAGAGACTGCTCCGACTTGCAAAAAAGGGAGAATTATATCCCAGAGTGCAAAGGGATGCAGCAATTATCTTCTGTATCCAACACGGTTACTCCTTGATTGATACCAATGAATTGCTGGAGAATTTAGGTGAAGCAATTCTACTGAAGGAAGATTGAAAATCCTGTAAAAGTATGCAGAATGCAGACCAATTTGGACTCCCAAGCTGATATACTGAATCTGATATGATAAAAAATCGGATTTTGTATCAGGAAGGGAGTTTATTTATTATGAAACGGGAGAGAAGATTAGCAGGTCATCGGCTTTTATCGCTTTTGCTGATTATGGCACTTGTGATCACAATGCTGTCACCTGCAAAGCGTGTTAGCGCCGCTGCCCCACCGACGTTTACTAAGACATCGCAGAGTATTCTGGTAGGGGATACATACACGATTAGTATGAAAAATAAGATCACTGGTGCTAAATATACCTGGAGCAGTACAGACAAAACTGTCGCTAAGGTTAGTCAGAAGGGAGTAGTAACCGGTGTATCCAAAGGATCGGCGACGATCCACTGTAAGATTAATGCCAAATCAAAAAGCTATAAGCTGGAATGCAAGATAACAGTCAAGCATCCGGCAGATGAGGTGATAATCAGTAATAAAATCGATTATCTTAAACTCGGCAATACATATGACCTCAACCGAACCCTGAAGCCCTCAAAGGCAAACGAGGTTACTTCCTGGAGCTCCAGCGACTCTTCGATTGTCAGTGTAGATAATAAGGGTGTAATAACTGCCAAGGGACTTGGATTAGCTACGATTACTGCTGCTACCAGTAAGGCTAGTGACAGTATTACGATCTATGTCGTTGAGCAAGAAAAAGGGGAAATTACCAAGAAGGATATCGTGAACGGTACCATTACCCTAAACAATAAGAGTTACGGTAATCTAACTATTGACCCAAATGTTGGAAATGCTAATATCGTCTTAAATAATGTTACCGTGGGAGGAACCCTGAGGATGGAGTCAGGTGCTTCCTATACTGTCACGACCAATCAATGTACCATTAATAGAGTAGAGGCAGTAGATACACTTGTTAAGAGTTTTGCTGTCGGGGATGGAGAGGAAGAATCCGCTACTCCTTCTCTGGTGGCCGGTTATGGCTCCATCATTGTTTCGATTGATTCTGAATGTAATATTAGTGTTAAGCAGTCAAACGGTGCAGTAATTCAAAGCTTCAGCGTTTCTATAAGTTCGGATGGAGCGATTCAGATTTCACTGGAAGGTTTCAAGGGTGATTTGGTAATCGATTCTTCGTCAACGGCTGCCATTAATATTGTAACCACTGCCTGTGAGATGAACTCCGCTACCGTAAAGAATGCGACTGAGGGGCAACCGATCAGCTTGACGGATACCAATGCTGGAACGGATCAAGCTTCCACGATAAAAACGGTGAACATGGCAGCGAATGCTTCGTTAAAGGTAGATGTGAAAGCAGAAGAGGTTGCGATTGCCAAGGAGGTATCTCAGGCAGCAGTTACAATAACTCAGCCTGTTGCAAAACTTGTGAATGAAGGAAATCAGACCTCATTAACGATTAATAGTGAGGTTAGTAGTGTGACCACGACTGGTGAAGCCACGGCAGTAGTCTTAGGTGATGCGGCAATGGTAGCCAGTCTGAATGTAGAAGGAGCTCAGACAAGTGTAGAACTGAAATCTGGAGCACAGGTAACCGATGTTACTAGCATGGCAGATAATACGAATGTGAATTTATCCGAGGGAGCTACCATTCAGAGAGTCAATGCTTATGGTAATAACACTGCTATAGAAGGTACCGGAACGGTGAAGGAAGCCGTAATTACCGGAAATGATGCAAAGGTTAATACAGAGGGAACGAATGTGCAGGTGGCACTTGGTACCACGAATGTTGTTGTTAACGGTGTTGAAGTAAAGGAAGAAGCTAAGAAAGTAATTGCCACCCCTACTCCTACACCAAAGCCAACAACAGCGCCTACATCAAAGCCAACAGCAGCACCGACACCAAAGCCAACAACAGCACCGACGCCAAAGCCGTCAACGACGCCGTCTCCGGCACCGACCGTATCACCATCACCGACATCATCACCAGTTTATAATCCGCCATATACACCATCAGTGCCGGATACGCCAACGACGCCAAGCCCGACACCATCGCCGAGCCCGTCGCCATCGCCAAGCCCGTCGCCGACACCAAGCCCGTCGCCGACACCGAGCCCGTCGCCGACACCAAGCCCGTCGCCGACACCAAGCCCGTCGCCATCGCCGAGCCCGTCGCCGTCGCCAAGCCCGTCGCCATCACCGAGCCCATCGCCATCTCCGACTCCGATGCCGACAAAGCAGGAAAAGCTTGTGGTTTACAAAGGTCTCTTAGCTGATTTACATACAGCAACGACCAAGCTAATTACATCCCCGGATAGCACAAGTTATTCGAAAGTAAAGAATAGCTTTGTTAACCTATTGAATACCCTGACTTCTTATGGGGAACTGGATAATACATTTCCTGAGATCATAGTTAGTGACGACATGAGCCTTGTGTATGATTATGCTGATTATGCAGAGGTTCTTATAGCAAGCGGTAGGGAATACGGTCTACCGGTTCGCCAGTATTATGAAAGCACAGCAACAGGCTCCGAGACCTATGAGATGGCCGTAGACGCAGCCAACCGTTTGATGCATATGGTATACCGTATCAATACGGAAGGACCAATGTTCAAGACAGATGTTGCAGAAGTATTTACTTCCCTTACCAGTGGTGCGGAAGCATTTAGAACAGCGATGAACCAAGTGCTTACGGATAGCGAGGAACTTACACTCATTGCTGAAAGAGATGCCTCTTATTATCAGAAGGGAATATTGGACTTCATTCATTATGATCCTACTATGAAGGCCTACTATGAATCACCCTCACTAACCTTTTTCCAAGCCCTCAATTGCTTTATTAATCTGCTTGGCTATTATAGGGAACTAAACGAGGGGCGTACCAAGATTGCAGAATATCAGACTTTGTTAAATCATTTTATCGATTCTCTTCCCACTGTGACACCACGTTATGTGGATGGCCATTATGCAGGGGCAGAATATGATCTTACCGGTAAGAGGGAAGCAATTCTTGATAGAATTGAAGCAATCATGAATTGCATAGATCCCACAATGATATGGGGAGATGAAGAGGTTACTCTAACCCTGAGGGGTAAATATGAAGATCTGATCATTGACGATATCATTCGTAAGCTTTATACGACAGAGACGTATGAAGACGGTGGGTATGAGATGTTAAATTATTATCGTATCAATCGAGCTGCGATGGCTACAAATCCGGATTACCATGTCATTCGTGAAGCAATCGTTGCAGTAGTGTGCTGCGTTAGGGACGTACCGGAATATCATGAGGGATATTTGGCTAGGTTCCAAGAACTAACGAATAGTATCATCGATGCAGCAAAATCATACGATGCCGACGCTGCAGATAAGGTCTATACAGCATTGCTCGCACTCTATGATGCAAAACTAACCGATCCGGAATTTGCTGACCGGTGGAGGGAATATCCATATCCTGAAGCAGCAGACGGAAGTCCTAATATAGATAAGAATTACTATTTAAGCTTTATTCTAAGTAAGCTTGAACCCTTATCGGATATGGACGAAGAGGGTAAGCCAATGCATTCTAGGTTATATCTCTATGATCAGCAGAGGTTGGAAGCTACGGCTTTTGATCTGGGGGATGCAATCTATGTTCTAAAGAGTGCTGTAGAAGAATGTGATCGTTGGCTTAAAAACAATTACGAAACGACCTATGATATGCTACAGGCTTTGATACAGAGTGCAAAGGCGAATGACGTTACAGCAGTGTACGATGCCCTGAAGGATATTTATGACTACATGAATGCAAACTATCATGAGGAGCATTCCTTTACTATTTGGCCTGAACAATACGCGCCGGTCTATTGTAGTATAGTTCGTAGGATGCTATCGGATGATAGTATGGACCTGACAAGATTCTCTCAGATCAATCCGGAAAAGGATGTTTACAACAGATATCTGGGTGAGCTTGGGAACAATGCCCTGTGGAATGTGGGCTGGTGGCTTATGGATGACGAAGAGCCTAGGGAAGAGCTGGCTAAGGAAAGGGGAAGATACGATCGCTGGAAACCTGTAATGGATCAAATCAGTATATTCCGTTACCAAGATTCAGCTACAGTGGAGGAGAGATTCCAGGCGCTGAAGAACATCTTCACCCTACTTGGTAATGACACGGATTTTGTTAATAACATAATGCAGCATCTACCGGGCTTTAAGAACTTTGAGCCGATACTGGATTACATAATGGAATACTGGGGAGCATTATCACTACGAATTGAGGATGATACGATAGAGAGTGATCCGGATACCGGTGATACTTGGTATCGTCATGCACTTCATAGCTATGACGAATCAATCGTTAAAAATGAGCTTCCAGATCTAGGTGTAATGGAGTATGTTTGCGCTGAGATAGTGGGTAGTATTCTTAATATGGATAATCTACTAACTCTCAATAAGCTGATTGAAGCTGTAAGAGCAGGGGAAGCGGAGCAGGCTTATGTGGCATTAGAGAGGTTGAATAGTTATTTTAGTAATATCGTTATGAGAGATGACAGTAAGCTATTATCCGCAGACTATGCCGAACTATATATGACGGATCTGGAAAATATGCTTAATGATACTAGTGATCCGAATAACTGGTTCTATAATTACAGCCAGTTCAATGGAGTAAATCTTCCAGAGCAGCTAACCTTTGATTTGGAACAGGTGATTGATGGGGCTATTCATTATGTTCATGGTAACCTATTAACAACCGAATATCATAATATGTATATAGCCAGGGCAAACGAAGTATCCAATGGAACCTCTAATCTGGATATGGTAATTGCAACTGCTTATGGAAATACTTCAGATTTTGCTTCAGCACTAAAGAAACTGGTTGAGGATGCAGAGCTTAGTGTCTACTTTGGAGATCAAGGAACAGCTGATTTTTTACTTATAGACAAATATGCTTTAGAATTGCAACAAAACATACAATACTGTCTTAATCATGAGTATTATGATGATGGTAGTATCAGTTGGCTAAACTATTACAATACGAATAAAGCTTCTCTAGGAAATAAAGCTATGTTCGTGATTTACGATAGCTTAAGTACTATAATTTACATCACAAACGACGTTATACGTTACAATGAAACCTCGTTCAGTACTTATAATCCTTTGGTGAATGATGTAATCTATGGAGCTATTGAAGACGATGAGGCAACCGTTCTTTTGATGCTGAGATTGATTTATGAAGCAAAGCTGATAGAGAACCAAGAGGAATGGATTCATTATAGCAAGCCGGTAGATGATCATGGGAACACTTTGATAGATGTGGCTTATTGCATCGAACAGATTAAGGAATTACTACAGGATGCGGAAAGTGATATCAGTAAATACTATAATAATCCTAACCGGGTGTTCCAGGATGTTCAGAATGCAATCTATAATTTGAAGAACCTTGTGGAGGAAAGTCAGTTGAGTAATTTTGCAGGCCGGATGGGACTGCTTGATACAACAGTTACACCTGACTTTGCTGGCACACCTGATGCACCCGATACACAGGATACAACTGGCACACCTGATGCATCCGATACACAGGATACAGCTGGCACACCTGATACACCTGATACGCCTGATATAACCGATCCTGCTCCTATTGTAGAGGAAGATAAATAACTTAGCGAGCTAGGGAAACCGGAGGGGATGGTGCAAAAGTAAGCTGAAGCTGAAGGAAAGGATAACATGCATCCCATAATGCACTGTTTGACGAATGCGTGTTGTTCTTTCCTTCATTGACACCATATATTTTTCAGCATCCCCATCGGAGTAGATTAGTTAGTTAAGAACTACCGTCTAATAGTGTATTAGTCCTATACCTCAAAAAAATGATGGATAGTATAAAATACTTAAAGTATTTTATTGCTATCCTTTTTTTTCCGTTTTATAATAATTCTAATATATTTAATTATATTTTATAGAGGATTATGTCGATGAGTATAGCGTTGGATTTCTATAATGAATATAGTAATAGTGACTGGTTAAGCCATGAATTACCGGATGACATCACAAAACGCTATGAGATTAAGGCCTGTTTGAAAATGAGCGAAGAAAAACAGGTCTATTTGGTGACGTCGAAAATAAATTGGAGAAAGTTCATATTGAAAGCATTGGCTAGTCATTGCCTGGAAAGCCTGGAAGAGGAGTATAAGCTGTCCATGAAGCTGGCACATCCGGGTATTGTCTCCGTGGTCGAGTACATAAAAGGAAAAGATTATAATTATCTTATTCGTGATTATGTAGATGGGTATACGGTTTCTGAGTTGGTGGAGATGACAGAGGTGGGGCACCTTCAAATTGAGGAACTGCATCAGATCGCCATGCAGCTCTGTGATATTATGATTTATCTCCATACGCAAAACCCACCCATTATTCATAGAGATATTAAACCGGATAATATTATTATAACAAAAAAGAAGGAATGTAAGCTCATTGATTTTGGGATCTCCAGATGCTACCAGGGTAAGGCGGCTTCCGATACCGTTGTAATGGGAACAGAGTTATCTGCACCTCCGGAGCAATATGGTTTCGCACAGACCGATGTAAGAAGCGATATCTATTCCATCGGTGTTCTGATGTTCTTTATGGCAACAGGGAGTATGAATATCAAAGAATTGAATCAATATCAGATACCAGGTTACATACGCAGAATAATCAGGAGATGTACCCGTTTTTCTCCAAAGGAACGTTATGCCTCTGTAAAACAATTAAAATATAAATTAATAACTAATTCATCTTGGCATATAAAAAGGATGCTTTATGCAGGTGGCATAACTGGTGCTACTGCAATTCTTATATTAAGTTTATTTATCCACATCGGAAAGAAACCCTTACCTGAGAATGATATCAAGTTAGACAACGGTATTGATGCAGAACAGGTTCAGGCTATTACTGAAAACGAAAGTAGTCTTCCCCTTGCCAGTACTGTATCAGACCATATAAAGAGCGGTACAGAACAAGGATACAAGTTCAAATCGCCGTTAATAGAAGCAGCAGTTCGTGAACAGCTAGGGAAATCTGCATCGGATGTGGTTCTGGTTAAGGATTTGGAACAGATCAGCTCGCTGCTTATCTGCGGTCAGCAATGTTATGAGAACTGGGAGGAGCATTTTGTCTATGGTGTTAATCAGCATATGATTGGGTCCCAGTATACAGAACGGCAATTATATAATATCAATGGAGAGATAACTAGCCTTGAGGATATCGCTTATATGGTTAACCTTGAGAAGCTAGCTCTATATAATCAGAAGATTAGTGATCTTGCTCCCCTTAAGGATCTGCATTATCTAACCTATTTGGGATTGGGAAGTAATAATATCAGTGATTTGGATATAATCGCAGAGATTAATAGCTTGAATTATCTAGACATATCAGGTAACCCGATCATGAATGATGAACTGGAAAAATTACAGGAGTTGCCGTATCTTTGGGGACTCGATGTGGGGGCAACCAAGGTCACCAGTTTATACGGTCTTAAGGATATAAAGCTTCGCTTCTTATCGTTATTTGAGTGTAAGGTTGGAGACTGTCTTGGTCTGGAGGAGTTCACAACCCTGGACCAGCTGATTATAACTGGTGTGAATAATGCCATCACAAGTCAAGCAATCGACCGGATCACTAAGTTAACAAATCTAAAGATACTAAAAATCTTTGGTAGCGATAGTATAGATCTGTCGAAGCTTTCTACGTTGAGATCCTTATACTTACTTGATTTATGCGGTATGTGGAATAATAGTAATTTAGAAGGCCTGAGTGAGCTTACTCTTAGCCAGCTCTATATGGATGCCTGCCAGAAGCTTGAACTAACAGGGGTGGAGAAGTTACCCTGCGTTGAGATTATTTCTTTACGAAATTCAATATGCTCTGATTATTCACCGCTACTTGGTGTCAAGACATTGAAGCAGGTATATTGTAATCAAGAGCAGGAACAGATAATGAAAGAAGAGCTGGGTGAGGTACCCTTCGAAATAATTGTTCAATAGTGTGGCTGTTGCATGAATCATAAAAGAAGCTTTCGCACGCTAGATTTATGGTGCGAAAGCTTCTTCGGGTTTAATTCTACTGTATAATATATTACGCTTCTTTTACTTTGGCATAATTCTCTGCCACAACATCCCAATTAACTAATTCAAAGAAGGCTTTGATGTAGTCTGCACGCAGGTTCTTATACTTAAGATAATAAGCATGCTCCCATACATCGATACCTAGGATAGGAACCCAATCCTCCTGCTTCTCGATTAAGGGATTATCCTGATTTGGACTGGAGGATACCTTAAGTTCACCCTTCTTATTAGCGGATAACCAAGCCCAGCCGGAACCGAAACGAGTTGCTCCAGCACTTGCCAGTTTATCCTTCAAGGAAGAATAGTCACCAAAATCCTTAGCAATCTGCTTTGCCAGCTCGCCATTAGGCTCTTTACTGCCACCGGGCTGTAATGTAGCAAAATACAAGTTGTGGTTATAATAACCACCTCCATTGTTTCTTATGGCTGTACGTAGAGCTTCATCAGATATACGATCAAGGTTTTGAAGTACGTCCTCAATTGAGGAAGAGGAAAGCTCCGGTGCTTTCTCCAGTGCTGCATTCAGATTAGTGGTATAGGCAGCATGATGTTTGCTATAATGAGTAACCATGGTAAGCTCATCAATATGAGGTTCTAATGCGTTGAAATTGTAATTTAATTCGATTTGCTTAAACATATATATACACTCCTTTGCTTATTGAAAATATTATATGATTTTCAACAATTATATTGTACAAAATTTAATGTAACTATATTATTACACAAACATAAGGAAAAATCAATAGTAAAAAGACAATTTAATAATAAATAAAAAATTAACAATAAATACAAAGAAAACAATAGGAATTATGAGTGAATTATCTGTCAATAGGCTCTGAACAAGTTCTGTAGTATCAAGTAGTACTATTCTGTAATTGACGAATTGATAAATCAGAATTATAATATCGATAACACAATACTGATTTAGTGGAGGTGGAGAAATGATAGAAAAGGGTAAGGGCCTTATCACCACACAGGCTTTAAACAGAATGCCCTATTATATACAGCAGCTTCGATTGTTTAAGGAGCAGGGTATAGAGACTATTTCGGCTCCTAAGGTTGCAGAGGTATTAAATTTGAATGAGGTTCAGGTTCGAAAGGATTTTGCGGCCGTATATATTTCCAAAGGCAAGCCCAAGACGGGCTTTGTCGTGGAGGATTTGCTAGCGGCTATGGAAGATCTACTCGGCTATAATAACACCGAGGATGCGGTTATCGTCGGTGTGGGTTCCCTAGCACAAGCAATTATGGCTCATGTTAGCTTTCAGGATTATGGTCTGAAGATTGTTGCTGCTTTTGATAATAAGCCTGAGCTGATCAATACAGAGGTTAACGGTATCAAGGTACTACTCACGGATAAAATCAGTAATTTATGCCGACGTATGAAGATCCATATCGGAATTATTACTGTTCCGGCATCCCAGGCTCAGATTGTCTGTGATCAGCTGGTTGCTGGAGGAGTGCTGGCAATCTGGAATTTTGCCCCGGTTCATCTGTCGGTACCTGAGCATATTCTGGTACAAAATGAAAACTTGGCTGCTTCGCTTGCAGTTCTATCGAATCATCTAAAGCAGACCTTGAAGCAATAGATGAAGTGAACAAAGAAACACACTCTATACAAACGAACACTAAGAGCAGGAATGTTATGTTAACTAGTAGATAAAGACGAGATGTAAAAAGACGAGATATAAATAGAAAGTTAGGTGTTAAGATGAATACACAGCATTTGAAATATATAATCGAAGTCGAACGGACAAGCTCCATCTCTCAGGCGGCGGAAAACCTTTATATGGGACAACCTAGTCTGAGTAAGGCAATTAAGGAATTAGAGGACTCTCTGGGCTTTACTATATTCGAACGAACCTCCAAAGGTGTAACACCCACCCAGAAGGGAATAAAGTTCTTATCCTATGCCAGAAATGTCCTGAGTCAGATTGATAAGATGGAAGCATTGTCAGATAAGGCAGATGCAGATATACAGAACTTTAATATATCGATTCCAAGGGGGAGTTATATAGCAGATGCAATTACCAACTTCCTGTCAGGACTTGACGCAGAGAAAGGAATTAACGCTAATGTTCAGGAGACCAATTCGATTCAGGTAATTAATAATATTATTGACGGACCCTTTAATCTTGGAATCATTCGCTATCAGACAGAATATGAAAACTATTTTATTGATTATCTGAAGGAAAAGCAGCTTTGCTATGAAACAATCTGGGAGTTCGAATACCTGGTGCTTATGTCAGAAAAGCATCCTCTGGCCTTTTGTGAGAAGCTTAAGGAGAAGGAGCTGCAAGAATATACCCAGGTTACCCACGGTGATACCTCAATTCCTTATATCCTTCAAAACAGCCTGAAAGCAGAGGATTCCTCTGCTACCTCTAAGCGCATCTATGTATATGACCGTTGCAGCCAGTATGATTTGCTGTCAGAGATACCAACCACCTTCATGTGGGTTTCGCCAATTCCGGATAAGTGGCTACAGCGTTACCATCTGGTACAACGTAAATGCAAAGGGAACGGGCGTAGATATAAGGACGTATTTATTTATCCTAAAAATTATAAGCTAACCACGCTGGATCGGCAATTTGTTGACCGGCTATCCGAAGCAAAGAATGGGGTGTCCTTTCGAGAATACAAATAGAAGAAAGTTATCCTAGTCAGAAAAAGAATGCGAATATATCGATAATGGAATATCGATATGCCGAGAGGGAATAAACAATAGGAAGGATATGGGAAGAGGCTTGTTTTTCAGAGTAATGCGTATGGATAATTAATAAATGTTTGTATAAGCTTGAAATACAGGAAAATAGTGGTTTCCCAGTCATATCACTGTATGAGGATTAGTGAGTAAAGAAAATTTGATGAGCGTATATCGATAATGGAATATCGATATACGCTTTTTGCATTTCACAAGAGGGAAAATGATTGTTAAAATATAGACAAATCAAGAGGCGCAGAACAACAGCGAAGCAAGGGTTATTACATAGTCGCCCATGGATAGTCCAAATCACAATCAATCAAAAAGGAGATAGAACTATGGCTAGATTTACACTTCCGAGAGATCTTTATCATGGTAAGGGTTCCCTTGATGCTTTAAAGACTTTAAAGGGTTCCAAAGCAATTGTTGTAGTAGGCGGAGGAAGCATGAAACGCTTCGGTTTTCTTGACAAGGTAGTTGACTATCTGAAGGAAGCCGGCATGGAGGTTAAGTTATTTGAAGGCGTTGAACCAGATCCTTCCGTAGAGACTGTTTTAAAGGGTGCCGCAGCAATGCGTGAATTCGAACCGGACTGGATTGTATCAATAGGTGGCGGTTCACCGATTGATGCCGCTAAGGCAATGTGGGCATTCTATGAATATCCTGATACAACCTTTGAAGAGCTTTGCATTCCTTTTAATTTCCCGACTCTTCGTACCAAAGCAAAGTTCTGTGCAATTCCATCCACCTCAGGTACAGCTACCGAGGTTACCGCTTTTTCTGTTATTACTGATTACGCTAAGGGTGTTAAATATCCTTTGGCTGATTTTAATATTACACCGGATGTTGCAATCGTTGATCCGGAGCTGGCTGAGACAATGCCGGCTAAGTTAACAGCTCACACCGGTATGGACGCAATGACTCATGCGGTGGAAGCTTATGTTTCAACCTTAAACTGCGATTATACAGATCCGCTTGCTCTTCACGCCATTAAGATGGTAAGTGAGAACTTAGTTAAATCCTATCAGGGAGATATGGAAGCCCGTGCAAAGATGCATAATGCTCAATGTCTTGCAGGAATGGCCTTCTCCAACGCACTTTTAGGTATTGTCCATTCTATGGCTCATAAGACCGGTGCAGCTTTTAGTGGTGGTCATATTGTACATGGCTGTGCTAATGCAATGTATCTGCCGAAGGTTATTAAATATAACGCTAAGGATGCTATTGCTGCTGAAAGATATGGTCAGATTGCAGCGTTCCTTGGACTGGAGGCCAGCGCAGATGCTTTGATTAAGCATATCAGAGAGCTGAATCAAGCACTGGACATACCGACTTGTATTAAGGATTACGAAGGTGGAATCATCGATGAGAAGGAGTTTCTCGAGAAGCTGCCCAAGGTAGCTGAGTTGGCAGTTGGTGATGCATGTACCGGGTCCAATCCCAGAGCTATTACCCCTGAGGTAATGGAAAAATTACTGTATTGTTGTTACTACGATACCGAAGTAAATTTCTAGTTCATAACTGAAAATTGTGTCGCCACACAAGTTAAGTTATTGATTTAGAATATATGAATGTGGACTTAAATGCCTCAAGTTTTCATTCAACTGCGTTAGCAGGCTTCGACCTGCTAACGCGCTTATAAAGGCTGCTGCTGTCAAAGGCCGCAGCCCTTTTATTGAGCGAAAGTAGAACCCTGCAACACGAAGAAATATAATTTATGTACCCATATAAGAAAGGCATGGTTATTTTTATGTATCAAATTGTTAGAAAAGAAGTACTAAATCCCACAGTTACGTTGATGGAAATTGAAGCACCCCTAGTGGCAAGAAAGGCTGAACCGGGTCAGTTCATCATTTTGAGAACTGATGAAAATGGTGAGAGAATGCCATTGACGATTGCGGATTTTGATCGAAATAGAGGAACTGTAACGATTATCTTTCAAATCGTCGGTGCTACCACAGAACAGCTTAATCATATGAACGAAGGCGATTACCTTCAGGATTTTGTTGGTCCTCTCGGTCAGGCAACCAAGACAGAGGGTAAGAAGAAGGTAGCTGTTGTCGGTGGTGGAGTCGGCTGTGCAATTGCTTATCCGGTAGTGAAAAAGTTTCACGAGCAAGGAACCGAGGTTCACGCTATCACAGGCTTTCGGAGTAAGGACCTTGTGATATTGGAGGACGAGTTCAAGAAGAATAGCAGCAAATATATCGTGATGACCGATGACGGCAGCTACGGGGAGAAAGGGCTTGTAACCGATGCTCTGAAAAAGCTGATTGACAGCGGTGAGCAATACTATGAGGTTGTAACCATAGGACCACTCATCATGATGAAGTTCGTAAGCAAATTAACCAAGGAATATAACCTTAAGACCGTAGCAAGTATGAACCCAGTTATGATTGATGGAACCGGAATGTGCGGTGGATGTCGTCTTACCGTAGGTGGAAAAACGAAGTTCGCCTGTGTGGACGGACCGGAATTTGATGGACATGAGATTGATTTTGATGAAGCAATCGCAAGGTCTTCCATGTACCGCCAATTTGAACGAAGCGTACATGAGACAACCTGTAATCTTCTGAAAGCTGAGGTGCAATAATATGGCGGCAAATATGTCTTTACAGAAAAACGAAATGCCTGTCCTAGAGGCTGAAATTAGAAACAGTAATTTCCTAGAGGTTGCTCTTGGCTATAGCAGGGAGCAGGCGATAGATGAAGCCAGACGCTGTTTAAATTGTAAGAACAAACTTTGCGTAACCGGATGTCCGGTCCAGATCGATATACCGGCATTTGTTCAGGAGGTAGCTGAGGGTAACTTCGAAGAAGCATTTCAGATCATTGCCCAGGCAAGCTCCCTTCCGGCTGTCTGCGGAAGAGTTTGTCCTCAGGAATCACAATGTGAGTCCAAGTGTGTCAGAGGTATCAAAGGGGAAGCGGTTGCAATCGGAAGATTGGAGCGTTTTGTGGCGGATTATCATAACAGCAACAGCAAGGAAAAGGCAGTAAAGCCGCAAAGCAACGGTCATAAGGTAGCTGTCATCGGTTCCGGACCATCGGGCTTAGCCTGTGCCGGAGACCTGGCTAGAAAGGGCTATGAGGTCACTGTGTTTGAAGCCCTACACCTGGCCGGCGGCGTGCTTGTATACGGTATTCCTGAATTCAGACTCCCGAAGGCAATCGTGAATAAGGAAATCTCTACCTTAAAGGAATTAGGCGTAGAGATAAAGACCAACGTAGTAATTGGAAAGACCTTATCCATCGATGATTTAATGGAGGATATGGGTTACGAAGCAGTATTCATCGGTTCCGGAGCCGGTTTGCCCAATTTTATGAATATAGCAGGAGAGAATCTGAAGGGGGTATATTCTGCCAATGAATTCCTCACAAGAATCAATCTGATGAAAGCATATGAGAATGACTCAATGACCCCTATTCAAAAGGGCAACCGGGTAGCAGTTGTAGGCGGTGGCAATGTAGCCATGGATGCAGCACGCTGTGCAAAGCGTCTCGGAGCAGAGGTGACGATAATTTATCGTCGTACGGAGAAGGAATTACCGGCCCGTCTCGAAGAGGTTGAGCATGCGAAAGAGGAAGGAATTCAGTTCCATTTCCTGACCAACCCCCTGGCAATTAAGGGGGAAGAAGGCTGGGTGAAAGGAATAGAGTGCCAGCAGATGGAACTAGGAGAGCCGGATGCCTCGGGAAGACAGAAGCCAGTTCCGGTGGCAGGCAGTGAGTTCGAACTGGAAGCAGATTGTGTAATCATGGCAATCGGAACCTCACCGAATCCCTTAATCAAAGCAACAACTGCCGGGCTTGAGACTTATAAGTGGGGAGGTATCATTGCAGAGGATGCGACAGGTCTTACCTCTAGAACAGGCGTGTATGCCGGAGGAGACGCCGTTACCGGAGCAGCTACCGTAATACTAGCGATGGGGGCAGGAAAAACAGCCGCAGCTGCGATTGACAAATCCTTATCCGGTTCGGGAGAGTAAAGTATGGAGCAAAAAACCTTGACGACGCAGATGATAAGACGTCTGCCTCTGTATCTGAGCTTTCTTAAGAGTCTGCCTAAGGAGCGGGCTACCAATATATCGGCAACAACCATTGCCCATGAATTAAGACTGAATGATGTACAGGTCCGAAAGGATTTGGCTCAGGTCAGTGGCAATGGAAGACCGAAGATCGGATATATTCTGCAAGAATTGATCGACGATCTGGAGCACTGTCTTGGCTATGACAATGTACAATCCGCAGTATTGGTCGGCAGAGGCGGCTTCGGACAGGCTTTACTTGCCTATGAAGGTTTTTTGGAATACGGAATGGATATTATAGCAGCTTTTGATGAAGACGAGAATGTAGCGCTTACCGGTCCTAATAAGATCAAGGCACTGCCCCTTAGCAAACTGCCCGATGTCTGTTCCAGAATGAAGATAAAGATCGGTATCATAGCCGTAGATGCAGGGAACGCGCAAAGAATTTGTGACATGATGGTTAAGTCCGGGATTATGGCAATATGGAATTTTTCTACCATTCCCCTGAAGGTACCCGATCATGTTATGGTGAAAGATGAGAATTTGGCCAGCTCCTTAGCAATCCTGTCCAATCATTTGGCACAGCGGCTACATAAATAAAATATAGTTTATCAGTTGGATAAATGGAGGTTAATATGAACGATACATTTGATTATTCGGTGGTTGATAGAATCATTGAAGAACACGGCTGTCGACAAAGCGCAATCATCGCTATTTTGCAGGAAATTCAGGAAAACTATCGATATCTGCCCAGAGAGGTATTCCCTTATTTATCGCAGAAGATTGGTATTAGTGAGGCTAGAATCTATAGTACAGCTACTTTTTATGAGAATTTTTCTCTGGAGCCTAAGGGAAAATATGTGATTAAGATATGTGACGGTACTGCCTGTCATGTTAGAAAATCAATTCCTATTCTGCAAAAGCTTAGGGAGGAGCTGGGGCTTTCCGATAAAAAGCTGACAACCGATGACCTTGGTTTCACTGTTGAGACCGTATCTTGCCTTGGTGCCTGTGGATTGGCGCCGGTCATTACCGTAAACGATAAGGTATATCCAGCCATGACACCAGAGAAAACCTCTGAACTTTTAAAGGAACTTAAGGAGGAATTAGCATGTTAAAATCAAGAGAAGATCTGGCACAGATACGTTCTGTCTATATGCGTTCTCTGGAGCAGCAGCCAAAAAAGATTTTGGTATGTGCAGGAACCGGTTGCGTATCCAGCGGTGCCCTTGAAATTTTTGACCGTCTTACCGAACTGTTACAGGACAGGAAGGTGCCCTGTAGTGTGGAATTAGCCGAAGAGCCTCACGGGGATACGGTAGGAATGAAGAAGAGTGGATGCCACGGCTTTTGCGAGATGGGTCCCTTAGTACGTATTGAGCCTCAGGGATGGCTTTATACGAAGGTGAAGCTTGACGATTGCGAAGAAATTGTAGATAAGACCATTACCCTTGGTGAACATATCGAGCGACTGGCATATCAGAAGGAAGGGATTGTATACCGTAAGCAGGAGGATATCCCATTCTACAAGAAACAGACCCGTATGGTATTGGAGCACTGTGGTCAGATCGATGCAACCTCAATTCTGGAGTACTTTGGAGTAGGTGGATATACTGCCTTTGAGAAAGCACTCTTTGAGATGACCGGCGATGATATTATTAACGAGATATCAGAGTCTAATCTGAGGGGTAGAGGGGGCGGCGGTTTTCCGGCCGGTCGTAAATGGGCTCAGGTGAAGAGACAGAAGGAGCCAAAAAAATATGTAGTATGTAACGGCGATGAGGGTGATCCGGGAGCATTTATGGATCGAAGCATCATGGAAGGTGACCCTCACAGAATGCTGGAAGGTATGATGATTGCAGGATTAGCCTGCGGAGCAGATGAAGGTTATATCTATGTACGTGCCGAATACCCCATGGCAGTTAACCGCCTGAAGCTGGCTATTGAACAGGCTACGGAATACGGCTTGCTAGGTGAGAATATTCTTGGAACTGATTTTTCCTTTAAGATACATATTAACAGAGGAGCAGGTGCCTTCGTGTGCGGAGAAGGAAGTGCATTGACGGCTTCCATCGAAGGCAAACGAGGTATGCCAAGAGTGAAACCCCCAAGAACGGTTGAGCAGGGCTTATTTGATAAACCTACCGTACTTAATAATGTAGAAACCTATGCCAATGTACCCTTGATCATCATGAACGGTGCTGACTGGTATAAGCAGATCGGACCGGAGAAGAGTCCTGGAACGAAAGCCTTCGCTTTAACAGGAAACATCGAGAATACAGGTTTGATTGAAGTGCCTATGGGTACAACCCTTCGAGAAGTTATCTTTGAGGTAGGCGGTGGTATGAAGTCTGGTGGGGAGTTTAAAGCAGTACAGATAGGCGGACCCTCCGGTGGCTGTCTGACGAAGGAGGATCTGGATCTGCCTCTGGACTTTGATTCCCTTAAGAAGGTCGGAGCTATGATTGGTTCCGGTGGTCTGGTGGTCATGGATGAACATACCTGTATGGTGGAAGTGGCTAGATTCTTTATGAACTTTACCCAGAACGAATCCTGTGGTAAATGTGTACCCTGTCGTGAGGGTACAAAGAGGATGCTTGCTATTCTTGAGAGAATTATAGCGGGTGAAGGAGAGGAAGGGGATGTTGAGCTGCTTCTGGAGCTTGCAGATACCATATCCTCCACGGCTCTCTGTGGTCTCGGAAAATCTGCTGCTTTTCCGGTTGTTAGCACAATTAAGCATTTCCGTGAAGAATACGATGCACATATTCGTGCAAAGCATTGCCCGACCGGTAACTGTCAGAAACTGAAATCTATCACAATTGATCCAAACCTCTGTAAGGGCTGCTCCAAATGTTCCAGATCTTGTCCGGTGAATGCAATCAGCGGTAAGATAAAGGAACCCTTCCTTATTGACGGAGCAAAATGTATCAAGTGTGGAGCCTGTATCACTGCATGTCCATTCCATGCAATCGCGTAGAAAGTGGAGAAAGGATTAAGCTGCAAAGAAGCTGCAGCATGGTGAATTGAAATGGATAAGAATAATATTATGACAATAGATGGGATACCCGTAGAGATTGGCCAAGAAAAAAACCTATTGGAGCTGATCCGTAAAGTAGGAATTAAGATGCCGACCTTCTGCTATCATTCCGAGCTTTCCATATATGGTGCCTGCCGTATGTGTATGGTTGAGAATGAATGGGGCGGGATTGATGCGGCCTGCTCTACAATACCTAAGGCGGGTATGAATATAAAGACGAATACCGAACGACTTCGCAGATACCGCAAGAACATCCTTGAGCTACTACTGGCAAATCACTGCCGTGACTGTACGACCTGTAGTAATAATGGTAAATGTAAGCTTCAGGATCTGGCTATGAGATTCAATATAACCGGGGTACGGTTTCCAAATACAGCAGAAGAGCCCAAACTGGATGATTCCTCAGTTTGTATTACAAGAGATGCGAATAAGTGCATTCTCTGCGGTGACTGTGTAAGAATGTGTAACGAGGTACAGAACGTTGGAGCCATTGATTTTGCCCATCGTGGCTCCAAGATGACCATCAGCACCGCCTTTGAAATTCCGATTGCAGAATCACCCTGTGTCGGCTGTGGTCAGTGTGCCGCTGTATGCCCGACCGGTGCTATCGTTGTTAAGAATAATACTCAGAAGGTTTGGGAAGCCCTGGATAATACGAATACCAAGGTTACGGTGCAGATTGCTCCGGCAGTTCGCGTCGGACTCGGTAGGAAGATGGGGATGAGGTCAGAAGAAAACGCGATGGGTAAGATCGTCGCAGCTCTGCGACGTATGGGCTTTGATGAAATCTATGATACCAGCACCGGAGCTGATCTTACGGTATTGGAGGAAAGCGCCGAATTCCTTGACCGCCTACAAAAGGGTGGAAAATTACCGCTATTTACCTCCTGCTGTCCGGCTTGGGTTCAGTATTGTGAGAAGAATTATCCTGATCTTCTACCAAATGTATCAACCTGTCGCTCACCCATGCAAATGCTGGCCTCCATTGTTAAGGAACAGTCCAGTAGCTCGAACCGTCGTCATGTGCATGTTGCAGTTATGCCCTGTACAGCAAAGAAGCAGGAGGCAGCAAGAGAGGAGTTTCAGAGAGAGGGTAATCCCAATGTGGATTATGTCATCACAACTCAGGAACTAATTCAGATGATTAAGGAAGCTGGAATTATCTTCTCAGAACTGGAGCCGGAAGGAGTAGATATGCCCTTTGGAACCATGACCGGTGCCGGAGTAATCTTTGGTGTAACCGGCGGTGTAACAGAGGCGGTACTTCGCAGATTATCCACCGATAAATCCAAGGGAGCCCTGATGTCCATCGCTTACCAGGGTGTCAGAGGAATGAAGGGTGTGAAGGAAACTACCGTAATGTATGGCGACAGAGAAGTCAAGATTGCCGTTGTCAGCGGTCTTAAGAATGCCAGCGATTTGATTGAGAAAATTAAGGCTGGTGAGCACTATGATTTTGTGGAAATTATGGCTTGCCCAGGCGGCTGTGTGTGCGGTGCCGGTCAGCCCTTTGCAGAATCGAAGGTACGGGAGAGCAGAGGGAAAGGCTTATATGCGGCTGATAAGCTCTGCAATGTGAAATTTGCAGAGGAGAATCCATTGATGATGACTCTTTATAAGGGGATATTGCAGGGTAGAGTACATGAATTACTACATGTTGATTATACCCACGGAAAGGAGCATGAATAATGGTAGAAGTGAGAGTATGTGTTGGTACCTCCTGCCATCTGAACGGTTCTTATAATGTGGTCCAGGATATTCAACAGCTGATTGAGCAACATTCACTCCATGATAAGCTTAATTTTGAAGCAATATTTTGTATGAAGCAATGTCAGGCTAAAGGGGTATCCATCAAAGTGGATAATGAGGAATTTCGAATCGAGCCGAATCAGGTGAAGGAATTCTTTTTAGAAAATATTATGAGTCGGACAATGGCTTGTTAAATTCATAAGATAAACATAAAAGCGTGAAGAATGGGATGTTGCAAAAGTAAGCTGATTTTGCAACATCCCATTCTTTTATTGAAGCTGTGGGACAAGTAGACTAGCAATTATGATGATTGAGCTGGCTTATCGAAGAGTGAGTCAGAGAACTTGTTACGTAATGTGGAGGAGGATCTCAGTGAAGCCTTAAACACGCTCAAATAGGAAAACTTGACAGGTTATATGGGATAATATTATGATGGATTTATGATTAAGATAAATTAAAGAAGTTAAAAAGTTATGGGCAGATAATTGCCAAGGAGTGAGAAGGATATGATTAACAGCATGAGGGATAGGGTGGAAGGCCTCCTGAAGGAAAGCATACGAAAAAAAGTCTTTACAGGTGCTTCCTATGCCATAAGGAAAGAAAACCAGCTGACCATAGGTAGTGTCGGAACGATTGGTGAAACAGATCGGCCTGTGAGGCATGATACTTTATTCGATATGGCCTCTTGTACAAAGCTTTTTACTACATTAGCCTTCCTTCGTTTGTTGGAGGAGGGAAAGGTTGCATTAACGGATCATGTAGGACGATATCTTACGGGGTGGAACGGAGGTCCAACAGGCCAAATTACCATGTTTGAATTATTGACTCATACAAGTATGCTGCCTGCTCACATTCCCTTATATCAAATGAGTCTCGACAGACAAGGAGCAGTGGATATATTGAGGCAACTACTTCCACGTAAGAGCTCCGGTGTGGAGTACTCCTGTATGGGCTATATCGTATTAGGTTTGGTTCTTGAGAAAGTAACCGGTCTACCACTTAATCAGGTGATTTATCAATATGTGACCAATCCACTGGAAATGATGAATACAGGTTATTGTCCTGATAAACAACTTCAGGATAACATTATGCCTACAGAATATTGCACCTGGCGTAATCGACGATTAATCGGAGAGGTGCATGATGAGAATGCCTATCATATGGGAGGAATTAGCGGAAATGCCGGGATTTTCTCTGATATTTCCGATATGTGCCTCATGGCCGAGGCAATGCTTGGTGAAAATGCAAATAATAAGTGCGGACTTCTCAGTGAGAAGACCATTAAAATAATGACAACAAATTATACCAAAGGTTATCAGGAAAACAGAGGATTGGGATGGTGTATAAAAAATACACCGGATATGACTGCCGGAGAATACTTTTCGGATAAGAGCTTTGGACATACCGGATTTACCGGGACCTCCATCTGGATTGATCCGGAGACTAGCAGCTATGCCATCCTGCTTACCAACCGAGTATACTATACCAGAGAGGTATCTGACATTCGACATGTGAGACAGGTGTTTCATAATCATGCAATGCTATATTAACACTTTAGAAGCTGTTGTGAGAGAAGTGCGAAAGCTTCTAACGGACAGGGAAACGGATTGATAACCATCCGAATCGGATATTTATACGTAGCACTTAGGAAAGGCACAGGAAGCCCAGTATAGGGGGGACCGGTGCCTTCTTTTATTGTGCATGTATTTTTATAAAAAGATCGTGAAAAAACTGTCAAAACAAGAGGTATAAGCAAAGAAATTAGAAAATAACAATAAATTGACATATTTTACAGAAATTAATATAATACAGTATAAGACTTAGTGTCTTATTAATTAAGCAGAATAGCTTGTTATATTGGATAACAGCGAACTCCTGCTTTTAAGGAGGAAGCCTATGAAGATAGATTATATGAAAAGGGTAATTGAGCTGGCTAATCAGGGTAGTGGCTTTGTTAATCCGGACCCTCTGTCCGGTGCTTTGCTGGTTAAGGAAGGAAGAATCCTTGGGGAAGGATTATACGAAGCTTATGGTACCGAAGCGGCAGAGATAAAAGTCTTACGGTTGGCTGAAGGTGATCTGACAGGCGCCGACCTTTATCTGAATATCGAGCCCTTTCGCTCGGAGAAGAGCATTAGGGGATGTATTGATATGATATCAAAGAGGGGAATTGCTAAGGTATATATCGGAATGCGAGATCCTAATCCGTATAAAAAGGTGGATTTTAAGGCTGAGCTAACAAAGCTTGGTGTAAGCTGTGAGATCGGACTTCATTCCAAGGCTTGCCAAGAGCAGAATGAGATATATTCCTACTATATTAAATACAAAAAGCCCTTTGTCTTTGTAAAATGGGCCATGACACTGGATGGTAAGCTGGCAACAAAGACAGGTGATTCCAAATGGATCAGCTCAGAGGACAGCCTAAGCTTTGTACATCGGCTACGACAGCGGGTCAGTGCTATTATGGTAGGAGAGAATACCGTAAAGCTGGATGATCCGATGCTTACCACAAGGCTTGACGGGGTGAAGCTATCCAATCCACTCAGAGTAATTCTCTCTAAGTATGGTGATATTCCGGAGGGAGCCAAGGTTTTAAAGGTGAATGAGACGGAAAAGACTCTCATCATTGCTTCTGAGTATATGTTACCGGAAAGAGAGGCAGACTTACTTAAGAAGGGTGTTGAGATAGAAAAGTTAGCGGAGCGGAACCGACGGATTGACTTTAGTGACATTATGAACCTGTTAGGAAGAAAGGGCATAGATTCCTTATACATTGAGGGAGGAAGTTCTGTTCTTGCTTCTGCCTTTGAGAGTGGCTGTGTGCATAAGGTATACGCTGCTGTTGCCCCTAAAATCATAGGAGGAAGGTCTGCTATTACTCCGGTAGGAGGAGAGGGAATCGAACGAATGAGGGATGCCATCGTACTTAAGAGAGTATCTCATGAGATTCATGGTCAAGATGTTATTATCAAGGGTTATTTAATCTAACACATAAAGCTCATACGAAAGAGCAAAATCATAACAAGGAGGAGTAACCAAATGAAATTAGAATTACATGATGTATTAGAGGATATTAAGAACAATAAAATTATCATCATAACCGATGATGCTCCGGCAATACACGGAGGAGTATTCTTTGTAGCCAGTGAGCTGGTTACAAGAGAGAATATCATTTTTATGATGAAGTACGGCACTGGGTTTATCTGCAGTTCTCTTCCGGAAGAAAAGACAGAGCAGAGTAGTCTTTCACAGTTTAATTCCTATAGCAACCATACCAATCCGAATGCCTATCAGCTATCGGTTGACCATGTAGCATGCCAGAGTGGAATTACCGCTGAGGACCGAGCGATGACGATACGAAGCTTATTACAGGAGCCGATCGATACGGTTCATTTTAAGACACCCGGTCATGTCTTTGTCATGAAGGCTGTCAAAGGTGGAGTTTTGAAGAAGGCCGGATATGCGGAGGCTGCCACGGATTTGGCACAGCTGGCAGGCTGCTACCCTTCAGGAACCTTCACTGAGGTGCTAAATACTTCGGGGGAGATATTAAAGGGGGAAGAGCTTTTGACATTTGCTAAGAGCGAGGGTATAAAGGTTATAACCATAGAAGAGCTGATTGCACACAGAAGGGAGACAGACTGCTATGTAGTTAGAGAAGCAGAAGCTACACTCCCTACCGAATACGGAGAGTTTCGAATGGTCGGATTTGTGAATACCTTGAACGGGGAGCATCATGTTGCTCTTGTGAAGGGGACAATAGAGGCTGATGATGAGGTATTGGTACGGGTTCATTCTGAGTGTCTGACCGGAGATGCCTTCCATTCCCTAAAATGTGATTGCGGAGAGCAATTGGCAGCAGCTTTGCAGAATATCGAGAAAGAAGGAAAGGGTGTACTCTTGTATCTGCGTCAAGAGGGCCGGGGAATAGGGCTGATTAATAAAATTAAGGCTTATAAGCTTCAGGAGGAAGGAATGGATACAGAGGAAGCCAATATTGCATTGGGCTTTCCGGCTGATTTGAGGGACTATGGAATCGGTGCTCAGATATTAAGTAATTTAAACGTAAGAAAAATTCGTTTGATGACAAATAATCCAAAGAAGCTGGTGGGACTGAAAGGACATGGAATTGAGATTATAGAGAGAGTACCTATCATTATGGATACGAATAAGTATAATAAAAGGTACTTTGATACGAAGAAGGAAAAGATGGGACATCTATTCTAATATGCGATTTATATAAAGAATAATTCATAGAAGTTTGTGCCTGTTTCTTCCTTGGGTCAAACTAACACAAAGAGTTCTTTAATGGTAAAAGAGCAGCGGTAAGCATCTGATGTATTTCATTGCACAGAATGCGACTAGCTGCTCTTTCTATACATAATTCTTATGAGACCGTATGATGAATACGTCTAAAATCAATTATATATTGATACTCTGTTCTTTTCTGGATCGGATTACGTTGGAGGGAGCAAAACCTCTGCTCTCTTTGAACAGGCGACTGAAATAGAATACATCTGAAAAACCGCAGGCATCGGCAATCTCATTGATCTTATATTCACCACTGTACAACATATCCTCCGCACGGTTAAGACGAATAGAGGTCAGGAATTTATGGAAGGACATACCGGTCTCTTGCTTGAACAGATTTCCAAAATACATGCTGCTTAAGTTCACTAGCTCTGCCATCTTCTGCACCGATAGAGGCTCTTGATAATGAGTGGTCATATAATGAAGGGCTCTTTTTATTCTTTTATCGGTGATGTTATTATCCTTTTGGTATACAATAAGCTGAAGATAACGCTGGATAATCATTAAGTAAATGGCCCGTGCCTTTAAGTGGTAACCTGGATCACGCAGATGCCATACGCAGGTAAGGTCACTATAAAGTGAAATGATATCCTTATGGATCCCTATTTTACTGATCAGTGGGAAGGGAAGATTGATATCCTCTCCATCTATATTTCGTATCATACCGTTGATGCAATAGGATTCTACCAAGGAATTAGGATAGGTATAAGCGGAACGGCGACTCCCGGAGGGAATGTATATAAGATCTCCGGTAGATACAGTGTATTTTTGTCCATCGATGGTATATTCTGCTTGACCATTAACGACATATGTAATATCAACAAAATCGATGACAGCATCTTCAATACACCAATTAGGTGTTCTTTCACGGTGGTTGTAATAGTCAATTGTTGCAACTAATGTGTCCAGATATTCATTTCCCATGGCAAATTCCTCTCCCTATCTTTTGAACTATAATCAGTTATTATTTACTGTGTCTTAAAGCCGGATCAGAGTATTATTAGAAAAAATCACTCTATTTAACTAGTTTCATTGATTGCATGTAAAGTTATTATAACCTACTTATCTGGAGAATTATTTTAATCCATAATTTGTACATGATTTCAATAGTTTACCTATGTTTTATTGTATGTTTTGCTGATATAATGAACCTATAATTGGTTTAATTAATGAATTATATAGGAAAATTATACATAACATTATGGGCTAGTGCAATACATAATTGATGATATTGTATCTATACTTAAGAAAACTTCCTATAGCATCAGGAGCCAATCAGTAATTAGACAATTCAGGAAAGAGTGCAATATTCCTGAATAACGCATTAAGGGGGATCATGTATGAAAGAAAAAGGTGTCACTCGCAAAACCATTCTCTACTTAAAAAAGACATGGACGCTGTATCTTATGATGGCTTTACCGGTGGCGTTTGCCGTCGTATTCCGTTACCTGCCTATGACGAATATCACGATGGCATTTAAGGAATACAACATGTTCAAGGGTGTATGGGCTTCACCGTGGTCCGAACCAGTTTTTAAATGGTTTGCAAAAGCTTTTACGACGAAGGATTTCTGGGATGCACTTCGCAATACCTTGATGTTGAATTTATTAGACCTGGCCTTTGGTTTTCCGATGCCGATTTTTCTAGCGATTTTATTAAATGAGCTTGCATTTAAGCGATATAAGAAGGTTACCCAGACTGTTATTTATCTGCCACACTTCCTATCTTGGATTATAATCAGTGGTATCGCAAAACAGCTCCTTGCTCCCCGCACCGGTATGGTAAATGTGATGCTAAGCGGTATGGGTGCACAACCAATCGATTTTCTCACAAATCCTACACTTTATGTTATAACCTACATAGCCTTCGGTTTATGGAAGGAAATGGGGTGGAATACCATTATATATCTTGCGGCGATCACAGGAATCAATCCTGAGCTTTATGAAGCGGCAGAGGTGGATGGTGCCTCCCGTTGGAAGAAGATATGGCATATTACTCTGCCTGGTATTCGCTCTACCATCGTGGTCCTTCTGATCATGAACCTGGGACGTATCCTAGGAAGTGAATTTGACCGGCCTTATTCCTTCTCCAACAGCCTTGTAATGAGTGTTGCCGATGTATTAAGCACCTATGTATATCGTGTAGGTATCCGAGGATTCCAATTCTCGCTGACGGCTGCAGTGGGTCTGTTCCAATCTGTAATATGTGTAATATTCCTGTTTACCGCCAACGCCATAGCTAAGAAATTCGGCGAACGCGGAGTATGGTAAGGAGGCTGCAGCGATGGTAAAATCAAGAAAACGAAAAATTGAAGATGTTATTATAGCTTTTATCTGCTTTTTATTTATAGTGATATGTTTGTTACCTTTGGTTAATATTTTAGCCCGCTCACTTAGTTCAACTCAGGCACTCATTAATAATCGAGTATCCCTAATTCCTGTGGATTTTACTTTGGAATCCTATAATTTTGTATTGAAGGATGCGGCCTTTGTTCGTTCCTTGTGGTGGACGGCGTTATTAACTTTTATCTGTACGTTAGTATCCTTGTTCATGACAATATTGTGTTCCTACCCTTTGATTTTTGATAAGCTGAAGGGAAGAAAATTCTTGAACGGTATGATGCTACTGACCATGTATTTTAGCGCAGGAACCATCCCTAACTATCTGTTGATGAAGGATTTAAACTTGATTAATAATCCTTTGGTATTAATTATACCAAACTGTTTGTCCATCTTCAATATGATTATATTGCGTAGTTTTTTATATGGCATTCCGGATAGCCTTCGAGAATCAGCAGAATTGGATGGTGCAGGGCCTGTCACTATTCTGATGAGGATTTACCTCCCGCTTTCGAAGCCGGTATTAGCTACACTTGCTCTGTTTTATGCAGTTGGTCGTTGGAATGGTTTTTCCGATGCCCTTATGTATGTACCGGATGCAAAGTATGCTCCAATCCAGTTGAAGCTATATCAGGTAATCAATAACCTGTCAGCAATAGAGACTGCCCAACAGGAGGGTTTCTCAGCCCCCATGGCAAGTGAAGGATTGAAGGCTGCTTCCGTTATGTTTGCAACAATTCCGATCGTCATAATTTATCCCTTCCTTCAGAAGCACTTTATTCAGGGTGTTACCCTCGGTGCAATCAAGGAATAATTTCCTACTAATGTATTGTGGAACGATGTTAGATTTCAACGTTTCATGAGAGGACGTTGTTATTTATAAAAAAATAATAGGAGGATGTATATTATGAAAAGAAAATGGTTGTCACTTATACTTGCGTGTATAATGATTGTCAGCGTTTTAGGGGGCTGTAAAGCTAAAACGGATGATCCCGCACCGGCAGCAAAGCAGGAGACTACTACTAATACTGCCGATCCCACAAAGGCACCCGAAGCAGCTGCTCCGGCAGAGGTGTCAACAAAGCCTGAATACAGTGAGATCACAGTGGAAGTATTTGATCGTGGTACAGATGGCGGTAAGACGGATCCTACCAATAACTTCTATACAGACTGGATCAAAGCTAAGGTATTAGAGGATGAGAACATCGGAGTTACCTTTGTAGCTGTATCCCGTTGGGAAGAGACCGATCAGCTGAATAACCTTATGGCTGCAGGAACCGCACCGGACGTATGTCTTACTTACAGTAATGACCTTATTGCAAACTACCGTGATTTAGGTGGTCTTGCAGATTTGGCTCCATATATTGATACTTTATTACCGGATTTGAAGGCTTTCCTCGGTCCTGATTTAGCGCTTGAGGGAAGAGATATGATCATGCGTAATATGAATACGGAAACTGGTGAGGTTTTCTCTATTCCTGCACGTCGTATGAATGTAGCAGGTGCGAATACCTTTATTCGTAAGGACTGGTTAGATAAGCTTGGTTTACCGCTACCTACAACTACACAGGAATTCTATGATGCTCTTGTAGCATTCAAGACACAGGATCCCGGTGGTGTTGGCAAGGATAAGGTTGTTCCATTTACAATGACCAGTGATGTTCGTTGGAGAGCAAGTACCTTAATAGAATCCTTTATCGATCCTAACATCAGCAAAAAGGATCGTTGGGTTAATTCCGTAGTTGATCGTAATTTCTTGCTTCCAGGATATAAGGAAGGCGTTCGCTTCTTAAACAAGATGTATAACGAAGGCTTAGTTGATACTCAGTTCGCACTTTACAATGATGACAACGATAGTGATAACCTCATCAAGAGTGGTATGGTTGGTGCCTTCATTCATAATTGGGATCAGGCTTACCGTGATACACCTGGATTATTACGTGACCTTAAGGTTAATGTTCCGGATGCTGAGATCGTTACGATTGACTGCTTCCAGAATAGTAATGGTGTAACTGAAAAGTTCATCTACGATGCAGCAGGTGTTAATATGTTTGTTCCTGCTTCCAGCAAGAATGTGGAAGGTGCTCTTCGTTACATCAATTGGTTGTCTAAGTTTGAGAATCGTTACTTCCTGCAGATCGGTGAGGAAGGCGTAACTCATGAGATGGTTGATGGTGTTCCTAAATTAATCGCTGCAACAAATGAGAAGATTATGAACTCTGCTCAGAATATAGATTATACCTTGATGATTAATGGTCTTGATGTGGGTGATGATAGTAAGTATGCTCGTGCACTTGCACAATCCTACACAGTTGATCCTCAGCTTATTACTGATGCATACGCTAATTCCATGAGAAATGGTCGTCCTTCTACAATCGTTCCGGTAGTTCTTAGTGCTGCTGGTCCGGTTAGCCAGACCTTAACCGATATGGGCAAGACTCTTATGGCTGAAGCTGTAACCTGTAAACCTGCTGATTTTGATGCAGTTTGGGATGCTAATATACAGGAATGGCTGAATGCAGGTGCGCAGTCAGTTATTGATGAGCGTGCTGCTAAGTACATTGACTAAGAATATAAGATATAAATAAGATTAAAAGAGTCTGGATGAAGCATCCAGACTCTTTTAATCTTATAGGGAAATAACTCTATACGATGAGGTAACCCATTATGTTCTCTTGCATAATCAGCATATTATCCTGCAAATAGTGGATTAGGGTTCGTTTTATCCGTGCATAAATATTACAAATAAGGGGTATCAGTATTATAAATATGCTATTGATAAAATCGAGTACTCCATATATAATATATATACTTTAATACAGTAATCTAAAAAAGAAAGAGGATATTATATGAAGGATACCAAGGTAGTAAAATTTGGTGGAAGCTCACTGGCTGAT
Source organism: Bacillota bacterium (assembly GCA_023411555.1). Lineage (GTDB taxonomy): Bacteria > Bacillota > Clostridia > Lachnospirales > Lachnospiraceae > Mobilitalea. The sequence goes on from JAEYOQ010000059.1 coordinate 163,980, forward strand.
GCCAATCAATTCAAAAAGGTAGCAGATATTATCCGTGCAGACAAAACCAGACGTTTCGTTATAGCTTCTGCTCCTGGAAAACGATTTGACAAGGACATAAAGATTACAGATATGCTATACAACTGCTATGATAAAGCAACAAAGGGAGAAAATTTTGAGAAGGAATTTTCCGCTATTGAAGAGCGTTATAATAGTATCATAAAGGATTTAGCATTAGATATATCCTTAGAGGAGGAGTTTAAATTTATCAAAGCCGCATTCGCCCATAGCGCAGGACGCGATTATGCTGCCAGCCGTGGTGAGTATCTGAACAGTATCCTTCTCGCTAAGTATTTGAATTTTCCATTTCTTGATACGGTAGGGTTATTGTACTTTAATGAGAGCGGAGAATTTGACCTGGAGAGAACCATATCTAAGCTTGGCCCCAAGCTTGCTCAGATGGAGAATGCAGTCATTCCTGGTTTCTATGGTTCTATGCCAAATGATACGATAAAGACCTTTTCCCGTGGGGGTTCTGATGTAACAGGATCTATTGTAGCAAGAGCAGTAAATGCTGATATTTATGAGAACTGGACCGATGTCAGTGGCTTCTTGATCTGTGATCCCCGCATAATTAATAATCCGAAGCCGATTACGACGATAACATACCGCGAACTTAGAGAGCTTTCCTATATGGGAGCAACCGTACTTCATGAAGATGCAATTTTTCCGGTTCGTACGGTAGGAATACCGATTAATATAAAGAATACAAATCATCCTGAGGATCTCGGTACGATGATTGTAGCTCAGACAGTGGATAGCAGCCCATATACGATAACTGGTATCGCCGGTAAGAAGGGGTTCTCTGTTATCAATATTGAGAAGGATATGATGAATTCCGAGCTTGGCTTTGGCAGGAATGTACTTCGTGCTTTGGAGAAGAACGCTCTGTGCTTCGAGCATATTCCCTCCGGTATCGATACCTTAAGTGTTATTGTTAGTACAGAATCCTTCCGAGGCAAAGAAAAATCAGTCATCGATGAGATTACGGCTAGAACCCATCCGGATCATATCGAAATTGAGGACAACCTAGCCCTGATTGCTGTCGTAGGACGTGGTATGAGAAAGGCACGTGGTACAGCAGCTAAGATATTTACTGCTCTGGCTCAGGCAAAGGTCAATGTGAAGATGATTGATCAGGGTTCGTCGGAGTTAAACATTATTATTGGTGTTGCTGAGGAGGATTTTGAAGAAGCAACAAAGGCAATCTATAATATATTTGTTCCGGACTAGATCAAGAGATTGATCACTTTTACGATGATTGGAGGACAGTTTTCTCGATTGCATTACGTAAAATCAAGGGTTTCTGCACTTAGAAGATAAGTGTAGAAGCCCTTATTCTTTGCTATTCTTCGATTTTAGTTATCCAATAGATTTTTCCTTAGCAGCTACATTAGCCATGTCGCTTTTAACTCGTTTACTAATATTGGCTTTTCTTTTTACTGGATACGCCCCACATCATAATTATGCCCTGAGTCATTGGGTCCAGATCTTTTGTGTAATCTACTATAAAACTTCCAATTATTAGTTTAAATAATTTCGCATAGCTGTTCTATTGAAAGACTTATACGTGAGACTACGGTGGTGACAATAGTTCTCTATATTCACAGTGCCTAAAAGTCGGTCAAGTTGAATTCTATCTAGATTCGAACCGCTTTCGTAATCAAAGAACATGTTATCCTCCTTAATACCCAGTTGTCTTGGTTCTCGCTTAAAACGATTGATAACATGCCATGTTGCATTTTATTACACCTTTCCCATTTTTGAATTTAAAGGCATGATTTATTAAGTGTCAGCAAAAGAGTATGATCAACTCTGCTGTCACTTTTATACAGTATTGTGTTAGTTTTAGCAGGTAAATATGCTTGATTTTTTGTCAGCGAAAAGAGTTGTTTTTGTTGACAGTTAAAAGTTTACTTTAATCACATAATGGAACGTTATACTTCTTAGATATAATCAATAATATTTTTCATCTTTGTTTCTATGCGATAAATGTATTGCTATTAAGTTGTCAAGTACTGTATAATATTACCAATCCAAGATCGGAAAATCTATAGAGTTGTGTACTGCTGAAATGAGTTATTAAAGGATAATTGAGATTATAAATAGGGGATTAAGAGTATGATTGATATTTCACCATATGTAAAATTATTTGATATTAGTAATAGAAATTTTAAAACACTGATGCTTTTTAGGTGTACTACCCTTGAATATGCAAAAAAATTTTTAGAAACAGGAAATATTCGCTTTAGCCTTCCTAAAGAATGGATTGACTTTTGCAGGAAGTATGGTGCGGGTAGAGGTGATTTATTAGAAGGAGCATTTGCAAGTATTAAAGAATTGGATGAGAGACCTATAAATTTTTATAAAACATTACGTCCTAACGTAATAGTAGAAAAAAATCCGGTAGGTGGATTTTATTTTTTTCAAAGTGAAGACATTCTGAAGATGCGTACTTTTTGTTTGTTTGGATTAAATGATAATATGTTTTCTAAAAAATCAAGAGCAGAAGACCATAAGATATATCCATGGGGCGAAATTTCCAAGAAATATTTTAGAGACCTTTTTCCAGATGTGACAAAAGATAACTACGCTTTTCTACAACCAAGTGATAAGCCTGTATTATTAATGATTCATAATCCGCATGAGTTTTTTCAAAGGATACGTAAATGTTTATATAAACTAGGACTGAAAGAAAATGAATTTATAATTTCACCTGTAAGTTATGTCAATAAGTACGAGCAATTCTTAATTGGTGAGCCTATGCCTAAGGAACTATTTATAAAGGATTTATTTTTTAAGGACCAAAGTGAAATTAGAATTGTAATTACCACTACGCGAAAAAAAATAATTGATAAGATAAATAAAAGTGATGGGATATTTGATATTGGTCCAATGAAAGATATTGCGAGTTACCAGGAGTATTACTTTAAGGATTTTTGTATGCAACTACGAGGTAACTCATTATATTTTGAACTTCCGAATCCAATTGAAACAATAATCGATGATCCATTACAATTAATAGGTATTGTACGTCAAGCGTTATGTGATGAATTGCCTGAATCACCAATGAGTATAGAAGAAATAGATAACTATATAGCTCCTATTATTGAAATTCTGGAGAATCAATTTAATATAATTTTTGATCGAAGTAATCTAACGTTTTGTAGGAATGATAATTCTCAAAGTTGGAAATTGGGAAATATATGGGAGACTTTGTTTTTACATGGATTTAATTATTTTAATGAAAAAGAATATGAACTTTCAGTAGATTCATATACAAAAGCAATTAATATAGATTCGACCAAGCCAGAAGCATGGTACAATCGTGCATGTAGTCTTTATTGTTTAAAAAGATATGATGAAATGTTTTCAGATATGGATGAAGCCATTAAGCTAGCACCTACAAACTCAAAATATTTAACTGGGCGTACTAGAATGATGCAACAATTAAATACATTCTAAGAATATCATAGACTAGGGTGCAGAACAGAGTTTATGGCTAAAGTATTGTTGGAAATATGGTAATAAGAATGTGGCTAAATACGGAAATTATATATTTATATGGAGGATTTATGTATGAGTGAAATAAAATTCTTACTAAAATTCGGAGAACGAGAATATCTTGAGAGATTACAGCAAGGATATTTATTCTTTTCAAATGCACTAACTTTTCGTCACTATGAAGAAAAATTATTAATCAAAGGTCAGGGAGATCGTTTAGAAGGTGGTTCAATGATAGCAGCAAGTAGTATGAATATGATAGATAATGAAACTAATGAACCAGTTTTCACAGGAGTTAGTGGAAATATGTTTTTACATTATGAACCAGCCAATTTACTTCCTGTGTTTTGTGTTTTTGCTTGTTTTGAAAAGGACTGCACAACAAATGAAGATGGAACCCTTTCTATTAAACTAAGTGAAGACATTAAAAAAAATATTATTATTCACTTCCCCAAGGCAGATTCTGTAGCCATTATAAAAAAACCTCAACAGTTCATCGATGACGTTCATTCAACAATAGGAACAGCATGCAAATCAGGTCTGGTAAACTACTTTCATCTTACGGGTTTTAATAGTGAAAAAGGTATATCTAATGACCTATCTTATTTCAAATATTTATGTCAGGATGTACAACCTAAGAGAGTGAATGGAAGAACCTTTTACTCCTTTAATTCTAAGTATGTATACAGATCTTTATTATGTAAGGATGTTTTTTTTGAAAAAGAGCAAGAATATAGATTTACTTTACCTCAACTAAAACTCATATATCCTAAAGAGTTCTTTGTTACACTCAGAGAATATATTGAATTACAAGATCTAAACGGCTTTTTTAAGATTAATAGATAAAATATGTAAGTTAATTTATTTGCACAATAGTTAGTAACCAAAAAATTCATTAACACGGTGTAGGTCTTTGGCATAGATTAATGTCTACCATTTGTCTACCAAAATCATCTTAACACTCATTTTAGACATTTTAAATTTATATTAAATAATACAGAGAAGAATATCCAGAGGTGCGTGGAAATACTAGAGATTATTAGATTTGTATTCATGGTAACATTAACCTTAGAAGTGGTTCAACATCACCTATTTAACAGACTAAGGATCTAGTCCTCATTGCGATGGTAGCCATTCAAGCTCCTTTTGGCTACATTACACGAAGCCAGAGTTTCAGCATTTGATTTTTATTTTAATACAATAGTAATGTAACGTGGGCAAGTTGGTTAGAATAACAAAAGCAAGAGATTGCTTAATCATTTTTGTATTAATTGCTAAGGTTAAGAGAGGAGCGGCCATGAATAAGATATGCTTTTTTGATACAAAGCCTTATGATAAGACCTACTTTGACCAATTGAAGGACCAATATGATATAGAGATTGAATATTTTGAACCTAAGCTTGGGCCCAGAACTGCTTTTATGGCTAAGGGTTATGAAGCAGTGGTTGCTTTTGTTAATGATATGATCGATGAAGAAACCATTAATATTCTATATGAGAATGGGGTTAAGCTGATCGCCATGCGCTGTGCCGGTTATAACAACGTGAATTTTAAGGCGGCCTATCAGAAAGTGCACGTAGTACGCGTGCCGGCATATTCTCCCTATGCGGTAGCGGAGCATGCAATTGCATTGCTGCTTACTCTCAATCGTAAAATCCATCGTGCTTATATCAGAACACGAGAATTTAACTTTAGCCTAAATGGTTTAATTGGTTTTGATCTTCATGGAAAAATCATAGGTGTAATCGGTACCGGTAAGATCGGTCGTATTTTTGCGGATATCTGTAAGGGCTTCGGACTGAAGGTCATTGCCTATGATCCTTATCCGCTTACGGATTCGGGAATACAGTATGTGAGCATGGAGGAACTATGTAGAGAATCAGACATTATATCCCTACATTGTCCTTTAACCAAGGATACCTTTCATCTCATTAACAAGGAGAGGCTCCATATGATGAAGAAGGGTGTCTTTATTGTAAATACCTCCAGAGGAGCCTTAATAAATACCGAGGAGCTTCTAGAGGCCCTGATGGAAGAGCGGGTAGGAGGAGCTTGCCTGGATGTATACGAAGAAGAAACCGAATTCTTCTATGAGGACCTGTCTTCTACAATTATAAGGGATGAGGTATTGGCTCGAATTATCTCTTTACCGAACGTAATTGTAACCTCTCATCAGGCCTTTTTAACCAGGGAAGCACTTCACAATATTGCAGAGACAACATTACAGAACTGTCGTAATTATTTTGATGGCCATTCATTGGTTAATGAGGTGTGCTATCACTGTAGTAAGGGGGAAGCTTGTCCGAAGGAGAAGAATCAGCGTTGCTTTTAATTGATTATTTAATCAAATTTTAATTGAATATTCTACCTGATTATGTTATGATTAAATAACTGTAGAAGATAAAGTAATGGTAATTACTTTTGTATATGAACCGTGAGGGAGTAGTTCGCGCACCATATTGCGTGGGTAAGTCAACAGCAAGACTTAACAGTCTGGCTTATCCGGAAAGGACAAGACTCATGTATTTCTTATTCAACTAGAATAGGATTTACATGAGTCTTTGTTTTTTTATAGACGATACATAAAAGGTCTGCGAAGCTAGCTTTATATAAGTGCCTGAGCCGGTTCAAACACAAGACTTCTACCCAACTATAATACGAAAGGAACCTGTTACGTATGAAGTATTATCTTGAGCAAGCAGAGAATGTGTTAAAAGTAGTAGGGAGCAAAGTAGAGGGGCTTACCTCCTCTGAGGCGAAAGAACGATTGGAGAAGAATGGCAAGAATAAACTGGTAGAGGGTAAGAAGGATGGGCTGATTAAGCGCTTCCTATCACAGCTTACAGATCCGATGATCATCATTCTGCTTGTGGCAGCAGTAATATCCGCTGCAACCAATATCTATGCCGGAGAATCTATAGCCGACGTTTTTATTATTTTGTTTGTAGTAATTGTTAATGCAATTCTCGGTGTATATCAGGAGAATAAAGCGGAAAAGGCGATTGAAGCATTGCAGGAGATGGCGGCAGCTACCAGCAAGGTGCTTCGCGATGGCGCAATAGTAAATGTTAAAAGTGAAGAACTGGTTGTAGGGGATATTGTTATACTGGAAGCAGGCGATGCGGTTCCGGCAGATTGCCGAATCCTCGAAAGTGCCAGTCTAAAGATTGAAGAAGCGGCCTTGACCGGTGAATCGGTTCCTGTTAATAAGTTCATAGACATTCTCACCCTGAAAAAGGAAGAAAAGGAAATACCCCTGGGTGACAGAAAGAACATGGCTTACATGGGAAGCACCGTTGTATATGGACGTGGACGTGCTGTTGTTATCGCAACCGGTATGAATACTGAGATGGGTAAGATTGCAGATGCAATCACGAAGACAGAGGAAGGTGATACCCCTCTTCAGATTAAGCTTAATCAGTTGAGTAAGATATTGACGATATTAGTACTCGGTATCTGTTTATTTATCTTCGCTTTCAGTCTGATTCGTTCCGGAGATTTTAGTGGAGAAGTTATTCTTGATACCTTTATGGTTGCAGTAAGCCTTGCAGTAGCAGCGATCCCAGAGGGACTTGCAGCCGTTGTAACCATCGTGTTATCCATCGGTGTTACGAATATGAGTAAGCGTAATGCTGTAATTCGTAGATTAACAGCCGTTGAGACCTTAGGCTGTACCCAGATTATCTGTAGTGATAAGACCGGAACGCTGACACAGAACAAGATGACCGTCGTAGATCATTTTACCTCTGACGAGCAGTTACTTGGTAAGGCAATGGCGCTTTGTTGTGATGCCGAGTTGGTGAATGGAGAGGCTGTGGGTGAACCTACCGAATGTGCTTTAGTTAACTATGCGGCAACCTTATCACTGAAGAAGCCGGAATTAAAGAAGGAATTTCCCCGTATCGGAGAGGCTCCCTTTGATTCAGTTAGAAAGATGATGTCTACTGTTCATGAGAATTCAGGTATTGTGCAGTTTACAAAGGGTGCTCCCGATGAGGTTCTACGTGTATGTTCTTTCTATATTGATAATGGTGCGGTCCTTCCGATGACCGAGGAGAAACGACAAGAGATACTGAAGGACAATAAACGTATGGCTGATAAGGCACTTCGTGTATTGGCGGCTGCTTATCGTACCTATGAGTCTGCACCGGCTGATTATTCTCCGGAGTACTTGGAGAAGGAGCTTGTCTTCATTGGTTTAACCGGTATGATCGATCCGGTACGCCCCGAGGTTATCGAGGCAATTAAGGAATGTCGTAGTGCAGGTATCCGTCCGGTAATGATCACCGGTGATCATAGGGATACAGCAATTGCAATAGCAACCCAGATTGGTATTATTGAGAAGCCTGAGCAGGCTATCACTGGTGCCCAGCTGAATGAGATCTCGGATGAGGAGCTTCAGGCTACCATCGAGAATTATGGAGTTTATGCTCGTGTTCAACCGGAGCATAAGGTTCGTATCGTAACTGCTTGGAGGAAGAAGGGGATGATCACCGCTATGACCGGTGATGGTGTCAATGATGCTCCTTCCATAAAGAGTGCGGATATCGGTGTGGGTATGGGTATCACAGGTACTGACGTAACGAAGAATGTTGCTGACATGGTACTTGCCGATGACAATTTTGCTACGATTGTGTCAGCAGTAGAAGAAGGAAGACGTATTTATGACAATATTCGTAAGGCAATCCAGTTCCTCTTATCCTCCAACTTAAGTGAAGTATTATCGATCTTTACGGCAACCATACTAGGCTTTACAATCATGAAACCGGTACACATCCTTTGGATCAATCTGATTACGGACTGCTTCCCGGCTTTAGCCCTTGGTATGGAGAAGGGGGAAAAGGATCTGATGCAGCGTAAGCCTCGTTCGTCCAAGGATGGAATATTCTCAGGCGGAGTCGGAGTTGATGTTGCTTACCAGGGTGCTATGGTAACAGTGGTAACCTTAGCCGCATACTTAATCGGACATTTTATTGAATCTGGTCAATGGGAATTTGTAAACAGCGCCGATGGTATGACAATGGCCTTCCTTACCATGAGTATGGCTGAGATTTTCCACAGCTTTAATATGAGAAGCCAGCGTGGATCTATCTTCCGTATGAATACACAGAATGTAGTATTAATCGGAGCTGCTGTCATGAGCCTTGTTCTTACTACGGCAGTTATCTATGTTCCCTTCCTCAGTAACATATTTGAATTTGAACACATCAGCTTAATGGAGTACGCAGTTGCAATGCTACTGGCAGTCAGTGTAATTCCGGTTGTTGAGATCGTGAAAGCAATACAAAGAAAGCTAGCAAAATAAGAATTAATATGTATAAAGCTTGGTATAATTAAATTGTCGATTTATGGAAAATATGGTTGAAAATTTGCATTAATAAATGGGTTACAATCCCTAAATGATTGACTTATTTTGTCATTCGTAGTAATATGGATATATACAGGAAAGGTGTGATTCGATGGATATGAAGTTATTTGCTTTAAAAGGAAACATCTTATATTCAAGGAGTCCAAAGGAGCTTGTGTGTATTCCGAATGGATATCTGGTTTGCGAAGACGGAAAGGTTGAGGGAGTATATGAGATACTTCCTGAAAAGTTTAAAGGAATTACCTGTACCGATTATCAGGATAGTTTGATTATACCGGGGCTTATTGATTTGCATACCCATGCTCCTCAGTATGCAATTCGAAGCTTAGGGATGGATATGGAGCTTCTAAAATGGCTGGAACATAATACTTTCCCGGAGGAAGCAAAATACGCTGATCTTGAATATGCAAGAAAAGCTTATACCATCTTTGCGGAGGATCTTAAGAAGAGTGCCACTACCAGAGCATGTATCTTTGGAACCATTCATGTTGAAGGAACCGGGGTACTGATGGAACTGCTGGAAGAGACGGGACTTAAATGCATGGTAGGTAAGGTAAACATGAACCGTAACTGTCCCCCGGCTTTATGTGAGGATATGGAACAGTCAGTACGTGATACAAGGAAGTGGCTTGAAGAATCCCGTAAATATAGCAATATAACGCCAATCATTACTCCACGATTTTTACCGTCCTGTACGGATGACCTGTTGACAGAGTTGGCTATCATTTGTCGGGAAGAGAAGCTGCAGGTTCAATCTCATCTTTCAGAGAATCTGTCTGAGATAGAATTTGTGAAGGAGCTGTTTCCCAGTACCGCTGGTTATGCGGATGCTTATAATCAATATAAGCTATTTGGCGGTGATGTACCGACGATTATGGCACATTGTATCTATCTGACTAAGGAAGAGATAGAGCTGGCCTATGAGAACAAGGTTTTCATTGCTCATTGCCCTGATTCTAACATGAATTTGTCTTCGGGTATTGCTCCGGTCAGAACCTATCTAGATCGAGGACTGAAGATGGGGTTAGGTAGTGATGTTGCTGGCGGTGATTCAATCTCGCTATTTAAGACGATGGCAGAAGCGGTTAAGGTGTCAAAGCTTTTATGGCGCTTACAGGATCAGAGCCTGTCTCCATTATCAATGGAAGAAGCCTTTTATCTTGGTACGAAGGCCGGAGGAGAGTTCTTTGGCAAGGTAGGAAGCTTTGAACCAGGATATGAGTTTGATGCTGTAGTAATTGACGATGCCAGTCTGGTTCATCCACAGCCTTTAACACTAAAGCAACGGCTTGAGAGAGTGATCTATCTGTCGGATGATCGTAATGTAGCAGACAAATACGTGGCAGGAAAGAAAATTAAATAAAGAAGAAAACCAATGATTATATAGAAAAGAGATCTTGGTTTTAAGAATAAATAAATTGACGGATATATTACTGATATCGTAAGTGGAGTACTTACATAATCGATAATATATCCGTCAATTTGCGTACGTGGAACGTTGTATACTATTACCTGATTTTTACAAATACCATACTATCAATATAAGCAGTTCTGGTCTTCGACCAGAGCCATTGATTGGTAGAGCTGTCATCGAAGTAGAAGAGAGCCCCCTTACTGGGATCACTTCCATACAGTGCAGCCCATGCTGCCTTAATAGAATCAGAGGAGGCAGGTTTATTAATATATCCGTTTTTCACTGGGGTAAATTGATAATAGCCTCCGGATACATGATTGATAACGGATGTAATTGTGGATGGCCAATCGGGGCTTTTTACTCGGTTGACCACAACAGCACCGACCGCAACCTTAGCTTCATAAATCTCACCTGCTGTCTCAGCTTCAATCAGTCTGGCAAGAAGATCAAGCTCGCTATTAGTATATGGGATAACCGTACCGGAACCGCTTGTAGGTGGCACACCGGGTATGATTAATTGCTGACCGGGTAGTATACGATCATCCCACTTATCGTTTGCTTTACGAAGGGAAGCTAGGGGAATCCCATACTGCCTTGATATTGTGTACAGACTGTCGCCGTTTTTTACGGTATGCATTTTCGCTGCTACATATAATGTCTGTCCAGGATAGATGGTATCCGTGGTTAGATGGTTATCCTGCTTAAGGGTATTGATTGGTGTATTGAATAGCTGACTGATCTTATAAAGTGAGTCATCCTTTACAACCTTATAATCGGCAGCCAATACTGTTGTTGGAAATGTGCAAAATAGTACACAGATTACGATAAGGAATATCCTGCGAAGTTGTCTCATGGGTATCTCCTTCCTTTCGTGAAGAGTAAGAACAGTTCTCTTATAACAAGAATTATTGTAGCATGGCATAAAATATAATTCCTATGTAGGTCTTTTGGTAATGAAGGTATATATGGGAATAAATAAGTAACCTATTTTACTGGGGATGAGAATATGCTATAGAGACAAGGATTGTATCGGTAGTATATATGAAATGGGGTTACTGTAGAATGATGGTGAGGCGATGGGGGACCTGGCAAAGCTGACGGTTGCTGTTTGGAGGAGTGCACTAAGCATGTCTAGTAATGTTTGACAGCTTATTTTATATATTGGTATAATATAGTTAGTGTCAATTTATTGAAAAGTATAATTCACACTTAAGGGTAGGCATGTTCTGCTAGTATGGAATAAAGCACTAAGTCTGCTTCCTCAATGCTTTTGTTGGTTTCACACTCAAAATAAGTTCTGCAGGGTGGTAAAATACAGTTCTTGCCACAAAAAATATGCAGGCGATGTAGAAAGGTATGGTTATTAATATGAAAAAGGTTATCTCTATTGTTTGTATGATAGCATTACTAATCGGAATGAATTCAGCAGCCTATGCTGCATCAAAGGATACGAAGGCTCCTACCATTACGAAAACCAGTCCAGTCGATAAAGCAACCGATATCATGAGAGAAAGTGAAATTGTGGTTCGCTTTAGCGAGAAGATAAAAGTCGGTAAGACAATAGACCAGATCATTATAAGGTCTGTAGCCGGAAAAACAATAAAATATACCTACGAGCTTAAGGATAATCTGCTGATTCTTATACCGTCAGAAAAGCTGTCCTATAATACCAATTATACTGTTACAGTTCCTTCAGGTGCTGTAAAGGATACGGCGGGAAATATCCTTAAGAAGGATAAAAGCTTTGATTTTATTACGGAAGAGGACCCTAAGACGCAGCCTGCAAAAGCGACAGAGGGAATTACCTACGACATTGGTTTGGAGACAACGCTTCAGGGCGAATTTACGCCGATTCTCCAACAGTATTTAGTTCAATACCTAAAGATGTTTGGAATTGAGGCCAAGATAACCAAGGTAGAGGAGATAAAGTAGATAAATGCCTTGACAATCCTCTTTCTTTTATATTAATATGAGATGATTTATTGAATTTTGTCGTATGTAATATGAAAGTGGATTTGGAGGATTTACATTGAGTAACTATACCAAGGAAATACAAAAGAGACGAACCTTTGCGATCATTTCCCACCCTGACGCAGGGAAGACTACTCTGACCGAGAAGCTGCTGCTATACGGTGGAGCAATTAATCTTGCAGGTTCTGTCAAAGGAAAGAAAACAGATAAACATGCAGTTTCTGACTGGATGGAGATTGAGAAGCAACGTGGTATCTCGGTTACTTCTTCTGTAATGCAGTTTAACTATAATGATTTTTGTATTAATATATTGGATACACCGGGACATCAGGATTTCTCCGAGGATACCTATCGTACCCTGATGGCAGCGGATTCCGCAGTCATGGTAATTGATGCCTCTAAGGGTGTTGAGGCACAGACCAAGAAGCTGTTCAAGGTATGCGTGATGCGAGGCATACCAATCTTTACCTTCATTAATAAGCTGGATCGTGAAGCAAGGAACACCTTCGAGCTACTGGATGATATCGAGACGGTACTTGGCATTCGTACATGTCCGATTAATTGGCCCATAGGCTCCGGTAAGAATTTTAAGGGAGTCTATGACAGGGAGAGCAAGCACATTGCCCGCTTCTATGCAGCCAATAATGGTATGAAGGAAGTTGAGACGGTTGAGGTAGAGCTGGGTGACCCCAGTTTGGATTCCTTAATCGGCAAAGAGAATCATGATATCCTGACCGAGGAGATCGAGTTGATCGATGGTGCCAGCAGTGAGTTCGATTTAGATCAGGTTCTGGCTGGTAAGCTGACTCCGGTATTCTTTGGATCGGCATTGACTAACTTCGGTGTAGAATTCTTCCTTAAGAAATATCTGGCCATGACTACTTCTCCTCTGCCCAGATCATCTACGGAGGGAATGATTGATCCTCTGGAAAATGAATTCTCTGCTTTTGTATTTAAGATACAGGCCAATATGAATAAGGCACACCGGGATCGTATCGCTTTCATGAGGATCTGTTCCGGTAAATTTACTGCTGGTATGGAAGTGAACCATGTTCAAGGCAATAAAAAGCTTCGACTTACCCAGCCTCAGCAGTTGATGGCAAGTGAACGAACGATTATTGAGGAGGCATATGCAGGAGATATTATTGGTGTTTTTGATCCAGGTATCTTCTCCATCGGTGATACTCTATGTTCGACAGATAAAAAATTTGCCTATGAAGGAATTCCGACCTTCTCTCCAGAGCATTTTGCAAAGGTAAGACAGGTAGACACCATGAAGAGAAAGCAGTTCCTAAAGGGTATCTCTCAGATTGCCCAGGAAGGTGCCATTCAGATATTCCAGGAATATAATACAGGAATGGAAGAGATTATTGTCGGCGTGGTTGGTACACTTCAATTTGATGTATTGAAGTTCCGTTTGGAATCCGAGTATGGTGTTGAGATTCGTCTGGAGCCCCTGCCCTACGAATATATCCGCTGGGTAGAGAATAAGGAAATTGATGTAAGTAAGCTTAGTGTATCCTCAGATACGAAGAAGGTGAAAGATCTGAAAGGAAACCCGCTGCTTTTATTCGTGCATAACTGGAGCATTCAGACAGCCCTTGACCGTAATAAGGGGTTAGAATTATCAGAATTCGGAAGGTAATTAGATTGAATACAGGTATTGTTGAGGTTGATATACATGGGATGACCAGATATCAGGCTAAGATTTATCTTGATAATCAATTGAAAAAGGCTAAGAAGGATGTTTATCGAATTCGGGTAATCCACGGTTATCAGGGAGGTACCCAATTAAGGGAGTTGGTAAGAGGAGAATATTCTCGACATCCTAAAGTACTGCGGATAGAAATTGGTCTAAATCAAGGAAGTACAGACCTGATATTAAGAGAAATATAAATAGAGTATTAATCTGATTCGTAATATAGAATATCATAGGAACCAAAAAGGGCTGATGCATAAATCGCATCAGCCCTTTTGGCATCCTATTCATTGCAATAGAAAGTTCGAGAAGCATACTTTCTATTGTAATGCACAACTTAACTTATTTATTATCTTTCGTGCTATTTTTCTTTGGCGAAATAGGCTGCAAGCACAATGCTCGTCATAGCCGGTTCTTTGTTGTACTTTAAACATCTAAAGCGACAATCGTGTCAACTAAGGAGCAGCTCACACCATAGCCGTATTCTCCGACCTCCGAATTCACATCCAGATTCAGATTAGGAGTACCCTCTTCCTAGGTCACTTACAGGGGAAGTGTGTAGCCAACCTGCAATAGATCCATGGGAATAATGATATAGATGAGTTGTACTAACAATAGAACCAATTATCAGAGCCGCACGCTGCATTGACTTCTCCTAAGTATGCACTCAGCTCAGCCTCGAAGGTCATGCCTCCTGTAGCCGGAACTGTATGTGGAAATATGTCAAACAATCAAGCTCAGGTAATAGAATACCATCGCTTCTCTCATATATGCTTCCTTGTAAAAGGAATAGTCAAACCGGCTAAGCCTAAATTCGCCTCACATACATGCTTGTTTATTATATACTTAGGATCGGGTTTTTGCTATAGGTTAAGTATTGTAAATCTAGGGAATATTTGTATAAAAACCCCTATTGTAACATAATGGAAGCGAATAGGGGTCTGGCAACCTGTGTATTTACCCTTATGGAATTGAACGAAGCTATTGGAAAAGAGCCCTTTATGGTATAAACTACATATAGAGGATTATCAGCATCGGGCTATTGTCTGGTGATAGCATAGGAGTAGAAGCATATATGGAAAAAGTTTTGTTTTCTGATAATGTCGGAGGAATCATGGTAGAACGAATCGAGCGTGATTCGAACTTTAATATGATGTCAAAGCACTTCCACAATGAGTATGAGATATATTATCTTGCGAGCGGTGAGCGGTATTACTTCATTGAGAAGCAAACCTACTACATCAAGAAAGGGACTTTGGTATTCATCGACAGAAATCAAATCCACAAGACGGTAATGGCAAATACCACCTATCATGATCGCATTCTGATGCTGCTATCAGAAGATGCCTTGGATGCCATATTTAATCTGTATGATAATATTGATATCCGGAGCTTTTTTGCTAAGAATTCCGGCGTAATTGAATTGAATGAGTTAGGTCAGACCTATTTGGAAAACCTGATCAGTGACATAACTACGGAGCTTAGGGGGAAGCATACCGGCTTTGAGTTCGTCATGAAGGCTAAGATAGCAGAACTGATCATCTTTGCATATCGGTGTCAGACCGGTGAAAATGCTAAGATGCAAGCTGAGACAATCCATTCGGAGAAGTATCGTAAAATTAACGAGATAGCAGAATATATCACTCATAATTATCAACACAATATCTCGCTGGCGGATATAGCGCAGAGATTTTACATCAGTAAAAGCTATTTAAGTCGTATTTATAAAGAGGTTACGGGTTTTACGGTAAATGAATACATAAATATCGTTCGAATCAAGAAAGCTCAGCAGATGCTCGAAAGCACAGATTATAGTATCACTCAGATTGCTGAACAGATTGGCTACGACAGCATCACTTACTTTGAGAAGGTATTCAAAAAATACATCGAGCAATCTCCACTCAAATACCGCAAAAAGCTAGAACGCCATAAGAAGTAGAAGATAGAATAATCGAAATAAAGTGGAGACTACTATCGAAAAAATTATTCTATGGCTTTCGCAAAATAGACTTAAGATAAGAAGGAAGGCACATACTTCCCCAACGGGCTGTTTTAACACAAACTAACGCTGTAGGAAAGGATATCATGTATCCCATAATGCACTGTTTGACGGACAGATTGTTGTTTTGTATGACAGAAGCAAACATACTATGTTTGATAATGGCATACAAAACAATAAGATGTCCGGCAACCTGTGTGTGAGGGATATATGATGTCCTTTCCTACAGTTTGTATCATAGGATATGAAACAGCCTTTTTGTGAGGGAAGTATGTGTCTTCCTTCTTATTCACACGTCTTTAAGCGAAAGCCTTAAGTATATTCCCTAGAACCATTGGGACGGCAGATACTTCCTTGTGTTTTCAAGCATTTCATTGAATAAATCCAAGGCATCCTTTTCATCAATTGTTACCAAGGGATCCTTGCAGAAGGCCTCAAATGCCAATTCTCGGTCACAGCTGAGAGCCGCGTTAAGAATACGCTCATGATTATCAACATGGGGAGTAAGGAGAGCTAATATATTATCCGGTGCTTCACCTGCAAATACAGGTGTAATATG
Organism: Bacillota bacterium; assembly: GCA_023411555.1. Classification (GTDB taxonomy): domain Bacteria; phylum Bacillota; class Clostridia; order Lachnospirales; family Lachnospiraceae; genus Mobilitalea. Next base: position 180,533 of record JAEYOQ010000059.1, read on the forward strand.
ATCACGTTCAAATAATGCGTTCGTCTCGACAATTGCTCCGAGAGGAAGATTGGCGATCTGGCCAACATTGGGCACATTTACGTTGCTGACAGTACGAGCAAGCCCCAATAAGGACTTAATCAGTAGGATTCCTTCTTCTCCTGAGGGCTGATTATTAAGACGAAGCTCCTTATTTAGGTATTGTCTTGATTTCTCTATTCGCTTATGTAAATCCTGAACTCGATAATCCACGGTGGTGAGTGAGAAGCCCCAAGACTCTACGGTTTTAGGGTCCTTTAGATAGATGGGAGGCATAAACTCCGCTAGATGTCGATCGCCGGCAGCCGCAATCAGGCCATAGTTTCGGAATAAGTCAAATTTCACTCTATGGTTGCAGGCAAAGGGATTATTCATCCAATTGTCATCCTTCTGATTATAGCCTAATTGGTAGTTTTTATCTACGAATTCCTTATATAAGGGGAATAGATCGAAGCCCTTATAGGAGGCATAATCAAACCAGGTAAAGTGGTTGATACCAAGTACATTAACCATAATCTCATCACGTTGTATGCCACTAAAGCCGAGCATTTCCTCGACTATACTGGCTAATAGCTTCTGAGTCCCGAAAACCTCGTGGCAACAGCCAAAGGCTTTAATCTGTGGAAATACATGATAAAGCGTCTTCACACATATGGACATGGGATTCGTATAGTTGATTACCCATGCCTTCGGTGAATACCTCTTGATTGCTTCGGCTATCTGGACGAACATTGGAATGGTTCTTAATGCTCTCATCACACCACCAGGGCCGGCGGTGTCTCCAACCGACTGATAGATACCGTATTTTTCCGGTGCATGGACGTCAGAACGCATCTCCTCAAGGGTACCAGGCATGATAGAGATAATGACAAAATCCGCTCCGGTTAGGGCTTCCTCCAAAGATCTTGCTGTTTTATAATGCCAGATTCCTTTGCGACTAGGATCTTGTAAAAGATTGTTGCCGATCATCTCGTTATTACGAGAGGCATCATAATCAATATCGTATAGATAGATATTACCTCCAAGCTGATCATCAATAGATAAGTCGGTCATAAAGGTCCAGGCCCATCCCTTGGAGCCGCCGCCAATATATGCTATATTCAGGTCTGTTACCTTGTCATCTGTGTAAATCATAGCTATACCTCGCTTTATATTGTGTTAATAATAATCTTATGCAGTAATTATAAAATGACTTGGTTATTAAAACTACGAATATATTATGAGATTTACAATGAAAATCAAACTATATTGCTCTGATTCATGAAAGGAATATGCAGAGTATCGGGTCTGATTACATAGAGAATATTACTTCACAGAGAATTAGGAGAAGTGAGAGAAATAGTTCGTGATGTTCAGAATGTTTTATGATAAAATATAGAAACAGACTGCACAATGTGAAGGCTAGATCAGTTAGTGTACAGGAGAATAGAAGATGAATTATCAGGCATTATTTAATACAGCAATGCTTGCCGGTGAGATTATGGCCCAAAGTGGGGCTGAGACCTATCGAGTAGAGGATACCATGATACGTATTCTGAAAGCCTATGACCTTTCTACGGTAGAGGTATATGCTACCACTACAGGTATTGTAGCAACCTTATCGGTCCCTTCCATGGAACCTATCACCGGTGTAAAGAGGATCACCAATCGGTCAAATAATTTAAGTAGAATTAATGATGTTAATCAGATTTCCAGAGATATCTGTAGTGGTGTGATCAATGTTGAAGAAGCTTTCATGAAGCTGCAGGAGATCAGAAACAGTAAGATCTACAACGACCTGGTCATCGCGATTGCTACGATCGTTTCCATGGGAGGCTTTGTTGGAATCTTCGGTGGTTCTTTGATGGATTGCTTATTAGCAGGGGTTAACGGTGTTTTTATCGTTATCATTGGAAGGCTGGCGGATAACCGTGTAGGTGGTCCATTTATTATGGATATGGCTAAAAGCTTTGTATTGGCGGTTATCACTATGATTCTTGCAAAATATATCAAGGACATAGATCGTAACCTGATCATTATAGGCTCTATCATGCCTTTGGTTCCCGGGATACCGATTACGAATGCGATTCGTGACACACTTCAAGGGGACTATAACTCCGGTACTGCAAGAGCGGTAGAGGCTTTTGTCATTTCTCTCGGAATTTCAGTCGGTGTGGGTCTCGGTATCGGATTTTTCAATTTCGTAGAAAGGATATTATAATTATGCTGCTACAAATTCTAAGTGCATTCATCGCAACGGCAGCATTCTCGGTTCTGTTTTATCTGCCGAAAAGATACATTATACATTCCGGAATGACCGGATGCTTTGGCTGGCTTATCTATCTAGTAGGCCTTGAGATACTGAATGATAAGGTGTTGTCCACTCTGACTGCTACGATTCTGGTGGCACTGGCTTCTCATATACTAGCAAGAGTCTATAAGACCCCAGTAACCATGTTTCTAATTCCCGGCATTATTCCTTTTGTACCAGGAGCGGGAATGTATCAGATTGTCACAGGAATTGTCGAAGGAAATGTAGAGAGTACCTCCTTTTATTTCTTTGAAACGATACAGGTTGCAGGTTCCATAGCGCTGGGAATCTTTATTATCGATACCTTCTTTCGACGTAAAGCAAAAGGGGCGAATAGTAAATGCCATGGAATTGATGCTAAATCCTAAAATACTGCATCTTCTCCCGGTACTGGGTTGGAGTCATTCCAACTACCTGCTTGAACTGCCTCATGAAATGCTCCTCGTTCTCATAACCGCATTGAGCAGCTATATCACGAATGGTATCGCTGGTTGCGATTAAGGAGGTTTTCGCGAATTGTATCTTGCAGGCTATGACATCGGCAATACAGGAGGTTCCAAAGGTTAGCTTATAAAGTCTCTGAAAATGAGAGGGACTTAAATTCACCTGATGTGATAAGCGTTCGATGGTCCATTTCTCTTCCGGATGACGATAAATCATGGAGCGCAGATTGAGCAAGGCATCATGGTAGCCATATAACCTGGTGTCTTGTGGCCGATAGGCTGCCAGTTCATTAACCTTTACGAATAATAAACGCATTAGTAAATCCATAGACTCAATTCGATTGGAGTTATTCGAGATATACTCCAGATAGATTTCTTTTAAGATCTTACCAACCTGCTTTGTTGACGGGAGTGTCATTATCGTGTCAAGAGGCAGGTTTCTGATATCCAGCTCTTTATCTGCGTCAAAATGAATAAAGTCATTGGCATAGCTTCCCCCGTTTCCCATATAGATCTGCGGGGTATTTTTATTATAGATTAGAACAGAGTTCTTGTCAGCCGTCACCCAGCTTCCCTCAAGGCAAACTAAGGCTGAGGTACGGAAATAGAGAAAGAGATAATCTCCAGAGCCGTATGGGCGGTTGATAGAAAACTGGCTGCTATGTACATAATTAATTCCGATTGCATTGATATTCATGATAGTCTCCAGAAGAAAAAGTACGATTCATCAGTATGAAAACATCATATATCATTGATGAGTACTGTGTCAATGTGATAAGTTAAAAGCATAAATTATCATAGTAGTGTGAATTACCTAAAAGCATAATTCACACACCTCCTAATTTGTGTCTGCGTCGCAAGAGGGTATAAACTGTTTCACCTACGAGACATTACACACTCGAAACAAACGAACACAAATGTAGGAGAATAGTTAGTAAGAATGAGTAGGAAAGGAAAGTACGTATGAAGGCAAAATTAAGACTAAATAAGGACTTTGTAGTAGGTAAGGTAGATGAAAGAATCTACGGTTCCTTCATTGAGCATTTGGGAAGGGCTGTTTATAACGGTATTTATGAGCCCACTCATCCAATGGCAGATGACCAAGGCTTCCGTAAGGATGTAATGGAGCTTGTTAAGCAATTAAATGTTCCGATTGTTCGTTATCCTGGAGGTAACTTTGTATCAGGCTATAATTGGGAGGATGGGATTGGACCAAAGGAGAAGCGTCCCAGACGTGCTGAATTGGCATGGCATACCATAGAGACCAACGAGGTCGGTATTGATGAGTTCCAGGAATGGGCGAAGCGTGCAGGTAGCCAAGTAATGCAGGCCGTGAATTTGGGTACCAGGGGACCGGATGAGGCGAGGAATCTTTTGGAATATTGTAACTTTCCTGGGGGAACCTATTATAGTGATCTACGTCGTGCCAATGGTTTTGAAGAACCATTTAATATTAAGGTATGGTGCCTGGGCAATGAGATGGACGGTCCCTGGCAGATTTGTGCAAAAACCGCAGAGGAATACGGACGAATTGCCTGTGAGACTGCTAAAGTGATGAAGGAACTGGACCCAAGCATTGAGCTGGTTGCTTGTGGCAGCTCCGGACTGAATATGCCCACCTTTGGAAAATGGGAGGCTACGATACTCGAGCATACATATAACTATGTAGATTACGTTTCTCTCCACAGCTATTACGGTAATGGGAATGGGGATACCCCCTCCTTCTTAGCCTGCTCACTGGATATGGATCAATTCATAAAATCCGTTGTAGCAATTTGTGATTATGTGAAAGCGATAAAGAGGTCTGATAAGACTCTTAATTTATCCTTTGATGAATGGAATGTATGGTTCCATAGCAACGAAGCGGATAAGAAGCTGGAACGCTGGCAGATTGCACCCCATCAGCTGGAGGATATCTATACCTTTGAGGATGCCTTGGTTGTCGGATGTTTATTGATTACCCTGCTCAAAAACTGCGACCGTGTCAAGATGGCATGTCTGGCACAGCTGGTTAACGTGATTGCGCCGATTATGACTGAGAATGGGGGCCCTGCTTGGGTACAGCCTATTTTTTATCCCTTTATGCATGCGTCCAATTTCGGTAGGGGTATTGCCCTATCCCCTGTAGTTTCCTGTGACAGCTATAGCACCAAAAAAATGAAAGAGGTACCATATGTAGAAGCAATTGGTATTCTTAATGAGGAGAAGAGTGAGCTGACCGTCTTTGCAGTAAATCGATCCTTAGAGGATAATATTGAATTTGAGATCGATCTTCATGATTTTGCCGGAGCCAGCTTACAGGAACATATAGTACTGGAGCATGAGGATTTGAAGGCTGTGAACACCAGTACATCCCCGGATAACGTAGCACCTCATACCAATGGAAGGACACAGGTAAACACAAACTCAGCTACTGCAACACTAAATAAGCATTCGTGGAATGTAATCCGTTTTAAGATCTAAGAAAGGAAGACGGTAATGAAGCAGTCAAAAGCGATAGACATGAAGCATTTTACTATAAGAGATGGCTTCTGGTCGCCCTATAGAAGGTTGATCAAGGAGGAGGTATTACCTTATCAGTATAGTATGCTGGAGGATCAGGTATCGGATGCGGCAAGATCCCATGCTATCGAGAATTTTAGAATAGCTGCAGGTATTAAAGAGGGTGAATTCTATGGGATGGTATTCCAGGATAGCGATGTAGCAAAGTGGATTGAGGCATGTGCCTATACACTTGCAGATTTCCCTGACCCGAAGCTGGAAGCAGTCGTGGATGAGATTATTGAAGTCATCGAGAAGGCCCAGCAGAAGGATGGCTATTTGAATACCTTCTTTACCCTGAAGGAACCGACCCGACGCTTTACTGATCTTCAGGAGGGACATGAGCTTTACTGCGCCGGCCATATGATCGAGGCAGCCGTCGCCTACTATCATGCAACGGGCAAGAAGCGTTTGCTTAATGTGATGATACGTATGGCAGACCTCATTGACCATTATTTCGGCAAGGGCAAAAATAGAGGGATTCCCGGGCATCCTGAGATAGAGCTGGCACTGATGAAGCTGTACCGAGCTACAGATGAAGAACGATATTTAAAGCTGTGTGAATATTTCATTAATGAGCGTGGAACCCAACCCAATTATTTTAAGGAAGAGCAAGAGCGAAGGGACTGGTCGGTCTGGAACTCCGATTGGCGTGATGTTAATTATACTCAGAATCATGCACCAGTACGCGAACAGGTGGATGCAGTAGGGCATAGTGTTCGTGCTGTATATCTCTATACAGGGATGGCAGATCTGGCAGGCGTGAACTCGGATGATGAGCTTAAGGTCGCCTGTGAGAGGCTCTGGGAAAGCATAACCAAACGTCGTATGTATATAACCGGAGGGATAGGATCAACTGTAATCGGAGAAGCCTTTACTGAGGATTATGATTTACCCAATGATACGGCATATGCAGAGACCTGTGCATCCATTGGATTAATCTTCTTTGCTCAGAAGATGCTGGAGCTGGAACCGAAGGGTGAGTATGCCGATATTATGGAACGTGCCCTATATAATACAGTCTTAGCTGGTATGAGCCAGGATGGGAAGCATTTCTTTTATGTTAATCCACTAGAGGTAACACCCGGTATCTCAGGTATAGCACAAACTCATCGACATGCATTACCCGAGAGGCCGAAGTGGTTTGGCTGTGCCTGTTGTCCACCGAATGTAGCCCGATTACTTTCCTCATTGGATCTTTATGCCTGGTCAGAAAATGAAAGTACCATTTTTTCTAATCTATTCATTGGCGGCGAAGCTGATTTTAGAGAGACAAAGGGCTGCAGCCTTACAGTAAGTACCGAATATCCTTATGGAGAAACGATAAGCTATAGGGTTGCTACCGATGGGAGACCCAAGAGCTTTGTCATGGCGCTTCGAATACCTGGCTGGAGTGATACAAGGACCAAGCTTTACTATAATGGGGAAGAACTAAACTTATCGGATATTATAAAGGATGGATATGCCTATGTGAGTAAAAGCTTTGCAGACGGCGATTTATTGCAGCTTGAGCTAGATATGGAACCCTTCCGTGTCTATTCCAATACCTTAGTCCATAATAATGAGGGCTATGTTGCCCTTCAATGTGGTCCTTTGGTATACTGCTTGGAAGGTGTTGATCATGATGGAGAGATTCACAGCTTGCGTTTGGCTAAAGCTGCTGATATAAAGACTGAATATAAGCAAAATCTTTTTGGTGGTATTAAAGTGTTGAAGGCAGAAGGATATCGGATGAAGTCGGCACCCGGTTTATACTCACGAGTTCGTCCTCAGCCTCAGCCTGTTACAATCACGGCTGTACCTTATTATGTCTGGGGTAATCGAGGATCAGGCCAGATGAGGGTATGGATACCGGAAGAGTGAGCTGATTAATATGAACGACGCTGCTTGAGCCGAAGAGGCACACAAGGCAGCGTCGTTTTTATAATTATCTATTCAGTACTTCAGCATATTTTGAACCGGGAACTCTTGCATATGTAATACCACTACCAGTCTTTTTACGAAGAGCATCTCCTTGTTTCTTCGCTATATATTTTGACAACTTGTCATCTTTCTCGATAAAACGGCAGCCATACAAATAGGAGCCAAGATTAGTGAGAAATTCTTTCCTTACTATGACACCAGATAGGCTAATTAGCAAATTATTATCCTTTAACTTTAAACGGATGGTTCGTTCAATATCGATGTCTTCCTTTGTTATAAAACCGACACCGGTTTCACTGATATCCTTTATTAGGACAGTTAAAGCAGTGGGCCCTTGAGCAGTGTTGACATAGACCGGCATATTCTCACCGAGATACAAACGATAGGAAACGCGGCGGTTATATGGTTTTCCTTCTCCAAATATATCAATCTTATGATAAGTGATGCCATTATATTTTACAAGCTTAATATCAGCGCTATCCCAACGATAAAGCTTTCCCTCGCTAACATATAAAAAGCTGATTTTACAGCTTTCTGAAAAGCCAATGGTTTGCTCATTTACCTTTATGGGTTCAATTAAAATAGAGTTCCTTATGATATGAGCAACTTCACTTTTGAATGTAATAGTCTTTCCATTACATCTGACTTCTATTTCTGTCAATCCACCTTTTACAATTGAATCAATGAGCAAAACCTCACCCCCCCCACAAAGTTAATTACACATATTCAGTATATAATAGGGGGTATAAAAAAACAATAAAAAACATTGTAAATATTCGCTAAATAACACTATATTTCGATATTATTTGAAGAATGGCTTTTGATTGACAGATATTAGAATGAAGGTATAATAAGATTAAAGAACAATGGATGTAGAGCTATTGTGAGGAGGGATGTTCTAGGTATGGAAATCAAATTCTTTATGCCTACTAAAATAATTATGTCGGAAGGCTGTATTCAGCAAAATGCTGAACTATTAAAGGAATTCGGTAACAAGGCTCTGATTGTTACAGGTGCGAATTCTGCCAGAGCATGCGGTGCTTTGCAGGATGTAATTCTAGCTTTAGGAGAACAGGGGATTGATTATGAGGTTTATGATAAGATTAGAAGTAATCCTTCCGTAGCCAGTGTATATGAAGGTGCACAATATGCAAAGGAAAAAAGAGCTGAGTTTATAATAGGAATTGGCGGAGGCTCACCGATGGATGCGGCGAAAGCAATTGCTCTTTTGGCGGTTCAAGAGATCAAGGAGGAAGAGATCTTCTTGGGTAACTATGGGAAGCAGGCGTTGCCCATCGTAATGATACCGACCACAGCAGGAACAGGTTCAGAGGTTACGCCCTATGCAATATTAACAAATGATATAAGACAAACGAAGACAAGCATATCATCACCGCTACTGTTTCCGAAGATAGCATTTCTGGATGCTAGATATACGAAAAGTCTGCCGATGGAGACCACCATCAATACTGCGTTAGATGCTTTATCCCATGCTATTGAAGGAATGCTATCCGTTCGTGCTACAAGTGCAAGCGATGCCTTTGCCATAGAAAGCATAAGTCGAATTAAGCAATGCCTTGGCAGTCTTTCACCAAGTCCAGCCATTAGTACGAGCAATAAGATAACGATTGATATAAGAGAAAAACTTTTATCGGCATCTATGCTAGCTGGAGTGGTGATTACTCATACCGGAACTACCGTAGTCCATCCTATGGGCTATTGCCTGACATACTTTAAAAATGTTGAGCATGGTAGAGCGAATGGCTTGATTTTACCAAGCTTTCTTCGGTTTATTGCTAAGCATGATACCGAGGTCATTAAGAAGATTTTAGCCGCAGCAGGAGTGGCCTCCTTGGATGAGCTGGAAGCGATATTTCTACGTCTTCTTGGCGAACGAGAGCAAATCACTGCTAAGGAATTAGAGCGTTATACAGCAATCGCTTCTCAAGCAAAAAATGTGAAAAATTCCAGGATTATACCGACTAAGGAAGATATCGAAAACATATATGCAAGGAGTCTTACAATTACAGAATAATTTGATAAGCAGAAAGCCATTAAGAGAATAAAGTATTGACAAAGCGGTATACCTGCTGATATTATCGTATTTAATATGGGCGAAGGGGCTCCGATAGACTGGAATCCCTCGCCTTTTTTGCTTCATAGGAATAATATCCTATGATACAATTGTCATGAGTAAAAAGCACTCCGTGCAAGTGGATTTTATTCACTTTTGGGAGGACGCTTACACTTATCATATTAAAGTTAAAAATATTAAAGAACGTAGACGTAAATAATTAATGTGAATCATATTATAAATTGTAAGGAGTGGTGAAGATGAAAAAGTATACACGAGACGATATTATTAGAATGGTAAAAGAGGATGATGTTGAGTTTATCCGTTTACAGTTTACAGATATGTTCGGTAATCTGAAAAATGTAGCAATCACAACAAGCCAGTTGGAGAAAGCATTAAATAATCAGTGTATGTTTGACGGATCGTCCATCGAGGGCTTTGTTCGTCTGGAAGAGTCTGATATGTATTTACATCCGGATCTGGATACCTATGTTACATTTCCTTGGAGACCACAGCAGGGCAAGGTAGCGCGATTAATTTGTGATGTTTATAATATGGATGGTAAGCCCTTTGAGGGTGATCCTAGATATATCCTTCGTAAGACGATTATGGAGGCAGAAGAGATGGGTTACACCTTTGACGTGGGACCGGAGCTTGAATTCTTCCTATTCCATATTGAAGAGAATGGAGAACCGACGACTATCACCAACGAGAGGGCAGGATATTTTGATTTAGGACCCCTTGATTTCGGTGAAAATGCAAGGCGCGATATGGTGCTTACACTGGAGGAGATGGGGTTAAGTGTAGAAGCCTCTCACCATGAAGTGGCTCCAGCCCAACATGAGATTGATATTAAATACGATGATGCTTTAACAACAGCTGATAATATTATGACCTTCAAATTAGTAGCACGTACCATTGCTAAACGTCATGGGCTGCATGCCACCTTTATGCCAAAACCTAAGTACGGGGTAGACGGTTCCGGTATGCATGTGAACATGTCTCTAAAAAAGGATGGTAAGAATATATTTGAAGATAATTCCGATAAGCTAGGGCTGAGTAAGGAAGCATATTATTTTATTGCAGGCATCATGAAGCATATCGAAAGCATTACGGCAATCACCAATCCCTTGGTTAATTCCTATAAGAGACTGGTTCCTAATTTTGAAGCTCCGGTTTATGTCGCCTGGTCGGTATCCAATCGTAGTCCCTTAATACGTATCCCTGCTAATCGTGGAGCCTCTACAAGACTGGAACTACGTAATCCGGATCCTTCTGCGAATCCTTATTTGACCTTAGCCTTATGTCTGGCAGCAGGTCTTGATGGGATTAAAAACAAGCTAACTCCGCCTCCGAGCGTCGATCGCAATGTATTCGAGATGTCAGAACAGGAGAGGGAGAGCCTGCAGGTTCGCCGCCTTCCGCTAAATCTCTGCGAAGCTATCACTAATCTTGAAAATAGCGATTTTGTGAAAGGTATATTAGGAGAACATATCAGTAAGAAATATATTGAGGCAAAGAAGGTTGAGTGGGAGGATTACAGAACTCAGGTTACTCAGTGGGAGATGGATCAGTATTTATATCGAATATAGTCTGTTTACTTCTCGTGATTTTTAAGAAGAGAGAACGGAGGTGAACAGATGTGTTCAGTATAATTGTAGGCTTCCCGAGACTGGAAGATGCAAACAGTATCAAGAATTTATTGATAAGGAACGGATTTAACGTAAGTGATTCCTTCACCTTAGGCTCTCAGATTATCAGTCGTGCCAATGACTTAGATGAAGGTATTGTTGTATGTGGATACCGCTTTTCTGATATGCATTATAGTGAGTTATATAATTATCTGCCTAACGGTTTTGAAATGCTTATGATTGCTTCTCCTGAGAAGCTGGAATACTCTCAAAGTAATATCGTCTGTTTACCAATGCCGATTAAGACTCATGATCTGCTCAATACGCTTCAGATGATGACATATCAATATCAGCGTCGGAAGAAGAAGGAGAAGGATAGACCGAAGGTAAGATCGGAAGAGGAAAAGGCAATCATTAAGAGGGCTAAACTGATATTGATGGATCGAAATAACATGAATGAAGATGAAGCGCATCGTTATCTTCAAAAAACAAGTATGGACAGTGGCACGAACATGGTGGAGATGTCTGAGATGGTTCTTAAGATGTTTGGATAGTAAGATTAAGATGTCAAAAGGCAGTTTTTGGTTTTGTAAGTTAATATCACTGTATGTACATTCATTTGGCTGCCTTACCCTCCTGGGTATATTCTCCTTTGAGCCTCATGGCATAAAGAAAATCTCGCATAATCAGGCTCGATTTTCTTATGAGTCTCAAATCGAATTTGGGCGACCGTCGTCAGCCGGTCTAGCCAAGCTGAATATACATACAGCGATATTAACTATTAAAGACGGAAATTACCTTTTGACAGTTGAAACTTTTTAATGTAATATATACAGTTGTTTTGAGAGCTTATATTTCCGTGAAGGGACGTATAGGCTCTTATTTTTTGACAATAGTGCTTTATAGCATGTGTTTTGTGCTGAATAGGAAATGATATATTTACCGGAAGTACAGTTTTTGCTATAATATCAATCATGGTTGCCCATCATAGCAAATTCTCTTAGGTTTCATAGGATAATGGGCAGGAATTTATGTTGGCGTGAAAATTTATATTCATACAGTAGCTATACTATGATAAGAAAGGTTGGTATTGATATGAAATTTACAAAGATGCAGGGATGTGGCAATGACTATATCTATGTCGATTGCACAAAGGAGTTGATAGACAATATCCCTGAGACAGCGATTAAGGTAAGTGACAGACACTTTGGGATTGGTTCCGACGGTCTGATTCTGATCAGACCTTCTCAAACAGCGGACTTTTATATGGACATGTATAACAATGACGGCTCCAGTGGAAAAATGTGTGGTAACGGTATCCGCTGTGTTGCGAAGTTTGTTTATGATTATGGGTTGACTGATAAAAAGCAGCTTAAAATAGAGACTCTAAGCGGTATTAAGGAGTTGGACTTAACGGTTGAGGATGGTAAGGTAACCTGGGTAACGGTAGATATGGGAGCGCCAATCACGAAGCCTGCTTTAATTCCTGTGAATTCTAGTAAGGAGCTTCTAATCAAGGAGCCGATTACGGTAGAGGACCAGATCTATGAGATAACCTGCGTGTCGATGGGGAATCCTCATGCTGTTGTTTTTGTTGAGGATACAGATTCTTTGCCTCTAGAGGTGATAGGGCCGAAATTCGAGCATCATGAGATGTTCCCTGAGAGAGTAAATACTGAATTTATCCAGGTGATCGACCGCAATCATATTAAGATGCGTGTATGGGAGCGCGGTTCCGGTGAGACCCTTGCCTGCGGAACAGGTGCTTGTGCCAGTGTCGTAGCATCTATTCTGAACGGCTACACCGATCATGAGGTAACAGTAAGCTTATTAGGAGGCGATCTGAAGATTCGATTTGACGAGAAACGTAATACGGTATTAATGACAGGTCCGGCTGTGAAGGTATTTGAAGGGGAAATAGACCTATAGAACTGTATCAATACTTTATTTTTAAGAATTCGCAAGATATATCTTGTATAATGTTGCATTTTAGAGTATAAATATTATAAAGTTTAAAGAGGATGTCAGAGCTTAGCGATAAGGATGATGTTCTATCGGAAAGGTTGGTTTGAATATGTTCAAGATTAATGAAAATTATCTGAAGCTACCGGGTAGTTATCTGTTTTCTACCATCGGCAAGAAGGTGAAGGAATATAGCGAGGCGAATCCGGATAAGAAGATCATCCGACTTGGAATTGGTGATGTAACGCTTCCCTTAGCACCGGCAGTGATTGGTGCCCTTCATACAGCGGTTGATCATATGGGTGTAAAGGATACCTTTAAAGGCTATGCACCGGATCTTGGTTATGAATTCTTGCGTAAGGCTATCGTAGAGAATGATTATAAGAGTCGTGGTGTAGATATATCAATCGATGAAATATTTATCAGTGATGGAGCTAAGAGTGATTCTGCTAATATCCAGGAGATTTTTGATGCGAACAATAAAATCGCCGTATGTGACCCTGTATATCCGGTTTATGTCGATTCGAATGTAATGGCAGGAAGAACAGGAGACTATCTGGCGGACAGTGGAAGATGGACCAATGTTATATATATGCCCTGCACCAAGGAGAATAATTTTGCTCCTGAGCTACCGACAGAGACACCGGATATGATTTACCTTTGCTTTCCCAACAATCCGACTGGCTCTACCATCAATAAGGCTGAACTTCAAAAATGGGTTGATTATGCGAATAAGGTGGGTGCTGTCATTATTTATGATGCAGCTTATGAGGCATATATCTCAGAGGATGATGTTCCTCATACGATTTATGAGTGTGACGGAGCGACGACCTGTGCCATCGAGCTTCGCAGCTTCTCAAAGAATGCAGGCTTCACCGGCACCAGACTTGGTTTTACCGTAGTCCCCAAGGCTTTAAAGTGTGGTGACGTATCCCTTAACAGCCTATGGGCTAGAAGACACGGAACCAAGTTCAATGGGGCTCCTTATATGATACAGTATGCCGGAGCGGCAATCTACTCAGAGGAAGGCAAGAAGCAGACCATGGAACAGATTACTTATTACATGAACAATGCCAGGGTAATCCGTGAGGGCTTACAATCTGCAGGTTACACGGTATCCGGAGGTGTGAATGCTCCTTATATCTGGCTAGAGGTTCCGAAGGGTATGACATCATGGGATTTCTTCGATTATCTCTTAGACAAGGCAAATGTGGTAGGAACACCCGGTTCTGGGTTTGGTCCCAGCGGAGAGGGTTACTTTAGACTAACTGCTTTTGGCACCTACGAGAGTACTCTAGAAGCAATTGAGAGAATAAAGAAGCTGTAATGCTGAACACAATTACATGATAAAATGAATAAGGCTATGTAAGATGATCTTTATCTTATATAGCCTTATTTTATTTTCACATAAGCAAAGTGAGCACTTATAAGCTTCTTATTAAAATGCGAACGCGCACGCGAACCCTTTCTTTTTAAGTGATATGATTTGTTAGGAACCGTTCAGATTGACGGAGAGAATAGGGTGTGCTAGAATACATAAGGTAAAATAAGGATAAAGTAGTATAGATAAATTAAGCTAGATAAAACGAACAGGGAATGGGAGAAGACGATGAAACGACTTATAATATGTATTTTATTGATGATTTCGCTGACAGGAATAACTGCTTGTAGGAAACAGGAGGCTGATAATGGAATAGAGAAGGATACAGCTATATCGATAGCCCCTACACAGGCTATAGCTCTTGATGCTGAGGTTTCCCCCGCTATATCAAAAGAAGAGCCAGTTAATTCTGATTATATAATTACCGATAGACTGTTTGACCTGGGCGATAATATTACGGGAGTCTATCCCAAGATTAGCGGATTATCGGATTCGGATAAGCAAAATACGATCAACCAATTGATAGAAGCTAAGACAATGGAGTTTGTTAACTTTTTTGTGGAAGACAATGTAACGATAGAATTATCTTATGACATTCCCTGGAAGGGTAATAAAGTGTTAAGCCTTCGGTATTATATGTATTTTGATATGGAAGGAGCAGCCCACCCGAGTAACGAATTCTATACACTCAATATTGACCTTGTGAATGGAAAGCAGTTGCGATTATCCGACATCCTGTATATTGATGATAAATTTATTAATATCATGAGAGAAGCGAGCACCTATTCTGGACCACTTGATATGGGTCCGGAGCTTGAGGATTTATTAGCGTACCTGCCGGAGTTAGATGTATCGGCGTTTACAAAAGCGGATGATGATACGGATTACTATAATATGCATACTTACTTTACAGCGGATGCCATCGGATATAATCAGGGTGTTTCTCACGCGGTCGGGGATTATGCCTTATTTGAGGTGAAGCTTGCAGAGATTAAGGAGTATATTAGGACCGATTTACCGGTGTGGGAGGATTTTAAGGATGCACTTACAAGTGAGCCGTCTGGAGGTGGAGAAGCAGCTTCCTCTAATGAGGGTACAGAGTCAGAAGCAGCTGATTCAAAAGCAGCTGATTCAAAAGCAGAGACTGCTTATCTGGATGATAAGTTATGTGCTGACAATGAAGAGATATTGTTTACCTTTCCTCTGAAAGACTCCAGAAAACGCCTTACTGTCTGTATAGAAAAGGACAGTAAGGAGTACATAGTATACCGCTTTGGTACAAAAGAGAAGCCGGAGCTGGTATTCCCCGATACAACGACTAATTCCTGGAGTAAATTCGTATATTCCTACTATATGCGCGGTGGTGGTGCAGAGAATGAGGGAGTGGACCTCAATTACCTGACCTTTGAGAATAATGGCTTTCAATATAGGATTTATCAGGAGTATTCGGCTGTGAGTAATGAAACTGAGGTTGGGATCCTCGTAACAGACCTCACATCAGGGAAGGAAACTAGAATCACGGGGGTAACAGAGAAAGCAGAGGGTACCCTAATTAATCTGAGGGATAGCGACAAAATTACTATAGTGAATGAATAAGATAGAGAATGCGATGATTAAGCTTGGTTTATCATAGAACCATAGAAATTTAGAAGTACAGAAGTATAGAAGTATAGAAGTATAGAAGTATAGAAGTATAGAAGTATAGAAGTATAGAAGTATAGAAGTATAGAAGTAGGATATTGGAATAAAAATATAGTGGCCGTATGGGGATTGACATTTTTCAATCCCCGTATTATTATGATTATACCCACCCCCCAGGGGGGAGGGGATGATATACCTAAAAGGAGTGGCTTTCTATGAAGCAAAAATTTAGCGTTACTGGTATGTCCTGTTCAGCCTGCTCCTCAGCAGTCGAACGTAGTGTAGGAAAATTGAATGGGGTTCAGTCTGTTAATGTGAACCTGCTATCGAACAGTATGAGCGTAGATTACGATGAGACTGAGCTCAATAATGGACAGATTATAGAGGCAGTAGTAGCTGCAGGATACGGGGCAACAGAGTTTATAAGAGACAGTTCCATTAAACCGTCAATTGAGAAGGCTAATCCTGTTGAGCAGGAACAGAAGGAGATGAAGACTAGAATCATTGTATCTTTTGTGTTTCTTATTCCTCTTCTATATCTTTCCATGGGACATATGCTTCAGTTTCCTCTTCCTATGGTGGTCATGGGAGCAGAAAATGGTATAACCTTTGCCTTCACTCAGCTTTTATTAACGTTACCAATCATGTATGTTAATCGGAAATATTATCAGATCGGCTTCAAGACCTTATGGCATCGCTCCCCTAATATGGATTCCCTGATTGCCATCGGTTCTGCGGCAGCTGTTATCTACGGATTGTTTGCTATCTATCGGATTGGCTATGGATTGGGTCATGGTGATATAGAGATGGTAAAGCATTATATGCATGATTTGTATTTTGAGTCTGCAGGAACAATTCTGACTTTGATTACCTTGGGAAAATACTTGGAAGCAAGATCGAAGGGAAAGACCTCCCAAGCGATAGCTAAGCTATTAGACCTAGCTCCAAAGACTGCCAATGTACTGCGGAATGAGATCGAGCTGGAGATACCGATTGAAGAAGTGGTTGCCGGAGATATCCTTGTGGTTCGTCCAGGGCAGAGCATACCGGTAGATGGTGTTATTATAGAAGGAAGCTCCTCTGTTGATCAGGCTGCCTTGACCGGAGAGAGTATACCGGTCGAGAAACAGGCCGGAGACAAGGTTATAGCCGCTACCATTAATAAATCCGGCTTCTTTAAGATGCAGGCTGAAAAGGTTGGCGATGATACCACCCTTGCACAGATTATCCGACTGGTAGAAGAGGCGGGTTCCTCCAAAGCTCCTATCTCAAAGCTAGCCGACCGTATTAGTGGGGTATTCGTGCCTGCGGTTATCATTATCGCAATAGTTTCCTCGATGATATGGCTACTGCTTGGCTATTCCTTTGAATTCGCCTTATCTATCGGAATCGCTGTGCTCGTAATCTCTTGTCCCTGTGCCTTAGGTCTGGCAACGCCGGTAGCAATTATGGTTGGGACCGGAAAAGGGGCCCAGTATGGAATCCTTTTTAAATCTGCAGAGGCATTAGAGATATTGCATCAGATCAAAACAATAGTACTGGATAAAACCGGAACGATCACGGAAGGAAAACCTAAGGTAACGGATATTATATCCGTAGAGGGAATATCCGATGAGGAATTGCTACAGATTGCTGCCACCATCGAGAAGCCCTCAGAGCATCCGCTTTCCGAGGCAATTGTTCAAAAAGCGGAGGAATTGCTTCTGACCATCGATTCTGTCAGAGATTTTCAAGCCTTATCCGGAAGAGGAATAATCTCAGAATGGAATGGTAGACAATATATTGCAGGTAATGATAAGCTGATGCAGGAGAGAAGGGTCGATTTATTAGGCTTGCAGAGTAAGGCACAGAATTTCGCAAAGGAAGGAAAAACGCCACTTTACTTTGCAAGGGATAATCGGCTTTTAGGAGTGATTGCAGTAGCTGATGTGATAAAACCTACCAGTCCTGAGGCCATAAAGAGCTTTCGTAGAATGGGAATTGATGTGGTTATGCTGACAGGAGACAACAAGCAGACTGCCATGGCAATTCAGAAGGATTTAGCTATTGATCATGTGGTGGCAGAGGTTCTTCCTCAGGACAAGGAAAGCGAGATTCGAAGGATCCAGGAGGGTGGACATATGGTTGCCATGGTTGGCGATGGAATCAATGATGCTCCTGCTTTAGCAAGAGCAGATGTTGGTATCGCCATTGGAGCTGGCACCGATGTGGCGATAGAGTCAGCAGACGTGGTCCTGATGAAGAATAATCTTCAGGATGTAGTAACAGCGATCCAGTTGAGTAAAGCTACACTTAGAAATATTAAGGAGAATCTGTTCTGGGCATTTTTCTATAATACACTGGGAATACCTCTGGCAGCAGGAGTGTTTTATATTACCCTCGGCTGGAAGCTTAATCCCATGTTCGGAGCGGCAGCAATGAGCCTAAGCTCAGTATTTGTAGTTACCAATGCATTAAGACTGAGGTTCTTTCGGGCGAATGAGAAATGAAAATATAATATAATTAGGATAAGGAGAATTTATATGAAGAAGATTATGGATATTAAAGGAATGACCTGTGAGCATTGCCAGGCGAGAGTTGAGAAGGTATTAAATGCAATTGATGGAGTCGACGCAAAGGTTGAGTTAAAGAAAAACAGAGCTGTTGTTAATCTGAAGAAGGATGTCTCAGATGAGACTCTGCGTAATACAGTAACCGAAGCCGGTTATGAGGTAGTAGCAATAACCGAGAAGAAGGGACTCTTCTCCTAATTCATTGGGAGAATTACTGCGATAAAGGTGCAATAGACACTAATTTCACGCGGCAGAATGGAGGATTGGTTTGAAAGCGGATAAAGACAAGGTGGTACGTCTTCTTAAGACAGCAAGGGGGCAGATTGACGGAATCCTGAATATGATTGAGGAGGATCGATACTGCATCGATATTTCGAATCAAATTATTGCTACGGAAGCTATCCTGAATAAGGTCAACCGTGAGGTACTGCATGGTCACATCGATATGTGTGTGAAGGATGCCATCGTGAACGGTAATGTAGATGACAAGCTGCAGGAGATCAGAAGTATAGTCGATAAACTGACCAAATAATACCGGATACGATAAAATTTCAAAAGGATAAATCAAAAGAACGGGCATTTAAGTGAATAATGCCCGTTTTTATCAAATTAATGCTTTATCGAATTAACGCTATATTGCTCTACAAATTTATATTGACAAACTGTGATGGTATTAGATATAATAAGAACCATAATCTAAGGCATAAGACAATGTGGTCGTAAAAAGTGGTTAGAATCTTTTAGACTGCATTTTTTTTACACAAAATTATCTTATGCGGTTATAGGAGGAGAATATATGAAGAGAATTAGTAAGTTATTGGCATTGATGCTTACAGTGGCTTTGATGCTTTCTCTGGTAGCCTGCAGTAGTAAGAAAGAAACTACTACGAATGCAGATCCAGCTAAAGCCACTGAGACACCTGCCAGTGAGGCAGGCAATGCCTCTGAGACCTCAGGTAAGATACTGAAGGTACATTTTGATGTAGAGGTAGCATCTATGGATCCGCAGATTGCTACAGATGGTACTTCCTTTGAGGTACTGGCAGCCGTTACAGAAGGCTTATATTCTGTAGATGAAGCAGGTTCTCCGATTTTAGCGATGGCAGAAGCTGTGGAGAAAAGCTCAGACGGCTTAACCTACACCTTTAAGCTGCGAGATGCAAAATGGTCCAATGGTACTGCTGTAACTGCCAGCGACTTCGTTTTTGCATGGAGACGTTTGGTTGATCCGGCGGTTGCAAGTGAATATGCCTTCATTGCAGAAATAGCAGGTATTAAGAATGCAGCTGCAATTACCGCAGGTGAAGTTGCTCCTGACCAATTGGGAGCCGTTGCTCAGGATGACAAGACCTTAGTGGTTACCTTAGATGTTCCGGTTCCGTTCTTTGAGTCCCTTATGGCGTTCCCGTCCTTCCTGCCGGTTAATGAAGCTTTCTTTACAGCAGCAGGCGACAGCTTTGGAACCTCTCCTGAGACGATTTTAAGTAATGGTCCTTTCATGATTACCGCTTATGAACCGGCTGCTACAACCATCAGCTTAGCCAAGAGCCCAAGCTACTGGGACGCTTCCAAGGTTGCTTTAGATGGTATTCAGTATCAGGTTATCAAGGATTCTCAGCAGGCGATGTTATCCTATCAGAATGGTGACTTAGACGTCGCTACCTTATCTGGTGAGCAGGTTGAGCAGTTCCAGGCTGATCCGGAATTCCATAATATCATGGCAGGTTACTTATGGTACATATCTCCCAACCAGACGGTTGCAGGTCTTGAGAACGTTAATCTCCGTAAAGCTATTGCATTGTCCTATGACAAGGCAGCGATTGCCAACAACATCCTAAAGGACGGCTCAATTGTAGCTGATTTTGCAGTACCAACCTTACTTGCTACCGGTCCCGACGGAAAAGATTTCCGTGAGACCACTGGCACCTATCTATCTACAGATAAGGCGAAGGCACAGGAGTACTGGAAGACAGCACAGTCCGAGCTAGGAGTTAGTGAGTTGAAATATACGATGATTGTAGAGGATACAGAATCTGCAATGAATGTAGCACAGTTTATCCAATCAGAAATTCAGACTAACCTATCCGGTATCACGATTGAGCTTCAGACTATGCCAAAGAAAAACCGTGTTGAAAGAATGCAGCAAGGTGATTTTGAACTTGGCTTAACCCGTTGGGGCCCTGATTATGCTGACCCGATGACTTATCTTGATATGTGGACCACAGGTAGCCCGAATAACTATGGCTTCTGGTCAAATGCTGCTTATGATGCAATTATCGAATCTGCGAAAAAGGGTGAACTGGCGCTCAATTTATCTGCTAGATGGGAAGAATTAAAGAAGGCAGAGAATATGGTTATGGATGAAGCAGTTATATTACCTGTATACCAGAAGGGTGATGCTGTTATGATTAAAGCTGGTGTGGAAGGTATTGAATTCCACTCTGTCGGTATCAACCGAGTCTATAAGAATGCAACTTTGAACTAGTAGATAAAATTATTAATTGAATATCATTAATTATGTATATACAGGAATAGTGACACTGTCGTGAGGTTACTCGCGAGCACGGTGTCACTATTCTTGGTAGTGAATAGGTTTGTCCATAGGCTTGATACTATCAAGTAATCCTGAAAGGTCTGAGGATAAAGCCTCACTATAAAGTAAGGAGTGTGAATGTGTGAAAAAATATATTATGAAGAGGGTTATCATATCTATAGTAACCCTTCTCGTCATCTTGATGGTGTTGTTTCTGATGCTGGAGCTGATGCCCGGCTCACCCTTCAATGACGAAAAATTAACCGATACCCAGCGTGCAATCATTAATGCAAAGTATGGATTGGATCAACCAATTATGGTAAGGTTCTTTCGTTACATAAAAGCCATGTTATCCGGTGATTTTGGTGTATCCTATACGATATCGAAGAATACACCGATTACTGCGTTATTACAGACCAGATTACCGATCTCCCTGCGGATCGGAGGACAGGCAATCCTAATTGGAACCATAATTGGTTTAATTCTTGGCATCATTGCTGCATTAAAGCATAATACCATTTACGATACAATCACAACTGTGATTTCTGTTCTTGGTGTTAGCTTACCCTCTTATGTATTTGCGATGGCCTTAATCTATTCCTTTGGCTTCCGACTGAAATGGTTCCCTCTGCTTTATCAGATGGAGGCACCGATCTATTCGTCTGTCATGCCTACCATCTCCCTTTGCATGTTCACCGTAGCAACGGTCGCTCGATTTACCCGTACTGAGATGCTGGAGGTACTGGGATCGGAATATATGCTCCTTGCAGAGAGTAAAGGCTTAAACAGCTTTCAATTGATTTTTAAGCATGCTCTTCGTAATGCCTTAATCCCGATTATTACAGTATTGGCACCCTTAGTGGTTGGCTTAATGACCGGTAGTCTTGTTATCGAGAAGCTGTTCTCTATACCAGGAATAGGAAGTCTCTTAGTGTCGGCAATCCAATCCAACGATTATAACGTGGTGGTTGCTCTGACCTTTATCTATAGTGTTATGTATATTGGAATTATGCTAGTCGTAGATATCCTTTACGGCGTCATTGATCCTAGAATTAGGCTTGCAAAGGGGGGAGAACATGAATAATACAGAATTTGAATTTGCCCCGGAGGATTTTGAACTAATTGGTGCGGAAAGAATTTCTCGTATCGATGAAATTATTCCAAGTAAACCAATCTGGAAGGATATTCTATCAAGATTTGCTCAAAATAAGGGAGCAGTCGTAGGAATTATATTCATTATTATCGTAATCATCATGGCTATCCTTGGTCCGAACATGAACGGACATACCTATGATTCACAGATTATAACCCATCAAAACCTGGCTCCCAGAATACCAGGAATTGAGAAGCTTGGAATCTTTGATGGTTCAGAGAATATGCATACCTCAACAGGCACCATTACTCAGAATAAATATATATCCGAGGATCCGAGTAAAACGACAGGATTGGAAGAGGTATATTATTGGTTTGGCACAGATGTGCTGGGCCGTGACATCTTTACCAGAACCTGGACCGGAACGAGAATTTCACTTTATATTGCATTGGTTGCGGTGATTGTAGATATGTGCTTTGGCATGATCTACGGTTTGGTTTCCGGCTACTTTGGCGGTAAGGTGGATATGGTGTTACAACGTTTTTCGGAAATACTGAACGGAATTCCTACCTTGGTAATCGTAACCTTATTAATTCTGGTCTTTAAGCCGGGCTTAGTAACAATCACGATTGCCTTGGCTATCACAGGCTGGATAGGCATGAGCAGGATAGCAAGAGCCCAGGTATTAAAGCTCAAGGAGCAGGAGTTCATTCTGGCCTCCAAGACCTTGGGAGCGAAGAATTTGTTCATTATCTTCAAGGAGATACTGCCAAATATCTTCGGTCAGCTGATCATTATGTCCATGTTCTCCATACCAAATGCGATTTTTACGGAGGCTTTCTTGGCCTTTATCGGTCTTGGTGTTCCGCAGCCGTTGGCATCCTTGGGTTCCTTGATTAGTGATGCCTTCAAATCCTTTACAACTCATCCTTACATGATTATCTTCCCGGTGATTGTTCTGGCGGTGATCATGCTAAGCTTTAACATGATGGCAGATGGACTTAGAGATGCTTTTGATCCTAAGATGAAGGAAATGTAGGGGGTGGCTTATGGACAAGAAAAAAATATTATCAATCAAGGATTTATCCATCTCCTTTACCACCTCTGCCGGTGAGGTGAATGTCATCCGAGGTATGAATCTTTCTCTCTATAAGGGCGAGACTCTTGCCATCGTTGGTGAAAGCGGCAGTGGTAAGTCTGTTACGGTAAAAGCGATTATGGGTATCCTCAGTAGTAATGGAAGAATTAACAGCGGTAGTATTACTTTTACCTACAACCGCGATGGGGAAGAGGTGACTAAGGAGTTACTCAGCCTTACCAAAAAAGAGATGAGAAGGCATATCAACGGCAAGCGTATCGCCATGGTATTTCAGGATCCGATGACCTCCTTAAATCCGACCATGACAATCGGTGCTCAGATTATGGAGGGGATGATCTATCACTATAGAACCCCGAAGAAAGAAGCTTATGAAAAGGCGATTAAGCTTTTGGAGCTGGTAGGGATAACAGACCCAGAGAAGCGGATGAAGAATTATCCACATCAGCTGTCCGGAGGTATGCGTCAAAGAGTGGTAATTGCCATTGCGCTTTCCTGTGATCCTGAGCTATTGATCTGTGATGAGCCAACCACGGCACTGGATGTTACCATTCAAGCAAAGATCCTAGAGCTGATCAAAGAGATTCAGGCAAAGACAGGAATCTCTGTTATCTATATTACCCATGATTTGGGTGTAGTAGCAAAGGTTGCTGATTATGTTGAGGTTATGTATGCCGGTAAGGTAGTAGAAATGGGTACGACACAGGAGATCTTCTACGAGCCAAGACACCCTTATACCTGGGGACTCTTATCAGCAATGCCGGATCTAAACAGTAGTGATGATAAGCTATATACCATTCCGGGAAGCCCGCCGAATCTTCTCCATATGGTGGAGGGTGATTCCTTTGCACCTCGTAATATCTATGCTCTTAATATTGATTTAAAGAAGGAACCTCCCATGTTCCGTATCTCTGATACCCATTATGCAGCGACCTGGCTGCTCCATGAGAAGGCACCTAAGGTTACCATGCCTGAGGAGCTGAAGAAGAGAATTGATATGATGCTAGGACAAGAGGAAGATACTCTTATGAGGGCATCTTCCTATGAACAAGCGGAGCAAGTCTTATCTGATGAAAAGGAGGCAAGATGATGATGGATGAAAGAAAGCCTCTTTTACAGGTTAATAACCTAAAACAGCATTTTCGAGTGAATCGTAAGTTCACGGTTCGGGCGGTGGACGGAGTGTCCTTTGAGATCTATCCCGGTGAGACCTATGGCTTAGTTGGTGAATCCGGTAGCGGTAAGTCAACCATCGGTCGTTCGATTATCCGGCTCTACGAGCCTACCTCCGGTGAGGTGATATTTGACGGAAAGAATATCTCGGGAAAGCTGTCGGCCAAGGATACACAGCATCTTAGAACGAAGATGCAGATGATATTTCAGGATCCCATGGCTTGTCTGAATCCCAGAAAAAAGGTCATGGATATTATCGCCCAGGGACTGGATATTCACCACCTTTATAAGACCCAGGAGGAGCGAAGAGAGAAGGTATATCAAATCCTTGATATGGTGGGGCTGGCC
Organism: Bacillota bacterium; assembly: GCA_023411555.1. Taxonomy (GTDB): domain Bacteria; phylum Bacillota; class Clostridia; order Lachnospirales; family Lachnospiraceae; genus Mobilitalea. Next base: position 205,232 of record JAEYOQ010000059.1, read on the forward strand.
AGTGAGCATGCCGATCGATATCCCCATCAATTCTCCGGTGGACAGAGACAGCGTATCGGAATTGCCAGAGCCTTAATTATGAACCCGAATCTAATTATCGCTGACGAAGCGATCAGTGCTCTCGATGTATCCATTCAGGCACAGGTGGTTAATCTGATGAAGGATATTCAGACAAAGACCAATACGGCGTACTTATTCATAGCCCATGATTTATCGATGGTGAAGTATATCTCCGACCGAATCGGCGTACTTCATCTGGGACACCTGGTTGAGACTGGAACCAAGGATGAGATTTTTGATAATCCGATTCATCCCTATACCAAATCCTTGCTGTCAGCTATCCCTCAGCCAAATCCGATTGCTGAGAAGAAAAGGATTGCAATCAGCTACGATTACCGTTCCAGTGGCATCGATTATCATAAGGGAATCAAGCAGCATGTTGGCGGACAGCATTATGTACTGGCTACTCCAGAGGAGCTGGCTGCCTGGACCAGATAAGAGTCACTAGGCTTATATTTATTATATAAAAGATAAGGATAACAGCATCCTATGACAGATAGGATTCCGGATCGATTATTAACGTCCGGTAATCTAACTGCAGGGATGCTGTTTTCATGTTACTGTTCTCAGCCTTATTAGTATTGAGGTGCTAGTATTTCGGCAAAGGATTTCCGAGCGGAGTATTTGCGTTCGTCAGTACTTAGGCTCTGTATTTTAGAGCCTTATGTACTGCTACGTAACGCAACTAAGCGAAAGCGTCTCCGAGCGGGAACCTTTGTCGAAATACTAACATCATTTCTAGCTAGCTGTGAACAGTAACGTTTTCTTTGTCTGAAAATCTTGTACCACTTTCTTTCTCGTTGATAAATTATCCCTAAAATGTTATACTAATCCACAGAGAAATGAGAGGAGTGGGCTGTTTATGAAATATCCGAAGCTACTGGAACCGGGCTATAAGATTGGGGTTACAGCAACCTCGGCAGGCTTTACAGAGGAAACAGATCTGATACGCTTGGAAAGCGGGATAAAGCATTTTAGCGATCTGGGATATCCGGTGGTCGTAACAGATAATGTCAGGAAATGTGAGAAGGGACGAAGCTCCGACGGACTCACAAGGGCGCAGGAATTGCAGCAATTGGTACAAAATCCGGAGGTAAGAGCGATTCTTGCAGCTAGTGGCGGTGATTACCTGTTTGAAATGCTTCCCCATCTTAACTTTGAATTAATGAAAGAAAACCCCAAGTGGGTGCAGGGGTTTTCCGATACAACAGGACTTGTATTTACGATAACTACAAACCTGGATATAGCAACGATTTACGGGAATAACTTTAGTTCCTTTGGAATGGGTGAATGGCATAGCTCACTCTATGATAATCTACGTATTCTTGAGGGAAAGAATATAGTTCAGCATAGCTTTGATTATTTTCAGGATGGATACCATCCAAGAATCACAGGGCTGGAGGGCTTTGTTCCGGAGAAGGAGGTAGAGTGGATTAATCTCTATCCGACTAACTATGGTTCCAATACGGAACTAACAATCAATGGACGGGCTCTTGGAGGATGTCTGGATGTGTGCCTTAATCTGGTGGGGACTAGATATGATAAGGTAAAAGAATTTGCTCATAAATATCAACAGGATAAAATACTATGGTTTTTAGAAAGCTATGCATTAAATACCGAGGCTTTAGTACGGGGACTGTGGCAGCTAAAGGAAGCCGGCTGGTTTAACCATGCCGCAGGTTTCGTCTTCGGACGACCCTGTATGTATAATACTGATAACGATACCTCCTACAAGGATGCGGTTTTAGAAGTGCTAGGTAGCTTTGATCTGCCGATTATCTTAGAGGCAGATATCGGACATAAACCACCTCAATTTACTATGATCAATGGTGCAATTACCTGCATTAAAAGTTGCGGTGGAAAAGGTAGCATGAATTTCGAAAGAAGGTAAATGGGTGGATGGAGAAGGAACAGGAGATGACGAATAACAGCGATAATATAATCCAGGCTACAGGGAGCCAGGAGAAGGAGCCGGATGTAAAGGCCGGGCAACCGGAGAATGGTGATTTGCTGGAAAATAAGGAACTTAAGACTAAGGAAGAAGCTCCTACGCAGAAAGTGAAGCCCAGTACAATGGGTGTAAGTATCCAAGGGACGCTAGGGAAGATCGGTGATTTTATATCGGGTAGAAGCCGTAGGGGAAAGGACCAAATCTTAGGCGGAGCCTTATACTCATTTCTATATTTTGCTGGTTTGCTGATTTATCTGGAAGTAATATTTCATTTTCTAGTCTACCGAAGTTTAGACAGTAAGATTATCTATCCGATTATTTTTGCAATTCCCTTAGGAGCGATTCTGGCTTTTATTACAGGGCTTTTCACTGCAAAGGTAAATAAATTTGTGGTCTGGGTTGTTTCAGCTGGTTTATGTATTGTATATCTGGTACAACTGGTTTATTTTTATGTCTTTAAGGTGTTCTTTTCCTTTCAGATCATGGGTATGGCCGATGATGCGATATCGGAATTCGGAGCTGATATTATTACAGCCGTTAAAAGTAATTTTGGCGGGTTGATTATTCTCCTCCTGCCCTTGGTATTATTAGGGGTTTTTATCAGCAATCGTATGGCTTACGGTCAGCGTAAAATCAAGGAGCAGAGCATATTACTGGGAGGATCGGTAATATTTCATCTGCTTGCCTTGGCGTCCCTGCTTCTATATGGTAAGATGGATTATTCTCCCTATGATCTCTACTATCATTCTAGGGTTCAGGATCTGTTGGGCCAGCAGCTTGGTGTGACGACCATGACAAGGATGGATATCCTAAAGCTTCTTTCACCAGAGGATGAGCTGGTATTGGCAGATACTAGGAATGTTAATACTCCGATACCAACCATGATCCCTACACCTGCAGTAACACCTGCAATAACACCTGTGGCAGAACCGGCCATACCAGCAGCAAAGGCGGATCTAACTCCTACACCGACGCCTTTGCCTACACCGACTCCGATTGATACTTCTCCGAATGTTATGGATATTGATTTTGCAGCTTTAGCTAATAAGGAGAAGAATAAGACAATAAAGACCCTCCATAATTATTTCGCCTCAGTTACTCCAACCAATAAGAATGAGTATACCGGTAAATTCAAGGGCTATAACCTGATTATGATTACAGCCGAAGGCTTTTCTCCCTATGCCATTCACGAAGAGAAGACGCCTACCTTATATCGTTTGGTGAGAGAGGGATTTGTATTTAATAATTTTTATACTGCTTTATGGCAGACTAGTACTAGTGACGGAGAATATGTGGCTATGACTGGATTGATTCCTCAGGGAACAAGAAGCATGTATCGTGGCAGAAAGAATTTGTGGCCCTTCTCCCTAGGACATCAGTTTAATCAAATAGGGGTAGCCAGTAAAGCCTACCATAACCATTCTTATACTTATTACCAGAGAAATGAAACACATACGAATCAGGGATATATCTGGAAGGCTAAGGGCAATGGTCTTGATTTACCAAGTAAAGGTTGGCCGGGCTCAGACTTGGAGATGATTGATGCAACAGTAGACGAGTTCGTAAAAGAAGATCAATTCCATGTCTATTACCTTACCGTAAGTGGACATATGAATTATACCTTTAGTGGTAACAGTATGGCTTCGAGGAATAAACAGTTGGTCCAGGATCTGCCTTACTCCCAGGATGCCAAGGCTTATATTGCCTGTCAGATGGAATTGGACAAGGCTCTTGAAGCGCTCCTGGCAAGGCTTGAGGCAGCAGGTGTCGCAGAGCGCACAGTGATAGCCCTTAGTGCGGATCATTACCCCTACGGCTGGGAAAAATACAAGCTCGATGAGCTGGCTGGTCATGATATTGATCCCAACTTTGAGATTTATAGAAATCATTTTATTCTCTGGTGTCCGGGAATGGAGGAGAATATCATAATCGATGAGCCCTGCTCCAGTATGGATATTCTGCCCACCCTATCCAATCTCTTTGGTCTGGAATATGACTCTCGCCTCCTTATGGGGCAGGATATCCTGTCCGACGCAGAGCCTTTGGTTGTATTGTCAAACCGTAGCTTTATCACGGATAAGGTGATGTACAATTCAGCAACCAGGGAGACAACACTATTAACAGATGAGCCTTTACCTAAGGATTACATCAATAATCTGAATAAAATTGTAAAGAATAAATTTTCTGTATCTAAGAGCATTCTTGAAGAGGACTATTATAGATACGTATTCCCCCAGGAATAGGAGACAAAAGCCTGTTTCTAAACAGCAGATTGCTTAAATGGAAGAAGGATGATAATTAGTATTAGTATAATAGCCTATCGATCTTCAGTGCCCTTCTAGTGATTATAGCTTTAAGGGATATTGTATGGATGTTGCATGAATGTTGCATGAATTTCATAATTTGTTATATTAGCACTTGATTTTGTAAATACTATATGCTATTATAAGTCAACAGCAAAGGTGTTGTTTCATTACAATACCTTTGTCTTTTTATAATCTAATAGATTTATCGGCTAAGAAGGAGACTTTATTCTACCCAATAATCGAACGACAGGAATGGTGAGCCACCGACTGAGAGCACACCTATGGTGATAAGTAGAATACGGAACACTCCGGAGCCCGCGAATTGAACGATCAGTAGGTTCGCGCGTGACACGCGTTAAGTGTAAGTAAGTGGAGAGCTATGCTCTCAATGCGGGTGGTACCGCGGGAAATTCGACTTCTCGTCCCGAAGAATGCAAATATGCATTCTTCGGGGCTTTTTTGATTCATAAAATTAATAAGCGTTTGAGAATCTTATAGCCTAAAAGAATGCAATACAAGATACTTGGCCACGTATCGATGGTAGTCGGAGCCATCAAAAGCAGGATAAAGCTAGTGGGCAATTATTAAGTTGATTGATAAAATCATTGATTTTTCAATCACCAAATACAACATATAACAGGTTATGAGAAAGGAATGAATGTTTATATGGAATTTATAACAGGTGTAAAACAGAAGGAAGCTAAGGAAATCAGTGATATTCTAACACAGGAGATCAAGGGGAGCGTAAAAATAAATGGCTTCATCCATACTATTCGACATATGGGCGAGGTTGCCTTTGTTGTTCTTCGTAAAAGAGAAGGCTTAGTACAATGTGTGTATGAAGAAGGGGTTACCGAGGCTAGTCTTAAGGAACTAAAAGAAGGAATGACAATTGAAGCAGAAGGAATTCTCCATGAAGAAGAGCGTGCACCACAAGGCTTCGAGGTGAGACTGACAAAGGTGAAAATACTGACCTCACCCAAGGAAGGTTCTATGCTGCCTCTTCCAATCTCAAAATGGAAGATGAAGACCTCACTGGAGACAAAACTGAATTATCGTCCAATCTCTCTTCGTAATATCAGAGAGAGAGCTATCTTTAAGCTTCAGGAGGGAATCGTAAGAGGCTTTCGTGATTTCTTATATTCTCAGGGCTTTACCGAAATAAGAACACCGAAGATTGTAGCAGGAAATGCGGAGGGTGGAGCGAATGTTTTTAAGCTGGAGTACTTTGGAAGCAAAGCCTTTTTAGCTCAGAGCCCCCAGTTTTATAAGCAAACCATGGTTGGAGTCTATGACAGAGTCTTTGAAGCGGCTCCGGTATTCCGTGCGGAGAAGCATAATACCACAAGACATCTAAATGAATATACAAGTTTGGATTTTGAGATGGGATACATCGATGGCTTTGAGGATATCATGGCCATGGAGACAGAGATGCTTCGATCTGTATTCTCTCTCCTGGCGGAGCAGTATGAGAAGGAATTAAAGCTCCTTGAGGTTACGTTGCCTGATGTATCAAGAATTCCGGCAGTCCGTTTCGATGAGGCTAAGCGTCTTGTGTCTGAAAAGTATGACCGAAAAATCAAAAACCCCTATGATTTGGAGCCAGAGGAGGAGGTATTAATCGGAAGATACTTTAAAGAAGAGTATGGCAGTGATCTGGTATTTGTCACCCATTATCCCTCTAAGAAAAGACCCTTCTATGCCATGGATGATCCTTCTGATCCTAAGTTCACCTTGAGTTTTGATCTTCTCTTTAAGGGGATGGAGATAACTACCGGGGGACAACGAATTCATGACTATGAAGCTCAGGTAGCAAAGATGATGGCTAGAGGGATGAATCCAGATGAGTTCTCGAACTTCCTCATGATTCATAAGCATGGTATGCCGCCACATGGTGGTCTTGGAATTGGCTTGGAGCGATTAACGATGAAGCTTTTAGATGAGACGAACGTAAGGGAGACTGCGATGTTTCCTCGTGATCTGTCGAGACTGGAGCCCTAATTGAATTATATTAACATGATGCAATAGAAAGGTGGTATTTTTATGAAGATAACAGAGGAAACGGTACAGTATGTAGCAGCCCTTGCAAAGCTTACCATCTCTGAGGAAGAGAAGGAAAAGGTAGCGCAGGATCTGGATCATATCCTGGGATATATAGAGACAATGAATGGTTTGGATACAGAAGGTGTCGAACCTATGTCACATGTACTTCCGGTGAAGAATGTATTTCGTGAAGATGAGGTAACCAATACCGATCATCGTGAGGAGCTGTTAAGGAATGCGCCGAAGCGAATAGAAGGAAGCTTTGCGGTTCCAAAGACAGTAGAGTAGAGATTTCCCATTAGTGGATAAGAATAGAAATGATTTGGATGGAGGCTAATATATGAAGGATATTACGTCAATGTCTGCGCTGGAGCTTGGAAGAAGGATTAAGGACAAGGAAATATCGGTTGCCAAAGCAGTTGAAGCGCAGCTTGCGATTATAAAACAAAGAGACCCGGACTATGGATGTTATATTACGGTTCTTGAAGAAGAAGCCTATGCACAGGCAGAGGATGTGCAGAGAAGAATAGACGCCGGCGAGCTTGCGGATTCCCCATTAGCCGGAGTTCCAATCGCAGTAAAGGATAACATCTGTACGAAGGGGATAAAGACCACCTGTGCATCAAAAATCTTATACAACTTTGAGCCGACTTATGATGCTACGGTTATAGAGAAGCTTAAGAAGGCAGGAGCAGTAATCATCGGAAAGACGAATATGGATGAATTTGCCATGGGTAGTACCACGGAGACCTCCTTCTTTAAAGAGACCAAGAACCCTTGGAATTCATCCCATGTACCGGGTGGTTCCAGCGGTGGTTCAGCTGCAGCGGTTGCCGCTGAGGAAGCCTTCTATGCCTTGGGCTCTGATACAGGTGGTTCGATTCGTCAGCCTGCCGGTTACTGCGGTGTGACAGGGATTAAACCAACCTACGGCACGGTGTCCCGTTATGGACTCATTGCCTATGCTTCCTCTCTCGATCAGATCGGAACCATAGGTAGAAATATCTCTGACTGTGCGGCAGCCCTTGAGATTATCTCAGGACATGATGCGAAGGATGCTACCTCTGTGTCACAGGAACGCTATCAATACATGGACGCCTTAGCAGACGATGTGAAGGGAATGAGAATCGGTATTCCAAAGGACTACCTCGGGGCTGGAATTGAAGAAGAGGTTAAGGAAAGTATATTGAAAGCAGCCGAAGTGTTTAAAAGCAAAGGAGCAATCGTAGAGGAGTTTGATCTCCACTCTGTAGAATATGCCGTTCCCTCCTATTACGTTATTGCATGTGCCGAAGCCAGTTCTAATTTATCCCGCTTTGACGGTGTAAAATACGGATACCGTACACCGGATTTTGAAGGACTGCAGGATGTCTATAAGAAGACTCGAACAGAAGGCTTTGGCGATGAGGTAAAGCATAGAATGATGATTGGTGCCTTTGTATTAAGCTCAGGCTACTATGATGCCTTTTATAATAAGGCCTTAAAGGTAAGAGCAATCATTAATGAGGGCTTTCGTAAGGCCTTTGAGAAATATGATATCATATTAGGGCCTACAGCTCCGGAGACAGCACCGCGCCTTGGTGAGAGCTTAGGCGACCCTCTCAAGATGTATCTGTCCGATATCTATACTGTATCCGTGAACTTAGCAGGCTTACCGGCTGTCAGTCTACCCTGCGGTAAAGATGCAAAGGGGCTTCCGATTGGCTTACAGTTAATCGGAAAGCATTTTGGTGAAAAGGACATTATCCGTGCTGCTTACAGCTTTGAGCAGACGTATGTATATGAGAGACCGTTAACACTAATCGCAAAGGGAAAGGAGGCATAGCCCATGAAAGCATATGAGACCGTCATCGGCTTGGAGGTCCATGTCGAACTTGCCACGAAGAGTAAGATTTTCTGTGGTTGTACGACTCAGTTCGGAGGAGATCCGAATACGCATTGCTGCCCTGTATGCACGGGTATGCCGGGAACGCTTCCCGTACTTAATAAAAAGGTAGTAGAATTTGCCATGGCAGCAGGCCTAGCAATGGGCTGTACCATTACCAAACGCTGCAAATTTGATCGTAAAAACTATTTCTATCCAGATCTGCCGAAGGCTTATCAGATCTCCCAGCTTTACCTGCCCATCTGTCGTGATGGTGGTATTGAGATAGAGACCGAAGCAGGCAAGAAGCTCGTTCGAATCCATGAGATACACATGGAGGAGGATGCTGGTAAGCTGGTCCATGATCCTTGGGAGGACTGCACCCTGGTTGACTATAACCGTTGCGGGGTTCCCCTGATCGAGATCGTCAGTGAGCCTGATATGCGCTCAGCAGAGGAAGTAGTAGCCTATCTGGATAAACTAAGACTAATTCTTCAATATCTTGGTGTATCGGATTGTAAGATGCAGGAGGGATCCCTGCGAGCAGACATCAACCTATCCGTACGTGAAGTTGGTGCCAAGGAGTTCGGAACCAGAACTGAGATGAAGAACATGAATTCCTTCAAGGCAATTGCAAGAGCCATTGAAGGAGAGAGAAAGCGCCAGATTGAGCTGCTGGAATATGGCAAAAAGGTGGTACAGGAAACCAGACGCTGGGATGATAATAAGGATACTAGTTTTGCCATGCGTTCCAAAGAAGATGCTCAGGATTATCGCTATTTCCCAGAACCGGACCTTCCTCCTATTGAAATCAGCGATGAATGGCTAGAGAGTATTAAGGTGCGTCAACCCGAGCTACGAGATGAGAAGATGCTGCGTTATGAGAAGGAATTTGATATCCCCGCTTATGATGCATCGATTATCACAAGCTCCAAGCATCTGGCAGATATCTTTGAGGAGACGGTTACACTGTGTGGAAAACCCAAGGAGGTCTCCAACTGGTTGATGGTAGAGACCATGCGCTTACTTAAGGAGATGGAGATGGAGGCAGAGGAGATTACCTTTGAACCCTCCAGGCTCGCCAAATTGATCGAATTAGTAGATGGCAATAAGATTAACCGTACCGTAGCTAAAGAGGTATTCGAGAAGATATTTAAGGAGAATGTGGAGCCGGAGGAATATGTTGAGAAGCATGGTCTGGGCATGGTGAACGACGATGGTCTCCTTCGAGCTACTGTAGAGAAGATTATCTCTGATAACCCGCAGTCTGTTGCCGACTATAAGAGTGGAAAGACAAAAGCCATGGGCTTTATTGTAGGTCAGACCATGAAGGAGATGAAAGGTAAGGCAGATCCGGGTATGATTAATCAGCTTGTGAAGGAAATGTTAGAAGAATGTCCCTAAGATAAATCTGCATCCCATAACTTGCAATAAAAGGTAAATAATGTTATCATAAAATTATGGGGGATAGATTGAAAAATCAAAGATTTTTCAATCGGCATACAATAGAAAACACGCTTCGCGACTTATCTATTGTCATAAATTTATGCTGCCGCCCAAATTTGTGGGTTTTAAGCTGAATGGAGGGATAAGATGGAAGAGAGAAGAAGAGCGAAAAGATTGCCGGTTACTTTAACACTTGAGATATGTAATCTATACAAGCAAAACTATGTTCTGGTAAGTGACCTTCATGCGCCGATTGAGGTAATAAATATCTCGCAGACAGGAATTGGATTTCGGACCAAGAGTGTACTGCCAATCGGATTTTATTTTAACGCAAGCATTAATTTAGGTACCGAGGATACCTTGCATTCCGTAGTGGAGATCATCCGGTCTCAGGCAGAGGGAGACGAAACCATCTATGGCTGTAGGTTTGTCGGTATGGCTGATGTTCTATCTTATGTTTTTGAGGACTATGATAAAAAGCTTAATGAAGTTGAATAAGATAATTAATAAGAGAGGTTGTTTCAAATCGTAAGATAGCCTTGAAGGGGCTGTTGCAAAATGTATGTTATAAAATGTAGAAAAGAACAACAATCTGTTCGTCAAACAGTGCATGTCATTCTCTCCTACATTATAAGCGTACTTTATGCAACAGCCCCTTTATTCATCGATTAGATTGTGAAACAACCCTTTCAACCGATGGCCTTCTTCCTGAGCCACGCCTCTGACCGGTAGCGTAGATAGAAAACAATGGTTCGTACACCCCATTCAATTCCCATGCATATCCATACCCCCGGCACACCAAGACCAAGGGAAATGGATAATACATAGCCTAGGCCAACTCTCACAATCCACATGGTAATAAGAGAAACCACGGAACTGAACATAGAATCTCCTGCGGATCTGAGAATATTAGGCATGATATTTGACATGGACCAGAAAAAGGGCATAGGAATGATTGCAATAATTAACAAACGGTAAATCAGCGTCAGGGTTTCTTGCGGAGCATGATATAGCTTCATAAGCAGGGGAATGAATGGAAAGAAGATTAGGATGGACAGTATGGATATGACCGTGCCAAGCCAAATCATCTTCTCTCCGTATCTGCGTGTGAGTGCTTTGTCACCACTACCGGCACATTGACCTACCACAGTAGAAGCCAGAGTACTTACAGCTAGACCGGCAGAATAGAATACGGAAAAAGCGGAATTTGTGATTGCGTTGGCAGCGGTACTTATAGTACCAAGCTGAACAATATAGGTCTGTACAAGCATGCTTCCGCCGTTAAAAAATAACTGCTCCAGAGTAAAGGGAAGTCCCAAACGGAAGATGGATTTTAGAATTGGCAAATCCATACGGAATATATGTCCTGGACGAAGTCGTAGGATACCATTCGGCTTCATCAACATAAAGACTGCGACCACACAGCCGATGAGCCTGGCAATATTAAGTGATAGAGCGGTACCCAGAATATCCAGTCCCATGACATCGAGCAGTAGCATACTGGTCAAAAGATGGATCAGGTTTATAATCACCGTCAGTCGCAGACAGATTTTTGCAGTACCCATTCCACGGAACACAGCAAAGGCTCCTAAGTATACCGACAAAAAGATTTGAGAAATAGCGACTCCGATCAGATATTGACTTGCCTTCTTGATAACGACTGGATCCGCTGCACCAAATACGATTCGGATTAATGTGTCGGAAAACATCACAAGTATGATACAGGAAAAGACAGCGATTACGAGGGAGGCAAGAAGAATTTGCCCTGTTGTTTCACGGATTTTATCCTGATTGCCCCGTCCCATATACTGTGCTATTACAATAGTACCGCCGACGGAGATGGAAGAGAAGAGCGCATACAACATCGTTGAGAGGGGAGCTACCAGACTGACTGCCGTTACGGATTCCTGACTGGAGGAGCTGATCATGGCAGTGGTCAGAAGGGAAATGGAATTAATAAAAAGCTGATCCAGAATAAGAGGTATCAGCATAGAAAAAATCTGACGATAGGTAAAAAGATTACTAGTAAAATGTCGTTCTAAAAAATGATCTGCCCATGATCTGGGTTTGACCACTTGGTTAATAGATTTTTTATTCTTTTGCATAGATATACCTCATCATTGATGTCGATTATGTTCCTTTAGGTAACCTTAAGTGCTGAAAGTGTCTCCTTATGCTTTTCTGCTTTAAAAAACGAATCGTTTTCAAAATAATAAGTATAGAAAACATCAATCATGACCAGGATAGGAAACTGCGGTGAAATCATTGTTCCGCCATCCAGGTTTTTTGAGGTTGCGACATAGAGAACCTCATCGCAGCATTCACTTTCCTTCACATTTCTATTAGATGTAATCAATACCACCTTGGCGTTTCTCTTTTTTGCCAGACAGATTCCTGATAAAATCTCCTTGGTCTTTCCGCTTAAGGAAATTGCTATCACCAAATTGTCCTCATCTACCAGGGCAGAATTCATCTGAATCATTTGGGAATCAGTGATTGCCTCTACGTATAAGCCGGTTCTCATAAAACGGAGCCGAAATTCATTTGCCGCAAAGCCGGAGCTTCCCATCCCATAGACACAGACTCGTTTACATTTGTTTACCAGATTAGCAATACGCCTCATCTGAGGCTCGTCTAGCAATTCATAGCTTTCGTTTAATAATTTTAGATAAGTATCGTGCACACGCATCGAAAGAGCACTAATATCTTTTTCCTGTTCGCTTGAGGACAGGTCTTTTTTATATACATAGATTAATTCCCGAAAGCCCTTATAGCCGCATTTTTTTGCAAAGCGAGATAATGTTGCTTCTGAAACATAAAGAAGCTTTGATATGTTTTTTGAATTAAAATCAATCAGCTTGGTGTTGCTCAGAAAAAAATCCGCAACGCTTTTCTCAACTGAGGTAAGCTCATCATAGATTTTCAGAATATTCTGTTTGACCTCTTCACCGGTATATATCATAAGTGTGCAGCACATCCTTCTTATTCTTTGGTAAATTATCCTCATCTTCCTGATTATAGACTAAAAACTCCTTATCTACAACCCACAGTCAATTTTTTTTGGGATATAGACAGAAATGGAATGTACTTTCACAAAATTATAGAAAAAAACAAAATACGTAACTACTTTCTGTATGGGGTGGAAATATTGAATTGAATTTCATTCTTGCTATAATGATAGCTGTGAAAAGCGACTCAGATCTGTGAAACGACAGTGGTTAGCCTATACACCCGTTGAGTTATGTAGATTTGATGAGTTAAACAGGATGACATCAACAGGTTGAGTTATATACTGTGACATGACATTGTTTCACCCTCGGATATTGGATAAGAGATAACAGCGCAGAAGGTCTGCGTGTTATAAATATTTTTATTAATAGGAGGATATCAATATGAAAAAAGTTATTAGCCTGTGTCTGGTACTGATCTTAACAACCAGTATGTTATTCGGTTGTGGAAGTAAGGTAAAGGATGATGCGCAAAATGCATCAAGTGATACTTCAGCAAAGAATTCATCAGATACAACAGCAAGTGCAGAACCAGTTACCATTGAATTCTGGACCATTTCACTTCAGCCTACCTTCACAGATTTCTTTAACGGATTGATTGCTGCTTATGAAGAGGCTAATCCCAATGTGACAGTCAACTGGACCGACCTACCCTATGATGCCATTCAAGAAAAATTAGTTACATCAGCAGCCGGCGGAACATCACCGGATGTTGTAAACTTAAATACTCAGATGGCATTGACCCTTGCAGGAAAAGGTGCATTGGTTGATTTGAACGCAGAAGCAACCAATGAGCAAAAAGGTATTTATGTAGAATCTTTATATAATTCTGCAAAAATCGGTGACTCCGTATATGCATTCCCCTGGTATGCATCACCTTGCATCATGTTCTACAATAAAGCTTTGTTTGAACAGGCGGGTATCACAGAGGTTCCAACCAATTTCCAGGCTTCCTTTGAGATGGCAAAGCAGATGAAGGATGCTACCGGAGCATATCTCTTTAATCCCTCTGAATTCTTCAATATGCTGTTCCAGGAAGATATTGCGATCCTGTCAGAGGACAAAAAGTCAGCTGCTTTTAATACACCGGAGACAGTTGCTCTTCTTCAGAACTATAAGGCTATGACCGATGCGGATTATCTGCCTAAGACAAACTGGGGTAAGTGGGATACGGAACTAAAACTATTTGAGACAGGTAAGCTGGCTGTCATCAGTTCCTCAGGTTCTACTTTATCAAGAATTAAGGATGAAGCTCCGGATGTATATGAGCAGATTGAGATTGCTGAACCACTTGTTGGCAGCACCGGTCTCAGCCAGAACGCACTGATGAATCTTGTCGTTCCGCAAGCAAGTAAGAATCATACTGAGGCAATTAAATTTGCCGCTTACATCACAAATGATGAAAGCCAGCTGGCTTTCTGCAAGGAAGTTGCAATCTTCCCTTCCACAAAGGCAGCGATGTTGGATGAATTCTTTGTTTCTGATATCTCTACTAAGGAAGGTATTGCCAGAAAAATGTCTGTTGAAGTAAGTAAGAAGTCCATGGACTATTCCTTAGGCATCGAAGGACAGGGAGATATCCAGACTGCTGTTAATAAAGTATATGAAGCAGTTATTACCAGCGGAGGAGATATTCAATCTGCTTTGGATCAACAGGAAAAGGCAGTGAATAGTCTTTTAAAGTAGTACATAGCGATACCAATCGGTAATATCGGCTGATTGTAGAAAATCGTCTCAGATCACATGAGGCGCAGGAGTACTCTCGAGACAATAATGATAAACTTCATCCAACGGGTTTCGGGAGTGCTCCCAATAAAAAGGGAGGTATTTATGAAAGTAAAGACCGGACAGACTATAAAGGCTTACTTATTTATGGCACCAGCTCTCTTCATGATAATCGTCTTTGTTTTTGTACCGATTATCGGGAGTCTGCCATTGATGTTTTTTGATTATTCAGTATTGGGAAAAACCGAATTCATCGGTTTTGATAATTTCAAGCGTGCTTTTGCAGATCCTGAATTTTGGATCGCTATTAAGAATTCTATCGTATTTGTAGCAGTAGTACCGGTAATACAATTTTTATCAATTCTTTTGGCATTACTTGTAAATAGAAAATTAAAGGGAATTTCAATATTCCGTACATTGATATATATTCCTGTCATTACCTCGATGGTTGCTGTATCAATTATTTGGGGCTTCTTGTTTGATCCCAGCGGAGTGATCAACACCCTTTTAATGAATGCGGGAATTATCAAGAACCCACTGGGATTTCTGTCAGATGGAAAGACAGCAATGCTGTGTATCATGTTTATTACGATCTGGCAGGGACTGGGCTATTTTATGATGCTTTATCTTGCCGGCCTCCAATCAGTTCCGAAGGAGCTTGAGGAAGCAGCGATTGTTGATGGTGCAAGTAAGTTTAGGACTCTGATTAAAATCAAGATGCCGCTTTTAAAGCCTTATATCTGGTTTTGTTCACTCAATTCCGTAATATCGGCGGTCGGAGTATTTGATGTGGTATATGTCCTGACCAAGGGGGGGCCCTATAATGCTACCTTGGTTATCAATTACTACTCCTATACGAAGGCTTTTACTGATTTTGAATTCGGTTATTCCGCAGCGATTGGTGCAATCCAGGCTGTGATAACATCGCTTTTGAGTATTATTATCTTTGTATATGGTAAAAAAGGAGGAGGCATGACATATGGCGACTAGGAGAAGAAAAAAGATAATCAGTGCAACCGTATGTTACATAATACTGATTTTGATATCCGTCATTTGTGCCGGTCCCTTCCTGTGGATGTTATCCACTTCTTTTAAAACAGGTCAAAATATCTATGATATGAATCTGTTTGTATCAAATCCGACCTTATCAAATTATATCGGTGTTTTTGAATTCCTGTCCGTTCCTAAGTATATCGGGAACACGATCATTATTACTCTTTCATCCATTGTGATTGATGTTATTTTTGCAGCCTTGTGTGCTTATCCCTTAGCCTGTATGGAGTTCAAAGGGAAGAAAGTTATTATGGGAGCACTGATCGCATCCATGATTATACCTGCTGCCGCCGGTATGATTATCAATTATCTGATTATCAGTAAGGTGCATTTACTCAATAAGCTGGTAGGTGTTATCCTACCTGGCTCAGTGAAGGTGTTCAGTATTATTCTGCTGAGACAATCCTACTTAGGGATACCGAAGGAATTAATCGAGGCAGCAAGAATCGACGGCGCAAGGGAAACCAGAATTTGGTGGCAGATCATGATGCCGGGGATTATGCCCTCTGTCAGCACCATCGTTATCTTTGACTTTATCAGCAGATGGAATGAGTTCCTGTGGCCGATCATCGTATTACAGGATCCTAAGAAATATCCACTGGCAACGGCTTTGCAGTATCTCAATGGCAGCTTTAACTATAAATTCGGTTACATTGCCGCAGGAACTGTAATTTCAATCGTACCGATTATTATTGTGTTCTTGTTATGTCAGAAAAACTATATTGAGGCCATTAGCGGTGCCGTGAAAGGTTAAAGGTTGTATATGAATTATAATTATTATATTTGGATAGAAATCGGAGCAAATAAAAGAACCATAACAAATCCGGATAAATTCCGTCAGGCAATGGATAAGTGCAAAGCTGCAGGGATAGGATCGGTTATTTTGAGTGTAAAGGATACTACTGGCTTTGCTATCTATGACAGTCAGATTGCTCCTCATTACTGGGAGTACGATGATACCTTTGAAGATAAGGATTATCTTTTGGAATGTCTGGAGATAGTACACAGCCTTGGGATGAAGTTCTATGCTTCCACAGATGTATTCGCAGAAGGAAATAAGGGGAGGCCCCATCCGAAGATGCCTGCCTTAAAGAATGAGACCTGGCAGTGCAGTGTATATGGACTCAATGCTTCCAATGAATTGGTTGTTCAGCGGATTACAGACACATCCCCGATAAAGACTGTAGGGGGTATAGACGATTTCAATGAAATATTCGTGAATCCTGCAAATGATGAAGTTTGTGAATATGAGCTTTCCCTATTGAATGAAATCATGGTAAAATATGACATAGATGGTATTACTCTGGATCGTGTCCGTTATGTTGGTCTAAGCTCCGATTTTGGCACCATTACAAAGACCAAGTGGGACCAATATATAGGCAGAGAGTATAACTGGCCCTATGATATCTATCGAATCAGGGATAACCTGGGGACTATAGAGGTGGAATACGGAGACTGCTTCGGAGACTTTATCACATTTCGGGCGGGAATTATTAAAGATTTTATAGAACGGGTAAGAAGACTGGTTGATACACAGCAAAAGAAAATTGAATTCTGGGATTATACGGGTTCCTGGTATCCCTTGTATTATCAGGTAGGAGCAAACTGGGCATCGAAAAACTACGAGGCGATAGAATATCCCTGGGTCGATATCGAACAATATAAGCAGACTGGATATGCAGAGCTTCTGGGAGGGCTAATGTCAGGCTTCTATTATCCCTATGTGACGGAGCAGGAGGCAAAGGATGCAAATCAACCTGCCTACTGGTACAGTGTCGAGGGGGCGGGACGAATAGCAGATCAGGTTACCCAGGGGGTGGTTCCGATTGTTGGAAGCCTTTTCTTAAAGCAGTACGAAGAGTATTTACCCTCTATGACGGAGGCTGTAGAGATGTGCTTCCAGAAATCTACCGGTTGTATGCTCTTTGACTTGTCCTATCTGATAGAAAACAACTGGTGGGAGTATGTGACAATTGATTTTAACAATGATGTTATCCTTGAACCCATCCATGCGGACAGTCTTCCTGAAATTCTGGAACTTTATAGAGAGTGTTTTCCGAAAGAATTTCAGGTATCTGAGGACCGACTGGCAACCAGCACCTTTTTAGATCCACAGCTCAGTCCGGAGGCAACCTTAGGTATCTGGAAAGGGGGCAAAAAGGAGCTAATCGGAGTAATAATTTGCAAGGTATCCGAGGAGCTTCAGCCTGAAATACCAAATTGCGCATGGATTACTGCCTTATTCATAAAACCGAGCTATCGGAGAAGGGGTTACGGTAGGAGATTGTATAGGGCAGCTGAAAAAGTCTTCAAGAAGAAAGAAGTTCAAAAAATTTATATGGGACAGGAATATCATAATCTTTTCTCGGGCATTCCGGCACCTGACGATCAAAAGCTGGCTTTTTTTCAAGGGCTTGGATTTACGGTTAATTGCGAGAATCATTATGACCTGACCTGTGATATTACCTGCAATGATAAAATTAACGGGTTTGATATTTCACCTTTTATAGGAAGGTTTACTGCTGAAGCTTTACAGTCTTGTGATAAGCAGATGCTTTATCGGTTCCTAGATGATGAATTCCCGGGGCGTTGGAAGGATTTGGTGGTGGAATATCTTGAGAATTCCGGTAATCCTGAGGAGATTATCGTACTGAAGGATAAACAAGATCAGGAAATCAAGGGCTTTTGCAAGACGCATGTAAATGCAGATGACAGCGGCAGTCTAGGCCCCATCGGAATAGCAGAATCGATTCGGGGTAATCATGTGGGTGATTTCCTTCTGCAGCAGTCACTGGTTCATTTAAGAGATAGGAATGGGAAAGCTATAGGTATTGACTGGACAATTCTAAAGGATTATTACGGAAAATTTGACTTTAAACCGGTCAGGATTTATCGAGGGGCTTACAAGGAATTTTAGGCAGGGAAAGGGGCCGGAGTATGAAAAAGAAAATTGTATTGCTCCCACTGGATGAGAGACCATGCAATTATATTTTTCCAAAGCGTTTATTTGAACAGGAAGATATAGAGATTGTAAGGCCAGACCAACTGGGCAATAAAAAACAACCTGCGGATGTCAATAAGGTAGCGGAATTCTTAAAAAAGGAATGTATGGATGCAGACGGACTAGTACTTTCCGTGGACATGATGCTCTACGGTGGTCTGGTTCCGTCAAGAATTCACTACTTAGAGGAGAGTCGGCTGAAGGAATTGGCATCGCTTGTAAAGGTGTTAAAGAAATTAAATCCCAAGCTGTTGATATACGCATTTCAAGTGATTATGCGATGTCCGGATTATTCAAGTGGAGATGAAGAACCGGATTATTATGAGGAATACGGGAGAATGATTCACAAGGCTGGCGATGTGATTCATAGAAGTCGTCTGGGAATCTGTGACAGTGAGGAATTGGAAACTATACTAAATCAGATAGACCGCGAAAAGCTGAATGATTATATCTCACGAAGAGAATGTAACAGAGAATTAAATTACACCATGATTGATTTCGTAAAGCAGGGGCTGATCGACGCTCTAGTCATACCACAAGATGATTCGACTGCTTATGGCTATGCAGCCATAGATCAGGAAGCGGTACGTCTGCGTATTACGGAGGAAGGACTGGCAGATCGTATTCTGATGTATCCCGGAGCGGACGAAGTAGCACTTACACTGGTGTCCAGAATGGTGAATAAAATTAAAGGAAAGAAGCCTAAGGTTTATGTGAAGTATGCATGCGAAGGTTCGAAAGCCCTGATACCACTCTATGAAGGAAACTCTCTGGAAACCACAATTAAGTATCAGATACTTTCAGCCGGATGTCAGCTTACCGATTCCTATGAGAATTCGGATATTATTCTTGCAGTAACTGCACCCTCGATTAAGATGGTGGAGTCAATTGAACAACCGTGTAAAGAAAAAGGATATATGGTAGAACGAAATCTTCCTGAATTGATAGATTTTATCAAGGACAGAATCGCAGAAGGAAAAATAGTAACCATTGCTGATAATGCATACGCCAATGGAGGTGAGCTTCAGCTGGTACAGCTCCTAAATCAGAATCAACTTTTGAAGCAGATTGCCGGTTACGCAGGGTGGAATACGTCGGCAAATACCCTTGGAACGGCTATAGCAGAAGGAGTACATGCATATCATTATAATATTACATTAGAACATATGAACTTTCTGATGGAACGCTATATTGAAGACGGTGGATATTGCTCTGTTGTTCGGAAAAATATTACAACGGAATTACCAGGTTATGGGATGGATTACTTCAACGTCAGGGAACCAGATGGTGTCATTAGTGCTAGAGTGAAGGAAGAACTGGAACGCTTCATCAAAGAATACCTGTCATCCGTTGCTCCAAACATTTCATTGGATAAAGTCTGGATGCCCTGGAGCAGAATGTTTGAGGTGGGAATCGAAGCCTCATATCATGACCTATAATCATTCTAAAGAAAAAAACTTGGATTAATCCAATCTATATAGAACACCAAGGAAGGTGATAACAATGAAAAATAATAATAAAATACTTGCTCAGATTAAAGGCGGATTGATTGTCTCATGTCAGGCTCTAAAAAATGAACCGTTACATAGCTCCTTTATTATGTCAAAAATGGCATATGCCGCCAAGGAAGGCGGTGCGGTGGGAATTCGCGCGAATACACCGGAGGACATAAGAGAGATAAAGAAGGTTGTGGATTTACCTATTATTGCTCTATACAAGCAGGATTATCCTGATTCACCGATATATATAACACCCACGGAGCAGGAGGTGGAGCTGTTGATGGAGGTGGACCCGGAGATCATTGCAATGGATGCAACAAACAGACTACGTCCGGGTGGAGTTTCATTGGATGATATGTTTCGTAAGCTACGTAAAAGGTATCCAGACCAGTTATTTATGGCAGATTGTGCTACTTATGAAGAAGGAATCCATGCTCAGGAGATCGGCTTCGATATAGTAGGAACAACCTTGTGCGGTTATACTGAGGATACCAAAGGAACTAACCTGCCAAATCTTCAGTTAATCAAGCGTTTGTCAGAGGCTTTACAGATACCCTTGATTGCAGAAGGTGGTATATGGGAGACAGAGGATTTGAAGAAGGTAATGAAAGAAAAGGTTCATGCTGCGGTAATTGGATCTGCAATCACAAGACCAAAAGAGATAACGGAACGATATGTAAGAGCAATCTCATAGTCCTTGCAACAAATCTAAATTCGAAGATGTATAAGGAGAATAATATGACCACCAGAATGCTGTGTGAAATGATTGATATGCCGGAAGTGGTCACTCGGACAATAGAGACATGGAACGCCATACAATATGAGAAGGAGCTGGATCACTATCTGGAGCTAGTAAGGGATAAGGCGAAATGGGACGAAGCCTTGGACGGAGTCAGAAAAATCCTAGGCGAGGATCAAGAAGGTCTAAAGTGCTTGGCTTTTATGCTTCATGTTGCGATGCGATCTTATCAGGAATATTTGAGAAGAGGGATATCGGATAAGATATTTATTGCGACCATGGGATGCTTCTCTCGGTTTGTAAAAGAACATCAGGACAGCTATGGAAGCTATGGTTTTGATCGAGAATGGTGGACGGTTAGAGAATTGACCTTACGAGAATTTCGGCTTGGTGAACTGGAATATGAGATGATAGAGGATAAGGATGAAAAAAAAATTTCGATCCATATTCCATCCGATGCGAACCTGGAGGAAGATAAATGCCTGGAATCCTACCATATGGCGAAAAGCTTCTTTTCACAGTATGAGGTTGATTATGCAGAAGTGGAATACTATTGTAATTCCTGGTTGTTATATCCAATGCTCTTTGAATTTCTTCCGGAGAATTCTAAAATTATCCGGTTTCAGAAGGATTTTATAATAGATTTCTTCGAACCGGATAACGAAGGATATAAGCTGTGGGTCTTCAAGAACAAGACCTTGACAATTGACGAATTACCAGAGAATACCTCCTTGCAACGAAGAATGAAAGAGCATTTGAAAAAGGGCGGTAAGATTGGAAGCGGAAGAGGTCATATAAAAAAGGAACTTTTTAAATAATAGAGGTGGAGGTCGCTAGATTGAAAAATCATAGATTTTTCAATCTAGCGAATTCGTACTGTCGCCCAAATTCGTGGGTTTGCGGCAGAATGGAGGATTTGTATGAAATACATCGGAGTGGATATAGGTGGAACTCAGGTGAAAATAGGTGTAATTGACGAGCACGGAGCTGTCAGTAATTCCGCTGCTTATGACGTTGCTTTTGACGGCTATGATACTCCGATCATCGACACTGTCATGGCCAGATTATCTGAATTTATGAATGATAATAAGCTCCTTTACAGTCAGATCAGCGGTATCGGAGTATCAGCGACCGGTCAAATCGACACGAAAGAAGGAACAGTCGCTGGTGCAGCTGGTCATATTAAGAACTGGGAAGGCTGCAATATACAGGAACATATCAAGAGAATCTATCCTGGACCGGTTACCGTAATGAATGATGCTAACTGTGCGGCACTAGCGGAGCAATGGATCGGTGGTGCCCAAGGTCTCTCCGATGTTGTGGTAATCACGGTTGGAACCGGTGTCGGAGGAGGAATTATCGCAAATTCGGAGATCCTCTGCGGTGCAGCCGGAGGTGCAGGTGAGATAGGACATATTACCATTCGGAATAATGGACGGGGATGTAGCTGCGGTAACAGAGGCTGTTATGAGCAATACGCATCGGTTCCTGCCCTGATCAGTCTGGTACGGCAGGCTCTAAAAGCCGGTAAACTGGACAGAGGCCTGTTTGCTTGGAAAGAGATTAACGGAAGAACAATATTTGAAGCTGCCGGAAGTGGCGGCTATCTTGATATTGTTATGGATCAATGGATCGGTTATGTGGCGGATGGACTTATCGGTATCATACATACCTTCAACCCTCAGATCGTTCTGATTGGAGGCGGAGTCAGTGCGCAGAAGGATAAATTTATTGATCCGCTACGAACGAAGGTGCTGAGCCGCGTTATGCCGGTTTATGCCCGAACAGTAAGACTGGAAGCCGCAAGGCTTGGTAATGATGCGGGAATGGTCGGAGCGGTTTATTATTGTATGAGGCATTCTTGATTGACTGTAGTTATACCATTAAGATTGCCGTTTAGGCAGAGTGGAGGCTATCATGGACAAAGTAAGAATTGGAATCATTGGATCGGGAAGTATAAGTAATATGCATATGTCGGGTTACACTCGTCTTAAGGATGTGGAGGTTATAGCAGTATGTGATATTAACGAAGAACGTGTGAAGGAATTTGCACAAAGGTATCATATTCCCTATACATTTACCGACTATAACGAAATGTTAAAGATGCAGGAGATTGATGCGGTCAGCGTTACAGCCTGGAACAACATTCATGCTCCTGCAAGTATTGCGGCGCTCCGAGCTGGAAAGGATGTGTTATGCGAAAAGCCCCTGGCTCTTAATGCTGATCAGGCTAGGGAAATGGTGGAGGTCTCCAAAGAGACAGGAAAACTTCTGATGGTTGGCTTCTGCAGGAGATTTGGTGATAATACAAAAGCACTAAAGGAGATAATTGATACGGGAGATTTGGGTAGTATCTATTATGCAAAAGCCGGATGTCTGAGAAGATGGGGCAATCCAGGAGGCTGGTTCTCCGATAAGCAAAGATCGGGCGGAGGACCTGTCATTGATCTGGGTGTACATATGATTGATCTGGTTCGGTATCTATCCGGCAAGCCAAAGGCATTATCTGTCACCGCCTCAACCTTTCACCAGATGGGAATGAAGCCGGAAATCAAAGGAATATCAAAATATAATTCTGCTGACTACAGTGAATACAATGACGTAGAGGACTGTGCTGCGGCATTGATAAAATTTGATAACAAAATGACCTTATTCTTTGAGACAAGCTGGGTTCAGAATATCAAGGGAGATAATCTTTATCTCGAGCTCTACGGGGATAAGGCCGGTGCAAAGATGGAGCCGGAATTTGAATTATATGAAACCAAATTGGATTATCTGAGAGATTCAAAGCCTCTGCTTGATCCGAATGGCAGCGGCTTTGAGCATAATTTTATTGAAGAGATACAGCACTTCATTAGCTGTATTAAGGATGGGACACCTTGTCTGAATCCGGCAGAGGATGGGCTTGAGTTAATGAAGATTATCGATGCGATTTATCAATCGGCTCAAACGGGTCGTGAAGTAATACTGTGATGATACCGAAGTGAAGGAGAAGGAGTAGCTATGAGATTATCAGTTAGCGCATGGTGCCTGCAGGAGCAACTTTTTAGTGGGAAGATCACCATATATGACTTTATTAATTTCTGCCACGAAAAAGGCATCCAGGCAGTTGAGCTTTTAGATTGCTTCGTCAAGGAAGAGGAAATTGAAGAGGTTAATCGGCTTTTGAGAAAGTTTAATATCCGGGTTTCTTCCTATTCGGTCAGCAATGACTTTGCGCTTACTGACAGCCCGGAACGAAAGGAACAGCTTCGATACATTAAGAAAAGCATGGATACGGCTACGGCGTTAGGTACCGGAATTATGCGAGTGTTCGGTGGTAGTCTAAAGGACGGCTTAGCACCTGAGACAGCAGAGGATTGGATTGTAGAATGCTACCGGGAGATAGTACCCTTTGCAGAGGAAAAGGGGATCACAATGGTCCTCGAGAATCATTGTCCTCTGGCTGGAACTTCCGATCAGGTAAAACGAATTCTAGACCGGGTAGGGTCTAAGGCTTTAAAGTCCAATGCAGATATCGGTAATTTCCTTCTGGCAAATGAGAATTCTCTGGAGGCTGTGAAAAATCTAGAAAGTAAGATTGGTTATGTTCATCTGAAGGATTTTAAGAAGTTAGAGTATGGAGAGGGCTTTACTGCAAAAGATGGAAGTATCTATCAGGGAGCGGTCTTAGGCAAAGGGGATGTACCAGTTGCCAAAATAATCAATCATCTAAAAGACAAGAATTATTCCGGCTATCTGTCCATCGAATATGAAGGACCTGGTGATCCTTTCCTAGGTACCTTAGAATGTATTGAATACGTACATAAACAATTGGTTTAGGGGATTGGAGGCGGAAGGCTTGGCAGAATTATCATGGCTTAAATTGTCAGAGTTTCTTGAAGTAGAATTGATGGAAGCAAGGGATGAAGGAAAGAAGACCGAAGGTTTTAATCAAAAGGTAATGGATATTGAAGCAATGGAGGATGGACCCAGGAAGGAAGCGTTAGCGGGAGCCTTGCTCGATGAACTGACTGGTCTGCCCATAGAAGCAGAATTCGGCTATATGGAGCCATCTGATTTGGAAGGGATAAAGGCGGCGAGAGCTCATCAGGAGCTACAGTCTCTGTTAGTTAAGGACGGTCAGGATGAACGAGGCTTGTATAATAAAATCTATGGTGCCTGGCTTGGAAGGTGTGCCGGTTGCCTGTTGGGACAGCCGGTAGAGGGCTGGAGCAGATCCAGGATTGAAACCTTTCTTAAGGGTACGGATAATTTTCCATTAGTACGTTACATGTCATCCCAGGTGCCAGAGGATATTAAGAGGGAATGTGAGGTATCAGATTATCCGGGGGTGTATGGCAATGCTAAGAAGGGTTGGATCAATAATGTTGATTGCATGCCCGAGGATGATGATACCAATTATACGATAATCGGACTGAAAATTGTTGAGAAGTATGGGATTGACTTTACACCGGATAACGTGGCGGAGTGCTGGCTTGATCATCTGCCCATATTGCATACCTGTACAGCGGAAAGGGTGGCCTATCGAAATCTGGTGAATTTGATTATGCCTCCGAATTCGGCAGGCTATAGAAATCCCTACAGAGAGTGGATCGGAGCCCAGATACGAGCTGATTTCTTTGGATATATTGCACCCGGTAATCCGGAGCTCAGCGCATCTATGGCCTTTAAAGATGCTTCAATCTCCCATACCAAAAACGGTATCTATGGCGAGATGTTTATCGCTGCAATGCTCTCTGCTGCCGCTGTAATTGATGATGTTGAGAAGATTATCGACACTGGCCTATCTGTGATTCCGAAAGCATCCCGATTGCATAATAGAATCCAAACGGTACTAGAGTGGAAGAGAGCCGGTGTCGGTCAGGAGGAAGTAATTAATCGGATCCATAAGCAATATGATGAATGGAATCCTCATGATTGGTGCCATACAATACCGAATGCGATGATTGTTTGCATCGGTTTATTATATGGAGGCCTTGACTTTGGAAGTTCTATAGGAATCGCTGTTATGGCAGGATTTGATACGGACTGCAATGGGGCAACCGTAGGCTCCATTCTGGGGATGCTTCACGGAGCGAATTCTCTTCCTGATTCCTGGATAAAGCCTCTGAACAATCAGTTGAAATCAGGGATTGATGGCTTTACCCAGGTGGAAATATCAGAGCTCGCACTCCGGACTATGAGGATAGCCCAAAGAACGAAAAATCAATAGATACTAACTGAAGGAGAGAGCAGGTTGGCATGGCTTAGGTTCGAATATCAAAGGAATAGCGCCGTACATCACCCTCTGATATATTATCTTCAATGAAATCTTTGCTGAAATCCAATTTTTTATAGGATTGATTAACCTCACTATGAAAATTGTAGCCTTTTTTCGTTAATGCATCAGTGAGAGAGGGCATATATTCAGACACCAAGCTTTGAGCATCGTCATCCTCTATAAAGAACTTTGCCTGAATGTTATTATGATTCATGCGAATATGAATATTCATAGAACCAAGATTGGTCATATCCAGATGCAAAAGTACACTTAGCTCCTCTTTATTCTGCATCGCCTTCTTCTTGGTAAAGACATATAATTCACTATGAACATCTTGATTCCTTAATTGCACCGGTAATTGAAGATAAGTGTATAGCCCGTTTAAGTCCTGCATAAACCGAAGATTTTCCTGAAGGTTTTTTATAGGCTCCTGAAGACGGGCTTCTTCTTTCATTGGAATTTCATTGGTTAAAGCAGAGAGCCGTTCCATATCCTCCAGGAGGCTTTCATAGAGCTCTTTAATAGCTTCTTTGTCCGTCAACTTTTCCGGCGTAATGGTCCATTTGTCATGAAAGGCTTTCTCGAGTAGGGTCTGATACTCCGGTGAAGCAAGAAGCTTCTCTGCTATGGACCCATCCATAGCCGGGAGGCTATTCTTTAAGGTGAGCGCGAAATCTCTTGTGGTGATGGTTCCCTCCATAACCTGCTCTGCGATATGGCTCAGGGATGGATCGGAACGAAGTAGCTCTGCTAAGGAAGCCAGTTCCTTAGGATTTAGTAAGCCCGATATAGGCTTTTGCTGATCTATAATATGCGCAAGCTGCTTAAGTAAAGCGCTTTCTACTTCCTTGCTCCAAGTAGGTAGCATCTGATTTGGATCCGTTGGTAATCGCTGTTCGATATCGGGATAAAGTGCTTTTATATGAGAAAGGAAATCCTCACGGGACATAGTTCCTTGCTGAAGCTGTTCGAAAAGTGAGGTTAATTCACTTGTCGGATGGTCTGAAGCTATTGATGACAGCTTACTATTACCAAGTAATATATCAAGCAAACCGTCATTCATCTTTAGTGCTTTGTTCAGTGTATTTGGACTAGCTTCCAGTAATTCTGATGTAGAATCAGGGTCTATAAGTAGCTTTGCAACTTGGGAGGAAGCTTGCTCTGCTTCCACAGGTAGAGAAGCCTTAAGAGCGGGTGCTTCCTGATTCAAGGAAGACATAGGAGCTTGAAGTAGTTCAGATAGACCTGTTGTGATATCATGGATATCGTTCATCAACCGACTGGATCCGTTCTGGTATGCTTCAAATTGTCTTATATTAGCCGAAGTCATCGGAAGATTGTTCTTATACATAAGTACCAGGGTCAGAGGTGAGGCCTCTCGGTTGGTATGGGATAAGCGAACTAAGGTCTGAAGGGTCTGTTTATCCACCGGCATGGTATGCTTTAGAAGCACCTCTACAATTGCCCGATTACGGTCATTCATAGGAAGACCAGAGGCAGTGAGAGCCTTCTGAATGGTAGTATCAGAGGGAGAGATGCTTTCGGGAATATACTTCATTACCAGACGATCTGAGCCTTCCTCGGTTACTATGAACCGCGCCTCTTGGCCTATAGCTAGGGGAACATCGCCAGACAGCTTAGCATTTAGGATCTGTTTGCTTGGTTCCAGCTGTATCTTGATTTCATTATAACGGTGATCGAGAATTTGTCCTTTCACCACTTGCCCCTCCTTCAGCTCTATCTGCTTTTGATTGGATACTGACTGGGAGGAAAGACTTTCGTTAGCTTTATTAGCTTTGGCAGCTGCTTTATTTTCTGAGATAGAACGGGCAATACCCGGTTTGTTCAGTTTTGATCGTGAAAATAATGATTGGTTGATATCCATTGGCCTGCCCCTTTCTTTTCGTTCTTTATTTTATATCGACTTATTGTTAAGATAAGTTTATGATAGCTTAATAACTGTTATTGGTCAAAAGGGCGATTATATCAGCTAGTATTTCTTAATAAAATTAAGATAACGAATGGTAGAACCTTAATTAATAATGTAAATATTGTTTATAATTTAAAAAATTAACCAAGATCCAAAAAAATGAATACTTTATACTTGCATTATGCATAAATATATAATATAATCAAAGCAATAAAACGAGGGCGTTTTTAGACTTATCAATTGATAAGCCTAAAAGCGCCCTTTGTAGTTCATAGCAATAGGAAGTTCGCGCGCGTGTCTTCTATTGTATCATAGGAAATGAGTTCATATTGGAAACGAAGAAATAGTGATTTAAATATAAAGAAAAGGATGTCGGTAATTATGATGGATAGCATCAGAGAAGAAATTAATCAAATTCCTCAAGGCCTGTATGACCCTCGTTTTGAGCATGACAATTGCGGTATCGGTGCGGTTGTACATATGAAGGGGGTTAAAACCCATGAGACTGTTGTAAATGCTTTGAAGATTGTAGAGAACCTGGAGCATCGTGCCGGAAAGGATGCCAATGGACAGACCGGTGATGGTGTTGGAATATTGCTTCAAATATCTCATAAGTTCTTTGCAAAGGTAGCAAAGCCACTGGGGATTGAATTGGGTTCAGAGCGGGAATATGGAGTAGGCATGTTTTTCTTTCCTCAGGATGAACTGAGCCGAAATCAAGCTAAGAAAATGTTCGAGATTATCGTCGAGAAAGAAGGAATGAAATTCCTGGGCTGGAGAGAGGTACCTACCCGACCGGCTACACTGGGTGAAAGAGCCGTAGAATGTATGCCACACATTCTGCAGTGTTTTATCAAGAAGCCAGCAAATGTAGCAAAAGGTCTTGACTTTGATCGTAAGCTTTATATAGCAAGAAGGATTTTTGAGCAAAGCAATGATAATACCTATGTTGTTTCCTTATCCAGCAGAACAATTGTCTATAAGGGAATGTTCTTAGTAAAACAGCTTCGCCTCTTCTTTGAAGATCTTCAGGATGAGTATTATGAGAGTGCGATCGCAATTGTCCATTCTAGGTTTTCAACCAATACGAATCCTAGTTGGCAGAGGGCGCATCCGAACCGCCTTATCGTTCACAATGGTGAGATTAATACAATTCGTGGTAACGCAGATAAGATGCTGGCCAGAGAAGAAACCATGGAATCTGAGCATCTGAAGGGTGAGCTTCATAAGGTGCTTCCGGTAGTTAATACAGAAGGCTCTGACTCAGCTATGCTAGATAATACTCTGGAGTTCTTAGTAATGAGCGGTATGGAGCTTCCTCTTGCAGTCATGATAACCATACCTGAGCCCTGGAGCAACGACTCAGCGATCAGCAGGGAGAAAGCAGACTTCTATCAGTATTATGCTACTATGATGGAGCCTTGGGATGGTCCCGCATCGATTCTCTTCTCCGATGGTGATATAATGGGGGCAATTCTTGATCGTAACGGACTGAGACCCTCTCGTTATTATATTACAAATGATGACTATTTGGTTCTATCCTCTGAGGTCGGAGTTCTTGATATTCCGGCTGACAAGATTATAAAGAAGGAAAGACTCCGTCCCGGTAAAATGCTTTTGGTGGATACAATCAAAGGCTGTCTGATTGACGATGAGGATCTGAAGAACTCCTATGCCAAGAAACGTCCTTACGGAGAGTGGCTGGACAGTAATCTGGTGATGCTGAAGGAGCTTCATATTCCGAATAAAAAGGTGATTGAATATAGTGAGGAAGAATTAGCCAGACTTCAGAAGGCCTTTGGATACACCTTTGAAGACTATAAGACTACGATCCTTCCTATGGCAACAGGCGGGCAGGAGGCAACGGCAGCCATGGGGGTTGATTCACCGCTTCCGGTGTTGTCAAAGAACAATCCACCCTTATTCAATTATTTCAAACAGCTTTTTGCTCAGGTAACGAACCCTCCTATTGACGCAATCCGTGAAGAAATCGTAACTGCTACCTCTGTTTATATCGGAGAAGATGGTAATATACTGGAGGAAAAGGCCGATAACTGTAAGGTCCTTAAGATTAACAATCCGATTTTGACCAATACGGATTTACTTAAAATCAAATATATGAAGAAATTCGGCTTCAAGGTCGATGTTCTTCCAATGATATACTATAAGAATACCTCTCTTGAGAAGGCGATTGATCATCTTTGTCTGGAGGCAGACCGCTCCTATAAAGAAGGTGCGAATATTTTAATCCTTTCCGATCGTGGTGTAGATGAAAATCATGTGGCAATCCCTTCTTTACTTGCCGTATCTGCCTTGCAGCAGCATCTGGTTCGTACCAAGAAAAGAACTGCCCTTGCTATGATAGTAGAAAGTGCAGAACCGAGAGATGTTCACCATTTTGCCTGCTTACTTGGTTACGGTGCTTGTGCGGTTAATCCTTATCTGGCACAGGAGACAATTCGCCAATTAATCAATGATAATATGCTGGATAAAGACTATTATGCAGCTGTGGATGATTATAATAAAGCAGTGTTAAAGGGTATTATTAAGATAGCCTCTAAGATGGGTATCTCCACGATCCAATCCTATCAGGGCTCTAAGATATTCGAGGCAATCGGCATCAGTAAAGAGATAATCGATAAATACTTTACGGGAACCGTAAGCCGAGTTGGTGGTATTTCCTTAAAGGAGATGGAAGCCCAGGTGGATGCACTTCACTCCAGAGCCTTTGATCCGTTGGGCCTTAATCTGGATTTAACCATGGACAGTGCCGGATCCCACAAGCTACGAAGTGGAAAAGAAGAGCACCTGTATAATCCGAAGACCATTCATCTGCTGCAGCAAGCAACCCGTACCGGAAGCTATGAGCTATTTAAGGAATATTCCAAGGAGGTTACATCGGAGCAGGAGAAGATTCACCTCAGAGGCTTGCTGGATATTACCTATCCTGAGCAGGGTATCGCAATTGACGAGGTAGAGAGTGTTGAATCGATCGTAAAGCGCTTTAAGACCGGTGCTATGAGCTATGGCTCTATCTCTAAGGAGGCACATGAGGCGCTGGCTATTGCCATGAACAGCTTGGGTGGTAAATCCAACAGCGGTGAGGGTGGAGAGAGCATAGAGCGTCTGAAGCTTGGCGAGGATGGTCTCAATAAATGCTCCGCAATCAAGCAGGTGGCTTCAGGACGCTTTGGTGTTACAAGCGAATACCTGGTGAGTGCAAGAGAGATTCAAATTAAGATGGCACAGGGCGCAAAGCCCGGTGAGGGTGGTCAGCTACCGGCAGAGAAGGTTTATCCTTGGATTGCAAAAACCAGACACTCCACGCCCGGTGTAGGCTTGATTTCTCCGCCGCCTCATCATGATATCTATTCCATCGAGGATCTAGCACAATTAATTTACGATCTAAAGAATGCCAATAAAAATGCTCGTATCTCTGTTAAGCTGGTTTCGGAAGCCGGTGTAGGAACAATTGCCGCCGGTGTTGCGAAAGCTGGCGCAGGTGTAATCCTAATCTCCGGTTATGACGGAGGAACTGGTGCCGCACCCAGAACCTCCATCTATAATGCGGGTCTTCCTTGGGAATTAGGTCTGGCCGAGACTCACCAGACCCTAATCATGAACGGACTACGTAAGAAGGTGGTACTTGAGACAGATGGTAAGCTGATGACTGGACGTGATGTTGCTATCGCAGCTATGCTTGGTGCTGAGGAATTCGGCTTTGCAACAGCTCCCCTGGTTACCTTGGGCTGTGTTATGATGCGTGTATGCGATCTGGACACCTGTCCTGTAGGCGTAGCAACCCAGAATCCGGAGCTTCGCAAGAATTTTAGAGGTAAACCGGAGTATGTAGAGAATTTCATGCTCTTTGTAGCAGAAGAGCTACGTGAATATATGGCTAAGCTTGGTATTCGAACGCTGGATGAATTGATAGGCCGTACGGATCTATTGAAGGTAAAGGAAAGCGGACTATTAAATGACAGAGCGAATACCGTAGATTTAAGCAAAATATTAAATAATCCTTTTATTAAAGAAGGGCAGAGTGTTCATTACGATCCGACCCAAACCTATGATTTTGAACTGGAGAATACCATTGATGAGACTGTGCTTCTAAAGAAATTCAAACTGAATGAGACACATGTCCAAAAGGTAAAGCTGGCGGTAGGGAATACGAACCGTACCTTTGGTACCATTCTTGGTTCTGAGATTACCAAAAAGCATGGAACAGATCTGAAGGAGGATACCTTTGTTATTGAAGCGAAGGGAAGTGGCGGACAGAGCTTTGGAGCCTTTATTCCCAAGGGCTTAACCATAGAGCTGGAGGGCGACAGTAATGATTATTTCGGAAAGGGTCTATCCGGTGGTAAGCTGATAGCATATCCTCCGAAGGGAAGTACCTTTAAGGCAGATGAGAATATTATTATCGGTAATGTTGCTCTCTACGGTGCAACCAGCGGAAAAGCATTTATTAGCGGTGTTGCCGGTGAACGCTTCTGTGTACGTAATTCTGGTGCAATAGCGGTAGTTGAGGGTGTCGGTGATCATGGCTGTGAATATATGACCGGAGGTAGAGTGACGGTACTTGGCAGGACCGGAAAGAACTTTGCAGCAGGTATGAGCGGTGGTATTGCCTATGTCCTGGATGAAGACAGTGACTTATATAAGAAGTTAAATAAAGGAATGGTATCCTTTGAAGCGGTGACTGAAAAATATGATGTAATCGAACTGAAGGAAATGATTTCTGAGCATGTTAAATATACGGATTCAGCAAAGGGAAAAGAAATCCTTGAGAACTTTGCAGCTTATCTTCCGAAATTCAAGAAGATTATACCTCATGATTACAGACGTATGCTGCTAACAATCAGAATGATGGAGGAAAAGGGACAGGACAGCGAGCAGGCGCAAATAGAAGCATTTTTCGCAAATACCAAGAAGTAGTATTGACGAGGCTGTGAAGGGTTTTGCGGGGAGGTAAATTATATTGGTCGAATACTATCATTTCCCCTTCGAAGTTTGCTTCCTCCATCGCATCAGCACTTCCTACTTTGTGAGCAGGAAGCTGCTGGCGGATGCATAGTTCCGGAAGCAAACTCTCAGGGGAAACAATAGCTATTCTCCCAATAGAGTAAGCTCTCTATCGCAAAACCCATTATAAGTCATCGACAATAGCTACGATGTTTCTGATATTTGCTCAGAATGCGACGTTGAAGAGACTGTGAAATAAGAATAATTAGGGCTTCTGGTTATTGTTTGGAATGCTACGCCTTATGTTAGGAAAGGATATGATGTAAGTATGGGAAAACCAACTGGATTTATGGAATATGAAAGAACTCAGACCAGTGCTGAGTCGCCAAAGGATAGATTAGAGCATTTTAATGAATTCCATCAGCCCCTGTCCATGGAGGAACGCAAGTGTCAGGGTGCACGTTGTATGGAATGTGGTGTACCCTTTTGTCAATCCGGTATGACCATCGGTGGAATGGCGTCAGGCTGTCCACTGCAGAATCTAATTCCGGAATGGAACGATTTGCTATATCGAGGAAATATGAAGATGGCCTTGTCCCGTCTTATGAAGACCAATAATTTTCCGGAGTTTACCGGCAGAGTATGTCCTGCTCCCTGTGAAGCATCCTGTACCTGTGGTCTGAATGGTGATCCGGTTACGATTAAGGACAATGAATATGCAATAGCAGAATATGGATACGAAGCAGGCTATATTCAGCCGAAGCCTCCCACAATTCGGACAGGGAAGAAGGTTGCTGTAATCGGATCCGGTCCGGCAGGACTAGCTGCAGCAGATCAGCTGAATAATAGAGGTCATTCTGTTACGGTTTATGAACGGTCCGACCGAATCGGTGGTCTTATGATGTACGGGATACCCAATATGAAGTTGGAGAAGTGGGTTATTGACCGCAGAGTAGATATTATGAGACAAGAGGGTGTTACCTTCGTTACCGGAGCGGATATCGGTGGTAATACAAAAGTGAGTAAGCTGGTGAAGGAATACGATCGAATTGTTCTTGCCTGTGGAGCTTCTAATCCAAGAGATATAAAGGTTCCCGGTAGAGATTCAAAGGGCATCTACTTTGCAGTGGATTATCTGAAGGCAGCTACCAAGGATCTATTGGATGCCGGAACTACTGTAGTGAAGGAGATGGAGAGCTTCACCATAAGTGCAAAGGGCAAGAAGGTAATGGTAATCGGCGGCGGAGATACCGGTAATGACTGTGTCGGCACCTCCATCAGACAGGGGGCTGTCAGTGTCCTTCAATTAGAGATGATGCCAAAGCTTCCTGATTGCAGAGCAGAGAATAATCCCTGGCCGGAATGGCCAAAGGTCTGCAAGACAGATTATGGTCAGGAAGAAGCAATTGATACCTTCGGAAACGACCCTAGATTATATCAGACGACAGTGAAGGAGTTTATCGCAGATGAACAGGGTAATGTGATTAAGGCAATCACTGTCCGTCTGGAGAGTAGGTATGATGAAGCCTCTAAGCGAATGATTATGGCAGAGGTGGAAGGAAGCGAGAATACGATCGAGGTTGACCTGGTATTGATTGCGGCCGGCTTCTTAGGAACTCAATCCTATGTTGCTGAAGCCTTTGGCGTTGAGCTGGATGGGCGGACCAATGTTAGGACGGAGGCAGGCAGGTACCAGACGAATGTAGATAAGGTGTTTGTAGCCGGTGATATGCATCGCGGACAGTCCTTAGTGGTATGGGCAATCCGTGAGGGCAGGGAAGCTGCAAAGGCTGTAGATGAAAGTCTCATTGGATATAGTAATTTAGCATAGCATTTTCACATTATATGTGTTTAGAATATATTTCAGGAGTAGTTACTAGGATAAGGTAAGAAGGGTTATATACTTCCCCATGAGTTGTTGGATGGAAGCATATAACCCTTCTTGCTATTTTAGATCAGTTAGCTCGGATTGGATTGTTTGAAGATATAATACCAATTAGGCAAATTAAAACAAGAGTGATAGCCCGATTGATATTTAGTTTGGTTGTTTTTGACATGCTATAATACCTCCATTCATATTATGTAGACTAATCGGCTATATATTTAGCATTGAGCAAGCCTATTTTATACTAAAATGCAGAGAAATCAAATAACAAGCATGGAAAATATTACATGATTTTAGCAGGATAAGTATAGAATAATAGGAAGTCAAAGTAGACAATCCAAGGAATTAATGTTATATTATTGAATCGTGATTTGAATCACAGTAAATATATTTTTTTCATGTTATAGATTAAATGTAAATTGCCATAGGTATGAATTGCCAAAGATAAATTAGTGTGAATAAATTAGCAATTTACACGGGAAGAAGCTACGAGGTTTGCCCCTACGTGCAAACTCCTTGTTCTTCCAGGTTATATGCTGCATCGAAGATGCAGCATGCTTACCATGAGGAGAATATCAGTGCCGTGGAAGACGGTGGAAAGGATGAATTAGAATGACGAGACAAGAGTGGTATGATTTTGAATCGGGTAGTTGGATGACAGAAGTTAATGTAAGGAGCTTCATTCAGCATAACTATACACCCTATGAGGGGGATGAGAGCTTTTTAGTCGGTCCTACCAATAGGACAACTGAGCTCTGGAATAAGGTTATGGAGCTGATGAAGGAAGAAAACAACAAAGGTATCCTTGAGGCTGAGACAGAAAAGCCTTCAACGATTATTGCCTTTGGACCTGGCTATCTTGATAAAGAAAAAGAAATAATAGTAGGATTTCAGACGGATAAGCCATTGAAGCGCGGTATTATGCCAAATGGCGGTATTCGTGTGGTTAAGAATGCATTATCTGCATATGGATATACATTAGATAAGAAGACAGAGGAGATCTATTCTGAGAATAGAAAGACTCATAATGATGGCGTTTTTGATGCTTATACCGATGCAATGAAGAAAGCAAGACATACCGGTATCATCACAGGTCTTCCGGATGCTTACGGAAGAGGAAGAATTATCGGTGATTATCGTAGAGTTGCTTTGTACGGTGTTGATTTCCTAATTGAGGAGAAGATGCAGGAGAAGAAGCTTCTAGAAATTCCGATCTTAGAATCACCGGATATTCGTCTGCGCGAGGAGCTCAGTGAGCAAATTGATGCTCTGAAGCAACTGAAGGCTATGGCTGCTTCCTATGGTTATGATATCAGCGTACCTGCTAAGAACTCCTTTGAAGCTACACAGTGGACTTACTTCGCTTATCTTGGAGCAATCAAGGAGCAGGATGGTGCTGCTATGAGCTTGGGAAGAGTAAGTACTTTCCTTGATATCTACTATGAGAGAGACTTAAAGCATAACCTGATTACAGAAGAGGAAATTCAGGAGCTGATGGATCAGTTCGTAATGAAGCTGCGTATGGTACGCTTCCTTCGTACTCCTTCCTATAATGACCTGTTTTCCGGAGACCCTACATGGGTTACAGAATCAATCGGTGGAATGGGACTGGATGGTCGTACCTTGGTAACAAAGAGCAGCTATCGTGTCCTTCATACTCTATATAATCTGGGACCTGCTCCAGAGCCTAATCTTACCGTGCTTTGGTCTGTATCCCTACCGGATCCCTTTAAGAAATACTGTGCAAAGGTATCCATTGATACCAGCTCTATTCAGTATGAAAGTGATGATATCATGCGTGGCTATTGGGGCGATGATTACGGTATTGCATGTTGCGTATCTGCGATGCGTCTCGGTAAGCAGATGCAATTCTTCGGTGCTCGTGCTAATCTGGCTAAGGCACTCCTTTATGCCATCAATGGTGGTAAGGACGAGATTTATGGCGATCAGGTAGCTCCTATGTTTGCACCGATTACCGGTGATTACTTGGATTATGATGAAGTAATATCTAAGTTTGATCAAACTCTGGACTGGTTAGCAGAGCTATATATCAATACCTTGAATGTAATTCATTACATGCATGATAAGTACAATTATGAGCGTCTGCAGATGGCTCTTCATGATGTGAAAATACTGCGTACAGAGGCTTGTGGTATTGCCGGTCTTTCTGTTGTTGCTGACTCCCTATCTGCAATTAAGTATGCTAAGGTTAAGGTGATTCGTAACGAAGCAGGTCTTGCAGTGGATTATGAGATCGAAGGAGAATATCCGGCATATGGCAATAATGATGACCGTGTAGATCAGATTGCAATTGATCTCGTAGAGAAATTCATGAATAAGCTACGTAAGGTTAAGACCTATCGTGATGCAAAGCATACACTTTCAGTATTGACCATTACCTCCAATGTAGTGTATGGTAAGAAGACAGGTAATACACCAGATGGACGTAAGGCTGGTGAGCCCTTCGCACCGGGTGCTAACCCGATGCATGGAAGAGATAAGAAGGGTGCTATCGCATCTATGTCTTCCGTGGCAAAGCTTCCTTATCGTCATGCAGAGGATGGAATCTCCTATACCTTCTCTATTGTTCCAAAGGCATTAGGAAAGAATGATGACGAGCGCAAGAATAACCTGAAGGATCTTCTGGACGGCTACTTCAGTAGTAAGGGTCATCATATCAATGTCAATGTGTTTGACCGTGAGACTTTGCTTGACGCAATGGAGCATCCGGAGAAATATCCTCAGTTAACAATACGCGTATCCGGTTATGCAGTTAATTTCATTAAGTTGAGTCGCGAGCAGCAGCTCGATGTAATCAATCGTACCTTCCACGAACGCTAAAATATGGGCTTATGCTATATATAAGTGATAGGGTATTTATCTTCGTTTATATATAGCATGGTTATCATGATAAATAGATTATTACTCGATGTTAACGTAATATCTTTAGGAAAAAAGGGAGAGCTGATAGATGAGTGCTTTAGGACGAATTCATTCCTTGGAGAGCTTTGGAACCGTAGATGGTCCTGGTATCCGTTTCGTCGTATTCCTACAGGGATGTCCTCTTCGTTGCCGGTTCTGTCATAATCCTGACACCTGGGAGGTTCATAAGGGTACCGAATATACTTCAGAGCAATTATATGAAGAAATTATTAAGTATAAATCCTACATGGATTTCTCCGGTGGAGGGGTGACCTTTACCGGAGGAGAGCCCTTGCTACAGGCAGAATTCATCCTTGAGCTTTGCAAAAAGCTGAAGGATCGTGGGATTTCAATCGCTATCGATACATCTGGCTTTATCTGGAATGATGCAGTAAAGGAAGTCTTGGAATATACCGATCTGGTACTGTTGGATATTAAGAATTATGATCCGATTGTATATAAGGAAGTCACCGGAGTTCATCTTGATCCTACTTTGAAGCTTCTTGACTATCTTCGTGAGAAGAAAATTAAGACTTGGGTAAGATATGTATTAGTACCGGGCCTGACGGACAATCTGGATAGCGTACGAAAGCTTTCTGAGCATTTAGACCAATATCCGAATGTGGAAAAGATAGAATTACTTCCTTTTCACAAGATGGGCGAGTATAAGTGGAAAGAGCTTGGGCTTAACTATACACTATCCGATACGAAGGAGCCGGATAAGGCTCTTGTTGAGGAAGTGAAGGAGATACTCGGAAGTAATGGCAAGAGAGTATCATAAATAAATAATATATATGTTTAGGCATGCGATAAGGAGTGATAAACTCTGGATAGCATGCCTTTTTTGTATAAGTAGCATTATCTGGAGGATTGAATTCCATCTCAAAATGTAGTAAAATGTAAGAAAAAGTAGATAAAAGGAAATGTGCATACTATATACTTATACATAGGAGGTATTAAATTGAAAAGGCTTGTTAGTATTAAGACTAAAATATTAGTCAGCTTTATTGCGCTTATCTTGGTTACAACCTCAGCATTAGCATATGTTATCACTTATAATGCTGGTAAGCTGATTCTTAAGAGTTCTGAGGAAGCAGCGATAATGTTAGCCAAGGAAGGGGCTAAACTGCTGAGTAGCAGAGTGAATGGTACCATGAATGTATTAAAAGCCATGTCTATCCAGAAAGGGATTGCTTCTATGGATTGGGAGGAGCAACAGAAAATTCTTTCTGAACAGTTGTCTTCCACGGATTATCTGGAGCTGGGGATTGTGTCTTTGGATGGTACCGCCCGGTATACTGACGGTTCTGAGAGCCAATTAGGAGACCGTGATTATATTAAGAAAGCCTTTAGAGGAGAAGCAAATATCTCTGATGTATTAATCAGTCGTATTACCGGGGAACCGGTAATTATGGTAGCCGTTCCGATTAAAAGATCAGAGGAAATTGTCGGAGTTTTAATCGGCAGAAGAGACGCTAATTCATTAAGTAATCTAATAAGTGATATGACCTATTCCGAACAAGGATACTCCTATATAGTGAATAATAGAGGTACCATAGTTGGTCATAAAAACAATGAGCTTGTGTTAAGCCAGTATAATCCGATCACTCTTTCGGCAGAAGATACCAGCCACATGGAGTATGCAAAGACGATTCAGACCATAATTGATAATAAGAGTGGGTATTTGAAGTATGATTATGCGGACGAGACGGGTGCTATATCTACTTTATTCGCAGGTTATGCAGAAGTGAACGGTACCGATTGGATTCTCATTAGTACCACAGCTGAAAGTGAGGCTAGAGCTCCGATTACCATGATGGGTCGTACCGTTATGGTATTAGAATTATTAATAACTATTATCTTGGCATTTGTGATTTATTGGGGGTCAGACAGAGTGACCAGGCCAACCATAGCATTATCACATATTTCCAATCAGATTGCTAATCTTGATCTAACCATCAATATTTCGGATAAACTACTCAAGAAGAAGGATGAAAACGGTATTTTGGCACGGTCTATGCAAGAGATTATGCAAAATCTTCGTAAAATTATTGGTGAGGTAACCGATTCTGCATTGCAGGTTTCCTCTACTGCGCAGGAATTGACGGCCACTGTCGAACAATCTGCAACTGCTACGGAGGAAGTATCCAGGACGGTAGAGGAGATTGCGAAGGGTGCCTCCGAACAGGCAGCGAACACAGAGACAGGTTCTCATAAGGCCATCAGACTGGGTGAATATATCGAGATGAATAGTAAGCTGATGCTCCATATGAATGAAGCATCAGAAAGAGTATATGCTGTTGTAAATGATGGTATCGAAGAGGTGGATCGATTAACACAGATTACAGAAGATAATAATAAAGCTACCAAGGAAGTCTATGACATCATCCTGAGAACTAATGAAAGTACAAGTCAGATTAGTGAGGCAAGTAATGTGATTGCATCCATTGCAGATCAGACGAATCTTCTTGCGTTGAACGCATCGATAGAGGCGGCAAGAGCAGGGGAATTAGGTAAGGGATTTGCTGTAGTTGCCGCTGAGATTAAGAAGCTTGCAGGACAATCTGCAGATTCAACGAGTTACATTGACAATATGGTGATGGAACTTCAAGAGAATGCAACAAAAGCGGTCCAGAGTATGGAAAAAATGAATGAGGTCTCCAAAGAACAGACACAAAGTGTTGATAATACAAAAAGAAAATACGAATCAATTAAGAGTGCTATGGAAATTTCCGTTGAAGCAATGGATCAACTGAATGCTTCAGGGGGAGA
The DNA here is from genome assembly GCA_023411555.1 of Bacillota bacterium. Lineage (GTDB taxonomy): Bacteria > Bacillota > Clostridia > Lachnospirales > Lachnospiraceae > Mobilitalea. Next base: position 245,664 of record JAEYOQ010000059.1, read on the forward strand.
GATGACGAAAGCAAAGAACGAGATTCTTGATATGCTACAAACGCTATCTGCCATAGCAGAGGAGAACGCAGCCAGTACAGAGGAAGCTTCTTCTGCAATGGTGGAACAGAGTGCGTCCATGGATGATATTGCAAAATCCAGTGAGACACTTGCTTCGCTGGCCTCTAAGCTTCAGCAGATCATCATGAGCTTTAAGCTGTAATAAAATAGGAATGCTAACAGAGCATGGATCGGAGGGGGAATACCCATTTCGGTCCATGCTTTGCGTTCGTAAGCTACAGTTGTAGGAAAGAACAACATGCATCCCTCACACACAGGTTGCCGGACATCTTACTATTTAGTAAGCCACTATCAAAGCATAAATGTTTGCTCTTGTCTTACAAAACAGCAATCTGTCCGTCAAACAATGCATTATGGGATGCATGTTATTCTTTCCTACAGGGCTAGCTTACGTAATGTAGCAGTAAAAAATTAGAGGTGGAAAATTGAGCCGGTATAGGGTAGAATGATAGGACAAAGATAGATACTGGAGAGAGTAAATATGAGAATATACCTAATTAGACATGGTGAAACGGATTGGAATTTGCAAGGAAGATTTCAAGGAAGAGAAGATATTCCATTGAATGAGACAGGAATTGCGCAGGCAAAGCGATGTGGTGCAGCATTAGCAACAAGGCATATTCGGGCAGTAGTCACGAGTCCATTGATAAGGGCAAGGAGAACGGGAGAGATTATTGCACAGTATCTGGGAATAGAGCAGGTAATCGTTGAGGAGGGCATTACGGAGCGTGATTTTTCCAAAGTGTCTGGGATGACACCAGCGGAGAGAGAAGCCTTTTATGCATCCGGGCAGAAGAATGATACGGAGCCTTGGGAAAAGCTGAGGGAGCGTATGTTTTCGAGTCTAAAAAGCTATGGTGAGCAATTTCCTAAGGATGATATTATAATGGTATCCCATGGGGCTTCCATCAACTGCGTATTGGCAGAGCTTAGCGGAGGGACAACCGGAACGGGTAAAATCATTCTTAAAAACACCTGTATCAATATCATTCATTATGAAGAGGGCAGATTTCATCTGGGAGAATTCAATCTGACACCGGAGGAGTTTATGGCACTGAATAGCGGATGCTAAATTCTGGATTTTGTGTTGACATAGATGAATTACAGTGATAAAATGTATTCTCGCTTGAATAAATATTTACCACGGGTTTTCTTGGCAAAATCCAAGGAAAAAAGTGTACCTGTCAGGTACACCGTCGCTTGGCAAGATATTTGAAAAAATATTACTACCAGGAGGAATAACATGATTAAGGTTGAACACATCTCTAAGACCTTCAAGGTCAGCCGGCGTAATGCCGGATTTTCTGAAGCATTCAAGGCTTTATTTCATAAGCAGTATGAATGCATCAAAGCACTCGATGATATCTCCTTTCAGATCGAAGAGGGGGAGATGGTCGGGTATATCGGTCCCAACGGTGCAGGCAAAAGCAGTACAATCAAGGTATTAAGCGGTATATTGACTCCGGATGGAGGACATTGCAGCATCGACGGAAGAGTTCCCTGGAAAGACAGAACAGCACATGTGAAAGAGATTGGAGTAGTCTTCGGTCAACGTTCCCAGCTATGGTGGGATGTGCCTGTTATTGATTCCTTCGAGCTTCTAAGGGACATTTACAGAATTCCTACACAAACCTACAACAATAATCTTGAGGAGCTTGTTACTCTACTGAATTTATCTGAGATTGTAAGAACTCCTGCGAGACAGCTTTCTCTGGGGCAACGAATGCGCTGTGAGATAGCGGCATCCTTGCTTCACAGCCCTAAGATTCTATTCCTGGACGAGCCGACCATTGGCCTCGATGCGGTATCGAAGCTAGCAGTGCGAGACTTTATATTGGAACGGAATCGGGTTCATAAGACAACAGTCATTCTAACCACCCATGATATGCAGGATATCGAGACCTTAACTAAGAGAATCATTCTGATTGGAAAAGGAAGAATCCTAATGGATGGTAACCTGGAGGATATTCGGAAACAGTTCGCCACAAATAAGCTTCTGACAGTGGAGCATGGAGGCGGTACTATTATACCCGGTGAGGGTATGCGGGCTGTTTCAGTCAGTAATCAGCTGGCCTTGTTCGATATTGATCTATCAAAGCTTATGGTATCGGATGCGATTAAGAGGATTTCAGACCAGGTGGAGGTAATCGATCTGTCAGTTGATGGTCCCTCTATTGATGAGGTAGTGGCTAAGCTTTACCAGCAATATCAAATATAATAATACTCAGATACCCACTCTTAAGGTTAAGAGAGGGAAATTGTCATGCCCATTTATCGTTATAAGGGGCAGTAAGAGATCACTTTAATCCTACTGATATGGGTATGAACTGAGGATAGGAGTTGATTAATTTGAATAGAGAAATGACTCAGAAGTTCGGTATCAGTAAATATACCTCTCTTTTTCGTATGAAATTTACCGCCGGTTTACAATACCGAGCCGCTGCGGCCGCCGGCATTGCTACTCAATTTGTATGGGGAATTATGAGTATACTGCTTTATAAAGCCTTCTATGAGGCTGACCCGAACTCCTTTCCCATGAGCTTTCAGGCCCTATCGTCCTATATATGGCTGCAGCAGGCGTTTTTAGCCCTGTTTATGGGTTGGTTCTTTGAAAATGATATTTTTAGTACGATAACAGAGGGGGGGATTGCATATGAGCTCTGCAGACCTCTTGATATCTACTATATGTGGTTTTTCAGAACCATGGCAAACCGATTGGCAAAGGCTGTGCTTCGTTGTATGCCCATCCTGATATTTGCAGCCTTTCTACCTGCACCATATGGTATTAGTCTGCCTGAGAGCTCGAGTGCTGGGATTTGGTTTGTGATAACGACAATACTAGGCTTTTTGGTTGTAGTCTCTTATAGCATGCTAGTCTATATAGCCACCTTTTATACCTTCTCCCCCTTGGGGGTAAGAATGGTCTCGGTGTCTTTGGTAGAATTTTTTGCAGGTGCTGTGATACCCATACCCTTCTTACCTGAAGGTATGAGACAAGTAGTAGAGCTTCTTCCCTTTGCCTCAATGCAAAATATCCCACTTCGTATATATACAGGAGATATTATTGGAGTGGATATTTTGGTAAGAGTAGCCTTGCAGCTATTTTGGATTGTATTACTTATGTGGTGTGGGAAGCGGTTAATGGGACATGCTCTTAAGCGAGTTGTTGTGCAAGGTGGCTAATTTGCTAATGACTAAGTCGCCTAATGTGTGAGGGCACAGGACATAAGCTAGCTCAAGACTTATATCTGTGTTTTCGAGATTAGATATATGTGCCGTGGCTCAACTTCATAGGTCTGCGGCAGAATTGAGGAGTAGTATGAAGCTTTATATGAAATTTTTCGGGATACATCTAAAGGGTGCCATGCAATACAAGTTATCCTTTTTATTGACTACCATAGGTCAGTTTTTGGTGTCCTTTAATGTATTTCTAGGTATATTATTCATGTTTGATCGTTTTCATGAAGTAAAGGGTTATGGCTTCAGTGAAGTGCTTTTGTGCTTTTCCATTATATTGATGAGCTTCTCCCTGGCAGAGATGTTTATGAGAGGTTTTGATCTTTTTGATTCAACAATCAGCAACGGAGAGTTTGATCGGATATTACTCCGGCCACGAAGCACTATTTTGCTGGTCATATCAGGTAAAATTGAATTTACCCGCTTTGGTAGAATGCTGCAGGCAATTCTAATGCTTGCTTATGGTGTTGCAGCCTCTGATATAGACTGGGATTGGATTAAAATAATTACCCTCCTGCTTATGATTATAGGAGGAACCGTAATCTTTGGCTGTCTTTTTATTATCTATGCCAGCATCTGCTTCTTCACCCTGGAGGGGCTGGAATTTATGAATATCCTGACCGACGGTGCCAGGGAGTTTGGTAGATATCCGATCGGAGTCTATGGTAAAAGGGTCCTTAGATTTTGTACTTTTTTAGTACCTTACACCTTGTTTCAGTATTACCCTTTTCTTTATCTGATCGGAAGGGTAAGCTCCTGGACCTATATGTTCTTGCCTATCTTAGGTTGTCTATATTTATTACCTTGCCTTTTGCTATGGAGATATGGGGTAAGACATTATAAATCAACTGGATCCTGATCCAATAGTAAGCGGTATCTTAAAAAAGAAACGGAGACAAAAAAGAAACGGAGACAAAAAAAGAAGCTGTCAGAATATTCTGACAGCTTCTAGCTACCTAGTAGGCACACTTCATTTTGCATCATAACACATTTGAAATAAAAAGTCTAGTAAAATTTTTTATTCCTAGTAAGATTGGATTTAAGCGAATTACTGTTCACAGCTAGTTAGAAATGACGATAGGATCTCAACAAAGGTTCCCGATCGGAGACACTTTCGCTTAGTTGCGTTACGTAGCAGTACATAAGGCTCTAAAACACAGAGCCTAAGTACTGACGAACGCAAATACTCCGCTCGGAAATCCTTTGTCGATATCCTAGTTCCTAATGATTAATATAGCTGTGAACAGTAACTTAAGCGATTGGAAATAAGGATTTAAGGAGGTTGCCTAATTATCATCTATTAACAATCATAAGGAGGCTATCATGCAGAAGACAATGAATCATCAAGAGGCAGTGGATATAGAAATCGAAAGTAATTCCTCCGGTCTGGAACGAAGACTGGAGGAGCAGCATCTGGAGGACTGTATTAAGGTAATACAACAAAATATCGATAAATACGTGCAGGAATTTAAAGACCTTTCTGCAGAGACGAAGGAATTATATGATAACTACCGATCAGATAATCCGGAGCTTCATAATGATCTGGTCATTGGGCTAGATATGAAATCCCAGGTGGAACGGACCTTAAGGAAGAATATGCTCGCTCTTAAGAAGCCTTACTTCGGAAGGATTGATTATAAGGAGGATGGAGATAAGGTCAGCTTTAGTCTCTATCTGGGTAAGAATGGAGTCCGCAGAAATATCACCGAGAGCCTGATTGTTGACTGGAGAGCACCCATATCCAGCGTGTATTACGAGAGCGATATCGGAAAAAGCTCCTATACCAGTCCCTTGGGTGATCGGATCGATATAGAGCTCTTTCTTAAAAGAACCTATGAAATAGAGAATAGTAAGTTGATTGATTTCTATGATTCCGACGTAGTAGCCAATGATGAATTTCTTACCAAGTATCTGAGTAAGAATAAGGAGGTTGTACTTGGTGAGATTATAGCAACAATACAGAAGGAACAGAATGAAATCATTCGAGATGTTCCCTGGCATAATGTCATCGTTCAAGGAGTTGCTGGTAGTGGTAAGACCACCGTAGCGATGCACCGCATCTCATATATTCTCTATAATTTTAAAGAGAAATTCCGGCCGGATGAATTCTTTATTATCGGAAGTAATAAGATGCTTCTTAAATATATTACCGGTGTTTTACCTAATCTGGATGTATATAATGTCAATCAGATGACCATGGAGGAATTTTTGATTGATCTATTGGATAAGGATTTCGATTATAAGAAGAGTAAATATGAGCTTGCCAACAGCTTTTTAAAGCGTAATCAACAACCTAATCCACTGGAGATTTCCAGCTTAAAGCGCTTTAAGGGCTCCATACACTTCATTAATGCACTGATTGCATATATGAAGCAGTATGAAATCGATACAATAACAACTGCATCTGTTCAAATGAATGGTGATGTAATATATTCGAGAGACGAGATCCTATATTTTCTTAACTTTTTCGAAGAACTGCCATTACAGGAGAAGATAGATCTACTGAATAAGCGTCTTGCCTATAAGATAAAATCCATCGGGGAAGAAGCTGATCTTAAAAAGGAGAAGCTTAAAGAGGAGGTAAACAGGTACAAGAACTATTTCGGCAATCGAAGCAGAAAGTACAATTTTATGGAGATCTATCTTGGCTTCCTGAATGATCTACAGTGTAATCGAAGCAAGTATATCCAACAGGGAATCAAGGTGGAAGAGGAAAAGGTCATCGAGATACTGATAAGAGAGCTGAAGGATAAGAAGCTGGATATCTATGATCTTGGCATGCTAAATTACATCAAGCGAAGAATTAAGATGACTAAGGATTATGAATATATCAGTCATATCGTTATCGATGAGGCTCAGGATTTTGGTGTTATGCTGTTTCAGATATTTAAAAGGATATTCAAAAACTGCACATACACTATTATGGGAGATGTATCCCAGAATATATACTACGATACGGGTATGAATGACTGGGAGAGATTAAAGCAGGAGGTATTCGATCCAGAGAAGGACCGTTTCTATGTACTTGCCAAGAGCTATCGTAATACGGTAGAGATATCAGATTTTGCAAGTAAGGTTCTTCGAAAATGCACCTTTAAAACCTATGATATCGAGCCAATCATCCGTCACGGGAAAGAGGTTGCATTGATTGAAACCTTTGGGGATGAGGAGCTGGTACAAAAAACCGTTGAAATAATCAAGAGCATTCGGGAGAGCGGATATGATACCATCGCCATAATATGCCGAACGGTAGAGGAAACCCTTAGGGTGAAGAAGAGCCTGTGTAACTATATAGACATTGATCAAAGTGGAGATGACATGGAGGAGATGACCTTCTCCAGTGGAACCATGGTGCTACCGATTCATATGACAAAGGGCTTGGAATTTGATGCAGTTATCCTATGGAATCCCGATGAAGAGAGCTATCGTTATTCCGATGAGGATGCAAAGCTCTTATATGTTGCCATAACAAGAGCGCTGCATGAGTTGTATATTGTATATAAAGATAAGCTGAGTGGCTTAATAGAATAATTGAGCGGTAGGGGATGTCCTAAAACATCCCCTACGTTTCCTATCTCTAATTATAGTCAGCATGATAGGAGGATAGATCGAATAAACATGGATTTTACATCTGCAAATTCAAAGTCTTACAGTGATATAAAAATATATAAGAAATTAATGTTTTAATTTTTAAGAAAATTGAAAGAATTTATAGTTTGTACTCTTGACAAAGATCCTTCTAATGAATATAATAAAAAAGTACTTTCGGAAAGGGATCTTAGCTCAGCTGGGAGAGCATCTGCCTTACAAGCAGAGGGTCATAGGTTCGAGCCCTATAGGTCCCATTTTCATGAAATACTATGTGTAGTTTAACAACCACATAGAATGGAATGAAATAAGGCGAAGTAGCTCAGTTGGCGAGAGCACGCGGTTCATACCCGCGGTGTCGGCGGTTCAAATCCGTCCTTCGCTATTTGGAATGTGTTGCAGATTGCAACACATTTTTTTTTGCTAGAATAGGAAAAATTTTGAACTCCTCATTTGTCAAAAGAAGGATTCTGACAATAAGAATAGGATTGAGCAAATATAAATTGAAGAATATCTGAAAATGAGATACTGTAATAATAGATATTTTATAGAAATGGAGAAATGGTTTCATGAGGCGGACCTATCCGATAAAGATATGGAGTAACAAAGAGATAAGACAAATCGAATGTAGCAAGGATGAAAATCTTCTAGATGCCATGCGTCGCCAAGGAATTCCCTATTATTCGGATTGCGGAGGAAGAGGTAGCTGTGGAAAATGTAAAATCAAAATAATAAGAGGTGCAGCAGAGCCTGGGACTGAGGATAGGAGAAGATTATCCACCAGAGAACAAGAGGAAGGATATCGTTTGGCCTGTAGAGTCTACCCAAAAGACGAGTTAGAGATTGAACTTGCGGCCTATGAAGAAAGGTTAGAGGCGGTTGTTGCTGCCAAGAACCTCAACCAATATCAGCCTACTAAGAATAGGATAGAGGAGGCATATGCGATTGCCATCGATCTTGGTACCACAACCCTCGCCTTTCAGGTGGTCAACATCCACACCGGAGAGCTTTTGGCATCCGAGTCTTCGATGAACCCGCAGCGTAGACTTGGTGCGGATGTAATATCCAGAATGAGGGCGTCCAATGATGGCAGGAGTGAGGAGCTAAGGCAGTTAATCCTCGAAGCATTCATAGAGGGAATCGAGCAATTAAGTAAGAAAGCATCTATTCCGGTAGACAAGCTATATCAAATCATAATAGCGGGAAATACAACCATGGTACACCTGTTAATGGGATATTCCTGCGAAGGCCTGGGAAAGTATCCATTTCAGCCAGTCTCTCTTGATAAGATAGAGGAAGAGTTTGCGAAGTTTTTTGGGCAGGTATGGCAGCAGAGAAGGAGCCAAAGTCCTGAATATTCGGCGGGTGAGCAGATAAATGCTTTCGTTACGGTTTTACCCGGTATTTCTGCCTTTATCGGTAGTGATATCGTCGCTGGGCTTGGCTTGTGTGGCTTCGATCAAAGGAGAGAAATAGGACTCTTTCTGGATCTGGGTACCAATGGAGAATTAGCAATCGGGAATAAAGACCGGCTTCTGGTCACTTCCACTGCCGCTGGACCCGCTTTTGAAGGGGGGAATATCTCGATTGGTATAGGCTCAGTCCCTGGTGCCATTAGTAAGCTTTCACTAAGAGAAGGAAGAATTAAGCTAGAGACCATAGGAGATCAAAAGCCTATCGGCATATGCGGTACCGGTGTGATCGAGCTCTGTTCTGAGCTGCTATCAAGTGGGATAATGGATGCTACCGGATTGCTGCGGGAGGATTATTTTGAGGAAGGCTATCCGGTCTATCAGGAGGCGGGAAAGGAGCTTAGGTTTCTGCAAAGAGATATTAGAGAATTGCAGCTGGCTAAGGCAGCAATTCGCGCAGGTATCGAGCTATTGATTAAAAGCTACGGTTGTACTTATGAAGACATTGACACAGTATATCTGGCAGGTGGCTTTGGCTTTATGCTTCCGGTAGAGAAGGCGGTGCATATCGGATTACTTCCGGAGCAGCTGAAGAATAAAATGGTCACGATTGGAAACAGCTCACTGGCAGGGGCAATCCGATATGCGATGGATCAGGAATTTCCCTCCAGATTGGATAAGCTGATCAAAGGAGCACAGGAAATTCATATCGCAAACCAGGAGGAATTTCAAAATATTTATATCCGGTATATGAATTTCGCGCCCGCTGAAGAGGATGAAATTTCATAGTTAATAAGGCTAGTCTGCCTTTGGAAGGATAAACATCTCCTTTTGATGGAGCGCGATACGACGATACTTAAGGGGTGTTATATGAAGTAGCCTTTTAAAATGCTTATTAAAGGAAGAGGCATCCAAGAAACCGCAGGAGTAGGCGATCTCTGACATGGATAAATTGGTGGACTCCAGGAGCTGCTGGGCCATATTAATCCGATACTTTGTAAGATATTCCTTTGGTGATGACCCAAGCTTATTTTGAAACAGCTTAAAAAGATAGGTACGGTCGATGTGCAGATAATCGGATATATCTGTGATTTTTATGTCGTAAGCATAATTATTATGGATATATTGTGTTGCCTTTAAGATATAATGCTCGTTTGGCATGGTTCTACCCAGCTCCTTTGGAGGACACATATGAGAAAAGCATTGGTAGAGGAGTCCCAGGCATGCAAAATCATTATTTTGCAAATGACGAATGGTATCCAGCAGGGACATAAAATCATTCCAAAGATGGCCATTACTGTAATCCCTAAACAGATGATTGGTATGGGATAGACCACAATTGGTCAGCATGGAATCAACATCAGAGCCATCGAAGCCAATCCAGCAATATTCCCAAGGATCGGTCTCATCAGCTTGGTAGAAGGTTGTGATTCCCGGATGGATTAGAAAACCCTCACCCTCGTGGACAGAATAGACTTTGCCGCCTACATGGTAAGAACCCTTTCCGCGACGGACAAAATGCAGGAGATAATGAGGGCGTATGGCCGGTCCGAAGGAATGAAGGGGTTCACATTGCTCGTGACCGCAGTGATATAAGACAAAGGGCCGGTTCAAGCTATTATGGTTTATCCTATTTATTACGTAGTTCATAATGTTTCCTTTCGATTGAATATATGTTAGAGTCAACAAAACAACAATTATTTGAAACATAAAGCATAGAATCGTTTACCATCATCCGATATAATGTGATTATTGAAATTATCGAATGAAAAGGAGACTATGTTATGGTTAAGATTACATTTATGGGTGCCGGAAGTACTGTGTTTGCAAGAAATGTCCTTGGGGACTGCATGTGTACCCCCAGCTTATGTGATGCAGAGATTGCCTTATATGATATTGACGAAACCAGACTGAGTGAGTCTGAGATTATATTAAATGCAATCAACAAAAATGTCAATTCCTCTCGTGCAACTATTAAGACCTATCTTGGAGTAGAGCAAAGGCGAGATGCTCTTCGCGATGCCAATTTCGTAGTGAATGCTATTCAGGTGGGAGGCTATGATCCATGTACCATCATTGATTTTGAGATACCAAAGAAGTATGGCCTGAGACAGACCATTGCTGATACCCTTGGAATTGGAGGAATCATGAGAGGGCTCAGAACCATTCCGGTATTAAGAGATTTTGCAAGAGATATGGAAGAGGTTTGTCCTAATGCATTGTTCTTAAATTATACGAACCCCATGGCTATTCTGACCGGATATATGCAGCGTTATACTAAGATTAAGACAGTTGGCTTATGCCACAGCGTACAGGTTTGCTCCAGAGATTTATTAACGAATCTTGGGATGGAAGATAAGCTCGAAGGTAGAAACGAGCTGATTGCCGGAATAAACCACATGGCATGGCTTTTGGATATCAAGGATAAGGATGGGAAAGACCTGTACCCGGAGATAAAAGCAAGGGCTGCAAAAAAGAATGCAGAGGAGAAGCATAAGGATATGGTACGTTATGAATATATCCGTCACTTGGGATATTATTGTACCGAATCCAGCGAGCATAATGCGGAGTATAATCCCTTCTTTATCAAATCTCGTTATCCTCAGCTGATTGAAGAATTTAATATTCCTTTGGATGAATATCCAAGAAGATGTATCAAACAGATTAAGGGCTGGGAGGAAGAAAAGAACAACATTCTTCAGGACGGCAAAATCACTCACGAGCGTTCTCAGGAATATGCTTCTTATATCATGGAGGCGGTTGTGATGAATAAACCCATCAAAATCGGAGGCAATGTAATAAATACCGGATTAATTGATAATCTTCCCTCCGATGCTTGTGTGGAGGTACCCTGCCTTGTGGATGCCAGCGGAATTAACCCTTGTCATGTAGGAAAGCTCCCGCTACAGCTGGCAGCTATGAATATGACCAACATCAATCCTCAGCTTCTCACCATTGAAGCAGCGGTAACAGGAAAGCGTGAGTATATCTATCAGGCTGCAATGCTAGATCCTCATACTGCAGCTGAATTGTCCATAGATGATATAGTTGCAATGTGCGACGAGTTAATCGCAGCCCACGGAGAATATATGAAGGATTATCAATAAATTAAGTAAGCTTACATATCTGAGTATAGAGGAAAAAGAAGACTTATTTAATAAGAGCATTTCACACCCCAGCAATAACGGATGATTACTACATCATCCGTTATTGCTGGGGTGTGAATTGTTATATATTGATGCTAAATTCAATACTGTTGAAAGTGTAACTGGATTATCTTAACCAGTTCATGTATAATAAGGGGGTAATTAGAAATTAAATCATATTGAACCACAATGGAGGATATTATTATATATGAGAATTGGAACAGGATATGATGTTCATAAATTGGTTGAGAATCGGGCGCTGATTATAGGAGGGGTTACAGTCCCCTATGAGAAGGGCTTATTAGGGCATTCTGACGCAGATGTATTAATACATGCGATTATGGATGCATTACTGGGAGCAGCGGCACTCGGAGATATCGGAAAGCATTTTCCAGATACCGAGGAGGCATATAAGGGAGCCTCCAGTATAGAATTATTAAAGCATGTAAGGCAGATTCTTGAGGAGAAGCTTTACCTAATCGAAAATATCGATGCTACCGTGATAGCCCAGAGACCGAAGCTGGCGCCTTATATCCCGGTTATGGTTAAGAATATAGCAGAAGCACTTGGATTAGAGGAGGACCGTATCAATATCAAGGCTACGACGGAGGAGGGCTTAGGCTTTACCGGAGCCGGACTAGGTATCGCAGCGAATGCGGTCTGTCTGTTGGAAAGCATGCATAGCTATCAGCTGGATATGACTCCTAGATCCGCTTCCAGCGGGTGTAGTGGTTGTGGTGGATGCCCCAAGACCAATTAAGAAAGGTATTGACAAATAATTCAAGAGTGCATACAATATGCAATATATAGTTAAAAAAGCAATGAACGGAAAAGTACCTTATAATGTAGTATCAGAGATAGAATGTCACCGGCTGAAAGCATTCTTTGCGAAACTATGAGGGAAGTGCATCCGGGAGCTGGTTCGGTGAGGCAATTGCTTAGCCGGACACGGTAACAGCCGTTATCTGTATCAAGATGTAAGCAGTCATCCATATAGCTTACAAATAGAGTGGAACCGCGTATTTCACCGCCTCTATACATAAGAGGCGGTGTTTTTGATTCGTCTTAATTGATACGCGAAGGTGTGCTTTCATGGAATATAAATACTCGAAGGGGATGTAAATATGGGGTTCATTAAATATATCAAAGAGGAAATGCAGATAATTAAAGAAAGAGATCCTGCAATTAAGACACCACTGGAGGTTTTTCTCTATCCTAGTTTTCGAGCCATCATAAGATATCGTATCGCCCATTCTTTATACGTTAAAAAACACTATTTTCTTGCCAGATGGTTTTCTCAACGTACGGTCAGAAAGACCGGTATTGAGATTCATCCGGGAGCTACAATCGGTAAAGGTCTCTTTATTGATCATGGTCATGGAGTAGTAATCGGTGAGACGGCAATCATAGGAGATAATGTTACCTTATACCAGGGAGTTACACTGGGAGGTACCGGGAAGGAGAGCGGAAAGAGGCATCCGACTATAGGAAATAATGTAATGATTAGTGCCGGTGCCAAGATACTGGGCTCCTTTACCATTGGTGAAAACTCCAAGATCGGTGCAGGCTCTGTGGTTCTGTCAGAGGTACCTCCCAACTCAACGGTAGTCGGTGTGCCTGGAAGAGTGGTGAAGATGAATGATGTACGGGTTCCCAGAGAAGACATGGATCAGGTTCATCTGCCGGATCCTATCATGAAGGAGATGTCCTGTCTCCAGAATGAAAATATCTGTCTAAGAACAGAGATTAAGAGATTATATGGCAGGATTGATGAATTGGAGAAGAAGGTAACTGAGAAGTAAGCCTTGACTAATCAGGAAGAGCAGGAACAACGGCTACATCATTAACTGGCATGATAAATCAAGCTGTAGTAAAATAAGATTACAATAAAGAAAATATACGCGGAGGAGACACTTCCGTATAAAATATGGCACATAAGTTGGAGGAAAAACATGAGAATCTATAATACCTTAACTCAGAAGAAAGAAGAATTTGTTCCCTTAGAGGAAGGCAAGGTAAAAATGTACGTCTGCGGACCTACCGTATACAATTATATTCATATCGGTAATGCCAGACCGGTAATTGTATTTGATTCCTTTCGCAGGTACCTGGAATACCTGGGATATGAGGTAATTTTTGTATCGAATTTCACTGATGTGGATGATAAGATCATTAAGAAGGCAAACGAAGAGGGGGTTCAGGCAACTGAGATCTCAGAGCGTTATATCAAGGAGTTCCGTACCGATATGGAGGCACTGAATGTCAGGGAAGCGACGAAACATCCCAAGGCCACGGAAGAAATCGAAGGTATGGTAGATATGATCGGAGATTTGATCAAGAAGGGTCATGCTTACGAGAAAAACGGCACCGTATATTTTAAGACCAGAAGCTTCCCGGAATATGGTAAGCTTTCCAAGAAGAAAATCGATGATCTGGAAGCCGGGGCACGTATAGCGGTAAGTGATGAAAAGGAAGATCCGATGGATTTCGTACTCTGGAAGCCGAAGAAGGAGGGAGAGCCCTCCTGGCCATCTCCCTGGAGTGACGGAAGACCGGGCTGGCATATCGAATGCTCTGTCATGAGTAGAAAATATCTTGGCGAGCAGATTGATATCCATGCCGGTGGAGAGGATCTGGTATTTCCTCATCATGAGAATGAGATTGCACAGAGTGAGGCCTGCAATGAAAAGGAATTTGCGAGATACTGGATGCATAATGCTTTCTTAAATATCGATAATAAGAAGATGTCTAAATCTGATGGCAATTTCTTTACGGTACGTGAAATCTGTGATCAGTATGACCCTCAGGTGGTTCGCTTCTTTATGTTGAATTCTCACTACCGCAGTCCCCTCAATTTCAGTAAGGACCTGATGGAAGCGGCAAAGAATTCTCTGACCAGAATTCTAACTGCAACCGGACAATTAGAATTCCTCTTATCCGGTACATTAGCTGAAGGAAAAGCATCCGAACAGGAGCAAAAGCTACTGAAAGAGGCGGAGGGCTTACACAATAAGTATAAGGCAGCTCTGGATGATGACTTTAATACGGCCGATGCCATTGCAGCGATTTTCGAATTGGTGAAATTGGCTAATACCAATTGCAGCAGTGAGAGTACAAAGGAATTTGTTCAGTCGCTCTATGAACTGATAACAAAGCTGTGTGATATCCTTGGTATCATCACCCAGAAGGAAGAGGAAATGCTGGATGAGGAAATCGAACGGCTGATTGAAGAACGCCAGGAGGCTAGAAAGAATAAGAACTTTGCCAGATCCGATGAAATAAGAAATCTTTTATTAGAAAAGGGTATTTTGCTAGAGGATACCAGAGAAGGAGTAAGATGGAAAAGGAGCTAGACAATTCAAGGTCTGATATCGGGATAGCCGGGTATTTGAGGAAGGTTTTGAGGCTTCCGGAGACTGACATTAAATCTTACTCTCCTCTGACCCTGGCCTTTATCGGAGACTCTATCTTCGATCTTGTGATACGTACAAGCGTAGTGGAGAGTGGTAATGCACCGGTTAATAAGCTTCATAAGCGATGCTCTGTTTTGGTGCAAGCCTCAGCGCAGGCGGACCTGTATCATTTGATAAAGGATCAGCTTACAGAGGAAGAAAGTGCGATCTTTAAAAGGGGACGTAATGCCAAATCCTTTACCTCGGCAAAGAATGCTGGAGTAGTGGAATACCGCACTGCTACCGGGCTGGAAGCCCTGATGGGATATCTCTATCTAACCGATCAGATGGATCGGCTTTTGGAACTGGTAAAGCCGCAAATTCACAAAATGGTAAATAATTCGTAAGGAATCTGCCACCAAATTGACTTATTATTTTACTAAAATAACACATGAATGTGAAACACTGGTAATGATGACTTAAATTAGTAAATGGATTTCTATATAGCTTTTATCGGAAGAACGTAATCCTTATGTCAGAGTTTTCATGCATTCAAAGTATCATACATGAAAATCCTTTGAAATTGGATTTGCTTCTTCCGATTTTTTATGCGTAACAATAGGAGAATTACAAAGTGTTCTTTCTGTTGTTAGGTAATCAAATGATATAGGCTTCCGATTACAGACAAGGAGGTAACATGAGAAAAGCAGTTAATAATAGAAGAAGGAAATGGATCATCTCAGCTTTGGCGGTAATTACCGGTATCGGAATTCTTTGGAATATTGGGAATTCCAAGGTTGAGGGAGCCCTGGCGGCTTCGATCACGCAGAAAGAGACGGTCAAGCTTCGAATAATCGGTACTACAGATATTCACGGTCAGCTGAATAGTAAGGATTATGAGCAGGGTGTTGATTACAACAACGGAGGTTTGGCAAGACTTTATGATCTGATACAGAAGACAAGAAGTGAGGTACCGGCGGAGAGTGTCATTACATTGGATACTGGAGACGTGATCTTTGATTATACAACAGAGTACATATTTGCAGAGAACCAGCAGGAGATACAACCGATCTTTCAGGCTATGACTCGTATTGGTTATGATGCGATCACGCTTGGTAATCACGAATTTGATTATGGATATGAATATATCCTGCGTCAGTTGAATGGTACAGGTTTGAAGGATATAACCGTAGTGTCCAATGTTACGGATTCTAAAACTGGTGAATATCCTTTCCTGGAAAATATGATGATTACCAGAACCCTGACATCTTCAGCAGGAAATAAGATAGAGGTTAAAGTAGGTATCATTGGACAAACAATTCCTACCTTGTCATCGAAAACCCACAGCTACACCGGCATTCTTAAGACAGAGGATATGGTTGAGAATGCTAAGACTCAGGCAGCTAAGCTAAAGGAAATGGGTGCGGATGTCATTATAGCTTTATCTCATACAGGAATTGGTCCGGAGAATCCCGAGCCTAATTTTAAGAATGTGGCTTATGCTTTGACTAAAATCGAGGATATCGATGTAGTAGTATGTGGGCATGAGCATAATTTATTTCCGACAACAGATATGACCTCTCCTTATTATCAGCTTCCGAACGTGGATCGTAAGACATATCTGATGAATGGCAAAAACGTTATAATGGCAGGTAATCGAGGCAGTGCTCTGGGTGTTGTTGACTTAACCTTAAGCATATATAAGGATACCAAACGAATTGCTGAAAGAACCTCTGAGCTTCGTATGGTAACAGATAAGAATACAACAGAGAATAAGGAGATAGCTTCAGCCTTTGGAGCATGGGAGGAAAAGCTGTTACACTATTCAACAGATATTATCGCCAAGCTAAAGGATGGAGAGTTGATTCAAAATTTCTTCGGTATGCTGGGAGATAATGCTGCAATTCAGCTATTGAATGATGCTAAAATTGATTATGCCAAACGGTATGTTCAGACCTCTGGAAGCCAATATAAGGATTATCCGGTGATAGCTGCTTCCACTTATATGGCCTACGGTGCTGCTGATGTAGAGGACTTTATCAATATACATGATGATATTACAGAATCTGAGCTTTCAGCGATTCAGCCCTATAATAATTATCTCTACCTTTACACGATTACAGGAAAACAAGTGAAGGAATGGCTGGAATGGTCAGCCAGTGCTTACGAGTCAACTGTGAACAGTTCCAAATGGTCTGCTGGAACAATGAATGACCTTATGACGGAGAATGGGTTAAAGTCATTGATTCGTGAGGAATGGTTGAATGATTGGAGTAGTTTCTTTGTTTTTGATGGGATAGACTATGTAATTGATCCCTTCAGCGAACCACGATACGATGTAAGCGGCAATAAGATAAGTATGGGTGAGAGAGTTACCAGCTTAACCTATAACGGCAAGCCGGTTACGAATGATATGGTATTCTTACTGGCGACCAACAAGATTACGAAACCCACCTCAGCAAATAAAGGGGTTGAGACTCAATCAGTATTGGGTGGTTTTAACCGTACACAGACGGTTTTAAGCAAATACATGAAACAGCTGGCGGATAACGGTAATGTTACGCCTCAGGTAGATTATAATTGGAGAATCAATATACCAGAGGATAAGAGCTTTATCGTTAAAGTACCTTATATGGGTACTGAGTTGTTTAAGAAGACAGTATGGTTCAAAAGCCATCTGAAGGACATTGATCGCTATAGCTATTTTACTGCTTCCTATCCTGCTTCAAAGGAAGATACTACACCTCCTCATATTGTAGTATCACCGGTAATCAGAACGGCTACCGCTTCTCCTTATAGGATAGCGGTACAGGTGACTGATCGCTCTGAAATCAAGAAGATAAGATATATGACTAGTATGGCAAGGGTAGAAGACTTTACAACGAATAACGGATTATCCTTAAATTCCGATAATACCTTTGAGGTATCGGAGAATGGTAGCTACACAGTCTATGCAGAGGATGTCGCAGGAAATAAGTCTATTTATCAATTAACCATCAATAATTTCAGGGATGATTTATTATCCTCCCCGACCATTGATACTTATACGAATCGAAAGACCAAGATTTCAGGACGCGGAGAGCCCAACACTAAGATTGTATTTGAAGCCTATACCGGTCGTTATGAAGGTAAGGTTTCCAGTAACGGAACCTTCTCCTACGCATTACCAGCGCAGCCCTCAGGAACAGTGGTGTCAGTATATGTGAAAAATGAGGAAAAGGGCCTAGAAAGTGCCAGAGTAGAGGTTACTGTGAAGAGAACCGGACCTAACCAGCCTAGTGTTAATCCGATATCAAATACCGATGGTTTTATCAGTGGTGATTTAAATGACAAGGATGCCTATATGATTGCTATGATAGGAGACACGGTATATGTGCCAGAAGATGGTGGAAAAGAGCTGTATCTGAAGAGTACTGAAATATATAATCCGAGTCTTAAAATCGTTGAGGTTGGTTTTAAGTATAACGATCTGGGAATTTGTACTTTAGCGGTTCCTCCTCAAGCCAGTGGATTAGATGTAAAAATCTATAATCTGGATCATGTATCAAGAAGTAGTAGGGTGTTTACTACCACGGTACGAGAGGATGGACCAAATGCACCGGTGTTATATGAGGTTATTAATATCGATAATACAATCCATGGCTATATCCCTGCCTCAACACCGAAGGCTTATGATGTAACGATAACTCTTGGAAAGACCAGCTATAAGATCAAAACAGACAATAAGGGAAGCTTCAGTTATCAATTTACGGAGCAGTTACATGCCGGAGACATTATTAAAGTTGCAGCACATGATGAGAAGTATGGAACTACTAGAAGAAGCTATATTGCAGAGCTTGTCGTTCGTGATATAGAGGAACTTGTCAAGAAGGATTCTGATCTCACATTAAATAGAGTAACGAATCAATCCTACATGATATCCGGTAACTTTCCTGAGAAAGGATTAGTCTATATCGCTATAACGAATGGTACAGGTGCAAGCTTTACAAGTACATTGGCTTCTGTAGAGGCAAGCGATACTGGAAGATTTTCCCTAAGTCTCGATCGAAAGCTGGAGGCTGGAAGCATCGTTTATGCCATGGTGCGATTTGACAATGGCAAGATTTATCTAGTGAGTAAGACAGAGGTACTGGCTGGTAAACCGGATATGCCAATTCTGGTTAAGAAGATTACCAATACTGACAAGAAGGTTCAGCTGGCTGGAGCAAAGGGATCAGAAATGATACTGACCATAGGTAATAAGGTCTATACCACTTCTACAGCTGAATATGATGCAGCAAATAACCGATATCTCTATTCCTTTGAGATAGATCGAGCTGTCTCAGGTACGGCGGTGAAGGCCATCGCTAAGAATGCAGCTGGTACCAGTGAAGTCTTTGTTTCAACCATAGTGAAAGTCGCGCCGGATCAGCCAAAGGTCGATGCCATTAAGGCGGGAGCTACCAAAATCACTGGAAAGATTGAGCTTCTGGATTATGTAACACCAGAGAAGGAGCAGACGGTAGAGGCGGGTAATACGGATACGGTGAATAAGGAAGAGATACCGGAACGATTTAAGGATGCTCCAGAGAAGGTGGCAAAGACCCAGACCAGAATCTATGCCCAGATAGGTGAGAAGTATTATGAAGGAGATATTGCGGCTTCCGGCAAGTTCACCATTGAAATACCTGCTCAAAAGGCTGGAACAGAGATAACTATCTTTGGTATGAACAAAGCAGGAAGAGGACCACTAATTAAGGTGGTTGTTAAATAATTTACTAGGAAAATAAGATAACCAATGTTAAAATAAGGTTGTATCATGTAGTCTGCTAGATGATGCAACCTTAATTATTATGACAAGAGAAAGTTCGTGATGCGTGCTTTCTTTTGTCTGGATCGAAGATCACTTCGTGAGCATTGTTCGGAGAAATTTAAGTCTACAGGTATCAAACAATTAAAAAATATGGAACTATTATGAAATGCATTGCGTCTAATTACTAAGAAGTAATATTTTAAATATAAGTAGAGGAGGAATGTTATTATGAAAAAGAGGAGATTGCTTGTACTACTTTCTTTAATGCTTATTTTGGCCATGGTATTAGCAGCATGTGCAAAGAAGGATCACAGCGAATCTAAGTCATACTCAGTGAATGAAACGACAACAGCCTATGATATGGTGTCAAGCCCAATTGACTCAAAAGAAGCACCTGCAATAGGGCCGGCGGAGGCAGCAGGAGAATCCCAGTATACAACATATGGTTCCTTAAGTAACGATTCTGCAATAACCATTGAGGAATCTGCAGCATTACAGTCCCAGGATAAGATTATCCGTACCTTCTATCTGGACGTGGAGACTCAGGAATTTGACTCACTTATCGCTAAGCTGGATGCTGAGATCAGTCGTTTGAACGGATATGTAGAGAACTCAAGAATCAGCGGCAGAAGCTTCTATGACAGGGATGGAGCCCGGGTTGCCAATATTACCGCACGAATTCCCAGAAGCAAGGTGGATGAGTTTGTTAATGCTGTGGGAGAGAATGCAAATGTCGTCAATAAACAGGAATCCACTGAAAATGTTACACTGGAATATACCGATATTGAAAGTCGTAAGAAATCCCTTCAGATTGAGCAGGAGCGGTTATTTGCATTATTAGAAAAGGCAGATAGCCTGGATAGCATCGTTACGTTAGAAAGCCGCCTGAGTGAAATACGATACCAATTACAGAACTATGAGACAACACTTCGGACCTATGATAATAAGGTGGAATATAGTACCGTGTCCTTAAACATTCAAGAGGTGGAGAAGTTTACTCCCAGAGTTGAGATTAAGCAAACGGTAGGTACTAGAATTAAGAACGGTTTTAGTAATACGATATATAATATTAGTGAAGGTTTACAGAACTTCCTGGTATGGTTTATAGTCAATCTACCATACTTACTTATTTGGTCCGTGATTATTGCAGCTATAACCTTAATTACACGAAGAATCCTTAAGAAGAAGAGAGAAGATCTTCCAAAGAACCCGCCCGCACCTCCGGCACCACCGGCGAATTAGAGCTTAAGTTTCATTAAAAGGAAGAATAAAGAATAGCTAGAATGGAATAAGATAAAGACTGCGTAATATTAGGAATAGATAGAATATTAATAAAATAAAATTTGAAAGGCTGTTCAGTGGCATATTTAGCTTATGGTCAGGATAATGTGTATCCTCTACCTCCCTTTATATGTTTGATTGAACAGCCTATTTCTGGTATATGCACAAGTTAATATACGTCTATTAGGTTCGTTAGGACATATGAGAGGGGCGTTTGTTCTTAACCACTATACAGGTGAACTGAAATGAAATATAATATTTAATAATGAAAAATGATTGACCAGTTATTGAATGAGTTTTGCTAAACAGTCCGATAGGATGGCATATATCTGAATTTATTGATTTTAATGATACTAGGGGGTAAATATGGACAAGGTAATATTTCATGTGGATGTCAACTCAGCTTTTTTAAGCTGGGAGGCGGTACATCGGCTACAGCAAGGAGAGACCCTGGATCTTCGTGAGATACCTTCTGCAGTCGCCGGAGATAAGAATAAAAGACATGGTATTATATTGGCGAAATCTACACTTGCGAAACAGTATGGAGTGCAGACGGGAGAACCGATTGTGAATGCTCTGAAGAAATGTCCAAATTTGACCTTAGTTCCACCCAGCCATCATCTTTACTCAGAATACTCCAAGGCATTTACCGATATCCTAAATGAGTTTTCTCCGAGTGTAGAAAAGTGCTCCATTGATGAAGCCTATTGTGATATGACAGGAATGGATGCTTTGTTTGGACCTCCAGTCACAGCAGCCCATCGGATTAAGGATCGGATTTATCATGAGTTAGGCTTTACCGTGAATGTAGGTATCTCCAGCAATAAGCTTCTGGCAAAGATGGCATCGGATTTTCGAAAGCCAAACCGGGTACATACCTTATATCCTGAGGAAATTCAGACTAAGATGTGGCCTCTGCCTGTCGGTGAATTACTCTATGTCGGTAAATCTACCGTAAAGAAGCTGAACACATTGGGTATCTATACGATCGGAGAATTGGCGAAAACCAGTCCGGAATTGCTGAAGGCTCATCTAAAGAAGCATGGGGAGGTAATTCATAGCTTTGCTAATGGAATTGATGCCTCTGTTATCTCTACAGAGGAGGTTAAGAATAAAGGATATGGCAATTCGACGACCATTGCCTTTGATGTGGAGGATGAGTCAACTGCCAAGATGATATTATTGTCCCTTGCCGAGAGAGTTGCTGCAAGACTCCGAGGCGATGACATGATGGCAAATGTAGTATCAGTTAGCATTGTAGATTCAGAGTTTAACCACAGCTCTCACCAAACTACACTTTTGAGTCCGACTCATCGAACGGATGAAATTCACAGAGTAGCCTGCATGCTATTTGATGAATTGTGGGAGGGGGCTCCCATCCGCAATCTGGGAGTACAGACAAGTAAGGTGATATCAGATGATACGGCCAGGCAGATGAATTTATTTAGCTTCGAGACAGATGAAAAGCGGGAAAAGCTGGATCATGCAATCGATAAGATTAGGGACCGTTTTGGAGTGAATGCAATCCAAAGGGCCAGCTTATATCGAAAGGCAGATCAAGAGAAGACCAAGCAAAGCTAAGAATAAATTAAGCTAGATAGTCTTATGGAAATATAAATGTACAATACAACTGATGCTGTATAGTGCTGTCGATAAATTGTCCCCTTTTAATATGGAAATATATGTAAATTAGTACTATAATAAATAAGTACGAGTTACATCAAGCCGTAGTAGTAAAGGGAGGCATACAATGAAGACTGCTATGTATTTCTTTGCCCTTCTGCTAAGCATCTACCCGCTTAGCGGCTATGGGAGAATGCTAACTTATGATGAAGCACCTTTTGATGTGGCATGGGGCGAGATATACCAATTATGCAGTGAAGCGAGAGATTATCGGGTGACGAATAAGGATCCTAAGAAGGAATTCATCACGCCTATGGAGGGATTAGATCTCGTAAAATACAGTTGTGCAGCCAATTTCGAGAAGATAGATATTTCAGAGGATGAGTATTACTATAAGCTGGCCCTTGCAGACTATTATCTGGTTTATGAGGGGGAGGGTGCAACAGACCAGCAATATTTATACCACCTTTATGAATTCGTGCTTGATGATCCTGAGGAGGGAATCGGCCATACGGTTACCTATGGATGGTATCAGCTTGATAAAACCACAGGAGAGTTCAGTACGATAGAATGAGTAAAACCACTCCGATCAGAGTGCGATCGTAGTCCATTTCCCACTGGAGAAGCGGTAATAGCTGGTCACAAACCGGAAGCATTGATCCAGCAGGAGAGCTACCCATGCACCATAGACTCCGAGGCCTACAGGGAAACAAAGTAGATAAGTAAGCAGCGGGCGTACTAAGGCTACACTGATGAGAGAGGTTATGGCTACGAAACCAGTATCACCGGCTCCTCGAAGACAACCGGATAATACCACCTGTGAGGTCTGAAAATGAGTTCCTAACGCTGCCAGTATCATTATATTGGCACCGAGGGTGATAATTACCGCCTCATCGCTGAACAAGGATACCAAGAAAGTCCGTCCAAAAATAAAAATGAAGAAAATGATGCAGGATATCATAAAAGCAAGACGTTGACCGGTTTTTCCATATATTATGGATAAATCCGGTCTTTTTGCACCAAGATTTTGTCCTACCAAGGCCGAGGCGGCGATGGATAGGCCATCTCCGAAGCAGAAGGACAGGGTCAGAATATTCATGCAAATCAGATGAGTAGCATATTGCGTTGTACCCAGTCTTGCTACAATAGCAGCATATGCGAGAAAGCCAATACGCATGAAGACCTGTTCCACAAAAGCACTGCTGCTTACCTTATAGATTGCTGAGGCAGTTTCTTTATGGATTGACCATCCGGCTTTATGATGAAAGGTCAGATAACCGTTCTTTCGAAATAAGGTTGATAGTGAAATGAAAAATGCGACAATCGTTCCCAGCATGGTGGCGATTGCAGCACCCTTTACTCCTAGTCTAGGGAAAATTCCGATACCATTAATCAGGAGATAATTAAAGAAAATATTGATTAGATTGCTGGTAATATTACTATACATGGATATCTTCGCCTTACCACAGGCTCTCTGAGCTGCATTAATCGTCAGATTCAAGGCCTGAAATGGAAGGCTGATCATAATGACCTTGAAATAGTCCATGGCATCAGAAAGATAGGTGTTATCTGCTCCTGCAAAAATCAAGATGGGTTTTGCAAATATATAACCGAGCAAGGACATCAGGAGGGAGCCACATAAGCTGAAGATAATACCTGCGCGTAAGGTTTTATTGGCATCGGTTTGGTTGTTTTGCCCTTTTCTTCTGGCAGTGACCGCGGTAATACCTGTATTCAGAGAGAATATAATAGCCAGTAGGACTAATTTAGGTTGATTGGTTATCCCAACTGCTGCAATAGCTCCTTCTCCCAGGGTACCAACCATAATCGTATCAACAGAACCTATGATAGCGACGAGAAAAGCCTCCAGTGCGGAGGGCCAGGCGATTCTGAAAAAGTTGGAATATGCTTGTCTGGAAGAGGGTAGAGTACCTATGATTTGCTTGCTTTTCAGCATTCCACTGACGGATAATAGCTTAGTTAACTTCAATCGTGTCAACACCTTTCTTATATAAAAACCATAATCCCGATTATAGCACTTATTTTGATGAAATCAATGTAGTATAATATATTCTGCAAAGAATGTCGTAGAAGATTGCTTGATTCTAGAATAAAATCAGGAAAAAAATACATGATAAAGTATGCTGGGAGCCAAGTGAATATAAGTCAAAGGGCAGGTTATATCGCGTCGGCATGAAGTAATCATTGATTGATTATTATCGAAAAATATGTTATGATATAAGGTACCCGAAAGTAAGAATTATCTATTTATATACCATAAAGGAGGAAATTTTAACATGAGTATTCCAACCCCTCACATCGAAGCTGGAGCAGGTGAGATTGCTAAGACGGTCTTAATGCCGGGAGATCCCCTGAGAGCAAAGTTTATAGCAGAAACTTATCTTGAGGACGTGGTTTGTTTTAATAAGGTTAGAAATATGTTTGGTTATACAGGCACCTACAAAGGAAAGAAGGTTACAGTCATGGGTAGCGGCATGGGTATGCCCTCCATCGGAATCTATTCCTATGAGTTATATAACTTTTATGGTGTCGATAATATCATCCGCATCGGTTCTGCAGGCGGTATCGGTGAGAACATCAAGCTGAGAGATATCGTAATCGGTATGGGGGCATCCACGAATTCTAATTTTGCAGCACAGTACCAGTTACCAGGTACCTTTGCTCCGATTGCTGATTTCGGATTACTTAGAAAAGCAGTAGAGGCTGCAGAAAAGATGAATATCAAGACAGTGGTAGGCAATGTACTTTCTTCCGACACCTTCTATGATGATAATAAGGATGCAAATTCCCTCTGGCGTAAGATGAATGTTCTTTGTGTAGAGATGGAAGCAGCAGCTCTTTATATGAATGCGGCAAGAGCCGGTAAGAAGGCGCTTTGCATACTTACAATTTCCGATCATGTATTTACCGGAGAAGCTTTGTCGGCAGAGGACAGACAGCTTACCTTCCGTGATATGATGGAAATTGCTCTGGAGATTGCATAAGCATTGAAGAGAGAAAGGAAGAGAAAGCAATGGATAAAAAGCTGATATTTGAGAAGGTTGATCATACGCTTCTAGGTCAGACCGCGACCTGGAATGAGATAAAGGAAATTTGCGACGATGCCATAGCCTATGGTGTGGCAAGTGTCTGCATCCCTCCCTCCTATGTGAAACAGGTAAAGGAGTATGTTAAAGATAAGATGGCAGTATGTACCGTTATTGGTTTTCCCAACGGCTACAATACCACTGCTGTTAAGGTGTTTGAGACCAAGGATGCCATAGCAAACGGTGCGGATGAGATTGATATGGTAATCAATCTTGGCATACTGAAGGATCAAAGATATGAGGAATTACTGGAGGAGATAAAGCAAATCAAGGCTGCCTGCGGTAACCATATTCTAAAGGTTATTATAGAGACCTGTTTGCTAACAGACGAAGAGAAGATTAAGATGTGTGAGATTGTTACCAACGCTGGTGCTGATTTCATTAAAACCTCTACAGGTTTCTCGAAAGCGGGAGCAACCTTTGAGGACGTGGCTTTATTTGCAAAGCATGTTGGTAAAGAGGTTCGTATTAAGGCGGCCGGAGGCATCGCTTCCTTTGATGATGCAGAGAAGTTCATCGAGCTTGGTGCAACCAGACTTGGTACCAGCCGTATTGTTAAGCTGGCAAAGAATCAAACCGGTACCGGCTACTAATTCTTAGAACCGAAGCCATGAGATCATTTATCACCTGATTATTATAAATTCTATGCAATTATTAAGTGATAAACAGGGAGGTTATAGTATGCAAGAACATAATACGAATCAACAAGAGATGAACACAAACAACAGTCTTATTCCATTGGAAAAGGGAGAAGTATTAGCGAAGCATGAAATAGTAAGTCATTCGGTAGCTAAGAATCTGATTCGTGATGCGATTGAAGCAATGAAGAATACCTATTCTCCGTACTCTCATCATCATGTTGGTGCTGCGCTTCTTACCAAAAGCAAGAAGGTATACAAGGGATGTAATATAGAGAGTGCATCCTATACTCCTACCAATTGTGCAGAACGTACTGCTTTCTTTAAAGCAATCAGTGAAGGGGAGAGGGAGTTTTCGGCAATTGCTATCGTCGGTGGTAAGAACGGTCAACTGAAGGACTTTTGCTCCCCCTGTGGTGTTTGTCGCCAGGTTATGCGCGAATTTGTTGATCCAAAGAGCTTCTTGGTTATTCTTGCAAGATCGGAGGAGGATTATCTGATTTTCTTCCTTGAGGAATTATTACCATTAAGCTTTGGACCGGAGAATCTATGACGATATGTTATGCGACAGCCTGACAATCATGAAGATACTCTATGTTCATAATATAATATAGGCTCCCCTTGCACGGGACATCTGTGCATAGGGAGCCTCCTTTTATACATGATAAATGAAAGCTTGCAAAGCAAGCATTTGTAAATACTTGATTATAAGAAGCTAGCGAATCTAATATTTATGAATACCTAGTTAGTCAGATAAGAAACAGGTCTTTTGCTATTCTATAATCGTATAGTATTGATATTCTGCAACTGAATAATTATTACTGGAGTGGTGGTATAATTATTAGGAATAAGTAATATTAGTTTTTGTTATGAATGATAGGGTTGGAACCTGCTTATTTTCGCTTTTAAATTCAAAATGAATGTGATATACTAGAACACAGTAAAGGTTTAACGGACGAAAGCGAATACTGGGTTAAGGACGTTGTTGGTTCGTAAAGCTGTATCAATATACCGGAAAGGAAATGAAAAAAATGTACTCATTTGAAGACGTAAAATCATATGATCCTGAGCTTGCTGAGGCAATGTCACTGGAAATAAAAAGGCAGAATAGTCACATTGAGTTAATTGCTTCCGAGAACTTTGTGAGTAAAGCAGTAATGGCTGCGATGGGTAGCCAGTTAACCAACAAGTATGCGGAAGGATATCCCGCAAAGAGATATTATGGTGGCTGTGAATTTGTTGATATGGCTGAAAATCTAGCGATCGAGAGGGCAAAGGAATTGTTTGGTTGCACCTATGCGAATGTTCAGCCCCATTCTGGAGCACAGGCTAATATGGCTGTATTCTTTGCTCTACTTAAGCCAGGGGATACAGTACTCGGTATGAACCTTGCTCATGGCGGTCATCTGACCCATGGTAGCCCGGTCAATATGAGCGGTGCTTATTATAATATCGTACCTTATGGTGTTAATAACCAGGGCTTTATTGATTATGACGAAGTAAGAAGAATTGCTAAGGAGTGTAAGCCCAAGCTGATTATTGCGGGTGCAAGTGCTTATGCTAGAAAGATAGATTTTAAGACCTTCCGTGATATTGCGGATGAGGTTGGCGCGTTTTTAATGGTGGATATGGCCCATATCGCCGGGTTGGTAGCAGGAGGCTTCCATGAGAGCCCGATTCCCTATGCTCATGTCACAACAACCACCACCCATAAGACCTTACGAGGACCAAGAGGCGGTATGATTTTATCAAGCGCAGAGTTTGCTGAGGAATATAAGCTGAATAAAGCTGTGTTCCCTGGTATTCAGGGAGGACCCTTAATGCATGTGATTGCGGCTAAGGCAGTTTGCTTTAAGGAAGCTCTGGATCCAAGCTTTAAGGATTATGCAGGAAGAATTGTGGAGAATGCACAGGCTCTTGCCAATGGATTAATGAAGCGTGGCTTTAATCTGGTGTCAGGAGGCACGGATAATCATCTGATGCTCGTGGATCTTCAGAACATGGGAGTGACCGGTAAGGACACAGAGAAGCTTCTCGATGCAGCAAATATTACCTGTAATAAGAATTCAGTCCCGAATGATCCGACATCTCCTTTTGTTACTAGTGGTATTCGTCTAGGAACAGCAGCAGTTACTACCAGAGGGATGAATACAGCTGATATGGATGTGATAGCTGAAGCAATCTATCTTCTGATTAAGGATGTTGAGGCTAATAAGACAAAGGCAATGGACATGGTTAAGAGTCTGACAGATAAATATCCGCTATATTAATATTTGATAATGAAGGCTTGCAAGTCTGGCTTTCATAAATGTTTTGAGCTATATTCTATGGACCAGATGACATAACCTGGTCCATTTTCTCTATGCAAACTATCATATTAGGCAAATGGTTTTACGTCAGATCGCACTGTCTAATAAAAAATAAGTGTAGATATAATACTTATTTCTAAGTTTTGTATCTACACTTAAACTTTTAAAAGGGAATGTACCGAGAGCAATTAAATATTCTACACCTATGTGTCTTGAGCAAATCGAACCGGAGCTTTTGACCCCGGTATCATATTATTCAATAACCTCGAAGAAGCCATCTTCGATCATCTTACGAAAAGTCAACGTACCAAAAATAATTCCTACGATCAGTACCGCAGCGACACTTACGTATTTTACTATTTTACTTACATCTACTGATACTTTAACATTACAACCTTCATCTATTTGTTGACAATCCTTCTTTGACATAATATCATCTTCTTTCTGTTTAATTTTTGATGCCTTGTAGTAAGGCAAAGTAGCCTAGAAGCCTAGCTCCTCTCCAACAAGTATAACCTTAATTCGACCCTGAATACCGGAACGTCTCGTGATGACAATCTGGTTGCAGATGCAATCCTCAGCCAGGCAATTGGCACATTTGCCGGTCTCAGCACAGGGGGTCTTCTTTCCTAGACGTACGGTGTTTGGAGGAGTAGCCATATTGCGGACTCGTTCGATGGCAGTATTGACATCGGTGACGATCTTATTCATACCGGCAATAATGATTACATTCTTTGGACCGGTAATAAGACAGGCTACACGATTACCGGCACCATCGATATTTACCAGTTGACCGTCCAGTGTGATTGCATTGGAGCTCATGAAATAATAGTCAGCCGTAACAGTCTTGCTGTACATCTGCAGCTTCTCCTCTGGAGTCTTCGCTGTATCACGATCATAAATTATGTAATCGGAGGAGGTAGAGAGGGACTCCAATAATCCAATCTCGATTAAGGTCTGGGAGCCACCCCAGGAGATGGAGCAGCCTGGTGTTAAAAAACGTTTGGCTGTCAGCAGAGCTTCCTCAGCATTTTCGCAATAGTAGCCTTCGATACCTCTCTTATTAAAGCGATCGATTATGGTATCGGCTAAATTCTCATAATAAATCTTCTTGGGTGTCATAGGATATCCTCCCTTTGTATACGATTATTTTTTTATAAATCATATCCCATTTTCTTCGGGATTTGAATAGGCTCCTATGGTAAAGCCTTCTTTAGGAAATCTTTTGTCTCTTTAATGCTGTTACCTATAGTTGTTTTTCCTTATAATATATCATGATCAATGCTAACATAGAACGAATTACTCCGAATGTTCTTCAGAGAGATGGCTAGTGCTTTCAATACTACTTATTCTAAACTATCGTGTCATAAAATTCAACCAGAAGTATAACCATGATTAACCGGGATAGCAGTGATATGGTTTTCTAATTGCTCCCACATTCATTTCTGAGACGGTAAGCATAATTCTATTGAGATTTAACTCTTGAAATCCTAATCGGACAATTTCCTTCGTAACGAGAGTTCCGATCCCTCTTCCGTGATAGGTTTTATCGCCTATAAAAATAAAATACTCCCCTGATAAATTGATCTTATTGATTCGTGATATTCCAGCATACCCTATTAGTTTGTGGGTTGTATTATCAACAATAGCCTTGTTAAATGAGATTTTATCAGAAAGTAGGTTATCAAACCAATGTGATATTTCATTATCTTCTTTCATACTCTGAAATATGGACATAGAATATCTAATTACATCTTTATCTTTTATCCATAATAAGAAATATTTCTTGTCAGACAGTTGTAGACCTCTTAATCCTATATTCATACAAGCTTTTCTCCTCAATTTGATTTTAGAATTCATATATAATGGAAGCTTTCCGGTTTCAAGGATTAGTGTTTCATAAAATGTATTCTCGTTCTTGTGGGATAGAGGGACCTAGAGTTGTATATTCTACGGATACCCATTCTTGATATATAAACTATTATAATACATAGCGGATGGATTTCAACTAGAATAGAACGAATGTTTTGTGATGTTCTTGGGATTGTCAACGATACCTCGATTGATAATATCAACCGTCATACAGTATCCCTATCGAAAGGAAGAACAAGTTTTATTTGTCCTGACAGCAAAAATAGGTTATACTGTATGGGGATTTGCTGATACGAGCTTATCCAGAACAACGATATTGAAAGTTGGTAAACGATGTCAAAGAGCTTATACATAGCAGAAAAACCTAGCGTGGCAAATGAGTTTGCAAAAGCGCTGAAGATAACTGGTAAGAAGAAGGATGGATACATCGAATCAGAGGATGCTATTGTAACCTGGTGTGTGGGTCATCTGGTAACCATGAGCTATCCTGAAGTCTATGACCCTGCCCTCAAAAAATGGAGCATGGAGACGCTGCCCTTCTTACCGAAGGAATACAAGTACGAAGTGATCCCGAATGTAAAGAAGCAATTTAGTATTGTCAAAGAGCTCCTTAATCGCAAGGATGTTGATACCATCTACGTCTGTACTGACTCCGGGCGGGAAGGAGAGTATATATACCGTCTGGTGGACCAGATGGCGAAGGTTCCAAACACCAAGCTAAAAAAGCGTGTCTGGATTGATTCCCAGACCGAAGAAGAGATCCTTCGCGGTATCCGAGAGGCAAAGCCACTATCCGCGTATGATAATTTATCCGATGCAGCATATCTTCGTGCTCAGGAGGATTATCTGATGGGTATCAATTTCTCAAGAATACTAACCCTGAAATACGGTAACGAGGTTCAGCGGTTATTAAGCTCTGAGAAATGGAATGCAATCTCAGTTGGCCGAGTTATGACCTGTGTACTGGGTATGGTGGTCAGGCGGGAAAGAGAAATCCGTAACTTTGTAAAGACTCCCTTTTATCGTATACTCAGTAGTCTTCAAGTCGATGATAAGGAATTTTCTGCGGAATTTAAAGCGGTTGAAGGTTCCAGATACTTTAATTCACCACTTCTGTATAAGGAGAATGGTTTCTCAGAGAAAACCTCTGCGATTAAGTTAATCTCTGAGCTGGCAGATCCAATACCTCAGATACTGGAGGATGGTAGTTGGGCTGCAAGGGAGGTTCCCGAGGAGCAGCCACAGCAAGAGGAAGATATATTATTGGCTGAGGTCATCCAGGTAGAGAAGAAGAAAGAGACAAAGAATGCTCCTTTGTTATATAACCTGGCTGAGCTTCAGAATGACTGTTCCCGTTTCTTCAAAATCAGTCCCGATGAGACGCTAAAGATTACCCAGGAGCTTTATGAGAAGAAGCTTGTTACCTATCCAAGAACCGATGCCAGAGTCTTGTCTACAGCAGTCGCCAAGGAGATCAGCAAGAATATCAAAGGGCTACAGGGACTGGGAAAGTTCAGGGACTTCGCGGCAGAGATTATGGAACAGGGATCCTATAAGAATATTTCAAAGACACGTTATGTGAACGATAGCCAGATTACAGACCATTATGCAATCATCCCGACAGGTCAGGGGTTAAATGCCCTTGGTTCCTTGTCCCATACTGCAGCCAGAGTATATGAAACCATCGTAAGGCGTTTCTTAAGTATCTTTTATCCTCCGGCAGAATATCGTAAGCTGGGGATAACAGTAAAGATTAGTGGAGAGAGCTTCTTTGCGAACTTCCGTGCTTTGGAGAAGGAAGGTTATCTTAAGGTGCTGGGTAGCTTTAATGACAAGCCGACGGCTTCAGTTAAGGGAAACTCCGAGGACAAAGAGAAGCAACAGGAGGGGGAAGCTTCTGAGGAAGAGAATAATGATCAGGCTTTGCTGCAAAGACTGATGAATCTGAAGAAGGGTTCCAAACTTCCGGTAAAAACTATCACCATGAAGGAGGGTGAGACAACCCCTCCTAAGAGATACAATTCCGGTGCACTGATTCTGGCGATGGAAAATGCAGGACAGCTGATTGAGGATGAAGAGCTTCGTGCTCAGATTAAGGGTAGCGGAATCGGAACAAGTGCAACCCGTGCGGAAATTCTTAATAAACTAGTGAATATCACTTACCTGAACTTGAATAAAAAGACTCAGATAATTACGCCTACCCAGTTAGGCGAGTTGATCTATGATGTAGTCAATACCTCTATCAAATCCTTATTGAATGCAGAGCTTACAGCAAGCTGGGAGAAGGGACTTACCTACGTATCCGACGGAAAGATAACCAAAGAGGAATATATAGGAAAGCTGGAGGGCTTTGTGGCACGTATGGTGAATGGTGTGAAGACATTAAATAATCAGTCTGCCTTGTCCAGGTATTTTACTGAGACGGTTCAATATTATAAGAAATAAATCGGTTATATTTTCCAAATCTATTGAAAAATTACCGGTCCTCTTTTATGATAGACATGGACCGGTTATGTTCACAAAAGTAATAAGTAGTGCAATCGGAGCCTATGACAAATTTCGTTGTCGGCTTCATAATAAAAGACTAACTATTAGAGAAAGTCAATACTTAAGTTAGAAATCGTAAAAGTTTTAAGAAATGTGGCGGTGACTATTTCATCGCAATCAGTACATTGAAAATTGCATGACGAATAGAGCATC
>JAEYOQ010000032.1 GCA_023411555.1 Bacillota bacterium
CCCTGAAAGACTAACAGGTAGATAGGACAGAGGTGGAAGTGCGGTAACGCATGTAGCTGACTGTTACTAATAGGTCGAGGGCTTGACCTAATATGGTTTGTTATTAATTGGATGAATTATCATTTTCTGGTGTGGTTTCAATTATGGCCCAGTGGCTCAGTTGGTTAGAGCGCCGCCCTGTCACGGCGGAGGTCGAGGGTTCGAGTCCCTTCTGGGTCGTTAAGACAAGATTGTAACTTTGTCTTAGATAGGTTATTATATTAATAATTTAATTTATAACTTATCATTATATAATTTGCCAGTGTTAAATATGTTTTATTGCATATAATAATCCCATGGGATCTTAGCTCAGCTGGGAGAGCATCTGCCTTACAAGCAGAGGGTCATAGGTTCGAGCCCTATAGGTCCCACTCAATACGGAACATAGTATTGAATTAGGTTTAGGTAATATGCCGATGTGGCTCAATTGGCAGAGCAGCTGACTTGTAATCAGCAGGTTATCGGTTCGAGTCCGATCATCGGCTTACAACTGAATAAGGTTGTATTATATTTTGGATGGGTTCCCGAGTGGCCAAAGGGGGCAGACTGTAAATCTGTTATCGACGATTTCGAAGGTTCGAATCCTTCCCCATCCATTGGCGTAGAGCCAAAGATAGTTAGCGTAATCCGCATACTATTAAAACAGGTATCGCGGGGTGGAGCAGTCTGGAAGCTCGTCGGGCTCATAACCCGAAGGTCATAGGTTCAAATCCTATCCCCGCAATTCAAGACAAAAGAAAATACGCTTAAATAATTTTCTTTTGCATCTTACTAATCGAATAGCTTTCGTTAACCCAGAAGAGCGGGCATCCATTCTTCAAAGGTACACGAAGTTGACCTTGCCCAGATAGCTCAGTTGGTAGAGCAGAGGACTGAAAATCCTCGTGTCGCTGGTTCAATTCCGGCTCTGGGCATTTTGCTTTGATAAAGTAGGATAGGAGTCTTAGTTACTCATAAGCAAAGGATATGTATACTTATGGGATATTAGCTCAGTTGGTAGAGCACATGACTTTTAATCATGGTGTCCCGGGTTCGAATCCCGGATGTCTCATTAACAGGTATTAGAGAAAGCCATTTTACAGGCTTTCTTTTTTGATTCATTAAAAGTAAGGAATTTACATTTTAAACATGTATATCTTCAATGAATGCATTAGCAGATATACTATATATTCTTGTTGCAAAGTAGACATGAATTATTTGCCAGCATATTACTCTGAATATTAAAAGACAGTTAATAGATATAGTGCTAAAATAAAATCTAGAATAGTGTGGAGAAGAAGGTTAAGGATGGTGAACGATTTGATAGAGAGTAAAAACGAGATATTGAGACAGTGGATTCAAGATAGTAATCAAATAGTATTCTTTGGCGGTGCTGGTGTTTCAACAGAGAGTGGAATTCCAGACTTTAGAAGTACAGATGGGCTATATCATACTAAGTACTCCTATCCACCGGAAATGATACTAAGTCATAGTTTTTTTGTGAGAAATACAAAGGAATTTTATGAGTTTTATCGTGATAAAATGATTTATCAAAAGGCCGAGCCCAATGAAACTCATCGTAAGCTTAGCGAGCTTGAGAAGAAAGGAAAACTAAGTGGAATTGTGACACAGAATATTGATGGATTGCATCAAAAGGCCGGAAGCAAGAAGGTATTGGAGCTGCATGGCTCTATACATCGGAACTACTGTCAAAAGTGCCACAGCTTCTATAGCTTAGACTATATATTAGAAGTGGAAAATATTCCGCTTTGCAGCTGCGGAGGAATAATCAAACCGGATGTAACCCTATATGAGGAAGCATTAGATAGTGACATTATGAAGGAAGCAGTACAATTGATCAGTCAAGCTGAGGTCATGATTATTGGTGGTACTTCACTCAGCGTTTATCCTGCTGCAGGTCTAGTAAATTACTACCAGGGTGATAAATTAGTTCTAATTAATAAGACAGTTACACCTTATGATAAGAATGCAAATTTATTGATTAATGACCAACTTGGCGAGGTTTTTTCAAAGCTCTAAATATATAATCCGTGGCTGACTTGTACAAAAAGAATTATAGGGGTTAAATTATACTATTTATAATAATTTTGACAGTATATAAGATATAGTGTATTATAAAGGTGTTAGAAAAATAACGAACAGATATTAAACAGCAGGATAAGAAAATCAACGTACAAGGAGATACATCATGAGGTTTGCTTTGCCTAAGAACAGAACAGCTCCTCTTATTATTTTTGCTATATCAGGTGTTATTGTTTTACTTACCCTTGGATCATATCATATAAACCAGATGGTTCAATACAGTTACAATATTCAATTTGAGAATAATAATTCTTTTTCAAATAATCTTGCAATACTATTGAAACAAGGAATCAATAACAACTATCAAGAACTGCAGGCAACGGCCATGCAAATAGCAAGTAGAGAAAACTTAGGTGATGAAGCTATCGCAGAAGCTGTAAAACTTCTTAATGAAGATAATAAATATGTTGATATAACCGTGTTAGATAGGAATGGAATAGGTTACAATTCATTTGGTGAGTTAGTCGATTTATCGAATGAGGATTATGTGGTGAATGCCCTCTTGGGTTATGGTAATATCTCGGACAAGCTGATTTTTAAGAAGGAGAACACTCCCGTTATAACATATGCTTCTCCAATCATAAAGGACGAGAAATGCATCGGAGTCCTAACTGCCAGTCAGAGGGCAGAAATCAAAGATTTAGCCATAATAGGATCAAAGATGGAAGAAGGCTGTATCATCTATGTAATAAATAAGAATAATGAGCCAATAGCCTATAACAAAGCTGAAGATATCAGCAGTTTTAACTATGAGTCGATAACTTCTAATGACTCATTAAATGTAAATCTTATGAGTAATTCTTTGACAATAAATATTATCAATTTCTTATTCGAAAAACCGGTGGAGCCTATCTATATCTGGAATAAGGTACCTATCGGCGTAAATAATTGGTCTGTGCTTGTTGGTAATAGATATACGATTGATACTACTACGAGTAGCATATTAAATCTAACAAAATTAATGTGGGTCGTTGTTATAGCGACAATCATTGTAATGTCCCTCCTAATGATAACTACACGAGTGAGTTCAAATAGAAAAGTGGTCGATACTCTGTATTTGGATCCTGTTACCGGAGGAGATAATTGGTACAAATTCAGAATCAATGCTAATAAAATTATAGGAAGTAAGCAATTTAATAAAAGAAGCTATGCGTTGATTAATTTTGACATTAATAGGTTTAAGATTATTAATGATGCCTATGGTTATCAAAAAGGTGATGAGGTATTAAGGAACAT
Source organism: Bacillota bacterium (assembly GCA_023411555.1). Lineage (GTDB taxonomy): Bacteria > Bacillota > Clostridia > Lachnospirales > Lachnospiraceae > Mobilitalea. The sequence goes on from JAEYOQ010000032.1 coordinate 3,358, forward strand.
CTATAATGTTATAAAGAGATGGGTTAGTGCAGGAGAACTGGTAACCAGATATGCGGCAGATCAGTTTTATGTTCTTATGAGCTTCACTGATCAGGATGAACTGACGCAGAGAATAATGGATTTGAGTGAGCGTATTCGCCAGCTGCGTTATGCCAAGACAGCAAGAATATTTTATGGAGTATATTTTATTACTGAGACGAACGATTCCATAGATAGAATGGGTGAATTTGCTCAAGTTGCTAAGAACAACATTAAAGGCAATGCAGAAGGAATCATTTCTTTTTTTGATGATAATGCAAGATTAAAGCTTCTAGAGGAAGAAGAGATTGAGAGATCCATGAGCGATGCCTTAAAAAATAATGAGTTTCTAGTATATCTTCAGCCTAAGTATACAGCGAGAGAGAAGACAATCTCCGGTGCTGAAGCTTTAGTTCGCTGGCAGAGTGATAACGGTATGCCCTTCTCCCCTAGTAAGTTTATCCCGTTATTTGAAAAGAATGGTTTTATTACGGAATTAGATTATTATATGCTGAGAAAGGTTTGTCAATTGATTAAGCGGTGGTTGGATAAAGGTTATACTCCCTTGCCGATTTCTGTAAACATTTCGAGATTACATTTTGCAAACGCACATCTTGCAGAAATTATCACCGATATAGTAGATAGCTATGAAGTTCCCCATCAGTTTATCGAACTGGAATTGACAGAGAGTGCTTTCCTTCAAAATAAACAGCTGTTAATCGACACGGTAGTAAGCCTAAGAGAACAGGGCTTCTTGGTTTCCATGGATGATTTTGGAGCGGGTTATTCCTCGTTAAATTCTCTCAAGGATCTTCCGTTAGATACGGTTAAGTTAGACGGTGAGCTGTTCCGCTTGACAGATGAGGTAGAACGGGGTCTTTGCGTAATTCGTAACACAATTACCATGGCAAAGGATTTACATATGAAGGTAGTGGCTGAATGCATTGAGACCAGAGAGCAGGTAGAATTTTTATGCATGGTAGGCTGCGATGTCATTCAAGGATATTACTTTGCAAAGCCTATGCCGGCAGACAAATTTGAAGAACGATATCTTAGTTCCTAGGGAAAAACTCAAGATAAAAAATCAACATAATTATATAGTTTATGGAAAATTGCATATTGTCTTAGATACTTTTTTATAGTATAGTAACTATATTAATGTATAAATAGTAGCAATCTTAGTTCAAAGGTACAAAGTTATTAGACTAAAAATTGACTCACACTGTCACGTTCTTATGGAGGTATGTTAAATGAGATTATTTCTGGACACAGCAAATGTGGAGGATATTAAGAAGGCCAATGATTTAGGAGTTATTTGTGGGGTGACAACAAATCCATCCTTAATTGCAAAGGAAGGAAGAGATTTTAAAGAGGTTATCAAAGAGATTGCTGAAATTGTAGATGGACCGATTAGTGGCGAGGTAAAGGCGACTACTGTCAATGCGGAGGATATGATTAAGGAAGGCAGAGAGATTGCTAAGATTCATCCCAATATGGTGGTAAAAATACCGATGACACTAGAGGGCTTAAAGGCAACTAAGGTGTTGGCATCAGAAGGAATTAAGACGAATGTAACTCTAATATTCTCTGCAAATCAAGCCCTACTTGCAGCTCGAGCAGGTGCTACTTATGTATCTCCCTTTGTAGGACGTCTTGATGATATCTCAACACAGGGTTCCGAATTAATAAAAACAATATCTCAAATTTTTCATTCCTATAATATTAAAACAGAAATAATTGCAGCAAGTATCCGTAATACGATTCATGTTACCGAATGTGCTTTAGCGGGTGCAGATATTGCAACTGTCCCATACAGTCTTATAGAGCAATGTGTAAAGCATCCTATGACAGCTTCTGGTATCGAGAAGTTCCAACAGGATTATAAAGCGGTATTTGGTGAATAAGTCAGTTCAAATAAAATTATACAATATATTTAAGGAGGATTTACTATGAGCAACATAGATACAAGATCTGTGAATGCAATAAGAATATTATCAGCAGATGGTGTCCAGAAGGCAAATTCAGGACATCCGGGTTTACCCTTGGGTTCTGCTGCTATGGCTTATGAGTTATGGGCCAAGCATATGAAGCACAATCCCTCAAACCCTAAATGGGCTAACAGAGATCGATTCGTTTTGTCCGGTGGACATGGCTCCATGCTGTTATATTCCTTACTACATCTATTCGGATATGGAATTACTGTAGAGGATTTAGCTAATTTCAGACAAGATGGTTCCTTAACACCGGGTCATCCGGAATACGGTCATACGGTAGGAGTGGAAGCAACAACAGGACCTCTTGGTGCAGGAATGGCAATGGCAGTTGGTATGGCTATGGGAGAAGCTCATCTTGCAGCAAAATTTAATAAGGATAGCTTCCCGGTGGTTGATCATTATACCTTCGTTCTTGGTGGAGATGGCTGTATGATGGAGGGTATTACCTCTGAAGCAATGTCCTTGGCTGGAACATTAGGTCTCGGAAAATTAATAGTACTATATGATAGTAATAAGATTTCCATCGAAGGAAGCACGGATATAGCCTTCACAGAGGATGTGAAGAAACGTTTTGAAGCATTTGGCTTCCAGACCTTAGTAGTAGAGGATGGTAATGACCTTGCAGAAATCGGTGCAGCTATTGAAGCTGCTAAGGCTGATTTGACCAGACCTTCCATGATAACGATTAAAACTAAGATAGGTTATGGTAGCCCCAGAGAGGGTATGGCTAGTGCTCACGGCGAGCCTCTCGGAGCAGATAATGTAAAGGCATTAAAGGAAAAGTTAGAATGGCCCAGCCAAGAACCTTTCTTTGTTCCCGCTGATGTTTATGATAACTATAAGGCACTTGCGGCAGAGGGTGCTAAGTCAGAAGAAGCCTGGAACAGCTTATTCGCTGAGTATAGCAAAGCTTATCCTGAGATGAAGGCATTATGGGATCAGTACCACGATGTGAACCTTGCAAAGGACTTAATTGATAATGATGATTTCTGGGCATATGCTGATAAGCCGGAAGCAACCAGAAATTTGTCCGGACAGGTCCTCAACCGTCTTAAGAATTATCTTCCAAATCTTATAGGTGGTGCAGCAGACCTTGCTCCTTCCACCAAGACCTATATGAATGACATGGGAGATTTCGCAAAAGAGAACTACGCTGGCCGAAACCTTCATTTCGGAGTAAGAGAGCTGGCAATGGCTGCTATCGGTAACGGTCTTGCGCTTCATGGTGGTTTAAGAGCTTATGTATCCACCTTCTTTGTATTTAGTGATTATGTTAAACCAATGGCAAGACTTTCTGCATTAATGAACCTTCCTTTAACCTTCGTACTTACTCATGATAGTATTGGCGTCGGAGAGGATGGACCTACCCATGAACCCATTGAGCAGTTAGCTATGCTACGCGCAATGCCTAATTTTACGGTATTCCGTCCGGCAGATGCAACGGAGACCATCGCAGCTTGGTATTATGCAGTTACATCAACAACTACACCAACTGCTTTAGTTTTAACTCGTCAGAATCTTCCTCAATATACAGGCTCGTCTAAGGAAGCTTTAAAGGGCGCTTATATTATCTCCGACTCTAAGAAGGCAGTTCCGGATGCAATCATTATGGCAAGTGGCTCTGAGGTTGAGCTTGGCATTAATGCACAGACAGAGCTAAGTAAAGAAGGAATCGATATTAGAGTAGTAAGTATGCCTTCCATGGATCTCTTTGAGGCTCAGTCAGGCGAATATAAGGAAAGCATCCTTCCTAAGCAGGTAAGAGCAAGAGTTGCAGTAGAAGCAGGTGCTGATTTCGGATGGGGCAAGTATGTTGGCCTTGACGGAACCACAGTTACTATGAAGAGCTTCGGAGCATCTGCTCCTGCAGGAACACTCTTTAAGAAATTCGGTTTCACAACAGAGAATGTTATCAAAGCAGTAAAAAGCGTATTATAATTCAACTCAGATAGATAAACAATAGCGAGCAAGCTTTGCGAACTTTCTATTGTCATGAGTAAAACAAAGAGGCTGAAGCATATATAAGTTAGTGCTACAGAAACGACAACCTGTAAGTGGTTCGTTCCTGTATTAAAAACCTATATTATGCTACAGCCTTTTTGCTTATCTATGGCTATAAGAACTATGGCTACATAAATTCATTGCGGACTGTAAGTACTCCATTAGCTTCTCGATCGGCATTCTAATGTAAAATTAATGTAGAAGTATTGAAAAAAGAACCACTAACCGATACAATGGTAATAAATGTTGGTGATGTACTTTATATGTGAGGAGGGTCATTGGGTGGCTAGGATATTAATAGTAGAAGATGAGATTAAGATAGGAAGGTTTCTTGAGCTGGAATTAAAGCATGAAGGCTATGAGGTTTTACTTGCAGCAGATGGAAGGACCGGCCTTGAAAAAGCCTTAAAGGATAATGTAGATTTGGTAATTCTGGACATAATGCTTCCGGGCTTAAATGGAATAGAGGTTTGTCGTAGAATCCGCCTTGAATCACAGGTACCAATCATAATGCTGACGGCAAAGGATGATGTAACGGATAAAGTGGCGGGTCTTGATACCGGCGCTGATGACTATATGACTAAGCCTTTTGCAATTGAAGAGCTTTTAGCCAGAATCAGAGTGGCATTAAATCGTAAGAAGCACACAGCTGAGCCGAAGAGTGATTTGTTACAGATAGGCGGAGTGACCTTGAATCTTATGAGTCATAGCGCTTTCTTTGGGGAAGAAGAACTGGTATTGACAAAGAAGGAATATGAGCTTCTGGAATATATGATGCGCAATAAGAATATCGCTTTGACCAGAGAGCAGCTGTTGAATAATGTTTGGGATTATGAGTATTTTGGGGACACCAATGTGGTTGATGTATATATACGTTATCTCAGACAGAAGATTGATGAGAAATATGGAATACATCTGATCTCAACTGTTCGAGGGGTGGGCTATATCATTAAGGACTGATAAATTGAATTTTGACCGGAGGGAGGAAGGCGAGCCCGAGCTTTCGCCAACACTTTTTGATGAGTAAAATTTTATTAGAGGCAATAAGAACCTTCCTACGAAGAACAGTCCTTCCGATACGCAGAAAACGGGAGGAGTGGTTAAGCAACTTTCGCTTGTCTATAGCATTTCGTATTTCCCTTGCATATTTAAAATTATTATTAACTCATGGTATCTTGTTCATGATTGGATTCTTTCTGATATTCATGTCAACGGAGAAGGGGCGTTATGTAAGAATTTCAGAGGAGATAATTCATTTATTTGAAGTGAGAGGGGAAGAAGGACTAAGTAATCCTTATGCGGACGATGGCTTTACCATGAGACTTCAAATTAAGGATAGTATAAATATAATTTATGATGATATTGAATATAACCCCAAAGATAACAAGGAATTCATCTATGGTATTCATATGGATCTGGGAGATTCAAAGAATGCAGTAGTAATTAACGATGATCGTACTTTTTCCCTGAATAATATTCAATATGTGATAAGGTTCCAATATAATCTAACGGAAAGCTATGAATTCTTTATATCAATAGTATGGAAGCTGGCGATTCTTTATCTTGTCATGGTAGCTCTAATTATTCGAAAGGGGAAACAGAGTGACATTAAATTACTGGAACCTATCCGTATTATGTCAGCTACTGCAAATCGACTAACAGTGAATAATCTTCACAGCGAGCGACTGAATATAGAGGGTACAAAGAATGAACTTAAGGACCTTGCCAATGTCATAAATGCGATGTTAGATCGAATCGAGACCTCTTATGAAAGTCAGAAGCAGTTCGTATCGGATGCCTCACACGAGCTTCGTACACCGATTGCTGTAATACAGGGCTATATTAATATGCTCAACCGTTGGGGCAGCACGAATGAAGAAGTGCTTCAGGAATCCATCGAAGCCATTCAAAACGAAGCGAGATTCATGCAGGATCTGGTAGAGAAGCTTCTATTCCTATCAAGACATGATAAGAAGACACTAAAGTTAACAAAAAAGCGTTTTAATATGCGTCCCTTGGTGGAGGATATGATCAAAGAAACTAAGCTTGTGGCAGGTAACCGCATTATTAACCATCCGATTATGGAGGATGTGGTTGTATATGGGGACAAGCAGGCTCTAAAGCAGGCGGTACGTATCTTTATTGATAATGCTGTAAAATACACTAAGGATGGCGACGAGATAACAATCTTGTGTCAGAAGATTAATGAGGATTGTGTAATCACGATATCGGATACCGGTATTGGAATGACGAAAAACGATATTGATCATATCTTTGATCGCTTCTATCGTTCAGATCATGTAAGAAATCGCAATATTAGCGGGCATGGATTGGGATTATCGCTGGCAAAGCTGATTATCCTTGCACATACCGGTAAGATTAAGGTTCGTTCCCAGTTTAAGAAGGGATCGAGCTTTATCATAACTATTCCAAAGAGAAGGTTTTAATTCATTCAAGAGAGATAATATAGGAAAATATAAGAATAGTGGATAAAGGCGACCCCATCATAGCTGTGGGGTCGCCTTTTTATGAGGTCAAAAACCCATAGCCTTCTTTACTTCAAACATCTTTTCTTCAGAGGTTAGCATCTCAAGTAGCTTAAAGGCTACTTCAGGTGCAGTCTGAGGGCAATAAGAAGTAATAATATTATTATCTACTACAACGGGCTCGTTTACTACCGCTACCTCAAACTCTGCCAATTGCTTTTGACGGTATCCATCTCTCAGATGGTAGGGAGTTGCTCTTCGGTTCTTTAATACCCCGCTTTTGCCAAGGGGAAGGGCAGCGACACAGATCGTAGCAATGATTTTGCCTTGTCGGTCAAAATCACGAATTATATCCAGAAAACGTTCATCATAAGCATCTTCATAGAAGCCGAACTCTTCAAAACCACCTGGGATTGCCAAAGCATCATATTCCGAGCCATTGATCTGATCAAGAGTTTTATCAACGATGATAGGAACGTGAAAGGTACTGACAATCTCCTTATGAAATCCACAGGTTTCAACTGTTACATCACAACCAAAATAATTTCTCGCCCATCCAAGTACGTCTACAAAGACACTAAACTCCATGGTTTCAAAGCCCTTGGCCAATAATAACAATACTTTCATAAAAGCCTCCTTATGTACTTATCGTTTTATTACGAGTAGTCATATGTCTATTTTGTAATTATAATGGAAAATATGGAAATACGATACTATTAATTTTAATAAGTACACCATGCTTTGTAAGGATGATAATATCATATTAAGCTGTTATTTTGCATCTTACCCACTGTTAATTACAACTCACTTTGGCCCCCATTGCGATTTTCCTAACTTAGGAATAAACTCATAGCAGAAAAGCAACAGAAGGATACATTAGTTGGGGCATACGTCTGATTGAAAGAATAGCTATAGAAAGGGTTGGATATATGGAGGATATTATACAAGTTAATCATCTTAAGAGATATTTTAAAGAGGTAAAAGCAGTGGATGATATCAGCTTTCGGGTAAAGAAGGGACAGTTGTACGGCTTTCTCGGTGTAAATGGTGCGGGGAAGTCAACGACAATCAATATACTATGTACATTACTAAGGAGTAATGAGGGAGAGGCTTATATCTGTGGATACCGGTTGGGAAAAGAGAATCGGGATATCCGCAGGAAAATAGGAGTGGTCTTTCAGGATAATACCCTGGATGACCGTTTAACAATTAGGGAGAATCTGATTACAAGAGCATCTCTGTATGATCATAACACAGGTTCTATTCATAAGAACTTGGACTATGTCTGTGATATCCTGGATATTGGAGATATTCTCGACCGGCAATTTCGAAAGCTGTCCGGCGGTCAGAAGCGACGATGTGAGATCGCGAAGGCATTAATGAATCGGCCGGATCTCCTCTTCCTAGATGAACCCACCACCGGTTTGGATCCTCAGACCAGACAGAATGTATGGGAGAGCATAGAACGGTTGCGTAAGGAAGAAAGTATGACAGTATTTCTAACGACTCACTATATGGAGGAGGCTGCAAAGGCTCAGTATATATCAATCATGGAGGCCGGAAAGCTGGTTGCAGATGGAACGCCCTCCGAATTAAAGCAAACCTATGCTCAGGATATCCTGCGATTGGTACCGAACAACAGGGAGTCGTTGACGAGGTTGCTGGAGGAAGAAAGATTGGCCTTCGACTATAGAAGTAATCACATTGTGGTTACGATACCGGATTCCATGTTCGGTCTGGTGCTGTTGAACAAGATAAAGGATAATCTAAGCTCCTTTGAATTAGTCCAGGGCACCATGGATGATGTATTTTTAAATATCACAGGGAAAAGTCTGTAAGGGGAGGAAAGAGAGATGCTTTTGTATAGATTAATTAAGCGAAACATATTAGTTTACTGCAGAGACCGATCCAATATCTTTTTTTCACTACTGTCCATGCTGATTATCATCGGATTGATGGTAGTATTTTTAGGGAAAATGAATGCGGACAGTGTTATAGATTTGCTCAGTCAATATGGCGGTGAGCGGGATACTACTTTTGACCGGTCCAATGCTGAGCAGCTAGTAATGCTCTGGACTCTGGCTGGGATAGTAGTAGTAAACTCAGTTACGATAACCCTATCTATGGTCGGTATCATGGTTGAGGATGAAGCACAGAAACGATTATCCAGCTTCTTCGTTGCACCTGTAAGCCGCTGGATCTTCGTATTGAGTTATGTCGTAGCAGCGATTATCATGGGTATTATTATGTGTACCTTAACCGTTGTAATCGGAGAGGCCTATATCGTAATCACCGGCGGCTCCATGATAAACCTAGCAGTACTAGGAAGAGTATTTTTATATATCGTTCTAAATGTATTTACCTCGGGGGCAATGGTATTCCTAATCGCCAACTTTGTCCATAGTCAGAGCGCCTTTGGTGGACTAAGTACCATCATCGGAACCCTGGTTGGATTTCTTTCCGGAATATATCTACCACTAGGAATGCTTCCTGAGAAGCTGCAAGGTGTACTCAAATGCTTTCCTTTACTTCATGGCTGCTCCATCATGAGGGACCTGCTAACAAAGGATATCCTAGCGAAAACCTTTGAGGGGTATCCCGAAGAACTAATTAGTGCCTATAAGGAAGCGATGGGTATTTCTATCCTGTATGAGGGTGAAGTCGCTTCTATTACAAATCAGGTGGCATTTCTTTTAATTAGTGGTATAATTTTTATAGGGATTGCAGTCTTGCTGCAAAGAAAGAAAAATGTTATGAGCAGATAGGAGATCCTATGAAGATTATTATTGAGGAATGTAATCCGGATGAAGAAGATCAGGTAATTATACGCTGCAAGAAACTGGATGATAATATTCTGAAGCTGATAGCAGAGCTAAAGCAAGGTCAGAAGAAGCTGACAGGAATAAAGGATGGAAATATAGTCATGATTGATCCTGCACATGTATATTACTTTGAAGGGGTAGATAATAAGGTCTTCCTTTATTGCAAGCAAAATGTGTATGAGACGAAGTTAAAGCTATATGAGATAGAAGAGGAATATAAGAATACGGACTTTTTCCGTGCCTCTAAATCAGTTATACTCAATGCATCCAAGATCAAAAGTATCAGCCCGGCTTACTCAGGGAGGTTCGAGGCACAGCTGTTTAACGGTGAAGTGGTAGTAATCTCGAGACAATATGTACCTGAGCTTAAGAAAAAACTGGGAATGTAGGAGGCGGAGGACATGGAGAGTATAAAGAAAGTAATTCAGACTTATTTTTATGTATTATCGGGAAGTGTAATCAGTACGGCTATTTTTATGTCAATTTTCCTTCCGGATCTGCGTTTTGGTGTGGGAGTGATATGGCAGGTCATCATCGTATCTGCGATCACCTCAATGGGAACCCTGATTTATCGTTCCCAAAAGGAATTAAGTAAAAAACAGATGAAAATGCGCAATATCATTCATTATACGTATATTAATGTAGTTGTACTCGGATGTGCCATCCTGTGGCAATGGGTCGATCTTAATCGGCCGTCTCAAATTATCACCTTGGTATTACTGATAGCCGGTGTATACATTAGCGTAACTGCAGCCATGTTCAGTAACGAGAGACGGATTGCAGAGAGTATTAACCAGAGACTGCGCTCCAGGTATCCGGAGGAAGAGAAGAAAGAAGAATAGAAATAAGCTCCCAATCTGAGAGTGCGTTAACCGCCTTTTGAATGGGAGCTTTCGTTTTATTACTTTAAGATTTGCTTATACTTCCAGATTCTTGAACTGAGCCATATATAGGTTATAGTACAGCCCCTTCTTTGCTAACAGCTCATCTGGGCTACCTTGCTCTTGGATGCCGCCATCATCAATGAAGAAGATCCGATCTGCTTTACGAATGGTAGATAAGCGGTGGGCGATGACAAAGGAGGTTCTACCCTTTAGTAACGCCTCAATACCCTCCTGCACTAATAATTCAGTGTGAGTATCAATACTGGAGGTTGCTTCATCCAGTATTAATATCTTTGGCATAGATACCATGGTTCTTGCGAAGGCTAGCAGCTGTCTCTGGCCAATGGATAAACCTGCTCCACGTTCCTTCAACTCTGTCTCGTAGCCCTTCTCCAGCTTCATAATAAAATCATGAGCATTGACTGATTTGGCAGCAGAGATGATTTCCTCCTCGGTCGCATCCAGCTTACCGTAGCGAATATTGTCAGCCACGGTTCCAGAAAAGAGGAAGTTATCCTGTGTCATAATACCCATCTGTCGTCTTAGACTTTCAATAGAGACATCCTTGATATTATAGCCGTCGATATAGATGTTCCCCTTCTGAATATCATAAAAGCGGCTGATCAAATTAACGATGGTAGTCTTTCCGGCTCCTGTAGGTCCAACCAAAGCGATGGTCTCACCGGGTTTAATCTTAAAGCTAACATCATTCAGCACCTGAGTATCTGCATCATAGGCAAAGGACACATGATCAAAGGTAACCTCGCCCTTGATTTCTGGTAGCTCATTGACGCTGTCTGCATCCGTGATGTCCGGCTCGGTATCAAGAATATCGAAGATACGCTCAGCACCTGATATGTTTGTAATAATTTGATTATAAAAGTTACTTAAGTTCATAATCGGACGCCAGAACATAGTAATATACATAGCGAAGGCCATCAAAGTACCGACATTCCCTTCATCAATTCCCAGAAGCTTTACTGCTACAAAATACATACTGATGGATCCAATACCCCAGCTAAAGTCAATAACAGAACCGAAGGCATCATTTAATACAACTGCATTAATAAAGGAGCTACGATGCTCTTCTAGCAGCTCATCAAAGGTCCCAGCGGTCTCATCCTCTGCTGTGAAGCTTTGAATAATTCTCATACCCGAGAGGTCTTCGTGTATAAAAGCATTTAGATTAGAGCTTTTCTTTCTATGAATGCGCCATCTCTTATGAGACCGGGTCTGGATGTACCACAAGCCAAAGCCCATCACAGGCAGAGAGATTAAGGATGCAATCGCCAGCTTCCAATTAATCACCACCATGATTATCACCACCGCGGTGATTGTTACTGCGTCGGGGATTAGAGTAGTGACGCTGTTGGACAGGACATCCTTAAGAGAGTTAACATCACCTATGATTCTGGCAAGAATCTTACCCGTTGGGCGGCTGTCAAAGAAGCTGAAGCTCAGCTTCTGAATATGGGTGTAAAGCTCTTGACGAATGGTTAAGAGGACATTGTTCGATATCTTAGCCATAAGATACATTCTAAGCTTTACCAGTAACACAAAGGATACGTTCAACACAAGAGCCAGTACACCAAGCTTCATTAAGCCTTCAAAATCCTTATTTGCTATATGGACGTCAATTGCCTGATCGATAATCAAGGGGTTAGCAATGGTGATTGATACTGTAGATAACATAATTAAGATAACGGCAACGATGGGTCCCTTATAAGCAAGCATGTAACTGAATAGCCGTATCAGGGTTGCTTTTTTACTGACATTTTTTATATATTCATCTTCTTTGATGGCGTTTATTGACATGTTGCCACCTTCCTTTCATTGAACACAAGCTCTTTAGAATCCTGGGCTTCCAGGTAATCTCCGTATTGTGCCATAAATGTTTTATAGTAATAGCCTTTATTCTGTAACAGGCTTTCATGTGTACCACGCTCAACGATCCTTCCCTCCTCCAGGATGATGATCTCGTCTGCGTTACGTACTGCGGAGATACGGTGAGCAATAATAATCATAGTTGCCTCGATTTGAGATAAGGATCGCTGAATCATATGCTCTGTCTCCATATCAAGTGCTGATGTAGAGTCATCCAGTACCAGGATGGGGGTCTTCTTTGCCAGTGCTCTGGCAATACTCAGACGTTGCTTTTGTCCACCGGACAGACCAACACCACGTTCACCAACGATGGTCTCATATTGATCCTCCATTCGTTCAATAAATTCCTTTGCCTGAGCACTTTCAGCTGCCTTGACGACCTCATCCGAACATACCTGATCCTTCTTACCCAGCTTTACATTTTCATTAATTGTATCGGAGAACAGGAAAACATCCTGCATAACCAGGGAGATACTCTTACGAAGCTGACGCAGGGTAAGCTCCTTGATATTCACTCCATCCAGATAAATCTCACCCTCTGTAGTGTCATAAAACCGTTGTAGAAGGTTGATAATCGAAGTCTTTCCGGTTCCTGTCGCACCCATAATTCCGATGGTCTTGCCCGCTGCCAAATCAAAGCTGATATCGGACAGAATATTCTTATCTGAAAGACTGAAGGATACTTTATTAAAGCGCACAGCACCCTTTACTTCATCAAGGATAACCGGTTTCTCTGCCTCAATAATGAGGGGCTGTTCTGAAAATATCTTCTTAATTCTCTTGCCGGATGCGATGGCAGATGCAAAGTCGTTAGAAAGCCAACCAAGCATTTCCATGGGCCATACAATATTCGTAGAATATTCCGCAAAGGCACCTAAGGTACCTAAAGTAATCTCTCCCTGTATAACCTTGTAACCACCGATCATAATGACCATCATCGGCAGCAGTTTGGTAATAAACTGAAAGTAGGGATACAGCTTAATAAATACCTTGGATTGCTGCATATTAAGCTCATAATATCGTTTGTTGTGAGATAAGAACTTGGTGATCTCGTGCTTCTCTCTTGCAAAAGACTTAACCGTACGTACACCGGAAAGATTCTCCTGGGCTACGGTATTGAGCTTTGCGTTCTCCTCGCTGATTTCCTCGTATATCTTGCCCAGCTTCCTTTCCATTAAGAGTGCCAGACAGGCAACCACCGGAAGAATAAGGGTTGGAAATACTGCTAGGCTGGGGCTTAAGTTATACATACAGTACAATACTATGCCTGTATGGATAACAACCTCAATAATCAGCATACTTACATAACCGACAGCTCCCCATATACGATCAACATCATCCTTCACACGGGACATCAATTCTCCGGTGTTATTCTTGTCAAAGAAGTTTAAGGATAAGCTCTGGATATGATTAAATAAGTCTCTTCGAATATTGACGGTAATCTTTGCACTTACCAAGTCAAAAATTATTTCCTTCACATATTGGAAGATACACCTTCCAATACCGATAATAAAAATCAAGATAAGCATCTTAGGCAGTAGTGCCAGGTCTCCCCCGACGATGACATTATCTATAATCCGCTTCGTTACCTGCGGTGACAGCATATCCAGTGATACGGCAATCACAATACATAAAATCGCAAGAACATAAGCAAACCAATACTTAAAAATATAGGTTGAAATCTTTTTCATAGTTCCTCCGTTCCCAGCGCAAAGCCCCCGCTTCACGCTTCCCTCATAATTTCCTGTTGTGATATTCACAACTAATTTCATTATAATGCAGACTAGTTCCGTAGGATGTCAAAATAAGTATTTTTCCATCCAAGCATACAAAAAAGCCATGGTATGATAATACCACGGCACACATTCAAAAATATAGACGTAATCTCTTTCCTATCTGCTGGCAGCAGGGCAGGATAAGGATATGAAATCACGGTTTATTCTTCGAATCCATGAGGTAATATCAATAATGAGCTTAATATGAAATTGTTACGTATAGCGCTTAATCTTAATTTCATGTTGTTAATCATTGCTTTACCTCACTTTCTGTAATAGTCTGCCAATATTATAGTCATGAATTGGATCAATTGTCAACACATTTTTTATAAAAAGATAATAATTTTTTAATATGTTCACAATTGAATCTTTTTCTGCAATAACTCATCCAAATCCGATAATATCAAAAAATTATTAATATATTAAAACTATAATGGATAAAATAACTCGACCTTCCATATCTTTCGAAATCATTAATTTTTCATTAAGTTTTCGAATCTTCAAGAATTGTTCATATTTCTATGATATAATGATAACAATGAACAAATTGTGAATATAAATCAATGGATTTTTAGACAGACTATACAATACAAAGGTTGTGATTTTAATGGATCTCCCCATGTTTTATGATGAGGCGGAGGAGTGGAGCGCAGCGCTACTTTTATACGACGCCGCGTTAAAGCAAGTATATACAAAGTTAGAGATACTGAACAATGAATTTAAATTGGCACATCAATATAATCCTATAGAGCATATAACTTCAAGAATAAAAACACCGCAAAGCATCGCAAAGAAGCTGCGCCATAATCAGAAGGAGCTGACGGTGGATAATATAATTAAATATGTCAATGATGTAGCAGGAATCCGTATTATATGTTCCTTTACTTCGGATATTTACCGTATTGCCGATCTGATTTCCAAACAGAGTGATATTAAGGTGCTTAAGGTAAAGGACTATATCATGTGTCCAAAGGATAACGGATACACCAGCTATCACATGATTATATCTATTCCCGTATTTCTAACTGATCGGACCGTGGAGACCAAGGTCGAGATTCAGATACGTACGATAGCGATGGATTTCTGGGCGAGCCTAGAGCATAAGATCTATTATAAATTCGAGGGAAATGCACCGGAGCATATAAGAAAGGAATTAAAGGAATGTTCGGATATCGTAGCATATCTTGATCAAAAGATGCTCACCCTAAATGAAGAGATAAAGATCTACAGTAGAGATCGTTTGGAGGGGTGCCAGGAGGACTTAATTGTAACCAGTAAATCGGTGGTAGCTGAGGCCATTGGAACTTTTATAGAGGAGGAAGAGGGACAGGCTGTCACGAAGACAGATGATGAAAAACCTCAAAAGTCAGGAAGAAAGAGAACATTATTTGGATTACAAATATAGCAAAGGAGATAGATACCTATGAATTTGCCATTTGGATTACCTGGTATGAAAGATCGAGGTAATAGAATGATGGAAAATGCGAAAGAGATAACCGAAAGCTATGAGCATAAGCTGGCAGAGTATCGTAACACCTTGGATCATTATAGAAAATGGCTTCAGGAATACTCAGATAAATGTGAGGAATATGAAAATAGAATGGGTGAATATAAGCCCTTTGATGTTCAGACTGCAATGGATCTCACATATATTAAGGAACAGGGAGAGAAGGCAATGGAGCTGATTGAAGACCTAGACAAGGTGAAAGTCAGCAACATTATGCTGGAACTGGAGAAGCTGAAAGCTGGTCTGGAGTTAGCTGGTGATAGTCTGGAAGCTATCGATAAGAATGCTGTAAATCGTATATCAGAGCTTCTTATTGAGCTTCAAAAGCAGGAGTCATTTCTGATTAGGCAGTATCATGATGAGTATATTACCGGACAGCAAGCCCTCGACAGACGAGTGAGTAAAGGTCATGTACTTCTATGGTTTCTATTTGTTTTTAACTTAATCGGCTTAAGTGGGATTGTCTTTCTGATTTTATATGTACTTGAAGTTATACCGTTTTAAGCGGTATAAATACGACAAGAAAGAAGGCTTCGAGATTATTGCAGAGCCCCTCTAGGAATACGGGGATGAAATAATCTCGAAGCCATATTAATTGAATAGGACACAGGGGGGTGCTGCATTAAAATTAACTAACACTGAAGGAATGGACAAATGACATTGCCTTGGCAACAGGCCCGTCTTACTTCAATTATAGCTTAATATTCTTTAGCAATGCGGCCAGACCTGTAGTAGCTTCCTCACCGCTAGTGTAGGTGGAAGGAGCCTCTTCTACTTCTTCAAGCACCTCTTCTTTTTCTTCTACTGCTTTCATACTAAGGCTGATCTTACCATCCTTTACGTCCAGAATCTTAACAGTAACCGTCTCACCTTCCTTAATGACTTCATTTGGAGACTTAATTCTCTTACCGCAGATCTGTGAGATGTGTACTAGTCCGGTTAGGCCTTCCCCGATGTTAACAAAGGCACCATAAGGAGCAATCTTTTCTACAACCCCAGTAGTTACGATTCCAGTCTGAAGGCGTGAAATCTTGCTGGTTTTTTCTTGATTCTCACGGTCACGAGCGACTTCTTTGGCAGATAGCACAAGCTTCTTGTCATCTGCTGAGGCGGTGATTACAATTACATCCAGTTCCTTGCCAACATAGGAATCCAGATCCTCAACGAAAGACAATGCCAGCTGGGAAGCAGGTATGAAAGCACGGACTCCTAATAAATAGGTTACAACACCTGCATTGACAGCCTGAGAGACCTTAACCTTAAATACCTTACGGTTATTTAAGGCTTCCTTTAGTTGATCCCATGCCAGAATATCATCTGCGCGTTTTCTGGATAATAGAATATTGCCATGTCCATCATCCTCACGAAGAACCGTAGCAGAGATCTCCTCACCAATTGTTACATCAGCCTTGATAGAGAAGCTGGGGTCATTGCTCAGCTCCTCCAGTTTGATGATACCCTCGGTATAATATCCAAGATCAAGTATAACTTCAGTTTCTGAAATACCGATTACGGTTCCCTTTAGAATATCCCCTTCCTGAATCTTCTTGAAGGACCGTGCAATCTCATCCTTAAACTCATCCATTGAAGGAATTATCTCCGGTTCTGCTACTGACTCTGCTTCCGTATTCGGTAAACCGGTGTTATTATTGACATTCAACTCTTCGCTCATCATTATTCTAGAGAGGTCAGCATACCTCCCATACCTCCATTCTTTGTTTTATGTAGTACAGTGTTTTTCTTGGACAATCTACTTAATCCTTCTTAGTATTTCTTTTAGACAGACTATCTTATTCCTTCGCCTCTTGGGATAGGGGTGTTCTGCGATAGATCAGAGTATTTCCCTTCTTGCCGGTACGCTCTATGGCGCCGATGTAATTCAGTACATGTAAAGCAGTCCTGGATACCTGTAAGGATTGACCGGAGGCTTTCTTATAATCCCTGGAGGTAAATTCATAATCTAGGCTATCAGGAATAAGTAATTGATAGCCTTCGGTTCCTTGAATATCCAGCTCGTCAACCAACTCTGTAGGAATACGGTCGCTTCTGGTTGATCCTTTCTTCTTGTCCGCACTCCATCCATCCAGAAAACGATATTCTTCTAAATCCATCATCACTATTTTGAGCCTCAGATTGGGATTTGTGAGAAAATCTTTAATCCTATAAAGTTCAGGAAAGATAGAATAAGGAACTCCCTGTTTAGGAGACTTTCGTCGTGGACTAATCTCTCCCGTCTGTGGATTAACCCATCGAATCCACTTTGTTCTGGGGATAGGATAGACTATCGTTACCGGCGCAAAGGTAAGAAACAGCTGTAGCTTTTTACGGAGCTTATTAAATTGGCGTGTTTGGACCTCAATAATTTCACTTCCCGTGCAAATATCTGCCACAAAGCCCCCAACCTTGATTTCATGGTTGAGATGATTGGGAGATAAGTAGCATTTCAGTACAGAATGTACGGTCTTCTCACCAAGGGTACCTATTCCGTTCAAGCCTTGTTGCTGTCCGATTACTTCATCACAGGCCTGCACAAACAGCTGCTTGTCCATTAATAAACCACCATACCTTTATTTGTCATATCTATTGTAAGAATAAATGATTTTGTAAGTGAATGCAAGTAATTATCGATAGAAATTTTGAGTAATATAGGTCTTATAGATGCTGTCTGCATTATAGGCAAATCCTACTCCTAGATAGCGAAAATTCTTATTTAAAAGAATGGAACGATGATCCTTGGACACATACCAGCCGTGGCTGGATAGGATAGCGTTGTCATAGCCGGCAATTATATTCTCACCGCAAGTTATATAGGATATGCCCTCTGCATTTAGGCGATTCCCCGGACTTCTGAAGAAGGGATCGACATGGCTGAAAAAATTTAATTCAGCCATATTTCTGCTATGCTTTTTAGCTGCCTGGCTGGCAGAAGATGACCAGGATAAAGGCTCCAGACCGTTCCTCACACGAACGGAATTGGTTAGATCATATACCAGCTGTTCTGCATCACTCATAATCTCTTCCTTATAGTCAATCTCCTTAACCACATTGGCCAGCACATAGATTCCGACTACCTTACCGGTCTCTAGATTATCCATAAGAACAGACACCTTAGCTTCAGAGATGGTTGATGTGAGTACTTCCGAAAGCTTAAAACTTTCATTAAGAGCGCTGTTGACCTCATCAAGGGATGCTCCATATCGAAAACCATGGTATTCAAAATCAAGAGCGTCGGTATAAAAGCCTACGACTTTATTATCTAGGAGTGCTACAAATAGGAGCTTTTTATAATCGTTATTATATATATAATATGTAAAATCATACTCGCTTTTTGCTATTCGACCCGGAAAACCAAGCTTGCGTATGATCTCGTCGGTGGTGTCTCCTAACTGAAGTATGGTGTTTCGAACATGAAGGGCTTTTGAAACATCAATAGGAGCGATGGTTGGTTTAGGCTTAGAAATCGGAACAGAAGCCTCCCCTGTAGTGGGTTTTTCATATGGATTTGACTTTGGTAAACCAATATTATAGATAATGATCCAGAATAGCAACAGGAGTATACAATAAACCGGTAAAGACCTATAGTTAAAATATTTATGCATAGTAACTCCCTTATCTATGTAATGAATCTGGATACCGCGAAGCGGTATGATCGGTCAGTTGGTTACTTCTTCAAATAAATTCTAGCATAAAGGGATTTGAATGGAATGGTCTTATTACTGGCAATAAATCCAATATATGTATTTCGGTATTTGCAAAATATCGATTATAAGATACAATGAGTATATATGAAAACAGAAAAGGGGTAGTGGGAGGATGAAAATACTAGTAACAGGAGGAGCTGGATATATTGCCAGCCATACTAATCTGGAGCTGCTGAACGCTGGCTATGAGGTAGTTGCAGTGGACAATCTTTGTAATTCCTCGATGGAGTCAATTCGAAGAGTAGAGAAGCTGACGGGAAGGAGAATATCCTTCTATGAGGCAGATATATCAGACAAAGATAAACTGAGACAGATATTTGAGAAAGAACGATTTGATTCTGTAATACATTTTGCAGCCTTAAAGGCAGTAGGAGAATCCTGTAACATACCATTGGTATATTATAGGAATAATCTGTGTGGAACCATTACCCTTTTAGAGGTCATGCAGGAGTTCAATGTGAAAAATCTGGCTTTCTCCTCTTCCGCTACGGTATACGGTGATCCCGAAAAGGTTCCTGTGACCGAGGATATGCCGATCTCGGCTACGAATCCCTATGGTCGCACAAAGCTAATGATTGAAGAGATGCTTCGAGATTTATATAAATCGGATCCCTCTTGGAATATTGCCATCCTTCGTTACTTCAATCCGATTGGTGCCCATGAAAGCGGGGAGATTGGCGAAGATCCTAACGGAATCCCCAATAATCTGGTTCCCTATGTTGCAAAGGTTGCTATAGGAGAACTGGAGAACATTAATATCTATGGTAACGATTATGACACACCGGACGGTACCGGAATCAGGGACTATATACACGTGGTTGACTTAGCAATCGGTCATATCAAGGCGATTGAAAAACTTGGAGAAAAGCCCGGTTTGGTCGTATATAATCTAGGAACAGGGATCGGCTACAGTGTGTTTGATATTATTAAGAATTATGAAAAGGCTTGTAATAAAAAGTTACCTTATGTGATTGGTCCCAGACGCCCCGGGGATATTGCCGTATCTTACGGAGACCCCTCCAAGGCATATCGGGAGTTGGGCTGGAAGGCAGAAAGAGGAATTGACAAGATGTGCGAGGATTCCTACCGCTGGCAGAGTAAATACCCATCTGGATATTGAAAATAATTCAACTCCTGTAGAATTTTTCGAGATTCAATTAATAGTGGATAAAAAAATAATGACTCAATATCTGGTGGTATTTTATAAATATTACTCAAAACTATATGTAAATTATGGTATATCAAAACTTAATTTTAGTGCATTATTACGGGTTGTTGGCGAAAATTTCTTAAAGCTATTGACAATATGACTAAAATTTGTTAATCTTGAAAAGGTTAGTACTGGAGAAGGTATTACCCAGAGGAAGAAGTTGGGGAAGCGAGAGGGTAGAAGATTTAAAGAATAAGGTTGACTAAAACGTATATCAATTGTGGTATACCTTTTTGGTTAGCCTTATTTGTGTGTAAATAAATATTTATTCTTGAAACCAGGTGCCTAGAACCTTTTTCGCAAGATCAAAGGTAGTCTGGTAATCCATAGGTCCGTCCTTCGCGATATCAGATACACCGTGTACGTTAGCCATAGCCGGAGTATATTCAGTTAATTTATAGATGCCGTAATGAAAATCGGTGGGACCATTCTCATAATGAGTTACGAGGGGGGTTATGGATGCATCACTGATATAGGTACCCGATTCATCCTTATTAATTGTTACCTTAGCCATAGCTCCGAGCATTCGGGGAGCCTCCTTTTGATAGGACATGAAGTTACCCAGGGAGTAGTAGACCAGCATCCGATGATTCGTATCGGTCTCTATCCATTCCACTGGTTCAATCACATGAGGATGAGCGCCGATAACAAGATCAACACCATTATCATAAAAGAATTGCGTGAGATCCTTTTGCATAGAGGTTGGTTTGTAAACATATTCAGATCCCCAATGAGGAAAGACGATTGTAAAATCTGCCATTTCCTCTGCGTTAGCAATATCCTTTGCCATCTTTTGCTTATTCAATAGGTTTACAAGATAAGGCTTGTCCTTGGGAAGGGTGTAGCCATTCAGACTATAGGTATAGTTAAGCATAGCAAGCTTAATCCCATTCTTCTCGACAATCGTAACTTCATTACTTGCTTCCTTAGTCTCGTTGATACCTAGTACTCGAATCTCAGGCTTGGTCTTCCAATAAGCCAGGGTATTTTCAACACCCCTTAAACCCATATCCATAGTGTGGTTGGTCGCTTGAAGGACCACATCAAAGCCTGCTTCCACCAGAGCATCGCCTATTTCAGTCGGAGAGTTAAAGTTCGGGTATCCGGAGTAGGGAAAGTCAGCTCCACCTAGAATGGTCTCCTGATTCACAACAGCTATGTCGGCAGCAGTAATCTCCTCCTTTAGATTGGAGTATAGATGATCATAATTCAGGGTACCGTCCTCTTGCTTTCCGCTTTTTACAACCTCGATATGAATCAGGTTGTCCCCTACTGCTAATAGGGTGAGGGAGGAAGCCTGTTTCCTACTTTGTCCGGCCGGCGACCAGGCAGGAATACTTTCGGTGCTATCGCTTAGGGATGAAGAAGGCTTCATCACGCCATTCAGAGGAAATTCCCTCCACCGTGCGGCTGATCCCTCGAGAAACTGCCATTCCGGAGTGAGGAGCGGAAAGCTTATTTCAGAAGCATAGTACCAGGGATCTTCTGGATGGAGGGGGTTTTTTAACACATGAAAATCCTGTGCAGGCATATAGCCCTGGGCTAATAAGTAGCAGGCTTTTCCCTCCTGGTCCATTGCCATATCGACGACTAATACACAATGACCCGGGGAACCGCCCTTAATAAATAAATCACCGGGTAACAGGTCTTCAACAGGGAGATTATCGCATTCTGATGCGAGAGATAAGGTCCCTGCATATGCAAATACCATATCTAGATATTTGAGAAAGGTTTCATAGGAATTATCATAGGAGGCAGACTTCACCCATCGTACAACATTGCCATCTACCTTGATACGATAACCCTCTTGCCATTTAACATATTCCATATAGAAGCCGTTGGTCAGATGAAAGGCAATCTTATCATACTCCTGTAAAGACCAGTAATATTCGGCATATATTCTGAAAAGGGAATCGGCACATTGCTGTAAGTCGCGATCGCTCAGACTAATATCAAAAATAGCCACATGGTTATTCTGATTGGATTTAGGCTGACCGTTGTATAGCATTAAGGGGCTGTCGCTGCTTTTAAGTGGAAGGTTACGTATAAAATAGGCAAGCTCACCTTCAGAGGAAGGAATTCGGGAATAGCTCTCTGGGGGTTTAATTCTACTTTCCAGATTATTACCTTCTTCATTAAAAAAAGAGAAGGTTTCCTGAACTTCGGGAAGAACAGCTTCAGTGGGAGTGAGTTCTGAGGTCTCCGGTAAGGCAGTCGGGGTAGGCACGGATGTTACTGGACTAGGTTGATGGAGTATTTCGGTCGGTTCCTTGGAGGAATTAGCATCCGAGGAGTCGCATCCGTGTAACAATAAACATGTCGTGAATATAATGATAAGGACCGGCATTATCCGGTGACGTTTGATAAATCGATACAACATTATCATGAATGCTCCTATCTGTTTAGAATGCTTCAATTATAGCATGAGGAGGGAAAAAACACCATACTGATAAAGGTGTAGTATTGCTTGAATTGGATAATTACTAGTAGAATTTACATCATAAATTTAATTGGAGTGTAAACTAAGATTTAGGAATTTTTAGGCATGTATAAAAGGAAATACTTTGACAAAGCCTATTTCTCATGGTATACTTTGTCATAAATATATAGTAAAGGCAATGAAAAGAAGAGTACACAGTGGAGCACTTAACAGAGAACCCCGTTTGCTGAGAAGGGGAAAGGGAATTGAGCCGGTGGACATTGTTTGGCTTAGTGAAGCTGTGGAAGATGGTCTTGGAGCTGCGCACCGAGGAGTAATCTTAGGCTGCGACGGAAGCAACCGTTATATTGCGGCACTGTAGTATTTGCAGTGAATGAGGCCTTTATTCATGGATAAAGGTAAATTAAAGTGGTACCACGGGAGCACCTCTCGTCTTTAAATTATTAAAGATGGAGGTTTTTTTTATTTCATAGGGAAATTCGTCCTATGAAATTCTTTTCATAAAAAATCAATCAAACGCTATAAGAAGATAAGAATAGAAAGGAAGATGTAACTATGAGTAAGAAACCATATTACATTACAACAGCAATCGCTTATACCTCAGGTAAGCCTCATATCGGGAATACCTATGAGATCGTATTAGCAGACAGTATTGCACGTTTTAAGAGAATGGAAGGTTATGAGGTGTTCTTTCAGACAGGAACGGATGAGCATGGACAGAAAATTGAATTAAAGGCAGCAGATGCCGGCATCACCCCGAAGGAATTCGTCGACAACATTGCAGGACAGATAAAGGATATATGGGACCTAATGAACTGTTCCTATGATAAGTTCATTCGTACCACGGATGATTATCATGAGAAGCAGATTCAGAAGATATTCCGTAAGCTGTATGAAAAAGGTGATATATATAAGGGACATTATGAAGGAATGTATTGTACCCCCTGTGAATCCTTCTTTACCCAGTCCCAGCTAGTGGACGGTAAATGCCCTGACTGTGGCAGAGAGGTACAGCCTGCGAAGGAAGAAGCATATTTCTTAAGATTGAGCAAATACGCAGATCGTCTGACTGAACACATTAATACCCATCCGGAATTCATTCAACCGGAATCCAGAAAGAATGAGATGATGAACAACTTCCTTCTTCCCGGACTACAGGATCTGTGCGTATCCCGTACCTCTTTTAAGTGGGGAATTCCCGTAGATTTTGATGAAAAGCACGTTGTATATGTATGGCTGGATGCACTTAGTAACTATATCACCGGAATCGGCTATGATGCAGATGGTAATAGTACGGATCAGTTTAATAAATTCTGGCCGGCGGATCTTCATCTGATTGGAAAGGATATCATCCGCTTCCATACTATCTATTGGCCGATTATCCTAATGGCTTTAGAGGTTGAGCTGCCCAAACAGGTATTTGGTCATCCATGGCTGATGCAGGGTAGTGCAGCGGATAAGATGTCTAAATCAAAAGGAAATGTTCTCTATGCAGATGACTTGGTAAAATTATTTGGTGTAGACGCAGTAAGATATTTTGTATTACATGAGATGCCCTTTGATAATGACGGTATTATCTCCTGGGAGCTGCTAGTAGAGAGAATCAATTCGGATCTGGCCAATACCCTGGGCAATCTGGTGAACCGTACGATTTCAATGTCCAATAAATATTTCGGTGGTATTGTAAGCAATGGTAACGAAAGTGAACCGGTGGATGAGGAGCTGATAGCACTCGCTCTTGAGACACCTAAGAAAGTACTTGCCAAGATGGAGAAGCTAAGGGTTGCAGATGCCATCAGCGAGATATTTACTCTATTCAAGCGCTGTAATAAATATATTGATGAGACCATGCCCTGGGCACTTGCGAAGGATGAGGGAAAGAAGGCTCGTCTAGAAACCGTGCTTTATAATCTGGTAGAGAGTATCTGCATCGGTACCAGCTTATTAGAGCCTTTTATGCCAGAGACAGCAGAGAAGATTATGGCTCAATTGAATGCAAAGACCCGTACCATAGACGAGTACGAAAAGTATGGTTTATATGTATCCGGAACTAAGGTAACTGAGACTCCGGAGATACTGTTTGCTAGACTTGATCTGAAAGAGGTAATGGCTAAGGTTGATGAGATGAAAGAAGTAAAAGCAGAGGAGGCTACTCCTGAGACGGCTAACGATGGGATAGACATTGAAGCAAAAGCAGAGATTACCTATGATGACTTTGCAAAGCTGCAATTTCAGATCGGTGAGATTATTGCCTGTGAAGAGGTCAAAAAATCCAAGAAGCTATTATGCTCTCAGGTAAGGATTGGTTCTCAGGTAAAGCAGATTGTATCAGGTATCAAAGCACATTATACACCGGAGGAAATGGTAGGCAAGAAGGTTATGGTTGTAGTTAACTTAAAGCCTGCGACTATAGCAGGAATGCTATCCGAGGGTATGCTGCTTTGTGCTGAGGATGCAGAGGGTAATCTAGCTCTGATGGTTCCGGAGAAACCGATGCCCTCGGGTGCGCCAATCCAGTAAGTGGGTGATAGGCTGTTGTAGGCTTGTGTGGCGGTAGTTTAATTAAGTAGTGTTGAAGTAATAATATGTGGAGGATATCTACATGTATTCCGACGCCCAGACCTCGGATTATATGTTCGCAACAGATCTGACATGATAAAGCATATGTCAGCCTGTTTCTAACATATTAATCCGCTGTCCGTTCTGACGGAATACATCTGCAGATAATCCTCCACATATTATTACTTCTTTTTTTGCTTTGAAAACCGCCGCTACTTCAGACTTACGACAGCCCTGTTGGCTATAATAATCTTAATATACGTACAGAGGGCATCGGTTTTCCTCTGTCGTGTTTAATAAATGAGTTTTGAGAAAGAGATGATCATATGACTTTTAACAATGAGAAGCTTAATTACAAGACAGATCATAATGATCGTGGGCGAATTCGAGTAAATGAAATAGCTGCAAGCAGATTATGGATGTTCCACGTTCTGCTTGCAGCTATTTTGGGCACTATTTTATGTTATATTAAGCTAATTCAGATACTACCTTTTTCAAGGCTGCTAATGCGTCTTCTGGAAGCTTATCAAAGCCACCCTTCTCGGTCTCTCTGGACTGAACAAATTCGATTCTATCGAGCATTCTGGCTTTTAATTGAGCCTTGTACTCAGGATCCTCAAGGTTAGGAACAAAGCCTTCCCACTCAAAGATTTCGATATCCTCAAAAGGTCCCCACTGTTTGAATTCTGCCTTGTCTTCAACAATTGCTTCAATTATTCCTAAGGTATCAGCAGGTTTAACTTTCTTGCCCATGAAATCTCCAGTGTTGATTACATAACAATCTACATTTCTCTCACCGACTAATTTCTTGAATTTCTCATAGTCGTTCACTAACGGATAGGTACGGAAAGGATTTGCATAAGGCTCAACCACCAATGCGTTGGGGTCTACACCGGGAGCAAGGCGTTCAGCAGTAGTTCTCTTTGTTGCTAGAGTTGCACCCATAACAGAAGCTAGAGAAGCACCCTTTAATTTGATGATAGGAGGTAGTGTAGGATCCTTCATGATCCAGAAGATTGAATCTACTGGTTCAGGGATCTTATCTACTCGGTTCGGCGACCACAGCTTAGACTTAATCGCACGGCCGTTACCATTACGAATATCTTCCGTAACAAGAACGATCTTGCCTTCTTCATCTAGGGTTGCAGAACAATTCTGGGCGGTTAATAAATACTTATTATCCTCACAGTTGGTAGGATAATCTTGAGTCTTATCAAAATAGGTAGGCTCTAAGGCGATGGAAGAACCTGTCTCTGTATTGATGATGAAAGCATCATCATGAAGAACAGTTACATCGTATTTGCCTCCATGCTTAGCATGGGTTATGGTAGACTTACCAGAACCGGAAAGACCGAATACGGAAGCAACGTAGGATTTACCGTTACCAAGGTTATATCTCTTCTGACCGCCATGACAGGATGCATAACCGTGACGGTTAGCAATCGCCCAAGCGATAGTAAGAGTACCCTTCTTATGCTCGCCAAAGTATCTCATACCAAGAAGAGCAGCACAGTTGGTGCTGGTATTGAAATATGTTAATCCCATTGGATGTTCGGGATGTTTCCATTGAGGATTGGAGAATATGTAGATATCGCACTCGTCAACGATTGGTTTGGAAGCCTTATACATTCTTACATATTCATCAGACATGTACTGGAAGTTCAACATCCAGGAGTATAGGATGTTCTCTTCGCCTTCCGGAATCAACAAATGGGCTTTAACCATGAACTCAGGATCCAAGCCGATAAATACCTCTGCGTGATAAAGAGTGGAGTATCTGGTATCATAGATAGCGTCCATTACTTTACTGTTCAAGTTATCGGTATCAACACCGGGTTCACCAGTGATTTTTCTAGCGGCAGCAGCACGCCCAGTTACAAAACCATCATTAAATAATAAGACCTTTGCATCTTTCTCAAGACCGAAATCCTCACCACGATAAACCGGCATATCGGTTACTACTGTACCAGGTGAATTCTTGGCAAGTTCATAAGCCTCTCTCAGGGTATTCACCTTAACAACATTGTTACCAT
This sequence comes from Bacillota bacterium, assembly GCA_023411555.1. Taxonomy (GTDB): domain Bacteria; phylum Bacillota; class Clostridia; order Lachnospirales; family Lachnospiraceae; genus Mobilitalea. The sequence continues at coordinate 30,672 of JAEYOQ010000032.1, forward strand.
AGAAGGCTACTTCAATGATAGAACGTGTCTTGGAGAAGCCGGGTTTATTAGCGCCGATTTCGTCATGTTTAAAGTACGCTTTTGTTGACATAATACATCCTCCTATTTTTTAAATTGTTCAAATAATTCGTAAAAATTACAGAATTAATAGAACTTAGTATATTAATTTATCAATTGTCCGCCATATTAAGTATAAATCTGATGAATGTAAATGTCAATGAAAAATGTACAAATTTACCATTATTTATGAAAATTATGGGTGAAAATTTACCTATTTATAGAACTGTTTGAAATCCAACGATCCATATAATTTTCAATGATCCAAAACTGCGCTGGACCGATATCCAGGAGGAACTGATGAAAATCCTTAGCCACAAAATCCTCCCCTAAGGCAAGCTCTGCTTTTTTTCTTAGTTCCTTGATTTCCAGATAGCCTATGGCGTATGGCAGGTAGATTGCTGGCTCTTCTAGTAGAGTGTTATAAATGCGCTCTGCAATTGCAGCGTCGCCGATAAAATTCATTACATACCTCATTGCTGTCTTCTTGTTCCACCCCTCATAATGGATGCCGATATCTGTCCTTGCATACATACACAGTATGACAATATTGTTTGCCCTTAAGAAATCAGCCAGATTCTTATCGATTCCTGCATAGTGATAGGAAACCATCTCAACATAGGTCGCCCAGCCCTCATCATAGCCTGTAAAATTCATAACACTGCGAATAGGTGCCGGATTCTGACTCCTAAAATAAACACATTGATACATATGTCCGGGATAACCTTCATGTGCCACTGTGGTATAGATCATAGACAAGGTTCTTTCATCGTTTCCATTGATATATATATTGTTATTTTCATATTTATCAATGGGAGGAACCAGATACATGGCAGGGCTCAGGTAATTCTCCAGAGCCTCTGGGACATACTTTATATTGCAGTTTACTTCTTGTGTCTTGGGAAAATCCTTGGCAATATCCTTTTGAAGATCCGACATAATCTCCTCGGGATTGGTAAGGGGGAAGGAGTTGAATTCTAAGTATTTATCAATAATATTTTTATCGGATAAGGTTAAGGAAGTAATATCTACAATTCCATCGCTGATAGCAGTCTCTAGTAAATCAATCATTTCGTCCATACTTTTCTCTGACCCGGTCTTATATTTTGCCAGGCACTCATAATATGCCTGCCCCTTAGGAAAATAGTAGAGTCCTGCTTTATTTGTTCCTGTACCCATTAGATCCTTTAAAGCATCAATTAGCATCTGATAGGCAGGTATAACATAGGTAAGAACAATTTCTGTATTAGTCGACTTATAGGCTTCCTTCTCTTTCTTAGTCAGATTGGTATAGCTAGATATTTTATCATTAAAATACGTAATCAGAAAGTTATTCTCAGGATCAGCAATAAAGGCCTCACATTGGTCTATAATTCTTTGTGCCACCGCATCATTCATGAAGAGACCGTGAGCTGATTTCTCTATTTCATACTGAATGATATCGGAATAGTAGTCATAGATACGTGGCAGAAGCCGGAGATATTCATCAATATCCTCCTTCCGATAAAAGCTGTACTCAGCAAGTAGAATGGGGAGTTGAGCCTGGATACCGGTGGTTGGACCAAGACATTCATAATAGTAGTCAAATTCTCCAAGGGAAAGATCTGTTTCCAGATAACCCTTTACAATATCATAGGTTAGTTGCTGATCTTTAGATAAAAGGGAGTAGTCATATGTTAGTAGGTGATTTAAGCGATTCTCAGATAGCATACGGTCTTTATTCATATTACTTACGCTAAGCTCCCCAAAGGATGCTTCCGTTGTACTAATTCCGAAATTTTCTGGTTCAGCCAGAGAATAATTCAAGGAGAGACTGTCAGACTGAACCTCCTGAATAAACAGATCATTCATAAAATTATCAAATTGGTCCCTCTGTTTTTCCTGCTTGGTTTGCAGGCTGCAGCCCCCAGATGATAAGAAAAGGCACAGGCATAGAATCAGGGCAAGGATTCGCTTTCGAAGCATTTGATACATAGTTACCTCCTGTAGGATTGCCATAATCCCTAAAGGATCAGGCACTTATATACTGTTGTTTCAAGTTTATTCCAGTTATAGTCAAGTAAGAAGTGACAAGCGAATATTTCATTATGGAATACCCCATGATAATGCAAGATAAGAATTCCTAACTGGCCATAACGATAAACAGGTTAAGTTTTTCCTCTATTTATCCGAAATACATCACATGATGATAAGTAATGCATTCGAGCGTTATGGAGGTAATGATGGATTTCGGTTATTCACTGGAAGTTAACAAGGAAGTAACTGTAAGTCGAGGCGAGAGCTCTCAGCTGACAGTGGAACGTGATAGAAATAGTGAAGGGTTGTCTTATCTGACACCCGGCCAGATTATTTCGGGTACGGTTGTATCGGTTGATCAGCAGGTGACCCTTGATTTTAATGGTCATAAAGTGGCTACCTCTAAGGATGTATTGAAATATGCTGTTCCGGGTGAAGTTAAGAGCTTTGAGGTGGTAAAGGCATCAAGTTCAGAGATTGAGTTAAAATTACTGGAAGGAAATGTGAAGGCCCTTCATCGGACCATTAAGGCGCTTTCTGTGAAGGAAAAAGACTGGGAGACCATTCGTGCTAAGAGGGAGCAGTCTGGAAGACATTTTGATAAAGAAAAAGCTACCCAGGAAGCGCTGACCAAGCTGGAAGAGATCAGTATTAAGTTCACAGAGCAGGATTATAAGGCATTGGAGAAGGAGGGTTTTCCGGCAGAGACTATGCCGGTCAGTGGCTTATATGAAGCAATTAACAGAGTGAAGGAAGCAATATCCAAAGAAGCCGATCAAATAGGCACACCACAGGTAAGTGGAGCCCTGATTGCCAGGGAAGTAGAACCAACCGTTGAGGATATTGATAAGGCTTATCACAGTACAAGTGACGAGCAGACTGAAAAAAGGATGGAGCTTACAGCAAAGGAAGCAACGGCTAAGACTAATAAAGTAAACACGTCGCAGGCAAGGGAAGCTAGTTCCGTTAAGATTACAGGTGAAGAGATAGCAATCCGGCTTAAGGAGGCGAATCTTCCGGCTAATGAACAGAATATCGATCGTATTCGGAAAGCTATAGCACTCAGTGATACGGTAACAAAGATAGATAATAAGGCGATGAAATATCTGATTGCCCGGGAAGTAGACCCAACCATTGAGAATATTTATAAGGCTTATTACAGTGCAAGCACTAAGCAGCCGGACAAAAACAGGGAGCTTTCTGCAAAGGAATGGAAGGAGTTGGAAGGACAAGTTAAGGATGTAATCCAGGAGGCCGGGTATGAGGTAAACGATGGGAGCTTGTCGGAGGCAAAGTGGTTATTGGAGAATGAGCTTCCTCTAACAGCAACCACCTTCAGCTATAAGAAGGAACTGGGTGAAATCAAAGCTAATACAGATACGGATATAGTATTAGATAGAATCCTAGAGGGGATGAAGGCTGGTACGGCACCCAAGGACGTATCTCTGGCTACACAAAGTATTCCGGCTTTGGAGAATACAATAGACAAGCTTAACTCCATCGGCGAGGAGGCAGTAGCCTATGCCATTCAGGAAAAGCTGGATATAAACATCAAAAACCTTGCTGCAGTCCAGGAAGACCTGTCTGCAGGTAAGATTCAGGTAGATAAAGCAAAGCAGCAGGCTGAGGTAACAGAGCAAAGTAATGAAGTAAGGCAACAGGCCGAAGGAACAACACACCGTAATGAAGCAGTTGCGACGGAGCTACGTGATGGCTGGAAAGAAGAACGGATTATAGCGACGGGTCAATCGGATTATGACAGGGAAGAAGTTGTCAATACAGATAACGAGGATTACATAGCTAATGAAAGAACTGTAAAGGAAGCTCCCCCCGAGGACTCAGAGAATAGTACAGGGGAAGAAACTACACAAGATAGAAACAAGTATGAGCAAGTTAAGGTTCATAGACAACTGGAGGAACTTCGTCTGAAGATGACCCTTGAAGCGGCCGGAAGGCTGGAGAAGAAAGGAATTCATATAGAGACAGAGAGACTGGAGAAGGTTGTAGAAGAACTTCGTGAGCTGGAGGATAGCTATTATAGGAAGCTGCTAAGTGAGATGGAGGTAGAGAGTACTTCGGAAGCAATGGAGACTTTACAGGCCACAACTCGGACTGTAGCTCAGTTGAAGCAGATGCCTTGTGCCGTAATAGGTGCCACGCTGACAGATAGGGAGACTCAGACCCTACCCGATCTGATTACCTCGGGTACTAAGCTTAGCGCTGATTATGAGAAGGCAGGTATTGCTTACGAAACTCTGGCAACAGTACCAAATGCGGAATACGGAGATTCTATTCGCAAGGCATTTGCCAATATGGAATCCCTCTTAACAGAATTAAATATAGAGAATACCCAGATAAACCAAAGGGCAGTCAGAATCCTAGGATATAACAGCATGGAGATAACACCTGAAGCGATAGAAAAGGTAAAGGCGTACGACAAAGAGGTGACCTCTGTGATAGAGAATCTCCATCCTGCTGTAACGGTAAGGATTATAAAGGAGGGTATTAATCCGCTGAGTATGCCGATCGATGAGCTTAATACTGTCATAGACCAGATGAAGGAGGAACAGGGAATCAGTACTGAAGACCGTTTCAGCACCTATCTTCATAAGCTCGAGAAGGAGAACGGAATTACACCTCAGGAACGAAACGCATATATCGGTATATACCGACTTCTATATAACGTGGATAAAACAGATGGAGCAGCCATTGGGGCGGTGTTAAAGGCCAATCAGGAGGTGACACTGTCTCACCTTCTTACCGCTGTGCAAACGGAGAGAAGAGGAAGAGTCTCTGCGACGGTGGATGATGAATTTGGTATGCTGACAGAGTTAAACCGTAATAAGGAGAGTATCGCAGAACAATTAAAAGGTTTTTCAAATCCCATAGAAGCTACGTCTGATGACAGCGCTAATAGAGTGATTCAGCAGGAGGTTCAGCAAGAAGTACAGGAGGAGATACAGCAAGAGGCACAGGAGAAGTATCTGAGACGAGTAGTAAAGCAGATAACAGAGGAGATCTCTCCGACGAAGCTTAAGAACCTACAACAGCAAGCCATAGCTACTACGACCGCATCCCAGACACTACATTCGACAGAACCCGCTGCTTCAGGGGAAGATGCTAATCCTTGGGAGTCGATTAGGAATACTTCGCTAGAAAAGCTATTAGAGCAACTGCAGGAGACAGTAGAGGAAGACAGTGCATTAGATGAAATATATGTACAGAAGGGGCAGCAAATCAGAGAATTATGCAAGAACTCAGAGCAGTCACTCCGCTTCCTAAACGACTACCAGATGACTAGTTCACCACAGAATATCATGATTGCAAGTCACATATTAAGTAATGGAATCTCACCGATTGTAAGGCTTATGAAGAGACAAAATGAAAATAGTATCGAAATTTCTGAAAATAAGCTAAAGGAATTGAATGAATTATCCGATACATTAATCGATAAGTCTTCTATGAATGAAGCCTATACAAGCCTGGAAGAACAGGCTAAGGAAGCACTTATCCAGGCCTGTTCGCAGGAAACCTTAGATAGCAGTAAGTTGGCTGAGCTTAAGAATATAGGACAGCAGATGTCCTTCTTACGAAAAATGGCATCACGGGAATTCTATCAGATACCGATTGAGACCGATCATGGAATTACAAATATGAACCTGACCATCCTTCGGGGGTCAGGGACTAGCGGTAGAGTAGCCGTTACGGTATGGTCAAAGGAGCTTGGCGATATCAAGGCGGAATTTTCCCTTAAAGAGAAGTCCCTAAAGGGATTTATTGCCTGCGATAACCGGGATGGATTAAAGAGGCTTCAAGGAAAGGCAGCTGAGATAGAAACAGCGGCATTGGATAGTAATATTACCTTAAAACAATTGGATTTTGGTATATCTAGTAAAGATCTTGAAACCTACAGCTATCAAAATCCTCAGGATTTAGGACAAAGTACCGGAGAAAGCCTTAATACGGAGCGTACTTTGTACCGTTTAGCAAAAGCCATTGTGCAAACCGTGCGATTAGCGGAGAGTAGCGCAAGAATCGCTTTATAGATCTACCAAAGTCAGATGTATTTCGGCTACACGGAGGTTGCTGAATTAAGACAAGAATTATACTAAGAAAAATATCGTGCGAACCATCATTACATGGAGGGGGATGGCAGCCGAAACAGAAAGGGATTAGGTGATACTTTATGAGAATCAACCATAATATTTCGGCTTTAAAAGCTAACAATCAGCTGGCAAAAACAAATAGTACACTGGATAAGAGCTTAGAGAAGTTATCCTCTGGCTATCGTATCAACAGTGCAGCAGATGATTCTGCAGGCTTAGCAATTTCAGAAAAAATGAGAACGCAGATTGCAGGTCTTGATCAGGCATCCAGAAACGCTTCCGATGGTATCTCTGTTATTCAGACTGCAGAAGGTGCATTGATTGAAGTTGAATCCATGCTTCAAAGAATGAGAGAGCTGGCAGTTCAGTCTGCAAATGGTACCTACACAACAGAGGATCGTATCGCAATTCAGGCAGAAATCGATCAACTTAATGAAGAGATCACAAGAATTGCAGAAACTACTGAGTTTAATACCATGACCCTATTAGATGGTAATATTGACCGTAAATCCTATTCCAATAATAGTAACGTGAACCTGGTTTCTTTATCCGATAACGTAGGCATCGGTAATTATGGTGTTAAAATTATTCAGGATGCAAGACAGGCGGTTGCGGTTGGTGGTGTAACCAAGTTTAGCGGTTTGACAACCACGGCGACCATTAGCAAGGATCAGGCAGGAACAATTAACATCAATGGCGAAACCGTTAAAGTGGAAGAAGGGGATACCATTGATCAAGTATTCGAAAAAATCAGAAATGTATGTGATAACGTAAGTGTTAATGTATTTGCAGTGGATACTTCAGCCACTCCATCCACTACAGCAAACATTGAACTAGCAGGTTATACCAGTAAAACCTTAGAAGCTGGTGACAGACTAGTGTTCGCTACCAAGGAGTACGGTTCAGACCAATCCATATCAATCTTCTGCGATAATGCGGATTTGTGTGATTTACTCGGTTTGACCTCTAAGGGTGTATCCGTTCAGGGCTTTGATGCAAAGGCTGAGCTGGAAATAAAAACTCCTACCTCCAATTTCGAAAATACAGCAACCTTATCCGTTAGGGGTAATGAGGTAACGGTAACCGATCGTAATAACTTTAAGATGGTATTCCAAGTGAAGCCGGGAACCATAGGCTCAGAATATACAGATGCAAAAATTGATGATAGTACTAAGGCAGCTAGCCAAAGCCAGCCACCGCATACAATTGAAGTTGGTGGACAGCTTGTAACTGTTTCTCAGGATGCAAGACAGGCTGTTGTGCTTGGTAATACGATAACGGGAGATCCTACTGCTGTTCTTCCTGCAGGAAATATTGAAGTTAAAGTTGGGGCAACAACAGTTACAATCAATGCAGATGGAACAACAGATACTATCACATCAATCTTGGCTGAAATAGATGCTATTGCTGGCCTGAGTGCTTCTGCAGTAGCTAACGATGCTACATCGGATTCTACTTCTGCTACCGCTGTTGCAGGTTATGATACAACAACATTAGCAGCGAATACTCGTTTACTTATAGTGTCAGATCAATATGGATCAGCTGCAAAGATATCAATAAAATCTGATAGTGCGAATCTTGCGGCAGCATTAGGTCTTTCAACCACTTTAGTGGCAACGCAGGGCTATGACGCAAAGGTAGATTTAACTTATCCAAAAGATAATGTTTCAGTTACAACCAACGGTAAGGAAGTTATTGTAACTGAAGGTGTCACTAGTACTTCATATACGCTCGATGATGACGATAAAGTCGGAACCAAATTTACAGATAAAAAAGTCATAGCACCCAATGCCGATGCCGTAGATAGCAAGGTGGAGAGTGATGGCATCGACGTAACTGTGTGCGTACTGGATGCAGGTCCGATGGATCTTCAGATTGGTGCAAATGAAGGACAGACCATGGCGGTTCGTATCCCTAGAGTTACACCGGAGACCTTGGGAATCGATAAGGTTAATATCGGTACAGCAGATGGTGCTCAGAAAGCAATCACATTGTTAGATACAGCAATTAATACGGTTTCTTCTATTCGTTCCAAATTAGGTGCTTACCAGAATCGTCTAGAGCATTCCATCTCCAACCTGGATACCACTTCTGAGAACATGACAGAATCCTTATCCAGAATTTCGGATGTAGATATGGCAGAGGAGATGGCTGAATATACTCAGAAGAACGTATTAGCTCAGGCCGGAACCTCTATGCTTGCTCAAGCTAATCAAAGACCTCAGACAATCCTTTCCTTATTACAAGGATAATCGTTATTATTTGTATAGGAGGTAGGAGATGAATAAAGAGTCAATTAAAGCATTTACTGCAAGGGTGACGCAGGCATCCAGAAGTGAACTGACTGTAATACTGTATGAAATGATTCTTACAGAAATCAAGGAAGCAAGAGAGGCCTTTGAACAAGGTGATTTGAAAGCCTTTGATAAGGAACTGAAGCTGGCACAAAAGTATATAACAGAACTGCAAGCCACCTTGAATTACAGCTATTCAATATCCTACGATTTACTCAGCTTATATCTGTTTGTAAATAAAAGTATAATTCAAGCAATCATTCGTAGAATTCCGGATACACTTGACAGTGCCGAAAGTGTACTGAAAAAGCTTCTGGTAGGGTTCGAAGGTGTTTGCCAATCCGATAAGAGTGGTCCTGTTATGAGGAACACACAGCAGCTCTATGCGGGCTTAACCTACGGCAAAGGTTATCTTAATGAGACTTTCATAGATCCGAGTAACAAAAGCCGCGGGTTCATTGCATAAAAGCCGTTACCAAGGAGTGGATTCCATGTGAGTTCATATGAAGTACGCCGGAGGCAGTATCAGAAGGTACTTAAGCAATCTGATGTACATAAGAATTATGTTTACAAATGATAGATTAAGATACTAAGGAAATCAAATAAACAAAAGATAATCGAAAGTACAAAAGATGAGATTATGAAAAAGGACGCGTCATATTTTAACTGAAAAGTTAGAATATGACGCGTCCTTTTATGCCAGGAAGGCTTATATTAGGCGTGTATTATACAATTAACAGTAACGCTGTTCCGTTGCTTTTGCCTGCTTAAGAAGAAAATGATATCTGTTCTGGATTGCATTCAATTCATAAATGCAGCTATCAATCAAATCGGGGTCGACAACGTTTTCAAAATTGGAATACGCAGCCTCCAAGGCTACCTTAGTTCGGTTAATCTCGTTAATAAGCATAAGATTCTCTTTAGCAGGCTTTTTCTTGGTAAATAGTCGCATTTCATCATCATCCTTACTGGTTGTACTTCGTAGGTTATATAATATCGCAGTCATTTGCCTAGGCAGCTAAATTTGCTTTCATAGTATGCCTTGACCTATTGATAGAATCATGATTTCTTACCTTGGCAATTACTTGCTAATAGTATAGTCAATAATTTTGGTTTTTATTCTATTTATTAACATAAACTGGATGAATATGTATATAATGTTCTAGATAGATATGAATGGACAAGGGGATTGGATATGAACAGCTATATTTTTATAGCAATTATTATTGCCTGTATAATCTTTATCGGAGTTTGTGTTGTTCGACGAAGACCAGATCTATTGATTGATTTTGCCTTACGGGCTTGTTTTGGAACGGCAGGGATTTACCTGCTGAATCTTGCCCTTAGTATGCAGGGTTATCCGCTTAGTGTAGGGGTGAATGGAATCACCATCTTAACGAACGGTCTTCTTGGTTTGCCTGGCTTTTTACTGCTCTATGGCTTGTCATTGTATTATTCCTATGTGTAAGATGTCATATACTTAAAAAATTAATAAATAGTCTTCCGAAATTCATCTGAGGTTTGTAAAATATAGGTGGATTACTTCTGTAATTAGCTATATAATATCGCTAAGGTTCCTGATAAAGAGGCAATTACTAATACAGAGAAGTATGAAGGCTAGGGTATTAAAATACGATAGAAGGGGTTTGCTAATTGTGGATTTATTAACTATTCAGCAAAATGTGAAAGAATTTATAAAAGATAAAGGTATAAATGATACCATCGATGTTAGATTAATTGATTTGGTTTCTGAAGTTGGAGAGTTATCGAAGGAGTTAATGCGCTAAATTGTAGTAATGGTATTCTTAATGGTAGTGGTAATTAATTGATAGAAGTTAATAAATTCTTTAAAGCGATCATTAAACCTTAGAGCTGATTATAAGCATTTAAGGAATAAAGGGTCGTTTTTTGTTTGGAAAGATAGATGCCATCCTTTATAGGAGATGACCAAATACATATGGTCTATTATAAAATTAAATTTACAGATAACCGAATTGGAAGAGCATAACAATATTATTCGGTTATTTGAAAATAATTTGTCGTAATAGAATTAAAAAATGTTGATAATTGTTCCTTTATATTGTAATATGGTGTACTGCGTATGGTTTTCAACAAGCTAACTCGATGATATTTTTGAAAAAATAGGTTTAACATTTTGTATGATTTAGTAGGTTCTTCCTACCATTGACATTTACAATGAGGGAGCTATTTAAAGACATAGAGGTGCAGTTGAAATAAAATACTAGGAGATTAACTATGATAGTCAATAGTCACATTAATATTTGGAAAAAGTCCAAGTCTTACTATTGATTATAACGATGTTGTTATGGAAGGAGAATGCGGTGACACTCTACTAATGAGACAATTATACAGTGATATACCGTATAAGGATACACCTAATTAAGGGTTATAGGTTACCTTAGTAAACCTAAATTACTATATAAGGAGAGTATTGATGTATGTTAAACGAAATACATCAGGTAGTATATGAAGAAAGTTAAAAATGTAATAGAAGCAAGAATCAAAAACATAAAGAGATTGAACTTTACAAGACTAGTACTTATATCATTTTTGATAGTGCAGGTTGCTATTATAGGAACGATTGCATTAGTAGTCATCAACGCTATTAGAGAGCAGGCTGAGTTGAAGGTTGAGAATCAGTTGCAAATTGATGCTGTATCAGGAGCATCCTTGGTAAATGACTGGGTTGACTATAAGCTTAAAGAGACAGAGATAGTAAGTGAAATGATTAAACCTCTAGAGGATGAGGACTCTGTTAGACGTCAGCTTAACAACCTTTTAGTAGATGATGACGTTATACTAATCTACGTAGGATATGAAGATAATACACTGATAGCAAATAAAGCAGATTATCAGGTAGACGAGAGTATAGACATTAGACAAATGGAATGGTATAAAGATGCGCTAACCGATGAGGACGTTTATTTGTCTGACCCATACGATGACGTAGTTACTGGTAAAGAGGTAGTTACATTCTCAAAGAAACTAACTGACAAAGACGGGAAGATAATCGGTGTATTTGCAATAGACGTTTCCATAGAGGATGTACATACTCATATTAAAGAGATTAATCTGTATGAAGGCAAGGAAGGCATTTTCGTAGTAGGTAATGCTGGACAGATAATCGCTAATAAGAAAGAAGGCGCCACCTATAAAGAATCAACTGCTGCAGTTACAAACGAAGCAGATGCGGTATCCACAGTGACTGTAACAGTAGAGGAAGAAGATAATATCAGAGAAAAGATAGGAAATGTATCAGATACGGCCGTACTAGATAAAATACGTAAAAGCGCTACAGGCGCATTTTTAGCAGACAATGACGGTATAGAAACAATCTACTATTACAGATTAATGCCTGGGACATCATGGAAAATGGTCATCGAAGTACCCTACGAAATAGTAGAAAATGAAATTAAGCCTATTATACAGGAGCTATCCATCTTCATAATCATTGTAACGGTTATTGCGTTAGGTGTAGTGGCATTCGTAGTACTTGTACTGATGAAGAAAATACTATTAATGTTAGCTGAGAAAGTGAATCAAATTGCAGAGGGAGATTTAACAGTAAGCGTAGATGGAATGCTTGTAAACTCTAACGATGTAATAGGAACAACGGCTAAAGCAATAGAGGGTATGAAAGAACAACTAGCATTCATCGTAAATGGGTTAAAGAGATCATTAGTACAATTGAATGATGTTGTGACAGAGGTAAGCAGCTCTACGGTTGAATTACACGATCAGTCTGAAGAAACAAGTGCAACGGTAGAAGAGCTATCTGCTAGCATGGAAGAGACAAGCGCAACAACAGAGGAAGTAAATGCTTCAATGATCAATGTTAAAAATAATTTAAACAACATTGTAGGTATTACTGAAAATTCAATACAAATGATTGATGGGATTTCTGTGAAAGCGGAAGGTATTAAAAATGAGGCTAAGGAGGCAACTCTTAAGGCAAATACAATCTATCGAGAAAGCAAAACAGAACTAGATAAGGCTATACAAAAGGCAAAGATGGTTGAAGATATTAAAGCCTTAGCAGATGCAATCAAGGAAATAGCAAATACCACCAACCTATTATCATTGAACGCATCCATCGAAGCCGCCAGAGCCGGCGAGCACGGCAGAGGCTTTGCAGTAGTAGCGGATGAAATTAAAAAGTTAGCAGAACAGTCAAAAGCTACTGTAGAACAAATTCAAAATAAAACAGTAACAGTAATAGAAGCTGTAGAAAACCTAGCCGGAAGAAGTAACCAACTGATAGAATTTATAGACGACCAGGTAATTAATGATTATAAACATATGGTCAGTATTGGTGAGTCATATAGCAAAGATGCTAATGATATCAGAGCGGATATCGAAGCCCTTGTTAAAGTTATTGAAGAGCTAGCAGCTAGTGGAGAGCAGATTACTACGGCAATCACCGAAATAAGTACTACTATTTCTGAGAGTGCTACTGGCACAGGCATTATTGCTGAACAGTCAGCTACCATTGTGCAAAAAGTAAATACGATAAACGATAGTATGAAAGTATTAAGCGAAAGAAATGAAGAAATTGAGCGATCAATCAGTAAGTTCACAGTGTAATTGAAATTAATAGGCTATAAACAACCACTATATTCCATTAATACAACTGGATTATGGTGGTTGTTTTTTTGAATGGTACAGCCCTTGTACAAAATGACATAAATAAAGTCATCAATTATAGGAAATGGCCAAAGATAATATGCGACTACATCTTTTGATTGACACTATTATCCATTCGCTGTAATATAATTACATATCAGATAATAATCTTTTTCACTCATTTGAGTATACCTTGGCTCTATAACAAGAGCTTCTATCCTATTTCAGGTAATGCTAATCCCTTTATACGTCGTTTCATATTATTCTTTATGGAGGATTCTGATTAAGTGAAAAAAACCATAGCACTCTTAGATTCTGACTCAATCTATGCTGCCCGTTTTATGGAGTATTTTCAAAACAAGCAGGGATTTGAGTGGGATATAGCAGCATTTACAAAGCCGGAGAAGCTGGAAGCCTATCTTGAAGGTCATTGTATCGAGATAATTCTGACCGGTTCATTGGAGCATTTAGAGACAATACCTGCGGAAAAGCTTCAAAACTGCTATCTGCTTACGGAGGAACATCAAGAGACCTATTCAGAACAAAATGGTATCTTTCGTTATCAATCTGTGGAGCGGATTATGGAACAGGTACTTACAGATTATATGCGAAAGCAGGATGAGAAATCGGCCATAATTAATCCGAGACGGATGAATATTATAACCGTGTTCTCACCGGTACCGGATGGGCAGGCTTCTAGTCTTGCATGGTCCATGGGCTTTATGATGGCTAGGCAGAAAAAGGTACTACTACTTCCACTGGAGCTATTTACGATAAAGCAATTCGATTTTATTGATTCGACACGTCATGGTTTATCGGAGTTCGTATATTATCTTAAGGAAAATTCTAATCCTCTCCCAAAGCTGAAAGAACTGTTAAGCTATAGCAATAATCTGGCCTTTCTGGCAGGAGCCTCTCATGGCTTCGATCTACTCTCCCTTAACAAAGAAGATATTGAACGTTGGGTTACCATGCTTCGCACCAATACGGATTATCAAAGTGTAATCTTCTACCTAAGCTTCTACCACGAAGCCGGAATTGAATTACTTAGGCTTAGTGACCACGTAGTTATTGTTAAAGGACAGAGCTCCTATGAAAATGAGGTATATCAGGAGTGGGAGAGACAGATGGACTGTATAGGTATCGACCTTAAACAGCAAAAGTTTCGAAGTATATACCGTACGCTGGAATGGGGTGGTCTAGTAACCTATCGCAATCTGCAGGAGCTTAGTAGCAGTACGGTATGGCAGCAGGCCCAGGAATACCTGAAGGGGGAATGACGGAGGAATTATGAAGCATTATAAGGAACTACTTCGTCAAAGAGTAATCAAGGAGATCGATCTTTGCCGAGAGGTCGGTGACGAAGAGCTTTATGAGACCATTGACCGAATGCTTATAGAGCTTAGCAAAGAGGAATACATCGGTATTGCTGAGAAGCTAAAGCTTCGAAAGGATATCTTTAATTCCATCCGAAGATATGATGTTCTACAGGAATTAATTGAGGATGTTTCCGTAACTGAGATTATGGTAAACGGTCCAAAGCAGATATTTATTGAGAAAAACGGCAGAATATCTGCCTGTGATGTACAATTTGATTCATCCCAGAAGCTAGAGGATATTGTACAGCAGATGGTCTCTCATTCGAACCGGATCATCAATGAAGCTTCTCCTATCGTTGACGCTAGGTTACCCGACGGGTCCCGCGTCAATATTGTCTTACCACCGGTCGCCATAGAGGGTCCGATTATTACCATAAGAAAGTTTCCCAATCAGCCAATTACCATGGAACGGCTGCTAGAGTTGGGCTCTCTTTCAGAAGAGGTGGCTGTTTTTCTAAGGCAGCTAGTTATCGCGGGATATAATATTTTCATAAGCGGTGGAACCGGCTCCGGTAAAACCACATTTCTTAATGTATTGTCCAATTACATTCCCCCAACAGAAAGAATTATAACAATAGAAGATTCAGCGGAGCTTCAGATTCGCAATATCCCTAATATCGTTCGTCTGGAGGTACGAAATTCCAACTCCGAGGGAAGCAACGAGGTTACCATAAGGGATTTGATCAAGACCAGTCTCCGAATGCGTCCAGACCGAATAGTGGTTGGAGAGGTTCGGGATGCTGCGGCCATTGATATGCTTCAAGCTCTTAATACCGGTCATGATGGCTCTCTTTCCACAGGACATGCCAACTCACCGGCTGATATGCTCAGCCGCCTAGAGACTCTGGTATTACTCGGTGCTGAGATACCACTACTAGCAGTACGTAAGCAGATTGCTTCTGCCATTGATATTATTGTCCATCTTGGCCGGCTTAGAGACCGATCCAGAAGGCTCCTTGAGGTGTGTGAGGTGCTAGACTGCGTGAATGGTGAGATTGTCCTGAATTCCCTTTATGAATTCCAAGAGTCAGGGGAGGAGGAGGGGAAGGTCATAGGAAGTCTGGTCAAGAAGAATGAGCTGCGAGGTCTTGATAAGCTAAAGAGAGCCGGATTAAGCACGGCTGGTTGAAAGGGGGAGCTAAAGACGACGGAATATAACACCTATCATTTTACTGGAAGGGAAAAGCTAAAGTATCTGCTTCGAGGAATATTAATTATCAGCTTGCTCGGTTATCTTTTTTTTAAGCATCTAATCGGCGTCCTCATGCTGACACCTTTGATTTATCTTTATATGAAGGGGAAGAAGAGAAGCTTAATAAAGGAGCGGAAATGGAAGCTTAATTTAGAATTCCGAGATGGGATTCTTGCCATATCTGCCGCTTTAGAAGCGGGATATTCTGCTGAAAATGCTATAGAGGAGGCACGAAAGGATCTAGGTCATATCTATTCGGAGGATGCAATGATAATGCAGGAGTTTTCCTATATGGTGAACCAGATAAGGATGAATGTCACCGTGGAAAGGGTTCTGGAGGACTTTGCCCTGAGAAGTCAGGTAGAGGATATCCTTAGCTTTTCGGAGGTTTTCAATACGGCTAAGCGCACAGGAGGGGATTTGATTAGTGTTATTAAGCTCACCGGGAATGTAATCAATGATAAGCTAGAGGTGAAGCGGGAAATTATAACCCTGATCACAGCAAAACGAATGGAAGCAAATATTATGAAGGGAATACCGGTTTTCATCCTGTTCTACCTGTCTGTGTCTTCTCCAGGATTTTTAAGTCCCCTATACCATAATGCATTCGGTGTGATTGCTATGATAGTACTGCTATTATTTTATATGGGTGCCTATCTGGTGATTGAGAGGATAATAGCTATTGAGATCTAAGGGGGTGAGGTTATGTCAGTTATGATTGTCATTAATATCGCTATAATTTTATTATTTGCAGGACTTTATCTAATCTCCATTAGAAGACCGAGGGTATGGCAGGAAAAGCCGGATAAGAAGGAGCAGAAGCTATATTTCCTGTATCCAATGGCTGATTTAATCCTGTCGATTGCCAGTGTACATAAGACTTTACAGCCCAAAGCAGAGATTACAGATTCAATTAAAGCCTTAAAGATTACTTCCAAACCGGAACTTCTTCAGAGATTTTATATGTACGGTAAGGTGGCATTGGTGATAGTAGTAATCTTGCTTTTTAATCTCCTATCCATCTTAGGCCAGATTAGTTCAAGGGATACCTGGCAGCTTCGAGGTGGTAGGTACATCCAACGACCGGAATATGGAGAGGGTAGTAAGGAGATAGCACTCGATGTGACTTTACAAGCCTCCGACACCACGTCACTGGAGCAAGGAAGTACCTATACGCGAAATATTACCCTGGAGGTGGGAGAAAGGAGCTATACTCCGGAGGAGATAGAGAGACTCTTTGAGGAAGGTAAGACCTATCTGACGAATTATGTTCTTGGAGGGAATGAGAGTGCCGGCGCGATCTATGGGAAGCTGACCTTCTGTGATTCTATCCCTAATACGGGGATTGAAGTGGAATGGAAGCCGGAGGATAACCGGCTGATCTCAGTCGATGGGACAGTTCATAATGAGGACGTAAAGGAAGCCATAAGGACGAATGTAACTGCCATACTCAGCTATGAGGACCAAAAAACCTCTCTCTTCTTGTCCTTTATAATAATGCCAAGGGTATTAGGAGAAGAAGAATGCATAGATAAGAGGTTAACACAAGAATTAGTGTCAGCACAGGAGAGAAGCCGGAGAGAGGTTTTATTGACCTTGCCGGACCAGATGGATGAATATAGCCTTCGCTGGAGAGAAGTGAAAGAATCCGGTGGAACTAGTTTACTGTTATTTGGAATTATTGTCGCGGTTGTATTGTGGTATGCCAAGGATTTAGAGTTAAAGCAACAGATGAAGCTTCGCAGAGATCAGCTGTTGATGGACTATCCTGAGATAATCAATAAATTTACCCTGTTAGTCAACGCCGGAATGACAGTCAGACAGGCTTGGTGTAAGGTGGCAGAGGATTATCAGACAAAAAGGCAGCAAGGAGGTATTAAGCTGCATTATGCCTATGAAGAGATGCTGAGCACTGTAAATGAGCTTAAGCTTGGGGCTTCTGAGAATAGTGCTTATGAGCAATACGGCAGAAGGATTGGGTTAATTCCATACATTAAGTTTAGCTCCTTAATCTCGCAAAACCGAAAGAAAGGGAATAGAGGGTTTACCGAGCAACTAAGGCAGGAGGCAATGGAAGCCTTTGAGGACCGTAAGGAGGTGGCAAAGAGACTAGGAGAAGAGGCCGGGACAAAGCTTTTGGCTCCTATGCTGTTCCTGTTGCTTATTGTTTTTCTAATCATAATGATACCGGCATTTATGGCGTTTCAAATATAGAGATCATATTCAGAAAGGAGAACTGCCAGAGTAATGGCAGGATATATAAGATGAGGCTTAGAATAAAGAGATTTTTTAGTGATTTGATGCACGAGGAATTAGATGCCGTAGGAGTAATTGAGGTGATCTTAATTCTGGTCATTATCATTGGACTAGTGCTAATATTTCGTAAAGAAATCATTCAAATTATTGACGCAGCATTCGACTCAATTAGAGCCGATGCGGATGGAATAAATAAAACGATAGAAATTACTAAGTAGTAAAGCATGTATCAGAGAGTTAGTAAGGCAGGGAGGAGGATTTGGTGAGAGAAGTTACAATTATGAGAAGCTGTGTCAGACAGAAGGATAGTATGACCGTAGCTAGCGGTGTAATTACAGTATACCTTTCCCTCATTCTTCTGGTAATCCTGTCCCTGGTCTTTACGATCATTGAAGGGGCCAGGGTCAATACAGGCAAAGTATATGCAGAGAGGGCCTTGTCTAGTGCAATGGATTCTGTCTGGGCAGAGTACTATGAACCCTTATGGAAGGAATATCATATCTTCGGCTACGGAGCCGGCGAGGGAAGTGACCGGGAGAAAGCAGGGAAAATAGAGAAGAAGCTTGCCCAGTATATGACTTATACCCTTCAACCAGACATCGGTATGGATGGAGGCAGTCTATCGAAGACTATTGATTTATATGACATTAACCTCACTTCCTTGGCAGTTACAGACCAAACCGGACTCATAGAGTATCAGGGTGAGCTGATGAGGAAGGAAGCGGTCGAATATATGAAATATCATGAATTAGCGGATGGCTTTACACTACTTCTGGAAAAGCTATCACTACTGGAGACTCCGAGGAAGGTAAGTGTTGTATATAATAAAAAGCTGGCTGCAGAAGAGGAGCTGGCCAAGGCAGACAAAAGCATCTTGAGGCTGATGGAGCTTTCAGATGGATTAAAGACATCGAAGACCGGAATTAAGCTTGATGAGAATGGACAGCTTCTCACCTCGGATTACTTTGTAAAGATGCTGTGTCAGACTCCGGTCACTATGGAGTCGGCAGGGATCAACCACCAGACAGTATTTGAAGCGGTAAAGAACCGTTATGTAGATCCGATTGATACGATCTCCCAAGTCCAATCAGGCCTTGATCAGCTCATATTAGTTAAGCAGTGGTTGAACCAGATACAGGAGCAGATTGATGTAGTATATTCGCTAATTAATTCAGTAGAGGCAAGGTTGCAGAGCCTTAGAGGCTCTGACCAATTAGAGGAAGAGGACAAAGAGAGGGAGAGTCTTTATAATGAAATGAGAAGTCTGCAGGATCAGTTAAGCCGATTACATAACCAGAGCCGAGAGCTTAACGATCGGAAAAGCCAGTTATTTACCTCCACAGAGAGTAGGCTTAGTAGGATGAAGAATATCCTACAGGAGTTGGAACCGATTCTTGAGGAAGCAGAACATGAAGCGAAACAGGTGGTAACCTATGCGACCGCTTCCACCCATCTGATCGATGATTTTGAAAAGAGCTTATATGAAGAAGAGAAGAGCTTGGGGGAAGAGATATTCGAGGGCTTAAAGGAAAGACTTACGCAGATGAGACGATATTCCTCCTCTGAAGGGAAGGAAAGCTTATATCCTATGTGTGATACCTTAGAAATTAATCAGTCGATAATTAAGGAGAGTCAGGTGGTAATAAATGAGACGTTGAATTATCTCAGGTCGGAGGACTATTCTATGGCTATAGCAGCCTCCGATCAGGCTCTAGAAAAGCTTGAAGGCTATAAGATAAATAGCCTGACAATTGATTATAGTACCCTCGTCCTTGACCAGACAAAGCAAAAAAATCCAGTGAAGGAGCTCAGTAAACTGATCCAAAGTGGGATTGCAGGACTGGTTCTTGAGCCAGATAGCATCTCACAAAAGGAATTAACGGCAAAGCAGCTGCCTTCCGTTGAGGCTTCCATTGCATCAGAGAGAATCGATTTTACATCGATGATTAAAGACTTTTTCGAAGATGCAATGAAAGGAGGAGAGGAGAATAAATTGGACAGCCTCCTTTACAGCTTCCAGGATAACACAAAGCTACTAATGGGGATGGAAGAGGGTATAGACTGGATTGCAGAGCAGCTGTTATATCAGGAATACCTGAAGGGGCATTTTGAAACCTATCCAGTAGGAGATCATGAACTCTCCGGAAGAAAGCCATCTATACTTGATTACGAACAGGAATACCTATTGGTAGGAAAGACGATGGATCGAGAGAATCTGTCATCAGTCATCTCAAGAGTTGTCTTTTTACGTATGATACTGGATTTTGTCACAATACTAGGGGATAAGGCAAGATGTGATGAGGCAAAGCTTGCTGCAGCTGCCATCGTAGGCTTTACAGGCTTACCGATGCTGATTAGTTTAACACAGGCAATGATACTTATGGTATGGTCCTTTGCTGAGGCACTTGTCGATACCAGTGCCCTTCTCTTGGGGAAGGAAGTTCCGATACTAAAACAGAAAATAATCTTACAGCTTCCTGATCTGTTTCTATTAAACCGAAGCTACCTTCAAACAAAGGCACAAGCCATTTCCACGACGAAACAGCTATCCTTTTCCTATCAGGATTATCTTCGCATGTTTCTGTTAATCAAAAACAAGAAGGATTTAACCTGCCGCTCTATGGATCTGATCCAAGAGAATCTAAATCTTCGATATGAGGAAAAGCTTAAGCTGAGAGATTGTCTGTTCGGCTTTGAAGCAGCAGCTGAATATACCATAGATACTAAGTTTATTGCTATTCCTTTTATTCGTAGCTATTTGAAGCGTGAAGTCATAGGATATCGCTTCACCTCCAGAGCTGGCTATAGCTATTAGTTAGTGATCGCTACTTTCTTTTGGACTGGGATGTCCGTTCTTTTATCAAAAGGGTATCATAATCTAATTATATAAATTCACCAACAACTCATTAAAATAAAAAAATTAACTCTCTCCAAGAAATCATTTGCTGACAACAATTCAATGAAAGAACGGATATCCCAGTCCAAAAGAAGTAATAGTGGAAGGCTTGAAACAAATTTAGTAATAAAGGAGATTAGGGTGCTACAAAGAGTATATAAGCAAGCTTACAGATGGATAAAGGCAGCAGATAAGACCTATAAAGCCTCCTTAACAGTTGAGGCTGCTCTGGTATTACCCTTATTTCTGTTTGCTATACTTACCTTCTTATATTTCATTCAGATCTTTACACTTCAGGAATTCATTCAGTCAACCATGACGAAGATGAGTCTTAATATGGCTAAGACCGCTTATGTGTACGAGGATTTTGGTGGAATGGAGGAGTTACTCAATTTCGATGAGACAGTCCTGGGAGCAGAGATAGAGGTCGGACTGGGTGACTTTGCAAAATCTATTGTAGATCAGGCAATTCTTAAGCTTTACGCTAAGCAATACCTTGATGTGGATCGAATTAATCAATCCTGCATCAAAAATGGCTTTGATGGGATTAGCTTCCGGGATTCAAAGATACTGAAGGAAGATGATGCGATTGACCTTATAGTGCACTATCAGGTATCTCTACCGATTAAGCTGTTCTCCATAGAGGATATGGAGATGCTCCAAAGAATCAGAGTTCGGGCTTGGACTGGATACGAAGTTGCTGCGACCTATTCTCTGGAAGAGGATGATGGAGAGGTGACTATAGTATATATCACTGAGACTGGAAGGGTATATCATAAGAGTGCTACCTGTTCTCATATCCGATTGTCTGTGTCCGCAATAGAGGGGATTCCGACAACACAGAGAAATGAGAATGGAGGTAAATACTACCCCTGCGAGAAATGCTGTGACGGAGACCTTAATCCCTACGGAACCTTTTATATAACATTGGATGGAACTAGGTATCATACACGGCGGGATTGTTCTAAGATTAAACGAAGCGTGAAGGAAATTCCTATATCAGAGGTAGGAGATCGCTCTGCTTGCAAGCGCTGCGGTCAATAGATAGAAGAAGATTTTAGAGTTATATCGGGAGGATTTATTATGGCGGAAAGGATACTTATAGTTATTATAGGGGCATTACTGTTAATCTGTGCAATTCATGATTTGATTAATAAAAGAGTATATGTGTGGCTAATCGGTCTTGGTGGAATACTCACTTTTACTTGCCTTCCGTTTATAGGAAAGCTTAACATAACGGATTGTATTGGTGGGCTGGCCATAGGGCTGGCAACCATACTAATCAGTAAAGCTACAGCCGGAAAGATTGGTATGGGGGATGGTATACTACTTTGCGTTACCGGTATTGGACTTGGCTTCTGGAATAATCTGGAGTTATTCGGTATTGCATTATTTCTTGCTGCTATATTATCTATCTTACTATTGGTATTTAGATTGGCTGACAGAAAGAAAAGCATTCCTTTTATTCCGTTTTTATTCGCTGGTTATCTTATCATAGTTGTTACCTCGAAGGGAGCACTGATATAGAGTCTATAAATTGTCAGGAAGAAGGTGATACCTATCCAGAGAAGCTTATATCACAGGCCTTACAGGTATGAAGTGATGACTTATAAAGCTAGCATTACGATTGAGGCAGCCTTTGTAATGCCGATTGTAATCCTTACTGTCTTTGCTTTGATCTATCTTTCCTTCTATTTACACGATATTTGCCGGATTCAAGGCGCTGTTGATGGGACACTTCATAAAGCAGGCCTTATCCTAAAGCATGGGTCTGAGCTTACTACGATAGAAAATGATTATGAGCAGATCATAAATCAGGATATCTTTGATCTCCTACAGGATGATAGCAAGCAGTTAGAGCAGGAGGTTCAGGTCCATCTTAAAGAGAAGCTAAGGAAAGGCTTGTTCTTACTAAAAATAGCAGACATTGGAGTTAAAGTTGGGAAATTAGACCTTTCGGTATCCGTTCAGACAAAATTCAATATATCCATTCCCTGGATTAGTGAGCTTATGTCATTTAGCTCTTCTGCAGTGGTCTCAGGAACGTATCCGATTCATGACCCAGCGGAAACCATACGTAAATGTGAAGTGATTCTCGATACTGCATCCCAGATTAAAGGAGTGGATGAACTAAAGAATAAAATCGTAGGTTTTTTCAGTAAAGATTAGAGATAGGAAGAATTATTGTATCGGCTATTAAGTATATACGACATGGCGTTATGGTTAGTTAAGAGGCATGTCGTATATACATTATCAGCGTAGTAGGAGGAAACATGGAGGTAGAATACAGAAAGGATATAAAGCATAATTTTATGGTTATTGCTGAGGAGGAGCTGCCGAAGGAAACGTATTGCATCCACATGCTTGAGAATCAATCCCTGACTGGTGTATTGCCTTTGCAGCAGCGATTCATGGATAATAAGACCTTATTTTACTATGACATTACTGGGAAGCAATCCATGCAGCATTTATTTGCAAAGATATCTCTATCCTATGAGCAGCTTAGGCAATTGGTATCTGCCCTATTACATACGATAGAGCTGGCATACGAGCATCTCCTTCCTGAGGATGATTTTATCATAAACCCAGAATATATCTATATCGATGTGGTAACGAATCATCCTAGCTTATGTTTCCTATCAGGGTACCGTCAGGAAAGCAAGGAGCAGATGAGCGGACTGTTGGAGTATCTGATGAATAAGGTTGATTATAAGGATAAGGAGGCTGTACTTCTTGTATACCGATTATATGCTGTCAGCAAGGAGGAGGGCTACACCTTTGCCCATATGAATGAGGTGCTTAATAAGCAAATGAAGGTAGAGCCTGCTTCAAAAGCCATAGAACCTGATGCGGAAGCTGATATACAAGCTCAGGAGAGTATTGAGAATAAACCTGCACTGAGTAAGGCAAAGAGGTCAGGCCTTGTAGATAAGGGAGTGAATTCTTACGTTGATAATATACCTGTTGTCATGGAGAAGCAGGAGGAGGAGATTGAGGTTTCCTATTATCCGAAGACAACCTATATTCTTACCGGTATATGCGGTTTAGTTGGAGTATTGCTTCTGATTCTTGGTCTTACGTCAGGTATATTTTATAATTCTTATGCAGAGCAGATAGAATACGGTAAATTGGTCGGTATATTATTGATTCTACTTTGCGTGGAGGGTTATCTGATGAAAAAGTTATGGGATAAGGATAACAGGCTGACAAAGATCATAACGAAGAGTGAATATATCGACCCAAGGCAGGACTATAGTGGATCAATTCCGGTTAAGAAGGATAAGATAGACGGTCTGATATCGGGAAAGCCTCCAATTGACCTGAAGCAGCTCACAAAAAGAGAGTATCGCTTGTGGAAAGACCATACAATTATTCCTGAGCATGCTCCGAACCAGGAAGAGGTTAAGACTGCCCCCAGGATAGAGGAGACAGTTACCCAGGAGGACTATAATCCCACCTGTTTACTTAGTGATATTACCGAGCAACCGAAGGCTTCCCCTATGATACAACTTAAATCCCCAGACGAAGACCAGTATTCATCCATAGTTATCAACGAATTCCCCTTTTTTATCGGTAAACTTCGCAAAAATGTGGATTACTGTCTTGAAAAAAGCGTGGTCAGTCGATATCATGCCAAGATTACCAAGGAAGAGGATAAGTATTATATCACTGATTTAAACTCCACCAATGGTACCTATGTTAATGAAAAGCTATTAACCTCCTACGATAAACAGGAGATTATGCAGGGTGACAGGATTGCACTAGCGAATCTGAACTTTGAGTTCCTGATAAACTCGTGCTAAGGAATAGTATAATAGGGATTTTAACAATGATAATAAATAGTCATATAATTGACAATCACAATAGTGAATGGTATAATAAGCTAAGTTTTAAAAGGGAGTAGCTATGGGAAACCAAGATAAGATCAACATACTGGAGCGATCCTGGTCTTATCTACTTTAAGGATATTAAAGCAGCGAGACTTTTAGATTATAGGGCGTAATGTCTGATAATCTAAGAGTCTCTTTTATTTGCGCGTAAGCAAAGTGAGCATATGCAAGCTTGCTTGCACATATGCAAACGCGCACGCGAACCAAAGAAGCTGGTGCAGCGTGCTTCTTCTGGTTTTCATGAAAGCAAAGTGAAGCAGTAACCAAGTACTATTAGTTACTACAAATGCGCCCGCGATAACAGTGCCTATAAACAGGCATCGAGAAACTCGCGGAATGTACTTCTTCTAGTTTGTGCGTAACAAAAGTGAGCATAAGAAAAGTGAATGATGTCTTGGAGGTCCTTATGTATACAGGTAATGATTATTGGAAGAATTACATGGAACGATGGTTTGGTTCTGAATTTATTGACAAATGGGCTAGCTATGTCTCCTTGGAAAAGATGAGCTCAAGAGGAAGAACGATTCAATTAGAAGTATATCGGACGGAAAATCCAGCAGCCCCAACTATTGTTTTCTCCCACGGTATAGCCGGTTATGCGAGACTTCTATTACCCTTTGTGATCCCTCTTTATGAGAAGGGCTATAACCTCGTTGTACCTGATTTGCAGGGCTATGGCTATAACAATGGTACTAGGGGAGACTTCGACTGGAATACTCATAAAGAAAACCTAAAGGATGCGGTTAAGTATGCGAAAGGTGAGTTTGGTGGTCCCATCTTCATAGGTGGAGCCAGTATGGGTGGGCCCCTTGCATATTCAGCCTCCTGCGAATTAACCGGGATTAGCGGTTTGGTTTGCTGGTGTTTATGGGATTTTAGTGATCGTGAGTTTATGCAAAAGGAAACAACTACGAAAAAGGCAACCTATGTGTTGCTGCCATTGTTCAAGCTGGTGTCTCGTTTTATGGGAATGATTAGGTTTAAAACCTATCGATTGATTTCATATGATACACTTACAGATTCAAATGAATTTAATAGCATGATTAAGGCGGATCCTCAGGCAGGTACATGTATCACAGTTAAGGGTGCGGTAAGCCTAATTACTCAAAGTAAGCCGACCATAGAGCACAGGGCGTATAAGCTTCCGGTTCTGGTTCTTCAGCCAGAAGGTGATCAGATGACTCCCCAATATTATATCCAAAAGACATTTAACGAGCTTGGGTCAAAAAATAAGAAACTAGTTATTATTGAAGGAGCCCCTCACTTTCCTACTCAGGTAAAGGCATATAACACCTGGTCGGAGGAAGTTGATAGGTTCATTCAATCAATATATTACGACAAATAAAGGAGTATGGACATGATACAAGAGATACTAAAGGCATTTATGTTGATTTTTATCGCTGAAATGGGTGATAAGACTCAGATTCTTGCAATGGCGTTTGCGACTCGTTACCCTGTCAGAAAGGTTTTAGCTGGAATTGGGATTGGGGCTTTTCTGAATCATGGTCTAGCAGTTATTTTAGGAAGCTATCTTTCTCAAATCGTTCCGATTAGCACCATTCAGATGGTAGCAGGAGCTGCTTTTGTCGGATTTGCTCTATGGACTCTAAAGTCTGACGAAGACGATGATGAAGAAGAACCTAAATTTCAATTTGGACCGGTAGCAACGGTCGCATTAGCGTTCTTTTTAGGAGAACTAGGTGATAAAACACAGTTAACAGCTATCACCTTAGCTGCAGATGCATCCTACCCATTCATGATATTAGTGGGAACTGTCTCAGGCATGATAGCTACAGGTGCATTAGGTATTATTGTAGGTAAGAAATTGGGTGATAAGATTCCGGAATTGGGTATAAAGCTAATAGCTGCTACCGTATTTCTGTTTTTTGGAATTCAAAAGCTGTTACAAACTGTGCCGAAGCAATATATTAACCCGACTTCGCTTATTATCTTTTTTGGTGTGCTAATACTGACTGTATTCTTTATGGTTAGGAAGCTGTTTCAAGACAGGAGGCTGGGGATCCAGTCAGAACTCAAAGCAAAATCAAAAATGCTTCATGATTACTATCAGCACCTTCAAAAGGACCTTGAAAATATCTGTATGGGACCGAAGTTCTGTAATGCTTGTCAAGGACATCAATGTGCCATAGGCCATGCAAAGCAAATTATTCATAAGTCTCTGACTAATCCGGATTGGCAAAGCGAAGCTGGAAAGCAAGAGTTTTCCTATGAGGAGAAACCCTTTGTAACGGATGAAATAATTGATAGCCTGGTCGATACCCTTTGGTTGATTGAAGGGGTAAAGGAACAGACAAGTCTTAATAATGCACACTTAATCAGGAAGCAACTAGAATCGATTCTGTTCGGTCGGCCAATCGAAAAATTTGATGATATTTCCTCATATATTAGCGAGATTGGGAAAGAAAACAATGACCTGGCCAATAAGGTTGAGATTGCTTATACCATGAGAAAGCCGGTTGAAAAGCGTATAATCAACCTTGGAAACAGAATTAGTAATATCTTTATGGTCGAGATGGGAGATGGATATCTGCTTATCGATACAGGCTATAAGGAACATTATAATAAGTTCGAGCTTGAATTAAATAAAAGAGGGATATCCTTAGATGATATCTCATATATCTTTATTACTCATGCCCATGATGACCATGTTGGCTTCCTTAATCAGCTCTTAGAAAAGACAAATGCAAAGATAATCCTTCATCCTGCATCGATCGAACGATTGAAGGCTGGACAAAATTCCTTTGATGGTGGTTGTAGCAGCGTGGTAGCATGGAGCTTTTGTCAGTTGCTGAAACTGTTTGGTAAAGGAGAACATCGTTTCCAACCGGTCAATTCTCCGGACCGTTACTTGCTTGTAACAAAAGAGAATAAGCCGCAAATCGAGAAGCTGCTCTCTGCAAAGATTATCGAGCTACCGGGACATACTAAGGATTCTATGGGTCTATTGTTTGAGGATGGGGTGCTGTTCTGTGGCGATGCAGCTATGAATGGTATTCCAAGCCTGAATCACATCATTATATGGATTGAGAACGTAAAAGACTATGAAGCCTCATGGCGGAAGATGATTAACCTTAATTTTAAGAAGGTGTATCCTTCCCATGGGAAGCCTTTTGCAAAAGAGCAGTTAGTAAAGCATCAACCAAAAATAAAAAAAATACAGCTGCATCCGCTTGTATCATCAAATCAAGAATAGATTAATACAGATTAAAACCGAATAAAGGTGTTATTGTAAGCCATTGAG
The DNA here is from genome assembly GCA_023411555.1 of Bacillota bacterium. Lineage (GTDB taxonomy): Bacteria > Bacillota > Clostridia > Lachnospirales > Lachnospiraceae > Mobilitalea. The sequence goes on from JAEYOQ010000032.1 coordinate 58,664, forward strand.
CGAACATATTGCGGATAGCCACCAACCGGGAGATATAATGTCTAATCTCCGGGTTGGTGGTATTTTTATTACTAAAATAATTGTTGACATATAAGTCTATAATATATAGACTTATAACAGGTCGATATTTTATAGACCACGGAGGTTTAACATGAAGGAATATAAACTTACAGAAAGTGAAGAAAGGTTTGCTGAATTGATCTGGCAGAATGAGCCCATTGGTTCTGGCGATCTTGTGAAGCTATGTGAAAAGGAAATGAGTTGGAAAAAGTCCACCACCTATACCGTATTGAAAAAGCTATGTGAAAAAGGTGTTTTTCAAAATGATAATGCCATGGTCACATCCCTAACTAAGAGGGATGAATACTATGCAAAACAAAGCATACGCTTTGTTGAGGATACCTTTGGAGGGTCCCTGCCGAAGTTTTTAACCGCTTTTATAGGTGGTAAAAAGTTAAGTGAGCAGCAAGCTAGAGAGCTGAAAAAACTAATTGATGAACACAAGGAGGGATGACAATGAGTGAGATATTTCTTACGATAATCAAAATGAGTCTTACGGCAAGCTATGTTATCCTTCTTGTGCTGCTAGTTCGGCTGTTGCTCAAAAAATCCCCCAAAATCATCTCCTATGTCCTATGGGGTGTGGTTGCGTTCCGCCTTATCATACCATTCTCCTTTGAAAGTGTGTTTAGTCTTATTCCTAGGAGTGTGAGCACTACTTCAATCTCCACAGACCATATCTATTCGCCAAGCCCTCAGGTTGATAATCAGATAAGGGTAGTTGATTCGATGATGAAGGATGCCCTTTCTGTACCAGCTACGGAGCACAGTATAAGCATAGATCCCTTGAAGTTGGGTATAGAAATCGGTGCTTACATCTGGGTTATAGGCCTATTGGTATTACTCATCTACAGTTTCATATCCGTCTATCAATTAAAAGGACAGCTTAAAAGTGCCGAGCTAATAGAGAATAATATATTTGGGGCTAAGAATTTGAAAACGCCCTTTGTTCTCGGGGTAATCCGCCCAAGGATCTATCTACCCCTTGGACTTGATGTTGATGAAAGAAGTTATATCATACTCCATGAGCAGACCCATATCCATCGAAAAGATCACATCATAAAAATATTAGGGTTCTTAATCTTGTCCATACACTGGTTTAACCCTCTTGTATGGCTTGCCTTTAGATTAATGAGCACCGATATGGAGCTTTCCTGTGATGAAAGAGTATTAAAGAACATGAATAAGGATATCAAAAAACCTTATGCCAGCTCCTTGTTATCCCTTTCTGCCGACAGACAAATCCTAAATGGTTGTCCCATAGCCTTTGGAGAGGGCAATATAAAAGGAAGAATTAAAAATGTCTTGAATTACAAAAGGCCTAGGTTTTGGGTGGTAATCCCATCGGTAATTCTTGTAATAGGTGCTGGCATCACACTGCTGGCAAATCCTATCGATCGAGGAGCGGATCTATCCTTTCTTAATCCTAATAGTATGTTGTCTTTGATAGGAGAGCAGGAACAGATAAAAATCGAATCGTCGGAATACGGCGATACAACCGTTTCAGGCAGCGAGCTTGCAAAATGGTTGGACTTAGCTGAAAATGATTGGAAGATAAAAAATATTTCTAAACCCTATGAGCTTTCCCCATCAATTATCATTCACGTGGATGATGAAGCAAGGAATGAAATTAGGTTTTTTGAAGAGAAGCCTACACTTATGATGACAGTATATAAGGATGAGTTCCGATATTACATGATTCCAGAAGAGGATTATGTATCTATGAAGGAGATGGCTGGCTCAGGCTATCCCCAGGTTCAGAGTATAAGCTTTATAAAGTATGTAAATAGCAATGAGGTAGGATCCGTAAAGATTACGGATAGTAAAATAATCATGCAGCTGGCTGTTCTGCTGCAAAGAGGCGAGAAGTATCGCCCATCCCTGTTGTTTGATTCCACTCAGAATGATAATCCTCCTGTAGCAGATTATGTTCGCATTGAAATGAGTGGGGAGGAAGCATACTATGTTCATTATCTCTACTCTGAAGATGGAAAGGATTATTATGTAGATAAACCATATGATCACATCAATAGAATTGACGTTAATACGGCCAATGAAATCAATGCCTTCTTCGCTAACACGGGTGATGAGCAAGTGCCGGAGCAGGTAGGCCTTGATGTGGAAGGTTATTTGACTATCATAATGTCATCCCCAATGGATTCTTCAAATCCGCAGGATTATATCAATGCCCACGAGTATGAATACGAAAGCATCAAGAAATGCGGGGATGATGCCCTGCAATACATGCTGGCACAATTTGAGGCAGGTAATTCCGAAGGATTACGGGGACAAATTATGCTTTTATTGTGTAAGGAGCTCTTAGGAGTACGAAATAACGTCACGGATGCCTCATTGTCGCCACAGGAATGGTACAACGCCTTGTCCATTCGCCAGGAGACCATTCTTCCTAATTATGCTTATGATGGTCAGGATCCTATTGAGCAGCTGGTCTATGATACGGAAATTGAAAGAGCTTTCACGGATTATAAAAGAGATGGTTTTATCATAGCTGCTTCAAGGATATTTGGAAGCTATGAGGAGGAGGATATGCTTAAGGTCTTTGTGTGTACTTTCCTTGAAAGATATAGGCTTTATGGTAGTACCTTAACAGTAGAAGGAGGTAGTGTAGTTCCGGCAGCAATTACTTATCGTAAGGCGGATAATGGAAGGTATGTCCTTGAGAAGTATGAGCAGGCAAGCGATGGATCCTACTTCAGTTCATCCATTAAGAAGTATTGCACCATGCCTGTATCGGGTAAGAAAATCAAAGGGCTTGCAGATAAAATCCTTAAGTATTACTCAGATTATGAGGATTTACAAGAGCTTTTATATGATAACCTGTATAAGCATCTAAAGAATAATGGTATTAGTGATGCGACTATTACAGATTATTTGGGTGAGATTATATTCTCTATGAATAAATACAAGCCCTGAAGCTATACGCTGACATCGACATGTAAGGTGAAGCTCATTGCGTAACTTCACCCCCAGCCGGAGTTGGTGAAAACATCTATCACATAGAACAATAGGATGAAATAGTAAGGGCAGAAATATATTTTGATTTGAGCGAATATCTTTTATTAGATAAGATTTAAGAAGAAATACAGATATAAATCAGTTAATAAAATTACAAATTCGTGGATTTATGAAAGAACGGAGTATAGGATGAACCAAACGAAAAAATTATATGGAGTGATTGAGGGCACTATCTTAGCAGTAGTTGCATTACTGGCGTTTACGGTATTGAAGGATGAATATCTATTTGGTTGGGTGACATATCACTGGAGGTTCTATCTCGTTTTATGCTTTGTGGCTCTATTATTGCTTTTCTTTAATAAACGTGTGGTTTCGGCAGCTATGACAGGAGGTATTGCTATTGGCATCTTTGTCGGGAACTACCTTGGGGATATGCTAAAGCTACTCAATGAGGGGAAGATTGTAGAAGGTATGGAAGGCGAGGAGATTTGGAGACTACGACATCATCCGGGTTTTGAAATTTGGATTGGTATCATTCTTATAGCTATTGTAATTGGAGCTATCGTTCCTATTGTCTTATCCAAAAAGGCGAATAAAAGGGCATGTTAATATCAGGGGAAAGCAGGGGTTCTGACTTAAAAAACCTTGTAAATATTGGTACAAAAGGGTACAATAAAAGTGTGACCTTATATCAGGAAGGGAGGTATTTTATGAAGAGACGATACGATGTAATCCATGCGATTTTGCTAGTTCTTTTCCTTGTTATTGCCAACTTCATTGGTAATGCTGTTGTCAAGGGCGTGCTACTATTAATGTTTACAGCTGTCTTAATCGTGAATACCATACTTAAGCTTAAAGATAAGATAAATGATAAAATCGGTGAACAGATTTTTTATTGGGTTTTATTGATATTAGATATTATACTTGCAGTCTGTGCAATCGTTGTAATAGTAACGTCAGCTCTGGGTACACATTAACGCAAAGGGTAGGTATCTTAGGTTATTTTGATTACATAGAAGCTTGAACCATAAAGAACGGTATCTTAAGTGGTCCTATGAGAATGGACTAGCTATATTATATAGAAGATAAGGTATTGGAGGTAAGGTATGAAACAATTTGTTATGGCGCTTGATCAGGGGACAACAAGCTCTAGATGTATTATTTTTGATAAACAGGGGAAAATGAAAAGCGTTGCACAGAAGGAATTTACGCAGATTTATCCGAAGCCCGGCTGGGTGGAGCATGATCCTATGGAGATATGGTCCTCCCAAATATCTGTAGCAACGGAGGCTATGGCCAAGCTTGGTATCGATGCCAATGAAATTGCAGCCATCGGTATTACAAATCAACGTGAGACTACGATTGTATGGAATAAGAATACCGGACAACCGGTATATAATGCTGTTGTGTGGCAGTGCCGCAGAACCTCGGATATGGTGGAGGACCTTAAGGCTAAGGGTTATGAACCTTATATTAAGGATACAACGGGACTAATCCCGGATGCATACTTTTCAGGGACGAAAATCAAATGGATATTAGACCATGTGGAGGGAGCAAGAGAACAGGCCAAGGCGGGAGAGCTCTTGTTCGGTACTGTTGATACTTGGATTATTTGGAACCTGACAAAAGGGAAAACCTTTGTCACTGACTATACGAATGCATCCCGAACCATGCTTTTTGATATAAAGAAACTGACTTGGGATGAGAAGCTACTGGCTGAACTGGATATTCCTGTTCAGATGCTACCTGAGGTTAAGCCCTCCAGTTGTATCTATGGCTATTCTGATCGCTCCCTATTTGGCGATGCAATTGCAATCGCAGGGGCAGCAGGTGATCAGCAGGCAGCACTTTTTGGACAGTGTTGTTTTGAAAAGGGTGAGGTGAAGAATACCTATGGAACCGGTTGCTTCTTACTTATGAATACCGGTACAGAAGCGATTACGTCTGAGCATGGATTGATTACAACCATTGCTGCTTCCACAGGTTCTGAGGTTCATTATGCACTTGAGGGTAGTGTATTTGTGGCAGGAGCCTCTATTCAGTGGCTAAGGGATGAACTTCAGTTAATTCGTAGTGCGGCAGAGAGTGAGACCTGTGCTCTTCAGGTGCCTGATACCAACGGTGTCTATGTGGTACCGTCCTTTACCGGTCTTGGTGCACCTTACTGGGATCAATATGCGAGAGGTGTTATTGTAGGTATTACCCGCGGTTGTAATAAGGACCATATTATCAGAGCAACCTTAGAGTCAATCGCATATCAGACCCAGGATGTACTTCGGGCCATGGAAAGTGATTCTATGCTGACCCTGAGGTCATTAAAGGTAGACGGTGGTGCTTGTGCGAATCGTTTCCTGATGCAATTTCAAGCTGATATTCTGAATACAGAGGTTCACAAGCCGGAATGCATCGAGACCACTGCACTAGGAGCGGCTTATCTTGCGGGACTTGCAGTCGGTTTCTGGAGTAATCAGGAGGAGATTAAAGCAAATTGGGCATTAGCTGAGACCTTCCGATCAGAAATGGACGAGGAGAAGAGAAGTAGCTTAATCGCAGGCTGGAAGAAAGCTGTGAAGCGGTCTTTTGCTTGGGAGGATCAAGCCTAGCGAAAGAAGGCTAAAAACCCCCTCTTAAACCGGACAAAGCAAGGGATGAATAGAGCATTGACCAGAGGAAAAGGATAATCACATGATAGATGAGAGACTAGAGCAAAACTTTATAAATCTGGGGTATCAAAAAATCAACTCAAACACACCGGGAATTTATCTGTTCTATCGTATCTCAGATATTGAGCTTACTGTAGTTTCTGTCATCCGGATTATGGAAGGTACTGAACTGAGTAAGGAACAATACACGCATATATTGGAACAGATTAAGAATAATTTTCGCAAGGGGCCTTTTCCTGACAGAATAAGGCTACTTAGCCTGATTCTGTCTACCGAGGTGGACCGGGTGAAGCATCTGTGCATTGATAACAGGGAGGATCAGCATTGGATCGTTGATCTTACCTTGAATCGGTTAATAATTTATGAGACTGCTTCCGATGAGTTTATTCCACTAAGAGATCAACTGGAGGAGACACTGGCAGAGGAAGTAAGGGCTACTCAGGGTCAACCAGGCTATAAGCCATTTACACTATTTAATACCCTGATCATACTGATTAATATTATAGCTTACATCCTTCTCCACTATACACCCCTCTTTGGCGGTGAAGTCAGGATGCTTGGAAAGGGTGCATTATCCTGGTATTATGTGATTAGGGAGAAGGAATATTATCGGGTGTTGACCTCGATGTTCATGCACTCGGATTTTGAACATCTCTTTAATAATATGTTGGTATTGTTTTTCGTAGGCGATAATTTAGAACGAGCCGTCGGTAAGATAAAGTATCTGGTTTTATATTTTGGCACGGGAATTCTTGCAGGGATTACCTCTATCAGTTATAATATGTGGAAGGAAAACGGTCAGTATCTGATTGGGAACTCTACGTTCTCCATTGGAGCCTCCGGTGCTATCTTTGGCGTAGTAGGTGCTATGTTTTTCGTCGTAGCAATCAATCGGGGACGGCTAGAGGACTTCAGTACTAGACAGATGGTGTTGTTTGTTATCTTTAGTCTCTATGGAGGAATTGTCAATACACAGATTGATATGGCGGCACATGTTGGTGGCTTTTTGGCGGGCATTTTGCTAGCTGCAATCGTATATCGTCGCTCCAATAAAAGCATGAGAATGACCGGTTAGAATAAGAATAGTAAGTATATATGATCACAATTATGATAAGGATACTTGATGTAAGAGGCTGCTTATCAAAGCAGCAAAGAAGAATATGATTTTATATCTACAGCAGGAGGAGAGGTTATTGCATGAAAATTAATATCTATTATGGAGGAAGAGGATTAATTGAGGATCCGACACTCTATGTAATGAGTAAGTTGACTACAGTATTTGAGGAGCTTCGGGTACAGGTCACCAGGTACAACCTCTATGAAGAGAAGAATGCAATATCCATGCTTCCAAAGACCTTGAAGGAAGCGGACGGAGTAATCCTTGCGGCCAACGTGGAGTGGTTCGGAATTGGTGGTCTAATGCAGCAGTTCTTGGATGCCTGCTGGTTATATGGAGATAAGGATAAGATCAGTAAGCTTTATATGCTTCCTGTAGCCATAGCGAATACCTATGGAGAAAGAGATGCTGAGCTTTATATGATAAAGGCATGGGAGACCTTAGGTGGAATTCCGGTCAGCGGTCTGGGTGCATATGTGGAGGACCATGTAGACTTTGAGACCAATAAAGATTACTTAGATATCATTGAGAAGAAAGCAGAAGCCTTCTACCGCACTATTCACCAGAAGACGAAGACACTTCCCACCAGTAATGCGGCAATAAAGCAGAATGTTCTTCGCAGTAGTTCCATAACGCTCACTCCTCAGGAAAGCGAACAGCTATCCGTCTATGTCTCGGATGATACTTATGTAAAGAAACAGAAGGAAGATATAGAGGAGCTGACTCAATTATTTAAGGAAATGCTGGTTAACAACGGTGATGGGGAAGGTAGTCAGGAATTTATTAAGAATTTGAAGGACAATTTCCATCCTCTGGAGGACTTTGTTGCCTCCTACTCCATACAAATTTCCGACAGGAAGAAGACCCTTGTGATTGAGATTGATAATAAGCGATTGAATTGCTACTATGGTGAGAAGCCGGATGCCGATGTCATTGCAAAGACGACCCATGCTATCATGAATAAATTAGTTCTGGGCAGGGTCACCTTCCAGGGAGCGTTTATGTCCGGTGAGCTGACGGCAAAGGGTAATTTTAAGACCCTTCGTTCCTTCGATCAGGTATTTCGGTTTAATATTCTGTAATATGCCAGCTCTAAACCGGGTAAAAGGATGGATTATAAGGGAAGTTGTATGGTAAAACTGGTTAAGCCCTGGTCAGATACAACCGAGATACTTCCATAGTGAAGATCTATAATACTCTTGGCCAAGGCGAGACCTACACCGGTTCCATTCTTTTTAAAGGTGACAAAGGGATGAAAGATGGTCTCAAGGGCATCTTCCGGAATGGGTTCGCCATTATTGCTTATAGCGATAGATAGCTTTCTAGGGGAAGAGACAGTACCCGGGACGAGTGCCAACACTATATGTATAAAGTTACCGGGCTGTGTAGCTTCAAAGGCATTCTTAATGATATTAGTAAATACTTGCTTCAATTTACCGCTATCACAATTGTAGTTCATATAGGCGGCTTTACTATCCTCTGCTACGGTAAGAGTAAGTTCAACTTCTTGTGAAATTGCCTGGGGCATAAAGCTTTCAGTGATATTCTCCATTAAGGAGATTAGGTTTGTATCCTCCTTAACCAACTGCTTCACATTATTAAGCAGGGAGGCATCCTGCATGATGCGCTCCATATCATTAATCAGATCCTGGACCTGATCCCAGTATTTATAGGTCCTAACCTCAGGCTGCTTCGTCTCGATAAATTGAATCGTGCCCTTTAGTAAAGCCAAAGGATTGCGAAGCTCATGTACGAGCATGGAGGTGGCTTTCTTATGCGAAGCGACGATAGATTGAAGAATAGGCTCCAGATCGGGATTTGATTTTATCATGTTGGCGAGTGCGTCATTATTTATTTCGGATAACATTCCATATCCCCCTTTCGTATGAGGTTATCTTAACCGTGAAAATAGTTTTATTATCTAATATAGTATCAAATTATGGAAGTAAATACAATAAGAAGAGTGGAACAACAATCGACACAGGAGGTGTTTTATGAAGGATAATTGTATTTTTTGCAAGATTATCGCCGGAGAGATTCCTTCGGCTACCCTTTACGAGGATGAGGATTTTAAAGCTATTATGGACATTTCTCCGGCAGCAAAGGGACATACCATTATATTATCAAAAAGGCATGCAGCGAACCTATATGAGCTGGATGATGAAACAGCTGCAAAGGGTCTGCTTATCGCCCGTAAGCTAGCAAGAGCGATTCAAGCAGAGCTTCAATGCGATGGTATGAATTTGCTTCAGAATAACGGAGAGGCAGCAGGTCAGACCATATTTCATTTCCATATGCACCTAATTCCCAGATATCATGGGGATCAGGTAAAGACGACCTGGGAGCATGGTAAATACGAGGACGGCGAAGCAGCAGCTTTAGCCGCTGCCATAGCTGCGAAAATAGGGTAAATACAAAGGGGTTGTTGCAAAATATATAGTGTTAATGAAGGAAAGAACAACACGCATCCCTCACACACAGGTTGCCTGACATCTTATTGTTTTGTATGTTATTATCAAACATAAATGTTTGCTACTGTCATACAAAATCAATAATCTGTCCGTCAAACAGTGCATTATGGGATGCGTGTTGTCCTTTCCTTCAGCTACAGCTTACTTTAGCAACAACCCCTTTGAATTTACGAGGTGTATTGTAATAACCAAGTCTAGCTAGTCTCTATTATTTCTCAGTCTCTTTAATCAGCTTTATTATAGTATCGATGGAGTTATTTAAATCGCTTTTGCTCATGGTATCAATATAGTTCTGCTTTTTACTCATCACATCATCAATGGCCTCTAAGAGCCTTGTAACGGTAAGATCTTCTTCCCTAACCACATAAGAATACCCCTGTCGTTCGAAGGATTCTGAATTTAATATCTGATCTCCTCTACTAGCCTTTGCTGTTAAGGGGATTAAGATATTGGGCTTCCTAAGAGCGATCAGCTCGCAGATAGTATTAGCTCCGGCTCTGGAGATAACAAGATCAGCAGCGGCCAGCAGGTCACTTAGCTCGGCCCGGATATATTCAAATTGAGCATAGCCGGCGGTATTATTCAAATGTTCATCCAGATTACCCTTACCACAGAGGTGTATTACCTGATAATCGCGGAGCAGAGTGGGAAGCATACCACGGATGATCTCATTAATAACACGTGAGCCTGTACTACCGCCGATTATTAGTAATACAGGTTTATTGGCAGTAAAGCCGCAGAAATCCAAGCCCCGAATCTTGTTGCCGGAGAAGAGCTCCTTGCGGATTGGTGTACCGGTAAGAACGGCTTTACCTTCCGGAAGATAATTTAAGGTCTCGGGAAAATTAACACAAATCCTGGAGGCAGAGGGGAGAGCAAGCTTATTGGCTAACCCCGGGGTGATATCGGATTCATGTATAATTACCGGGATCTTTTGGCTTTTAGCCGCCATAACAACAGGTACAGTTACAAAGCCGCCCTTGGAAAATACAATATCCGGTTTTAATTTTTTTAATAATTTACGTGCTTCCGTATAGCCCTTTATCACCTTGAAGGGATCGGTAAAATTCTTTAGGTCAAGGTATCTTCTTAATTTACCGGAGGCTATACCGTGATAGGGTATATTATATTCTTCGATGAGTCTACGTTCAATACCCTGATAAGAACCAATATATTGAATATCATAGCCCTCCTGCTTTAGTTGTGGAAGTAAAGCGATACAGGGAGTAACATGGCCTGCTGTTCCTCCTCCGGTTAAAACGATACGTTTCATGCCAAAGACCTCCATTCCTTCAACGCCTTAGCCAACTGATCCGGACAGGAGGTGGCGCGAAAACCACAGGTTACACCTTCTAATCTACGGATCACATCATCAACCTGCATCCCAACTGCCAGCTTGGAGATACCGCTGGTATTGCCATTGCAGCCTCCCTTAAAATTGAGGTTAGTTATCGTGTTGGTCTTCTCGTCTATCTCGAAAGTGATTTCCTGGCTACATACGCCTGAAGTTTTATATACCATATCTTAATTTACCTACCTTTCATTCATGAGGATAGAAAGTTCTCGAAGCGTACTTTCTATCGTATAGTAATCCAAACAACTGCGTATAAAGCACACGTCAAGAGACGTACGCTTCCCCTAATCCTGCAGAGTAATAAAGACACAATTGTATATTTAATAGATATCGCATTTAGTAATATATATGTAGCAAGAATTCTATTAGCTACAAATATTGTAATGTCACTAATAATCGAGTACATTGTATCTCAGACCCTACTATTTTGCAAATGATTTTTTCGTGAAATAAACATACTTGACAATTGTACTATATAGTACTATACTGCAAAGTACAGTGAGTACATGCATAGTAAGTTACAGTGAAAGGGGATGCCGATGAAAACAAGCGGCGGATTTTTACTTTCTCAAATTCATCAGCTTAGTGGGAGAGCATTTGAGAAAATGATAAGAGAAAGCGAGATAGATGCTTTTAATGGAGCTCAGGGAAGAATACTCTATGTGCTTTGGGAGAATGAAAAGCTATCCATTAGCGAAGTAGGTAAGCTTACCTCTTTAGCTAAGACTACTTTAACCGGTATGCTTGACCGGATGGAAGAAGGCGGCCTGGTTGAGCGGATACCGGATAAGAAGAACCGGAGACAGATATTCGTCCAGATTACTGAGAAGGCGAAGGCATATCGCGAGAAGTATGAAGAGGTGTCGGAGCAGATGAACCAATTATTTTATCAGGGCTTTCAAGAAGAGGAAATAAGGGAATTTGAAGATATGCTAAGGCGTATCAAGGCAAACCTGGAGAAGTAGAAAACCAAGCTATATATCCAGGGTGAATCATCTGAGCATCAGAGATCTCCTAGGGGGAGGCTCAAGATGTGGGTCGTAGTAAGCACAATTAAAGAAAATATTGGAGGCAGAAAAATAAGGAGGGTAATGATATGGTTGTAACAGAGGAAATACTTAATAGTATCCTTAAGCAAGTGGACAGTACTCGTGATGTTGTTGTTTGTTCCATGGATGACGAAGGTTATCCGAATGCAAAGGCTATGTTCTTAAGAGAACATGAAGGTCTTAAAACCTTTTGGTTCTCAACTAATGTATCGGCTTCCCGTACAAAGAGGTTTATGGAGAATCCGAAGGCTTGTATCTATTTTCTGGATTCTGAACCGATCCATGGACTGATGCTGACCGGTGAGATGAAGGTATATATGGACAATGAGACGAAGCAGACCTTTTGGGAGCCTTCTGATATCCAGTATTACAATGAAGGCCCTACAGATCCGGATTATTGTATGATGTGTTTTACAGCAGATAAGGTCAATTACTGGAATGATGGCAAGTACGAATTTGACATAGCGGCAATATAAAAGGAAGCGGTGGGTCTATCACTCAGGTCATACAAATCACTTTAATGAAACGATTAACAGGAATAAAGGATGTGGGCAGCATACCTCTAGTATGGTAAGCAGGCTACATCCTTTTGCATATCAGAATAAAATATGCTAAACTAAAGTATCTATATTCAGAGGAGGTAGTAGAATGTCCGTTAAAAAGTCATTCGTGAATGAAATACTAATATTTTTATTCATTTTAACTGGATTGCTTACAGGTATTCTGGGAATATTTCTTATCTCCTCGTATTATATCCTGGAAAACGAGATTAAGGATTCCTCCGAGGCCTTCCTGAAGATCTACAGTAACGAATTTAGTAATAATGTAGCCGATATGGACAACCTCCTAAAAAGTATCACTACGCAGGGTGAGGAACTCGCACTAATCAAAGGAACCAATGATAATAAGAGAGCCCTTGCCTCTATATCTCTATCCAATTATCTGCAAGAGCTTATATTCGGAAAAGATATTGCAGATGTGATCGTTGTTTATGATAGTAATTACGGGATTTGCCTGGATGCAATATCCAACGGGTTTCATTACAAGAAGAAAAACATGCTTCGCGATTTTACGGCGAATGCTATTGGTAATGATGAAATAGATAATTATGCATGGAATTTTCTGAAGCTTGAGCAAGAAACCTATATGTATAAAATGCTCAAAACCGATAGTAGAGCTATCGCTATATATATCCGGACAAGCAAGCTGTTACGAGCCCTGTCGACAGAAGAGAACGGAAACCGATCCATGGTATTAGTGAATAATAATGGTGAGATCGGTAAGATATGGGGAAATGAAACACAAGATATTAAGGTGGGCAGGAATGTCAACGATATAGACCCAGAGGATTATTATACGATTAGCAGAAATATTGTGGATGATCAGCTATGGATTTATTGCTTTGCCGGTAAGAACGGTATTCTGATGCAGACAGATACAAGTATGATCCTTGTGGCAGCAACAGCATTTGTTGCCGTTTTCTTCATGCTCTTTGTTTTAAACTTTACCAGAAAAGAAATTGCATCTCCCATGCAGCATATGATAGGGGATATGGAGCGAATTAAGAACGGCGAATATGAGAACCGGGTCAAGGGCAACTTCCATACCAGGGAATTTCTGATGCTGCAGGATGCTACCAATCGAATGCTCGATGAAATTGTAGGTCTTAAAATTCAAACCTACGAAAAGCGAATTGAATTGCAGGATATGGAGCTTAAAAGTATTCGTCTACAACTGAAGCCTCATTTCTTTCTCAATGCACTCACTACCATATCCAGTCTGAGCAGTCAGAGTAAGAACGAATACATAAAAACCTATATTGATACCTTATCAAAGAACGTACGGTATATGTTCCGTGCCGGATTCCACACGGTACCGATCCGAGAAGAAATCAAGCATGTGAAGAATTACTTTGAGATGCAGGAGCTGAAATATCCGGAGTGCATCTTCTATCTGATTGATATGCCTCAGGAGCTGGAAGAGTGGAAAATACCGCAGATGCTGATACATACCTTTATTGAAAATGAATTCAAGTATGCGGTATCCATTGATCAAACTCTAACTATATTAATTAAAGTCAGTCAGGAAGCATATCAGGGAGAGGAGATGCTATTGATTGAAATAGAGGACGACGGAAAAGGTTATCCGGAGGATGTGCTTGATTATATGAATGGACGGGCAGAAAAAATTAATCAAGAGGGAAACAGACTTGGCTTATGGAGTATCAAACGGATGATGGAACTTATGTATGAGATGGAGAATTTGGTTATCATAGAAAATATTATGCCACACGGATGTCTGAACAAGATATATATACCAAGAAGGGCAAAGCATGAATTGGTGGATGCTTCAAAGCCCGGACTTGATAATAAATAACAATGTCGAAATTAAGACATGGGTAACGTGGTTAAGATTAGGAAAGAGGAAGTCATGATTAGTATATTGATAGTAGATGATGATATTGCAACAGTAGAGGTAATCAGGAGCTCTATCCATTGGAGTGAGCTCGGAATCGATACTGTCTATACCGCATATAATGTGTCGGGCGCCAAAAGAGTACTAGTAGATCAGAAGGTAGACATTATTATCAGTGATATTGAGATGCCTCAGGAAACAGGTCTGGATCTTTTGAAATGGGTCAGAGACGAAAAGTTGGATTGTGAATTTCTACTTCTTACCTGTCATGAAAAGTTTTCTTATGCTACCAATGCCATTCATTATGAAGCTGCGGCATATTTGACCAAGCCCTTTGATCTGGCTACTATGGTTTTGAATCTACAGAAGATTGTTACAAAGCTCCGACAAAAGCGTGATCTCCAAAAAAGCAGTGAATACGGGGAATGGATGGAAAGAAATCTTCGTTATATGAAGCTGGATTTCTGGAAGGATATATTAGAGGGTGAAATATCGGCATCACGTATCGGGAATGAAATCAAGAGCAGACATCTGGATATCAGCGAGGACAAGAATTATTGTCTGGTATATCTGAAGGTTAGCAATATGGAAGAAGATATGGAGCGGTATGGAAGGAATGTCCTCGAATTTGTGCTAGAAGAATTTCAGTCAGAGATTCTGACCGGACGAGTAGAGAATGAGAGCGTGGTTAAATTTCATTCGGAGGATCACTTAAGCTATATTACAATCTGCGATGAGGAGTTAAGAGACAGCCTCAAGGAGAATTGCCAAAAGCTGCTGGAAACCTGCAAGGGGTATTTTAAAGCCTCGTTTACCTGTTGCATCAGCAATGCCTATACGATATCAAACCTTGCGGCTACAAGAAAGATATTGGCAAAGCTCTTTGACTTCAATGTTGGCTTATACGGCAAAATATTTCATGAAGATGAAGTGGAGTCAACTTCCAATCATGAGATTCAAATACTTGATCTAGAGAAGCTGTTGACCTATGTAATGAATAAGGACAGGGCGAGAATCCTGAATTATCTAAAGCAGGTGTTTGATGAGTTGTCCAATTATAAAAAGCTAAATCGACATACACTCTACCTAATGAAACAGGAAATAATGCAGGTGGTATATACTGATTTGATGAAGCAGGGAATACAGGCTACTAGATTGTTTTATGACGATATCTCCATTAAGCTGGCTGATTGTGCTATAAACTCTACGATTGACATGATTCGTTGGGTGAATTATCTGCTGGAAAAGACCTTCGAGTATGAAGAAGAAGTTGCAAAGTCAGCAACGATTATAGAAAAGATAAATAGGTATATCCATGAGCACTATATGGAAGATATCGGGCGTAATGAAATCTCTGCTGAATTCTATCTGACACCAGAGTATCTGGCTAAGCTTTATAAGAAGAAGACAGGAATCAATTTAAAGGATTATATTAACGAATATCGAATTGAAAGGGCTAAGGAACTACTAAAAGCAGGAAATAGGAACATTAGTAACATAGCCGAAAGTGTAGGCTTTGATAATTTCACATATTTCTCCACCCTGTTTAAGAAGGTAACAGGGGTATCCCCTAAGGAATATAAGAGAACATAAATTATGGCTTCCCTTTAAGCTGGCTTCTGCCTAGTGAAAAAATTCTTTCAGGTTCACACTATTATTGCCCAAAATCGAAAAAGAATACCTTGTTTTTTAAAGAGATAAAATTACCGGATTGATATACTTTAGGTATCAAAAGGGAGGTAATGAAAAATGAAAGCAATCAAAAGGTTGTTAGTCACTATGTTGGCAGCTTCTATGGTGATTGGATTGACTGCTTGCAGCAACTCAAGCACAAAGGAAAATGTGGTGGACACTCAGAAATCCACTACAACTGCGGATAAAAAGAGCTATGATAAAATAGTATATTCCTATGCTACCTTTAATAACATTCCGGATGAAGGGACGTTGGGAACGGTAGAAGAGGCAATTAATCAGATTACAAGAGAAAAGATTGGAGTAGAAGTAGAGCTGAGACCTATTGCTATATTTGAATACTCCTCTAATATCAGCCTCGCATTACAAGGTGGAGACAAGGTTGATTTGTTCGAATCTTTAGGTGATTTTAATAACTGTGTCTCCAGTGATATGGCTTATGATTTAACGGACTTAATGGATACATACGCTCCGGAGACGAAAGCACTATTAGGACAGGATCTACTGGATGCCTGTGTAAAGGACGGAAAGCTCTATGGAATTCCGACTTATAAGCCTTATGCCCTTACACCAATGGTTATCTATAAGCAAGCAATTGCTGATGAGCTTGGAATTGATATGAACCAGGTGAAGAGCATTTATGATCTTACTGATGTGCTAAGAAAGGTAAAGGCAGCTTACCCTGACATGACTCCTCTTGTTCCGGTTCAAACCGGTACCTCTGGTGTGAATATGTGCATTCCAAAGGTGGATTATTTAACCGATGATTATTTTAGCCCTAAGGGAGTAATCATGGGCGATAGCATGACCGTAGTTGATTACTATGGTACATCTGAATTCGCTGAGCTTACCAATCTCACAAGAACCTGGTATAACGAAGGTCTGATTCTACAGGATGCAGCTACCACAACAAGCACAGCAACTGAGCTTATGTCTGCAGACAACAGCTTCTGTTATGTGGCTTCCTACAGCTATCCTACCGAGGATACGGCAGCTTCCTTAGAACCACAGGTTGGTGGAATCGATCTTGGCGCTGTACAGATTGGAGAGGCATATTTGGATACAACCTCAGTGAATGCTCTTTCCTGGATGGTTTCTTCTACTTCAAAGGCTCCGGAAGCAGCTCTGAAATTCTTGAATCTGACCTTCACTGATCAAGAGATCATTAATCTTCTTATCTATGGTATCAAGGACAGAGATTATGTAATGGATGCAGAGGGTTATGTATCCTATCCTGAGGGAATGGATGCAACCACGGTTCCTTATACCGCTCAGTTAAGCTGTGGAACCTTAGGCAACTTCTTCCTTATGCACCCTATGGTAGGTACCAGTAAGGAATCGATCGTATGGGAAGAGGAGCAGAATGAAAAGGCTGCAAAATCACCTGCAATGGGCTTTACCTTTGACTCCAGTGAGGTTACAACAGAATATGCAGGAGTGGTTAATGTAATTAACCAGTATCTACCCGGTTTACTTTGTGGTAGCGTTGACCCTGTCACAGTAATCCCTGAATTCAGAGAAAAGTTGAGTGTAGCTGGATTAGATACGATCATTGCAGCGAAGCAAAAACAACTAGATGAGTGGCTGGCACAACAATAATGTGGAGATAAGAATGAAGAATATAAGAAGCAAGAAAAATAGGGGACTGACCAAAAACGGTCCCCTTCTCCTAATCGCACTACCGGGAATCATCTATCTTTTTATTAATAACTATATTCCCATGTTCGGTGTCTTTTTAGCGTTTAAGGACTACAGCTATCGGAAAGGCATCTTCGGTAGTGATTGGAATGGGTTAAAAAACTTTGAGTATTTATTTAAGCAGGATGCATTTACAATCATAAGGAACACATTACTTTATAATGCGTCCTTTATTATCATTGGTACCATGGCTGCTATATTGGTGGCGATATTGATGTGTGAATTAGGGGAAAGATCTCGGGTAAAATTCTTTCAGTCCTCCCTACTTCTGCCGAATCTGTTGTCATGGGTAGTAATCAGTTTTATCGGGTTTGCATTTCTCAATTCTGACACTGGATTTATCAATAATACGGTAATAAAAATGTTCGGGGGGAATACCATTACCTGGTATACCACACCGAAATATTGGCCCATTATATTACTTATCGTTTATCTCTGGAAAAATGTTGGTTATAGCAGCATTATCTATATGGCGAGTATATCCGGTATTGATAAAAGTATCTTTGAAGCAGCTCAAATCGACGGTGCTACCAAACTTAAGCAAATCAGACATATCACACTGCCTTTATTAAAACCCACGATAGTTATCTTGACCTTAATGGCAGTAGGTAGAATATTCTACTCTGATTTCGGATTGTTCTATCAGGTTCCGATGAACTCAGGTGCCTTATATAATGTAACACAGACAATTGATACTTATGTTTATCATAGCTTGATGGAACTAAACAACATCGGAATGTCAGCAGCTGCTGGTTTATATCAATCCGTCATCGGTTTCATTCTTGTTATGGCGGCCAATGCCATTGTAAGAAAAGTCGATCATGAGAATGCATTGTTTTAGGAGGGAGCATGATTAGAATGACAGATGAAAAAAGATTTAGATTGGTTGCTACTGTGCTTCTTGCTATTTTTGCAGTAATCGCACTGCTTCCTATCATTTTAATAGTAATTGCTTCTGTGACAGAGGAGAAGGCATTATTATCAAATGGTTATTCCTATTTCCCGAAAGCCTTCAGTCTTAATGCATATTATTACATGATCAAGCAGGGGATGACAATACTCCGGGCTTATGGCATAACAGTCAGTGTAACAGTAATCGGTACCATAATCAGTGTGATTCTCACCACTATGTTAGCCTACCCGATGTCAAGAAAGAGTTTTAAATATAGAAATATTCTCTCTTTCTTTGTGTTTTTTACAATGCTGTTTAATGGTGGAATTGTCTCCTCGTATATGATGTGGTCTAATATCTTTCATATAAAAAATACGATTTGGGCGCTTATTATTCCTAGTTATCTGGTAACAGCCTTTAATGTGTTTTTGGTTAGAAATTATTATTCAAACAATGTACCGGATGCCATAATCGAATCTGCACAAATCGATGGGGCTACGGAGATTTGTATCTTTCGGAAAATCATAGTACCCTTGTCGGTTCCAGTGGTTGCTACAATCAGCTTATTTACCGCTTTAATCTACTGGAATGACTGGGTGAATGGTCTGTATTATATCACCGATTCCAAGTACTTCGGTATACAGAATCTGCTGATAAAGATCATGAATAACGTACAGTTCCTAAAATCCGGTTCCTCAAACCTTTTAGGAGTGGGTAATATAGAATTGCCTGGTACCTCTGTAAGAATGGCTATGGCAGTGATTGGAATACTACCGATTATCCTTATATACCCTTTTATACAAAAGTATTTTATAAAGGGTGTTATCGTAGGGGCCGTTAAGGGCTAATAATACCTGGCATGCATTTTACCGTGCATGCCTTTTTAATTCATAGGGAATTGCGTCCTATGAATTAAAAAGCACTCCGTGCAGGATGCACACCTCGCGGAGAGGAAGTTTATTGCTTTGCAATCCGCGAGGGCGCGTAAGTGTCAGCAAGCTGACACTTTGTTCTAAATACTTCATATGGTTCAGAATGGAGATTAAACTCACTGCAGTGTAGATGAGAATAGGAGGTTATTATATGACTTTAGAAGCGGAATTGATCATGAAGCTTTATGTTCAATGTGAAAGTACGATGGAGGTAAGAGATGACGGCTCCGGCTATCTTAGAGTGATACCGATTGTTGGTGGAAGCTTTGAGGGTAAGCTAAATGGAGTGATTGTATCCGGCGGGGCAGACTGGAATACCACAAGGGAGAATGGAGTAGCTCATGTATTTGCAAAATATCTGCTGAGGACTGAGGATGGAGAATACATTGCCATAGAGAATGAAGGCAAAATCCGATTCGATGAGCAAAGCATGATCAAAACCACGCCCAGGTTCCAGGCGGATAGTTCCGGAAAATATGCTTGGATGAACTATGGTGTCTACGTGGGTTCTCTTGATGCAGGTAAGAAGGAGAATCAAGTGGAAATAACAATCTATAGGATGAGTTAGGATTCTATTTAACAGACAAGTAGGAGGAAAAGAGATGACGGTTAAAGAGGTAATAGATGGTATCATTAAGAAAACAGGAGTAGAGCCTTTGCCTTACGAGAAAACCTGCGACCATCTGATGACAGGCAGTATGGATATGGAGGTTACCAAAATTGCATCAACCTTTATGGCAACAGTAGATGTTATTCGAAAAGCAATCGATCTTGGTGCTAACTTAATTATTACACATGAACCAACCTGGTTTACCGGAAAGGATGAAACCAATTGGCTTGAGACAGATCCGGTTTATCTGGAAAAAAGAAAATTAATTGAGGAGCACAATATCGCTATCTGGCGCTTCCATGATCACATGCATATGGGAAATGAAGACGGAATATACCGTGGCTTTGATCTGGAATTTGGGTGGGGAGAATATAAGATGGAGAACCCCGGTGAGTTTGGACATTTTGGTACTTGTTATCAGCTTCCGACAACAACCCTGGAGGACCTGTGCCAATTCTTTAAAGAGAAGCTGAGCATGCAGGTAATCCAGATTGTAGGCGATCCTAAGATGAAGGTAGAGCGTGTCAGTGTTTTAGTTGGTGGTGGCAGTCTTGGACTTGG
Organism: Bacillota bacterium; assembly: GCA_023411555.1. Taxonomy (GTDB): domain Bacteria; phylum Bacillota; class Clostridia; order Lachnospirales; family Lachnospiraceae; genus Mobilitalea. The sequence continues at coordinate 79,154 of JAEYOQ010000032.1, forward strand.
GGTTGAGGAGCTACCCATGAAGCTGATGCATGCGAATCAGCTTGATCTTCTGATCTGCGGAGATATTACGGAATGGACCATAAGTGCTTATGTCAGGGATGCAGCTGCCTTGGGAATGAACAAAGGTATGCTGGTACTTGGACACGAGCGCAGTGAGGAATGGGGAATGAAGCACTTAGGCAGTTGGATGAAGGATATTACAGGGGATATTGAAGTTCATTTCATCGATGCAGGAGAACCTTTCCTATATCTATAATGAGAAAGACACTTGCATAGCAAGTTAAGTACTCCCAAAGTAAGGTTGCTTGTAAGCAGGAGATCGGAGTTAGAGGTCATGGACATGCTTTATGTTCATGGTCTAATGGAAATCACAGGATAAAAGTGGTAATATTATAATATTATTAAAGGGCGTATAAGCAGTACGCAGAAATGGAGAAGATGATGGCATTATTTCAAGTGGATTTCTACTCGAGATCATTAGCAAAGTCAACATGTTTTCATGTTATATTACCGAATGATGTTCCGCCGGAGATGACAATTGTAAATGAAAATTATAACCGAAACATGAAAACCCTATTTTTGTTGCATGGATATTCCGGCTCCAGTAAGGATTGGTTACTTGGTAGCTCGGTACAGGAGCTGGCAGGAAAGTATAATATGGCAGTAGTCATGCCATCGGGAGACAATAGCTTCTATCTGGATGGAAAAGGAACCGGAAAAGCATATTGTCAGTTCGTAGGGAAGGAGTTAGTAGAGTATACCAGGAAAGTATTTCATCTTTCAGACCTTAAGGAGGATACATATATCGGTGGATTATCTATGGGTGGTTTCGGTGCCATTCATACCGGACTATACTTCCCGGATACCTTTGGTAAGATTGTAGGTCTTTCCTCTGCCCTGATCATCCATAATATCGCCAATATCAAAGAAGATCATAAGGATTTCATTGCTGATTATCATTATTATGCCTCCACCTTCGGAGATTTAAATCAATTGATTCATAGTGTGAACAACCCGGAATATCTGATTAGAAAGTGGAAAGAGGAGAAGAGGACGATCCCCCCGATCTATATGGCTTGTGGAAAAGAAGATTTTCTGATTGAGGAAAACAGGGCATTTCATAAGTTTTTAGTAAATGAAGGCATTGACGTTACTTATATTGAGAGTCCAGGCGTTCATAACTGGGAGTTCTGGAATCATTATCTTGAGCCCTCCATTCAGTGGATGATGGCATAAGAGGTGTGAACAATAGCCTGTTATAAAGTAATAGCTATAAAATAAATATCGCATTGTAATCCCTCCGAAAATCATATAGAATATCTGTAGCAATGTGCGTAATAATTTAGAGGAGAGAACCTTAAGGTTGTGTAGGCTCATTTCTTGTTCTTTATGTATAAACGAGAGCAAATACTAAAATACAGATTAATATATTGATAAGGAGTAGTACAATGAAAAAAATAGGAATTATCGGGGCGATGGATGAAGAGGTTCATATTCTAAAGGGTCAGATGGATATGGTACAGGTACAGACCATTGCTTCTATGGAGTTTTATGAAGGGATTCTGAAAGAACATGAGGTAGTTGTGGTGCGTTGCGGCATCGGTAAGGTAAATGCGGCTGTATGCACTCAAATCCTGATTGACCTATATCATGTTAATGCAGTGATTAATACTGGGGTAGCAGGGTCACTGAGAAACGAAATTGATATTGCGGACATTGTCCTTTCCACCGATGCACAGCAGCACGACATGGACGCGACGGGCTTTGGCTATCCTGCTGGTGTCATACCAAGAATGAAGACCTCCAGCTTTCAGGCAGATGAAGGGTTGATTACCCTCGCACGAGAGGTGTGCAGGGAGGTAATCCCTGAGGTGGGAGTCCATACCGGCAGGATAGTAAGTGGAGATCAGTTTATCTCGGACAGTGAGAAGAAGACCTGGCTGGTGGATAATTTTAATGGCTATTGTACCGAGATGGAGGGTGCAGCAATTGCTCAGGCGGCTTATCTAAATCAGATTCCCTTTCTGATTATCCGGGCAATCTCGGACAAAGCAGATCACAGTGCAGAGATGAGCTATCAGGAATTTGAAGAGATAGCCATTCGTAATACAGTAAAGCTTTTGAATGGATTAGTTGCAAGAATATAAAAGATAAAAGGATGTGGTCAGCATACCGTCAACGGGTAGGCTGACCACATCCTTTATTATGATGGTGAGATGGTAAAAATCCACATAAATAGGGAGAAAAGTAATGCAATTCTTACCTTGCTATAATACTGGTAAATAAAGTATAATATTGGGAGAGCTTACAATAATAGGAGAAAGGGACAGGAGAAAGGTAGGGTTATTAGGATGGAAAATCAAAAGAAAGTTGCTGATATGATACATAATATGGAGCAGATTATCGTCGGTAAGAGAGAGGTAATCGAGCATACTCTGGTTACCTTGCTGGCAGGGGGCCACCTGTTACTGGAGGATGTTCCCGGAGTCGGAAAGACAACTCTAGCAAAAACAATAGCACAGACCATTGATTGTGGTTTTACCCGTATTCAGTTCACACCAGATACCTTGCCCAGTGATATCACGGGACTTTCAATCTACAACATGCAAAGCGGTAATTTTGAATATTCAAAGGGTGCTATTATGAATAACATTATTCTGGCGGATGAGATTAATCGTACCTCGCCGAAGACACAGGCAAGTCTTCTGGAGGCGATGGAAGAACGTCAGATTACGGTGGACGGTGTAACCTATCCACTCCCAAAGCCCTTTATGGTTATTGCAACTCAGAATCCTGTCGATTATCTGGGGACCTATAATCTTCCCGAGGCACAGCTGGACCGTTTCATGATGAAGCTATCCATCGGGTATCCAAATCTAGGAGATGAGAAGATAATGGCGGACCGTTATTTAAGCCGTCAGCTGGTGCAGAGGCTGGAGCCGGTGGTCAATGGGGAGACTGTGGTTCAGATGCAGAAGGAAGTAGAAGAGGTTAAGGTGAATCATGATTTGGTTCTATATGTAACGAAGATAATTCAGGAGACAAGAAGGGACAGCAATATATCCCTAGGTGCTAGCCCCAGAGCAACGCTGGCTTTGCTTCGTGCATCTCAGGCGCTGGCTTATCTGGAGGGAAGAAATTATTGTATTCCGGATGATATTATAAAGCTGGTTTCACCGGTACTGTCTCATCGTATCATACTTGCTCCGGAGACCAGATTGTCACAGACGAAGGTGGAAAAGGTACTTAAAAATTTAGTGGCAAAGGTAACAATACCGGTACTTGCCAATAGATAAGGCAAACGAATGGAGACTTTCTATGAAGATAAATCGTTTCATTTTTACAGCTGCTATTATAGGAAGCGGTGTATTTGCCTCTTATTTTGGAGGTAATGCTTCTTATGCTCTGTTTTATTTGTCTGTTTTCATCCCCATTGTTGCATTCCTTTATACAATTTATGTTTATTTTCGATTTAAGATCTATCAAAGACTGGATGCGTATTTGGTAGTAAAGGGTGATTGGACTGTCTATTCCTTCGTTATTGCCAACGAGGACTACATAACCTTTCGTAATGTTAAGGTTAATTTTCTGAGTGATAAGTCAACCATAGAGGCATCTCATATGATTACGGAGTTTAGTCTTTTGCCAAGTGAAAGCGAGCGATTGGAGACAAGAATCAGATGTAATTACCGTGGTGAATATTATGTGGGTGTAGATTCCATAGAAGTCACCGATTTTCTCTATCTCTTTCGCATAACCTATCCCATCCTATCAAAGCTTAAGGTAGTTGTGCTACCTAGAATCGTACCCTTAGAGAGGCTGGGAATTGCACCACCGCAATCCGATGTTAAGAACCCAATGCGTTCAGGCAACACAGTAGCACAGGAGCTGGATACTGAGATGAGAAAATATTATTCGGGAGATAATCGGAAGCAGATTCACTGGAAAATATCTGCGAGAATGCGGGAACTAATTACCCGAAAGTACCAGCATATCCCGAAGGCAGAAATCGTTCTTTTCATGGATCTAATGAAAATAAAAGAAGAGGAGCTACGGGTTGTCATCGCTGAGGATAAGATTATCGAAAGTATTCTGGCTATTGTTAACTTCTATGCCCAGAGAGGTACCCCCTCCCAGATTATCTATGAAACGGATGGTAAAAAGACGATTGATATTCGTTCCAAGGAGGATTTTACGGCTTTTTATAAAGCTTGTGTACGTATTCGATTTAACAGTCAAATTCCCGTCAATGAGCTGCTTGCCGAGAGACTCCTTCGTGGAGAGGAAGGTATGTTTTGTGTAGTAGCCACTCATAGCCTGACTAAGGAGCTTTATCTGGCTGCTGTGCAGGCAATTTCAAAGGGAAATAATATCTGTATCCTATTGATCAGTGATGAAACATCTGAAGAAAACAAGGAAATGAAGGAAGGTATGAAGCAGTCAGGAATTGCAGTGTATCAGATTATGGCCGAGGATGAGCTCGTAGATATATTATCTCTAGGCACAAACTAGATTAAAGGGGTAGACACAAACTGTTTTAGGAGTAGGGAAGTTAGGTTGTTTTTGAACTACTGATGTGGGGAGGCTTTTTATGTTTCAAGATAAAGAAAAGCTATATCAAGTATATAGAGCACTGCTAAGCATGGCCTTAAGCTGGGCTTTGGTACTAGTCATTAACCAATACTTTGAGCTTCGAGTAGCGGTATTTTTATGTGCATTCTTTTCTTTTCTTCCGGCTCTTGGTGTCTTTTTATTTGAACTAAATAAGAAAAATACGATTACATATCTTATTCTAGCCAGTATTATTCCGATCTTAGTATTGATCTTCTTGGTTAGAAGGTTCAACGTAATAGAATGGGCCAGGGAGTATGCTCATTGGATTGCTACATATAATGGTTCAGAGGAACTACACCAGGCCAGTTTCTCTAATATGACTATATTTTTGATTTGCATATTGAGTGTTATTGGTCTCTTCCTGCTGACCAAGACCCAACTACTCAAAATCTCACTGGCCATAGTAGTGATGGTATCCTTAATCCTTCTTAGCATAAGAAAGATTAACATAAGTAAGGTTGTAGTCGCTATCTGCCTTTTTTACCTTATGTCAATTATATTGGAGTGTTATGGAATCCTATATGCCCGTAAAACAGGGAAAAAGGAGAAGAAGGAAAGCATCCTATATCTGGCACCGATTTGTCTTCTTCTCTCGATTATTGCCGTGGCCATGCCTTCAAAGGAGGAGCCGATACAATGGATGGTGGTTCGTAACTTCTATGAAAGCATGAAGGATCAGATGGAGCGTTGGAGTTCAGATCTGGATTACTACTTTAGTAATCAACCCAATGAATTTTTCATCAGTTTTACGGGGTATACCGAAGAGAATGGTAGGCTGGTAAATAAAAACAATAGCCTAATTAAGGATGATAGGGTTGCAATGAGATTCAGCGGTGGTTCTGTGCGTAATAGGGCTATCTACCTGATTGGTTCTGTAAGTGATATCTATACCGGATATAACTGGGAAAAGAGCCGAACGGATTACCTGCCCGAGGAGCAGGAATATAAGCTGGACTATCTGGAATTGGCATATGCCTTATCCAGGCAAGAGCTGGAGATCTTAGAAAATAATCGCCTTGTTGAAAATGTCACCTTAAAAGTCAAATACGATAATATAAAGACAAAGACCTTCTTTTACCCTCTGAAAACCAGTTGGTTCAACCTACTCTCGGATTCCGTCATACCAAAGACAGAAGCCTCAAATATAACCTTTGATAAACCAAAGGGTAGGGACATCGCTTATGAAGGTGTCTTCTTTGAGATGAATTTAGGGGGAGAAGAGTTTGTAAAAATGCTGAAAGAGACAGATTCCTTTTCCTATGATGCTGAGCAAGGCGTAAAGTTGGATTCTATTAAATGGTTGGAGGCGAATGCCTTGAGATTTGATAAAACAGACAGCTTTATCAGTGGATTGGATATATATGAGCTCTTTGGGGGAAGAGCGAAGCTGATTAAGGAGAAGTATACGAAGCTACCTGAGGAGCTTCCAATACGAGTCAAAGAACTGGCAGAGCAAGTTACAGCAGATTATGATACGACCTATGATAAGCTAAAGGCGATTGAAGCTTATCTACAGACTTATACCTATAGCTTATCCCCGGCAAATCCACCGGAGGGACAGAATTTTGTGGATTATTTCCTTTTTGAGAGCAAAGAGGGGTATTGTACCTCCTTTGCGACTGCCATGGCAGTCTTAGGAAGATGTATCGGAGTTCCGATGCGGTATGTGGAGGGCTTCGTTGCAAAGTCTGAAAATCGGGACAAAAATAATATGTATCCAATAAAGAATAGCCAGGCTCATGCATGGTCGGAGGCTTATTTTGAGGGTGTTGGATGGATTCCTTTCGAAGCAACAGCTCCGTATGTAAGTGCCAGATACACAACCTGGATCGAAGAGTCTAAAGCAGAGGTAGTAAACGAGATATACCCTGGGCATTATGAGGGGGAGATACCGGAAGGATATGTGCCCTACAATGGAGGCTTTGTAATACCGGAGAAAGAGGGCAAGAAGTCTGCCAATGAAGCACTGGTAGGAGTTATAACGACTCTGGGAGCAGTATTAATCGTAGTCGTAATAATAATGACCTATTATAATATATTAAAATATCGTCACAACAGGGAATATGATAGATCAGATACCAGCAGAAAGATGTATCTCTTGTTCCTGAAGGTGCTTGAAGTACTGAAGAAGGAAGGCTTCCAAATGGAGGAACAGGAGACAATACGAATGCTGGCTCGTAGAGTGAAGGATCATTATCGCTATGATCATATTACTTTCAATGATGTAGCGAAGATCTTCATGCGTTATCGGTATGCTGAGGAGCTTGTATCCGAAGAAGAGCTAGGCAAGGTTATTCGATTTCGAGATGGTCTTGTTCTAAAGCGTAAGGAAGAACAGCCAAGATTTAAGCTCTGGCTGGAAGAGTTTTTTTTCCTGTTAAAGGTCCGGGGCATGTGATTAATCGGATAAATCAACTATTTTCGTTCCGGTATAATAATATTTTAGAATATCGGTATAGGAGGCATCTTCTTCCGCCATTGCATTGGCACCGTATTGACTTAGACCGATACCATGACCGTAGCCATTGCAGATGATACGAGCCTTTCCTTCGTATTCTTCTATATAAAAATGATTAGAAGCTAACCCAAGAACCTTGGCAAATTCTTCACCGGATACGGTGAGATTGCCAAGGTTTATTTGGGTTACATAACCAGCACTATCCCTGGAGGCCACCTTCACTTCCTGAAAGAAGGAGTCTTCCTTAAGAGTAAGACTTTGAAAATATTTATTAAGCAGATCGATGAGTTCATTGACTTTGAATTCATCGATAGAGAGATAATTGGTTGAGGTAACATCCTGTTTACTGGAAACACTGACTAGATAAGGGACGGAGATGCCCCAGGCTTCTTCGGCATTACGGGTAAAGCCGGAACCAGTGTTAAAAAATACAGGCAGAATCAGATCATCTTCATAGATAATAACCTCATCCTTCGTCCCATTGACGGCATTCTCTAACTTGGTGAAATAGGTATTATAGTTGTCGTTTCCCCAGAAGCTCTTAAGCTCATCAAGGCTTATATAAGATAATCCGAGCTCTGAGGTCGAGAAGCTGTCTTTGTCCGGGTCTTCCTTTGTCAGCAAAGCGATATTATAAAGAGCATAGGTCCGGGCTATTACTGCCTGTGCCTTCAAGGCTTCCATATGGTAGCCTGCGGACATATTGGCTGCAACCACCCCAATCAGATACTCATTGAAGGAAAGCTTCTCCTTTGAATCATTTACTTTATAATATATGGTGAAATCCGTCGTCTTAGGGGAGGCATCACTCTTATCATGGCTAAAGAGAAGGGTGAGCAAAAAGGGCAGAACCAGAACCAGCAGACATACAATAATAGTTTTTATTAAAAATTTCTTCATTAAATACTCCATTCTTAACATTTCACTCATCGTATCGTTACATTATATTAAATTTAATGAGGTTTATGTTAAGAATGATTTATTCGTCTTATGATAGGCGAAGGGTATAACCGGGTGCAACCTCATAAGACTGGTTGTCGTATTCAAAGTATAAGGTGATAGCAGATGGATTATGTACCATAGAAGCCTCAGAGCTGAATATTAATCTATTGTAGGCATCGATATAATCATAAATCTCAATATTCGTCGCATACCAGACATCATCCCTGCCTCCGATCTTCTCTGAGAATTCTTCAATCACATTCCAATTATCATCCGCTTCAAATTCATAGCTGTGACCCCAGAGATAGAACAACCAAGGCGCAGAATACGGCGATTGTGTTAAGAAGCGGTCAACAAGTGTGTTGAGCTTCGGATTCTTATGATGGCAGGTAGCAGGGAGTCTGAGCCAATCGGTGGGAATTCTAAAATCCTCTGTGTCCATTACTGTTCTGGAATAGACGATACCGGCAGACTTGAGAACAGCCACGACCTCATCACTAAAGGTACCAAAAGGGTAAGCCATCCCTCTTATGATGGTACCGTATAAACGCTCCAGATTCTTACGGTCCTGAATAATCTCATTTGTTGCTATATTAGAGGGCAATTGTTCAAGAAAAGGATGGGTCAACCCATGGACTGCGACCTCGTGGCCCGAGTCCTTGTACAATTTTACTGCATCTTTTTCGGATAATCTGCGATGTATCTGACCCTTATCAAATACAGTGCCCTCCGGTGAGAATAAACCGGAATTGATATTAAAGGTGCACTTAATTCCGTGCTTATTCAGAATGGATATTAGTCTTATATCCTGCTCTACTCCGTCGTCATAGCTGAGTGTAAGGGCCTTCGCCTTGTAGCCAGGAAATCTCATAGATAGGTTGCTCATAATAGTCCTCCTTTTGGATTAAATCTTTGTCACTAGAATGACAATTTGTTACGTTAATGATAATCCATATTGATAGGAAGTACAAGAGTAAGACAAATGCTTATTATAAGTTATTATATCTCTGCGGCTTATTGATTATATTCCAAGGACTGATTATTAAGCTGCTTTCTAAAGATTGCTCTGAACAGGAAGCGAACCAAGGGTTGAATAAAGAATACTTGGGTACAGAGAGCGAAGGGGAAGTTAATAACAATTTTTTGCATCCATTGGGCCAGAAATTCTGTAGAGATACCATCATACAGGAAGGTGGCAATAAGGCTCATGGCAGGACACATAATGCAGACAGTAGCGCAGATAATGGCGGTTGTTATAACGTAGGGTTTTTCTGTTCTTGGATCCACAGCACGGAAAGCAAGATTCTCTGCTAATCTTCCAACGAATAGGATCTCCAGAAGAAATGCAAAAATAAATTCAACTAAAATTACTCCACGGGAAGCAATAAATACCTGATTTGACATCCCACCCATTGCAATAGCAAGATTATAAAACACAAAGCAATGGACTGTGATAATTACAGTTAATAAGGCAAAAATGATTCTTTGAAATCGTGTTGATGGCATAATGATACTCCTTTTCTGTAAGACAATATTCTACGCCTTAATTTTGAGCAACAAAAAACACATGCGAATGCTTAACCGTAATCAGATTTACGTGCAAGGCACTACATGTGTCAGTTTAATACTACAATATTTAAGGCTTAGTTATTATAAATGATTTTTTTTACAAAAGTCAAGTCAAAAATCTGAATTGGAATTTAATGCATGTCTCAAAATCTTTATAAAAAAGATTGGATCAACTCTTTTAGCTGCTTAGCCTCTTCAAAGTCAGAATCAAGTAAGAGAGCCTTATCGACAGATTCCAAGGCATACTCAGGCTCCTGAAGGTTGTAATAGCAGACTGCAATCTCATAATATACGCAAGGATCCTCGCCATAGAATTCCAGAGAGGAATGATACAGCCGGATGGCTTCCCGATCATAACCAAAATAGCCATATAAAGAAGCTATGCAGGAGGACAGATCACCCTCTTCTCCGATGGGAAAATAATGCTCCCAGACCTGATCCAGAATGGTGATCAGCTCATCCTTCGGAAAATCCTCTTCCTCAGGGATTCGTTCAAGCAGCGTATTGTAGAACTCTAGGAAGGTTCTGGCATCCCAAAGGGTGTATCTTAAAAAGGTCAACAGTTCCTTGGTAGTAAGAGACTTGTTGTGGGGTACCACAGCCTTCTTAATTGTGTAGAAGTCATCCGGTCCGATGCCTTCGATTATCTCTTGATAGGCCATTGCGGTCTCAATAAAGCCATGGGAGCGTTCACTCAGTAGGAATAAGGACATTGTAACATTTTCGTGGTCATAGGGACTGTGAATTGCCCTTCCGCCCAGACTATTAAAATATAGTTCCAATGCATGGAAATTGACTGTCAAAGATATGGAACCATGCTTTGATAAAAAGGGGTGATAGTTCCCTTCCATGGAAGCAATATCCCGGTAGCCTTTATCCGTCGATAAGAGGAGGATATCATCATTAAAAAGCTTTCGTAGGCGATTGATACACTGCATAGCAATAATCGGCATGGAAAAGGCGGTATCCTCCAAGCAATTCTTATAATGGAGAAGAATATCGTTGATATTGGCTTCTTGATAGTAATCATTGTCCGGTACCGGATTATCTGTGTAATCATAGTCTATGCCTGCCAGTATAGACGGATCCTTAGAATCAGGCTGTTCTCCCTTTGAAGTAATCGTAACTAAGCCCTCATAAAGCTTACCTTGATTTACATAGAAGGTGTCCTGAGGAAGACTGTCAAAGGTATAATTCGCGAATAGAATGAGAGGATTAGCCTGCTTGCCTGAGCATAGAGCCTCACCGCTGTAGGCTAAATGAAGCTCTTCGTCCCTGGTCATATCAAAGGTGGCACAGTCCAGAACACCGCTTTCGAAGTAAGGTGTTAAGTAACTATGACTCAGCCAATATTCTACGTTCCGTGTGGCTAGATCTGTAATGATATACTTGAACTTCAGCCCCTTCAGAGAGGAATGTTCAAGTAGCTGAAGAAATCTCTTAAGAAAGGTATAGGTAAACCTTCCGACCCCTGCGGCAAGCTCTAAGATGTATATAGTAGTGTCCTGATCAAAGTCTTTACAAGAAGCAATATCCCTGCAATATCCAAAGACTGTCTTTGCATACAGGTTTGCTATATAGGGATTCGTTGTGATATACTGGGGCACAATCCCTTTAATCCAGGCTTCCGGACCCTGATTGGCGTAGAAGTCAGCCTGCAGCTTCCACACCATGGACTGCGATAAGGGCTTGTCCGCTTCAAGTACTTCGGAGAGTTCTGCTCCTTTTGATTTTTCTGTCTTATTTATCTTGTAATTCTTTACTGTCTTAACCACAATAAATCCTCCTATAATGGCTTATCTTAAGGGCTTGAGAAAAACGGTCTATCTAGCCCGGTAGAAGCATTATACAGCAGATACAGGCAAAAAACCACCTATAATTATTGTAATAAAGACGCAAGCTTTTCTAGTTTAGATCAACCTTTCGTATCTCAAAGCGAGCATTCACCATCAAGAGTAGTTCAGTAGGAGATTGCATAATATTCCAGATACCGATTCCTTCAAGATTATATTCTGCAACGATATCTAAGAGTGCGGATACACTTCTGGTATCACGAAACCATATGATAAACTCCGTATCATTAAAAAAAGTAAAGTAAGGGGCCTCTGAAGCAGCATCACGAAGGACCACACGCCCAAGCTCTTCTGCTAGGCCAAGAGCAGAATTATGAGTGATAACATTGGCGACGGTACGACTAGGAACAAAAGGGAGTTCCCAGATGTAACCGATTGTAATCACTCCGATATTCGTCTTCTCGGCGGGGATCTGAGTTATGGAATAATCCAGAAAGGCTCTTACCTGTGCCAAAGGCAGCGCTGGCTGGGGTGTTTGGGCATTGCCCCATTCATAGGATAAAAGCATAGTGCTGTCAGTTAACTGCCCGAGGATGGCATATTCGGGTCCCTGATACAGTGTATTAGGTGCTGTCAGGAAGGTATTCGGGGTTAGGGTAATCATTACATAATATCCTTCTTCTTTAACCCGACTGGATAGATTAGCTACAAAGTCAACGTACAGCTGTCTGTCTTCCAGCAGAACATTCTGGATATCGATATTAACTCCGTAATATCCCTTTGCCCTCATAATAGTAAGGACATTATCAATTAAAAGCTCCTGTTTAGCAGTGCTTATAAATACACTATGACCTACTCCCGCATCAGATCCTGAGCTATCTGCAAAGGTGGATATTAGCATGATAGGAGCAACACCGTAGGCCTTAGCCGTATCGATTGCCTCTTGATCATCAATATTAATAATAGTTCCCTCGCTCGTTATCCTATAATAGAAGATGGAAAGATAGGTAAGGTAAGGCAAGGAGCTTTGGAGAACAGCCGGGTCAATAAAGGGTAAGGCATATCCGTTGACCGACAGTGGCATAGTTTTCTCATCAGTATAGCTTATAATAAGCTCCTCTCCAGGATAGATATATATTCTGCCCGATAACTGGGGATTGTTACGCAGTAGGTCCGTCGCAGTGACACCATAGGAGGCAGCTATGCCCTCTAAGCTGTCTCCTTCCCGAACGATATGGGTCTCCCTTGGGAAAAGAACCAAAAGGCTTTGTCCGGCAACCAGTCGGTTGGGATCTGGGGTTAAATTATCAAGTAATAGCCTTTCTGCTGAAACGCCATATAACTCTGCGATAGAATAAATTGTCTCACCCGGCTGTACGGTATGAATTAACATGGAGCACCTCGGGAAGGATTCTTCAGTATCCATTATATGATAGGTGATAAAAATAGTGCTTGGGGACAAACGGGAGTATCCTAGTAGTATTAGGTGACATCTCAGTGATAATAAAAGCGGACGATAAAACAAGCACCGCCCTCTGGAAGATTCTTTGCGCTGATAACACCGTTTTGCATCTCTATGATGGCTTTGGCAAGGGATAGGCCAATACCGGTTCCATCCGGTGAGGAATGTTCTCCCCTGTAGAACCGTTCAAAAAGATGTGGAATATCCTTGTCTGAAAAGCCCTTTCCATTATCTTCGATTTGAAGCTGCACATAGAGAGGATTCCTTGAATACTCCATTCGAATGATCCCCTTATAAGGCACGTAATCGATACAATTCTTAATGAGATTAGAAAAGGCCTCCATGCTCCAATCCATATCACCTTCGTAGCATACGTCCGGATGATTTGGCAGAATAACCTGTATTTCTTTTTCGTTGATGGCATCCTCCAGAGTATCTAGGGCTAACTGAAGCACGGTATAGATGTCTACCTGCCTTTTCTCTGGTATCAATGCACCGGCATTAATTCTGGATAAAGTAAGCAGGGCCTTTACCAACTGCTCCAAATGGACGGTCTGCCTTCGGATACGCTCGATGTATTTATGATTCTCAGGGCTGTCTAATAACTGGGTCATTAGGGAAATTGATGATATTGGTGTTTTGATCTGATGAGAAATGTCGGCCAGGTTATCTGCCAGTTTTTTATGTTCCTTTACAGCGAACTGTTCCGTCAACTTAAGCTTGGTAACTGTCTTATAGATTTCGTCCTCCAGAAGGGCAAAGTCATCCTCTTTGCGTGGCAGGATAGAGGCATCACCGCTAAAATTGATTTTTTCAAGGTAGGAGGTTAATTCATTGATTCGTTTGCGATTGATCCGTCTTAGGTATAAGTAAAGAATGAGAAGTAAAATAAGAAATAGGGAGAGTGTAATCGTTACAGTAAATACTGTCTTACCCCTATGAATAGCAGCAAAGGTATTCGGAGTAAATCCATAGGTGTTAAGAATGGAGTCATCAACTGTATAGCCTTGCTCCTGTAGCAGGACATTCTCTTTAATTAAACTCCCGATATCCTGCTCCAAATCAGGATATCGGGTTATGATAAGGGCTGTAAGCCCGGCAAGAAATTGATACAGGCTTGAGGAGTAGCTATCAAGCTGGATGAGACCAATCACAATATTGCTGATTAAAGTGCTCATAATAAATATAGCTAAAAAAATCACTAGATGTTTTTTTTTCATAGCTCATCCTCTAGACGGTAACCTATACTGCGAATGGTTTTAAAGCAGGGGGGATTGTTCAGCTTTGCTCTCAGACGCTTCATGGTAACTGTGAGAGTATTATCATTTACAAAATTACCGTTAGCGTCCCAGATTTTCTCTAATAACCGGGTCCGGGGCAAGGTATGGTTCTTATTTTCCATTAACAGGAGCAGCAATTGGTATTCCATTGCACTCACCATAATTTCCTCCTGATGATAGAAGACTTGAATTCTGTCCTTGTCAAGGGTAATTGGACCACAGGATAATCGACCTTCTGTGTTGCCCACCCTCCTCAACAGGGCACTGATTCTGGAGTTCAGAATCGCAAGCTCAAAAGGCTTTGTGATGTAATCATCTGCTCCCAGGTCAAACCCTTTTACGATGTCTGTGGTGTCCCCCTTTACCGTTAAGAACAGAATCGGAAGATCTCTCCACCGTTCACGAAGCCATGTACAGATCTGACCGCCATTGCCATCAGGGAGATTCCAATCCAGAATTAATAGAGAGGGTGGTTGCTTTTCCATAAGCTTCTTTGCCTCAGCAACGGTTCGTGCGGCTTCAACCTGGAAGCCTTTATTTTGCAGATATTCTGTCACAGCAAAGATGATACTATCATCATCTTCGACTAGATAAATTATTTGCTTCATCGTCATTTCCTCAACCCTAAATTTATAGTGGTATAATTATAAACCCATATAATGGATGATGGCAAGCGATACCAGATTAAACAATATGGTGGTAACTTATATTTGCTTCTTCTGATAGCGACTTTGATAGGTGGTTGGGGTTATACCATATTTTTTCGAGAAAACCTTGGAAAAGTAGTTTTGGTCTGAAAATCCGCATTTCTCAGAAATATAATGAATGGAATAATCAGTTTGCTCTAGTAATGGAAGAGCATGCTTTAACCGTGTATCTTGTAGGTATTGATTGACGGACATGTTGTAGGTGCTCTTAAAGGTATTCATGATTGTTGTTTTACTATAGAAAAATCGGTTGCTTAATGTTTCTAAGGTGATTTTTGTGGCATAATTCTGATTGATATACTTTTTTATCTCATGAGCCAGATTGGAATCGGTGAGATTAAGTCGATTACTTAAACTGATGTATTCCGCACAGATCTTCATAATGGAGACGCAGGATAGAATCTGTTCCTTCGAAGTAGTGGGAATGCGATCAATCACGTCCTTAAGATACTCCTTATCATCTAAGTATTTACTAGCTTTCTCAAATACAAAGGCTTTGCTGTCTTCTTTCGTATCCAGGGTTTGGCCCATCATTAAATACCCGGAAAGTACTCCAAAATGATAGAGAGGAGCAACGGCTTCATACAGCCCGAATTTGCATCGATAGATATAAATATCCTGCTTGTCTTGTACGATTTTAAAGGCTTCCGCATCATTTTGAACACAGCTAGCCCGGACCTCCTCATTTTGCTGTAACAGGGAACAGAAGCTTGATAAATTCTGAGGATAGGCGGCAATCTCATGCATCCTTGTATCATAGATGGATAGACGAAAGCCTGAGATATTATGCATCTCTTTTAGCACGGTTATAAGCTCAATCTTCTGCAAGGGTTTCCTCCATTTTTTTAGCAATTTATTTAATACTTTTATATTTTACTAAAGTCTATCTTATTTTACAGAGACATGTCAAGCAATTATTCTTTATAATGGATAGGGTATAAGACATTATTAACGGATAGCATAGGGGTATACCTGGAGCGCGCAAGTACGCTGGGTGTACTAGTACAGTTTGCTTAAAATATGAGGAGGTAATGAATTTGAAGGAACCGGTATTAGTAATTATGGCAGCAGGTATGGGAAGTCGGTACGGTGGCTTAAAGCAGATTGATCCCATTGATGAGGAGGGAAATTTGATTATCGACTTTTCCATCTATGATGCAATCAAAGCGGGCTTCAAAAAAATCGTATTTGTTATAAAGGAAGAGATTGAGAAGGATTTTAAGGAAAGAATCGGAGATCGAATTGCAAAGCAGGTTGAAGTGGAGTATGTATATCAGAGACTAGACCAGCTTCCCCAGGGCTTTTGTGTTCCGCCCAGTCGGGTGAAGCCTTGGGGTACGGGTCATGCAGTATTAAGCTGTATTGATACGATCAGCGGACCCTTTGCTGTGATTAATGCAGATGATTATTATGGAGCCGGTGCATTTCAGAGTATCTTTGATTATCTGGTACATACCCAGGATGACGAGCTATACCGCTATGCAATGGTCGGCTATCTTCTTGAGAATACCTTGACAGACCATGGACATGTGGCAAGAGGGGTCTGTAAAATATCAGACCGGGCTGATTTAAGTGAGATAACGGAAAGAACAAGGATAGAAAAGACTGAAACAGGTGCCAGGTTCACAGAGGATGAGGGTGAGTCATGGGTAGACATACCTAAGGAAAGTATTGTCTCTATGAATCTATGGGGATTTCATAACAGCATCCTTAAGGAACTTCAGAATAGGTTTCAGGTATTTTTAGAAGGCGAGGTACCTGAGAACCCCTTGAAGGCGGAGTATTTTCTTCCTACCGTAGTCGGACAATTAATTAAGGAGAATAAAGCGTCGGTCAAGGTGCTAAAATCAGAGGATAGATGGTATGGAGTTACCTATAAAGAGGATAAAGAAGTGGTTATTAAGGCAATTGCTAATATGAAGGCTCAGGGCTTATATCCGGAGAAGCTATGGGCATAAACAGGCAAAGGGAGGGTTCTATACATGACGAGAAAAGAGTATTGTGCAAGAATTAATGAGGCAATCGAAAATCTGGCTTTTAATGGGACTTATGTAGATCATGTTGCCTATGGAAGCGGTCATATTAACGATACCTATCTGATTCGCTTCAAAGAAGAGGATGGCACTATCACAAGATATATCCTACAAAGAATGAATCATGAGACCTTTAAAAAGCCGGAACAGCTTATGGAGAATATATCCTGTGTTACTAAGTTCTTAAGGCATAAGATTGAAGAAAATCATGGAGATGTTAACCGTGAGACCTTGAATATTATACCGACGAAAGAAGGACAGAGCTTCTATAAGGACAGCATAGGCTCCTACTGGAGAGGGTATCTGTTTATTGAGAATGCAGATTGCTTTGATATGGTGGAAAACCCTAAGGATTTTTATCAAAGTGCGGTAGCCTTCGGTAATTTCCAGCGTCTGCTGGCGGATTATCCTGCTCACACCCTGTATGAGACAATACCCGATTTTCATAATACACCGGTACGATTGCAAAACTTTAAAAAGGCTGTTGAAGCAGATCGTCTGGGGCGTGTAAAGGAAGTGGGTGACGAGATTCGATTTGTCCTGGAACGTGAAGAATTTACTCATGTACTTATGAAGCTATATGAGGAAGGGAAGCTTCCCCTTAAGGTTACCCACAATGATACCAAGCTAAATAATGTTATGATCGATCGTGAGACAAAAAAGGGCCTGTGTGTCATTGATTTGGATACGGTAATGCCGGGCTTCTCTGTCAATGATTTTGGAGATTCCATTCGTTTTGGGGCTAGTACCGGAGCGGAGGATGAAGAGAATTTATCAAAGGTCAACTTTGACCTGGAGCTTTATAAGGTATTTACTAAGGGCTTCCTGGAGGGCTGCCAAGGGAGCCTGACAGATACCGAATTAGCCATGCTTCCGACTGGGGCGAAGATGATGACACTGGAATGCGGTATGAGGTTCTTAACAGATTACCTGGAAGGGGATACTTATTTTAGAATTCACCGAGAGAAGCACAATCTGGATAGATGCAGAACCCAGTTTAAACTGGTTGCAGACATGGAAAAGAACTGGGATGCAATGAAGGCTGTAATTGAATCTTACGCTAAATAATAAGGAGGTTATTATGTCAATATTGGTTACCGGCGGGGCCGGATATATCGGAAGTCATACCTGTGTAGAGCTACTGAATAGGGACTATGAAGTAGTGGTGGTTGACAATCTATCAAATTCCTCTAGGCTGTCTCTGGATAGAGTAGAAAGAATAACGGGGAAAAAGCTTACCTTTTATGAAGCAGATTTGTTAGATAGAGCGGCAATGGAGGAGATATTTAATAAGGAGAAGGACATTGATGCTGTAATTCACTTTGCCGGGTTGAAGGCGGTAGGAGAATCGGTACAAAAACCTCTGGAGTATTATCATAATAATATTACCGGGACTCTAATTCTATGTGAAGTAATGCGTAAGCATGGTGTTAAGAATCTGATCTTCAGCTCCTCCGCTACGGTATATGGAAAGCCTGAGAGTCTTCCAATTAAGGAGGATTTCCCACTGTCAACTACAAATCCCTATGGAGCGACGAAGCTGATGATCGAGGGTATCCTAAAGGATCTGCAGTATTCTGACCCGGAATGGAACATCATAGTACTTCGCTACTTTAATCCCATCGGAGCCCATGAGAGTGGTATGATCGGTGAGGATCCCAAGGGGATACCAAATAATCTGGTGCCATATATTACCCAGGTGGCGGTTGGAAAACTAGAATGTCTGAATATATTTGGTGATGACTATGATACGGTGGACGGGACCGGAGTTAGGGACTACATCCATGTTGTAGATCTGGCACTAGGGCATGTACAAGCAGTGCAGAAGCTAAAGGAAAGGAAGGGGCTTCTATTCTATAACCTGGGTACCGGAAATGGTTACAGTGTATTACAGATGGTCAAGGGCTTCGAGAAGGTTATCGGCAAGAAGATTAACTATGCAATCAAACCAAGACGTCCCGGAGACATAGCAGCTTGTTATGCCGATGCATCAAAAGCAAGGAATGAGCTTGGCTGGGAGGCTACTAGGGGTTTGGACGTGATGTGTCAGGATGCCTGGAGATGGCAGAAGAACAATCCGGAGGGCTATTCCGTGACTGTAAGGGGAACCAAGCAAAACAGCTGAAACCCTATTGTTAAAATAGTGATATATGGAAGAGACAGGATAAGTGTTAGAATAAGGTCGCTTGGCTAATCGAATGGAGTTAACATATGCAAGAAAGTGATAACCAGAAATTTATTTTTTTGGACATCGACGGGACAATCTATAGTAAGATGGGAGTAATACCGGAACATGCGAAAACAGCCATTGAGAAGGCAAAGGAAAAGGGGCATAAAGTATTTGTAAGCACAGGTAGGTCGAAAGCAGGGCTGCCCAAGGATATCTTAGCCCTGCCATTAGACGGCTATATAGCCTCGGGAGGTGCTTATGTTGAAGCAGAAGGTGAGATTATCTTTAATCAGTATATCGAGCCTGAAGTATTGAGGGAGGTCTATCAATATCTCATGGTAAATGAGATAGCATTTACCGTAGAAAATAATGAGTTGATATATGGAACGCAGGAACAGATAGATATACAAAGAAGTATCTTCGAGGAAAATATAAATAAGCAAAAAGAAAAGTACCAAAGAAGTTTAGACAATAGAATATATGAAGAAGCAACCAAGAGGATTGATGAGAATTATAACGTATTCATTAGATTACTTACTGTGGTGGAAGATTTTCATCAAGTGGAAAGAGTTAATAAGATTATGTTCCGTAGATCTAAAATTTCAAAAGAACAGATGCTGAGAGAGATAGGAGATTTTATCAATCTATATCCTGGTTCTTTGGATAATTTATTTTTAGGCAGCGGCGAATTTTATCAGAAGGGGATCAATAAAGCAATTGGTATTCAGAAGATATTAGGTCATTATGGTGCGGAGCAAAAAGATACGATTGCGTTTGGAGATGGTCTTAATGATCTCGAGATGCTCCAATATGTCGGCACCGGGGTCGCCATGGGCAATGCAGTAGAGGAACTAAAACAGGTAGCAGATTTTACTACGAAAGAAAGTTATAATGATGGTTTATATTATGGATTTGAAGCATGTGGCATAATTTAGAACGCTCATTTATAGGATGAATTGAGTTTTCTCAAGACGAGCTTAGCCTCCGAGTTGAATGAGATAAAATTACATAATAAACAACAGCATAAGAAAGGTAACGGTGATAATATGGATAGTGATAAAAAACTGTTAATAAAACAGATTGATTCCCTGGAAAAGGTATTTCCGGATCAGGAGCCTCTAGAACAAAAGGAGGGGATTACAGCACTATGGGGGGAGACAGCATCCTTTCAGGTTGCTTACTACCTTGATTCAGATAAGTATTTATGTGGAAAGGTCGTGATAGAAACAGAGCTTCCCTATAGAATCAGAAAGGTCAGTCATGTTCCTGTACAATTCCCCTGCTTGAGAAAAAGAGATGACAATTATCTTCGCACTACCCCTGGTCTATTCCCTGATTTATTGGAGGATATTCAGGACGGAGAAATCATTCTTGTTCGTGATCAGTGGCATAGTATATGGATTGATTTTGAGATTAATAACACGGCTTTAAAAGGAGAATATCCTGTTAAGGTATTGATTTATGATGAGACAGAGGAGCTTCTTGGTCAGATTTCGACCAAGGTTGAGGTTATTGGGGCAGAGCTCCCCAAGCTTCCCATTAAGCATACCGAATGGTTCTATGCCGATTGTCTTGCTGACTACTATCATGTAGAGGTGTTCTCGGAGGAACATTGGAAGCTGATCGAAGAGTTTATGAAGACAGCTACCCTTAGAAAGTGCAACACAATTCTCACTCCCTTGTTTACACCTGCGCTTGACACCTATGTTGGTGGAGAGAGAACCACGGTTCAGTTGGTAAAGGTAACTGTGAGGGAGGGACAATACTCCTTCTGTTTTGATGATTTAGAAAAATGGGTGGACCTTGCTCATCGGTGTGGATTTGAATTCTTTGAAATGTCTCATTTATTTACACAATGGGGAATCAAGGCGGCACCTAAGATTATGGCTGACGTTGATGGCACCTATAAGAGAATCTTTGGATGGGATACACCTGCAACCGGAGGAACCTATGAGGAATTCTTGAAAATATTCTTACCGGAATTAACGAAAGAGCTGAAGAGACTCGGTATTACGGAAAAATGTTATTTCCATATATCGGATGAGCCCCGGGTACATATGCTGGAGGATTATCAGAATGCGAAAAAGGTAGTGGCCCCCTTCTTAGAAGGATTTCATATGCTGGATGCCTTGTCAGAATTATCATTCTATGAGGATGGACTTGTTGAAGTACCTGCATGCTCAATTAATCATATAGAACCCTTCCTTGAGAAGAAGGTAGAGAACCTGTGGAGCTACTATTGCTGTACACAGGGAACTAAGGTGTCGAATCGATTTATGTCCATGCCATCTTACCGGAATCGCATCTACGGTGTTCAGGTTTATTTGTATCAGATCAAGGGAATGCTGCATTGGGGTTATAATTTCTATAATAGTATATTATCCATGAGGAATATCAATCCTTATCAGGTTACAGATTGTGATTTTGGGATGCCCTCCGGGGATGCCTTCCTGGTATATCCGGGACCTGACGGTAAGCCAGAGGAATCAATTCGTATCATGGTTCTGTATGAGGCCATGGCAGATATCTGTGCCATGTATCTCTTAGAGTCTCTGACCAACCGTGAGACCGTAGAACAGATGATAGAAGAAGAAGCGGGAATGAAGATTACATTTTTAGAATATCCAAAGGACCCGACCTTCTGTATCAGGCTTCGTAATAGAATTAATCAAAAAATAGGCGAGTTGACGAATTAATTTACCCTATAACGGAAAAAACATAGGTATATACCATCCTTGTGGTGGCATATACCTATGTTCATCTTATAAAGCTACTTTTAAACTACCATGCTGTTTTATTCATCAACAACGTATATCAAAACAACTTATAGAGATGTTGTCATAGCAGTGAGGAACCATATCTGCTTATTGAAGTAGGAGATATGATCCTCAGCCATATTCGCTACCTCAAAGTCATCTGTTTCAGATGCTGAAGTACGGATCTTGGAAAGTAAATCCTTCAGATAGGTCAGGTCCTTCTTTAACTCCTTCACTACAAAGTCTACGCTATAATTGGCTGTATCGAGCTCTTCGATCTGACTGATTTTCAGATAATCCGATACTTTACCAAGGGGAGCTTCACCTTGAATCTTAAGAGCCTCAGCTGCCTCGTCGAACTTCTCAAATACCTCTTCATAAACCTCTTCTGTATATTTATGAATGGTTACAAACTGTAACCCGATTACATTCCAGTGCAGCTGGTGAAGCTTTACGTTGAAAACATGTAAATCAGCAACATATTGATTTAATAATGATACTTTACTCATAATATAATCCTCCTTATATGATAATGATTATTGATTTCTTTTTGCTATGATGTTATTATATATTAAAAAATATAAAACATATAGAGACAAATTTGTTTCTAACCTAGGAGGATGTATCCAGGATAAATAAAAGTGTCAGCAAGCTGACACTTATTAATAACCATATATGCTCTTTATTGTGCAATCGTGTGATTATTACCATGAAAGAAGGGATAGTATGAGTCAAACGACAGAAGGCTTTAAAATTATTCAAGATATTATTAAATTAAAATGGGTCCCTGAGGTTCTGAATGCTATTGGAAAGGATGGTGCTACCTATTCTGAAATATTAAGGCAGGTTGATTACCTGTCCAACACGGAGCTTAACCGCAAGCTGGCCATCTTAGTGGAGCGTAAAGCGGTAGAAAAGGTAGAGGTTGAAGGACATAGCCGGTACTGTCTGCTCCCCTTTGGCAAGGATTTAGATCATATCTTTCGCCATTTCCGGGAGATGGAAGAGAAGTATGCTATTTCTTTATAGGAGAGTTATCAGCTTCTCCAGCTCCTCTGATAAATCCTTGGCAAGCTCTATATCAGAAGCTTTTAAGGCAGCTGCTATCTTCAATTCGAGGGCAATCTTCTTTTGCTCTATCTCAAGATAGTCACGGTCAAAATGCTGTGAATAGATCATCTTTCGGAATTTACGAATACTCATTTTACGAAGTGTCTTATCTTCAAGGATTAGGACATAATCCATACAGTTAACAATGGTATAGAAGTCATGAGAGATCATTAATACAGCCCCTTTGTAATCTCTTATGGCTTGTTCAAGTGCTAATTGTGCATAGGTATCCAGATGGCTGGTGGGCTCATCGAGTAGAAGTAGGTTTGTTTTATGAGAGGCAACCTTAGCTAACTGCAATATATTTTTCTCACCACCGGATAGAGAGGCGATGAGTTGACGAAGGTCATCTTCATCAAAATTATAGTTTATCAGGTGATCTGCAACCTCCTGATTGGTCTGAAACCCGGCATCCAGGAACTCGTTCAGTATGGTATTTGTCTCATTAAGGATTTCGCTGCTTCGTTGAGATAAATATGATATCTTAATATCCTCCATGATATTAATCGACTGATTGTTATTTTTATAGATATCTCGTAATAAAGTTGTCTTTCCTGTGCCGTTGGCACCGATTAAGGCAACCTTATCCTTTGAATTCATCTCGAAGCTGACATCCTTAAGAAGGATTTCATCGAAAGTCACGCTATAATCCTTGACGGTTAAAATAGTAGCTTCCTCTATTTCCTTCTGAGTATCAAAGTGAATATTCGGCTGCTTGATCTCTACAAAGGGTGCTTTAATTCTACGTGCCTCCAGCCTTTCCTTAATCTTAATCCTGGCCTTTAAGGCTTTGCCTCTGGAAGCCTCTGTAAAGACAGTGGCAGTATTTCTCAGCCTGTTGATTAGCTGCTCATTTCGCTCAAGCTCTAAGGTATCTGCCATCGCTAACTCCTGAAGCTCGATCTTTTTTAGCAGTAGTGAGAAGTTGTAATCAATATAGCGTCCATCGAATTCTTGAAGCTCTTTATTCTCCAGTTGTAGGATCTTATTAAAGCATTGATTAAGCAGATACCGGTTGTGGGTAATTACCAGCATAGTACCCTTGAAGGAATTGATCAGATTTTTGAGGGAGTTTAGATTCTCAAAATCCAGAAAGACATCGGGCTCGTCCATAATCATCAAGTCAGGGCCGGTTAACATGGCCTTAATGACCTGAATCAACTTAAACTCACCGCCGCTAAGCTCTGATATCCTTCGATTTTCATGCTTACCCAGATCAGCAGTATTTAATTTTCTTCTTATTATTTGCTCATAATCATCCCCACCAATGGCATCATAGGCGTCTAGAATCAGCTGGTATCTTTCTAGTAGGGCATCCATATCCGTTGAGGTTTCCATCTCTATATAAATCGCTGCCAGCTCTTCCTGCAGCTTGATAAAGTCCTTTGCGATATAATCAAAAACCGTTAATTCCTCTGCATGATCCAGCTTGGAAAACTGGCTCACATATCCGATTCTGCAATTCGAATCGAGCTCCAATGTTCCGTCGTACATATACCGATCCGGATCCATAATGATCTCCAACAGAGTGCTTTTACCGCTGCCGCTGGTTCCTATGAAGGCGCAGTGTTGACCTTTCTCCAAAGTAAATGAAATATCATGAAATAGATCCTTTTGGGGAAAGGAGAAGGATAGATGATCAACTTTTAACATATTGTTACCTCTCTTTATCTCTATAAATAGCCTCAGCTCTTCTATATATCATCTACATTTAATCGTAGATTTATTGATTAAGCTTGTAATGATGTGCAAGGTGCACTGGGCTAGCATAACATTTTTTTCGACAGTTGGCAATTGCTTTCCAGAGAGGGTGTAAATTCAAATGTATAAATAAGGGATAAAACTCACAATCTAATCAGTAAGCTGATTGAAAAAAGGAAGATATAATGAAGCATAATAATTATCATAATATGTTAAGGCAGGAAAGCTTCGAGGATGATTTGATTGATAACTTCGCACTTCCGAATGCTGTATTGGCTCCGACCTATGCAGCTTTATGGATCGTAATGCATGATGAGATGCTTTTTCTGCATAAATGGATCTTTGGGGCAAATGCCTTGTTATACGTCTTGATCTATTTGCTACTGAAGTTCGCAGTTTTCCGGCGCTATAGAAGAATAATCTATCAGACTGCCTATATCATAACCAACACGGTCGCAATTTATCTAACCTATGCCAATGGGTTTAAGATGGATTATACTCTTATGCTATTGATGATTTCCGCCTATATCTGCTTAAGCTTTGAGGATTACAAGCTACTTATCAGCTATCTGATCATTGCAGGAAGCTGCATGTCTGCTATTCTATTAAGCCGAATACGATACGGACTTTATTATGAGTATGAATTAACCTTTGTTCTTAGTTTCCTTGTCTTGGCGATTGCAGCGGTTACATTACGAAAAACCAGAGACAGGGATCTGGTTAAGATGTTTGAGATGGCACACTATGACACCCTAACCGGCTTGGCGAATCGCAGGTATCTTCAAATCTATCTAAAGGAGATACTGAAGGAAAGGGTTAATGAAAAGCAGTGCTTAACTGCTATGTTTATCGATATTGATAACTTTAAGAAGATAAATGATACCATGGGTCACTATTATGGAGACTCAGTACTGGCACAGATTGCGAAGTTAATATCCCAATGTCTGTCAGAGGAGGATTTCCTGGCGAAATACGGCGGGGATGAGTTTGTAGCTATACTTCCCGGTGCAGATCCAGCCTATGCGGAGAAGGTGGCAAAAAGTATCATTGAAGCACTTTCAAAGCCTCTCCTAGTATCAAATAAAAAAAATGAGGTATCGGCAAGTATAGGAATCAGTCTATACCCAAAGGATGCACGTACAGGCGAGGAGTTACTCCGAAAAGCTGATATTGCAATGTACTATGGAAAGGCGAGTGGAAAGAACACCTATCATTTCTTCAATAAAGAGATAAGGGAGGTTATCTATAAAAAGTCCATTATCGAGCAAAGCTTAAAAAATGCTTTGGCTCGTAGTGAATTGGAGCTTTACTATCAGCCGGTTATCGAGCTATCCAGTGGAACCATTATCGGTGCAGAAGCCCTACTTCGCTGGAGACATCCGGAATATGGAATAGTCTATCCTAGTGAATTCATTCCCCTGGCGGAAGAAAATGGTCTTATCATATCCATTGGAGAATGGGTATTGGCATCGGTCTGTCATCAGAATAAAGCATGGCAGCAGATGGGACTGCATCCTATCACGATAGCAGTAAATGTTTCCTACCATCAATTGAAATACAGCAATTATATTGGATTTTTAGAAAAAGTACTCAAGGAAAGTGGTCTGGAGCCCAAGTACCTAGAACTTGAGATAACCGAAAGTATCCTTCGTGAGGCTATGGATTTAAAATCCTTTGTGGATGAATTAAAGAAGTTGGGGATAAGGCTTGCCATTGATGACTTCGGTGTGGGTTATTCTTCCCTGAACATACTACAACATGTGGATTTTAATAACCTTAAGATTGATATGTCCTTTCTTCGGGAGGTACCGGAAAATCCAAAGGCAGCTGCTATGGTGAAGACAATCATAGAGATCGGAAGAATTATTGAGAGTAAAATTACAGCAGAGGGAGTAGAAAACTCATCCCAGGTGGAGTTTCTAAGGAAGAATGGTTGTAATAATGCCCAGGGCTACTTTTTTCACTCTCCACAAACTACCGAACAATTCACAGACCTATTGGGGAGATGGAAGGAGCTGTCTGGAGAGTGGTAAGGACGGACCTTTCCTGCTTTGCTTACCGTAACGAGCTTAGAAGACACGTGTTAAGCACACAAAGCAGATAACAGTCCGCCCTTCACCCAAGGCTTTATGGTTTGTAATAACCCTTTGCTTCCTTATTTCTGATTCAGTGTTTTATATAATTGACCAAGCAGAACTCGGTTTGGATCCTGACTTAACTCCCAGATCATGATACCACCCAAGCCCTTACTTGTTACATAGCTTGCCTTTTCCGCCATGGATTGCTCATCCTCATAGGTGATGAAGGTAGAGCCGTTAAAGAGATAAGGAACCTTAGAGGTCTCATGGAAGTAACGTACATAACCCGGTGTGTTAATATAATTACCCGCTATATTGGCATAGCTTATGGTAGCTATTCCAGAATAGGTCTGATATAAGCCTTGATTAATATTTGCTACGGATTTATAGATATATCCGTAGAAGGGAACACCCATATTAAGCTTTTCCTTGGGGAAGCCGGTATTCAGCCATTCGGTGATGGTGGTATCCAGGCTGATTTTATAGGGCTGCAGGGGATCAATGCTATAAAGGGGGGAATTAAAGTTGGTAAGAGGCTCCCAGGAGCCATGGATATCATAGGTCATAATATTGGCATAATCTATATATTTGTTTATTTCCATTAACTCAATGTTTTTTAGATACCAACTTCCTGCTGCTCCAGCGAAGGTCAATACATAGTCCTTGCCGTCAATGGCTTCCTGCTTATTAAGCATTTCTCTTAATGTCTTGAGGAGTAATGTGAAATTCTGCTTGTCTTCCGGTCTTCTAGTATTTGTAGCAAGACCGCCGCTTACGGGATATTCCCAATCAATATCAATTCCATCAAAGCCATATTTCACGATAAAGTCGACAGCGCTTTTCGCAAACGTATTTCTGAACTCTTCGGTAAGTGCTGCATCGGAGAATCTTGCAGACCAGGACCAACCTCCGACGGAAATAAGGGTCTTAAGGGCTGGGTTTACGATCTTCAATTGATTTAGCTGCTTGATATTGGCTGCATCAATGTCCGGATATCCCAAGGTGATTTTAAGGTCGCTACCGATATTGGCAAAGGCATAGTTGATATGAGTAAGCTTTGTTGCGTCGATTTTATCTGGAGTAAAACCTGAGTATTTGGACCAGGCTGCGTAATATCCCACCACCTTCTTGGTTTGCGACTCCTGTGGTAATGAAGATGATGTGGTTGGAGGCGAAGTGGGGGCTGGTGTAACGGTTGGAGTCGGTGCTACAGGCTTCTTCACTGTTATTTTACTGGATAGCTTAACTCCGTTGACGGATGCATAGATCGTTGCTGTACCAGCCGCTTTGGCGGTAATCTTTCCCGAGGAGGATACAGTAGCAATGGATTTATCGCTGGAGGACCAGGTGATTGTATCCTTGGTCCCTGTAACACTTAATGTCTTGGTATCACCGACTGTAAGAGACACGGACGTCTTACTGATTTTTACCACTGTAATCTTACTGGATAGCTTAACTCCGTTGACGGATGCATAGATCGTTGCTGTACCAGCCGCCTTGGCGGTAATCTTTCCCGAGGAGGATACAGTAGCAATGGATTTATTACTAGAGGACCAGGTGATCTTATTTTTGGTTCCTGAGACACTTAAGGTCTTGGAGTCACCTACGCTAAGGGTTGCGGAAGACTTACTGATTTTTACTACAGTAATTTTGCTGGATAGCTTAACGCCGTTAACCGAGGCGTAGATCGTTGCGGTACCTGCTGACTTAGCAGTAATCTTTCCCGAGGAGGATACAGTAGCAACGGATTTATTACCGGAGGACCAGGTGATCTTATTTTTGGTCCCTGCGACGCTTAAGGTCTTGGTAGAACCGGATACAAGGGTCGCTGAGGACTTACTGATCTTAACAACGGTTACTTTTGAGGATAGCTTTTTACCGTTGACAGTAGCATAGATGGTTGTAGTCCCGGGAGCCTTGGCTGTTACCTTTCCTTTTGAGGTCACAGTTGCAATGGATCGGTTATTGGAGCTCCAGGTAACCTTTTTTGTTGTGCCAAGTACAGATAAGGTCCTAGTAGAGCCGGCAGTCAGTGTAAATGCAGTGCTGCTCATTTTTATGGTAGCCGCTTCAGCCTTAGGTGCACTCGTAAAAAAGAATATGACCACAAGGAAAAGAATCAAAGGCATTGATATGTATTTTTTGTTATCTTTCAAGTGAACCTCCTTGCATGATTAAAATTTTTTAAATAGTGTCGTTCTTAAAGTATAGACGATATAACTGGATATTTCATTAGATAATTACTGGATAGTGGAGAGGGTGTAAGCCTCGGCATAAACTACCACAAAGGAAGGCAGTTAAGTGTTATAAGAATGCTAGCGTAGAGGGGATGGGGAGGATGGGCTAAGAGAGGGGAAGAGTAGGCCTTGGTTATGAGTGCCTAATATAGCAAAAAAAAGAAGTATAGACCTCAATATAAGATCTATACTTCCTATAAAGTTTGTCTTCTCGGAAGGCCATCTATGGGTACAAGGTAATCGTACACCTGATAGAGGTAAGGGGTTTTTACTTCCTGCTGGAATACTTCTCTACAAGCTTCAGCAGAAGCTCAACACACTGATCCATGGCCTGGATGCATGCGAATTCAGTCTTTCCATGATGATTATGGCTGCCGGTTCCAAGATTGGGACAGGGAAGGCCCATATAGGATAGCCTGGAGCCATCGGTACCTCCACGGATTGGTCTGCTGATCGGTGTTGCACCCAATTCCCGGATTGCCTCATAAGCAGCTTCAATCAGATGC
This sequence comes from Bacillota bacterium, assembly GCA_023411555.1. Taxonomy (GTDB): domain Bacteria; phylum Bacillota; class Clostridia; order Lachnospirales; family Lachnospiraceae; genus Mobilitalea. The sequence goes on from JAEYOQ010000032.1 coordinate 108,570, forward strand.
CAGTGGGGTTTGATTTGATCTGCCATATTATAATAGGAATCTCTTATTTCTACTTTAACCGTATCCTGTCCATATTTTTCATTTAATTTGGTAGCGGCAGCTATCATAACCTCTTTCTTAGTGTTTAGCTTGTTAAGATCGTGATCACGCAGGATGTAATGGAGCTTTGCGGTATCAACAATGCCCTCCATACGGTCCAAATGATAAAAGCCTTCATAGTTTTCTGTATATTCCGGTCGTTCCTTCTCGGGTAAGAGAGCGTGGAATTCCATGGCAAGCAGAGAGGCATTCACCAGCTTATCTTTGGCATCTCCAGTATGGATACTGAAGCCATTAATCAATACATCAGCGGATGCAGCGTTAAAGCTTTCATACTCAACCTCGTTAAAAGAGGCACCATCCACGGTATAAGCATAATCAGCACCAAAGCTTTTCACATCGAACAGATCTGCGCCTTTGCCGATCTCCTCATCAGGAGTAAAACCTATTTTTATGGTACCGTGCTTTATCTCTGGGTGCTTATATAAGGTCTCAGCCATAGTAAGAATTTCTGCGATACCGGCTTTATCATCAGCACCGAGTAGAGTATTTCCATCGGTAACGAGTAGATCCATTCCGACATAATTCTTCATAAAGTCAAATTCATCCGGGTTGATCTTCACGTTCTTCTCCGAATTAAGAATAACTTCACAACCATCATAATTCTCTATTACCCTTGTTTTAATATCCGAGTAAGGGACAGAGCTGACAACATCCATATGGGCAATAAATCCAATCACCGATCCAGACCAATTTTCAATATTAGCTTCAATGGTTCCGAATATATAACCGTTTTCATCCATGGCTGCGTCTGCAATACCAAGGCTTTTCATCTCTTCCACCAGAGCCTTTCCGAATACTAGCTGCTCAGGGCTGCTTGGGTGTGTACTGCTCAGTTCATCCGAGGCAGTTGCATATTTTGTATAATTGATTAATCTTTCATAAGCTCTCATGATTTGTCCTCCATTCTATCGATAAGATATATTATTTCACAAATATCTGATAAAATCTAGACCCAACCATCCAAATCCATACAGATATATCATTAAGATATGTTATCCGGTTTACAGAAAAAGGTTTACAGAAAAAATCTTAAGTTTTATTAAAGATTATTTAATTTATATTTATAATGATATATAATGACCTGGTATTTAACTAGGAGATGTTGGAATATATGATTTACCTAGCTGGATTGGTTTTGTACGAAAATGTTAACAAAGGAGAAGAGGAGTATATGAAAAAAGAGATGATAATTATGATAAGCGCTGTTCTGATGTGCTTAATCATGTCAGGTTGTAAAAATGCTAGCCCTGTAAGTAATCAAGTTGAAGATTTGGTCCCATCAATCAGCATAAGTCCTACTGAAGCAGAAAAGAAGGTAGAGGAGGAAAGTTTGCATTTGCTTGCAGGTTTTGAAGATTGGGAGAAGACAGAAGGCATAAAAGCACTAAATAAAGTATTAGTGATGGAAGCGACCTTAAAGGAGGTAGTAGCCCATGAAGGAAGCTCAGATGCGTCAGAATTCAAAGAGTACTACCTAGATGACATGGACCATTTCCTCGATTATCTTTTTACCTCAAGTATGTGGCCTGAGCAATACGCTATTGTGGATCTGGATCATGACGGTACACCGGAGGTTATTGTAAGCTTAAAACAAGCCGAGGAGACCTGGCTTATGCTTCTGAGATATTATGACGGAGGTGTTTACGGTTATCCTTATGATATTAGGGCATTTCAATATCCTAAGACGAACGGAAACTATATGGCTTCCTCGGGAGCTTTAGACAATCAGATTCTGGAGCTGAGCTTTGAGGGCTTTAATATAAAGGAGAAGGTTCTAGGGTATAGTACTTTGGTTAATGATAGTGGGGAATACTATATTAATGATGAAAAGGTATCAAAAAAGGATTATATGAATTATCTTGATCAATTTCATGATAGCGAAGATGTAAAGTGGTATTCGTTTTAGGATTAGCGTGTCAAAAGGCTGTTTCTAGTCTGATATTCGCATTATAAGCTGAGATTGCCTTTTGACAGCCTAATCAATACAGTGACGTAAATAAAGGGAGAAGACAATGAAGGCAATTGAAGTAGTGGCAGCGATTATCAGAGATAAGGATAAGATATTAGTAACTCAGAGAGGATATGGAGAGTTTGCTGGTAGATGGGAATTTCCGGGTGGTAAAATTGAGCAAGGAGAGTCCAAGGAAGCTGCATTACACAGAGAGATTTTGGAGGAGCTGGATGTAAAGATTGAGATTGATCAATTCTTTCTTACTATGGAATACACCTATCCTAATTTCCATCTTACCATGCATTGTTATTTCTGCCATGTGACTCAGGGAGATATTACCTTACTGGAGCACTCCTGTGGACTGTGGCTTACGAAAGAGGAGCTAGATTCCGTTGACTGGCTCCCGGCAGATATTGATATCGTGGAAAGACTGAAGCAGGAATTATAGGACTAGTAAGAGGAGGACATAGAGCTATGAGGCTTGTTATAAAAAGTAATGAAAATTTACAATCCCTGTTTCCCAGGGAACCGGAGCCTGCTTATACTGAGGATAGGGCTGAGCCTTATGACTCGAAGAAGTTGCAGGAATGGGAGCAGCGTTATAAGGAGATACAGATCTTATTAGACAAAGAGGATAACCAGGAGGGAATGAGGGTTCTTTTTGATCTGGCAGAGGAAGGCTACCCTGAGGCAAGATGGCAGATGAGTGATATGTATCTCGAGGGTAAAGGTCTGCCAATGAGCCTCCGTAAGGCTCATGAATGGGAGCGTAAGGCCATACATGCCGAGAAGCTTTATTGCAACAAGTAGATTTAATTAGTTCTATTCAAGATTTGATTTCTGAAGAGTTGGAGAGAAGATGAAGCAGCAGTAGCATCAATCAAAGTGCCACTGCTGTATTTATTAAAATGCTAATATAGAATTGCTTTAAGGGATTATTTCAGAAGAGCGGAGCTATGTATTTTCTATTAAATGATTTAAATAGTAGAAATCATTGTCCCGATATGGTAAGGTTAATTTGTTTACATTTTTTGATGACAATTCGACATAAAAAGGAAGCGATAAAATGATTAAAATGATATCGAAAGACCGGGATAAGGACATGTGCAATGGTCCGATATTTGGCAAAATGATTCTTTTTGCCTTGCCTATTATGGCAATGAATGTTCTGCAGCTGTTATTTAATGCAGCAGATATGGTTGTAGTCGGAAGATTTTCCGGAAAGGAGGCTCTGGCAGCAGTCGGTGCAACCGGTGCAATCATCAATCTGATTGTGAACCTATTCATGGGACTATCGGTGGGGACCAGTGTCGTAGTTGCTCAGGACTGCGGTGCAGGACGGCCGGATGCGGTCAATAGGTCTGTACATACGTCGATTGCCATAAGCTTTATAGGTGGTTTTCTTGTAATGGTTTTAGGTTTAATGCTTTGTAATCCTTTATTGATTATGCTGGGTACCCCTATGGATATCATTGATTTATCAGCCACCTATATGAGAATCTATTTCTTAGGTGTACCTGCCAGTATGATATACAACTTCGGCTCTGCGATTCTGCGTGCGGTTGGAGATAGCCGTCGGCCAATGTATTATTTAATGGTATCAGGTATTGTGAATGTGATATTAAACCTATTTTTTGTGATTGTATTACATATGAGTGTGGATGGTGTTGCCTGGGCAACGGTAATTTCCCAATACTTATCGATGCTCTTGGTGCTTTTGTGCCTTAGCCGTAATAAGGACGACTCGATTCGACTGACTCTTAAGAGGATTGGCATTGACCGGAGAAAGCTGAAGCAAATTGTGCGCATTGGTCTTCCTGCAGGATTACAGGGACTATTGTTCTCTATATCCAATGTGCTGATTCAATCAGCAGTCAACTCCTTTGGTTCTGCCATGGTGGCAGCTGGCTCTGCGGCAGGAAATATCGAGGGCTTTGTCGCTACATCAATGAATGCTTATTACAATGCTGCCATAACCTTTACAGGGCAGAATATGGGAGCAAAAAAATATGATAGGATTGATAAGATTGCAAAAATCTGTACGATTTTAATTGTTATTACTTGGATTGTTCTGGGTGGACTGACCATGTTACTTAGCAGACCCTTATTATCTATATTTACATCAGATCCTGAAGTAATCCGATTAGGGATGATCCGGATCAACGTTCTCATGATTGCATACTTTACCTGTGGAATCATGAATGTATTTCCGGGCTTGACTCGTGGTATGGGCTTTTCTATCTTACCGATGCTCTGTACCTTAGTTGGAGCTTGCCTGATGCGAATCGTGTGGCTGGTCACCTTTTTTGCCTGGTTTCCAACAGTCCTCATGCTTTTTGCCTGCTATCCCGTTACCTGGGCTCTTGCAGGGATTGGTCAAGTGGTAAGCTTTTTCTATGCAAGGAAGAAGGTAAGGCTTAGGGTGGAGTAAAAAGAAGGCATGGATTTCTCTGCTAAAAGGTTGTATAATTATGTCAGTATGGATTGTATTCCATCAATTATATAAGGGGGCAAAGTTATGGAGAAGTTTGGTGTTCAATTGTATTCATTAGGGTTTGACAGTAAGGATCCTATGCCGGTATCCTTTCAAAAGCTATCGGCTATGGGCTATAAGGAAGTAGAATTTGCTGGCTCCAACTATGGAGGTATGTCTGTGCAGGAGATGGTGGAGGCTTTGGAGGCGGCGGGACTGAAAGCGGTGTCTTCTCATGTCAGTATGGAGAATATGGAGAAGGATATCCCTTATGTGGCAGCTATCGGCGGGAAGATGATTATCTGCCCCATGTTCGATTTTGCTACCAAGGAGGAAGCGCTGGAGCTTGCCGCTTTACTTAATAAATACGGTAAGATTGCAAAAGAGCACGGCTTAATAATAGGCTATCATAATCACACCCAGGAGTTTAATAAGGACGGGGAGAAATATCTTTTGGATTATGTGATAGAGAATACAGATCCGGAGTATGTCGGCTTTGAATTGGATTGTGGCTGGTGCTCCAATGCTGGTCAGGATCCGGTAGAATACCTAAACAGATACGCCGGGCGCTTTGTGGCTATTCATATCAAGGAAAACAATGCTGTGAGTGGACCTAAGCCGGCTGCATCGATGTACGCGGAAAAGAAGCCCTTCCATTTTGAAATCGGACCGGATGGCAAGCCCATATTCCCTCCTGAAGTTCTTAAGTTCATGGAGGAGAACCAGAAGCTAAATTGTGCAACCGGTGAAGGAATCGTTGACTGGAAGGCTGTAAAGGCGGCAGCAGAGGCACAGTGTAGGGGAGAGATGCATTACTTCGTTGAGCGGGAGGCCAATTACGCACCGGATAAAGATCGGCTTACCTGTCTGAGTGAGGATGCGATATGGTTGAAGAATAACTTATAATATATTATATAAATGTACAAAAGGCATCAAGCAGATTTTGCTTGGTGCCTTTTGCTGTGGGGATTTTGTCTAGCTATCGAAAAATGGAGTTAAAAGGTGGTTTGTGTACTAGTCAACTTCGACTTTATCTACTTCTATATATGGAGCTAATGTTGATACCATTTTCACTGCGGAATTAGAATTATTGACAACATAATGTACTTCGCCGGGTTCGATATGGATGAATTGCCCAGCCTTTAATGTATGTGTGACTCCATCAACAATGATGTCAACCTCACCCTCCAGGATATAAAAATTCTCTTCCATAACATTATGGTAATGGGCCTGAAAATCTTGGCCAGCCTGGAACTGAACAAGAGCATAATTCATTCTAGGCCCCTTCATCAAGTACTTAGGCCCACTGTCTCCAAACCTATATTCAAAATCTTTTTCATCAACTATAAACATTTTCATTCTTCCTTTCTGGTGATGGTGTTATGTGCTAGGTTAATATTGTGTAAGTTATAGACCAGGAGCGATCCACATATGCTTTGTTAAATGGCGATCGCTGAGATTAAGCTGCGCTTCGTATACCTGCTTCCATACGGAAAACATCTCGTTGTATACAGCGTGATTATCCTCATTAGGTAGATAGGTCTTCTCCATCTGAACCAATTTGCTTGCAGTATGCTCAATGTTATCGTAGATACCGACACCAATGCCTGCAATCATGGCGGCACCTAGTGCGGTAGCTTCCTTTACAACGGGTACATGAACCGGAAGCCCTAATACATCGGATAATATCTGGCACCATAAAGGGCTCTTGGAAGCACCGGAAGCAAAGATGATTTCCTTTGGTTTGTTCTGAGTGAGACTCGCTACAAGCTCCATATTGCCTCTGGTGACCATTGCCGCATTTTCCATTATGGCACGATAGAAAGTATAGCGGTTATGCTTCTCTGGGTTAATGGAGAAATTGGTAAAGGTGGGAGCCGCATGCTTCCAATTAATATAGTTCATGGTATCTGAGAAGGTACACATCATTCCGTAGCAACCGGCAGGAACCTTAGCTGCCTCCTCATTCATATAATCGTAGACATCCCGTCCGGTCTCTTTTGATTTCTCCTTCTCTAATTGACAGAAGCCATCTCTAAACCATCGCATGATTAAACCGGGATAAAAGGCCAAAGCCTCATATTGCCACATGTCAGGTGTGGAATGACAGTTTACACGGACTCTGCATAGGTCATCTGTGATGGCCTTGTCGGTGTTAAACTCATACTGCCAGAAGCTTCCACCCATTACAGCTGCCTGGCTCGGGGCTACAACACCGACACCGATACAGCCTAACTGTGCATCCCCGCCTCCTGCAACTACCGGGATACCGGTGACTAATCCTGTCTCCTCGGCACCTTTACTATTTACGGTCGCAACAATGCTGCCACTTTCGTATACCGGAGGAAAAATATCGGTCTTAATACCACAACGCTCTGCAATGGAGGTATCCCAGGTTCTCTTTTGTAGGTCAAAAATTCCGCTTGTACAGCCATTGCTGGGTTCGGTAGATAATACGCCAGTAAGTTTGTAAATCAGCCAATCGTTAAACATTGTAACAGTAGCTGTTTTTTCATATAGATCACGCATTTTGTTTTTAACCCATAGAATTCTTGGCAAAGCACCAAGAGCATAGGTCTGTCCGGAAATTTGATATATCTCCTTTTCCATATCGGGAGATTGTTGGATCAACTCAGCGACTTCGTCGTTGGAGCGTGCATCAACATTGGCACATGCCCATATCTCCTTTCCTTCCTTATCGTATAGTACAATTCCCTCTCTCATACTGGTGGTGGAGATAGCTGCAATATCCTTTGGCTGAATATTGGTGGAGCGAAGAACTTCTCTGATACACTCAGATGCTAAGCTCCAATTATGGTTCCAATCAAAATCCATAGATCCAGGGAAACGTGGGTCTTCTTTATGCTCCCATTCTCGTGAGACCACACCTAATTGATTACCTTCGGTATCAAAGATTACAGCCCTAACGCTACCGGTACCAGCATCGAGTGCTAATAAGTATTTTTCCATCATCGTTATTGACCTCCTTTATTTTTATCCGTAAATTCGGTATTTCCTTTAGTTCATATCGATTAATTTTTGAGCGGTATTTTCGTCTGTAATTAAAATATCAAGATAGGATCCTGTCAAAGCAGCTTTAATTGCAGTAACCTTGCTATCTCCTGCAGCAACCCCGATTACATTATCTAATTCCTTTAATAAGGAAAGCGGTGTGCTTATTAGCCTCGATTCGATTTCCGTATTAATAAGCTCACCGTTCTTATCAATGAAATGAGATAGGAGATCTCCGACAGCTCCTTGCATACGTAATAGTAAGAAATCGTTCTGTGTTAAGATAGAAGATTTAATTATTGTGGCATTGTCGCTCATGGAACCAATTCCGACGATTGTCATACTGGCTAGCTTTGTCATACTTGTAACTTCTTGAATAGAAGCTTCATTCTTCATTGCATTGGCCATCTCCTGAGAAGAGGCAATCAAAGGGGAAGGCATGAGATAAAGCTTAGCGTTAAATACATTGGACTGAGTATTAGGTAAATAATAACGAACCCCACCAGTCAGGGATACATAGGAAACGGTGTAATCAATATTCGTGGCCAAGTGGTTTAAGGTTCTTGATGGAGTATCCCCATAGCCTACATTAATAAAGCAATTATCGGATATCCTGTTTCCTATATACATGGCTGCTGCTTTTGCTATCGTCTCATTTATTTCATCACTATTTGGATTAGTAGGTACAATATAGGTGTCCTTGAGATTATATTTTTGAATTAGTGCTTTCTCTAAATCAATGCGCTTGCTGGAATCGGAGCGTATTTGAAACTGTATGATACCATTCTGTCTGGCTTTTTCGAGTAGTTTAATTACTCTCATACGTGAGATCCCCAAAAGTTCGCCGATACTTTGTTGAGTCATGTTTTCCATATAATAATACCAAGCAATTTTTGCTGTTAAATTATCTTCAAACTCTTTTTCAATTCTATCCATATAGCCATCTCCCATCTGATATTCCTATGTGGAATTTCCATAATTTCCATTTTTATCTATTGTAACATGCGTTGCAAAAGTTATGAATAGAAACATTTGTTGAATATTTATCTGTAGTATAGCATTATAGAAATTAGTTGTCAATATGTAAAGATATTCTTAAAAAATTATAAGAGAGAAAAAAGTGGTTGTATAAATCATACATAATAATACGGCATAAATATAGGAAAGACAGACATAATAACATATAAATTTATCGAAACATCAAAAATAGCTATTGACAAACCTGACAATATGTCTTATGATTTACTCATCAAACAGAACAAAATATTCATGCAAAAACAAATGTAATGGATTTTAATGGACAAAAAATAATCTCAACCATTTAGAAGATAAGTTAATATATAGAAAAGGGGGATTAAAATGCAAGTCGAAAGAACGCCGATTAGCAATTCGATGATTTCAATTCGAGGCATATGTAAATGTTTTTCTTCGAATACAGTGTTAAAAGGAATCGACCTTGATGTCAATGCCGGTGAAGTTGTTGCTTTAATCGGTGGTAATGGCGCTGGTAAAAGTACCTTAATGAAAATTATCATGGGTGTATATCAACAGGATTCTGGAGAGGTGTACTTGAATGGAGAGAAAGTTAATCTGAGTAAACCCTCTATCGCACTTGCCCACGGAATTTACTTAGTTCCTCAGGAACCGATGCTTTTTCCGAATATGACAGTAGAAGAAAATATTACAATGGGTTTCTCTGAAAAGAAGAGCGAATTGCATACCAGATTAGTGCAGATGATAGACCAATTAGGTTGGAATATTAAATTAGAAAGAAAAGCGAATACATTATCGATCGCTGAGCAACAGTTGGTTGAAATTCTGAAAGGACTTCTTAGGAATGCAAAAATCCTTATTTTGGACGAGCCAACCTCCTCATTAACCTTTAATGAAATAAAATCTTTATTTACTTTGATAGAAGATTTAAAGAAAAAGGGTATCTGTATCTTTTATATCACCCATCGATTATCAGAGGTATTTGAAATAGCAACTCATGTAGCTATCATGAGAGATGGAATGATAACTCTGAAAGGATCAGTACAAAACTTTACAAAGGATGATTTAATAAAGGCATTACTTCCTCCAGAGACTAATTTGAAGACCACAGAGAGATCAGCCGAATTGAATTATTCCAAGCTGACACCGATGCTAGAAGTAAAGGGCTTTAGTGGATACGGATTTCGTGATATTAACCTGGAGGTTTACCCGGGAGAAATCCTTGGTGTAGCAGGAGTAGTTGGAGCAGGCAGAACGGAATTTGCTACTACAATCTTCGGAATGGATGAGGTAAAGGCAGGTCAGGTAATCTTAGACGGTGAGGATGTTACCGGTCTTTCTACAATAGAAATCTTGGATAAAGGTATTAACTATGTACCGGAAGACAGATATCTGAATGGTATCTTCAAAATTGGCGATGTGTGTTCCAATTTATCCTCGGCATTTTTAAGAAACAGCAGTAAATTCTTCTTAAATACGAAGGCAGAAGAAAAGCTATCGGATGACTATATTAGGGATTTTAGAATAAAGGTTACAGGACAGGATCAGATTATGGGATCTCTTTCCGGTGGTAATCAACAAAAGGTAGTTATCGCTAGAGTGCTATCAACAAATCCTAAGGTTGTTATCTTAGATGAACCAACAAGAGGTATTGATGCCGGTGCAAGAGGTGATGTATACACGATTATCCATCAATTAAAGAAGCAAGGTGTCGCTGTATTATTAATCTCATCTGATTTTGAAGAAATTGTTGAATTAAGTGATCGTGCAGCTATTATGTATCAAGGGCGCATTAATCACAGATTCTCCAGAGATGAAATCAACCTGGATAATCTAACGGCGGCAGCTTTTGGTGTATATGAGGAGGAAAAAGTGCTATGAAAGTGCTGAAAAGGATATTAGGGTCAAGAGAGATTTCTTCCTTAACATTTTTAATTGTAATGTTTTTAGGTGTAGGAGCGGTTAATCCTTCTTTTCTCCAAACAAAAAATTTACTACTAACCTTTAATGGTAGTGTGGTTTATATCCTTCTGGCGATCGGTATTGCATTTGTTATATTAGCAGGTGAAATTGATGTATCGATCGGAGCCACACTGGGATTGTCGGCGGCAGTGTCTGCTACCCTGTTAAGGGATGGCAGTTCATGGGTAACGGCGATCGCAGCAGCTATATTAGTAGGAATTATAGTAGGACTGATCAACGGTTTTGGTGTTACTGCACTGAAGATCCCTTCTATTATTATGACCTTAGGTGTGAATGGTATCGTAAGAGGAGCAATTTACGTGTATACCAATGGTAAATGGGTAGAAAATGTACCCTTTGAGTTTAAATCCTTAGCTCAGAGTACCTTATTTAATACTGTGACCTATTTCTTGGCGTTAGCAATAGTACTGATGCTGGTTGTACATTTCTTTTTAACTAGAACAAAAAAGGGTCGCTATTTTGCGGCAGTTGGTGATAATGTCTCAGGTGCAAACCTAGTAGGTATTCCGGTAGACATTACGAAGATAGTCAGCTACATAATCTGTGGTGTGTTTGCATCCATAGGAGGTGTAATGTATGTGGCTCGAGTTGGATTTGTTACTCCGACAGCAGGAAATGGTTATGAAATGAAAGCAATCGCAGCTTGTGTGCTTGGTGGTATTAGCTTGACAGGTGGTGTCGGCACAGTACTGGGAGCTGCAACCGGAGCGATCATCATGTCATCCATTAGTAGAGTGCTTGTATTCTTAAAGTTCTCGTCGGAATTCGATAATACAATTACTGGTATTATGCTTATTATCATCGTTGTTGTAGATGCCTTATTCCAAAAGCGTATGGAGGAAAAGGCGAGACGAGCCAGATTATCAGCAAGAACGTTATCGGATGTAGGAGGTAGTTGCAATGTGCAAAAATAAGATGAAACAAAAATTATTGCGTTGGGAAAACTCTCTGATCCTTTTACTTGTTGCAGAGATTATCGTTTTCGGATTGTTGAATCCCAAATTCCTACAAGCGAAGGTTTTGCTTGGAAGTATTAATGATTTTATTCCGATCTGTATCATTTCCGTATTTGTAACCTTTGTGTTAATCACGGGAGGTATGGACATACAGGCAGGCTCCATCGTTGGTTTGAGCTCGATATCTCTTGGAGTTCTATGGCAGGATGCCGGTTTGAATATATGGGTAGCGGCCCTTGTAGCTATACTCATTGGTGCTTTTTGTGGAGCAATCAGTGGTTTTCTGGTAGCCTTTACCGGTGTACAGCCAATGGTTGTAACCCTTGGTGGACAGTTTCTATATTCCGGACTTGCATTGTCGGTTGTTAATTTATCATCCTCCAGCGCCTTTGAAGGAATTAGTAAGTTCCCCAGTTCTTTCATTCAGCTGGGAACTGGAAAAGTATTCGGGATACCGAATCAGGTACTTATATTTGTAGGATTGATTATCATAGGCTATATTCTTCTGCATAGGACGAAATATGGTAGATATATATTCCTCTGCGGAATCAATAAGAATGCAGCAAAATATTCTGGTATAAAGACAAAGTGGATTGTGACTAGCACCTATGTTCTGTCAGGAATGAGCGCATCCATAGCAGGAATCCTATTAACCAGTTATCTGGGCTCCGCAAGAGCAGATTTAGGAAAGGAATTAACCCTTCCGATCATCACAGCGGTTGTGTTAGGAGGTACATCTAATCTTGGAGGAAAAGGAGGTGTAATAGGTACAGCCTTAGCAGCAGTAGTCATTGGTATTATGAGATTTGGATTAGTAATGGCTGGATTATCCACCCAATACCTTGATATCCCAATCGGTATTCTGTTAGTAGCAACCGTTGCAGCAAGAATGTTATCGGATAATTCGAAATTTAAGAAAAGTTTTACTAAGCTGTTTAAGAGGGCGTAATTGCCCAGTCCCATTGGTTATTATAATTTTATAATAATAAACCCTATATAATGAATAAGAGGAGAAGAGCGTATGAAAAAGAAATTCTTAAGCATTTTATTATGTGCAACAATCGCAGGTTCCTTATTAACCGGATGTGGTCAGAAGGAAAGCAATAGTACTGACACTAATGATACACCCAAGGCTACACAGGGTACAGAGCAGCAAGCTGGTAATAAAGATGATGAAATCGTTGTTACCTTTATTCCTAAGTTATCAGGAAATGCATTCTTTGAATCTGCAAATGCAGGTGCGCAGGAGCATGCAGCTAAGGTAGGCGGATATAAGGTTAATTATGATGGTAATCCAGAGGCTTCTGTTGCTAACCAGGTTGCAATTATCAATAACGCAATTGCACAGGGTGCAGACGCAATCGCAGTATCTTCCGTTGATGCAACTGGTCTTGATGCAGCAATGAAAAAAGCAATGGAAGAGGGACTCGCAGTTGTAACTTGGGACTCCGATGTATCCAATGATGCACGTTCCTTAATGGTATCCCAGGGAACACCGGAACAGCTCGGTCAGATGTTAGTTGATATGGCTGCAGAGGGTATGGAAGATCCCTATGCTGATGATGTAACTTATGTATGGCATTATTCACAGGCAACCGTTGCTGACCAGAACTCCTGGCAGGTAGCTGGTGAGGCTTATATTAAAGAAAAATATCCCAACTGGACTAATGTAGCTCCTGACAACTTCTATAGTGAGCAGGATGCAGAAAAGGCAATTAGCGTTGGTGAGTCTATTTTAACAACTTATCCTGATATTACAGCTATTATCTGTAATGACTCTACAGCATTACCTGGACAGGCTCAGGCAGCTCAGAATCTTGGTTTAACCTCTAAGGATGTTGTGATTACTGGTTTTGCAGCTCCTAACTCCATGAAGGATTACTGCCGTGCAGGAATCGTAGAGAGATGGGGACTTTGGGATTGTAAGGTACAAGGAGCTATGGGTGCTTACTTAGGCTACTGGTTAGCTGCTGGTAATACCTTCAAGGTTGGCGACAAGATTGATATCCCGGAGATTGGTACAGTAGAGGTACAGCCTAATACCGTATTAGATCCCAATGCATATACCGCAGATGATTCAGGTGTTGTAATTCTTCCTGAGAGAACCGTATTTGATATCAACAATATGGATAACTATGATTTCTAATTAAAATTTTTACTGGATAGATCCTTAAGTTGGATAGATAAGATGTCCAGCTTAAGGATATATCTTATTACTTGTGTTAGTTCCAATTTTAACTAATATATATTTTAAAGCCAAAGGAGGATAAAAAATGGCAGATACAGATGGAATGAAGGTAGCTAAGGATTATCATGTGAATACACCATTTGCTAAGCAGGGTGGATATCATGTAAAGGGAATGTCTGATGTAGATTGGGGTATGAAAACCCGTTTATCAAGCATATTTAGCCCCGAGAGTGGACGTACCGTTATGTTAGCCTTTGACCATGGCTATTTTATGGGTTCAACTGCAGGACTTGAGAGACTTGACATCGTTATTCCTCCGGTTCTTGATCATGTGGATGTGTTGATGGGTACTCGTGGTGCTCTTCGTACTTGTATTTCACCAAGTACGGGCAAGGCCGTGGCACTTCGTGTAAGTTGCGGATCATCCGTTATAAAGGATGATTTAAGTCATGAGATCATCGGAGTTGATATTGAGGATGCTATTCGTATGAATGCTGCATGTATGGCTGTTCAGACCTTTATCGGTGCGGATGGTGAAACATCAAGCTTAGAGAATCTATGTAAGACTGTGGATGCTGGTAACCGTTATGGAATTCCTACCATGGGTGTTGTGGCTGTTGGTAAGCAAATGGAGAGAACCAGTCGTTTCTTTAAATTAGCGACTCGTATACTTCCTGAGTTAGGAGCTCATATCGTAAAGACATATTACTGTGAAGATTTTGAAGAGATTACTTCGGCATGCCCTGTACCGATTGTTGTTGCAGGCGGTAAGAAGCTTCCGGAAGATGAAGCTTTGGAGATGTGCTATCGTGCAATTGCCGAGGGTGCTGCAGGTATCGATATGGGAAGGAATATATTCCAGAGCTTAGATCCCGTAGCAATGGCTCAAGCGGTTAAGATGGTTGTTCATCAAAATGCTACCAGCAAAGAGGCTTACGAATTCTTCTTAGATACAAAGAGAAGCTAAGCTACAATTCTACTCATATACATGTCATAATTAATGTTAAGTAGGGTCTGATTGAAGAGAAAGAGGAGAAGAAGGGGTTCTTCATACACTATAGCTAAGGAATGAGGCAGGAGCCGCATATCCTAGTCTTGGTGTATAGAGATCTCGATTCTTCTCTTTTTTTATTAATCTGTGAATGCATCGTTCTATTATAAAAGGAGGCTATTAATGAGGAGTATAAAGACAAAATTAGTTTTGTGGTTTTCTTTATTAATTTTGACAACATCAGCAGTTATAGGTGGAGTGTCGATTAAGATAACAACAAAACAGTTTAACGATGAGGCGAAGAAAACAATTGTTTCCTTGACACAGGAGGCTGCAGAAATAACAGCCAGTAGAATGATGGTCCATACGCAATCTTTAGAAGCAATAGCATCCTTAGAGGTTATAGAGGGTATGATATGGAAGGAGCAAAAGCCGGTAATTCGAGGCCAGATGGATCACCTGGATTTTCTGGATCTAGGTGTCATGGATATGAATGGTAATGTGAATTATGTCAGTGGTACTTCGAGTCAAATCGGTTCTACTGACCCTGTCCTAAAGGTATTAGACGGGAAACTGATTACCAATTTTATGGTTGACTTTAAGACGAATACGATCATCATCGTATTTGCTACGCCGATTATGCAAGAGGGTAAGGTAGTCGGTGCTTTGTTAGGGCGAAGTGATGGTAATACCCTCAGTAATATTACAGATGATATCAGCTATGGAGAAAATGGCTATGCCTACATGATTAATGGAGAGGGTACCGTAATAGCCCATCCCGATCGGGAACTGGTTTTACAGCAGTATAATTTTATCGAAGCGGCCAAAGACGATGAGGCACTTAAGCCGATGGCGGATATCACTGAACAGATGATCCTAAATAAGGCTGGAGAAACGAACCTTAATCAGCGGGGGGAAGAAGCTATTTGTGGCTTTGCTCCAGTTCCGGATACGGATTGGATATTAGTATTAAGAGCAGATCAGGAGGAGGTCTTAAGCAGTCTCCCGATCATCCTTCGTTCCATTGTTATCGTAACGATACTTGCACTGACCATTAGTATAGTGATAACTTACTTCATCGGTAATTCTCTCATCACTCCCTTAATCGAAGGTATCAAACATCTAAATGGAATTGCTAATTTTGATATCAGTCATGACGTGAGTCCTAAGTATCTCGAGATGAAGGATGAAATTGGTGTATTTGGTAAATCGGTGGATAGTATTACAAAGAATTTTCGTGAGATGTTGCATGAACTAAAGTCGGTATCGGAGAAGATAGGGGAATTCTCGAGTGGTGTTTCGACAGCTTCTCAAGCCTCCTCCGTACATATTAATGAGGTCACAAAGGTCATTGAAGAAATTGCCAACGGTGCATATGAGCAATCTAAGAATACAGACGATAGTTCTCAAAAAGCCGACTTACTTGGTGCGAACATAGACGATAATCTGAATAAAACGATTACCTTATATGATAATGCAACTATTGCAACATCTGTTGTAGAGCAAGGGATGGAGGAAATCTCACATTTAATATTAATTACTGGGGAGTGTAACAACGAGACAAAAGAGATCAATCGTGTAATCAGGCTGACGGAGAACAGTGCAGTAAAGATTAGAGAAGCTAGTGACTTTATAACCTCCCTGGCGGAGCAATCGAACCTATTAGCCTTGAATGCCGCAATTGAGGCTGCAAGAGCAGGAGAGGCAGGAAAGGGCTTTGCCGTTGTAGCAAGTGAAATGCAAAAGCTGGCACAACAATCCGCAGATCATTCAAAGTCAATTAATGATATTGTAAAGGAACTATATCTTAATGCTCATGATGCGGTAAGAGCGGTTGATAAGATATCTGCTATTATCCATGAGCAAAACAAGAGCGTACTTCAAAGTAATGATGAATTTCTGAAGATTGAAGAGGCTGTAAATGTGGCAATTGAAATGGCAAACCATCTTAAGACTTCCGGAGAACGTATGGGTGTCATGAAGAATGAAATCTTAGATTCCATGATGAATCTATCGGCGATCGCAGAAGAAAATTCTGCATCTACCGAAGAGGTCCTTTCGTCCATGGAAGAACAGGCAGCTAGTATCAATCAATTGGCTGAGACAAGTGAAGTATTAGCCGGACTTTCCAGGAACCTTCAGGAGATGATCGGAAAATTTACTTATTAATACGATATTCACGGCTAATCCGTAACTTCCTGTAGAAGGCACATATAATATAACTAGAATAATATGTGAATCAGAGGATGATTATGGAGCAATCTAGTTCTGCCCCACTGGGTATGATATTTCTTAGTGATAATGTATTACATGTCAACAGCGCTATAATTGATGAAGTTGTTGCCGATACCGCGAGAACAGGCTATATGATAATTTCTTTTGCGGCAAGTGATGAGAATAGTGTAATTTACAGAGAAGAAATCAGACTTAATGTTGGGGATGACACCATTATCATAGATGAGAATGGGGTATTACTTGATATGTATGATTTGGATGAGGGGATGCAAATTGACGCAGATTTTTCTTCTGCCATGACAAGAAGTATTCCTCCTCAAGCAAGTGCCTTCCGGATTGTTGTATTGGATGAGGAAGTCTCTGAGGAGATAACAGTAGATCGTGTCGTGAGTGTGGATACAAATAATAACTTTCTCCTCACCGGAAGTCCCTATGACATGTATGATCAGATGATTTTTACCATCTCAGACGAAACAGTGATTCTAAACCAGGATAATAATCCGATTTCCTTAGGAGATATTCAGCCGGGACAATTGGTACGGGTGGAGCACGCCATATTCCAGACCCTCAGCATACCTCCACAATCCCCTGCCTATCGGGTGGAGATTTTATAAAAGCATAGGTTGGATAAAACCTGCTAAGGCTAAAAAGATAATAGGTATTACAACTCATGTTTTATATTGGAAAAGAGCATCAGCCCACAAGCTGATGCTCTTTTTGTTATAGGCAATGCACACAAAAAACTTACGCCTATTTTTTATGCGTGGTCATATTCAGGTCACATTCAAGATCTATATTAGGTACATCGATGAACATTACAGCTGTAATTGAGATATTTAAGCACTATTCGCAATAGGGAAAATACAAGCAGATTAATCCTCGGATCATTCATAACTGCAAAAATGTACGATACCTGTTGTAAAGCTTGTAGCAAATTAGATAATGAGAATAAAGATGTGGTGAATATAGACCGCATTAATGATAATCATAGAAAGAGGTAGAGTATGAAATTAGCATGGAAAGAATTGAAGCATAGTAAAACCAAATACTTATTAATAGAGAGTATTCTGGTTCTAATGATATTTATGGTTGTATTTTTATCAGGTTTGGCTAACGGACTTGGCTGGGCCATAAGCGCATCCGTTGAAAAGACAGATGCGGAGCATTTTGTAATTAGCACTGATGCAGAAAAATTAATTGCCATATCAAGTGTGGATAAAGAAATACTGGATCAAGTAGCTTCCCAAACGAATGACAAAGTAACGAATTTAAATATTAAGAGATCAAACGTAAATACACTAGTGGATGAAAAGAAATTAGATATTACTTATTTTTCTATTAATCCGAATGACTTTCTTGCCCCGGAAATAACGGAAGGAGAGGCATTATCAAATTCCACTACAGAGTATCCTCTTGTACTAGATGATTCCTTTAAAGAACAAAACATCGACCTTGGGGATGTGGTAGAGGATTCCGTAACAGGACTCAAATTAACAGTGGTAGGATTTACAGAGGATGAAATATATGGACACTCACCGGTAGGCTTTATCGGGACTGATACATTTACAGCACTTAATAAAGAGGTTAATTCCTCTTATATAGAAAAGTACAATGCCATCGCAGTACAGGGCTCTGATATTGATAATATAGATATTAAAGGCTTCGAGGTTGTTGATAAAGCTACTATTGTTAATAATCTTCCGGGATATGCAGCTGAGCAGTTAACAATTAAAATGATACTTTGGGTTTTGGTAATAATATCTGCAGCAGTATTAGGCGTGTTCTTCTATGTAATTACGATACAAAAACAAAAGCAGTTTGGTGTTCTTAAGGCGATAGGAATGAAGATGTCGGAACTTACAAGGTATATTATGAGCCAAGTTTTAATTCTTTCTATCATTGGAATGATCATCGGTAACCTAATAGCGGTTGGTATGGCCTCTATACTCCCAAGTAGTATGCCCTTCGATCTTCAAATACCCATGGTAGTAATTATATCCATTGTGTTTGTAATGATATCATTGCTAACCAGTCTAGTATCCATAAGAAAAGTTGCAAAAGTTGATCCAATCGTTATAATAGGAGGAAATGAATAATGAAAAATGAATATGCATTGCAGTTAAATAATATATCTAAGTCATATCAAGATGGTGACCAACAAAACAATATATTGGATAATGTTTCCCTGGAGGTAAAGCCGGGTGAATTCATAGCAATTATCGGGCCTTCTGGCTCTGGTAAAAGTACCTTTCTATCCATATCCGGTGCGTTACTTTCGCCTACGGATGGCAACGTTGTGGTTGGTGGCACCAAACTTCTAAAGAAGCAAAACAAGAAACTGGTCAAAATTCGTAGGGAAAAGATTGGTTTTATCTTTCAAAGTCATCATTTACTTCCCTATCTAACTGCAAAAGAACAGCTTACCCTTGTTGCTGATATGAATAAAAAGAATGGAACATCCAGTATGAATGCAGATGATATGCTGGAGGATCTTGGGCTCTCAGGATGTGCTAATAAATATCCGGCAAAGATGTCCGGTGGTGAAAAGCAACGTGTAGCAATAGCACGAGCCTTTATGAATAATCCGGATATTATTCTGGCGGATGAGCCAACAGCAAGCTTAGATGGAAGTAGGGGCAGGCAGGTAGTAGAATTAATTAGAAAAGAAGTTAAGAAGCATAATAAAGCAGCCATCATGGTGACGCATGATCAAAGAGTATTAGACCTTGTTGATGTAGTATATCGATTAGAAAATGCCCAGTTGAAAAAGGTAGTAAATAAATAGAAGGTAGGTGATAGCATGTTCTCCATTCTTGTGGTTGAAGATGATGAGATCCTTAATAAGATGATATGTTCCAAGCTACGTCAGGAGTCTTACAGCGTTTTTGCAGCATATGACGGAGAACAGGCTTTAGACCTAATGGATAAGGAGCACATTGATCTGATTATTAGTGATATTATGATGCCAAATATGGACGGATATCAATTAGTCAGGGAGCTTCGCGATGCAGCATATACCATTCCAATCCTGATGGTAACGGCTAAGAATCAAATTGAGGATATGGAAAAGGGATTTCGTGCTGGAACCGATGATTATATGGTTAAACCGATTAGTATGAGAGAATTGGTGCTTCGAGTGAAAGCATTGTTAAGAAGAGCACAAATTGCTAACGAAAAAAAGCTAGTAGTCGGTAATACTCTTCTAGATTATAATGCTCTGACCGTTAAGGTAAATGAGGAAACCTTCGAAATGCCTCCCAAAGAATTCTATCTGCTTTTTAAGCTACTGAGTAATCCTAACAAGATATTTACAAGGCAGGAGCTGCTGGATGAGATATGGGGAATGGATGCAGAGGTGGATGACCGGACCATAGATTCTCATATAAAGAAGCTTCGTAGAAAATTCGAAGCTTGTGCTGACTTTGAGATAATGACGATTCGTGGGCTGGGGTATAAGTCAAAAGTATAGGAAAGGTTCAAAGAGCAATGGCTAAGAGAATAAGAAAGAAAATAATGTCTTTACGCTTTAAACTGGCACTGGCATCCATCATCATTCTTTGTGCTTCCTGTTGTATTGCATATATCATAGTCTTTACGAGCTTTTCTTTCTTCTATGATGGTCCGATGACGAGCACAGTTGCCCTTTTCATGTGCCTTGTTACTTGTGCCATAACCATGCTGTTAGGTGGTGTTGCCCTCTGGCATTCAGCCTCTTATGTAACGAACCCTATCGCCACCATTAGTAAAGGAGTTCAAAGGGTAGCGGATGGTGATTTCACCGTACAAATATCGGTTAGTAAGGATCATAGAAAAAAGAAGAATGAGTTATATCCCGATGAAATCACAGCCATGGTAAATAATTTCAACAAGATGACACGGGAATTAAGTGGAATGGATTACATGAGAAAGGATTTTATGAGCAATGTGTCTCATGAAATCAAGACACCGGTGGCAGCCATTGCAGGCTTTTCAGAGATGCTGGTGGACGGAGGTCTTAGTGAAGAGGAACAGAAGGAATACCTATTATATATCTATCAGGAATCACAAAGACTTTCTCGCATGAGTGAAAACATGCTCCATATGTCCAGACTTGATCACCAGAATATAGTAGACCTAAGCCAGGAAGTCAAAGTGGACGAACAAATCAGGCGCTGTATTATCCTATTAGGAGAAAAGTGGCCCGATAAGGAGATTCATTATGAGCTTCAACTCGAGAAATGTAGTATTGTAAGTAATTATGATTTGCTCTTTCAATTGTGGACTAATCTAATTGATAATGCAATTAAATATTCGGAGCAACAAAGTACGATTAGCATTACAATAAAGGTTGAGAATAATATGCTTATGTTTTCCATCAAGGACGAAGGTATTGGGATATCAAAAGAAAAATTAAGTAAAATATATGATAAATTCTATCAGTGTGATGAATCCCACAAAAAGCAAGGTAGCGGGTTAGGGCTTTCCATTGTAAAAAGGATTATAGAATTGCTAAACGGAACTATTTTATGCGAAAGCGAGATAGGGATTGGAACAACCATGACGGTTATGTTGCCTGTAAAACCAGGGATATAGCCTAAAGTAATCAAATATCGCTTATGAATAATAATGAAAATTAGGTATATGTCACGAACTTAGTGCCATATGCCTATTTTATTTGTTCCTTCCGGGTTGGATGAAAGAGACATTCATATTAATATAATCAGATGATTTCGTATTATGTGTCATAAAAAATTAACAATTTTGGAATTTTATTTTATTGTATTTTTGGGACGAAAAATGTAGAATGGTATCAATTTGTGATTTGTATATGCATGTTATCAGGCGAAAAGGCGTAGTGTAAATGTTGGAATTAAAGAAAATACGAAAACCTATAACACGTACTTAAGCCCAAAGCTATGATGTGAACAAGGAGATATTTGTTATGCAAGATGAAATGGTTTATTCTATTAATAAGACTAGTAATGAGATTGATGCATTGAAAGCGGATATAGAAAGGTATAGACTTATCATAGAATGTTCAAGTGATGGGTTCTGGGATTGGAACTTAACGAATGATACTGCGTATTTATCAAAAGAGTGGAGTGAAATTCTAGGATTCAACCAACAAGTCATATGTCAATATTATGGGGTATGGAAGCAGCTGATACATCCACAGGATAGGGGAGCGACGCTTAAAACCCTTACAGATTGCTATAAAGAAAAAAGGCAGACCTATGCAAGTGAATATAGGTTAAAGGTTAAAAAAGGAGAATATATATGGGTTGCAAGCAAAGGGAAACTTATGTTTAATGAACAGGGGGACCCGATCAGAATAACTGGCTCTCATACAGATATTTCTGAAAAGAAGAAGATGGAAAAGCAATTAGAGCAGCTTGCATACCATGACCAATTAACAGGAACTTTGATACGCAATGTATTCATGGAGAAATTACAAACTACGATTGAAAGTGCAGATGCAGGGCAATTAAAGCCAACTGTTATGTTTCTCGATATAGATAATTTTAAGACCATAAATGATATCTATGGACATTATATTGGTGACATAGTATTACAAAAGGTTTCAAAAAGGCTCAAGTCGTGTATAAAAAGTGCAGGTATATTATGCAGAATAGGCGGCGATGAATTTGTAATTTTATTGCCTGAAGGCAAGGATTTCAATGAAATTGTACAAAGAATTATTAAATCATTTAAAACCCCAATCATAGCGGACGGACATAAACTAGCAATTTCGACAAGTGTTGGTATCTCTCAGTATAATGGTGATAAGGTGGGCGGAGAAACACTAGTAAAAAGAGCAGATATTGCTATGTATAAAGCAAAAGAGAGAGGAAAAAATAATATACAGTATTATACGGATCGTCTACTAGAAGAAAGAAATTATTATAAGGATATTCGAAGAGATCTAGTCTATGCAATTCAGGAGCAACAGTTGTACTTAAGCTATCAGCCACTGATCGATGCAAAGACAAAAAAGGTTACTGGAGTAGAGGCTTTAATAAGGTGGAGGCACTCGAAGCGAGGAATTATTAGTCCGGTTGATTTTATATCATTAGCTGAAGGGTCAAAGCTTATTATACCAATAGGAGAATGGGTTTTTGAAAGTGCTGTGAGACAATTAAAGAAATGGCATGATGCTGGATTTAAGAACCTTAAAATATCAATAAATGTCTCTAGTGTTCAGTTACAAAGTCCTAATTTTGCATCAGCTGTATGTAAAATACTTTCAGATACAGGGATACAACCTAGTAGTATTGGGATAGAGATAACGGAAAGCGCCTTAATCAAGACGATGGATATTTTATTAGATAATTTAAAGGTTTTACAAAAACAAGGAATAAAAGTATATATTGATGATTATGGAACTGGCTATAATTCATTGAACTTAATTAAGAATTTTCATGTCGATTATATTAAAATAGATAAATCCTTTGTTAATGTAAATGAGAATATTAATAGAAATATCATCAAACATATAGTAGCTCTTGGACATAGTATCAATGCGGAAATCGTTGCAGAAGGGGTGGAAACTATCGAGCAATATGAATTTTTAGTGAATGAGGGCTGTGATATTATTCAAGGATACTATTTTAGTAAACCACTTTTACCGGAACAAGTCACAGAATTAATGATGGCTAATTGAGGCGTTAAAAGCTTTCGTAGAATGATGTAACATATAACAAAAAAAGACCTATGACACATAAATGCTCTGTGCCATAGGTCTTTTTATAATTGGATAATAGGGGGAAACGATTACCTGAAATATGCTTAGCACGACTTGTAATGAGCCTTGGAGCAGACGTGGTATAAATGGATATTGTATATGATTCATGTCGAAAAAATCATGTTTTATGCAGCAGACGGTTTTTTCGAGAAATAGCTGATAGAATAAGGATGAAAGATACATAAAGAAAATAATGAAGCTCTTCAAAACTAGAAGGAGGAACATCACAATGAAGAAAATTATAGCACCTGCGCTTGCCCTTATGCTTGCGCTCTCCCTCACTGCTTGCGGCGGCAACAGCAAGAGTAGCCCCGCCAACAGCAATACCCCCAGCCCGACCGATAGCGGCACTAGCACCGTCGTCCCCACTGACAGCCTCGCCAACACCGACAGTCAGCCTGCCCCTCAGGTGACCGCATTGGATGGAAGCAAGATCTTTATAGATTTGGTTGAGGTACCGACCGATATACCCACACAGGTAGCTGATGGTATAACTATGGTACCTGTACAGGCAGTTATGGAGACGATTGGATATGATGTAAATTGGATTCCGGAGGAGCAGCGGTTAGAGGTTTGGGAGCCATCGAGACAACATCCGACGATTATCTTAAACATTGGCAACACAACCGCCTACTATGAAAAATATGTTGAGGAGCTTGGTGAGCGTGTTTCCTATGAGGCTACGCTTGAGATCGCACCGATTTTAGTCGAAGGAACAATGTTCGCACAGCTGAGCTTTGTTGCGGAGTCAGTCGGATTTACAGTCGATAGCAATGTGGATACTACGGATGTTTATTTTTTCTCTCCTGAGTATATGGAAAACCAGGAAGGAGAAGGAATTGGTGAAGATCAAATCGTAGATAAGTCAGGTCAGCCGGGTGAAGGAATCGGAGAAGACCAGATCGTAGATAAGTCAGGTCAACCAGGAGAAGGAATTGGTACTGACCAAGCAGGAGAAGGCATAGGTGAAACCCAGCCATTAACCGAGGATGAGAAGAGTTATGTATTAAGCATTCGTACCCAGAACTGGCTTGACCTAAAGCAGGCGAAGAAGGAAGAGGTTATTTTCCTTATGGCACGCTGGTGGGATTTGGTTGATGGTTATATCGTAGAAGATTTTGACTCAGTCCTTGCGGATCTGGATCATCAGATGGAGACATACTCTAGAAACGGCGTAGACGAAGGCATCCTTCAAACAGCCTGTGATATCTATGGTCTGGATGCTTCGAAGTATATTCAGTAATAAATTCTTCAACCTAACATAATAATAATTAATACATAGCTAAACGGGGAACGATAGCTCAATTAAGTGAGTTAGAGTTCCCCGTTTTTTATATGCCTATTCAATTAATTACAGGAAATACAAAAATTACAAATTAAAATCAATAATCTGATACCTAAGACCAATGGAGGATTTATTGTGAGGTCTTCATATTTATGTGAGCTGTCCCCCATTTATTCATTTCCTGTAAGATTGGTATTATGGAACGACCCAAATCAGTAAGCGAATATTCTACCTTTGGAGGAACCTGAGGATAGACCTCCCTGTGAACAAAGCCGTTCTTTTCTAAATCCTTTAATTGCTGAGTTAACATTTTTGCTGAAACCTCAGGGAATATACGATTAAATTCATTGAACCGGATTACTCCATTTGATAAATGCCATAGTAAAAGTACTTTCCATTTGCCTCCGATCAAGTCGATAGTCATCTACAATGGGCATTCGTATGTTTTGTTATTATATGTAACCATAAGAAACCTCCCTTTCGATATTATTTGAAATATTACCTTTTGGTAAGTATATTACTGAAAAGTGCGTACTTGAAGGATGCCAGCGGAAACCGTTATTAAGAAAGAGACGTTTGAACAGAATAAGATTCATTATGATTATCAGTGGTAGTTTGCTACCGGTATTTCCTGCAAATACTCGATCTGCTAAGAAGGAGTTTAAGCTTTCTTCCGGCTCCTTATGTAACATGTAGGAGGCTAAAATAGCTGATATAGTGGGAGCCGATATATCAGCTATACCTTTATTTGTAAAGAAGCTTGTGGGACATGGTAGTTATGTGGGGTTGAAAATTTTAACAAAAAATAATTGACAATAGTACTATATAGTAATATCCTATATGGGAGAAGGTGATAGACTTGATAACTGAGACAAACGGAGGCTTCGTGAAAAATCTAAATAAAAGACTAACTATTAGAGAAAGTCAATACTTAAGTTAGAAATCGTAAAAGTTTTAAGAAATGTGGCGGTGACTATTTCATCGCAATCAGTACATTGAAAATTGCATGACGAATAGAGCATCCT